>JBEKPJ010000174.1:0-2796 GCA_049520935.1 Terriglobales bacterium | reverse complement strand
AGCGAAGGGGTCGAGAGGCGCCCCCGATCCTCATCGGGACGATGCTCTTTCTGAAGAAGTCGAGGTCGTCGACGTGGAGCACCCACTCTTCGGTCGGCGCTTTAATTTGATTTCGGTTCAGACGGTGACGTGCGGCGAGTCGCTCGTGAGAGTAAATTACCGATTCGGCCTGACGTTGTTGTTGCCAATTGGCGTGACCGATCTTGAGCCGGCTGTTGCTTCCCGCGCGCTTCGAGCGAAGCTCAGCGTTGAGGCGGTCAAGGATCTGATCGTAGTGGCCGAAGGGAGCGAGGGCGCGTGCCTGTCGAGCCTGAAGAGGTCTGGGAAAGCCTATCGGCGGCCCTCCGTAGGGAGGTCGCCGACGACCTCGCCGCGGTCTTGCGGGAGCTGAGCCATGAGCGAGCTTGTCACTCAGGATCATTTGAAGCGTCGGGCGGTCGTCTATGTCCGCCAATCGACGACCCATCAGGTGGTGAACAACCAAGAGAGTCTTCGACTGCAGTACGCCTTGCGCCAACGCGCCTGCGATCTCGGATGGCGTGAAACGGATGTGGACATCATTGACGCGGATCTCGGCTTCAGCGGCGCCTCGGCTGTTCGCCGAGAAGGCTTCAAGGAACTTGTCGGGCGCGTCGCCGTTGGCGAGATCGGATTGGTTTTGTCGATCGACGTCACCAGGTTGGCGCGCAATTGCTCTGATTGGTATCCGTTGCTCGATGTTTGTGGCCACCGTTCGTGCCTCATCGCCGATCGAGACGGCGTCTATGATCCAGGCACGCCGAACGGGCGTCTCCTACTCGGCCTCAAAGGCACTATCTCCGAACTCGAACTTCACACCATCCGCGGTCGCCTGACATCTGGCCTACTGGCCAAGGCCGCCCGAGGGGAGCTTGCCCTGATGCTGCCTGCTGGGTTCGTGCGCGATCCCAGCGGAAGGGTGACCAAGGATCCAAATCGCGAGGTTCAGGAGCGTGTCGAGCTTGTTTTCTCTAGCTTTCTTCGACTTCGCTCGGGTGCGGCGGTGATGCGGCTTATGGTGGACCGGCAATTGGCGCTCCCGCGTCATGATCGTTTCCATGAGGTCTGCTGGAGGCGCCCAACCGTTGCGTCGGTGACGACGATCTTGAAGAATCCAGCCTATGCCGGCGCCTTTGTCTATGGACGAAAGCGCATGAAATGCCCGACCGCGACAACCGCCCGCCCACAGAAGACGCCGAGGTCAATTCCCGATTGGCGGATCGTGGTGAAGGACAAGTATCCTGGATATATTAGCTGGGAGGTCTACCTGAAGATCCGCGCCATGTTGGACGACAATCGAGCCGATTATCTCAAAACCAGAGGGCGTGGCATTCCGCGCGATGGCGCGGCGCTGCTGCATGGGATCACCTGGTGTGGCGAGTGTGGTCGCAAAATGGTGGTCCGCTATAAGCGCGGAAGCGAGTATGTATGCAATCAAAGACAGCGCCAAGAACACGTGCCCGCATGCCAGAAGATGTACGCCGCCGCCATAGACGCCGCGGTTGCAACGGCGTTTCTAGCCGCGGTGGCGCCAGCGGAGATCCATGCATGGACACAGGCTCGTAAGGCGCAGAAGCAAGCCGACGCCACCCTCAGACGAGCTGGCGAGCAGCAGATTGAACGCCTTCGCTTTGAAGCCCGGCTCGCTGAACGTCAATTCAATCGCGTCGACCCCGACAACCGCCTGGTTGCGGATGAGCTTGAGCGTCGATGGGAAGCCCGCTTGATGGAATTGCGTCGAGCCGAAGAGGCTTTGGCGAAAGGCTCCGCCGGAGAGGACACGGTCGCCATCGCTCCTCGCTTGCATTCCAAAATCGTGGCGCTTGGTCAGGCCCTTCCCCAGATCTGGGCGGATCCGCGGACCAGCCGAGAACGTCGCAAAGCTTTATTGCGCTGCCTGATCGACAAAGTTATTTTGCGCCGAACAGCCCGCGACCAGGTCTTTGTGCGCATTGTCTGGCGTGGCGGCGCCGCCAGCGAACTCAGTGTCGCCGTGCCTGTCAATGATGTGCGCGCCCTCCCGCGTTTCAAGGAAATGGAGGCTCGTCTGATCCAGCTTGCGCAAGCCGGCGAACACGACGAGGCAATCGCTCAAACACTCACCGCCGAGGGACATCGCTCGCCGAAATGCGCGGACAAGGTTTTGCCCAGCACCGTCGGCGGCATTCGTAGGCGCCTCAAGGTTAAGACCGCGGGCCATCGTATCCGGTGGGCCAAAGTTGAAGGCTTTCTCACGGTCGCCAATGTCGCTGAGCGACTGATCTTTTTCCCGACACGGCAAGAACTATCGAGGCCCTTCGGAAGCTCCGCGCGCGAGAAATCCGGCGGGTCGATTTTACGCGTGATGAATTTAAGGAGAGGGGGCATCACTATGGGTAATCGAGCAGCGCCATGACTTGCGCGTAACTCAGACGGATCTCGTGGCTTCCCGCCATGGGCCAGCAAAAATGAGAACGCTCGAGGCGCTTTGCGAACATGCAAAGACCCGAGCCATCCCACCAGACGATCTTTATTCTATCAGCTCGTTTCGCCCGGAAAACATACAATGAGCCGTCGAATGGATCGGCTCCGGCGTCCCGAACCAGAGAAACAAGTCCTTCCGGACCTTTGCGAAAATCCACGGCCGCCGCTCGCAACAGCACCCGTGCGCCAGGCGGGATCATGCCTCGCGCACCGCGCGCAACAGACGACAAAGGTCGGCTTCCGAAATATCTGCGCTCACACGCACCAATGCTCCGCCAATCTCGATCTCAACTCGCCGCGTCCTGGCCGCGTACG
>JBEKPJ010000173.1:0-2513 GCA_049520935.1 Terriglobales bacterium | reverse complement strand
CATCTTATCGACGCTGCCGTCGGCCGGCATCGGCGCACTTCTGGCGCTCAGTCTCGGCGGCATGGACTTGTCGGTGATCGGCCTTATCGGCATCATTCTGTTGATCGGAATCGTCAAGAAAAACGGCATCATGCTGGTCGATTTCGCCATCACCGCCGAACGCGAGCATCACCTGGCGCCGCTCGCGGCGATTCGCGAGGCCTGCCTGTTGCGTTTCAGGCCGATCCTGATGACCACCGCGGCGGCGATGCTGGCAGGCATTCCGCTGGCGATCGGCAATGGCGCCGGCTCGGAGATGCGCCAGCCGCTCGGCTACGCCATGGTTGGCGGCTTGGCGCTGAGCCAAGTGCTGACGCTCTACACGACGCCGGTCGTCTATCTCTATCTCGACCGTCTGCAGACCTGGCTGTTCGGCGGCGAAGGCGGCCCCATCGAGGCGGCCGAAGCCAAGCCGGTGCACGCGGTCGCGGCCGAGTAAATATCAGGGCGTGCGCTCATAAACCGTGGTCGGAGCGGTGGTCAGTCAGTGTCCGCTCTATCCCCGAAAGCCGTCGCTAAAGCCATACGCCGGCGTGTCCGCTAAGGGCCCAGGCTGTGTGAAAAGGGCTTTGTATCGGCGGGACTATTGGTGCGATGTCGGTTTTGCGATCACGGAACGCCAATCTGCGCAGAATCGATCCCTGACCGGCCAGATGCCGCCTGGGAGCATCTGCTGGCATTGGTTTGAATGCGCAATATCCCTGGGCTTAGACCGCCAAGGCTTCCAGCAGCCCGGCCACACCGATGATCGCCATCACGCGCTTCATGTTGTAGGCGAGCACATTGAGCGCCATTTCGGTTGCCACTTTCGGCAGCCGTTTCGTGAGAAAGTGCGTTGCTCCCATCCAACACTTGATCGTGCCGAACGGATGCTCCGCTGTCCGGCGGCGGACACCCATTGCATTGGGGTTGTGGTCAAGCCGATCCTGAACTTTCTCCAGAACGGCCTCGTACTCCCAGCGTGAGATGCGGCGGTCGGGTCCTTTCGCGCACTGCGCTTTCAGTGCGCAGGTTTTGCAAAGGCCAGTCGAGTATCGCCGGATCGTCTTGCCATCCTCCACGCTCTGATAGCGATAGGTCAGCCGCTCGCCGGCAGGACACCGATAAACATCGTCAGTGGCGATGTAGACGAAGTCCTGTTTGCCGAAGCGACCAGCAGCCTTGGCACCCGAGGTCATTGGCTTCGGCAACGTCACCGTGATGCCGGCGTCCTCGCAAGCCTTAATTTCCTCGCCATCGTAATAGCCGCGGTCCGCCACGACTTCGAGAGTCTCAATGCCCATCTCGGTTCGTGCCTGCTCCGCAACATTCGATAGTTGATGGCGGTCCGTACCGATATTCGTCACCTCGTGGGCCACAATGAGATGGTTCTTGGTATCGACTGCGGCTTGCACGTTGTAGCCGACGATCCCAGTGTCCTTGCCGCTCGTTGCCATCGAACGCGCATCGGGATCGGTCAGCGAGATTTGCTTGTTCTCGCTCTTCATCATCTCGGCATTGATCGCACTGAGCCGCGTGATCTCCGCCCTCAGTTTCACGATCTTGTCCTTGAACCGCACAATCCTTGCCTCGGGCACCGCGTCACTACGGCGGTCGGCAGTCTCCAATTGCGCTATGTAGAGCGCGATGCTCTCGTCAATCCGCTCAAGACGCCGCTTCATCTTGGCCTCGGTGAAGTTCTTATCGCGCGCATTGACAGCCTTGAATTTGGAACCATCGATGGCGACGCTCGGCTCGCTCAGCAAATCAAGCTCGCGACACAGCGCCACGAAGCTACGGCAGACCTCACGAATGGCCTTGCCGTTGTCCTTGCGGAAATCTGCAATGGTCTTGAAGTCCGGTGCCAGTTGCCCCGTCAGCCAGATCAGCTCGATATTGCGCTGGCACTCGCGCTCAAGCCGGCGGCTCGACGGAATCCGATTGAGATAGCCATAAATGTATATCTTGAGCAGCGTCGCCGGATCATAACCGGGCCGCCCTTGTTCCAGCGGCGTAACCCGACCAAAGCCAAGCTCGCCAAGATCGAGACTTTCAACAAAAGCATCAACCGCACGAACCGGATTGTCCTCGCCCACGTAGTCGTCAAGTGTGGCGGGGAAAAATGTGCCTTGGCTCCGGTCAATCCCTTCCACAAAGCCTGACATCCGTCGCCCCCGACCACCGATTCAACGAAAGAATCATAGCAGCGGAGCGACTTTTCACACAGCCTGGGCCAATAGCTGCCGCGACGGCAGAAGGGGCGCAGCCGCTTAGTGCCAATGGGCGACATTCTCTCACTCGTCGAACCATGCATTAGGGACACGACTTTGACCCGGCGACACCTGCTTCAACGCATTCATCCATTCTCGATTTTACGGGTCTATGCAATTCTATATCTGAGCAATAAGAACCAACCAAGGTCCCTATAGAAGGCATCATTTTTACCATCTGGTTTGCTAAGTTTTGCCCATCTTGCGGGTTTTGAAAGCAGCTCG
>JBEKPJ010000172.1:0-2515 GCA_049520935.1 Terriglobales bacterium | reverse complement strand
GAGCAGAGAACTACGAACGGCGGTATCGCAACCAACAGATCCAATCTCTACGCAAGAAAGCAGCCCAACTCGGCTTCCAGTTAATGGCTCCTTCAGCTGCGGCGGATTAAGTTTCTGGAGAGCAGTTGACCGCGCCCATTGCCGTGGTCACTGGTACCAAGAACTGGGGCAAGGTCCAGATTGATTCGAAAGGGGTTATTGGCCAAATTCTTGGAGAGAGAGTAGTGACCGCGAAGGCTGAAATACTCATTTTCCCTGCAACGCCCCAGCCGCAAACCTGCTCGGGACGTAAGCATCAGGTCTTCTCGGCCTCCCGACGGTTGCTCACTGACTGTGGGGAGTATGAACCACGAAGAGGAAGGCGAAGCAAAACTGGAGCGGAAATCCCACACACCGTGAACACGGATCATCATCGCGTCCATTTTCAACACGCAGCGTCAATCGGGATGTTCAACGCGGCTGCGTTCTTGGTGGGTAGTCAGATGGGCACGCCACGCTAGCCCCATCAGAAACATCAAGAAACCTGCGATCAGAAAGATATCTCCGATACTGAAGCGGTACAACGCCGCTTGATCTGCAAGCATCAGCCATTGCCCTTTGCCGCTAACATTCCAAATCGGTGCCATTGGCTGGAATGTCGGGGAAATTCCAACCGACGGCATAACGCCTCGATTCAACAATGTAACGAGGGCATTGCACGTGACTCCCAGCAAAACCACGAGTCCGCCTGTTACCTTGGCACCAACGATGTAGCGGACGATCCACGCCAGCGTCGTGATCCAGAACAAATAGCAGAACACCAGGCTCGCTGTCGTCCGCCACAGTGCCCCAATGCATAGAACGCAAGCGATTTTGATATAAACCTTCATCCTCGGCTCCTTCGGATCACCGCTACCGGGCTTCGACCACGGAACTACATCGTGGCGTAAAGCCTGAATTTCGCTGCGAGGGCATACCTCTAGCAGCGGTCGGCTCGTGGGCTGGACTCTGCGGAGGTAGCGGTCGCCGGGGGAGGAAATGCGACTCTTCTCTTGCCGTCTAATCTTGCGTCAAGAACCATTATCGCGAATATCGAAAAATAGTCCAGATCATTTTTCGATAGGAAAAGTATCAGGGGTAACGCCCACTTCGGAGTTTTCTTCGCCGCACATCAGAAATGGTTAATCTGACTCCGTCGGGATCAGGACGCGGCGCTACGGCTGGCGGAAGTGCCCGGTCTTAGGAGCAGAGCATGACGCACTGTAAGGAGAATCCCAATCAAGTCCCCGGCAAAACCCGGGTCCGACTTGCCATCCCCATTTCATTGACCGTTGCTGCGGCAGATGGTGCCCGCTCCTCTTGAAAGCTCCCGAACTGGCCGAGAATCGTGCTGCTAGGTAATGGGGATGGCAGCTTCCAGACGCCACTCTTGTATCAGCAGAGCGGATTTCGGTTCTCATCGTTTATTGCCGCGTGGTGTATTGATCGGAAACTGATTCGTGCTTCTCTCCGAGTGCTCTGTCCGGTCCGTCTAAGTTGTTGTTGATACTGCGTAGCGAGTGCATAGAAACTTATGCACGGTTCACGATCGTAAGGGAATGACGAGCACCGGCGGAAAGCTCTCCTGGCTCGGAGCGATGCGGCGCAAGCGATCCATGAGTCTCTGAAACAATCCGCGTTCCACATACTGATCGCTGTAGCTGACACCAACGCGTCCGGCGTGTCGCCACAGCTTCGCGGCCAGAAACAGAAAGCGCAAACGAGCAATCGCCAAGGTCGTGTGCTTGAGTTCGGCCAGCTTCGCCGTTTCCTCTCGCTGGAACAGCAGCAGCCAGCAGTTGAAGTTGTAGGCCAGCATGGCCAGCTGAAAGTGGACGCAGTTGGTGGCCCAGCGTCCGGAAGGATGGGCCGCCAAGCCGGCATCGTTGTTGGCTTCCTGGATCAGATTCTCGGCCCCGGCGCGCTGATTGTAGAACCACACCAGCAGGTCGATGGGACGCTGCATGTTTAAAACCCAGCATCCGCCCGGGCGAAGATCTTTACGACGCACGGCGGGAGAGCCGCGAAAACACTCTCCAGATGACGCGCGATCTGCTGGCCCGTCGGCCGATCGCCATTGCGCAGCTCGCCCCAGAGGTATTCTCGGGTTTCCGCCAGAAAGGTAAGCATCGGCTGATAACTCTTTTTGCCCTTGTTCCTCGGGTTGTAACTTTTCCGGCCGCCCATCTGTCGGCCATAGAGCGTGTGCACGGTGGTATCGGTGTCCAAGGTGATGGAGGTCAGCCGCACGTTGGCCGCCTCCCATACCCGTTCTCGCATCCTCGGCTGCACCTGCAGCAGTTGCCGCGCTACCCCCAGATGCAACGACGCCAGAAAGCGCCAGAAGGTACACTGCGGCGGCAGCTCCAACACCTTCAGAATCCCGGTGAGCATCGCGTCGTGCGCCACAAAGCGCAAGTGATTCAGGCGGGAAAAGCCCACATACAGGGCCAGCACCATCCCCGACAAGAATTGGTAGATCGTCATCACTCGCGGG
>JBEKPJ010000171.1:0-3539 GCA_049520935.1 Terriglobales bacterium | reverse complement strand
CCACAATCATTGCCACTGGGCGCACAATTATTGCCACTGGGCTCACAATGATTGCACGGCGCCCACGTTGATTGCACGGGAAGGCGCGGGTGGCGGGCAAGGAAACGACCGGTTTGCTGCCCATCGGCTGTCACACCGGCAGTCCTGCGGCAAGCATTTTCTCTTTCAATTCGCGTGCGCGATCGGCCTCCAGCGTTTGCTGGAACAGCGCCTTTATCTCACTGGGTTTCGTGCCCAGCATCTCGGTCAATACCTTGGTCGTGTATCCGTGTCGGGTCAGCGTCGGCTCCAGGTCGTCGATTTGCTTGGACAGCACGGAGTCCACGATCGCTTCGCCGACCGGCTTTTCATTGGCCTGGTATCCCGTTTCCAACGCGAGCGTCAGGTGCTGCTCGATCTGCAATGGCGTGCGCAGTCGCAAAGCCAACAGGTCCACTGCCGCTGGATCGAGAATGTCGTCGACCTTCACCTTGTCGGCCGCGCAGGTGGTGAGCATCCAGTCGATGTATTCACGCTGACTGCCGGTGACGCCATCCAGCGAGAAAACCGCGGTGCGATAACCGATTTCTTCCATCGTCGGGTTGCGCAGATCGCGGCGCAGCTTGGGATGACCCGCCAGCAATACAGAAAGCTTGCCGTCGCCATCGGCCACCATTTCGATCAGACGCTTCAGGCCAGTGAGCGTGTGGTGGTGCAAATCATGGGCTTCGTCGACCATCAGCACGATTGGCTTTTTCCGTTTGCGCACCAAGTTGCGCAGTTCTCGCTCGCGCAACTCGCCCTGTTTGGGAATTTTCGGCTCCTTGTCGAGAGACAGGTCGCAGAACAGCGCCGTGATCAGTGTTCCCAGGGTAACCCGGCTCTTCTCGACCGAAATCGACTTCGAAACGATGACCCGATTTTCGCGGGACAACATGTCTTGCAGCCGACGCAGTGTCACCGTCTTGCCGGCGCCGACCACGCCGCAAAGCGCGACGAGGTCACCATCGTAGACTGCTTGCTTGATGTCCTGCAGCAGTTGGTAATAGCCGACGGCGCGCGGCGATCGCGTCAGACCATAAAAGTCCATCACCTCAGTGCGCATGTTCGCCGTCCTCTCCCTGCCGCCGGAGCGCACGGTCGCGGAAATAACCTCGCACGCAGGTGATGATGGTGCGCCGCTCCAGCGTCTCCTTGAGCAGCGCATCAATGTAGCCAAGATCCTCGGCGGCCAGCGTCGCCAGGGGGCGTCCGAGATAATCCGCGATTGCGAGCTTGGCCGCCAAAGTGTTTGGGAAGCGCAAATCCTGGAATGGGTCCGGGTCGTTGAACGGTATCGCGGCTGGAATGGCGACAGACAAAGCCGGGGTCGACGACGCTCCATCCAGCGCTGCGCGCGGCAAACCCAGTTTGCTGGCCAGCGCCGCTATCCGGTCAAGACGTTCATCGACGGTGGATTTGGGAAAACTGCGATATTTGTGCAGCGGGATCGGCCCGTCGATCGGTCCAAAAGGGCCAAACCTTTGGTCCTCGTGCTCGACGAACAGTTCCTGGTCGAACAACCCCCACCAGAGCGTCACAATCTCGCCGGCCAGCGACGGATCGACTTCGTAGCTGACGCTGTCCACTTGGACCCGAGCATCGATGCCGACGCGCCGTCGCTCGGGTTCGCGCGCGAAGGTGCGGAACCGGTCCCAGGCGCACATCGCCCGCATCCCAGTTTCCGGCAGACTGGACAACCAGTCCTCGGCTCGCGAGCGCGGCTCCGACCGATGCGGCTGCGCGTTGTAGCGGACCAGGTAATTTCGTAGCCACAAATTGGCCTCGGCTTCGTTTTGCGGCGTGTGGAAATGATAAAGCGTCTCGTGGGCTTCCTTGATCGTTCGGAATGGTCGCTCAACCTTGCCCTTCGATCGAGCCGTGACGCGTCGCCCGTCCGAACCGCGCGGCATGTGGGTTTGCACGGCGATCCCCAGTTGCGCCATCACCCGACGGAACGTGCCGGACTTCGAGACCGGGCCATTGTCCAGATAGAGCATCGCCGGGATGCCCTGGAGAACCAGGCCTGGCTCATCTTTAGGAGCCATCGCGTTGAACAGGAAACGCAGTGACGAAGCGACGTCCTCGCCATAAACGCAACGATATTCCTGATAGGCGACGCCACTGCGGTCATCGACGATGCTGAATAGCATCAGGGTGGGCGCTCCGCGTTCTGTCTCGATCCAGAGTGGCGCCGGCACTTGCTTTAAATCAGAAGGCGAGAGGTCAAATTGCCAGCACTCATTGGCGTGCTCGGCCTGAAACCGCACCGCCGGCGGCGGCCGTGTCATGCGGTCATCGTCCAATCCCCAGCTCCGCAAATATCGATTCACCGTGGTCCTGGAGAGCAAGCCAGGCGAAGCCCTGACCAAGCCATCCGGGGTGTCGATCCCATGCTCGACCAGCAACTCGATGGCGCGGCCAGTGGAAAGATGCCGGCTCTTCAGGTTCGTGGTGCGCAGCTTCATTGCCGCGATCAGTTCACAGAAACGTTCCATCTCCCGCTGCGACAGTTTGCGCGGGCGCCCACGATCGCGCCGATGCAATGACCGTGGGCGGAATTGCTCGCGCAACGCTCGGTAGACCGTGGCGACCGACACATTATGGAGTTCGGCGCAGTCTTGCAGCAGGCGCAGCCGTTCTGGTGAGCGCAGCGGCAAATCTTCCAGTTTCCCGCGCAGCGTCACCAACGTCTCGTCTGAGGGGCGCCGCCGCCGCATGTCACACGCTGGCTTCCGCGACGTAGTTGTAAAGCGTCGGTTTCGAGATCCCCATCATCCGACATATCTCGCTGATCGTGTGTCTCTTTTCGGCGTAGAGCTGGACCACAAGCTGACGTTTGGCGGGCTCGAGAACTTTCGGACGACCGCCCTTGCGCCCACGCGCACGGGCTGCGTTCAGTCCGGCCTGGGTGCGTTCGCGGACTAAATTGCGCTCAAACTCGGCCAGGGCGCCGAACATATGGAACACCAGCCTCCCGCCGCTGGAGCTGGTGTCGATCTTCTCCTGAACGCTCATCAACCCGATGCCCAACTCGTCGAGCTTCCGGCCAAGCAAAATCAGATCGTGCAGCGATCGGCCCAGCCGATCGAGGCGCCAGACCGTCAGCACGTCGCCCGCGCGCGCCACCTCCAACGCCAGAGCGAGCCCAGGACGCGCCGCTTTCGCGCCGCTCATCCGATCCTCGTAAATCTTCTCGCAGCCGGCTAGGCGCAGCGCATCACGCTGCATGTCGAGGTTCTGATCATCGGTCGAGACCCGCGCGTAGCCGATCAGCATGCCGCCTCTCGATGGTCAGGGAACCCGTGCAGAAAAGACGATTTTGGCCATAGATAGTTTTACTGAGTTTTATGCCCGATATCGGGGGCTGCCAAGCCATATTTGGAGTGGTCCGTCAGCGGGCAGCAAACCGGTCGTTTCCTTGCCCGCCACCCGCGCCTTCCCGTGCAATCAACGTGGGCGCCGTGCAATCATTGTGAGCCCAGTGGCAATAATTGTGCGCCCAGTGGCAATGATTGTGG
>JBEKPJ010000170.1:0-2524 GCA_049520935.1 Terriglobales bacterium | reverse complement strand
CTGACGGGCATGTCGGCAATGTGGAGGTCAGCGGCTATTGCAAGAATCGCCGCAATCCGACACCATTTTTTCCTTCACGACCCCAAGCCGGCATGCAAGGCGGCCGATACCGACAAACCAATTGGCTGCAAGCGGTCATTCCGCAAGCACCTCGTTTTCGCACAACGTGGACCCAAACATAAAATGACCCATACACGAAGTGCATGGGTCGGGTGCTAGCCGCGCTGACCAATCCAACGTACGTGGATTCAAAATGCTGGCAACCTCAAGGAATCAGTACTTCAACGCCCTTCGCCTCAATCAACTGAAGCAGTTTGGCGGCTGCTCCGCTAGGATGTTTCTCCGCGGTCGGTGACTCCCATTTCTGAACCGTCGATACGCTCACGTTAAGCAGCGAGGCAAATACAGCCTGACTCGCTTTGACGGTCTTCGTCCTGATAGCGACTACCCGCTTCGGCGAATACGCAGGTGGCTCTTCACAGAGTACTTTAATCCGAGCCATATCCGTCTTTGAAACCAAACCGTAGGCGTCAAAATTCTTCGCGGTATCTAGCAAATCGCGGAGAACGTGATCGCTATTGACCTTCTTCATCTTTGCCATTGCAAATTTCCTCCAAGAGCCCGTCGGCATTCATTGCATCCAATATCGCTTCCGACGCAAGATGCAATTGCTTTGCAACCAACTTCGCGGCTTCGATTTCCTTGTCCGAGAAATCGCCACCAGGCTGCCTTTTTTCTCTGCCGACAATAAAAATCAACGCTTCCTTGTGACGAATTGCGACAAGCGTTCTCGTCGAGCCGCTCTTGCCCTTTCCGGGAAGCGCAATCCGTTTCTTGCAGATTCCGCCCCCTAAATCCGCCTCAAAGCGTCCCAGCTCGATTTCGCGCGCAGCTTCGCAAAGGCGCAAGTCATCGACTACCTTCTTCGCCCAACGAGCGAACTGCTTCGTCTTGAATACGCGTTTTCGATTCATGATTTTCGGTGCCACTATAGCACCACGTGCTATAACGCGCTAGCCCCAGTCTTATCCAACGAGGAATGAGCCTGGACGGGCGATTTGCGTGATTCCAACGAGGAATGAGCCTGGAGGGGGTGTTTTGGCGACCTGTTTAGGGTGCGCCGGGGAGGGTCGATCATCGATGGATGGTGATCGACATGGACGAATCGCAGATCCGTACGCTGGATCAGGTACGAGCCTTCCTGGACGGGACGCTCGCCGTGGAATTCAAGCCGCTGGCAGAGGATGCGGCGCGCTACCGGCACATTCACAGCGTGCTGTGGCGCTTTGATTACCACAAGCTCAAGCGGCCCCAGCGCGGCTGGGTGCTGCAGTACCTACGGGCCACTTGCGGCTTCAGCCGGGCACAGCTGACCCGCCTGGTAGCCCAGGTGCTGCGCGGCAAGCCCCTGGCCAAGCACTACGTGGCCCCGGCGCAGGCCTTTGCCCGGCGCTTTACCGATGCCGACATCTTGCTGCTGGCCCGGATCGACCGGCAATTTGGCACTCTCTCGGGGCCGGGCACGGCGCACCTGCTGCGACGCGCCTTCTGGGTCTACGGCGACGCCCGCTATGAGCGCCTGGCCACCATCTCGGTCTCGCACCTGTACAACCTGCGCCACAGCTTTCGCTACAACGCCGAGCGCGTCGTACACACCAAGACCCGTCCCACCGCCCTGGCCATCGGGGTGCGCAAGGCTCCGCTTCCCGATGGGCGCCCCGGCTTTATCCGCATCGACAGCGTGCACCAGGGCGATCTCGATGGCGCCAAGGGCGTCTATCACGTCAACGCCGTGGACTGCCTCACCCAATGGCAGGTCGTGGGTTCGTGCCCGCGCATCAGCGAGGAATTCATGCTGCCATTGCTCCGGGCGATGTTCGCCCAGTTCCCGTTCCACATCCTCGGATTTCACGCCGACAACGGCAGCGAGTACATCAACCATCAGGTAGCCAAGATGCTGGGCAAGCTGCACATCGATCTGACCAAGAGCCGCCCCCGTACCAGCAACGACAACGCTCTGGCCGAGACCAAAAACGGCGCCGTCGTGCGCAAGATCTTTGGCTACGCCCACATCGGCCAGGAGTACGCCGTACGCATCAACGCGTTCAACCGCGTGCACCTCAATCCCATGCTCAACTTGCACCGTCCGTGCCTGTTCGCCACCGAGGTCGCCGATCCAGACAAGCCTGGTCGGACTCGCAAGGTCTATCGCCACAGGGACGTCATGACCCCGCTCGAGAAGCTCGCCACGGTGCCCAATGCCGCCTCGTTTCTGCGCGAAGGGATCAGCCTTGAAACGCTTGAGCAACAGGCCCGTGCAAAGACCGACCTGCAGGCGGCCACCGAACTGAACCGCGCTCGGGCAAAGCTCTTTGCTTCGATCCGACAGGCCGCTTGATCTACGAATTCAAAACGCGCCTGGCAGTGCGGGAGCTGCGCCCCCGCGCCCCGCCAACCCCGTTAGAAATATCGGGAAAGCCCCAAGCCCTAAAATGACGGATTCTTCAACCAATCGACCCAACCG
>JBEKPJ010000169.1:0-2554 GCA_049520935.1 Terriglobales bacterium | reverse complement strand
CCGGCTAATTCTTTTGGAATCAGTAACCCGATCGAAGGAAATTCCGCCGTTGTCGCAACTACTTATCACTCATACGAACAACCGCACTTCACTCCACTCTTCATGAATGATGTGGGTTAGTGCTGTATCAGAAGCGCCTCTCAAGACCACGCAACTGCGAACTGTTGAGTGCTGGGCGCTCCAGATACAGCACTAAGACCGATGGGTAACGATCCGGTGTCGGTGAGCGAACTGGCGCTTATGCGTCAGGTATCAGGCTTTTCGAGGTGTGGTTTGGCTCAGGAGTGAGCGAGCCTGGTCTACCAGCCACTCCTTTTGCTCTTCTATTCCATCGCTCAAGCGTGCGGCGGCGAGAACTGGAATCCAATCCCGATAGTTGCCCTCAAGAATGTGGCTCGATTCTTGGCGCCTAAGCAGGTATCGCTGGATGAACAGATGAAGTACTGCCCCCGTCGGGCGTGATCGCACCGCTTCCGCATAACCGCTCAAAATGAGCACCGTTTGTGCCAGATCGCTGAGTGCATCTCCGCTACTTGCGACAGTCCAGTCCAGCACCATCACCGTGTTATCCCGCAGGAGGATATTTTCAGGATGGAAATCTCCATGACAAAGGCTTGTTCCAGCGCCAAGTTCGTGCAGGCGGCTTAGAGCGCACCTCTTTGCCTCAGCATCAAGGACAGCCGCGTCGCGAAGTCTCATCGCGAGGATTGCATGCCGCGTGGGTAGGCCCTCGACATTCTCAATGCTGTTCACTCGGAGATGCGTATCCGCCATCAGGTCAGCGTAGTAGGTAAGTTTCGACTGATCGGAGCCGACGGCGCGTGAGAGAGGAACACCCTCGATTCGTTCGTACTCGATTCCGTATCTCGCGCCCATGGAGACAAGCTCACCTGGCTCCGGTGCAGGTGCGCCAGCTTTGTAAACTGCCACCGACGAGCTGTGCTCGTGTTTGATAGCGGCAAGGCCCACGTCTTCGCGGAATAATTTGAGAACCGAGTTCGGACCCCACTCGTACACATCCGCGGTACGGCCGGCCGCAATGAAGCTTCCCAGTTCTTTCGCCATGTTGCCTCCTGAAGTCCATACGGATTCTGGATTGCGCTGGTTCCCGTGGATAACTTCGCAATGACGGCTGAACCTAGCCGTTGAACGGCTGCAAGTTAGCACATTCAGGCCATTGCACTGAGCGAGCGCACAGGTTGCCGACCTGCACAGCCGGGTGCATCGCGGAGCCTACCGGGCACTTCCATTGTCGTTTTTCCTTATTAAGTGCAGTGGCCTTGCTGATTCTAAAAGACTTCCATGCGTCGAGACCCCTGGGATTTTGTTTTATTGAGTTCAGTTTTTCCGTAATTACTTCAGCACGTGAACTGCAATTCCTCTGCCTAAAGCAACTTTACATTCTTGATTCCACGTGACTTCTCTTCTACCGGCGTCGGCGTTGTTTTGCTTTAATAAGGACAATTTTTCCTTAATTCGTTCAGTGGGAGAAAGCTACTTTGGCCTGGAAAGGCGAGCTGGACCAGATTCCGAAAGCTGCTTGGAGGCTCGCTCGGCGACGGCAGCGCATCATTGCTCCTCTGGCCGACCGCGACCACGTCACAGAATCTGAGGTTGAACAGGCGGGAAAGGCACTTCGCTTGAGCATGAGGATGGTTTTCCGCCTGATTGCTAACTATCGTCGGAAACCTTGTACCAGTGTTCTTGCGCCCGAACCACGCGGGCGCAAACGCGGCAGCCGAATCCTCAACCCGAGTCTCGAGAAAATCATTGAGACGGCGATCAAGGACTTCTACTTACGGCGAGAAAAACCATCGCTGGCAAGCCTGCATCGAGAAGTTCAGCAGGCGTGTTACAAGGCCGGCGCGACGCCTCCCTCATACAAGGCAATTCAGTCCCGCGTTCGAGACTTCGATCTACGGCAGGTTCTTACGCGACGCATGGGTCCAAAGCAAGCGGCACAACTGCTCTCCCCTGTAAAGGCAGGATTGCATGTGACAGAACCGCTGCAACTCCTGCAAATGGATCACACGTTGGTTGATGTCGTGGTAGTCGACGAAGTTGACCGCGAGCCAATCGACAGACCCTGGTTAACTTTGGCAATTGACGTTGCAACTCGGGCGGTGCCGGGATTTCACCTTAGTCTGGAGGCCCCCAGCGCAACATCGGTTGCCCTGACGTTGGCCATGGCGGTGTTGCCAAAAAACAAGTTCCTAGCCGCTCAGCACATCGATTTCGATTGGCCTTGTCAAGGTTTGCCGAGAGCAGTTCACCTCGATAACGCGCGTGAGTTCCACTCCAACGCCTTGAAGCGCGGCTGTCAGGAACATGGGATCGAGATTAGTTTTCGACCCCCAGGTCGACCTCACTTTGGAGGACACATCGAGCGTCTCATCGGCACGATGATGGGAGAAGTGCATCTGTTGCCTGGATGTAACGTCTCACATTCTTTGCCCCTGCCAGAGTTTTCCTTTGTCTGATTAAGTTCTGCCTGGACGGAAACAAGCGCGACGAGATCCTGGAATGGAGTGTGGAGGGCGGTGGGATAAGTGTG
>JBEKPJ010000168.1:0-2710 GCA_049520935.1 Terriglobales bacterium | reverse complement strand
TCTGCCTTCTTCGGCCAGCGAGGAATTACCCCCGCTTTCGGATATAGCGCCCCTCATTTGGGCGCCAGAGGGACTTTAACCCTCCCGGACAACGTGCTGCTCAGCACGCACTTCGCGTACTCGGCTTTGGCTTGCTTAAGAATCGGGATGTCGTGGTCGACGTCCTTCCAAAGTGTGATCTTTGTAGGCGGCGCGTGGGATGATCTTGCGCATCGCGCGTTCCGTCCATGAGCGAAACCCGTTGCGGTCAGTTAGCCATCTTTACTTAGCATGCTCCGATGTGCAAAAAACTGCATCACATGACTATGGACGAAAACCAGACTTCCGCTCCCACATCGAGCATGAATCCCGCCAAATGGGTTGGGCAGTTGGTAGCCGCCGTAATTCTGGCCGAGGGGGTTTGGGGATTCCTTGCTTCTCTCACCAGCAATTTACTGGTGCCGCTGCTGGCTAGAGTGATGAATGGAGACCCTCAGTCTCCGTCTTATCTCGGCAAAGGTGACGTTAACATTCCAGCGTTGTTCAACTCGCTTTTGGCACTTTGCCTTGCAGGAATTGTGTTTATCCTCCTGAATGGGTGGTCACAGAGGAAGTCTCCGCGAATACGAATGAAAACGATGGCGGTGCCCAAGAAGGCTTCGCAACCGATGGCCGGAACGCTTTCCAATGTCGCTCCACCAAAGTCAGTTGCAGTCCCGACGCAAACCGTGATAACTCCGCCCCCGGCATCGCAGATTTCGCAGGCACCCGTTTCCGTTCTCACGGTGCCGACACCACAGCAATCGAAACCAACGCCAGAGCCGGTTGGGGCTCCAGCCAAGGCAGCGAGGCCCGAGCCTCCAGAAGAGGTCTACTACAACATCGTCGGGGAGCCCATTAATCCGACCGAGGACAAATAGGCGCACCCCCGCGAGGACGTACCGCGGGGGCTCATGTCTGGGCAGATTGCCCGTTAGACCGATCGCGCGAGAACCTGAACCCTCGATCGTCGCCGAGTGACATTGGAGGACTAGATGGAAGCGGGACTTTTCCTTGGGCAGATTCACTACCGACACCTCTTCTACGTGTACGCAGCTATTTCACTCGTCCTCGGCGTCTATCTCACCTAATGGCGGATTCAGGTCAAGATCACATTAGCCAACTATGTGAAGAACCGATCCTGAATCTGCGCGAGTTCCGCGGGCGCAGAGCATTTGAGCGACACTCATGATCCGCGTGCGCGCTTGTGCGATTCGCCGGGCGTGGACGCAATTCACTACGGTGACATCGTGCTCGGCAGGGTCGCCCTACGAAATGGAGATCTTGCGACCGCCTCGACATACCTTCGAAAAGCAGGATCAGTAAACGGCAATTCCCCATCTGGACACGTTTGCTCCGAACATGATTTCACGTGTTGACCGCTGGTCGGTGAGCGCAAGAGAAACGACCTCGACCCATCGAATCGCTCACGGAGGGGGCCGGACGCGCTAAAATGCTAAGATCCTCGCCTGCCATTTTCGTCACGAGAAAAGGGGTGTGTCGCATGACTCCAGAAACGCAACAGTCCGAATCCTCATACTGCGTAAGGATAGAGACCGAGACCGGCCAGTCCTCCACTGTTCCCATTGCCGTCTTGACACCGAAACAGTTGGAGGTCTTTCTTCAGAGTGAGTTCAAGAGGTTGGCGCAAGAAGCGGGCGTAAAGGGCGCTCGTATTCATGTGGAGCGGGCGATAGCCGCTGACTACGAGCAGGTGCTCCGTGAGGTGGCGGCGTGCCTGTTCTCTGCGAAGGCACGAGCCGCATGACCCGGCCGCGAGCGATAGTGACAAAGTCAGCACGGGGGAACTACTTTGACTCGCGGTAGATAACGGGTTGGATTGTGAGTTGAGAGTTTGAGACAACACGCGCGCATCCGACCCATTGAAAATTTCACGAGGGCCAAGCTCCGGAGCTGGCTGCCCCGCACTGCCGGGAGAGCGCGCCCGCGTCTAAACACATTGGAGGAAAGAACATGGCAAATCTGAAGTATTCGAGCTTGAAAGGCACGTCTCTTCTATCGACTCACCGCAGTGATCCTGCTCACCGGCAGTGAGCCCCCGGCGAAAATCGAAACAAGATCTTGCTTCATTCATGATCCGCGAACTACTTCCAGCCGTTACCGAAAACGCTTTTGGTGGCCATCCGGCCGCGTATTTCAGTCACTTACCGTAAACTGCGGCCCTGGCCGTGACCCCGCGCCCGCGATTGCCGCCGCTTCGACGAACTCTCGGCGTGATATAGCTGTACGCCGCGCGGAGGCGGAAGAGGCTCCACCGGTTTCGTTACTTTTCCCGGCATACCCTCTCCTCGTACTTAGGTTAATAACCATCCACATCGACGACCGCCTTGGCGAAATCTTCCGGAGCTTCCTGCGGAATGTTGTGGCCAACGCCGCCGGTGATGAGCCGATAGTCATACTTGCCAGAGAACTTGTTGCGATAGGCTGTGCTGGGCGCGTGGATTGCCCCGTTGGAGTCGCCTTCCATGGTGATGGCGGGCACCCTGACGACGGGAAGCGCTGCCAGCCGCTTTTCGAGGTCGTCATATTTGCGCTCACCATCCGCTAGACCGAGCCGCCAGCGATAATCGTGCATCACGATGTCAACATGGTCCGGGTTGTTGAAGGAAGCTGCTGTGCGGTTGTACGTGGCATCGTCGAAATTCCACTTCGGCGAAGCCTGGTGCCAGAT
>JBEKPJ010000167.1:0-2736 GCA_049520935.1 Terriglobales bacterium | reverse complement strand
GCTCTACCAGTCTGTGATTGTCGCCTGGGATGAATTGGTCGCCGCGGTTGGGCTGAAGCTTGCTGCTTGATAAGGTTCTAACGAGAACAGAATTCTCGTTGGGGCCCCATTAACGGACTAACAAATGCCACAGTCGCCTGAACGGCGCCAGGACCGGAGGCCCAACCTTCCCACATTTTCGGATCTAGACGTACGGAATTGGCGGCAGCGCCGATGTTTGCGGCGTCCAACCGACGCGATATTTCATCAACTGGCTCGACCAGTACAGCTGACAATTGCAATCTGTCTGCAGCCTTTTAAGTTGCGGCAAGCGCTAAACGGATTTCTTGATTGCTCATGACCATGGCGATTTTGTCCTTCATGTACTTCATGGAAATGTCATGATGCTCCCGGTCGTAGGAATCGACACACTCCCCTGCCACAACAATCTCCCAGTCTCGTTGATACCCATCAATCGCCGTCACTCGTACACAGGCATGAGTGTTAATCCCCGCCAGAATTAGCGCGTCGGGCCTCAATCGATGGAGCAGCTGATCGAGGTCTGTCTTATAGAAAGCGCTGTATCGCTTCTTAACCACCACAAGGTCCGATTGAGCAACCGCGAGATCTGGGTCAATCTGGGAACCGACTGTTCCTTTGATGGTGATCCGAATACCCTTGGTTTTCATTTCCCGAAAGGCATCGCCGAGATCAGGCTCGAATTCTTGGCGAACCCAAATGATCGGGTGGCCACATTGACGCATGATGCCGACGAGGTCGTTGATCGACCGCACTAGCCGTTGCTTTGGTGCCGATTCCCACTTTTCAAGAAAGTCATTCACCATGTCAATGACGATTAGGACTGGTTGTTGCATCGTTAAAAAAGGTAGCACATCTGTGCTCTCGACTCGCCCGGGCGAATCTAGGCAAGTCAGCTAGCGAAAGGGGCGTGGCGGTTGAAAAACTGTTTTCGGGGATTTCCACCCGAAAATTCACAGGTTAAGAATCACGCAGGGTACACTCCAATTCAGCGAAGGCTAGTAATTAAGCAGAAGCTGAGCCATGGGAGAAGCCATGGTCTCGCTGACGGCAAGCTCACGTGAGCGGTAGCGGCGGAGGTGAACAGCCATCGGGCACATCGGGCCGCCGCAAACTGATCAACAAAAACAATAACCACCGGCAACGTTCAAGGAGAAGTTCTGCGGCGTGGCGGGCAGAGTGGGCGACTTCCTGGGCGGTTTAGGCCTCGCGCGTTTATCACAAGCTGGACTGATGCCTGAACTGTCGCGTGTCTCTACGAGTTGAAACTCTGCCTCTCGAAGCCCCTACTCTGGCAACTTGCAGCCGATGCGGCGAGGCCTCGGTGCAACCGCAGAACCAACGCCTCCACCGCCATCGGCGGAATGTATTAGCTTTTTCGTCCTCCAGCAGCAAGGCAAAAGAGAACGGCCAGCATTATGCACAACTCCCGCGCCGCCCGAGATCATTGCTGGCACATTTGCCCACATGTCCCCGGAACAGACCGGGCGCATGAGCCGCTCGATGGCACCCCTGGGATCGATGACCCGATACAAATAACACCAGCGCCCCTTCACGCGAACGTAGGTTTCATCGACTCGCCAGGACTTGTTGGTCGGCGTGAGATGTGGTCGCAGTCGCTGCTCCAACTCAGGGCCGTAGCACTGCACCCAGCGCCAAGTCGTCGTGTGATCGAGATTGAGACCGCGCTCTTCCAGGAGTTCCTCAACATCGCGCAGCGACAGAGAATAATGAAGATACCAGCGGACCGCACAAAGAATGAGGCTGGGTTCGCTCTGCCGCCATTTGAAGATCGCGGGTCGGGTTCTCAGGCGCGATTCTTTCACGCCACCAGCCGGCAAACCTGAAGTTGCATCACATCCAGACGAAGGGGTGGGTTTAAATGCAGCTCAAGCAAGATCTGAAGGAATCTGTCACTCTGCGGGTGCAGGCGAAGGAACCAAATCATTTCAGCGTGATCCTGATTCGATCTGCATAACAGTAGCGGAAGGACAACATAGCAGCGGACGATTGACCTAGACTTACAACAAGTTGCCCATCCAGCCAACCTATTGACCGGATGGGCGTGGAGTCCACGTATTCATTATTGGGATTGAACTGTGAGCGTGCTGTATCCGATGTTGATTGTCTGAAATCCCAAGTAGCCTGCAACACACACCTGGAAGGTGTTTGTCCCCTTGACCAGAACTCCATCGCTGGGAAGGACAACCCACTGGTGTGTATCGCTTACAGTAATGCTGTTGCTTCCTGCGATCAGTTGCGGCTCCTGTAAGGTAAACGGTCCATAGGCCAGACAAGTTCCGCCATTTACGCTCAAAAGAACCACGGAAGTGCCGGTCACGTTGTAGTCAGCGCTCCAAGTCACAATCACCGGGGTTAGCGCAGCGGGTTCAGTCAGCTTAACCGTGGGCTGGATCAACGCGGCGCCACAGTCGTTATCGACGCACGAAGCGATCTCGGACTGCACCGCTGTGGTCCTTGCCACTTGGGCGGGTGGAATGGCGAGCGCCGAGAGCGATGCTGTCAACATTATGCAGACAACCGTCGTTAGGTACAGCACGTTCTGCTTGGTTTGATCGAAAAGCGCTTTCATTTTGTTCTCCGTGCGCCGGTTAAACCGGCAAGGTGTAGTGGATGAAAGTTTCATACGTTGAAGATGTAGCGAATCACAACGGCCCTGAGTCATGCGGAGCCGCCCGCGAGGGCGGCGTCGAAGCG
>JBEKPJ010000166.1:0-2850 GCA_049520935.1 Terriglobales bacterium | reverse complement strand
CGAGTCGAGCCGAGCGGCGGTTAGCGGCGAGACGGCAGCGAAAATGATGAGCATGAACCCAACCGCAATCGCGATCGTGGGCATGGCGGGCCGTTTTCCAGGGGCGCGCAATGTTGCTGAGTTCTGGCAGAACCTGACCAAGGGAGTGGAAGCGGTTCGTCGCTTGAGCGACGCCGAACTGCTGGGGGCGGGAGTGTCGGCCGAGGAACTTGCCCAGCCGGAGTATGTAAAGTCGGGGGTGGTGCTGGAGGATCTGGACAGGTTCGACGCGTCGTTTTTCGGTTTCAGCCCGAAAGATGCGTCGATCATGGATCCCCAACACCGCATTTTCCTGGAGTGTGCCTGGGAAGCGCTCGAAGATGCGGGTCACGGGCCGGGGAGTTTCCAGGGTTCGACGGGAGTCTATGCCGGCTCGGGCATGAACTCCTACATGATCCACAACCTGCTGACGAACCCGCGGCTGGTGGCCAGTGCGGGGCTGTTTCTGATTCGGCAAACGGGCAATGACAAGGACGTGCTGGCGACGCGGGTGTCGTACGAACTGGACCTGCATGGGCCGAGCATCAGCGTGCAGACGGCGTGCTCAACCTCTCTGGTGGCGGTGCATCTGGCGTGCCAGGGGCTGCTGAATCAGGAATGTGACCTGGCTCTGGCGGGGGGAGTGACGATCGAGTTTCCGCACGGGCGGGGCTACTTGTATCGCGACGGCGAGATTTTGTCGCGCGACGGACACTGCCGTGCCTTCGATGCGGATGCGAGCGGCACGGTGTTCTCGAGCGGCGCAGGGATTGTGGTGTTGCGGCGGCTGGAGGACGCGCTGGCCGATCGCGACACGATTCACGCCGTCATTCTCGGCTCGGCGATCAACAACGATGGGGCGCGAAAGGTCGGGTATCTTGCGCCGAGTGTCGATGGACAGTCGGAGGTCATCGCCGAGGCTCTGGGAGTAGCGGGCCTGACGGCAAGGGATATCTCGTATGTGGAGACGCACGGCACGGGGACCAAGGTCGGTGATCCGATTGAAGTGAAGGCGCTGACGCAGGCGTTTCGGCAGGGAACTGAGGCGAAGGGTTATTGTGGGATTGGGTCGCTGAAGACCAACATCGGGCACCTGGACGCGGCGGCTGGCGTCGCCGGTCTGATCAAAACCGTGCTGGCGCTCGGGCATCGGCAAATTCCTCCGAGCCTGCATTTCCGGAAACCGAATCCGCTGATTGATTTCGAGAACAGCCCGTTTTATGTCAATGGGGCATTGAGGGAATGGAAGGCCGAGGGCGGGCCAAGGCGAGCGGGTGTAACCTCGCTTGGCATCGGCGGCACCAATGCGCATGTGGTGTTAGAGGAAGCGCCGCCGGCGGAAAAACGCGCGGCCGCCCCGAAGTCATACCAGTTGCTCACGCTCTCGGCGAAGACACCATCGGCGTTGGAACAGGCCAGCCAGAATCTCGGTGCCCACTTGCAAGCGCACCCGGAATTGCCTTTGCCGGATGCCGCCTTCACCCTGCAGATGGGCCGGAAGGCTTTTGTGCATCGTCGCACCGTAGTGGCGGCGACGACCGAAGAAGCCACGAAACTGCTGGCTCAGCCCGAAGCGGGCCGGGTTTGCAGCGGGCAGGCGGTCGGGGGGCAATCCGGGGTGGTTTTCATGTTCTCGGGACAGGGATCGCAGTACGTGAACATGGGCCGCGAACTGTACGAGACCGAGCCAGTGTTTCGCGCTCAGTTGGATGACTGCGCCGAGCGACTGCTTCCCGAGTTCGGTGTGGATTTGCGCGCCTTGTTCTACCCATCGGAGCGGGACCGGGCAGCGGTGGCGGAGAAGTTATCGCACACGAGCATCACGCAGCCGGCGTTGTTCAGTATCGAATATGCGCTGGCGCAATGGTGGATGGCACACGGAATCACGCCCTCGGCCATGATCGGTCACAGCATCGGGGAGTACGTGGCGGCTTGCCTGGCGGGGGTGTTTTCGCTTGAAGACGGTCTGCGATTGAGCGCCATTCGCGGCCGATTGATGGGCGAGATGCCCTCGGGTTCGATGCTGGCGGTGGCGGCGGCTGCCGAGACGCTCTCGCTTCCACAAGAACTGGAACTCGGGGCCATCAACGGGCCCGAACAGTGCGTGCTCTCGGGTCCCAGCGATGCGATAGGGAGATTCGCACACGAGTTGGAGAAGCGAAGCGTTTCTTGTCGCCGGCTGCACACCTCGCACGCCTTTCATTCGGCGATGATGGACCCAGTGCTGGAGTCGTTTCGGGCGCATCTTGCCAAGGTTTCTCTGCGCGCGCCCGGGATTCCCTATCTCTCCAATGTCACCGGCACTTGGATCCGGGCGGAGGAAGCGACCGATCCCGGTTATTGGACCAGGCACCTGCGCCACACCGTGCACTTTTCCCAGGGGCTCGCCGAGTTGTTTGGCGATCCGGCACGAATATTTCTGGAGGTTGGACCCGGACAGGCGCTGACTGCCTTGGCGCGCCAGCACCCTGGCCGGGCCAAGACCTCGAAGGTGCTCTCCTCGATGCGGCACCCGCAGGAAGCGGTTTCTGATGCTGCTTTCCTGCTGAGCAGTGTGGGACAGCTCTGGATCGCAGGTCTGGTGGTGAACTGGAACGCATTCCACACGGGGGAAAAGCCCCACCGAGTTCCTCTGCCCACCTACCCGTTCGAACGGCAGAGATACTGGATCGAGCCGGGAGGCAAACTTCTTGCCCCCCTTGGGGGCGAGACGGCGGCCCGGGCGGAAGCGCCTCAGACTGAGCCATGGTTTCACAAGCGTATTTGGAAGAAATTTCCCGCCGCGACGAACGCTTCTGCTGCAGAGCCTGCATGCTGGCTGCTGTTTGTCGA
>JBEKPJ010000165.1:0-2852 GCA_049520935.1 Terriglobales bacterium | reverse complement strand
TAGCCGAAAGTCTCATCCCGCATGGTCGGGAAGAACCGGAAATCGCTGTCGACAATCCATTCAAGGCGCGTGCTGGCATCCGGCCGCGTGACTTCGGCAGTATAGATCAAGGGCAGTTGCCGCAACCACCTGACACCGTAACCTCCCGCTTCGAGTGCCTTCGCGTCGTTAATGGCGGCGGCAGCAACTCGTTCCTCGCGGTCGTGGAAAACGTCGATGTCGCCGGAATAGCGTGCCGCATCACGGTTCAACGGGGTTGCTCCCGCGACGTAGCTTTCCGGGTCCCGGTGTGCCGCCAGCAGATGGAGAACCTCGGTTTGAATCTTAGAGAGTGGCACGGCAGGCCTGCTCGATCTGTTCCGCCAGACGCCGCGCTTCGCGGTCGCCCTCGATGCGCAAGGCACGCGCCACCACGAGGGCGTCCTCTTGCGTCGGTGCGTCAAGCAGGCGCTTATTCCAGAGAGCCTGGGTTCCGTATTCCGCAAAGGCCCGACGGTAAAGGCTTATGAAACTCGCCGCTTCTGTTGTCTGGTCGTTCATCGTGCCTGACTTTCCCAGCGACTTGTCCATGCGTTCCGGTTGTAGCATGGAGCCTCCACTTGTGCAACAGACCTGCAGGTGTAAAGCGGTACGTAGTCAGGATGACGACGGCGCGCCCGCCCGCGAGGCGCCGGAAACGACCCAGCCAATCAAGCTTCAGCCCCACCGATCCATCGCGCCGGTCGGTTCGTCGAGAATCAGTATAGGGCTCGCCGCAGGAATGCTCGCGCCAAGGTAATGCGCTGGCATCCTCTACCCTCAGCTCTGCGCCATCGGAGTAAGAATCTCGCGCCAGACCTAAAATCGATTGGTCGACGAATCCGGGAGATTCGAGGTTTCGACCACACGCAGCGGGAATTTGGAAAAATGCTGGGGATCGGTCAGACGCAGCTAAGTAAGTACGAGAAGGGGCAGAGCGCGCCCACGCTGGAATTGCTGCTGAAGCTGAAGTCTTATTCTGGCCGCAGCCTCGATTGGATTGTGACGGGCGGAGAGGGGGAATGAGTGCAGCCTCTTTTCACAATGGCCTACGCGAACAATCGCGTAACCACGATGGGCCGGAGCTGAAACCGTACTCTTCCCCGAGGCGTGTTCGCCGCAGCTACCGGCGCAACATCTGCTTTTCCCCGCGGTAACTTTGGGACCTGCGCCGCGCCGCTGCTCGCACCTTATGGCTTCGGAATCTTACGCACTTCGTTCGTGGTCACAACCGCGAAATCGTGATCCAGCGCATATCGCCATATCTCACGGTCACCTCGACCGGCTAAACCGACGTGCGGCACGGATTGCGCATAGATGCCAAGGTCGGCTAACCAGCTTACCAACGCCGGCGAGATATGCTCATCCAGCAACAGACCAATCATTCGGCAGCCCCATGCCTCCTCTGTATTACCAGCCGCTTTCGCGGCCGTCCTGGTTTTTCACCAAAGCGAGCAAACAGCCGAGCGTATGCAAAGTCCCGAGCACTGAGACTGGGGAAGTCTTCTGCGATCTCTGGTTCGGGCACAGCCTTCCGAAACAGCGATGCAACATGCTGGAGAGGAATGCGAGTTCCTCGAAAAACGGGCTCTCCTCCCAGGACTTCGGGTGAGGAGACGACCCGTCGCCTACCCCAGCGATAAGCCGCCAAATTCCTGGCTACCGTTTGCCGAAGCGATTTGCACTCAACCAACATCTGCATTCCCCCTGAGCGATACACAAGATCAGCACCTCGCAGGGACCAGTGTGACGCTGTCTTGTTTCCGCGCACCAAGACTTGCGCCAGGGACTGCTTATCCTGCTTGCTCAAAGGAAAGGGGAATTCAGTTAGTACCTTCACATACAGAACATCGCCAGCGGAAAATTGGTGACGTACTGCTTTGCCTACCCGATGCCTGTACGATGGCGTCACGGACTTTTTTTCCAGGGCAGTTCGAATCGTCTCAGGCGAAATCTCCGCGATTGCAGCGGCCTCGTTTACAGAAAACAGTTCAGCCATAATCGCCTCCTCTTAAAATATACCACCACAGGTGGCATCATTTATAACAATGAAGAGGGCGGCGGCTCGTCGACGAATTATCTCGAGATTGCTTTGACCAAGCCAAATATGCGAGTTGCTGCTTCACGAGGGCCTCGAGGCCCATAAGAAGGCCCCGATCACGCACGAATAAACGAGAATTTCCAGGCTCAACTTCGGGATTCAGGTCAAATTCTGGTGGTAACATGAGGCCAGGAATCCGTTACCGTCGAAAGGCATTCTTGGGCAAGGGTTCGGCAAGGGAGACCATGACTATCACTGCAAAGTACGAGGATGGCGTCTTCAAGCCCCTTGAGGACGTGGCTATCAACGACGGGACCATCGTCGAGGTGCGCGTCCCTTCGTACGCCGACCGCCTCAAGGCGAAATCCCGGTCTGTCCGGGACTTTGCCTTTTACGGCATGTGGAGGGACCGCACTGATATCGGCGACAGTGTCGATTACATCAGCAATCTGCGGCGCGATACTCGGGGCTAAACGCCTCCTTACGAAGCCTAATAAGAGTTCACATGCCTTACCTGATCGACAGCGATGTCCTGATTGATGTTTCCCGTGGCAAACCGGCGGCAAGCGAATACATTGATGCGCTGCCCGAGGGATGGGCGATCTCGCAGATCTCCGCCCTAGAACTCATCGTCGGGGCACGGGATAACCGAGACCTCGCCGACATCGATACGTTCCTGTCAGCTTACGTGATCGTGCCGCTTCGGGCGTCGACAGGCTCGCGAGCCTACGAACTCCTCAAACGGTACGCGAAATCTCACGGCCTGCACGTCTTTGATTCGCTCATTGCGGCC
>JBEKPJ010000164.1:0-3005 GCA_049520935.1 Terriglobales bacterium | reverse complement strand
AATCGACTAACTGCTCTGGAATCAGTAATGCGATCGAAACAAATTCCAGCCTCGTCGCAATCATGTATCGCTCAGACTAAAAATCGCCTGTCACTCCACTTCTCACGAATAATGCGGGTTAGCCACAGCGGGGGCAAGGGGCGGAACGCCAGTTTCGCCCATGCCGCCTGGAACTCCGTTGCTCGGCACGATGTGTACCTCGATGTCGGGTGCATAGCTCATTCGCAAAACTTGATAGCCATCGAAGTTGTCCTGTTCCACCGCCCCGTCTTTGATGGTGATCTCGCCATTGAGCACCGGTGTGAGCGCGAAGTTAATCGCACCTTCGGTCATGGCCGCCACCCCATCGGGGTTTACTGCGGTGCCACAATCAACGGCACTTACGACGCGTCGAACACGCACTGTGCCGTTCTTTTCGACCGAGACCTCAACGACATGAGCGAGATAACTGTCGAACGAGTAACAGCACGCAATGCCGCGCCCTTGCGCTGCAGGAAGCGGGCTCCCCCAACCCGACTTCTCCGCTGCCAGTTGCAATACTGCCCGAAATCTTCGAGTGTCCAGCGGCGGATCATCCTGCGACCGAATCCCCGGCAGCTTGCGGTCGTCTCGCAACAACTTCATTCGGAACTCATAAGGATCAAGGCCGGCGGCGTGTGCCAACTCATCGACAAAACACTCTATCGCGAAACCATTGAACGAACCTGCCACCGACCGCCACCAGGCTCGTGGCACGGCGGAGTGTACCGGAGAATAGTCCAGGCGGAAATTGGAGACGGGGTAGGGAATGACATCGGCGCCACCCAACTCTTGCGACGCAACATGTTTGGGATCCTTCAATGTTTCTGGCAGGTCGAAGACCGCGCGAATGGGTGTAGAGACCAGGCGGTGAGACCATGCCACGATGTTGTTCTGCGCATCTAAGGCTCCTGACATGCGATGGTAGGAATAAGGACGATAAAAATCGCGCTGCATGTCATCCTCGCGTGTCCAGATTAGTTGTACGGGACGTTTCATTTCTTTTGCAACCTGCCATGCTTCTGCAGGGTAGTCCCATTGATAGCGCCGGCCGAATGATCCACCACAGAGTGTCATGTGGACTGTGACTTGCTTGGCCGGAAGTCCCGAAAGTGTAGTAATTACCTCCTGCACGAGCTGGCCAATTTGAGTGGGGGACCAGACTTCGATCCCGTCCTCGCGCACGTGCACTGTTGTGTTCATTGGTTCCATGGTGGCATGGGCCTGAAACGGCAGTTCGTAAAACGCATCGACCTTCTTGACGTTTTCTTGAAGTGCTCTTAGGGCATCTCCCTGGTTTACCGCAACAAAGCTAGGCGGAGCCAAGGCTTGCTCTTTAAGCTGCTTACTCATCGCATCAGTTGTTTCGGATGCATTTGGTCCCTTGTCCCAGGAGATCTTCAACGCCTTACGGCCCTGCATAGCGGACCACGTTGAATCGCCGACAACAGCGACGCCCCCAGCAGTATTGATGTTGCGATCAAGCTTTGGAAGGAAGCTGAGTGGCGCAACCGGAAAAACAGCGTGAACACCTGGAACGGTTTTGGCCGCGGTAGCGTCATAACTCTGAAGCCCCCCGCCAAAATGTGGACACCGTGCAATAACGGCAAAAAGAATTCCCGGCACACGCACATCAATACCAAATACCCCACTACCATCTACCTTGCTGGGCACATCGACGCGCGGCATGGATTTCCCGATGAAACGGAATTCGGCGGGCGATTTCAAAGGTATGCTCTCTGCTTTGGGCACGGGCAACTTCGAAGCCGTTGCTACCAGTTCGCCGTAACTGAACCGACGCCCGCTCGGCCCGTGCACGACCGCGCTATTCTCGGCTCGGCAATCGTTTTTATCAACTCCCCACTGCTGAGCCGCTGCGGTGAGAAGCATTTCACGGGCTTGAGCGCCCACCTTGCGCATGTAATCCCAGGCTGACCCGGTGCCGCCACTACCGCCGGTGTGGAGATGCTGATAGATCTCGGGAATGACGGGTGCCTGTTCCACACGGATAGTGGACCAGTCGGCTTCCAGTTCATCGGCCAGCATCATCGTGTCCACGGTGCGCGGGCCTTGGCCCATTTCCGGTATTTCGGTGAGCAGAGTGATTTGGTTGTCGGGAGTTATTCGGACCCAGGCATTGAGCCGGAAAACCCGGCTGTCGGGGATGTGCTGACTTGATCCACCCACAGGCAAATAGAAGCCAAGAATCAGCGCCACGCTACCGTTTGCGCTCGTCTTCAGAAATTCACGCCGACTGAATTGTGCTTGATGACTCATTAGGCGTTCTGTCCTGACGCGCGCTGGATCGCGCGGCGAATCCTCTGATAGGTAGCGCAGCGGCATATATTACCGTTCATGGCCTCGTCGATTTGTTCGCGGCTCGGATGCGGAGTTTTCGCCAAAAGGGCCGCAGCCTGCATGATTTGTCCTGACTGGCAGTAACCACACTGCGGAACCTGCTCGGCAATCCAGGCGCGTTGAACCGGATGGCTGCGATCGGGTGAGAGACCTTCGATCGTTGTGATCTTCTTCGCTCCGATCGAACCAACTGGCGTTTGGCATGATCGCCGTGCCTCGCCGTCCAGGTGTACCGTGCACGCGCCGCATAGTCCCATACCGCATCCATACTTTGTCCCCGTGAGTCCCAGGGTGTCGCGCAAAACCCACAGCAGCGGCGTGTCAGGTGCAACATCGATTAGGCGTGACTTCTCATTGATTGTGATAGTGATACGACCCATAAATCACCTAAGGCATCGAGACTTGATTTTCACAATATCGTGAATCGTCAGGAAGCCAACACATACTTGGGACGAATCGTTGACTGCGTCTGATGAATCGTAGCGGTCATCAGTTACCTGACTTATACACAGAATTCGGCCTTGTGGGGGATTGTCTACTGAACTTTGGCCCCCCTCGTTTCTGCCAGATCGGGTTCGGGACGTCGACTGAGGATCTTCCGCTCTAGGCTTCAATGCTCGGCTGGCTGT
>JBEKPJ010000163.1:0-3171 GCA_049520935.1 Terriglobales bacterium | reverse complement strand
CCACGCGCCGCTCCCGATCACCAGCGCCGGCGTAGAGTTCTTCGAGCACAACCGAACTCAACCATAATGGTGCGTCGGCAGCTACCCGCCTGAGGGCAAGAGCCGCATCGTTTCCCCGACGCAGTGCGGCTATATATATGGAAGTGTCGAAGAGGGCGGGTTGCATCTAACCAACCAGGGTGCTGTAGACGTCCTTAATCTCGATGCCACTCTTGATAAAACGCTCCGTGGCCTGAACGACTAAACGGTTCTTCTCGTGTTCCGCAATCGCGAAGTCCAGCGCGCGCTCGATGGCCTCGGTTTCCGTCTTGGCATGCAGCGCCCTTTGGGCGAGCTTGATCTTGGACGAGTCCAACTGAAAGTGTTTGTGGGATCGCTTGGTCGCTGTCGTCATCGAATCGCTCCTTGTCGCCGTCAGTATATCATCTATGTACACATAAGCAACATCTATGTACATTCAATGGAGGCTCTTAATCTGGACACGCCCAGCTCTCAACCACGCCGTTTCTGTCACATTTTCGCGGGTGTGTACGCCCCTCTGCTGGCCAAGGACTCCGAAACGGAGGGGCCCGAAGTCGGCTTGCAGGAGTTTCGCCAGATCGGTACTGGCAAACGTTAGGTCTCTATCGGGACTGCCCCGGCAGGGGAGGCAGGATTGAGCCGGGTTCTTTCGGCCGGGGCAGTTTCGATAGAGTCGTTTGAACTGAGCCACCGGCGTTTGCGGCGGATGCGGTGATCTACCTATGCATTTTCAATGGCGTCGACTGGCTGATTGGGAGTGTTTTGGGTGCCAAGCTCGACCGACAGAGTAGTGGGAGTGGCTTAGATGAGCAGACTTGCCTTCTGCCATGCGTAAGCAGGCGCCATAGGGAGAGGACTTGATCAGCTTTTGGGCGGAGGACGCCCTTGCATCTGCGAGCATGCCCTCGAGCGACAGGAGTAGAGACGTCGTGGACCCTGGATATGCTATGAGCTGTCAACGTAGCACCTCTGTAGGGTAGGGAGGCTCAGTTCTAACCGGAAGTAAAGTTGAGCACTCGTCATCCGTGCGATGACCAGCATATTGCCTGAGCAGGCGGGACAACGCAGCTGGTTGGTTGGTTCGGGGCGATCTGCGCAGGCAACTGCCCCGAGCAACTCGCGGCAGCGTGCGAGGGCGGTTTCCCGTCTACGGTTTGCGAACAGGCCGAAGTGGCGGATGCGGACCACGCCTTTGGGTAAAACGTGGAGAAGAAACCGGCGCAGGAACTCGTCGGCTGAAACTGTCATGACCCGGTTCTTGCCGCCATGGGCATAGTCTCGCCAGCGGAAGGAGACGCGATCGTTCTCGAAGGCCACGAGGCGATGGTTGGAAATGGCGACGCGATGGGTGTAGCGAGCCAGGTAGTTGAGAACCTGTTCGGTACCGCCGAAGGGTGGCTTGGCGTAGACGACCCAGTCCTTTTGCTCAAGTTGCGAGAGCAAGTTTCTGAAGGCGTCAGGTGAGGCAAGCTGCTGCAGTGAACTGTGGAACTGAAGTCTATGTTGTTGGAACAGTTCACAGAGTTGTTTGCAGAACTTCTTGCGGAACCTATGGCTGAGTGCCTTGACGGGCAGGAAGAACCGGGGCGACGAGTCTATCCATCTGGAACCATCGAGGGCCAAACCTCCGGCGGGAACGATGTAGTGTACGTGGGGATGAATCTGGAGGTTCTGTCCCCAGGTATGGAGCACGCCGAGGAATCCGATGTCGGCCCCCAGGTGCTGTGGATCGCGAGCGAGTTCCAGCAGCGAAGCGGCACTGGTGCGAAAGAGCAGATCGTAGAGCTGGCGTTTGTTCTGGAGGATCAAAGAGCAGAGTTCGTGCGGCAGGGTGAAGACGATGTGGAAGTAAGGCACGGGCAACAGCTCAGCCGAACGCGCGGCCAACCACTTGGCGCGCGCGTTCCCCTGGCACTTGGGACAGTGCCGATTGCGGCACGAGTTGTAAGAGATGGCCTGATGGCCGCAACGAGTGCACTTATCGAGATGACCGCCCAATGCCGCGGTGCGGCAGCGAACGATGGCATCGAGTACCTTGCGATGCACCCATGCAAAGTGCGACTTGTGCTTGTCCCAGAAGCTGTCGCCCGCTGCGCGGACGATGTCGGCCACCTCGAGGGTGGGCCGGCTCATCGCTTCCTCAGTCTCCTCGAGCGCTTCACCTTGTCCGGGCTGGACACGGCGATGGCTTCCAGCGGACTGGCAACCGCCTGCAGATGGCGGCGGGACAGATGCAGGTAGAGTGCAGTATCGCTGATCTTGGCATGGCCGAGCAGAACCTGGATGGTGCGCAGGTCGGCGCCGGCTTCCAGCATGTGGGTGGCGAAGCTGTGTCGAAGCAAATGCGGTGCGACGCGCTTTCTGATGCCAGCGCGCTTACCAGCCTCGTTCACGGCCTTCCACACGACCTTCGCAGTGATGGGCACATCTGCCCGCCAGTTCTTCACCGTAGCTTTCTCGCTCTCTACACCAAGGTCACAAAGGACGACATCCGGAAAAACCGTAACAATTCAGCCGAGCGGCTGGGCTTTCTGGGGCGCGTGATTCATGGTACGAATCCAAGAGCATGGCTCAAGGAGGTCAGACAGCGCGTAGGGGAGGGAACTGATTTTGCAACGGCCGCAGCGGAGTGAACCACGGACCCATGCGCGCCCACTTTTGTGACATTTAATTTGGCGGCGCATTCCTGCGCACCAGCTGCTTTGGCCAGTCAAAGTGTAATCGGTGAAATAAATCTATCGACGACCGTGATTCCAGGGCGAGCCACGTAGCTTTCGCATCCGGAGTACCGTCGCTTTGGATTGAGAGTATGTTGGGCAGCGTTTCTCGCCTATTCTCCCGTTTGACGATTCGTCACTTTTCGCCTAATACAAGCGCAGTCAACTGAACCTGCTGGTGGTCCCGGTCGGCTCCGGGAGAAGCCTTAGCGCCGTCTGGTGGTGCGGGACTGCCGAAAGGTTGCGAGCTACAATGTCGATTCAACCTACGCCTTTTACGCTGCCTGAACATCTCGAACCTTTCGTCGATCCGGACACTGCCGCCACTACCTCCAGACGACCCGTCGCCACGTGCTGGAGATGGTGCGCGAGGGGCTCATCCCCGGCCACCCGCTTGATCCCCACGCAAAGAAGAGGGACTGGAGATTCCTGC
>JBEKPJ010000162.1:0-3190 GCA_049520935.1 Terriglobales bacterium | reverse complement strand
GACCCTCGGAATCGTTTCCACGACTTCACAGAACCTTGACGAATTGATGCTCCGGATGCCCCGTTTATGGGTGGCGTCGTGGCGTCGTGAGGGACAAACAAAGGTCCGGTCTTAGTTATGGCGAGGCACAGGCCGCTGCGCCGGGCAGTTACTGGCTGTCAGTAGAATGGTCACGGCCCCAGCCATTTCGGCACGCGATGTCCATGCTGCGGGCATCCGTCCGTGCGGCTGCAGGTGCGAACCTGCGTCACACGTTTCTAGAGCCGGTCAGACGTGATATTTGACGCAATGCAGTCCAATTCAGAGATAACTAATGTATATCATTGTTTCTATTGACAATAGCGTTTTAGTGTTATTATTCATATGAATAGTGTTATTATATAAACCATGTTTTATATGATGTCACATAATTACACCGGCGTTCTGCTAGAGGGCCTTCAGTCCGGCAGTCTGGTCCCGCCAGGAGTCACGGCGAAGATCCTCGCGATCGAACCGTCGTTCGAGTTGCCGGACCACCGAATTGAGGTGGACGCAATCGTGGAATTCACCGTCCAGAATCATCCCACCAATCCCATCAAGGCCATCATCGAACTGAAATCCCGCCTGACTCCCATGGTCCTCGAAGGCGCCATTCACCAAATACTCCGCCATCGCAACGAACTCCGCCGATCCGGAACCTTCGACGATCTCTATCCCATGGTTGCGGCTCCCTACATCTCCGACTCGGTACAAACACGGTGTAAAGAACTGGGTGTCGGCTACATCGATCTGAACGGAACCTTCGCTTTGATCCACGACGACATTTACGTCGATGTCGTCCGTCCCGCGACAACATTCAAGAATCCCCAAGGAGTCAAGAACGTCTTCTCCGGAAAGTCACGCCGCATCATCCGAGTCTTGCTCACCAATCCCTACCGCCCTTACCGGCTCGAAGAACTCGCCGCCGAGACGCAACTCAGCGTTGGACAGGCCTCTCAAGTCACCAGACACCTCCAGAATGACAGCCTTTTGGACCGAACCTCTGAAGGATCGATCCTCAACCGGCCCCGGAAGCTCCTCCGGGTTTTCGCGCAGGAACTCAAGACCGACTACGTAAGGAACCGAGTCGTGCTGAATGCATTTAGCGAAACCCCTCCCCTCCAACTCGCGAACCATCTTCGCGAAATCTGCGAACGCAAAGGCATTCGGCACGCATTCACACTGGCCAGCGGTCTCGAATCGACTGAACGAAATGTAAGAGAGGAATTGACGGCCGCATATATCAATGTTTCGCCAGACGATTTACGAGACGATCTGCGACTGGAGGCCGTCGGCAAAGGAGCCAATGTACTCCTGATGACACCGCCCCCTGCCGACAATACCGAGACCGGTGGCGTATTCTATCGTCCACGCAAGCTCATGAACGGACTCACCGGCGTAAATCCGGTACAGCTTTACCTGGATTTCACTCTCCACGGCAGCCGGGGGGAAGAACAGGCCGACTTTCTGATCGAGCACGCATTGGCTTTCCGCGAATAAATGGCAGACGCAATCGAGATCACCAAAGATTTTCCCGCTTCCCGCGATCGTACAGACTCTCCAACGGGAAAACATCGACGCCGTGATCTGCGGCGGCTGGGTGCCATTTCTGAAAGAACTGGCACACCATTCCCAGACCGCTCATAGCATGAGCCTGGACATTGACGTCCTCCTGCGGGCGCAAGCCCGTGAGCGCGAGTCCGTTGACCGCATCAAGAACTTGCTATCCGAACCACTCGCCTTCAAACCCAGCCAGACTGACGGATTTCGCTATGAAAAGAATGTCGATGGCAACGTGGTGCAGCTTGATCTTCTGACAGACCTGCCACGAACGAAGGAAGACGAAGCCGTTCTCAAGATCCAAGGCGCGATATCAAGCCTGGAACTGTGCCTGGTCGATGGTGCGGAAGACCTGGGCAGTCACGTCGAAACCATCCAGATCCGTTGCCGTGAAGGCTGCAATCTTCAGATCTTCGAGATTACTGTTCCCGATGCTGTTGGTTTCCTCATGCTGAAGACCGCCGTTACCAGATTCCGCGAAAAACCGAAGGACGCTTACGACATCTACTACTACTGCCGCTACTCCGAAGAACCGGCTGCGATCCAAACTATGCTCGCAAGTTCCATCCACGAGCCCGCCGTTCGGCGAACCGTCGAAGCCCTCAAGAAGATGTTCACCCATGAAGACTCGAAGTGGGTGGAGATGGCGCTCGACCACATGAATGTGACCGGGAATGATCGCGACCGTGAGGCGCAATTTGTGCTTCGAACTCTGCGTAGAGTTACCGGCGGCCTGTAGCGCACCAGCCTCCGCCTGCAACGAGCCCCCTTTGCTTTGTCTGACGCCTTCTTCCGCTGCGCCCGGGCATTGGGGATCAATGGAACGGAAAACCGGGTTAAGAAATATCTGGCTGTGATTTCAGAGGGCTGCCCGATACGCTGCTTTAGCGAGGAGGATGCCCAAGAAACTGGTAGAATTCCTTTCTTGCCTTTTGTCGGGATAGGCCCGAGACGATACCTGGATCTATTTTCGCTTGAGCTTAGTAGTGGTCGAGACTTGGAGCGCAAGGACAGTGCTGGTAAACCGGAGGCACTACCGAAAAACGACCGTCCTCCTCGGGTGCCGATGACGCCATTTAGCTATCTCGAACGAGAGGATAAGCTTCTTGAAGAGTTCAGTGACGAGATCTTGAAACTACAGGTGAAGAGCCATGAAGGTTGATTTGAAGGATCACACGGCGTGGAGCCACGTGCGGGCAACCGAGAGAGCGAGTAAACGAGTATCATCTTGGCCAGCGTGGAAACGCGACGCCAACTTGTTCCGAGACTCGGACGAGAATGAGTTTCGCGATGGGATCGAACAGAAAACTATCGAGCTCAGGACGTTGAACGAAGCGATCCGCAAAATCGCTTAGGTGTCCGCAGCGACCACCCCGTGCCCGCTGCTGGGCCCCTCGTATTCGGTTCCTTTCCCTTTTCAATAAGGTCAGGGCTCTAAAAAACTCACACGAAGCCAATGTCCGAGAGCAGCAGCAACCCGGGGGTCTGGAGGCAAGGAATAAGCTGAGGGGATGAACCCACAAACTCCCTTCAAACGGTTGGTACTCCGAGCAGTTCTGCGCAATGTCAGCCCCATGGTGATTCGGGTCCTGGCAGTGCCTGATTCCCTGGA
>JBEKPJ010000161.1:0-3346 GCA_049520935.1 Terriglobales bacterium | reverse complement strand
CGCTCGGCGCGAACAGCAACCCACCGGTCGCCACTTTCGGAAAGGTTGCCGAACAGATCAAGAGCAAGCAATAAGGTTTCCCTGTCGTTTCGCGAAAGGCCACGCTTTGCCGCGTGGCCTTTCTTATGTAAGGTGGAAGACGTCTGATATTTTTGTCTTACGGCTTGGTCCAGACCGAAGGAAGTGAAATGGTGCGATTTCTGAAAGTCATCCTGTTGATGGGTTGTCTGGTGGTGCAGATGCGCCCGCAGGCGCCAAAGCCCCCGGTGACGGCAGCCGCGCCAGCCCCTGCAGCGGCCGCCAAAACCCAGTATCCGCTCGACTCGTTCACAGATTTTTCCGCCATTATGATCGGCAGCCGGATGGAGGCAGGCGAAGGCACGAAGCAGGGGTACATTTACCGTTCCGGCAAACTGATGAGAGCCGAGGGCCCCGAGGGGCGGGGCTACTTCATCACCGATTTGACCACGGGCGAAACCTTCGGGCAGTCTGCCGCGGGATGCATGCATGACTCACGCCCATTTTTCCGCGTTTCCCCATTTCCCGCGGCCGCACACCCGGGTACGACGGTCACGCTTGACGCAGCGGGCGAGGAGACCGTCGATGGCCACTCCTGCCATGTAGAGAATGTGACGGTTGCTTCGCCGCAACTCCCCGTCCCTCTCAAGATGAGATTCTGGGAGGCGGAAGATCTGCAGGGATTCCCGATAAAAATCGAGTTTCTAAACTCCGGCGGCCGCGACCCGATCGTTCGTTACAAAAATGTGGTTTTGGGTTCCCAGGACCCGACACTTTTCATCCATCCCAGCTCCTGCGAGCCTTTAATGGGTAGTCCCCCGACGAAGAAGAGGAACCCTTCACCGGCAGACAAAAAGCCAGTGGCAACGTCGCCCGGAGAATGAAAGACGTTTTCCAGCCGCAGGAACCGCTGGCGCTCGATTCGCCAGGGACCAGAGACTCGACACCCCGGTGATAGACTCTTCCCGAATGTCTCTGATTCGTCACTGGTTCTGTATCTTGTGTCTGGCCGCGAGTGGGCTGGCGGGCACGACAGCGCCGCCCAATATCATCCTGATCACGCTCGACACGGTTCGCGCCGACCGCATGGGATTCCTCGGCTCGAAGCGCGGCCTCACCCCGAATCTCGACGCTTTGGCGCGCCAGTCGGTGGTGTTCACGCGGGCTTACTCCCAGGTTCCATTGACCGCGCCGTCGCACGCCGCAATCCTGACCGGCACCTATCCCCAGTTTAACCAGGTGGAAGATTTTCAGATTCCGCTGGCGCCGGAACTGCCCTATGCTCCGGATCTGCTGCGCGGCCACGGATATCATACGGCGGCGTTTGTGGGTGCGATCGTACTGGACCCGGGCGCGAAATTTGCTCCTGGTTTCGACCGCGGATTTGACACCTATGACGCCGGTTTCCGGGCCACGCGTCCTGGCGAAGACCGCTACCGCACCGCGGAGCGGCGCGGCGGCGAAGTGGTGGGGCACGCTTTGGCATGGCTAAGCCGGCATCCCCATGGACCCTTCTTCCTGTGGGTCCATCTTTATGATCCACACCATCCCTACGATCCTCCGCAGCCTTACAAAACCAAATATGCAGCGACACCCTACGATGGCGAGATTGCGTATACGGATTCGGTAGTGGGGAAGTTTTTGACTCAGTTGCGCGCCCGCCGACTTTACGACGGCGCTGTGATCGCGTTGATGGCCGATCACGGCGAGGCCCTGGGAGACCACGGGGAACAGACGCACGGCATCTTCCTTTACGACGAGACCATCCACGTGCCCCTGATTATCAAACTGCCGGGAGATCATCTGCCGGGAAAACTTCAGGCAGGCAAGCGCATCGACAGCCGGGTTCGCCTGGTCGATGTTCTGCCGACCATTTTGCAAGTGGCAGGGCTGGAGGTTCCACGGCAAGTGCAGGGGCAATCGCTGTTCGCCATGATGAAGCCGAACCCAGCGGCCGATCGAAGCGAAGAAGCGGAAGCGAGCGACCGGCCAGCCTATGCCGAGACCGATTATCCCCGCCGCGCTTACCATTGGAGTTCGCTGCAGGCATGGCGAACGGGCAAGTATCTCTACATTAAAGCGCCGCGGCAGGAACTTTATGACCAGTCCCGAGATCCGCAAGCGGAACACGATTTGGCCCAGGGCGCAACGGCAGTAGCGGATACGCTCTCCGCCCAGCTCGATGCGTTCCGGCAGCAGACCAGGACTACGCAGGATGCGCCCAAGGTCTTGACCGACCCGGAAGCGCAGGAAAAACTGGCGGCACTGGGCTATGTTGCGACCGCAAGCAGCGACACCCAACCCGAAGCCAACGAAGGAGCGGTCGATCCGAAAGATAAAATCCAGATTGTGGCCCTGACCGATCGGGCCACCTCGCTGGTCGATGAGGGGCGCTTCGAAGAAGCGATTCCGCTGTTGCAGCAGCTGATCGCCTTGCAACCTGAGGCGCCCGTTCCCTACGAGCAGCTGGGAAAGTGCCTGATCCTGACCAAGGACTTTCCCCGGGCCGTGACCATGCTACGCAAAATTCTGGTGTCCCATCCTGGTCTGACCGATCAGCATTTCCAGCTGGCCATGGCATTACTGGCGACCGAAGATTACGCGGCAGCTGAATCCGAGCTTCAGATCGTGGTGGACAGGAGACCCCGTTGGGACCAACCGCATCTGATGCTGGCGACCGCCTATGCCCAGACAGATCGCGCTCGCGAGGCGGTGACGGAGTGCGAAGAGGTATTGGAATTCGCTCCCAATAATTTCGCAGCCCTGCTGCTGGAGGGCCAAGTTCTGGTCGATTCAAATCAACCCGAGGCCGCGTTGCCCAGGCTGGAGGCAGCAGCGACACTGGAACCCCGGGCCGCTCAGCCGCACTTGTTGCTGGCCGCTGCCTATGAGCAGTTGGGCCAGAAGCCCGATGCCCGGCGAGAGCGGGCGTTCGCCAGACGGCTGGGAACAACCCCTCAGCGGTGAACGATGGGCTTGCAGCGTAGGGCGCTGGAGGGAAGCGATCTTACGCTATTGTTTTGAATTATTTTTTCGGTCTCGATGTGCAAGACTTTACATCTTGCGCCACCATTCTCAGTCGCGGAACTTTATTCGCTTGACTTTGTTTGGTCGAGGAATTAAAGATTGCGTTTCGCCAGGAGACACTTCCGGCAACCCACTCCAAACGCACCAACTTTTGGTGTTCAACCAATAACCTTGAATCAAACTTCCAGGGGGAAACAAAAACATGAAGCTGAAAGGTTTAGCAGTAATTGTTCTTCTCGTGCTCGGCTGCGGCGCTGCTTTTGGTCAGAGCGGTTCGTTTAGCTTGGGCTTCCTGAGCTAT
>JBEKPJ010000160.1:0-3427 GCA_049520935.1 Terriglobales bacterium | reverse complement strand
CGATGTATTGGATTGCGTCAAAACGCCCCCCGTAGAACGTGGTGATCTTTCCGTTGTCCGTCTCGAACCTGATACCGTAACGGCCATCAGCGGACCGAATCGTCAAGTAATGGCCCTGCGGTCCCGTGTAAGCGTGCTGCTTGACCTTTAGGCTTGAGCCGTAGACTTGCCTAGCACGTTCTTCCGAGTTGCCCACCTGAATCCCATTCTCCGTCGGAACGCCAGGACCATTCACTTCGATTCGGGCCAAGCGACCTTTTAAGATCATGAAGGAAACCTGCGGATGGGCAGTGGGACCGTCAATGAAGCAATCCTGTTCGTCCTTGTCTTCGGGGAGAGTGAACTTCTCGTGCAGAACCGCGTTCAGTTGGGCGAGGTTCATTCCAACTTTGACCGGGCCGATCCCGTCCTGACGCAGAACCCACGAACGGGAGGCTTGAGAGCTACAAATAGCAGCCACACCCAAAATTCCCAACACTTTGAGAGTTCGTGAAATCACGGTGCGGATTATACGCTGCGGCAATCTTCCACTCTCTCCATGGTTGTTGAGGGAACATCGCGTTTCACTCAGAATCCGAAAGTCCCCGAGTGTAGGCTCCCCCAATCGCAACGTCTCGCGTTGTTGTTCACAAGGAATTGCTCGATCTTTCGGATCAAGTGGAGATTTAGAGGCCAAAAGCAGAGGGTTGAGAGCATATGCACGGGGGAATGTGAGCCAGAGTCGTGGCACGGCGCCCTTGACATTGAGATGCCCAACAATGCGCCCACACGAACCTTTGAAGACGCAATATACAGCTAATGCGTCTTGTTCTCCATGATCGACGATCTCAACTTGAATGTTTTACGAAGCCGCAAGTACGGGCAATTGTTGCAAGAGACTAGCAGGACATTCAAACGTTGGGCCGATAGCCAAAGGGAACGCTCCCAACGTGAAATCATGCCACAAAAGTCAGTTGGCGTAAATCGCGATTAAACTCGTAACCAAATGGACCGCCCAGTTTTCCGTGGGCGAAAGCGTGATCCTTTCTCCGAGGACGAGATGCGAGAAAGTCTTCGTGCCTATCGTAAAATGGTCTAGACTATTTTACGATATGCGCGATAATGGTCCTAATGGAAGAACATCGGCGTCTCTATACGGAAATCTTAACTGGCCACCTCCAAATGCATCGCCAGATGGCGTTGGTGTCGGGACCACGCCAAGTCGGAAAGACTACGGCTTGCCGGTCAATCAGCGACGCGTATCTTAACTGGGACAACATCGATGACCGGCGGCGCATGTTGCGTGGCCCCGCGGCGCTGGCCGAGGCCCTGCAGCTTGACCAGCTTCGAACACGGCCACCCATCGCAGTACTCGACGAACTGCACAAGTACAGCAAATGCAAAGCTCTGCTCAAAGGCTTCTTTGATACCTACGGCGACCGAGTACGCTTGATTGTCACGGGAAGCTCTAGGATTGAAGTTTTCCGCCGCGGTAGCGACAGCCTGATGGGTCGCTACCTGCTTTACCGCATGCATCCGCTTAGCGTGGGCGAAAGTATGAGAACGGACGTGCCTTCGAAAGAGCTTCAGTCGCCCGCCGAGATTGCGACTGCCGACTGGGACGCGTTGTGGGAGCATGGCGGATTCCCGGAACCATTTTATCGGCGCGACAGTCGCTTCACGCGCCGCTGGCGTTCGTTGCGGCAAGAGCAGTTGTCGCGCGAAGACCTACGTGAGGTCGCGCAAGTGACCGATCTGGGGACGATGGAAACGCTGATGCAGCTTCTCGCTGAACGGAGCGCGCAGCAGCTTGTCTATTCCAGTCTTGCACGCGAGATTCAAGTATCTGTCGATACGATCAAGCGTTGGATTGATCTGCTGGCTCGTCTGCATTACGGCTTCATGGTGCGCCCTTGGTTCAAGAACGTTGCGAAGGCTCTACGAAAAGAGCCGAAATGGTTTCAGCGTGATTGGAGTGGATTGGCGGACGATGGGGCGCGGGCGGAAACTTTCGTCGCTTGTCATCTACTCAAAGCAGTAGAAGGCTGGACCGATCTGGGGTTTGGCGACTTCGAGTTGCGTTACCTGCGTGATAAGCAAAAGCGCGAAGTGGACTTTTTGGTGGTGCGGGACCGAAAGCCGTGGTTCCTTGTGGAAGTGAAGCTGAGTGAAACGAGCCTTTCGCCCTCGCTCGCCTACTTTCAGGGGCAGACGAAAGCCGCACACGCCCTCCAGGTGGTCATGAGTCTGGCCTATCAATCAGCCGACTGTTTTGCGGTTCACCGGCCAGTGGTGGTTCCGGCGAAGACTTTCCTGAGCCAAATTCTCTAATCCACAACCTCTTTTTGGCTTTCAAAATCGGTGTGCCGTAAATGTGCCGCAAGGTCTGCAGAGCCGTGAGTTTTTCGAGGCTTTTGAGGGTACCTCGGGACCTTCCGTGCGAGCGAATGTTATGGGTAAGCGATTGATTCACTTAGATAAACAGCACTTTCCCTAGTGCGTCGAGGCCTGCCTTACAAGCAGGAGGTCGCAGGTTCGAGTCCTGCACTGCCCACCATTAATTCAGCAATTTAGAGGCCGATTCTTCCGCGCTTTCTCGTTTCCCCACAAAGGAGGCCCGGCTATTGCTATCGATCAACTCACAAAGAGAATACTGCCCGGTTCTTGTGCACTTTCATAAGTGATTCGTGGCACACTCGGCACGCAAAGACGAGTCCCGTGCAGAATGTGCGATTGCCACTGCAAGTTCGTTGATAAATGCTGGGCGACTACTCGAACACCGTTCCTGTATCCGCCTGAAAAAATTTTCGGGCGTGCACCCGATCACTGCACTTTACGAAAGATGGTGCTAGCATCCATCCGCGACTATTTTCCAGCGGCTGAAGCTCGGCTGCCTTCCGGCGTAGGTGTCTTTCTATGAGCAAATATTGGAACATATTCCGTACCACATCTCTCGCATTGTTTCTATTCTCTAATACCTAAACTATGCACGGATTTTGAGTTGATAGCGATTAGAGGGAAGGACCATTTGGAGACCCTGGAAATCCTGTCGTAAAACAGAGAGGCCGCGAAGTTCGCATCTTCGTGAACCGATTTCCAGGAACCACCCAAATGGTTAAGCGTAGTCCACAGCATAGCGAGGAAATTCGCGCCCGACAAGGGACAGAACGAGATAAGCCGGACCCCAATAAAATCGGGACTTCCACACCCTTCGACTTCTCCGGTAGAGGTCTAACTCCCTATGGCGGCCTACTCCCAGTGGCCACGATGCTGGAGAACCTGGGCTTTCAAAAGCTGGTGGAAGAAACCCTGACCATCACTCGCATCCCGCGAGTGATGACGATCTACCAATTCTTGTCGGGGATGGTGCTGGCCCTGTATGTGGGCTTTTCCCGCCTGAATCACTTGCGCTTTGTGGCGCACGACGCGATGCTCACCGGGATTCTGA
>JBEKPJ010000159.1:0-3472 GCA_049520935.1 Terriglobales bacterium | reverse complement strand
GCGGCGCCCATCTCTTGCTGCAGATCCGGACGCGGGTGCTCGACGAGGAATGGGAAAACACGTTTCGGAGTTGGTACCCAGCATTTCGGCCGCAGGTCGGAGCGGAGGTCAACAACGCTGCCACGGCCAGGAGCTTGGCTGCAGTACTTGAACAACATTCTGGAACAGGATCATCGAGCCATCAAACGTCGAGTCAAGGAGTCAAGGCCAAGCAGGGCTTCCGAGAATTTCAGGCGGCTCGGCGAACGATTCAAGGCTACGAAGCGGTTCACATGATCCAGAAGGGGCAGGTTCGATGGGTGGCAGGAGACAACCTTCTTCGCCAGATTCGTTTCATCGACCGCCTTTTCGATTTAACAACCTGAGAGCAAACAACAGACGCTCGACGACAAACCTATCTAAATTTTAACGTTGCAACACATCCGTTTCGAGAATGGTATCCGCGATTCCGTCAGATGCCCGCGGCAGTCGAACTCCCCGTCCTCTGACAGATCGCCCCCAATATCGAAACGGTCCCCGACATCCGCACAACGGCGTCAGGTCGATCATCAGATATAATTACAAACGGCGAGATTTGCCGCGGAAAGAGCAGACGCTGCTGTTTCCGTGATGCCCCGTCATTTTTCGCTGCACACATTCTGAGGGACACGCTTGTGAAGCCTCTCTCGACGGACAGCTCTGCAATACAGTCTGACGGCGCTCCGTGGCTGTCAATCGACTCACTGCGAGAGCTGTTCGCTCAGGAGGACAAAATCCTAGCCCGAATCAGGGACACCCCGAACGGGCCACTCCTCTTCCTGACCAATCCCTTGCTAGCGCTGCAAGATCTCGGTGTAAAGCTATCTGATGCGGCCTTGGCGGAACTAAAAGCGTACGAGCCAAATCTTGCCCAAATATTGCCCGCAGCTTATCTTGCCCTCAAGAGTAGCCGGGTTGCCCAAAAGTCGAATTTGGAACTGAGAGGACTGTTCCGGAAGAGGTAAGATATGAGCACGCCACTTACCGGAGGCTTTGATCTCGTCATCGAGGTGGGGAGTGAGATCGTCCTCCAGATACTGGAGGCGATGCAGTTCCCCGGTCTCCCACCGTTGACGCCTCCGGTGGAAATCGGCTTCCCCAATCTCGGATTCGTCGTCAACGTATTCTCGCTCGACATTGCGCCAGCCGCGGGAGCCAGTCCCCCAGGCGCCCTGTTGTCGCTCACGGCGACGTTCAACAATGGGTCGACCACGCTGTCTCCACTGCAGACCAATCTAACGGGATTGACCGGGACCTTCACCATTGTCCTCGAAGCAGTCATGCAAAAGTCGGCCAACGGCTCAATGAAGTTTCTCTCCTTCAACTATTCGAGCACGACCGCGTCCGTCAGCTACGACCCGCCTTCGGTGACCTTGATCCAGGCAGCTCTCACCGCGGTCGGTTCCAGCACTACCGTCGCGCAGGTCGAGGTGACTGCTGGCCAGCAGATTGCAAGCATGATATTGCTAGCATCGGCGTTCGCTCAACCGCCAACTTCCGGATTCCTGCTGTCCAGCTCGTCCACGGGTTCGCTCACGGCCCCTCCCGGAACGGGTTGCCCTCCGGCTCCAAGTGCAACGCCGTCTCCTCCTACCTTTCTCGACGTGGAAGTGTCGGCGTTTGAAGGTGCCTTAGTGTACTTCGCCACGCTTCTTCCTGGATCTCAGGGAAGTATCGCTGCGAAGACGCAATTGTCCATCACGGGACCGGACAGCCTCGCGGTCAGCATCGGGGCCAACGCGTTTCAGACTCTCTTGTTTTGCCCGTTCCTTCCCCAGACGTTGACGTGTTTGTTTCCGGGTTCGAACGTTACGACAGCTCCTCCGCCCTGCGGATCGAGCGCGGTGACGGTGTCGGCCAGTTCTGGCGGCCAGACACAGCCACTGACCATCGAGTCGGTTTCTGAAACACTCGGCGATGGCGAAATCAGCAGTGAAATCGTGGTTCAGAATTCAGGGTTTTGTTACAACGTGACGGTTCAAATACCGCTCACGCTCACGAATTTCAAGATATCGGGCGGGACGATCACGGCAACTCAGAAGGCAGGCTCTCCGCAGATTAACGGGGGCGTGGAATTCGCGTGCGACTTCTTCTTTTCGTATCTTGGTATCCTTGGGGTTCTCACAACCGGTACTCTGGGAGCTGTGCTATCGGTCGTCGTCCCCAAGGCAGTTGGCACGTCCATTGCATCGATCAACAGTGCAGCCCCCGTCTCGATTCCCGCGGGTGTAGGCGGAGTCACCGTCGGTGGGGCCCTCACCCCCGACTTCGTTGACGTCAACGTAACTCCTGAGGCATTCACTCTGATCGGAGGGGCAACCCTTGAGTCAATACCGCCGGTTCCTCCGCAACCCGGCATTGCGTTGACCCAGGCGGACACTCTCTCGCCCCTCGAGATCGGCAGTGGCACCTATTCGATCAACGCCTGCGGGAGCATGAATTTCCCCTGGATAGAATACTCCCAGCAGGTCACGGCCATTTTGCAAGTGGTCCCGATAGGGATTACCGTCGGTTCGGTGAAATGGTATGTAAGTACCACAGATTCGCCCACCATGATCGAGACTCCGGTTACCGGTCCGAGTCCCTTGACGGTGACCGTCGGGTGCTATTTTCCCGACCCCGTTCCTTCCGGCATCACAATCCAAAGGACGGTGAGCCTGAATTACTCGATTTCATCGGACGGGACTCAGCTAACCCTCCAAAATTTTGGGCTGCCCAATCCCGCGGATGACCCGCCCAATCAGGGGTGCTTTTATCTCTACGTAACCGTGGAGGTCGTCGATGAAGCGGGGAATGCTTGGAGCGCGTCCGCGTGGGTCGCTTTCGTCGGTGACTATTCTAGCATTGCCGATATCGCGACGTCCCCTGCCACATTGTGCCTTGATAAGTTGATCGGTCAAGCTCTCAAGTCGGTCGCTCCGGCGGGGTGGACCGAGGCGCAGCTAGCCGGTGTGACATCAGTGTACTCTCACCCGAGCAATCCACCCGACCCGTATGCGCTAGCACAAGCGGCTGGGATGGTGCTTGCCCTCGGGGGCGTAGTGGCGGACAAGGCACTGGTACTGGGCAACATTGTCCAAGCTCAGCCGCTCTCCCAGATTTTTGCTGCCGCCGCGGGGTCTCGACAAGACGTGGTGGCCTACACATCTACTACGGTCGCAAGAGAGAGTTGATCGGGACTGTTTCGATGTTGGGGGTGCGAGCGCACTCCGTCGAGATGTGATCAGTTTCGAGACCGTTATCCGCAATCCCATCAGATGTTTGCGGCAATCGACCCAGCCGCCAACGAAAGACCGCCCCCAATATCGAAACAGTCCCGAGATGTCAGCCCGGGGACTGTATCAAACATGGGGGCGTTCACACGACTGGCAGTGCTATAGCTCGCTGCTTCCGGAAATCCGGGTGCCACTCACGGAACAGATTATCCAGCCGATTGTTGAGGACGGAGCAACGA
>JBEKPJ010000158.1:0-3528 GCA_049520935.1 Terriglobales bacterium | reverse complement strand
ATCCAGTGCCCGCAACACCCGCTCGCGCAAGTCCTGCGAATAGGATTGCATTCATGCCTCTCCTTTACCGGCAGAAGCATTATGTCACAAGACTGTATATACTTAAATTAGAAATGCTCTAGAACGTGCGTGATGTCGATAACGCGTACACCTTCCAAGGGCCGCCACTTGGCCTCAGGTAGGATGCGTTGTTTCGCATCGCCATCTCGCCCGACGGAGATGACGGGCCTGGCACCCACGGCTTTCCCCTGAGGATGCTCCAGCCACTCGGCGTAGCTGTGTCTCGGGGCAACGCACAATCCCAGCTTTTCGAAGTCCTGCTCAATTTCCGCTGCGGTACGTTTGCTGACCCCGGCCGCGAGTGCGTCCATGTTGTTGGCCGCGTCAAAGTAGTTCAGGATGCCGTTGCGCAGATGGGAATAAGCGCCGTTGAAGCACATCCATTTCCCATCTTTTGTTTCATAGAAGCTGTTAACAGGAACCTCGATTTCACCGCCTAAGACAATCACGCCGTTCAGATAGTGATACAGCGGATCGTTGAAAAGCAGCGTCGCATGACGCCTGTCCACTGTGATGTCTTGCCCCTGCATTCCGCGGCTCATGCCAACCTCGGCCACACTGGCGCCAAAAGCACCGAACAGGCCGGCGGCGAAGTCTGCGACCCTGACTGGGTCCTGCAGATAAGTCGGTGTCTGCTCGACCGTGATCTGATCGAATGGAGTCTTGAGCGCCGCCGCAGCGGCAATGTCGTCGTACGTCTTTTGCTGGTTTGCGCTCACGGTCTCTCCTTGTACTCTGATGCAGGCGTATAAGCGTTCCCTAGTCGGTCACTTTCGGCCAATAGTTCGGCGGCACTGTAGACATGTCAAAGAGGGCCGAACCTTTTGCAACTTTCTGTGGGTTATCTGCCGCCATGATGAAGATGTTCCAAAAGGGCGTCGCATGGCTGGAACCGTCCTTAAGAACAAAGCGTAGGTGGCCGCCGAACATAACGACACCCTCGCCTTGCCAGACCTGTTCGATACCGTGGTGGTATTCAGCAAACTGGACGTCGAATCCGCCGACATTGTTAATGATTTGATCGGCGCCCTTGAAGGTGTAGTGTCCGAATTCAAAGGCGACATCGTCCGCCAAATACTTGCGAGCGCCCGGGAAGTCCTTCTTATCAATGCACGCGAACATGCCTCCCAGCCACGTCGGGACAGACTCGAGCTTGTTCAATTGGTTCTGTGACATATTGTTCCTTTCTTAGTTGACCTGGGCAGCCCAAAGGAGTTGCCCCGTCTGTCATTTCTCGCCCATGAGACTCTTCAATGTTGCGTACGCCTGACGATATTCGAGCTCGGCGCGAAACATGTCCGCTTCCATTGTTGCCCGGGCCGATTCAACTTCCGGATTATCCGGCTGATAGCTCGCCTCAACCACTCGAGACGCCGCCACCATGCGGCGCGCCAATTGACTGAGTTTGCGCGAGCGTTCCAGCTCGATATAGCTGCTCTTGACCAGCCCCGCAGCTTTGGCCTTGGTCAATTGCACCCCCAGGCCTGCCGCTTCCGACTGTGCCTTGCGCTCCTTCACGCCGTGCTCGCGCTTGCCGAAATCAAAGACGGTGTAGGTGGCGACGAAGCCCAGATAGGTGTATTCCCCGGGCAGAACGACGTTGACTAAGTTTTGATTTGTGGCACCACCGAAGATTGCGGCGACCGGAAAATACTCCGCTTTTGCCAGCACTAAGCCGGCATGCGCCTTTATCGCGGTTTGCTCTGCCTCCACCACGTCGGGATTCGCCGCCGCTTTGTCGGTAGCTTCTTGCAGCGAAACGTCTTCAACCAGAGGTTCGGGCGGTACGAGCTCCAGTCTTGTTTCCTCCGGCAAGCCAATCATTTCGTCGAGGGACGCGGTCAGCTCCTTCACCTTGCTGGCTGCGAGCACGACTGCCTTTTCGGCGCCGATCATGTCCGTCTCTTCTTCCGTCGAGACCCTCGGCGCCCCCGAACTGGCCGTCAGCCATTTGGCTTGGATCTTCTTTGCGTCCGCTTCCGCGCTGGTAAGTTCCCGTTGTGCGACCAGCAGGTCGAAGTAATTTTTCTCGACTTTGCGTGCCGCTTCCGTCACCGGCATCCCGGCCTTCGCTCGGGCGATGTTCTCGTCGGCTCGCGCGATTTTCACGAGTTGATAGATCGCAAACAGCGGCGTGACTGGCTGAACCGCTGCAAAATTGAGGAAGGTGCCGTTCTTGCTAATTATGTTCACCGGCACGTCCAAGAAGCCCCCTACGATCGGACGTTGAAGCGCTAATACCTCGCCCGGCTGCTTGTTGAAGTGATTGTTTAGCACCTGCCCGCTGATGTTCGGAAAGTACATTGCCTGCACTCCCAACCGGTGCTGCTTCGCGGCTTCCACCTGGAGTTCCCCGAGACGCACGAGGGGATTGCTCGCACCTGTTGCTTGCTCTTGTGCCTCTTCCAGCGTGATGCGGCGCACCCCTGCCGGAACATCGCCTTGGTTTGGGGTGGAGGATGGTCCCCCGTTGTAAGCCTGGCCGCCAGAATTGCTGGCAGGCGGCATCGCATTGTTCGCCTTGACGCCAGCGATTAGCGCAGTTAGTGGCAATCCGGTCGCGGTCGGCAGCGACAGATCTCTCGATGTAGCGGGGGACAGGTTTTGAGCAGCAACCACTCCGGTGAAGCTGAATACGAGCCAGCCTGCAAGGACAACGAAACGTTGCCAGTAGCCTAGTCGTAACATGTGCGTGTACTTGCCTTGTTGATCCATATTGTTCTCCTCGTCACGTCGTAAGTGACATCTCAGGGGGGTTATTTCCGACGATCGTATTGGACTTCTCCGGCGACTTAATCAATCGCTGATAAGCCGAAGCGTTTTGTTCGACCCCTTCAGCCTTCCCATGGACCGCCAGCAACTCGGGCGTCCAGTCCGCCTAAGTCGATATTAGAATTCGACAGCGCACAAGCAGTGGGTGATTTACGTCACGAACCGCCGTACCACTTTCAGGCTACGGCGACGCCGCGACCGCCTGGGGGGCTGCGTCGAAGCCTCACCCAGGACTGGAGCCTGCCCTGAGCGCAGTCGAAGGGTCCTGGGCTACGCTTGTTTCGCCCTTCGGGCTTTGGCTCGATACCTTCAGACTGGTGTTGTCACACACGCATTAGTGTCGCAACACGCATATTGCCGCAATATGGTTACTCGTTCTGAGGACCTTAGTTACCGCACTAAAGTCTCATGGCCTAACAATAGGGTTCTAAAGATAGTTACGGGGCCAAAAAATGTTCCACGTGGAACATTTTGTATTGGGCTGGAAATTGGGCGAAATGGGGACTGTCGGGCGGTGTCTGGACGCGACCATCGCATCGGAAAAATGCGACACGGAGGTTTTACCGAATCTCGATCACGCTGCCGCCGTCCGCTGCCTGCAATTCCCTTGTGCGCTCGATCACTTTGTGGGTGAAGGCGAAGAGCGATTTCGCGTGGGGCGATTGATCGCCTTCCATCACGATGGGATGGCCGCTG
>JBEKPJ010000157.1:0-3531 GCA_049520935.1 Terriglobales bacterium | reverse complement strand
CTGTCATCCTTACCCTCTGCGCCGCATGGGCGTTGTCACCTAAGGCAAGAGCCGGATGCGGGAAACCCGCTCGTCCGGATCCGTGGAGGGGGTCATGAGCAATCGTGATCCCTACTCCGACTAGAATCTCTCGTATTTGTTGGTCTGTTGAGTCTTCTACACGGAAATAGCGGTTCGCCCTGGGATCGTGGTAAAATTTCCGCCAACCTTCTGGCTTAAGCCCTCCCGTGCGGCAAAAGCTACTTCGCATGCCCGTCACAAGTCCTAAAATCGGCGCTCAAAAGTTCTCAAAAGCTCCCAAATCCGTGCTATGTCCAGCGTGAACAATAATTTGTACGCGTTCGCAGATTTCAGCCTGGACCCTCAAAACAGGGTATTGAGGCGCAGCGGGGCGACCGTGCCGCTGACGTCAAAGGCCTTCGACCTCCTGCTCGTGCTGGTACAAAACGCGGGACGGATTGTGACCAAGGACGAATTGATGAAAGCAGTCTGGCCGGACAGTTTCGTGGAAGAGTCCAATCTAACGCAGACGGTTTTTATGGTGCGGAAGGCGATGGACGAGACGACTGATCGGCGGTACATCCTCACGGTGCAAGGGCAGGGCTACCGGTTTCTGGTTCCAGTCAAGGAAGCAACATTGGAGGGAGCGGAGGGAGAACCGCCGGGGATAGAAAGGCCTGTGCCCCCTTCGAGCGCCGTCGGCGTGCCGGGAGTTCCGCTGCCGCCGCCCCCGCAGGTAAAGAGCTGGAGATCGCTCGTCATCGCCTCCGCAGCCGTCGCGCTGGTCCTGATTGTGGTCTCGGCCCTTCGGACCTGGCATTCGCGGGTCAGCCCTGCTGAGCCGGGCAAAATCATGCTGGCCGTGCTGCCCTTCGAAAATTTCACCGGAGATCCGGGGCAGGAATATTTCAGCGATGGGCTCACCGAAGAGATGATCAGCCAGCTCGGGAACCTCGATCCGGATCACCTGGGCGTAATTGCCCGAACTTCGGTGATGCACTACAAACACGCGTCGGAACCAATTGCGCAGATCGGGAAGGATTTGGGCGTGCAGTATGTGATCGAGGGCAGCGTCCGGCGGGATTCGGAGCGGGTGCGGATTACAGCACAGCTCATCCAGGTGAAGGACCAGAGCCATCTGTGGGCACGTGAATACGACCGCGATTTGGGCCACCTGCTCGAACTGCAAGGGGAGATCGCGCGCGAAGTCGCCAACGAAATCGAATTCAGCCTGAGCGGACGTCGCCCAATCGAGGCGGCACAAAAGGCCGCCGGGCCGGGATCGCAATACGAAACCTATGACCTGTATCTGAAGGGCCGTTATTTCTGGAACAAGCGGACGCCGGACGGATTTCGACAGGCAGCCGATTACTTTCAGCTGGCGATCGACAAGGATCCGAATTTCGCCCGCGCCTACGCAGGGCTGGCGGACACTTTCGCCCTGATGAGCACATGGTACGTCGGTCCGCAAAACGAGCTGATGCCAAAGGCGCGGGCTGCGGCCTCGCGGGCAGTGGAACTTGATGAACATCTCGCCGAGGCGCACGCTTCGCTCGCCCTGATCAAAGAAAACTACGATTACGACTGGCCGGGGTCGGAGCAGGAATTCCGGCGAGCGATTCAGCTCGATCCGGAATATGCGACCGCGCACCAGTGGTATGCGGAGTTTCTTTCATGGCAGGGCCGATTCGATGAGGCATTAGCCGAGGGCAAACTGGGGCGGCAGCTCGACCCACTGTCGTCGATTATCGCCACCGATTACGCCTCGATTTTGTATTACTCGCGCCGGTATGACAGTGCGCTGAAGGAATACCGCTCGGTACTCGAACGGGATCCGAATTATGATCGTGCGCGGGACTCGATGATTCCTGTCTATCTGCAATTGGGCAGATATGACGAAGCAGTCGACGGGCTCAATCGCTGGGCAGCCCGCGATGCAGGGGTATGGATGTGGGCGTATAGGGCGGTCGTTTATAGCCGCTCGGGGCATGCGGAGGAGGCAGACCGGGCGTTGGCTAAACTTGAGCAGATTTCTGGCTCGCGGGCGGATCGAACCGCATCGTTGTTGATCGCTTATTCGGGCACAGGCCAGAAAGAGCGGGTGATCGAACTGCTGCAGAAAGCGCACTCGGAGCACTCGAATGCCGTGCTGCAAATTAAAGTAGACCCGATGTATGACCCGATTCGGAGTGACCCCCGGTTCGAGGATTTCATGCGCCGTCTTGGATTTGAACAGTAAGAACCGCTTTGCCTTCGTGCTGGTCGTCGGCGATGCGAAAGACTTTCCGCGCGGGCAGCAGATTGTCCGCAACCAAGGCAGTACATGGCGGGTTCCGGCCTTTCGCATCTCGCGATTGCTTCTATAGCGCCAGGTATCGATGGATAAAAGCGATGGCCATGCTGCCTTCGCCCACTCCACTCGATACTCGTTTGATGGAGTTATGTCGCGCATCCCCGGCGCAGAAGACGCCTGGCAGGCTCGTCTCTAGCGGGAACGGGTGGCGATCGAGTTTCCAGGTAGTGAGGTCGCGTCCTGTGCATAGATAGCCGCGTGGATCCCTCTCGACTTCTATTGGCAGCCACGACGTGCAGGCATCGGCGCCGATCATCACAAACAAGGCATCGGCTTCGTAGCCGAGAATCTTCTCCGCCTCATGCGGCGCTTGCACGCGAACCTCAATTCGTTCCACGTGATTTTCACCGTCCGCCGAAACAACCTGGGTAAAGGGAAGAACCTCGATATTAGCCTTCGATGCAATCTGGTCAATCAGATACTGCGACATGCTGAGTTTCAGTCCTTCGCTAGGCACCAAAACCTTTACTTCAGCCGCATACTCGATAAAACATGGCAGCTTGCCCCGCTGAATTGCCGCCTCCCACAATGAAGACCTTCTTGCCGACCACATTGGTCGCTTCCTGCCGGGTCGCTCCATAAAATATGCCGCGCCCAAGCAGTCGGTCTTCACCGGTCGCCTGCAGCCGACGCCAGTCCACACCTATAGCCAACACTACAGCTCGGGCCAAGACTGTCTGGCCTCCGTCAAGCCCGCACAGATAGCCTTCGCTCGCGGGAGTAAGCTTTTCAATGGAACGCGTCAGCGCAACTTCCGCGCCGAAGCGAGTCGCCTGCTTGAGTCCGCGCCCGGTCAGATCTCTCCTGAAATTCCCTCTGGAAAAACCGAGATAATTCTCAATACGCGATGACGTGCCTGCTTGCCCGCCGCACGCGCAGCGCTCGACAATCAACGCTGTAAGCCCTTTCCAGGAACGAGCGGTATTGCACCAGGACGGGCGAACCCTAGTCGAGGCTCAGAACAATACCAGTCGATGAAGCTGTCAATGGCGTGTTTATAGCTCCGGCGAGAATGCGCAGACACCAGCGTACCGAGCACGGTCGTTTTAGATGGTTCTAGTACGAAGGGAGACCCCCCGGCTCTGCCGGGGAGGCAGCAAAAGTTTGACAGATACAGGAGTCCATCGCAGAAACTCCAGAACGTGAGCCGCCAAGCACACGAAAAGGAGTTTCGCGAT
>JBEKPJ010000156.1:0-3581 GCA_049520935.1 Terriglobales bacterium | reverse complement strand
ATCGACTAACTGCTCTGGAATCAGTAATGCGATCGAAACAAATTCCAGCCTCGTCGCAATCATGTATCGCTCAGACTAAAAATCGCCTGTCACTCCACTTCTCACGAATAATGCGGGCTAGGTCGTTTCACGTGACTCGGTGGACAGCATGGAGAACTGGTTTGGTGTCGATCACCCGGATGTTGAACGCCTGCTGGGTGAGTGGCGTTGGCTCTGTTCCAAGCCGATGGCGTTGATCGCCAGAAACGCGTTTGCGGACTTGTTTCTGAGAGACGAGTCGGGAGAGATATATTGCCTCGATGTTGCAGTCGGAAAACTGGCAAGAGTAGCGGATTCCGAAGTTCAGTTTCGTGAACTGGCAGCTATGCCTGAAAAGAGGAGCGAATGGTTTGCCGAACTCGAAGAGCATGCCTCTGCTGCGCGGGGACTAAATCCGAACGCTACACAATGCATCGGGTTTAGCGTGCCGCTCGTGTTCGCTCAATGCGGATCTCCAAGTAACACGCCCTACATTGCTGATCTGCACGAACACGTTTCTTTTCTGGGCGACCTCCACCGACAGATTTCAGAAGTCCCTGATGAAGGGAAGGTGCGGCTCGTGGTTGCGCCGAAGCCCTGACTCTGCTTGTCGCTCTCAACTAACGTGACATCACGTTTTGTCCCTCGATCGAAAGTCGGCCAATGGCCAATTGTCGGTGAGCGCTCTCACCTGTTAACTGGCCAATGTCTGCCCATTTTTCCTTTAGGTGGTTTGTAGTTTTCGTGTTTCGCTGAGGATCTTGGTGAGGCGATTTGCGAGTCGATTGAGGCAGGTGCGTTGGTGTCTGTCTTGCAGGGAGCGACCGACGATCTCCATATGATGTTGAGTGGCAAGCAAGGAGTCGATAAGGCCATGGAGGCCAACCCGCAGAGGGAGCGAGGTCTTGGGCTGTGGAGCCAGGTGCCTGGGTTTGGAACGAGCCAGTTGAAACTCCCGCTGAAGATCGGCCTGGGTCACATCCACATAGCGCATGGTCATGTCCGGGCTGGTGTGGCCGAGCAGTTTCATCACAGCAGCGAAGCCCATGCCGGCGCGAAGCATTTCAGTTCCGTAGGTATGCCGCAGCTGGTGAGGGACGATATTTGTGGGTAAGCCGGCAGAGTGACAGGCCAGATGCAGGTAATCGCGGAGGCGGGCAAGGAGAGATACTCTCGATCCTGACCAGGCCAGGAGCCGTCCGTTGTCAGGCAGTGGATCCAGAGAACGGAAGAAACGCAGGCGATGAACGAGATCACGAACGAAGACATCGACGGGGACCATACGTTCGGTTTTGAGTTTGCCCAGGGGCACGTGAATTGCCCACTGATTTGGCCCGGTGGAGCGAAGGCAGTCATAAGCGAGGTCGACCCCCTCGCCGATGCGCATTCCGGTGTGGCGGAGCAAGAGGAAGACATTGCCGCCAAGATCGTTGCGGCGCATGAACTCCTGCTGGAGGATCTGATCCTGCTCTGCGGTAAGGGGACGCGGCAGGCTCTGAGGAGTGCGTGGAATATCCTCGCGCCGTATTAGGTGAGCGAGTTCGGGAATCTGGTGTGTCCAGGCCAGCTCATTGCAGATGGCGCGTAGAGCGATGAATCGTCCGATGTAAGTTGTCGTAGCCAGTGGCGGAGTCTGAGCACGCAGATGCGCCATCCATCCGAGGATGTGGGGATCGCGGCGCAGTTGCTGGGGAGCAGTAACCTTCGGGTATGCAGCGCCGAGGTAGACGAGGAAGCTACGCACCGCAAGGTTGTAATGGCGTTCGGTGCCAGGGCTGAGTGCGGTGCAGAGGGACTCGACGGCGCGCGCGAAGGCCGGTACCAGCAGATGCTGGAGGGGAGGGCGGCGCCAACGCTTCACGAGGGGATCCTCGGCTGGGGATGGATGCACTGCGCCGCGGCGCGGGCATACTGAAGATAGACGTCCTGCGGCGAGACCTTCACATAGTGCAAAGTGGTTTGGATGTCAGCGTGACCCATCAACTGCATGAGAGCGGGGAGGCTGATTCCGGCGCGCACCATGTCCGAGGCGAAGGTGTGCCGAAACCGGTGAGGATTGGCCTTCTGGATGCCGGTGGTACGGCGATGATGGCGGAACAGGGAACGTAGTCCAGCTGCGGACATACGGTGGCCACGCGCGGGTCCTTTTAAGACAACGAACAGCGCCGCCGAGCAAGGATCAGGCCGCTCCAGTCGCAGGTAATGATCGAGCAGTTGCGTGGTCTCCGGGGCCAGGGGCAGGAAACGTAACTTGCTGCCCTTGCCGCGCACGCGGAGCTGAGCTTCGGACAACAATATGTCCTCGCGGTTCAGGGCTAGGACTTCGGCCGAGCGCAGGCCGTGCATGAGCATCAGGCCCACGATGGCCAGATCGCGCGCGTTACGGAAGCTGGACCAGAAACGTGCCACTTCCTCGACGGAAAGAGGGACGATGGTGAGCCTGGGCTCCCGCACGCGCAGTCGGCTGAGATCGAACCTGGGCCGGCCGAGGCCCAGGGGTCTGCGATGCAGGTAGACCTGATGGAAGCCATGCGCGACCTGACAGGGAGCGTCGGGGAACTCATTGCGGATAGCGCGGTCGGCACAAGCCACACGGTCGTTGAGGGTGGAGGCAGAGGGCGGAGGTTGACAACTGGACTGGAAGCGAACGTAGTCGAGCAAGGTGGATGCAGTGAGGTCTGCCTCGGAGATGTCGCCAGTGGGATGACCGCTCTCCCACCAGCGCACGAAGTGCAGTAGGCTGTGCGCATAGCTGCGCAAGCTTTTGTCCGCCAGGCGGCGGACATACTCACGGTCCAGGTAGCGGTTGATCCAGCCTACGCCCTGGCCAGTCTCTTCTTCGATTACGGAAAAAGGACTGTGTGCGCCTGCCGTCTTTTTGCAGACTACGCGGAACCTCATGGCCGTGCGACCTCCAGCAGAGAGTGAAACCGATGTGCATCTTCGCCCTGAACAAAAAACGAATTGGGGTCCTGTCCCTCAGGCAGGAGAACGCGACGAACCGAGATACCGTGCACGGCAAGCCGATGAGCCAACTGTTCTGCTGCCTGTTGGCCGCTCTGGTTGGCGTCATCATCGAAGGCGACATAGAGGGTGCGCGGCCCGTCGCAGAGCTGGCGGAACTGATCGGTGTTGAGATGCGTGCCCAACGAACAGGTCACATTGGAGAAGCCCGCCTGACGCAGCGCAGCATAGTCGAATAGTCCCTCGACCAGAATCACCGCGGAGCAGTGCCGGACCTTCTTCCAGGCATACAAGCCGCCTTTGCTGCCGGGCAGGAAGCGATGAGCGAAAGCGACGCCGATGCTGCGGCCATACAGGTTGACGATGTGCTCGCCCTGGCTTAAGGGAAAGACGATGCGCTGATAGAGAGCATCCGTACCCTGCGCGTTGATCAGACCGGCTCTTCGCAACACGGCGAAGGAATACCCTTGCCGCGTGAGATACCGGCGCAGATTTCCGCCGGGCGCATAGCCGATGCGCAACTCGCGGATCAGCGCGGGTTCATGAATCCCGCGTCGATGCAGATAGCTGAGTGCCTCGGGATAGTGATCCAGTTGCTG
>JBEKPJ010000155.1:0-3654 GCA_049520935.1 Terriglobales bacterium | reverse complement strand
CCAACGGTTGGACGCGCACATCGCTCCACGACTTCACTGGAAGCAACAGGGCGCTCTTATTATAGGTAGGCGGAGTGACAATCATTAAGGTCTGGACCACACTCTGTTCGATCTAGCCCGGCGGCTCGACGGCCGAGTTTCAGATGACAGTTTTGTCACGCAGAGGAAAGGTGCTTTTCAGCGGCGAGGAGCATAGTCATATAGCGACACTTCAGTTGACCTTCCGCTGGCAGAATTGGGATGCTGGTGCGCCGCTGGACTGGGTTACGCAGCACCCTTCGCAGAGGAGAGAAGGAATAAGGTGAGACGATCAGCGCTGTTGCTCATGACGATCTTGGCAGGTTGGAGGTTGGTGGAGGCTGTTCCCCCAAGCTGGATCGGCCAGTCCGCAAGGTCGATGCAGGCGCCTTCTAACGGCAAGATTGGCGCTTCGGCGGTATGACAGCCGCAGCAGGATTTCCTTAGTAAAGTCGATTTCGTCTGCGAAAAGGGCGCGGGGCCAGCGAGCTTTGCCGAATGCTTCTTAAATCAGATCGCGGCGGGAGCACCTGCCGACGCGGTGAGCTTCACTTCCTGTATCAGCAGAATGGCGGGATGGTGCGTATCATGACCTTCAAGAAGTGCGATGGAACAGAGCCCGATGTTTCAGGCGGTGAAGCAGAAGTTTCCCCAGACCGATATTTGGCCGGGCGACCGCAGCAGCAGCGCTCCGTGGCCGCAGTTGCAGCCGGTGCCCGAGGGAGGAACCGAGTTCATCGTGAGCTATCCGCTTATCAATGGATGCCCTGCCTGCCGGCATGTGGGACTGACACACTTCGGATGGGATTTCGATGCTAGCGGAAAGTTCCTGCGAACCGCATACATACCTACGCCGCTGCCGCCGAAGATGCTGCCGCGGCCGCACACACCAATGTCGCCGCAACCGCCGCTGCAATGAGCCGCGAGTGAAAAGGGAAACCCCATTGTTATTGCCCAGCGGCCTCGGTTGAGCCTCTCGAACGATGACTACTCAATCACGATCCTCGGTAAGGCACCAAATTTTCAAGAGCCTGGTTGTGCTCGGGTGGATAGCGCCTCTCTGCGGTTTCCTCTGGGCGTCCGGACCCAGCGACGTTCGAACATACTCGATCAATCTTTCGGTGATCGATGAGAAGAACCAGCCTATCCCCGATGTGACGGTTGAGATTCGCTCAAGCGGCGGGCTCGTCAGTACCTCCACGACAAGCGCCACAGGAAGAGTAACGCTCGCGATCGACGCCGGTGGAAGTTATTCGCTAAGCATTCAGAAGAAAGGCTACCTTCCGACTGAAACCACCGTGGAGGTTAGCGAAAGCGATGCTGCTCAGGACGTTGACGTTGTCTTGAGCGCAGCGGCCTTGAGCCAGCAGAGTGTCGAGGTCAAGGGCGAAGCTTCAAATCCGGTTGCTGAAACGGTGAGTAGTCAAGCGACGCTGCCTACAACCCAAGCCAAGGACACTGCACTACGCCCTGCAACTCTTGCGGACGCGCTGCCTCTGATACCCGGGATCGTGCGCGCCAAGGATGGCAGCGTGCGGATCGCCGGCTTCGGTGAAGATCACAGTGCATTGCTGGTCAATTCCGTTGATGTTACCGATCCTGCCACCGGCAGCTTCGGCCTCAGCGTGCCTATCGACAGCGTGCAGACCGTGGAAGTCTCGGAGATGCCGTACCTGGCCCAGTATGGGAAGTTCACCGCTGGTGTAGTTTCGGCCGAAACACGTCGCGGCGGCGATCAATGGGCGTATAGCTTGAATGATCCCTTTCCCGATTTCCGCATCCGCAGTGGCCACCTGGAGGGTGTCGTGGATGCGTCCCCACGGTTCAATCTGAGCGGGCCACTGGTCAAGAACAAGCTTTATTTCGTTGAAGGCGTGGAGTACCTCTTCAACAACCAGGAAGTGCGGACCTTACCTTATCCAGAGAATCTGACAAAGTCGACGGCATTCAATTCTTTCACCCAGATTGACGCCATTCTGTCTACGAAGCAGACCCTGACCGCGAGCGTCCATTTTGCTCCTCACAGTTTGCAGTATGCGGGTCTTGACTACTTCAACCCCCAGCCTGTGACGCCAGATGCGAACTTCCGCGAATCGACGGCAATGATTACCCATCACTGGGCGCTTGGCGACGGGCTGCTGCAAAGCACGTTCGCCGGCACGTGGGTTTCCAGCCAGGTTTCGCCCCAGGCCAACGCGGACATGGTCCTCATGCCGGTAGGCAACCAGGGAAATTATTTCAGCTACAACTCGCGCAGCGCCACACGCTTTGCCTGGATTGAGCAGTGGACGCCGCGCGCCTTGCACTTCCATGGCCAGCATATGTTTCAGGTCGGCTCTGTATTAGGGCACAGCGAAAATCAAGGCCAATTTCTGGGCAATCCAGTGGTGTTGCAGGATGCCAATGGCCAGCTGCTACAAAGGATTAATTACGTCGGTGGGCAGCACTACGAGGTCGCCGATACGGAACCCGCCGTTTACGCTCAGGACCACTGGATATTGAACCGGCATTTTGCGGTCGATGTCGGAATTCGCCTTGAAGGGCAGACGATCGCTTCCACGACGCGAGCAGCGCCGCGTACCGGTTTCTCATGGTCACCCGGCGAATCCGGAAAAACTGTGGTCCGGGGCGGCATCGGCGTCTTCTATGACTCAGTTCCGTTGGATGTCTACGCCTTCAATAGCTATCCGGATCAAGTTATCACCACTTACAACGCGCAAGGCTTGCCCGTCGGACCGCCAGTTCGTTATCTCAACATCACGAGCCAGGCGGCAGAGTCAAACTTCCCTTTTATCGATCAGAAGCTAAAGATCGGAAACTTCGCGCCTTATAGCACAGCCTGGAACATTGAATTCGAACGAACGGTAACACGGTGGTTGCTGGTTCGCGCGAGGTACTTGCAAAGCCATGAGCAAGACATGATCACACTGCAGCCCGAGATCATCCAGAACCAGCCCGCTTTCGTGCTGAACTCCTCCGGATGGGCGCAAACGCGGCAGGCTGAGTTAACGGCCCGCATCGGGTCTGCCGCCCGGCGCCAGTTCTTTTTCTCCTACGTGCGACAATACGCGTACGGTGACGTCAACGACGCTGGCTCCTACCTGGGAAACTTTCCTTCACCGGTAATTCAACCCAACCTGTGCCAGTTTGCCCAGTGAAATCCCCAACCGCTTCTTGTTTTGGGGAAGCTACGGTAATCTGCCGAAGAAAATCACGCTGTCGCCGCACATCGAGTTCCGCAATGGATTTCCTTACCAGCCGACGAATGTTTACCAGCAGTGGGTGCCCACGACCGGGCCTCAATACCGCTACCCGAATTACTTCTCACTCGACTTGCGGGTGTCCAAGGATATACAGGTGAATTTGCAGCATGCGGTGCGACTGTCTCTGACGGTTCGCAACTTAACCAACCACTTCAATCCGCTGGAAGTGCATTCCAACCTCGCGGACCCCCAGTATGGAACCTTCTTCGGTAACTACGACCGGAAGTTTCTGTTCGATTTCGACTTCTTGTTCTATTGAGTCCCGCATAATATAGTTACAAAGGAAAGAGTTGGGCCTGTTCCCAGAAGGCGCAGACCAAGGTAGGTCGCCGCCGCATACGCTGTAACGCCCGGCGAGCATGAACGCTCAGTT
>JBEKPJ010000154.1:0-3678 GCA_049520935.1 Terriglobales bacterium | reverse complement strand
CAGGTGATCATCCTGAATGAGCGGCACCTCAAACGGCTGATGTCTTCTTACCTGCTCTACTACCACGAAGATCGCACTCATCTCGGGCTCGGGAAGGACACACCCGTTGGGCGAGTTGCGGCGTCGATTTCGCCAAGCGGAAACAAGATCATCTCCTTGCCGCGACTCGGCGGGCTGCACCACCGCTACACAGTAGCGGCCTGAGTCCCCTCCGGCCGCGGCCCACAATTGCGGCGGACGCAATGGCCAGATTTTCGTCCCACGCGACTTCATGCTCGACCGGTTTTAGAGTCTGATTCTTGTAGGTGTGCGACTCCCCCAATACTTGGGACAGATTCGAAATCAGAGAATTGCTTCGCGCCAAGACCGCTACGCAGGGGCTGGGTACGCCTCTCTTTCTGAGTTGACTGAAGGTGAAAACCACTCCAGCGTGAGCAGTGGCGGCAAAGTTTTTGGGGTAGTAAGTGGCGATCTTGACATCCTTCGATTGTGGAATGGGCTGACGGTTATAAAGTACAGCGTTGGCGAAATCGAGTATCCCGGCGTCTGCGCTACGGTGGTTATCAGATCCCAGATCAAACGTGGTTACTTGCACCAGCTTCTTAAGGTTTTCAACTCGTTTTGGGTCGACGTTGCCGCGATACTCAAATATCCGCTGGTCGGGATCGGCGAGGCAAAAGATTTCGCATACCCTCGACAACTCAAGAACAATTCGCCACTGGTCGTTGTCGGTATCCTGAAATTCGTCTATTACGACCATCGGGTACCTGCCGCCGTAAAGGCACCGAACGGCAGTTGATTTTTCAAGGAGAGTCGATACTCCAGGTGCAAACATATCGAAGCAAAAGGAACCCTCTTCCAAGGCGCGTCGTCTGCATTCGGTGTTCCAGTTTCCCTTGAATATCCCTTTGGTGACGAGTTCGTCAGCAGGCAGAATAAGGCGGCATTGCCGTCCGCTAATAAGTCTTCCATGCGACCTCAAAATCTCGAGACAAAAGGCGTGGTAAGTCTTCACCTCGATCAACTGACGTTCCTGTGCCGTCAGGACGGACTTGCACCGTTGCAGAATTTGCCGAACGGCAGCTCTGGAGAAGCTCAAGAAAAGCACGTTCTGCCCGGGCAACTTCTATTTTCCTTTACCTCTCCTGAGGAGAAAAATGAGTTCCTGAACTTGGTCCGTTCAAATGAGGACATGGGGAACGACTACATCATTGAGCTTACGCCGCCCACCACTGAAGAAATAAGGAATGCTCGTCCCCTCGCAACGGTTCTTCCCCGGGATGCCCTGACCCATGCCATGCTGATTGCAGCGACGTTGTGTGTGGCGTGTGCGGGCAGAAAAAAAAGATGATCGCGCTGTTTCGTAAGGCCGGCGCACAATCGTTTCCGAACGCTTTGGAAACTGGTGGACTGAGCTGATGGATGCGGGCCTACTGATAAAGAGTCAAATAGGGCTCAGCATCCATTTTCCAGCAACTCACAATTAACCAATAACTTACACAAGTCTTGCGCGCACGGAGAACCTCTTCGAAATGCTTGAAACGTTGGGATTTTTATGTTTCTATCTGACTGTCCTTCGCTGTGATGAATCGAACTGTTGGCATCAGACCACAAGGATGGGAGCCGGACAATTAGACGATAGTATCGCCGATACTCTCGGATGAATGGTTCAATGCTCGTTAGGAATCCCGCGGTGATGCTGAACTCACAGTCGATACTAAAGTCCGATGGCGCTCGACCCAGATGTGATGTACGTTCTTGCGGAGGGCGAGTCTAAGCAATGTTCGTGGCTCATGCGATGGGATGTGTTTGAGTGATTGGAGTTCCGTTGATGGTGCCGCATGTGATCATCGTCGGCGGTGGCTTCGGGGGGCTATCGACGGCTCGCGCCTTGCGCGGTGCGGCGGTTCGCGTAACTCTGATTGATAAGCGGAATTATCATCTTTTTCGTCCGATGCTCTACCAGGTTGCGAAGGGACTGCTTTCCGTTCAGTGATGCAGATCTGCTTGCGGCCATCAAAACCGCAATGCACGCCATTTGAGAATGATGAATGTACTGGCGGGCCAAGAATGCTTGCGACAGTGAATCCGGCGTTACGCCGCCGCAATCGCCTCAGGTGCAGGGCGGAGCCTTTCGGCCATTCTCACCAGGTCGGCGAGAGAATCGGCTTTCATCTTTTGCATCACTTTGCCCCGGTGGGTTTTCACCGTAATCTCGCTGATGCCCAGTTGCCCAGCAATCTGTTTATTCAACAGGCCGGAGACAACCAGCACCATAACCTGCCGTTCACGACGCGTAAGTGAGGCCGACCGGTCTCGGAGTATTCTCACCTCCGCCTCGTGACTCATAGCAACGCGAACTGCGTTCGAGTGCTGAGCGGATGGCGCTCATGGCCCAGGTCGTCCAGCCCGCACAGCGGAGGTGAAGAATCGTGGTGAGTGATAACTTGTTCTCTCTGGTTTCGACATTCGCGTCAAGAAGCGCCGATGAACTTGGGAAGTATTGGGACTCATTGCTAACTGGTGCCCAGGAGAACGATGATCTTAATAGCACACAGGCCGGATTTATCTATGACGTGGAATCGGCGGCAGGCAGGTTCAAGTGAAAAGTTGCGCCGCGCCCAGGGGAACCGACCGCCGACAAGCGCCCACCATGAGACTCAATGATCGACCGGCTAATGCGAAGCCCCATGCCGGTGCCGTGGGGTTTGGTTGTAAAGAACGGATCGAAAATCTGTTCCGCGAGCGGCGGCGAAAGCCCGATGCCGGTATCACTGACTGAAACAAGAATCGGCTCATTTTCAGCTCGCTGCGACTTGATGACCATCTCTCGTATTCCATCAACGTCCTTCATCGCTTCGATGCTGTTGACGATTAGATTCATCGCGACCTGCTGCAATTGCACGCGATCTCCGACGATCGGAGGAAGATCGGCTGCCAGTTCCGTGCGGACCGATATGTTGTATCGCGCTGCCTCGCCGCGAAGGAGGGCGACGGTTTCTCGAATGATCTCGTTTACATCAAGAACCTCTCGTTTCAGGGCGCCCTTCTCGAATTGTGAGCGGATCCTGCCGATAATCTCAGTAGCACGTTGTGCATCTCTTACAATTCTGGTGACAGCTTTGCGCACCGTATCGAGATCAGCCTCATCCCGCTCAAGCGATCGCAGGCAGACGTTTGCGTTGGTGATAGCACCACTGATCGGTTGACTGAGTTCATGAGCCAGGGATGCCGTTAACTCTCCCATGGTTGTCACCCGGTTAATGCGTGCGAGCTCGCCCTGCGCTTGGCGTAACACCTCTTCGGCCCGCATGCGTTCGGTGACGTCGCGTACCGCGCCGGAGACGAGCGTGCCATCCTCCGTCTCCAGCGGACTGAGACTGATTTCTACGGGAAATTCGGTTCCGTCTTTCCGCCGTCCGTACAATCCCAGACCCTCACCCATCGGCCGCACCCGTGGCTGGGCGAAGAAACCATCGCGGTGTTGGGGGTGTCGGCCACGAAATCGTTCTGGCACCAGTATTTCAACCTCTTGCCCCAGGAGGTCCTCCCGCTTGTAGCCAAACAGTTTCTCCACTTGAGCATTGACCAACACGATCCTTCCTTGGCGATTCATCACGATCACGGCATCCGGAGCGGATTCCAGAAGCCCGCGGAATTTCCGCTCGGCCTGGCGCA
>JBEKPJ010000153.1:0-3713 GCA_049520935.1 Terriglobales bacterium | reverse complement strand
AACACCACCGCCGTCTTGCCGGGATCGTTCCGCACCTGTTCGGCAAACAGCTGGTGAATGCACTTCTCCCTCGGATAGTCCGCCCCCGTATCGTTGTACTCCACCAGCAGCCGCCGTCTTTCTTGCTCTGCGACGATCGGATATTCATCCAGCCGAAGATTCGGATTCCGGCTGATCCCTCTGAGCAATGTACAATAATGATCGATAAACCGTCGGACTGTGGCTTGGCGATACAACTGAGAATCATATTTTATGTGCAGGCTAAACGACGCCTCTTGTTCAATTACCTCTAAACCTAGATCAGAGCCGTGCTCCTGAGAAAGCTCCGGCACGCTCTCTATACAAAGTCCTCGCTGCTGTATCAGCGGCGTACAAACAGTTTGTCGTACACATGACTGATACTCATAACTGACCCGACAAATGGAATTCTCTCTTACTCGTATGCCTTTTTCCTTATCCAGAATGAGCGCGCACGGGAAGTCCGAGTGCTGAGTGGCATCCAGCATGGTGCCTTGCACCCTGCGTAAAAAGTCGATCACTTTGAGCCGCTTGTCACAACGTGTGCGAAGCGGAACCATGTTGACAAAAGTACCGACCGCGGCCGCGAATTTCTGCGCAACACGCCCCGTAATCGGCGTAGCGACGATGATGTCATCTTGGTTGGTATATTTATGCAACAGAAATTGGAACATCCCCTCAAAAAGCACGGAGGGCGGCAAGGAATGCTCTTTACTGAAACTGTGAACCCAAGAGGACAACTCCTCGGGCAACTCTTCAACCATTGTTAGTCCTGCACAACTTGCGCCTGCCAGGCGGGGGAAATCGGGAAGCGGCTCACCGGCCGGCAGGTCACCGGCCAGCTGCTGTTGCCAATACCTAGCATGCGATGCGCCTTCTGCTGAGGCCAACATGGCCTCCTCCGCCGCTACGAAATCCTCATAACCCGGAAGATCATGCGATAGGCAAACCGATTCTCCCTCGCACAACTGCTGGTAATATTTCAAGAAGGACTTCAGCACAATCATGGCCGAAAGTCGATCGCAGACAACCTGGTGTGCAGTCAGCAACAGGACCGATCTGCATTTATCCTGACTAAACCACCCAATTCGAGTCAACGGTCCTCGATTGAGATCAAAAGGCTCCGCTGCCTCCTTCTGCAGAAATGACACCCATCCTTCATCGTCGGCACAGTCAACCCAGCGTCGCTCGATCGCCATATTGCAATCATCATCCAGACGATGGCACAGATCTCCGTTTTCCTCTATCACCTTTACGGTAAGAATTGGGAATTGCTCGAGCACATAGGCCCAGGCCCTCGCCAACATTTCCGCATTGATTTCGCCGCGGATCTTAAGACAAAGCGGCACATTATAGGCGCTCATTCGAGGGTACAGCTTTTGCAGACTGTAAAGCCTCCTCTGTCCCGCCGACAGCGGGAACTCGTTGGGTTTTAACGGACTGCCATCGGTGTGCGCCAACGGGTGTTTTCCATCACTTTGTAATAACGCGATGATCTCCGACTTATATCTCACGATTCCGTCTCGAATGTCGGCGGTGAGCCTTCCCTTTTGCGCATAGCAATTCAACTGGCCATCCTCAGTCGCTAACCTGACGCCATTGACCGCTAATTTATTGAGAAACTTAATTATTGCTTCCATGCACCCTTCTTTTAAAAGGTCACTTTCTCATAGCTGTCATCGAGCAACGCTTCGCGCAGCCAAACATGCTCCACAATTCGCGTGCCACCACTCTTTTCTGCCTCCGCCGTGGCGGCATCTGTTTCTTCAACTGAAGAGCATTGTCTGCTTTCTCCCAGGTACTGAATATTGCCGTCTTCCAGCCAGCGAGCCAGGTTACCCGTCTTGTACATGCGGGCACCCGGCTGGAAGGGGTTGCTGACAAACTTCTCTCTCGTCAATTCCGGACGATGCAGATACCCACGCGCCAGCCCGTCGCCCGCAATATGCAACTCACCGGGTACTCCGATCGGCTGAGGATGGTTGTGTCGATCGAGGATATAGATTTGCGTATTGTCGATGGGAGTACCGATCGGGGCAAAGGCGTAATCCAACCGCGCGCAGTCAAACGCCGTTACCTGGATCGCCCCCTCTGGACCGTACAAACGATGTAGGGAAGCGTTCGGAAACGTCTTCTTGTAGCGATCGGCAGACTTTCTGTCGAAGGGTTCCCCACTACAAAAGATACGCCTCACGCTAGTGCAGCCAACCTCTGCATTCTCCAAGAAGGTGCGCAACATGGAGGGAACAAAATGCAGTGTTGTGACCTTCATTTTGTTAATGAGTTGTTCCGAATAATGCACATCCTTGAGTGCACCCGGAGCAGCTAGAACAACCGACGCTCCCGCCATCAGGGGCCACAAACACTCCGACACCGAAATGGCACAACTATAGGGCGTTTCCTGAAGTACAATATCGCCGTCAGCCAGAGGATAGCGTTTTTGCATCCAGTGAATTCGATTCATCAAGGCTTTATGCTCCATCAGCACGCCCTTGGGCTTACCAGGTGAACCTGAGGTATAAGTCACACAACATGCATTGTGTGGTTTCACATCTTTCTGCAATGTGATAGGAATGCCTTTTAGAGCACCGACACACTTAGTTATTTCAGACCACCGAGTATCTAGCGTGATTAACCGTGCATCTTCTATGAGAAGCGTGCTCAGCTTACGTTTAAGTTGTTCGTGAGTAAGCAGGATCGCTGCTCTACTGTCCTGCAACATATATGCGAGTCTATCGTCTGGATAAGTAGGATCCAGCGGTATATATGCCGCACCCGCTTGCAGGACGCCCAGGATCCCCACCATCATGTCCAGTGACCGTCCCACACATAGCCCTACCAGGCTGTCCGGCTTCACACCTTGCGATTGCAAATATAGTGCCAGATCGCTGCTCCTGTCGTAAAGCTCCTGGTAACTCAATCCCTCCTCGCCTAACACCACCGCCGTCTTGCCGGGATGGATTTGCGCTTGCTCGACAAACAGCTCGTGAATACACTTCTCCCTCGGATAGTCCGCTCGCGTGTCGTTGTACTCAATCAGCAGCCGGTGTTTTTCGGCCGCGCCGATGTAGTTCAAATCACGGACCTTGGCGCTCGGCGCGACCGTGATGGCCCGGCACAAGGCGATAAAATGCTCCGCCATGCGCTCCATGGTCCGGGGCTTGTACAGCGCGGTGCTGTATTCAAATGACGCTGCCAGCCCATCGACGGTATCTGTAAACTGGACGGTAATATCAAGTTCGCTACGGCCGTTTGCGAAAGCATAGCGCGGAAAGCGTTGGTCCAGCGCCCCCATGTCGGCATTGTGCAAAATTACCATCACTTGAAATATGGGGTTAATCGCCCCGTTGCGCTCCGGTTGCAGCATGTCCACCACCTTCTCAAACGGCGTATCCTGATGCTCGTACGCCTCCAGACAGGTGGCTTTTACCTGCGACAACAATGCCGAAAACGTATCCTCCCCCTCCACCCGGCTGCGCAAAGCTAGGATGTTGACAAACATCCCAATCAGGCCTTCGGTTCCTGCGTACTGCCGATTGGCGATTAAAGTTCCGACACAGATGTCTTGTTGATCCGTGTAGCGGTAGAGCAAAACCTTGAACGCCGCCAGCAGAACCATGAAGAGCGTCCCACCCCGCCGTTCGGCCAGGCTTTTCAGCTGCCTGCTCAGCTCCCCATCCAGCACAAACTCCTGC
>JBEKPJ010000152.1:0-3721 GCA_049520935.1 Terriglobales bacterium | reverse complement strand
CACATAGATATGTTCGACGGCAACTTCAACCTCGTGAAGTCGTTTGGTGATCCGGCGATTCCATCCAACTTCTCCGTGTTCGGCATCCAGGACATTAATGGCCTGGTTTACGTCGCCTATGCCATACCGAACGTCGGAGCCGGCGGTTTCATCGACATCTTCGCGGAGGACGGTACCTTCGTGAAGACACTGATCCAGGGGGCGCCGCTCAACCAGGCCTGGGGCATCGCCGCAGCTCCCCCCAATTTTGGACCCCTGAGCAATACTCTGCTGGTTTCAAACAACTCCGTTAGCGGCACCATCAACGGCTTTGACCAGATCACCGGGAAATTCGTGGGTACGATCAAGGACCAAACCGGAAAGGCGATCACCCTCAACAACTTATGGGCAATCGTCTTCGGGGGTGGGAACAAGACTAATGGAGCAACAAACGAGCTGTTCGTCACCGTGGGTCAGGGAATTGGCACCGCCGAATTGGCCGGCACCTTCGCATCCATCGTCTACAATCCATAACCGACGAAAAGATTAAAGCCGAAGATGTAAACCAGGGCCGCCTGAAACAGGCGGCCTTCCTGCTGGGGGGAGTTGGCTTGTTAAATGCCGCCCGTGACGGATATTGCTCCCGCTTGTGATGGCCTAAGGGAAGGGCGCTGAACCTAGAGGTGTTGAAGGGAAGAACTTGGTGCAAATGAGTCAAGTGTTTATGAGGCCAATCGGCCAATCGTGCGTATTGGATCCAATCTGTGACTTCCTGATCGAGTTTATCGAAGCTGCGCCGGAGCAGAGAGTTGGGTGCACGTCAAGATTTCGCACAGGCGGGCACCGGTTGGACGCAGGGAGTGTCGCGAAACTCTTGACCGACAGATGCCATCAGGAGCAAGTCGCCCCAATTTGCCAAGAGCGTCAACATGTTGCTGCGATAGTCGGAATCCGCGCGACCCGGCATCTTTGGCCGACAGAGGGCCACATGTTCGTATGGAAGAGGGCGTGCCACGAAGCGATACGAGAGCAAGATCGTAGGAAGAAGCGCGACCTGTCCGACAAAGCGAGTCAGGCGATGCATCGTCCCTCGCTCGAATTAGCAAATGCATTCCCATCGGGCGAGAAAGAAGAACTCGAAGAAACCCGGCGTAAGCTCACGATTCGCGAGTTGCAAAGCAATGCAGTTCCACCCTGAACGTCGTATTCCTCCTTAAGAATCCCCGTTACCTTCTGGCCATTGCCCCAGCTCTGTTCCACCGCCGTCTCCACTGCACTCCGGGTCCTGCTTCAAGGTGCGCACGAAGCGCTGCACTTGGTAGATGCCGGAAGCGTCAGCATTCTTCGTCCACACGCGCAGCCAGCGCAGCGCCGGACTCTATGAACTTCTGCTCTGCCGCATCGAAGGCGTTGACAACAGCAGCTCTTGATACACAGCTCTGCGATTATCGCCCGAGTTGGACTGGGAGCCTTGAATATGCCGCGAATGTTTAGCTCCAGATTCACAGGGAAAATCGAACCTTTGACCACGATCCGATCACCAAGTTCCCGGCCGTATTTCTTCGCAACCGGCTGTCGACAATGGTGCCCGCGCGGTCCTTTTGCCACGCAGCCACCTGGTCTTGCGGAATCTCGTAATCTGAATGGACTTTGAGAATTGTATGGTAATCGGTGCGTATCTGAGTGAAGGAGTCTCTGACTTGTCATACTCCGGCGCTTGTCCCCTACCGTACTCGCCAACAATCTGCCTCAAAAGGCGAATTGAGGCAAGGTGTGAGCAATATGGAACAGCGTCGTCATTGGTTCATGTGCTCCGATCGGTGCGTGCTCATCCTAAAACGGGGCGGCAGACCCATGGCCAAGCAGCGACTCCCTTTCGACCCGAAGACGTTTCTCACAACTATCGGCATAGGTCGGGAGATGATGTCCTTTAAAAAAGGGCAGACAATTTACTCCCTGAATGATCCGACAGACGCCCTATTTGTCATTCAACACGGAAAGATAAGACTCAGCGTTAAGTCCCAAGCTGGGAAGGAAGCGATGCTCGACATATTGAGTGACGGCGATTTCGTCGGCAAAGATTCCCTGGCCGGTCAGTCTTGCCGCACGGCCTCGGCCAGCGCAATGACAGACTGCACTCTCCTGCGAATCAAGAAAAAGGTTATGCTGCTCGCCCTGGCAAGGCACGTGAAGTTGGCAAATATGTTTTGGGCTTATGTGCTGGCGAGGAACATCCGGTACCAGCAGGATTTAGTTGACCAACATTGCAATTCCAGCGAGAAACGACTCGCGCGTGTGCTTTTGCTGCTCGCCCACTTCGATGGCCATGGAGCGAGCGAGACAATGGTTCCGAAAATGAGTCATGAGACGCTAGCAGAGATGGTAGGGACGACTCGTTCGCGGATTTCTTTTTTCATGAACCGGTTCAAGGAATCCGGCTTCATCTACTACGAGCAGACGGGAAAGCTCTTGCGAGTTTACCGGACGCTTCTTACTTTTTACGAGCAATAATTTCCGCCCCTTGGAAATCAGCGACCATTCGACCCGCCGTCCGTCCTGTTTATACGCCCCTCGAGAAGGTCTGGCAGTTTCATTGATTGCCCTGTAAGGCACGGATCTCTTGACGAATCTTGTCAATCTGTTTCTTGATCTCAATTGCCAAATGTCCTAAATCTGACCTCCCTTACAGATCTGGCAAGAGCTTCTCCAGAAAGGCCAACTCGTCTTTAAAATATTGGCAGCCGAATTAAAAAAAGAATAACTCAGATCGGGCCAGCGAAGGACGGACGCAAGGTTGGCATCCGCAGGACCCCATATCCAGCTGTAACCGTCGAAAACAGGCGTGGCTGCTGAATAAGTCCGTTCTTCGCAAAATAACCGACTTTTGGGGGATAGAAAATGTCTATCCGCATCGAGGAAGTCGTCTGTAGGGATTCCTGACGCAAAGGTTTTTCGCGCACTTTCGAAAGATCGATTGTTTCAACCGCCACCGGATACCCACAATCGTGCGCCGTTTTCACCCCGCAGGCGAATGGAAAGCAGGAACTTGCGCGAACACGATATTACGTCACCCGTCTAGCAGGATGCTGAAAACAGCATTAATGTTCCCGCTCCGCTTTAGTTGAAGTCTTGTCAACGCGCCGCAAAATCTCCGCGACGAACCTGCTCTTGGCTTGCGTGTAGGCCTCACGGTCGTTACCAAATTTTCGGACGAGCTCACGCTTCAGGCCAGCGTAGCTGTTCGAATCCGCAGGATGTGTTCGGAGGTAGTCTCGGAACGAGATATGGCGCCTGTACTCCGGGCTGCTGGATGGGCAAACATAAAGGTGGTGCGGTAAATCGTTCGGCGGAGTACGGAACGCCTCACGGCCTGCGACACCCAAATTGCCCCGGTGCTCGTATCCAACGGAAGCGAATTTCGCGATTACGAGCGGGAGGTCGGTGGCCGATATCAACAGTACGTCCAAGTCGATGATTGGCTTGGCTGCTAGCCCGGGAACCGCTGTGCTACCGACGTGTTCAATTGCGGCCGCCATTCCCTGGATCACAGCTTCGATCCGTGAGCGGAGCGTTTCGAAGAGTTGAGGCCAATGTGGGTCGTAATCTCGGATAATTACGGAAGATGGGTATCCCCTTGACTCAGGTAGCCCCTACAGATTGTGGTTTGACCCTGCCTGGGGACGGGTGAACGATCCGGTAGTAGGTCACAGGATCGACAGCCACAGTTTGCTGCGCGAGGCGA
>JBEKPJ010000151.1:0-6009 GCA_049520935.1 Terriglobales bacterium | reverse complement strand
TGTAGCCTTTCTCCAGCAGCCGCGCCGCCCGCATTCGCCGCCGCTCTAGCGCCTCGAAGTCTCTGCGTACTCCCGCCGGGTTTCCCATGCCCACACAGTAGCATAGAATCTCAGAAAATGTCAGTATATTATGTGATGCTCAATAGATATCGGCAAGATACTGGTTCGCTTTCGGATATCTGTCGGCTACTGGTTAGCTTCCATAGTTACGGAAGGCTATCGGATAACTGATGGATACTCGATAGCCTTCTGATTTCGGTTAGCTATCGGATACCTTCTGGGGTGTTCGGTTGAAAGTTGGAGGGGATACCGGGTAAAGCAGGGTCAGGGTATCCCGCGCGTCAGTAGGGGCAGGGGAGAGATGCCCTAGTCGGCACGGAGACTCTGCTCACGCCGCCTTAAGCGACAATGCAACGCCTTGTTCCCATTCCCGGAGCATGCGGTTGCCAATATCCTCAAAATCAGGGTGGTCTTTGATGTAGGCGCGAAGTTCGTGGGAGGTGTCGGCAATCGCGCCGTTGATGCGTTCGAGGATCTCCCGGACGCGGGCAGGGCTGCCTCCCATGCGCGTCTCGCCAAGGCGCTGCAGCTCCTTCGCACTTGCCCATTTGGTCGTGCCCATGAGGGTCAGCGCCATACTGTCTTTGGGTAGATAGACGGAGGTCGTCACGAGGTCGTAAACGGGGGCGAGCCTTGCTTCGCCCTCAACGTCGTCGTAGACGATGCCAAAATTCTTCAAGTGCGCATCGCCGTTGCGCAGCGCGCAGTTGATGGCGATGAGCGTGAAGAGCCTCTCCAGGTCTTCGCCCACATGTGGGGAGTTCGCAAATTCCGCAAAGCGCTTCATGATCGAGGTTTCGTAGCTGCCACGATATTTTTCATCAGTGCGGCGGGCGTTGAGCACGCAGAAATCCTCAAATCCGCGATAGGTGCCGTCGGAGCGTAAGTCGAATCGGTCGATGACGAGTGCCTGCGCATCTTCGGCGAGCCGGTAAGGAGGGACATCGAGGCCGGATTTCTCGGCGACCTTGAGGCAGAAGAATTCATTGGCGGCGAGCTGCGGGTATTCGTTTTGCTCCCAGAACTTCACGATGTGCGTAGCACCCCGGTAACTCTGGGAGAGCCGGTCCGTGGTCTTGCTGAGCGCAACGGAGGCTCCTTCGTCACGCACCAGAATCTTCGGCTGCACGCCGCTGATGCCGGAGAAGGAGGCGAACTTGTCGATGAGGTAGCGCAACAGGTCGCCGCCACGGCGCTGGGCGAGGATTTCATCGACCGACTGAAAGGGCACGTCCTCCTGTAGCTGCTCCTTCTGGCCGGTATAGCGGATGCGTCCCACCTGCGAGCGCCCTACGATGCCCAGCAGATCAAACTCGTCAAACGTGCCGGTGGCCTTGGCGAAGGCGAGTCGCAGCCTCTCGCGGAGCACGCCTTCAGGCAGGTTCATCTCGAAGATCGGAAGAAGTCCGAACTGCACGGTCCAGGAGGGGAGGCGCACCGGCATGGTGACGGATACGGCGCGCGCGCGCGCGACTTCCGGCAGATAGGCGAAGCTGCTTCCGCGTGTTGCGTACCTGTCGAGCAGGCCCGCTTCAGCGCCGTCGGTCCAGACCTTGATCATCGTGCTCCTCTTCCATGAGTTCGTCGAGGGTCGGCCGGTGCGCGCTTGCTTCCTGCAGCTTTAGCTCAAGGCCAAGGGCCGAAAGAATATTGGTGATCTTGGAATATCCCAGTTCGCCCAATCGTCCGTTCTCCAAGGCGTCGAGCGTGGAGAGGCCGATCTTGGCTTTCTTTGCAAGCGCTGGCTGCGTCAGACGCTGGGCTTTGCGCTTTGTAGCGATCAGCTCGCCTATAGAGGACAGGGTCAGCATTTCGCCTAGTATACGAGGTTTCAATGCCAATAACAAGCCAATAACCTAATATGCTGGGTCTAGCATGCCACAGACTGGGGACCTGAACGTCGGATTTCCAATCCACAACCCAACCCCTGAGAAAGAGGCAAGAATTTCAATAATCGGGGTTGCGGAGGTCGTTGAGCGATAGAGTTCCTTTCTATCGCTCACGTTGTCGCGCAATATGAGCGATAGAAGGATGACCACCGCTACATTTTCTCACCCAGCAGGTGCTTTACTCTCTGCCTCCGCGTGATTCCCGCAGGGCCTTCCCTGGTCGTGTTCTCAGCCCACTTCGTGATTTGCGCGAGTCGAATGCGGTGCTCAATCGGTGGCCGGTCGATGGCGACGGTAAATTCTGTCGTCGGGGCAGGGCAGGGGACCATCGGGTCCTCGCGGAATTCTGCGATGGCGAGCGCGACGGCCTCATACACGGACTCGGCCTGGACATGAGAGGAATGGATGACGCCATCGGTGTCCTCGAATGAGACGCGGCAACGGGCGAGCGGCATGGCGAGATTATAGCGGCAATTTTCGCTTTTTATTCGCCTAAACGTCGATTTGATGGCGCCGCTGAAAAGAGGTAGCCTGTGGGTTGGAGTTATATGGATTCGCATTACTTTAGCCAGAAAGGGGCGAACGCTGAAAAGGTCATCCATGACCTGGCGAACAGGACGTTCTTCGGCGATTGGTGCTATCCCAATCCAAAGAAACCGGATGGTAACGAACTGTGTGATTTGCTCGTGGTATTCGACGACACAGCCCTAATCTGGCAAATCAAGGATTTAAAGACCGACGAGGAGGGTCACTACAAGAAGGCTGAAGTTGAAAAGAACCTTCGGCAGCTCGGGGGCGCCAGGCGCACGCTTTTTGATCTGAAGGCCCCGATTGTGTTGTCGAACCCGAGGCGGGGGTCAGAGCGATTCGATCCAACAACGATTAAGCACGTGCATCTCATCTCGGTGCTGATGGGCGACGGAGAGGAGCCGTTTCCATTCGTGCAGGAAGTCAAGAAGCATGTGTTGCACGTTTTTACGCGGGAGTTTGCGGATATTGTGCTGTCGGAGCTCGACACCGTGTCGGATTTTTGTCACTACCTCCGAGCGAAAGAGGCGATGGCCCGCGATAACAAGATGGTGTTTGTGCTGGGCGGAGAAGAAAATCTTCTCGGGAAGTACCTGGAGCACGGACGAAATTTTGATTGGATGGAGAATTACGACGTAATCCAGATAGATGACACGATCTGGCCTGCGATCTCTTCCAAACCTCAATATATCGCCAAGAAGACGTTGGACGAGATAAGTCGGGGTTGGGACAGCATAATCGAACGGGCTCACGAAGGCTCTTCCCGTTATGAACTCGTGGCGCGAGAGTTGGCGCGCCCGGATCGCTTCACTCGAAGGGTGTTGAGCGAGTCTTTCATGGAAGCCTACTCGGAGTTCATGGCCAGCGAAATGGATATGATTCGGCGGCAGTTTGCGTTTGCCGGCACCACCTACTGTTTCCTGATAACGAACGACACAGAATACCCCTGCAAACGCCGCCGCGACATGTTGCAAGCGATGTGCCTCGTCGCGCGAGGCATCAACCCAGAGAATACCCGAGTCATTGGTATCGCAACGAGTCGGGACAACAGGAACTACGATTTTGGCTTCTTCGATATCAAGGACTGGACGCCCGAGATGGAGGCGGAGAAGAACCGACTGCAGAAGGAGGCGAATATCTTCGTCTCGCCGCGCAGGATCATGGCCTCCAACGATGAATATGCGCAGGATCATGGCCTCCAACGATGAATATCCACCGCTGCAGGACCTTCTCAGCTGAAAAGTAGTGACAATGAAAGCGCGGACGCTGGTCCCGCTGTTTGCTGTCACGTGTTTGTCACTAGAGCCCGGTCAACTCCCGTGAAATTGATAGAAGAGCAGTGAAGTGCGTGGCAGGCAATTCGCGTGGCTGGCACGAGGATTTGCTTTGATATGTGCGGATTGCAAGCTCTTGAAAAGTCTGGCGGAGAGGGGGGGATTCGAACCCCCGATACAGCTTTTGACCGTATAACGGTTTAGCAATCGGCTCCCCCGACGCGCCACCACGTAATCCCAATCACTTACAGTCGCGCTCCCTCACGAAAAAGAACGCAATGTTACCTGAATAGTCAGTTATAGGACACCTTTCGGGACACCTGCATAGCGATTCCGAACCAAGCGACCTACGGATTATGAGGCGTTCTCGACGGCTCTAATTGTGCGACGGTTGGGCAACAGGTTCCCACCATTTCTTTTCCTGCTCATCACAACGCCCTGCATCAGCCGGCACTGACACACGCTAGCACCAAGTTGCAAAATAACGCCGCGTGAGTTCTGCGCGGCGAGAGACACTCGCGTACCGGGCCGTATGACGGTCAAACCTTGCCACAGCCCGCGAGACTACGGCAAATGGGGATGTGCATTCTGGGAGCGACGACCACTGTTACCAGTTTGGTTGCCAGGACATCTTTGAGAAATCTAATTGCTTTTGCCACGGCGATAAGGTCATAATCTTGTCCCTCTGGCCGGGGTTTGCAAGAAATCTCTGACTCTCCACCTTAGCAGGAAGGAAGCGAAATGAGGTTCCGCAAAGAGTCGCGGCGCATCGGAGTATGGCTGGGGGCAGTGACCGTCATCGTCCTTGGCTTCAAGGTAAAGCCGACCGTGGTGCAGGCGGGCCTGGGATCGGTACCAGGGCCAAAACAGGCATTCGTTGCCGAGCCGGCAGCTCCGCAGCTAGCCGACTCTCTGGCGGCAACGGCGATCCCCGGCATCGAGGTGCAGGCCGACTCGGTGACCGTGCAGCCGAACCTGGCAAAGGCTGGAGCGAGTGTTGATTTGCCGCCGGTCGAGGAGTTCATCCTGACGCCGCCGAATCCTGGCCACAAGACGAAATTGGCAGTACGGTTTGCGCCAACGTCGGCCGGGCGGCTCGCTTCGTCCGTCCGGGCAATACTTGGCGACCAGAGCGTTGTCTGGCAGCGTTCCTCCGACGATCCCGCGATCTATTCCACCTTTGTCGATTTCGACTGGAGTGCTTTTGCCCGGGAACAGGCGCGCCGCCAGGTACAGGCCGAGGAAGGAAAACTGATTCCGGTATTCGAAGGACATCGCCTGCAACGCGTGGAGCGGATGCAATTTGTCGATCCCGAGGAAATTCGGCAGGCTCTGCAATCCCATCAGCCGATACGATTCACGCCCTTGGTGTTGCAAGGTGACCCGCTCAACATAGTTCCCGATCATGAACTGTTAATCAATAGCATAGGCGTCGTCGAGGACCCTGCGCGCACCTGGGATCCATGTGCGCGCACGGGAACGCAGATGGGCGAATGGACCTTCGGCGCGCTGATGACCGCCATAGCCAACGACAATCCCAGCACGCACTTGATCGCCGACGCAATGGTCCAGTCCTGGTTGGCTGAGTGGAGTCTCCAGCAGAACGTGAACGATTTTCCGGTGTCTGCGCGGTTGGGGATGGTGGGCGTGCTGCGAGGCTGGCGGCTGTTTGCATCAGACCGCAAGGGCAACATCGACATCAGCCAGGCTCCTTTTCAGTTGAACGCGATCGTCAATCGTATCGACGCGACATCGCCCGCCAATCCGTCGGGCGAGCTGAGATTTGTGTTCGGATATGCCCCTTGCCACGGAGGCGAAGGACAGCCGGCAACCTTCAATGTGATTGTGGAGTACCACGTTCCCGTCGCCCAATGTAGCTGGGCGACGCAGTGGCACAGCCCTGATTTGGCGATCGGGGGACCCGCATTTAGCCGTGCTTTGGAGCAGATTACCGATCAGGTAACACCCACCGGCAGCGTGAACTTAGCCAACGTGCGCACGAACGAATCCTTTACCAGCAACTTTGGAATATGGGAGCAGAGGCAGTTTGCCCTTAGTTCAGGTGCGCTAGTGGAGGTGCCCATAGACCAGACTCCAAACGGAGACCCAGCAGCCGGCAGGACAGATTTCAACCAGGAAACCTGCGTCCCCGGTACAAACTGTCAGGCTGCGATCCTCACCAGTTACATCAATACCTTCCAGCAAGACATTCTGAACAACAACTACCAGGTGCCAACGACGTTTCCGAATCCGTCCGA
>JBEKPJ010000150.1:0-3764 GCA_049520935.1 Terriglobales bacterium | reverse complement strand
TGTGTTGTGCTATCGTCAGACACGAAGAAGCCTCCGGAAGTGCCTCGAACGGCGTCTAGTCAACCTGTTTGTAGCACAGGAGGCTTCTCTTGTCTTAAAAATCACGAATTATTCGGGCTAAAGCAGTTGGTTTCTCGCCGACAATGGCTGAGACTGATGTTCTTCAGCACCTGTCAAAGTTCGTGAGGTTTGCTGGTCGATACCCAGTGGCTAAGACGCCCGATGAGATGCGACCACTTGAAATACCAGTAGTCGGAAAAGTTGACGTGGGCTTTTTTTCTAAGCGGGATTTTCGAACGGCTCAAAGCACGCTGAACAAGATAATAAGCCAGATTTCAGGGAAGAAGCGACGCGTGATACCCCAGCCAAAATAGCGTCCGTTGTATCATGCCTGTCAAACGGCGGAGGGGAGTGTGATGGGGAAATACGAGTCGGGCGGTATTGATTCTCGGTTTGCGGCTCTTGTCTTTGCGTTCGTGGTCGGCTCGTTCTTCGACTGGTACGTCAATCATCCATCCCAAGCGCACTGGTTGGGCGTAGGCGCGGCGTTTATTCTGCTGGCGATTCATCTGAGCGTGACCAACACCGAAACCAGAGTGAAGCGCATCGAAGCTAAGTTAGATGCTGTTCTCGAAAAACTAGAACGCAAGCCCTGACCGCATTATCGGCCTAGCGTAGTGCCGCCCGCTGTTCTTTCGTGAGCTGGTCAAAACTAATCTGCGTGTACGGCTGTTTCTCCGGGGGTCCATGTTCTTCGCGTCCGTCAAATTTCATGCTGCCATTGTAGACGATGCACTCCACCTGATAATCATGCACTGGCCCGCCACGTTTGAGCGTGGTAAATCGGGCTGGCTCCACAAAATACCGGCGCTGCTCTCTGGTGCTGGCTCCGCTGCTCTGGCCGCCGTCCTGTCCGGGCACGCTGCTGACGGTTCCGCTGGTGCTGATAATGTCGCGGTAGCGCTCGCCTAAAAGCTTCGCGGCCCAATCATTCGTCTCAATGCTGCTGTTCTGACAAGAGCATTTGCACTGAAGATTTCCAAGCAAAGAATCGACGGCTGAAGGGCTGTGCAGCACTCGTAAAAGACTCTCGCGGTTCTGCACAAGGTAGACCGTGCATCCTCCTGCAGAACGGGCAACGGCTTGGTAAGCCGCGTCAAATTCCGTCACAAAATTCTGGCATTCGTCAGCCCACAAAAATACCGGGCGTAGAAAACTTCCGTCCGTGGGTTGCGGTCTGCTAAGTACCGCTCTTTGAAAACAATATTTCCATGCGAGGTTGGCGACTCTCCCGGCTAGAAAAAACTCCTGCACCGGCAAGTCAACGATGATTATTTTCCCTTTGAAAGTATCCTCTGGCATCACATTCGTATCAGTCGAGAAAAGCTTGCGTAGTGGCCGGGTGATGAACGGCCTTACCAGCATCGAAAAACTCAATGTAATAATGCTGCGGGTTCTGTCTGACAGGTTCGGGAATTCCTGCTCCCAATAAGCTCGGCACTCTTCAAAATCGGCCCGTGTGTCCTCGTCGGCGCTGCTGGTCGCTTCGTCCGCTCGCTGCAATATCGCTGCACATTCCCCGCCCCCGTGTTTCCATTCTTCGCTCTGGGAGAGCGGAAGATTCCGGGGGGAGAGGTTGTGCCGTTTTCGGGTAGGGTCCTGTAAGCTGCGCAGATGGCAGACCTTTATCAACTTCGAGTAGCGCTTCGGGACGTCAGTCCCCTGGTTTGGCGGCGCCTCTTGATGAGCAGCGGAACCAGCATTGCCCAACTCCATGAAATTCTCCAATTGGCCTTCGACTGGAGCGGGGAACATCTCCACCGCTTTCGCATCCATGGACGGGACTATGGATCGTCGCTGTGTGGCGGCATTACCTTCGACGAGGATGCGCGGCAAGTCCCGCTTTCTCGGTTCTGTCTGCATGACGGCGAGCGGTTCCGGTACGAATACGACTTCACGGCGGGCTGGGCGCTGGATGTTCGGCTGGAGCAGGTTCTGCCCTGGGATGCCAAGCGCTCCGTCTCTGTGTGCACGGGCGGAAGTCGGGCGGCGCCGCCGGAAGACTGCGCCGGAGCTCGTGACTATCTGGAAAGGTTGAACCGGCACCGATACGAATGGCCCATGGATGATCTCGCCCTCATGGCGGAGACTCTGCAACGGTTTCTCGACTCCGACGGCGACCGCAAAGCGCTGGGCAATCGCGAAGAGTTGTGCGAAGCTGTGGATCGCGTAACCGCGTATCAGGATTTTCAACCCCAGCGATTTGACCGGCGACAAGCCAATCGCCAACTCCAGGCACTCCGGCAGGATCGGAAGGTGCAGCCGTGATCTGCAAACTGCAAGTAGTGGTAATTGCCGACGATGGCCACCAGGAGATCCGCGAAATCACATCCGTGGAACGTAGGGATCTGAAGCCGGAAACGCTCGGCCTGACTCTGGCCGAAGGCAAGGAAATTCTCAAAGGTATCCAGCAGATCGTGATCCAACGCCAGGCCGGAACTTGCTTGGCGTCTTACCGGCAGTGCCCCGATTGTGGCAGTCCGCGCACGAGCAAAGGCAATCATGATCTGTCGCTGCGAACCGTCTTCGGTTGTCTGAAAGTGAAGAGTCCACGCCTGCTGCGGCACTGCGACTGTCGGCCACATAAAACAAAGACTTTCAGTCCCTTGGCGGACCTGCTTCCGGAGCGCACCACGCCGGAGTTACTCTTCCTGGAAACCAAATGGGCTTCGCTGATGAGCTATGGGATGACGACGCGGTTACTGGAAGACGTGCTCCCCATGGATGATCCGCTGAATGCCTTCACCATTCGCAGTCACGTCTTGGATACGGCGGAGCGATTGGAGCGAGAACTGGGTGAAGAACAAAATTGCTTCATCGAAGGGTGCCAGCGCGACTGGAATCAACTTCCGGCGCCGGATGGTCCGCTCACGGTTGGCATTGATGGCGGCTACGTGCGCGGTCAGCGCAAGCAAGGACATTTCGAGGTGATTGCGGGCAAGAGCATCTTGGCGTTCCGGCGAGAACCAGATGAAAAGCCGGAACTTTCCGGCCGGTGCTTCGCGTTTGTTCAGACTTACGACGAGAAGCCCAAGCGGCGTCTGTTTGAGCTCTTGCGATCACAAGGGATGCAGCCGAATCAGCAAGTGGAGTTTCTCTCCGACGGTGGCGAAAATGTTCGCCAGGTACAGCTGTATCTGAATCCGGAGGCCGAACATCTGCTGGACTGGTTTCACATCACCATGCGCTTGACGGTGCTGAAACAGATTGCCAAAGGACTGCCGGAGAACAGTGGAGAAGCTGAAGAGCAACATGAATTGCGTTCCCAGGTTCTCCACGATCTGGAGTCCGTCAAGTGGTATTTGTGGCACGGCAACGCATTTGAGGCCTTGCAGGAATTGCAGGGCCTGGAATTGGACCTGGACGGAGCGGTGTTCGAGAGCAAGAACGAAACGGCGAAGAAACTTCTGAAGGGCATTGAAGAATTGCACACCTATGTGGAGCGGAATCAGAGATTGATTCCCAACTACGGGGAGCGCTACCGCAACGGGGAAAGGATCGCCAGCGGCTTTGTCGAGTCAGCCGTCAATCAGGTGGTCAGCAAGCGGATGGTGAAGCAACAGCAAATGGGGTGGAGTCAGCGCGGCGCCCATCTCTTGCTGCAGATCCGGACGCGGGTGCTCGACGAGGAATGGGAAAACACGTTTCGGAGTTGGTACCCAGCATTTCGGCCGCAGGTCGGAGCGGAGGTCAACAACGCTGCC
>JBEKPJ010000149.1:0-4054 GCA_049520935.1 Terriglobales bacterium | reverse complement strand
TGGAGCAATGGTCCGGTGGAAGGTCACATCAATCGGCTAAAGACGCTCAAGCGCCAGATGTATGGTCGAGCCGGCTTCGAACTCTTACGAGCCCGATTACTGCCGATGTCTCGTGGCTCCCCATTGCACCGAAATTGAGGAAGAACCTAAATAAGGACATTGGGGCACCGAAACGCTTCGCTGTGCCATCATCGGACGTTCGTTTTCCGAAAAGACACCCCGATGCCTGTCCACTTCATCACGGCATGCAGACGAGATTTTCGGTAATGACAGGTATGATCTTCGCGGGGGTATACGATGAGGCCCCCGTTTCGTGGACACCAGAAACGTATCCAATGGAAGGCACGCATGACTACTTGTGTCGCTGCGGTTTGTGCAGAGGGTAACGCCATAATTCTTGTTGCCGACAAGATGATTGGCGTCGGCTATATCGAGAGCGAATTAGAAATAACCAAGATGCGGCCCTTGCACAAGGATTGGTGGATGCTGTTTGCGGGTGATGATATCGGTCCTGTATTCGATATTGTGGACTTGGTCAAGAACAAACTAAAACAGGATTCACAGGTTTCTATTGGCGATGTGCAAGAGGCCGTACGGAACGCATTTGCCGAAAAGCGTCTGGCGATGGCCTCGACCTTGTACCTAACTCCTATTGGGTGGGATATTGAAAGATTCAATAACGAGGGCAATCAACTTCTCCCTAATTTTGAAGAGATTCAAACGAAGATAGATAACTATGAACTAAGCATCGAATTGCTTATAGCGGGATTTGATAACGGGAAGGGCTGTGTGTTCACCCTTGTCGGCTACGGTAAGGGTCGGGGCTTGACTGACCGCTTTGACATCCCTGGATTCGCTGCGATAGGGAGTGGATCGACTGTAGCTGTCTACATGATGTATTACCGTGATCTAAGCGCAAAAACATCTATCCGAGAGGCGGTGTACTATGCGCTCGAAGCCAAATATTCCGGAGAGCAAGCGGGTGGCGTGGGAGCAAGTACGGATTTGTTCATCGCAACCCCCGGCAAGGAATTGGTTCAGTTAAACGATGAAGAGACGATTGAAGAGAAGCTGATACCGATTTGCTACGCTTTATCACCCAATTTAATGAGAAAGAGGGATCGGGAAGTATTGAATAGCTTGCCGGAATTGAAGGGATTTCCGGTAATCAAAGAGCCAGATTCTAAGAAGACCAAACCTAAGCCTAAAAAGCAGACTAAACCGCAGTCCACAATCAAAAATAACAAAAAAGCTAAGACGTGAGTGTCTCAAACGTTAGCGGATCAGCTGTGACCATATGACGCAGAGTGTCAATGAACAGATCGGAGCGGCCCCGACGGTCGAATCGGAACGTCATTTCGTCCAAGTAGGCTTGCAGGTGCTTGGCACTGATTTTGTGCCATGTGCCGATGATGCCGCGCTTGAGCAGAGAGAATGCGGATTCCACTGTGTTGGTCGAGATGCACGCGCCATCCTCGTAGCGGGCATACTCCTTGGCAGAGTGATTGACAGTTTCGTGTTTGTGCTCGCCAACGGCTCCTTTGTATCCACGCCATTCGTCAGTGACGATCACTTCCACATCCTCACTGATATTTTCTCGGATGTACTTCGCGAGTGTTCCTGTACTGGCATCGGTCGCATGGAAGAATCTAAGATCGCCGCTACGCTGGCGAATGCCGATAACGACTTCTTTGTTGGCGGTAGCGCCTCGCCCTCGACCGGCACCGCGATTCTTGCCGCCAACATAGGTTTCGTCCATTTCGACAGTACCGTCAAGCATGGGCTGGTCTACTTGCTTCATGGCCGCACGGATGCGGTGACAGAGATACCATGCGGTCTTGTAAGAGCCTCGGTCAATCCCCCAGAGCGTGCGCTTGAGTTGCATCGCACTCATGCCTTTTTTGGCTTCGCAGAGCAAGAGCACAGCAACAAACCAGATCGGCAATGGCAGATGCGAGTCATGGAAGATCGTTCCACTGGTTGCGGTGAACTGATACTCACAGCCGACGCATTCATAGCGGGCGTATTCCCTGAGTCTGGACACCCGAGAATCTTTACAGCGCGGGCACGTCACGCCTTCAGGCCAACGGAGCCGTTCAAGCAGCTCCCGGCAACGGTCATCAGTCGAATAGAGGGTATTAACTTCAGGGAGTGTCATGACAGAGCCTCGTAAGCCAAAGTCGCCATTGCAGCGCATACCAACCCGAAAGCTGGTAGCGGGCATAAAGCGGGATTTACGCCGAATGCTCCGGTCGGAACCTGTTGTGAAGCCAAAGAAAGGAAAGTAGTAACGGCGACCATGACAGTATATTGCCATAACCGTTACCCTTTGTCAAGGGAATAATCTTGCAGGAAATGACTTGAGAAAATGTTCCAGCCAGATGATGGATTCGATGTCGAGATGGTTCGTCGGTTCGTCCATCGCGTCCATCAGCAATACATCCGGCATTCCGAGCAGGACCCGTGCCAGCGCAACCCGCATTTTCCATCCGCCGGAGAGAGCGCCCACGTCGCCGTCAATCTGACCGTCTTTGAATCCCAGACCGTGGAGCACTTCACGGGCCTGCGATTCGAGCGCGTAGCCGCCTAAATGCTCGTACTCCTACTGAACGTGACCGAAGCGATTGTCGTTATTGGCCAAACTGGAGATCCCCCGGTTCCCAAGCAAAGAGCGTCCGTGCATGCCGACCTGCGATACGATCCGGGGCATCAAAAGATCGTCACACCACAGCAGAGCGCCGACTAGGACCTCTTCTGTTTGGGTGAGATATTTCTGATCGGAAAGAACAGATAGTCCGGCTCTTCGAAGCTTTCCGCAGTGAACCCTTTCGCACCATTCATCTGTTTGACGAAGCCGTCAACGTCGAATTCTGAATAGAGTTTAGGCTGGTCGAGATCCACTCCTTCCAAAAGAGGTTTGTGGAATTGGGTTTCGCAAGACTTGGCATGGAACAGATTCAAATAGAATCGATCTGACCCTCCGGGGACTTACGTCATCAACGTTGCGAAACTCCGGTACGCTGATGTCTAGGGCTCTAAAGAAGATTCGGGTTTCATTTGACCAGTCCTTTGATCGCTTTGATTCCACGAGCAGGCGGCGCGTAAGATCGAGCATCAACCTGCCACGAATCGTCGGAAAGTAGCAGACGGACGATGGCCAATTTCGAACAAGGCCCGTAGCGTTGAGCATGGTCAGGACCTCTCTAATCGTACCGGTCGTGCTGTACCCTAGCCGCTTTTTGAATGTTGGCGTGTGCACCAAACCGTTGTTGGAGATTTCAAGCAAGATTGCGTACTTGAGCCCGAACGGCCCTTGGTGATTCATGAATGTCATCACAACGTGTCGCGTCATCCCTCCGAAGATGATTGCGAAGCCCAAGTCCTTCAACAAAGCCATCCGTACGAAGTCGTTCAACCAAGTGCGTTCCTTTTCACTATCAGCATCGAAATCGGTCGGTATGAAAAGGAGTCTAAGACCAGCAAGTCGGCTCCGCGTATCATCGTGACTCCGGTAGCTACTCAGAACATCATCTAACGTCGCACGAATTCCAAGCTTGTCCTTTAGGACGTAGAGCTTAAGCTTGGATTCCCGATCAAAAAGCAGCGTTCGAATATCTTTTTCTAACCCCTCTTCGTGACCCCATAAGACCTGGGCTACTAGTGGGCGCGTAAGATCGCGCTTAAGCAAACAGGAGTAATCGAATTTTCGGCGCTCACTCTCGAAGACGCCAACGAGAGCTGAGTCTTCAATGCCCCGCAAAGCCAGATCGATAGCTTGGGCGATAGCTTGGTGTTCAGCGGATGCCATGGAGTAAAGTTTAGCTGATTGTTCGATTGTTCGAACGGATGATCGGCTAGCGGGATTCTGACTCCCAGTGAAGCTTTCGGTTTTTGGGATTAACAACGTGGCCTTAACAGCCTATTTTCCATGTAGATGGGTATCCCCTTGACTCAGGTAGCCCCAATATCTAGTATGCCGGGATGGTGGCAGAAGAGTATCCGCGGAATGTAATGGAGTTGGAGACGAAATTTGCTACGGAAGAAGCGTGTCGTG
>JBEKPJ010000148.1:0-4102 GCA_049520935.1 Terriglobales bacterium | reverse complement strand
ATCAGCTCACGAAGGTGCGAACTTCGCGGCTTCTCTGTTTTACTACAGGATTTCCAGGGGCCCCAAAGGGTTCACCCCTTCAGCTGTTCCCCAATGGTTCAAATGCTGTGCATAGGTCCGGTGTCAAGACATGCAAGATTGATGAACTGGGAGTGCTTTCTACATAAGCCAGCATCGTGCCGTCCAGTGAGGGAATCGCTGAACCCAGCGTTCCTCCGGCCGTGCTTCCGTTATAAGCCCAATTCACATTTGGTGTGGTTCCGCAGAGCCCCGCCGGACTGCCGCTATAAAGTTCGTTGATGATAACAATATTGGCCTGACCGCCAGTGACTCCCGCAACGTCTAGGGGGAACACCACGTAGTCGTTGACGCAATCGGGTGTGGCGTCCGGATAGAAGCCGTATTTCGCGGGCCACGCCTGTGCGCCAACCGTGCCCGTCCCCAGTGGTACTGCCCAATCGACCGTCGGGGGCGGTGTGGGTAGTGAAACGGCTTTACCTTGAACCTTGATGTTGGATGTCGGCGCAACTGGCTGGCCGTAATTACCCGTCAGTTCAGGGACCGTTCGTCATTGCGCCTTTGACGACGCTGCAATTGCATCATCACCCGCGGGTCCCTCTCGGCTGCCGCAAGATTAATAGAAGTCAAACCGCCAGCGACTACAACGTGCTTTGTGGTCGCATCTCGCACAATTCCTCGATGCCCCAATTGCGCCGAGCAAAGCGATGCCCACAAAACCACGAAGCCCAGCTCGATCCAAGAACTCCCGAAATACCGTTTCATTGTCTTCTCTCCAGCGAGTAAGGAGGCTTGGCGCCAAAGGTAGCCCATCTCAGCGGAAACCTGTTCTCTACTCAAGAGATCAGAGGCTGCCATAGTTGACCAGCAAAAGGCAATTGTCGAAATCGGCTATTTATTGTCGAAACTGGACTAACTGTGGAAAAAACGAAAGGGTGGGCCTTCTGCCCCTTCGACCTTTGCAAGACTCCCCACACCTTCAAGCAGTTCGTTGTTCACTGTCGCTTCTGCCCAAAGAAGATGGCAAGATGGCCGCCCTGAAGCTTTGATCGACGAACTCTGGCCGAACAATCTTGTTATCTCGCCCGTGTTATCGAACCTATTCTGATAAGGGCCAACTAGGCAAGGAGTCTTTAGATTTACTCCGAAACTCCAACTTCTCCATGCGTAATCCCTGTGGAGTTATATCGTGCACCATTCTGAAGTCTCGATAGAAGTTACTTATATCGCTGCACCCGCACCTGTGGGCTATTTCCTTGATCGGAAGGTTGTGCTGCCTCACCAGCTCGGCGGCTCGCCGCATTCTGACCTCTCGTAAGTGTTGCCCGAATGTCTTGCCGACCTTTCGCCTGAAAAGACGACGAAAGTGGGTATGGGAAAGTCCCAGTGATTCGACGATGTTCGCCCAAGAAGCCCGAGATTCTCCCCCGTGTTCTTCAATAATTCTGAGTGCAGCTCGAATACGAGGATCCAATATCTCAGCTCCAGGTTTGGGCTACGGCTTAGCAACTGGGAATCGAAACAACAATCCGGTCTTTGGACAAAACCGGAAAGCGGAATACCCTACTGTCCAGACTGTCCGGTTCGGTAGCGAACAACGCTATTTACCAACGCCTATAAGCTCTGAAGATTGTTGGGTTCCAATGGCGTCGTCATAGACCCACACCAAGCCGCCTGTGAGGCCAACGAAGCCGGGAGTAAACGTAACAGTAACGGTGCAATCCGCACCCACAGGCAGCGTTGCAGGACAGTCGTTTGTTCCGGCGTAGTATCCAGCTACCTCGACCTTGGAAATATTCACTGGGGAGATGCCGACGTTCGCAAACCTTACTGTCTTCGGCGAGCTTGTGGTGCCGACATTCTGTGGCGGAAATCTAAGAACCGCCGGATAAAATGCCACCGGGCTCTGCATCTGCACCACCACCGATCCATTGCCTTGGACGTCGGCAGGGTTGTTTTCGGCAAAATCCAGGCGGCCATCTCCATTGAAATCGCCCACCGCCAAGTATCCCGAGAATTCTGGTGACCACCCGACCATCGGAACGGGGTTCTCAAAATCGCCCTTGCCGTTGCCAGGAATGATCAAGGCCGACGAACCGACAACCGCAAGGTCGATTTTGCCGTTGCCGATGAAGTCTCCGGCCTCGATTCCGAGCGGTTCACTATGGTCAGACAACACAATGGAGCTCACTGCAAACGTCCCATCGCCAGCACCAAGAAGCACCGAAACGGATCCACCCGGTGAGTTGTTACAGCTTGTTGCCTTGCCGCACGTGTTGGCGACCGCAAGATCGATCTTCCCATCACGGTTGAAATCAGAAGCCACAATACCGAAAGGAGACGTTCCTGTGGCGGGCGAGGACTTTAGGGTGAACGTTCCGTTGCCGGCCCCGAGCAAAATCGAAACGGTGTTGCTGCCCGAGTTCACCACCGCCAAGTCGAGCCTGTCGTCGCCGTTGAAATCGGCAACCGTTACGGCGTTAGGCTTGTTGCCCACTTTCACGGATGGCTTGCGCGAAAAGGTTCCGTCGCCTCTGCCGAGCAGGATTGAAACAGTTCCGCTCGATTGATTGACCACCGCGAGATCTAGCTTGCCGTCGCCGTTTAAATCGGCGGCGGCGACCCAGACGGGCCCGCTTCCGACCTTGGTGGTCGAGACCTCCGTGAACGTTCCGTCGCCATTGCCCAACAAGAGATGAACGAGGTTGGTAAACGGGTCCGGATAGGCCAAGTCGAGTTTGCCGTCGCCGTTGAAATCTCCCGTGACCAGAGTCCCCACAAACTTCGCTGTCGTTGGGAAGGTCGTGGTGTTAAATGTTCCGTCACCGTTGCCTAACAGGATAGAAAGACTCGTGCTGGTAGCGACAGCGAGGTCGAGTTTGCCGTCTCCATTGAAATCTCCCGTCACCAGAGAGTAGGGGGTGTTCGCAGTTTGGGTTTGAAGATCAAACATGAGAGCCGTCGGCGTGACCCAAGTGGTCTCAAAACAAGCTGGATTCGAAGGCCCACCACCAGGTGCAGGATTCAGAACGGTGACGACCCCCGTGCCAGGTTGCGCCAGATTGGACGCGGGAACTGCTGCTTTCAGGCTTTCTCCACTGACAAATGTAGTGGGCAGAGCTTGCCCATTCCACTGCACCACGGAACCGGAAACGAAACCAACTCCGCTTACGGTCATCGTCAGGCCGCGAGTTCCTGGAGCGGCACTTGTCGGTGTAAGAGGTCGGCTGATAAACGGAATTGGGTTCGGGCTGGCTTGTAGCGCTTGGACGACCGTCAGTAGTGGCAACACAAAGACTAACAAACGAAAAGACATAGTTTGCTCCCTAACTGCTAGCTGCAAGATCCGTACATGCCAGGTTGTCATAGTTATTGAAGAATGTGACCAACCGGCCGGATTCCGGTACGTTGCCGTTCGAATCGAATGCTGGCTCAACGGTAGCTTTGGTCTTGCGCCATCGGATAGGGACACGAAAACAATACGGCACAAGCTGGATCTCCAAGAAGCCTTGGATGTAATCGTGACGAAGCAGCGAAATTGGCGGCGACGGCGAAGCCGAGTATGAAGCGGAGTCCGAGTTGTCGTGGATGGTGCGCCTTGCACGAGAGCACATACCGACCCCAGAAAGAGCCAACGGCTCCTCCAATGTCCATTTACTGCCCCCTCAGGCGTGGAACAACAAATACACGAGGGTAGCGATTTTTGTCAAATGAAAGTTTCGTAAAGGAAGGTAATACCGGGTGTTATTTCGAGGTGCCGAATCTTCGTGAGTGACTTCGATCTATGATCGACCGTCTCTGAGGGCTAGTTAGATAGTCAAAATGAAGCCCAGGCGTCAGGCTGGGAAGGGCTGCTGCCAGATAGTCGGGCACCGAAAGTTTCAGTCGGCGGTAGCTTTGAAAACAGAGAACTTCGCCGCGAGCTTTGTGTCCTTTCGGCAAAGCTGCGTAATCGCAAAACCGTGTGTCCGGCCGTGAGTGATTCGTCCCAAGTTTATGCGGAATCGGAGAGGGGGATGGTCCGCTCCAAGGTTTCCCGGTAGTTCCACGGCATCCACTCGGCGGGTTTACTCTCCACTTCCTG
>JBEKPJ010000147.1:0-4112 GCA_049520935.1 Terriglobales bacterium | reverse complement strand
CTCCGAAAGCGGAAATGCGCGCGACGAGTTGCCCTGTATCGCCGGCCCGCCGAAGTTGCCGTACGAGTTACGGGTATCTACTACCCGGCACGGCGGCACCGGCACGAACTGCGCGGCCGCAGGCACCGGGTTCACCATCTGCGACAGCATGCCGCTACTGCCCGTGTAATTGCCGTCACCGGAATAGGTCGCCATGATCGCATTGGTTCCTGTCAGCAGCGCTGACGTGATGCACGTCGCGATTTGCGAGCTCACCGGCACCACGGTGCAGCCGGAAATCCCCCCTCCATACTCGGTAAAGCCGACCGTCCCCGTAGGCGCGGGCGGCCCCGCGGGTCCCACCGTCGCCGTGATTATCACCTGCTGGCCGAAGGTGGAAGGATTGGGCGCGCTTGTCACCGCAGTGGTGCTGACGAGTGGCCCGCCGACCACCTGCGCAACCGGCGGTGAGAGACTTTCCGCCAGGCTCGGTGAGCCCTGATACAACGCCATCAGAGTATTGTTGCCGACGGCGAGTGTTGAATAGTTGACGACTGCTACACCGGAATTGTTCAGCCGACCTATGGCGATCCCAACGCCGTTGGCAACGAACAACACACTGCCGGTTGGCAGCGAGCCATCCTGCGCCGTGACCGTGGCCGTCATCGTAACGTTCTGCCCCGGCGTCGACGGGTTAGGGGCCGTCGTCAAAACCGTGGTTGTTGCAACCAGGCTTGGCGTCGTCAAACTGAAGACGGTGCCGCAGCCATAAGGAGCGTTACACGTTGAGTTGTTGCCGCCCAGGGACGCAGTCCCGAATAGCAGTCCGCTGGGTCCTTGCACCAGTTCGGCCCACGGCCCGATACCATCAAAGCAGCCTTGTTCCGTACAAAAGTTGTGCAGCGTGTTCAGCGTGCCGCTTGGAGTGATGCGGAAGGCTGTGCCAAGGTTGACGGACCCGCCCGTGTAGGTTGTTCCATAGAAGTTGCCGTCGCTGGCTTGCAGCAGTGCGGCCTGCGGACTGGCGCCGTCCTGCCCGGCGAAGTTGTACAGCGTGGTCAGCATACCGCTCGGGGTAATTTTAAAAACCGTGCCACAGTAGTTTTCGGGGAGACAGGTTTGGTGGGCGCCTGCCGCTGACGTCGTGCCATAGAAGTTACCGTCACTGCCTTGCACTACTGCGGCCAGAGGATAGGCGCCGTCTGTACCAACGAAGCTATGCAGCGTGGTCAGCGTCCCGCTTGGCGTGAGTTTGAAAACCGTGCCACAGCCATAGAAGTTGCAGGCGCTGAAATTCCCTCCTTGTACGGTCGTCCCGTAGAAGTTCCCGTCTGCGCCTTGCATCAGTCCTACGGGGCCGTAGCCGTCTGGACCGGCGAAGTTGTACAGCGTGGTCAGCGTGCCGCCTGGGGTGATTTTGAAGACCGTGCCTTGGCCGTTAGCACCGCCAGCGCCGGCTACGCCGTAGAAGTTCCCGTCGCTGCCTTCGGTCAGCCCCCCTTTTGGGGGGGGCGGCGCCGTCCGCGCCGTTGAAGTAGTGCAGCGTAGTCAGCGTGCCGCTCGGGGTAACCTTAAAGACCGTCCCGCCGCCATAGCAGGTCAGGGAAGGGCCTTGTAGAGAAGTCGTGAGGTGATAGCTTCCGGTGGTACAGAAAGTCGTGCCGTAGAAATTCCCGTCGCTGCCTTGCACCAATGCCTCGGGGCTGATGCCGTCCGGACCGGAGAAGCTGTAGATCACGGTCAGTTTGCCGCTAGGCGTCATCTTGAAGATCACGCCGCAGCCATAAGAGTCGCAGGCGCTAAGGTTCCCTCCCTGAAAGGTTGTCCCGTAGAAGTTTCCATCTGCGCCGGCCGTCAGGGAGCTTGGTTCAAAACCGTTGGCTTCGTCGAAGGTTGCCAGCGGAGTCAAGGTTTGCGGGGGCGAAGCAATCGCCAACGCGACACACAACAACATCACCCAGATGATGTTCGATGAGGCACATCGACCGAATGAGGGCCGGTTATCATTGCGCATGGACTTGTCCCGAAATCATTTTGCCGCGACCGCCTGCGTTGCCTCAAGCATCGCAACGTTGCAGCCCGGATGCACCGGTGGCACGGGACCTCCGGTTCAACCCTGCGGGCGGCGAATCGGACACAGATACGAGGAACCCTCAATAAGAACACCAGCGTGCAGCGGCAGCAAGCTCGTTCTTGAGGGCAAGCCCATTTTCGGGAATGGGAGTGCATTTTGGCACCTTCGTAATCTGGCGCGGTTCGGGTGCAATCGAATACTGGAACGTTAGGGTAGGATCCGCCTGACTCCTGGCGCTCCTGCCCTTCTTGTGTTTATGGAAAGATGGTTGTCAGTTGCTGGTTGTCAGTTATCAGTTCCCGGCTGCCCGGTCGCCTCGGCATCGAAAGGCTCGCAAAGTATTCCATCAACAGCGCTTGCAGGCGGCGCGAAGGGCTAAGGAATTCAATACTTTGCGCGGAAGTTCGCATAGTATTCCAAACACGGCCCTTGCTATCCATCCTAAGTCCTTCGAGCAGAATACTTTGCATTTTCCTCTTCGTAACCCATTGCATTGCAAGACTTTATTTTTCGAGGGGGTACCCCCATGGACGTTCCACTCTCCGTGTACCTGAAGCCGGATGGCAGGCGCGAAGGCGGCACAGGCGATGATTGGAAAACCGGTTCGCGAAGAAGAAAGCGGGGAGCGTGAAAGGCGCGGATGTGAAAGCGGAGGAGACGGCGTGAAGGTTGGGAAGAGCAGGTTGTTGACAAAGTTGGAAAAGCAGGTTCCTCGCGGGCTTCAGCCCGCGAGGAAAGATAAAAACACAGTACTTATTACGGCGCACCTAAAGGTGCGCCCCTTCAAAACCGGCCTAAGTCGAGTTTTTTAGCAGACTGCGAAGCCGTGGGTCGGGATGACAACTCAGATGCTATGAAGCGCTCGGTCGGGATGACAATTGAACCGGACCTTACACGGTCTAATTTCTGCCGGACATTTCGCGCACATCGAATATAGTGATTGCAGTGTCTTCTGTTGCCCTTTCCGAGCTGATTGGCGCGCCGGTAATCGACAATACCGGCTCGCGTGCGGGCAAGGTGCGCGAGGTCACGCTGGCTCCGCAGGAGAATTCCAGTCTGGTCATGGGCTTCGTCATCAAGACACAGCAAGGCGACCGGCTAGTTCCCGCCACCGCCGTCAGCCTCATCAATCATGGCCTGCACATCACTACGCCGGCAGACGAGTGGACTCCATACGGAGGCGGCGAGGGCCTGCTGCTGCTGGAACGCGACCTGCTCGATCAGCAGATCATCGACGTCCACGGACGCAAAGTAGTGCGGGTGAACGACGTCGATATCCACGAGGAGAGCGGCGACGGACACATCATCCTCAAGATTGGCGCAGTGGATGTGGGCGCGCGCGGCGCGATGCGCCGGCTGCTGAAGGGCGTGGTTCCGGCCGCGGCCCTGCATCTGCTGCTGGAAAAGATTCCTCCCAGAATGATTCCGTGGGAGTTCGTCGATCTCATCGAGATCGATCCCGCGCGGCGGGTCAAGCTGAAGATTTCGCTTGCGCGCCTGGCCCAGCTTCACCCCGCCGACATTGCCGACATCGTGGAAGAGCTGGCTCCGGCGGAGCGGGAAGCCATTTTCGAGACGCTGGATGACGGCGTTGCTGCCGAGACTCTGGAGGAAATCGACCCCAAGATGCAAGTGTCGATTCTGAGCTCGCTCGACTCCGATCGCGCTGCCGACATCGTGGAGGAGATGGATCCGGACGCCGCCGCCGACTTGCTGGGCGACATGCATCCCGATGACTCGCAGGAAATCCTCACCGAGATGGAGCCGGAGGAGCGCGCCGAAGTCACCGAGTTGATGACCTTCCACGACAACACGGCGGCGGGACGCATGACCACCGACTACATGGCGCTGACCGCCGGTGCCAAGGTGGAGGACGCCATTGAGATGCTGCGCAACTTCGAGGGCGGCGTCGAGAGTGTCAGCACCATATTCATCATCGGCGAGAAAGACAAACTGCTGGGCGCGGTCCCGCTCGCCAAGATTGTGCTGGCGCCTGCGGGTACGCCGCTGATGATGCTGAGCACGGGACACATGACCACGATTCATCCTGGCGCTGACG
>JBEKPJ010000146.1:0-4149 GCA_049520935.1 Terriglobales bacterium | reverse complement strand
TTGGCATCGGTGCGGAACAGGGTGTTGAACAGATCATCCGCATAGCCAGAAAGTAGGGTTCCCGTTAGTCCGAGGAACCGTCTTGCCGTTTTGTTGAGCACGCCGAGAGCATTGCCCTGGGCGGTGTCGCCGGCTAATCGAGAGCTCTCGATTAGCCGGCTAATGTGCAGGAATAAATAATGCGAAGGAAAGCTCTGACCGTCAGGCGTGGCAACCGCTTCGACCGTAGTTCCTGCGCATAATTTTCCGTTGTGCGATTGTTGGCAGGTCACCAAGGAGGTGCACACTTGCCAGTCGGACAACCATCGAAAGAAACCTACCTAGAACAACTCGCTCAGCATCTCAAGAACGGGTCATACAGCACATCCGCCACGACAAAGCGCATGGCCGCGGCGCGGCAGTTCCTGCTGTACCTACAGGAGAGAGCCATTGCGCCGGAAGCCGCCACAGTCGCACACGAGCAAGGCTTTCTCGATTGCAAGCTAAAGAGCTACTGTGAACGCCATGGCCACCAGGCGAATGATGTAAGTGCTTGGCGATGGGGTTACACCAGTGGCATTCATATGATTCTGCGTCTGGTTCAGGGGCAGTGGCCACCTGTGTCAGCGCCCGCGACTCGGCTAGAAGCCTTTCAAGATGAACTCTGTGATGCTTATGCTCAGTGGCTCTTGGCGGTGCGTGGGCTGGCGCCCACGACTATTCCAAACCGTCGTGCGGAGGCTAAACGTTTCCTTGAATTTCTGGGAGAAAGAGGTGATCGCAGTTCGCTTTCAAGCATCACTGTTGCTGATCTCGACCATTACATCAACTGTCGGGCTCTACAAGTACGAAGAGTTACACGTCAGCGCCTGATCATTTGCCTCCGCGGATTCCTTCGCTATCTTCACGCACAAGCAACCATTAACCGCGATTTGGCATGTGCCCTCGTCAGTTCGCGTCGCTATGCTTTCGAGGGCATCCCTCCGGCGCTGCGCGCCGAACATCTCGATGCAGTGCTGAGGGCAACCCGAAAAGACCGCACGCCCAAGGGGCTGCGTGATTACGCCATTCTCCTCTTGCTATCCACTTATGGGTTGCGGGCCGGCGAGGTGACCGGATTGCAGCTCAACGATATCGATTGGCGTAAAAACCAGTTGCACATTCGGCATTCGAAGACCGGCGGCGAGTCCTTTCTGCCGTTGTTGGCTCCAGTTGGCGAAGCCATTGTGAAGTATCTCCGAAAGGGCCGGCCGGCAACCGGCACACGCGCAGTTTTTCTTCGTGCCAGGGCGCCATTTCAATCCTTACGAGCGGGATCGAGCCTCTACCACCTCGTCGAGCATCGCTTGCAGACGGCCGGAATCCGGCTCGATCGAAAGCATGGTCCTCATGCGTTTCGTCACGCTCGGGCGGTCAGCTTGCTTGACGCGGGAGTGCCACTGAAGTCTATCGGCGACGTGCTGGGACACAGATCTACGGAGGCGACCGCGGTTTACCTGAAGCTTGCCACTTCGGAGTTACGGGCCGTTGGGCTCGAGATCCCCGTGGAGGTGAGCCAATGACGACTTGGCCTGACCAACCTGGGGCAATCACTCATCAGTACATACAGCAACTCGGTTTGCGCCCGAGCAGCGTAAGAACATACCGGCCGATGCTTGAGCAGTTCCAGGATTACGCGGTTGCCCATTTTCCTGAGCGGCATGTGTCGCGGCAGATGCTCGAAAGCTGGCTTCGCCACCGAGCGAGTTTTTCATCTGCGGATACTATTCTGCAACGGATGCGACCCATCGACCACTTTCTCGACTGGCTGGCCAACCGTCAACTGATCAGCTCTAATCCGCTGGAGGACTTGCGAAGAGAATTAGGCACGAGAAACACAGCCCACATCATTCGGGCGCTGCTTCGTCCGGATAGCGACGATGCTTTGCGCGCTCTTCGGCCTGCCCCACGCTTCGCTAGTCATCTCGGGCCGCTGATGCGAAGTCATGTTTTGCTTATGCGGTCTTTGGGTCTTCGCTATATCACCCAAGAACGGCAACTACTGCGCTTCGACCGATTCTTGCAAGAACGTCCCGATCTGGCCGGGCAAGCGATCCCCATGCTCACTCAAGAGTGGGGTAAAAAGAATCCGGTCCCGCAGCATCATGTGGAATGTGCACAAGTTGGGAGGATGGTGGCCAGGGCCATGCAGCGCGTAAATGGGGCTGTTGCCGTTCCAGTGCTGGATCAATGTCTGAACCAGCAGATGCGGCGCAGTCAACGCCGACCCCACATTTACTCCGAGGCTGAGATTTGCTGTCTCTTGCGCGCGGCACGGTCCTTTCCCGCACCGGCGACACCAATCCGTCCCCTGATGCTGTACACGATATTGGTGCTGGCTTACTGCATGGGACTTCGGATCGGGGAGATCGTGCGCCTGACCGTTGGAGATCTCAACCTTGAGGCGCAGACAATCGAGATTCGAGAAACCAAGTTCTTTAAGTCGCGCCGCCTTCCATTTACCCACTCGGTAGCGGCAGCTCTCCGGACTTATCTGGAAGCCAGGCGCGGAGAAGATGCTCCGGCTGATTCATTGGCACCGCTGTTCTGGTGTCGAAGCGTCGGGCGCGCATATGGTTATGTAACCATCCGTGCCTTGCTGCTCCAAGTGATCCGCAAGGCGGGGTTAAAGCCTTGCCCCGGCCGTGTTGGTCCACGGATTCACGATTTGCGGCACTCCTTCGTCGTCAATCGCATGTTGGCTTGGTACCGGGAAGGAGTGAATGCGCAAGTGCGATTGCCATACTTGGCCACGTATCTGGGACACAAAGATATTCACTCTACCCTGGTCTATATCACCGTCACCGAAGAACTCATGCAGCAAGCCGCCGAGCGATTCCGTTCCTATGGGGCACACCTGCTGCACTCGGCGGTAGGAGGTAGTGCATGCCAATGACCGCGACTTTGCCTCGGCTACTGCATGGCTTCTTTCACGACTGGCTGCTGGGGCAACGTAACATTTCTCCCCATACCATCATGTCCTATCGCGATACATGGCGTCTTTTCCTGTGCTTTGTGGCGGAGCGGCGGAATCGGCCAGTCGCCAAACTCACAGTGGAACAAATCACAGCCGCAGAGGTTCTTGCCTTCCTGCAGTATTGCGAAGATGAGCGGAGAGTTTCGATTGGAACTCGGAATTGCCGCCTAGCCGCACTACGCACATTCTTCTCTTTTGTGGCAGCCCGTGAACCACTGTTTGCCGCCCATTGTGCCGAAGTCTTGCTCATCCCAACCAAACGGGCGCCGCGCCGCGCCCTTCGTTCTCTAGAACCCGAGGAGGTACAAGCCATCCTGGCGCAACCGGATGGAAACACACTGGAAGGACAGCGCGATCATGCCTTTCTTGCTTTGCTGTACAACACCGGCATACGCATTCAGGAGGCACTCAATTTGTCTCCCGAAGACGTTCGACTAACGTCACCTGCGCAGATTCGTGTGATCGGCAAGGGCAAGAAAGAGCGAATCTGCCCGCTCTGGCCAGAAACCGTCGCTATCCTAAAGGCGCTTCTGAAACGCCAGCCCAAAGGGGACCAAGAGCGCATCTTCGTGAACCGCTATGGAAGTCCCCTGGGCGCCTCCGGGGTACGCTTCAAGCTTCGCAAGTATGTGGAAGCTGCTGCTAAGGAAGTTCCTTCACTTGCTGACAAGCACGTCTCTCCCCACCTGTTCAGGCATTCGACGGCTGTTCATCTGGTAGCCGCAGGAGTGGATATCACGGTCATTCGAAGTCTCCTCGGACATGCCGACCTGAACACCACGAACCATTATGCGCAAGCAAACTTGGAGACGAAACGGCGGGCGCTCGAGACCGTGAACAGCCGGCCGGGCAAGCCGCCGCTCTGGCGGCGACAGCCGGAACTGCTGCGCTGGCTCGATTCGCTCTAAGCTGGCTAATAAGAATAATGCGAAGGTAGGTACGATTTTCCTCGGCCGGCAGTCCAGCAATTTCGCTTCTCGCACACGAACGTCGCGCCTCTCCTTCACATTATTTATTCCTGCACATTAGCCAGCCAGTTGGTGAATCTCATCCGCAATCGCGTAATCCCACCATTCCGGCATGAAGCGTCCCATGTATTCCGTCGGTGCCATGCGAACGATCTTGTTGCCGTCTGCCTGCCAGAGTGGGGAGTA
>JBEKPJ010000145.1:0-4197 GCA_049520935.1 Terriglobales bacterium | reverse complement strand
CGATCCATGGCAGCGCTCTCGGCGGTGGTCTTGAACTAGCCATGGCAGCTCACTACCGCGTGGCCAAGCCGGGCGCCCAAGTCGGCCAGCCGGAGACTCGCCTCGGAATTATCCCCGGCGCAGGAGGAACGCAACGCCTACCCCGACTGATTGGCATCGTTAAGGCCGCGGAAATGTGCGCTTTCGGTTCGCCGCTGCAAGCGTCCGCAGCGTTCGAGTTGGGCATCCTTGACGAGATCATTACTGGAGATTTGCTAGCGGGCGCGATTGCGTTTGCCAGGAAGAAAGCGAGCCAGGGTGGTCCTTATCCCAAAACGCGAGAACGCAATGATAACGTCAAGCTCGGTTCCGCCCCGGACCACGCCACAGCACTGGCCGCGCTTCGCGCCGATGTGCGGAAGCGCCGGAAGAATCTTAACTCCCCGCTGGCCGCTATCGACGCCGTTGAAGCGGCCGCCGTCTTGCCGTTCGACGAAGGTTGCCGCAACGAGCGCAAGATTTTCGACCAGTGTCTTTTTTCATCCGAAGCGAGAGCGCTGATTCACGCTTTTTTCGCGGAGCGGGCCGTCAGCAAGATTCCGGGACTCGAAAAAGTGGCGCCAGTCACGGTCGGCGAGCATGCCGCCATCGTGGGGGCGGGCACCATGGGAGCCGGGATCGCTATGTGTTTTGCCAATGCCGGTATTTCTGTGCGGCTCATGGACCAGGATTCGTCAGCGCTCGAACGAGGCATGAAGAACATTCGTCAGAATTATGAGAATTCCGTAAAGCGTGGGCGAATTTCTGCCGAGGCCAGCGAACAGCGCCAAAAACTGATTCGTCCGCAACTCGGCTACGAAGGTTTCGAGAACGCGGACATCATTATCGAAGCCGTGTTCGAAAACCTCGCATTGAAGAAACAGATTTTCGCCGCGCTCGATGCCGTGGCGAAAGCACAATGCGTTCTCGCATCGAACACGTCCACGCTCAGCATCGACGAGATCGCTTCGTCTGTGTCGCGGCCAGCACGGGTCATCGGTCTCCATTTCTTCAGCCCCGCGAATGTGATGCGCCTCGTCGAAATCGTCCGCGGCGGCGCGACTGGCCCCGATGTGATTGCCGGGGCCATGGTGCTGGCCAAGAGACTGGGGAAAATTGGTGTGCTCGTGGGAAATTGTTTCGGCTTCGTGGGCAATCGCATGATGTTCCCGTACATGCGCGAAGCGCAATTCCTGGTCGAAGAAGGCGCGACCCCGGAACAGGTTGATGCCGCCTTGACAGACTTCGGCATGGCCATGGGAATCTTCGCCGTCGATGACATGGCTGGGATCGACGTAGCCTGGCGCGTTCGTCAGGAATTCCAGCACCTCGATCAACCCGGTGTGAGAAAGGCTCTCGTTGCCGATCAGCTTTACGCGATGAACCGTTTGGGGCAGAAGGCCGGCAAAGGCTGGTATCGCTATGGCAGTGGGGACGATGACCGCAAACCGATCCCTGATCCTGAAGTTCACTCTCTCATAGAAAAAACGGCGCGTGAGGCCGGTATTCCCCGCCGCAAGATCCGCAACGAGGAGATTATTGAACGAACAATCTTCGCCATGATCAATGAGGGTCTGTGCATTCTGGACGAAGGCTATGCCCTGCGCGCAGGCGATATCGACACCATCTACCTCAACGGATACGGATTCCCGAACTATCGCGGCGGTCCCATGTGGTATGCCGATGCCGTCGGACTGTCCACGATTGCCGCCCGCATCCAGCAATACAAAGAGGCCTACGGAAAACTCTGGGAACCTGGGCCGCTCCTACAACGACTAATTGCCGAAGGCAGGACCCTGAGTTCCTGGGACGAGCAAAGGCAATGATCGTGGATGGTCTCAACTTCACAGGTGTTCCGTGCTGAAGATTCAGAGAATTCCATGTTCCGGATATGGTGCGAATCGAGCAGTGATACTCGCCTTCGTCGAGTAACGTCGCATAAACAGCAGCTGGCGAGCGATCTTGGAAGCGTTCTTCGTGCAAGCGAGACAGCACCGCCTCTCGTTCCACCGGATGGAGTGCGCGTGCCGGCGAAGGCCTCGACGCAGTCACCGCAGGAGAAGAAGTCTTACGACGCTCCCGGTAGTAGGAAGCGCGCGGCATACACAAGGCCTGGCAAGCAGCGCTCGTGCCGACATCGTTGGCGAGTTCGGTGACGGCGGCCATCAGGACTTTTCCTCCGGGTCTGGGGCCTGCTCCGGAATGGGATTCCCCAACAGCGCAGCCACTTTGTTTTGGACGTCGATGATAAGGTGCGCCTTACGCAGATCTTCGGTGAGGCGGGCGTTCTGCCGACGCAACTTTTGAACTTCGTCTTCCATCGGATTGCGCTTGGACTTCGGCCCGCGTGGTCGCGGAGTCAGAGCCTCGAGTACTCCTTTCGCCCGCTCGCGCCGCCAATAGGTCAGCAGAGACGAGTACAGACCTTCGCGGCGGAGCAGAGCGCCCAGACCACCTCGCGTCGCAGCAACCGCTTCAGCTTCTTCGAGGATGCGTTGCTTATATTCCGCGGTGAAGGTCCGCCGCGTTGGTTTGGCAACTACTTCGGGGTCCGGCCGTGAGCCAGAGACCGGATCGGCGCCGGGTTTGACTGTCGCTGCACTGCGCTGCGGCTCGCTACGCTCGCCTTCGCTCCGTTGCGCGACAGCCAAACCCCCAGGGGAAAGAACAACACCAAGAGAATTGCCGCTCATCTCTTCCTTTTTCTTCCTCGCCCTACTGCTCATTAATTAAGACTACTAAACTGTCTCAGAGATGTTGGCACGGAGGGAGCAAGCGGGATGTTCAGTATTCGACAGGACACTGGGATCGTCAGATATGAGCCAGTAATGACAACTGCGGGTCTCACCAGCCTCAAGTGGGCCACTTCACTTTCGACCCGTTCGAACAGTTCGCTACTAGAAAACGCCGGCGCAAATCGTTCGCCACGGTCCACCTCCGCTATGTGTTCAATTTTTTCCTTTGTTAAGCGAGGGCTCATTCTTTGAAGGAGAAAACCTTCTTCTTCAATCAAACGCTCGAGGTCGCCCCCATCGGAGATGAACTGGATTTCAAACGTCTTGCTCGCGGTATCGTGGTTACGGACTCCCTTGGCAATTTCAAGCATGCGTGTCGTCTCTGCAAGGTTGAACGCCGCGGGCGCAAACAGCAGAATTCGTCTAGCCATTGCAATCCCTAGACCGCCTCCGTTGGCTGTTTCCCCAAATGATCGCTCAAGCCCGCCTCCGCGAGTGGCCTCTGGAATAGTTAGAGTCCGGCGATTTCACCATTCACATACTAACGAATTTTCGTGGGACAATCGGACGATCGTCGAGTGGAGGGGTCGTGGAACTAGGGTTGCGCAAATCATTCAAGATATTTGCTCCCGGCAGCTCCCTGCGACGAAGAGTCGCTTATAGCCTGGCCATCGTGAGGCTCGTTCTGGTCCCAGTTATATTTTTAGCGGTCTATTACCTCTTCAGGATGGGCCTGATTGTGGACCGAATAGTCAGCGTAGACGCAGGACGATGACGCTTCCGGGCGGATATGCCTCCAGTTTTTCCGCATTGAACTGATCGCCCAGTCCGATGTGGAAAACGCCGGAGATTACCGTATAGACACGATCCTCCGGATGTCGTTGGGGCATCGAAAACGTCTGGGCCTGGCTGATGCGCTGCAACCGCCCTTTGTTGTGCTTCCGTCATTAATTTGGCATATAACTTTCTTCGCAATTTAAGCGTGGTAGCCATTTTCGAGTAGACAGAGGAGAACGTTGGGGCTGCTTGCTTGATGGTGCCACTCGGCTTCGCCGCGCCGGGCAATTGCTTTCGAAGCACCCAGCCGTTCAACGCTTCTGGTACGGGTGGAAGATGTAGTCCTTCGCCTTCACTGGCGTATGGCAGGCATATCCGCAGTCTGAAGGACTTTTGGCATCGGCCGTGAACTTATCGGATGCGGGGTCGTAGTTGAACACCGCGTATCCCCATCCGCCGCTTTTCGAAAATCTCTTGCTGTCTTTTTCCATCACGAAAGCCTGGGAAAAGACGTCGGGCACTTCCACGGCGAAAGGGGCCTCCGCGCTCTTCTTCAACTTCCACTGGAGCTTGACGATCATGGACCCCTCCGGGAAAGGCTGGCCGTTACCGGGGACGCCGGCTTTATACGCGTTGATCATCGTGGGATTCGCGACGATCACCTTGA
>JBEKPJ010000144.1:0-4355 GCA_049520935.1 Terriglobales bacterium | reverse complement strand
TTGGAGAGGGCGCGTTTCTTGGACGCACTTCCGGTGCATCCTCGACAGGTTTCCGCTACTGCGACCAAAGCTGTATCTCCCGTATGGGAAGCTGCAAGCTCTCGCCGTGCTGTGAATCAACTTTCGAAGAGCGTAGTGCGGGAAATCTGCACGCTACGTTCTGTGGGAGCCGGGTGCGGGGAACCGCCCCGGCCACCCGGTGGAACAGGAAACAGGACCAAGCCAAACCGGACTGCGGTGGCTCGGCGAAAGCCCAGTCGACTATCCACCGGGAGACCAAGTTACTGCGCCTGTTCTCGACTCTACTCCGCCATTGCACTTTTCGACCCGGACGGACGTCGGCCAATGCTCGGCGAGCGCTAATCTGATAACAGAATTGAGAAAAGATCCGGTTTGAGACCGACCTTCATGCGGAAGTATAATGAACCTCCACAGGAATCCCTATGAAGCAGCGTTTCGCTTTGGCCTTGATTGCGGCAAGTCTAGGCGCAAACTCTCAGACGAAGGATCACTCAAACGGGGATATAAAAGGCATCGTTACAGATCAGGCGGGAGGCCCTGTGGTCGGCGCTACTGTCTACGCAGTTCCTCACTTTCGACAACGTCAAGCCCAGATCGGTCAAGACGGGTAGGAATGGTGAGTTCGATTTTCGCGGAGGTTTGCAGTTGCGAGCATATAAGCTCTATTCGCAAAAAGATGAAGATGGCTACCTCAACCCGTTCAACAGCTTCTATGCGGAGCCGGAATCCCGAGCACTAAAGGTTCATCTCACTGACAAGCATCGCTCAGTAACAGTCAGAGTGAAAATGGGTGATAAGGCGGGGGTGGTCGCAGGTCAAGTTATCGACGCTGACAGCGGTGCCGCGGCCAAAGCTCTCTTGGTTTTCGTGGATCAAGAGATCAAGATGGAAATGGCCATAAAATATTGGCCGATGGCAAGTATCGCGTACTTTTGCCACCGGGAAAGGATCTGACCCTGATGGTGATAGGTTTGTCGCAGCAGTCGAGCGCGGGGCGACCGTGTGACACTCCTCTGCGGCTTGAACCGGGACAAGAGATTTATATGGACATCCCGGTCTCCTCACAGTGAAGTCCTTTTCGTTCTTTCTCAGGAACGATATTTTTCCACGCTGATTGGTGTTAGCTGTTGTTAAATCGATCGCACTTTTTTGGCCGGGACGGGTGTCGTACACCGGCAATTCTCGGTGAGCGTTATTGCTGATTTTAACAGTTACGCCCGATGCGGTGTCGAGGATCAGTTTGAAGCTAGGGAAGGGGACTGAAGATCATCTTCAGCAGGAAAGTGAAGAAGCCGTAGTGGACGATGTAGTACACACTTCCAACGGCCACGAAGACACTCAGAGACCTGGCTTCGCTGCCGCAGACGGGAATTAGGAATTAGGGTACTGGGCTACTTTCAATTTTGCATGACTCAAGGCGGCGTTCCTTCGTTGCCAGCAGATCGTCGAGCTGTTTAACGAGTTTTTTAAACTTGTCACGATCTTGCTCTTTCGCAATCCGCTCACACAGGATCGCCATTCGTTCTCGCTCATCGGGAGTCATGGTTACACCGCTCTCTCTACCCTCCGTTGAGTAGGTTTTCCCAGAGGGCTACCAAATCTTTTACCGCCGACCTGTCACGCACGGTGAGAGCGCGAAACGCCTGACATACGGACACCCCGCTATCTCCAGTCGAACTGCACGTTCTTGCATATTTGGAAACAAACTCCCTGCTCGGCGATTTTGCCTTTCCACTCCTTTTCCGGGAAGTATTCTGGGGTAAACTTAGGGTAACATAATGCAGTTTGATTGCGTTTCTGAAAGCTTCTCCCCCTCAGAAAGTCAACGACTTCTGGAGTACTTGGATGGGGCTGCCCTCCGCGAATTCGCCAGCCGTGTCTCTCCCGCAGGCGGTGGATCCCGACGTGCGCCGTGCGGTTGTGCGTTGCGAACTCGAAAGGCTACTGACCAGCCCTTCACTTCGTGACTCCGATCATCTGAAGCGTTTTTTGCGCTATATCGTAGAGCACACCCTGGCGGGCGAGGGCGATGGGCTGAAGGAATACCGGCTGGGCGTGGAGGTATTTGACCGCGATGCCTCGTTTGATCCGAAAATAGACCCCGTCGTAAGGATGACCGCCCGCCGTCTTCGCGCCAAGCTGAAGGAGCACTACGAAAATGGCGGTCTGGGGGCCACCGTCCGCATCGAGGTCCCCAAGGGCGGCTACGCTGCGTGTTTTGTACAGGCTCCCACGCCGGAGCGCAGCCCAGAGCAGACATCGGTTACTCCTTGTGGTTGGAGCCTGAGCCGTTCCGCTGGAGCGGTCTTGGTGATTGCCGCACTGATAGGGGGTGGGTTTTACTATCGTTCGCACGAGCAAGCGAAGCGCCTGACCGACAAGGACACCATCGTTCTCGCCGATTTTGCCAACAACACAGGCGATGCAATATTCAACGACACCTTGAAGACTGCGCTGAGCGTCTCTTTGCGGCAATCGCCTTTCTTGAATTTGCTTTCAGACAGCGAAGTAGAGAAGACCTTGCGTCATATGACCCGTCCACCGGGCACGAAACTCACGCCGGACGTCGCCCGCGAGCTTTGCCAGCGGGCGGGCAGCAAGGCCTACATTGTGGGAGCGATTGGCAGTCTTGGCAAGAAGTATGTGTTGGGGTTGAAGGCGGTAAATTGCCAGAGTGGAGACATGCTGGCTGAGGAGCAGGTGACGGCGTCATCTAACGAGAACGTGCTGGACGCGCTGGGCGAGGCCGCATCCAAGCTGCGTGGCGAACTGGGCGAATCGCTGGCTACCTTGCAGAAGTTCGATGTTCCGCTGGAAGAGGCCACCACCCCTTCGCTCGAAGCTCTGAAATCCTACAGCCTTGCACGGAAGACCTTTAACGAGAAAGGCACCGCCGGAGCACTGCCTTACGATCAACGTGCTATCGAACTTGATCCGAAGTTTGCCACGGGCAATTGGGCGGTGGGCAACGACTACTACAGTCTCGGCGAGGTGGGTCGAGCCAGCGAATACCTGACCAAGGCGTTCAAGTTGCAGGAGCATGCCAGCGAGCGGGAAAAGCTGGCGATCACAGCCGATTACTATTCGACGGTTACCGGAGAACTGGATAAAGCAGGCCAGACGTTTCAAGACGAGATTGAGAGTTATCCACGAGAACCCCGAGCATACGCCAATTTGGGCATAGTGTATGCCGAACAGGGGCAGTATATGAGAGCCACGGAGTTCACGAGGCAAGCCGTGCGCCTTGCACCGGATCGAGTGTACCTGTACGAGAATCTCGCCAGCTTTGCCATCGCCTTGCAGCACTTCGACGATTTACTGCAGATCGGTCACGAGGTGCAGGGGCGAAAACTGGATGCTTTCATACTCCACAGTGCTCTCTACGCTCTTGCCTTTCTCGGCTCGGACTCTGCTGCGATGACGGAACAGCAACAGTGGTTTGCGAGCAAGCCCGATTACGAGAACTGGGGACTTGCGCTCGCATCCGATACCGAGGCGTATCGCGGCCATCTGGGCAAAGCGCGGGAACTGACCAAAAAGGCCATGGACTCCGCCATTCGGGCTGACAGCAAGGAAAATGGGGCGATATGGCAGGCGATTGCTGCCCAGCGAGCAGCCGCTTACGGCAACGCCGCGGAAGCCCGGCAGTCGGCAGCAGAGGCTCTGAAGCTTGCTCCCACGAGTCAGGGGGTCGAGAGCGAAGCTGCCCTTGCGTTTGCCATGGCGGGCGATACGGCGCGAGCCGAGTCCTTGGTTCAACACTTAGGGAAACGCTTTCCGCTGGACACGCAGGTGCAGTCGCTTTGGCTGCCAGCGATTCAGGCAAAACTGGCGCTGGATAGAAAGAACCCAGCTTCCGCCATTACTGTCTCGCAAGGTGCTTCCTCCATCGAGTTGGGGCAAATTGCGTTCGTCGCAAACATTTCCTGCCTCTACCATGTGTACGTACGCGGAGAGGCCTACTTGGCCGCCGGACAAGGCAACGCTGCCGCCGCCGAGTTTCAGAAGATTCTCGACCACAACGGCATCGTCTGGAACTGCTGGACGGGAGCGTTGGCACATCTGGGAGTGGCACGTGCCAATGCCTTGCAGGCGGGGACCGCGCAGGGAACGGATGCCGATGCCGCCCGCGTCCGGGCGCTCGCCGCCTACAAGGAATTCCTCACCCTCTGGAAAGACGCCGACCCCGACATTCCCATCCTAAAGGAAGCTAAGGCGGAGTACGCGAAGCGCGTGCTGAGCAGCACGTTGTCCGGGAGGGTTAAAGTCCCTCTGGCGCCCAAATGAGGGGCGCTATATCCGAAAGCGGGGGTAATTCCTCGCTGGCCGAAGAA
>JBEKPJ010000143.1:0-4427 GCA_049520935.1 Terriglobales bacterium | reverse complement strand
AAGATGTAGCCCAGACCCTCCCAACCCAGCATGCTGCGGAAGACTTCATCAAAACTGGGGAGATCCAGGGAATCAGGCACTGCCAGGACCCGAATCACCATGGGGCTGACATTGCGCAGAACCGCTCGGAGTACCAACCGTTTGAAGGGAGTTTGTGGGTTCATCCCCTCAGCTTATTCCTTGCCGCCAGACCCCCGGGTTGCTGCTGCTCTCCTGATAGAAAGCACGAGTCAAGGGTGGCAGCATTTGGATAGGCGGTTGTGCTGCGCGACTACCTATCTCTGCACCCCTTCACCGGATCAAAACGCTGCGAACGGCCCTTTCGTATACGCTGCAAATTCGTGGTGCCGGAGTCGAGAGTGGTGAAGGAGCCTGATCGCGGGCGCAGCGTAGCGAACCCCCAGGTTTCAAGACTTCATCACCGATACCAGCGCGAGGCCGCTCCCGACGCGACTAGCGAGGCCAAGTATGGCGCGTACCACCTGCCCGGTCGCTCTCCGACTTGGTAGCGTTTCTCCGGCTCGAAGGATTCCTCCCCTGAGTACGAATGCACCCTAGCCGGTTTTCCCTGGGGAGTTACTACAGGATTGATCTCGACAAAACGCCCGTAGATCGAGTTAGCGAATATTGTCAGTGGTAGAGCTCTTTGTCGGACTTGTGCCGCCTCGCCAGTCCACTTTTCCTCAGCGAGTAGCAGAGCTGCACAGGTCGCTTTTCTGGTACGAGAGCATGCAAAGTTGTGGGGTGGGGTATTCTCGGGGGATGAAATGGACAATGAAGCTGGTAGCTGGCCCGCCAGCCGCAACTCTGCGTGGATTTACGGTAGCGTATTATACGCAGGATTGACCCCACGGATAACTCTCAATTGGCTTGGTTTTCCCGCTTGCGGCAGCATGGTATCGCAGTCGGAGGGGCAGGCCGCCGGAGCGTTGGTGTTCACGTTGATTTGAGTCCTTAGCCCGCCATATGGATTTGGTCTGGTCACCGATTTGCGGCGACCACGTTAGAGCAGGCTGGATACTCGCTCTCCTTCCTCAATACCTCCGGAATGGGCAATCCGCGGGCGCGATACTTCGGGATGGCATCCTGCACGGCCTGCGGCATCAGTTCACACAACGTTTGACACCCACGAAGCGATGTAAAGCAAGAAAGGTCAAATGCGAGAGCGTGTTGTAGCTCAGACGGAGTCGCGTCGGGTGTTACGACAACTCGGAGGCCGAAATAGATCCCGCCCTCCCGAACTCCTCGCAAAATGGTTTCGAAGCCGCTGATGTCATAGTTTTCACCGCCCTTAGCTGCCCGCACGGTGGTTAGGGCGGAGAGCTCAGTCAGTTGAGACGCCATCGAGCGGCTATCTCTAAACGGGTATCGTTTCGCCGGTAGCAGTGCGCTTGATCCGTAGCGAAATTCGCATAGACGGCCGCTTTCGAAGGAAAGCGCTGCTACCGCGCTCACGGGCCTCACGCCCGCTCGGAGCAGTAGTGGGTAGTTCGTTCCAAGAGCGTCGATTGTGTTGTTCGAAACACTAATACCGTATGTCGTCCCCAATGGACAGTCACTACCCGGCGGAATCTTATCCGTTTTATAGGCCACAAATATTGGCTGCACATCATCGAAGGTTGATTTGCCAACTTCCAGCTTTCGCAGCGAAGTCAGCAGCAGCTCCGCCCGGCTACGCGTCCGAAAGTTAGCAATCAAGAGGGTTAATTGTGCCAGCAGAACAACAGCGAGCACCATCACGGACAGCCGAAGGATCCACCTTAACGCTGTTTTCATTTCGTTCCATTGGCCTGTATTGGGCTGCACCCCTGCGAACAGGTTGCACCAGCCTGCATATTGGGGCTGTTCTGTTGGATAGTCGCGCCGCTGGAGGTTACAGTTGCGTTCTGACTTAGCGCGCCATACCAAGTTTGTATCGGAAATCCTTGCGAGTTAAAACCGTCTGTTGGCCAGAATACCTGGGATTGGCAACGATCAATGGCGAATATCTGCTCGACCGTAAAGTTTCCTGTATTGCCAACGGTGTAATCGTCAGAGTACGTTCCTAGACTCTGGCATTTTCCAAGGGGCGTCAACCAGTCGCATATTTTCGTATTAGGATTTGTGGAATTCTCTTCCGTCACAGCTATTTTGGTTTGAGAGTTACCCACGATAGGCGCCAAAGCTCCGTTCTGGAGTGTGAAGAGTGCGTATACCACTTCTCTTGTTTGGACACCCGGAACGAATGGATTCGGAACCGTGCTATCGCTTTGGGGGGCCAGCACGCAACTAGAAGTCTGTCGGTGGCAGAAGGGAGGTACACTTTGACCCTGGGCGTTTCCCTTAGGCATTGGATTAACCGTCTGAGCCAGGAGTGTCGGAATGTTGTTTGAGCCGTTGGGACTCCATAGCGCGGTAAACGCTCCGCTAGTGGTCGATATCCAAGTACTAAGGTCGAGAGGCACCGCACCTTGGAGCGCAGAAGACACGCCCGCGATAGCGATACTTCCGTGTACTTTCTGGCGACCCGCACGTCGGAGTTCAGGGCTACCGGTCGAGCTAAGTTGAATAACACCGGTGCTGGAATCGTTGACTGTGACGCCACCATCAACTGTGGCTTGGATGATTGATAGAGTGTCTCCCGCGGTGCCCTGGTAACTCCAGTTGACGGAACCTGAAGTAAGGTTGAAAGAAGCAACGACGGGTCCGTTAACAGCATCCGTGCCATTGGTAGCGATCCCGTCACCGTTTTGCCCGAGGACAATTGTGGGAGATTGCCCAAACGCAACCTTTGTTGGGCTGAACGGCAAGTTGTATGGCGTCCCTACGACGCCAGCGACTACGTCCACCGCCTGATAGGGATACTGAGGCACCGGTCCGCTGGATGGAGAGATCGTCCAGGTTGCCAAGATTCCTCCTTGGCCGTCGGGAACGATCGGGCCGGGTAGCAAGGCTTGATTCTGGGTAGTGGTGCTCAGTACCTGACTCGGCCAGTTGTTATTCATATCAATCTGCTGCAGGTAAAGCGCGTCGGAGGTGATGACGTTATTGACAACATTGCGCACTTCATATTCCACGTATATCGTTCCGTCCACATTCACCATCGGCGGCCCCATGCAGCACTGAGGGTATATCGTTACGCCATTCATGGTATTGCTTGAAGGGGGAATCGGATAGGACACCCCGGCACCGTTCGGCGGAAGATTCATCACGGATAGCGGTGGGAATCCATTATTTGTCGGTTCAGCAATGACCACTGCGCCATCGCCGCGAACCGCGATCTGGGGCGCGTCTCCGCCGCCGTAACAATATAGGATCGAATTGCCCTGCTGAACGCCTGCCGCCCACAATGACCATGTCGGTTGGCCGTACACGGGATCCAAATCGACAACCGTCAGGGGCATGGTCTGCCCCGGAGTGCAGGTGTCGTATTGTGCAACGATTAAGCCGCCGGCACCATCGGGAACGCTGTTGCTGTTAAGTGCGGGCACCGGAGTCTGCCACAACTGCCGCCCATCGGCGGTTAGGGCTTGTATCACGGATGTTGTGCCGTCAGCGCTCAACTGCGTGGAATAGAGGTCCGGCCCAGACGCTGTCGGCACTGCCTGAACAAGCTGCATTGGGGAGAATCCAGCTACTGGAGAAGCAGACCAAATGACCGTGCCCGGTGGATAGGCTCCAGCGGCCAAGATGGTGACCTGTTCTTGCCCGCTCGTAGTCTCTGCGGTCGCAGTTAGCGTTACCTGGCCAGCCGCAAGACCGGTCAGTATGGCCTGGTCGTTCTCATCCGTCGTAACGGTTGCCAGACTGGGGTTACTCACTGTCCAAGTCACGTACTGTCGCGGATTTCCGAAGTTATCGATGGCATTAAAGCGCTGCGTTCCTCCAACCATGACGTTGGCGGTTGCCGGAGTGATCTGCAATGAATCGGGCGGTCCGGGAGCCTGACCGGGCGGGGTGTAAATCTCGCCCTGGGCGACGCCTCCAAACTCACCTTCGCCTCCCGCAATCAAAACGGTTCCATCGTTGAGCAGCGACGCTGTGTGGGAATCCCGTGGGATATTGAGATTGCCCGCGAGGGAGAATGTTCCGCTGGTTGCGTTGTACAATTCGGCGGGACCGAGGTCAACGTTCCGGGTGGGGCCATTATCAAGGCCTCCGACAACAATAACTTGTCCGCTACTTAGCAAGGTAGCGGTGGCCAAACCCCTCGCGTAGTTGAGACTTCCCGTTAGAGTGAATGTCTTGGCGACCGGATCGTATAGTTCTGCTGTTGCCAAATACGTTGAGTTGTTCGTCCCGCCTGCAATGAGAACCTTCCCACTGGCTAGCCCGAATAATTCGTGATTTTTAAGACAAGAGAAGCCTCCTGTGCTACAAACAGGTTGACTAGACGCCGTTCGAGGCACTTCCGGAGGCTTCTTCGTGTCTGACGATAGCACAACACA
>JBEKPJ010000142.1:0-4449 GCA_049520935.1 Terriglobales bacterium | reverse complement strand
TCCGGACGCGGGTGCTCGACGAGGAATGGGAAAACACGTTTCGGAGTTGGTACCCAGCATTTCGGCCGCAGGTCGGAGCGGAGGTCAACAACGCTGCCTGACCCCGGAATCTTCCGCTCTCCATGATCAGCACAATGGCGTCTCAACCGGCGATGTCACTCAATCCTACACAAGAAGCTGGCCGTACGGGGTCGGTTATCCCTAACCCTGCGTTGCGGGCGAGTCTAAGGGAATCTGGAAAATGCCAATGGACAGTTCCCCACCGGGCGTCCCCTCAGGGTCTCGTACGAAACTGATACCAGGGTTCTCGCTGCACGCGACTTGCAACGAGTGCAACATTTCATCCCAATCATGTTGGTTAAGGAGAGCAGCAGCAACTCGGGGGTCAGTTCTGGCGGGGAGCCTGAGGGGATGATTCACGACCTCGTCTAAGACACTGATTCTACAAGCGGTTCGGTTCTGAAAGCCGGACTGGACGGCGTGTCGAGATCAAGATCGAGCTGCGTGACCCCCGGGTTGCTGCTGCTCTCCTGACTCTGAGCCAATCCGGATGTCGATACCAAGGATCTTTGACGAGACAAATTACACAGTGCTCCTGGCCGCCGATGGCGTTGACGCGCTGCAGGTCGCCGAGCGGTATCAGGGCCCCATTCAACTTCTGATCACCGATGTCGTGATGCCGGGACTAAGCGGCCCAGAATTGGCAGCCCAGCTAAGCGCCTCTCGGCCGGAGATGAAGGTTCTGTACATGTCGGGTTATTCCCCTGAGGTATTGGCCGAGCATGGACCGATTGCTAACTGTGAATTCATTCAGAAGCCCTTCAAACCTCAGGATCTAAAGAGGAGGGTCAATGAGCTTCTAGAGTCCGTGACATTTGCAATGCCGGCGAAGATCGAAGACCTACAGCTGGGAGCCGAAAGGACCTCTCGACCTTCTGCAGCCCCCGGAAGCGAAGGAAATAGTGGTTAATCGCATCGCTTTGTTCAGGGTCGCTTGGTGGAAGCGGTTTCGCAGATTGTTTGGGTTGGGTGATATGCAGCGAGTGACGATGGCTACACCCAGATAAGCGCAAAATTCCCATTGCATGGCTATAACCCTGGCGATAGTTTCACTGGCTTCCAGCTATGCGTCCCGCATGCAACTCAATACTCGCTGATTCGGGAGTCCACGTGACAATGTTCTGGACAGAAGGTGGCCATCTAACCACGGCTCCGCAGATTGACGAGGTCCAGCCATAATCGCCGCAGCGCTTGACGCGCCTTGTTAAGCGCGGGCTGAGAAAATTGAGGTCCTCCGCATTTTGCGGCTCGTCACTGTCGTTCTCGGCAGTGACCCTCTCCGCCAAAGGGCAGGTTCCTCGGCCCTTCCATTTCATGCGACACATTCGTCGACCAGACGCCCCGCCGCCGCTACCGCCCCGCCGCCCTAGCCTGGCTCTGGCTCCCAGTCTGCTCAACCTCCGCCTCCAATTGCGTGAGCAACGCGACCACCTGGTCCGCCATCTCGCAAACCATCAGGAACCTCTGCTCGGCCGGCATGGTCTTTCCCGCCTGTTTCAGTTCGACCACTTCCTTCACCAGGCCGTGCATGTTCTTGTGCTTTTCCTCCAGCTCCCGGAACACTCCCAATCGCCCATACTCCGCGCCTCCCTCTCCGCACATCCATTTCCCCAGCGCGCAATCGCGGTGCGATGCCAGTTCATGGGCATTCAAATTTTCCCGCCCGTCCAGAAAGCTCCGGAGCTTCAGCCGCCAACTGCGGTGCGCCGTCTTGACCACTGTAAAGTCGAGCGATCTGGCGACTCCCATCGACCGCCCGCCGCTCCCCTCTGCATCCGTCTTGAACTGCTGCACCAGAGAGCGCAGCTGCTTCGACATCTCCACCAGCAACTGCGACGCGTTTTGCGTTTCCGTCGCCCCGCGCGAAGTGCTTTCGGCAGCCTGTGCCACCCCTGCGATGTTGCTCGTGATCTCACCGCTGCCCTGCGCCGCTTCGCTCACGTTCCGCGACATCTCGTTCGTGGTCGCGTTCTGTTCTTCCACGGCCGTCGCAATCGTGTTCGAGATGTCGTGCACCTGATCGATCACCTGCGTGATCGACGCAATTGCCGCTACCGCCGTCTTCGTATCGTTTTGGATCGCTTCGATCTTGTGGCTGATGTCTTCGGTGGCCTTCGCCGTTTCTTTGGCTAACTCTTTCACTTCGTTGGCCACCACCGCGAACCCCTTGCCCGCCTCGCCCGCCCGCGCCGCTTCGATTGTCGCATTCAGCGCCAGCAGGTTCGTTTGCTGTGCAATCGCTGTAATTACCTTGATCACCTGGCCGATTTCCGCTGACGACTCCCCGAGGCGCGCCACCGCCGCGGTCGTCGTTTCCGCAACCTTTACCGCCGCGGTCGCCACCCTCGCCGCCTCGGTCGCGTTCTTTGCAATGTCCTTGATGCTCGCCGCCATTTCTTCCGCGCCCGTTGCCACCGTCTGCAGGTTGCGGTTCACTTGTTCCGCGTTGGTCGAAACCACATTGGCCTGCGCCGATGTTTCCTGCGAATTCGCCGAGATCTGCTGCGCCGTGTTCGATACATCCTCGCTCGCCCCGCCCACCTGGTGCGTTGCCGTCGAAACCGATTGGATCATGGCCTGCAACTTGTCCAGAAAAACGTTGAACCATTTCCCCAGTTCCCCGATTTCATCGTTGGCAATAATCGGAATCCGCTTGGTCAGGTCGCCTTCACCTTCGGCCACGTCCTTGAAACGTTCGACCATGTCGCTTAGCCGCAAAAATGTCGAGCGCGACGTCGCCATCGACACCACCACCAGTGGCAACAGGCAAAGTATCGCCAGTCCCGCCGCCGTCAACGCACTGTGCCGCCACGCCGCGTCCACATCGTCGATGTAGATTCCCGTGCCAATCACCCACCCCCACGGCCCGAATTTCTTCACAAAAGAAAGTTTCGCCACCGGTTTCTCTTCGCCCGGCTTCGGCCACTGATAGTAAACATAGTCGCCGCCAGGAGTTTGCGCGGCTTTCACAAACTCAACGAACATCGCCTTGCCCGAGGAGTCTTTTGTCGACTTCAGGTCGGTCCCGTCCAACTCGGGCTTGAGCGGATGCATGATCATTGTCGGATGCTCGTCGTTGATCCAGAAATAATTGCTCCCGTCGTAGCGCATCGTCCGGACGGCTTCGAGCGCCTGCCGTTGTGCCTCGGCCCGACTGATCTTTCCTTCCGCCTCCAACTTCTGCTGCCGCTCGATCATGGAGTACGGGACCTCCACCAATTTCCTCGTTTGTTCCAGCTTCTGCGAAAGCAGGCTGGAGTGTTCCCCTTGAATCCAGAACCCCGCTACCGCCACCAGACCGGCGGCTGAAACCGCTATCATCAACCAGAACTTCTTCTTGAGAGTCATTGCTGAGTCCTTGGAAATTCCTTATTCAAGATCTTCTTCATCTACTGCTCCGACTTTGAGGGCGGCTTCAGAATTCGAGCAATGGCAATCCGAAGGCTTCCCTTCTTCCTATCGGCTCCAATCTTGTCGTCCGTGAGCGCGATACGTCCTTTCGTTCTCTTGTCATTGCCGGACACTTCGTGCGCACACAAGCACCGAGTAGCCGCTCGAAGGGGCTTTGAAGCAGCCAAACGAGGTTTTCTGAATCGCAAAGCGGCGAATGCAGGAACAGCCAGTCGTTCAGTCGTTCGCGGGTTATAACAGGAATTTGAGAGCTTGCAAATCACTTTTTCGCGGATGACAAGCCACATTCTTGGGCGGCTACGATGCTAAATACGCAAAAAGGCAAAAGCGCGCTGCGTTAGCCAGCACATTGAATGACTTTGAGCGGAAGCGCCTCCACCATTGATACGGTTTTCACAAACGGTAGCCATCGCCACAATTCTGCTGACTACTTATAGCGGAACGACAGAGCTTTATACCGGAACTAGTGCCGTAATTTCCTTGTCAATCGAGCCCCATCGCGACAAATGGTGGAGTTTGATGAGAAGAGCGTGAGTCACTTCTTGCCCCGCGGCGGCTATCAGCACCCTTTTTGCGCAAGTTCGAATCTCCTGCTGCAAGATCATGCCCGTCGTCAGCTCCGAGACAGCAAGCTTGCGCAGTTCCATTCTTGCCGTTTCTGGTTCTATGCCCGCCAAAGCGTCGATAAGTTCCCGCCCGAATTCCTGGTGCCGATCGCGAAGCTGGGCAATCGCATCTTCGTCGGACAAGCCCTTCATGCTGAGGCGATCAAAAGCAACTGCCAGCTTGAGTATTTTCGCGCCCAACTCGATGTCTTGCACAGATGATGCTGGTCCCTTAAAAACTTCTTGCTGGATGTCGTTTCTCCGTAATTCGGTTCTTCCTCAATTTCGGTGCACGGACATGAACTTGATCATCTAATGTCAAAGCAATGTCCAATGAATTGAGCGCACAGGATTTACTGCCACCCGGGATCGG
>JBEKPJ010000141.1:0-7448 GCA_049520935.1 Terriglobales bacterium | reverse complement strand
AAGTTCACCGGCAAAGAACGCGATACCGAATCGGGGAACGACTACTTCGGTGCCCGCTACTACGCGAGTTCGATGGGGCGTTTCATGTCGGTCGACCCCGCTTTCGAGAGTGAAATCCTTGAACTTCCACAAACATGGAACCGCTACAGCTATGTCTACAATCGACCAACGTATTCGAACGATCCTGATGGGCGGTGCCCGCCGTGCATCGGAGCTTTAGTTGGTGGAGCTATTGAGGGCGGATTTGATCTCGGCAAGCAGCTCTACAATAACGGCTGATGGGCGACAATCAGAAGTCCCGAGCGCATTGACTCACCAAAATTGCTACTGAAAGGTGGGTGGTTGCCTCATTCAAAATGCTACCGGCGTGAACCCACGCGGGAGGGCGAGAATGAGGAGACAGATCAGATTGACCACACGACGAGAACTAACAGGAGCCGTTAGACAGCGTTATCAGGCAGCGGATCGGGCGGGCAAGAAGATGATCCTGGATGAGTTTACCCAGGTGACCGGATATCACCGTAAGCACGCGATACGGGTGCTCACCACTCAGCGTGCGTGCGAGCCCAAGGCGCGTGCCGGGCGCCGCGTTTATCAGGAGGCGGTGAAGGAAGCGTTGATCGTGCTTTGGGAAGCAGGAGACCGCATTTGCGGCAAGCGGCTGAAAACACTATTGCCGCTGCTGGTGGAAGCCATGGAGCGACACGGGCATCTGCAGTTGGAAGCGAGGGTCCGGACCCAACTGCTTGCGATGAGTGCATCCACGATCGATCGACAGCTTCACCTTGTCCGCGAACGAGCTCGCGGCGGGCGTAAGAGATCATCTGCGACGAACCGTGTGCGCAAGATAGTTGCGGTCCGCACCTTCGCCGATTGGGAGCAACCGCTTCGTCCCGGCTTCATGGAAATGGATCTGGTCACGCATTGCGGACCGAGGGCAGAAGGAAGCTTCGTGCATACTCTGGTCTTGACCGACGTGGCCTCGGGCTGGACGGAGTGTGTAGCGCTTCCCGTCCGAGAACAATCTCTCGTCGTGGAAGCCATTAGCGGCTTGCATCCCAAGTTACCATTCGCCCTTCTCGGGTTGGACACTGACAACGACAGTGCCTTCATGAACGATACGCTATACAACTATTGTCGGGCGCAAAACATTGTGTTCACCCGCAGTCGGGCCTATCACAAGAATGACCAAGCGTGGGTAGAACAGAAGAACGGTGCCATTGTCCGCAAGCTGATTGGTTACGGTCGGCTGGAGGGCCTTACTGCCACTGCGGCGTTGCGCCGTGTCTATGAGGCTTCGCGGCTGTACATAAACTTCTTCCAGCCATCGTTTAAACTGAAGTCCAAGTACCGAGAGGGTGCGCGAGTTCACAAGCAGTATGAGTTGCCTGACACGCCGTATCGGCGCTTGTTAGCGCAAGACAACATTGCGCCCGAGACCAAGAAGATGCTGAAACAACAGATGGAATCATTAGATCCCGTGCTCTTGTTGAAGCATATTCGTGATGCCCAAGACACAGTGATGGCGCTCAGTCAGAACCGAACACCGGAGATCGTGGCGCCAGATGTCACGAGATTTGTGAGTAGTCTGGCGACAGCATGGCGCGCCGGCGAAGTGCGGCCAACTCATCGGCAAGAGCCAAAGGCGGGACACTGGTGGCGGACACGGCCAGACCCTTTTGCCAAAGTGTGGCCGGTCTTGTTGAGTTGGTTGGAGGAAAGGCCGGACATGGAAGCCAAAGAGATGCTGAAGCGATGACAGGCAAGCGGTTATGGTGAGTTTCCCGACGGGCAGTTGCGCACTCTGCAGCGCCGAGTGCGGGTGTGGCGGATGCGGATCGTCCAACAATTGGTCTACGGCGCTGATGCCGCTGCCGAACCGAACAAGGATCCAACTCCGGAACCGCCTCTTGGCATATAGGGCAAGCCAACGGTCAGGAGTGTTCAGCGTATTCACCGCGTAGAGAGGTTGTCTTGGCGCAGCGGGAAAGGGAGAGCAGCCTTCTTCGTCAGTGTAGATTCCGCCCCTTCGGGGCGGGGATTTTCAAGGCATTGGGGTCTATCGTCCGATGACTCTAGTGCCATGCGGTACCAACCGCACGAGAGTCATGAGCCGCAGTGGTCACTTTGCAACCGGGCCATTTTGCTTCTTCTGCCGGTCGCCCCGTTTTCCAGCGAAAAATTTGGCGCTAGGATCGCTTAAGAGCGACGATCGCCAACTCGGTTGACCTGGAGCATCCCCCAGTTTGTCTCTCGTGGGATGACCACCGAGGTGGCGAACTGCCACGCTGCTGAGCGTCGGCTTGATGAGCCCGCCAAGTCATTCCTTGCTTGGCTGCCGTCTCCGCAGAGCCAGCTTCCATTTCCCGGGCTAAAGGTCGCCCGAAGCAACGCGCAGACGCGAGCACAGTTTCACAGCTTCTACAGAGATGCTGGAGAAGGGGACTCAAGTGCCGTCCCCTTCTCCAGACCTCATCCCCGCTACTACACTGAAAAAGAGACCGGTCACGGCAAACTTTATTCGGTAACATTGCTGAGTGAGGCAACACGACCGGAAAGAATGCTTGACTTCTAACGTCAACTGGCGTGAAGTCGGAGCAGACACCCTCGGCGGCGCGGTAACCGGTGGACTAGCAGTTGCTACCGGAGGCACTTCACTTGTTGCGAATGCAGTTATTGGGGACGTCTTAGGCCCTATACCGAGATACGTGTTCGCGATTAACACATCCCCTTTAAGTTATTGAATGGAAGCTAGTTAACACCTATGAATTTTTATTCATTTCCTTCTAGGTTGTTGATTCTACGTAGGGCCCGGTGTTGGGTTTTCGGTATTTTCGGCATCATTTGCAAAAAGGGACTCAACGACTGTGCAAGCGCGACAGATCTTCTTTGTAGCGGAGTGCTCATTTTTCATCCGGCTATTCGGGCGCGAGTGCCGCGATTTGATCCCAGTTGAACGATGCTGGAGCGCAAAGATTCCTGCCAATCGCGAAACTCCTCAGCGAGAGAAAAGGCTAATTCGCTGAGGCCCTCCTCCCCAGGCACGCTAGCCAACGGCGCGCCGTTGATCACCGTGTGTGCCATGCCGTGCAACCGCAGCAGATCGCCGCGCAGTTCCCTTTTCCACTGCGCACAGAAACGGTCGAGATCATCGACCGCCGCTAGCATCCTGACGCGTATCAAAAGAGGCTTGGAGTTCCGCCAGGCCTTCCGCGTGAACCTCAAAATGTGACGGTCTTAGTAGCGAATGCATGAATATTCAGTCATTTGCATAAAAATACAGCCGTCTAACATTTTCTTCTTCAATAGTTTACGGGCGATGTGTTAATCGCGAACACGTATCTCGGCATAGGGCCGAGTACAGCGCTTGCAGCAGGAGCGCCCGCAACAACCTCTCCGGTGCGATCGACGGTCGCCCGGTTTTGGCGTACAGCTTGTGGAACCGCGGCTGCAGTCCCCTTAATGCTTCATCGGTCATGGCACGCAGCGAACGCAGTGGGGGGTCTTGCGGAACTCGCTGCTCGGGGCTGATGTAGCTGAACACGTCCAACTGTTGCTCATCTTTTCCACGCATACCTTACTTCTTATCAGGTTGTGTTGTGGAAACAAGAGGGTTTCTTGGTGCGATTCAGCCGTGGCGGATTGCTATGAAGATTTCTCTGTCTAATCCTGAAGCCACCCGATCAGGTTGATCCACGGCCCTTTGAAGTCACGGGTTGTGTCGGGGATCGCGAAGGAAAGCAACTTCGATGGCTTACCTGACTCCAGTTCCAAAGCCCACAGGCTTACGGTAGAGGTTACGGTGGGTTTGGATTGTTTTTCGTATTTGTTTTGTGTGGTCGTCAAAGCAAGCTGGCGGCCGGATGGCGAGAGTCGGGATGAACTCCCCAGGCTCGTCATAGTCCCAAGGAACTCATTCGCCGGGATGCTCCTCTGAGTTTTCTTCACCAAGTCCAAAGTGTAAAGAGGAGTAGTCGAATCGCTGAGGAGATACTGGCCGTCGGGCAGCACGCCGATGAGAGTCGCACCCTCGCTGATATCAAGCTCCTTGCCTGGAGCCCTGTAGTGCAGCTCAGCCTCAGGCGCCAAACGCGTGGGCGCCGCGGCGTCGTCCTCTCTCATCACGTAAGTTCCTACTGGGGAATCCGGATTGTTCCAGAACGTGTCGTCGCCATCGCCGCTTAGACCCAGAGAAAAAAGGATTCGCTCACCGTCTGGCGCCCAGGCGACCGCACTCACCTCGCCGTATATAGTTCCGCTCTGGATCCGTACCGTCCGCAGTAGCTTCCCCGTTGCCGTCCCGCGGATCATATATGCCTCGACCGTCCCGTCGATAAAGTAACCAATCTTTGATCCGGAAGGACTAACGAACAGGTTACTGAAGTTGTCAACCTCGAAGACCTTTCGCGCCTTGCCTGACCCATCTGTGGAAAGCTCGTAAACGGCCATCATGCTCTGCCGGCCGTTTGCCCAAGCTTGGCGATCGACGGCCACCGAGAAGATCCTCCTGCCCGCCGCCACTATCCCCGGTGGGGTTCTTCCTCCCGGCATGATCATAAACTCCGCATTCGCATCCGAGAATACCAGTCGCTTCTTGCCGGTCTCCGGATCAATGGCGAAAACATCCGTCTTGTCTTCAGCTACGGATACCGCCACTGGCCGGTTGGTCGCTGGATATGCAACAGATTGCTCGGTCACCGAATACAACACGGACTCGCCAGCCCAAAGAGCCGGCGCAAGAAACACAATCCCCCACGCCACCAGCGCTCGCGCCTTCATATTCATCTCCGTAATTGCTTGATTATCTACGGAGCAAGAAGCGGCTAGAAGTTACCAGCGTCACGTGTCCTCTGGAGACTTCAAGACTCACGGATATTCACAGTTGTCGCGAGTTTTTCCGCAACCTGCTAGAGAGCTAGAGAACACGTTCAGCAGTTCGGCCCCAGACAGATTGGGCGCGTTTTGGAAAGGCAAGATTCAGATCGTGCTCCAGGGCCGCGCGCGACTCAGCGAAGGCCAGCACCCGGAGCCGGCGAGATCTCAGCGAGTAGTTCTCGGTGCTTTGTTTTTGGTCTTCTTCGCGGTGGCAGTGGTCTTCGCCTTCCTGGTAGTGTTCTTCGCGCTCTTAGTCTTCTTGCTGGTCTTGCTAAACCTCAGTACTTTAGAAATTGTTTCGGGTTCATCCAATCGGAGCCGAAGGATTTCTTCCTCCGGAATGGCGAGGTCTCGCAAGAAGAGGACGAGCTTGCGGAGAACGCCGGAGTTGAGCGAATCTGCAACGGCGAGCCCGATTCCGAAAACTTCCAGTGCGCCGGCAACCTTCCTGAAAGTCCGTTGTTCTTCAACAATCACTCCGTAAGTTTTGAGTCCGTCAGCGTGCGCTAAGAGTTTGATTCTCGTCTCATCGGTAACGTGAACCTGCTCTGAGCGAACGCTCGGCGAGCCGCCACAGAGAACGCACCCCATCCCTCGGGAATCTAATCGAGAACACCCGCACTTGACACAACGGATCATGACCATCGACCTCGCCGTCTAACGATGATGGAGCGACTGAGCATTGTCAAACCGGGTTAAGAAAATAACTGGCTTTGATTTCAGACGGAGCCCCGACATGCTCGGTGTCAGATTTACGGCAATCAAGTAACATCGAGCACGCTTTTCGAACAGATTCGTGGACTTCATCACACAAAAACCGAGATTAAGGCAACGTCCGTTCCATTGAACCCCAACACCCGAATTGTCTAGAGGTCGTGTACTGTTGGCGTCCCCGGTGGGAATTGAACCGGTCTTGTCGCCGTGAAAGTCTCGCAGACAACCGTAACCGATTGAAAACAAAAGGCACGCATGGCTTCCAAAGTGCGTGTTTGGACCCTGGAGAACGCTTATTGTAGCGCTGGAGGACCGGCGCTTTTCACCCTTCATCCACGAATCAATAATTGTTCTGACGCATCGGAAGGATTATTATGGTTGGAGGGAGGTGCCCCATGGAAACTCTGATGGAACGTCTGACGACCAGTGAGGCGGCGGTCGCCGCCGGAGTATCGGTCCCGCAAATTCACCGGATCATTGACGAAAAGATTCTTCCGGAAGAGCTGTACAGTACCACGCAAATGCGGACATTCCGCACCGATGCGTGCATTCTGATCGCCTTCTATTTCGAGACCGCTGAGTCATTGACGGCGCAGGCCCGGCTTAGGACCATTCGGAACGCGATGGCGCACTGCGGAAGCTGGGAACAGTGGCAGAACTGTATCGTTGAAGATCACTCCATCACGGTTCGCTTTTCCGACATTTGGAAGGGCGTGGAAGAACGTCTTCACCAGTTGATGAGGGCTCGCGAAATGGTGATTGAAGACCCGGAGATTTTGAGCGGAACGCCCGTCATCAAGGGTACACGAGTGCCCGTTTATGACATTGCTGCCGCGGTCGATTCGGGAATGCCGAAGGACCGAATTCTCAAGTCCTATCCAAGCCTGAAAGACTGGCACGTCGAGCTCGCAGCAGTGTATGCGAAGGCAGTCCCTCCGCGTGGCCGCCCCAAGCGCGTTTCGTCTGCCGGAGGGCTTCAGGGGTCGATTACGAAAAAGCGACTACGCACCTCCTTATCAGGGAGATGAGTGAGTGATGAAATTCCTGATTGATGAGTGTCTGAGTCTAGATCTGGTGGAGGTCGCCCGGGGGCGCGGCTTCGTCGAAAGCTCACATGTGGTTTGGATGGGCAAAGCTGGATGGAAAGACTGGGAATTGAAACCCTTCATCCTGGAGGGAGACTGGACCCTTGTGACCCGAAACAGCGTCGATTTTCGCGGTCCCGCGGACAATCCGGGGACCAGTGGACAATTTGCCGACGTTCCTCTTCATGCCGGCCTGATCTGCATCAACGGCCCGGATGGAATGACTGCGGAGGTCCAGTGCGAACTGTTCGAGGCCGTTCTCGATGAAATTGGGAATGTGCAGTTGATGAATGAAGTTGTCGAAGTCGATCTCGAATCTCTCGATGACGAATTCACGATCCATCGGTATCGGATGCCCGAGGAAATTGATTGACCGCGCTACGCGCGGGTCAGTCGAAGCGTCAAAGAGGATGGGGCGGCTGGCACAAACGCCCCGCTGGGGTGGATGACCGGATGGCTCTGCCACTCGGGGATGCAGACGACGGTGACGGCCCGGAAGAGCCTTTTAAATCGGGTGAAACATGGCGAAGCGTGAGCCTTCAGAAAACGACCTGTCCAACGAAGACGTTAAGCGGCTCGTGTATTCGTATCAGGACGCCGAAGTGTCTGACGAGCTTCTCTCGTTTGGTCAGACGCTATTGGAGAGCGGAAAATTCCGGGGGGAGGGGTTGTGCAGTTTCCGGGGGGGCCGGTAAGCTGCGCAGATGGCAGACCTTTACCTTTATCAACTTCGAGTCGTGCTTCGGGACGTCAGTCCCCTGGTTTGGCGGCGCC
>JBEKPJ010000140.1:0-4934 GCA_049520935.1 Terriglobales bacterium | reverse complement strand
CCGATCCCGGGTGGCAGTAAATCCTGTGCGCTCAATTCATTGGACATTGCTTTGACATTAGATGATCAAGTTCATGTCCGTGCACCGAAATTGAGGAAGAACCGAATTACGGAGAAACGACAACCTGTTGTCGCCTTGGTTTCCATGACTGACTCCATCACCAATTTCCCCTCGCCGTTTATCACTGCGACCGCAGTAGCTTCTTTATGGACGTCCATGCCAATGTATTTGATGTTCATGGTCGGTGCTCCTTTCGGTAGAATTCTGTACAGCACTTAAACCCACCTCAAAACCTCAAAGGTGCGCCCCTTTTATAACGCGTACAGCGCGACACCTATCGTCAAGCCGACGGTAGCCGGAGAGATTCGGTCCGTGCGCTCAACCGTGGCAATCTCGTACAATCTGTCGACCCTCAACCACTTCAGCTACCAACTTCAGCGTCCATTTCATCCCGCCAGCTTACTCCGCTCCAGAACCTTGCATGCTCTCGAGTCTCGCGGTCCAGTCGCAGTTCCGCTAGAATGCGGAACTGGGGTAATCGTCAATAAGGGAATGGGTGCGAAATCAGTGTATGGGGTAAAACGTCTGAATGGCATACGATGTGTTCGTAAGCTACCGCTGGGTTGAACCGGATCAATCATGGGTACGTGAGTCCCTCGTTCCCGCTTTGAAGCGTGCGGGGTTAGAAGTGTGCCTCGATGTAGAGGATTTTGTTCCGGGACGAGATCTCATATCCGAGATGACACGAGCAGGATCTGAAAGTCGAAGAGCACTATCCATAATTAGCCCGGAGTATTTTGTTGGTAACCGCATGGTGAGCTTCGAAGCGTTAATGGCTAGACGGTTCGACCCGGGAGGATCGAAATCGAGGCTCATTCCGTTTATTTTTCGTCCTACAGACATGCCGGAGTGGATGCACGGCTTGGTACCCATCAACTGGACTAGTCCCCAACATTATTCGCGTGAGTGGAGAAAACTCCTCAAGGTGTTAGAAGCACCTAATCTTGAGGCACCGATGCCTGACATAACACCGCGAAGTCAAACTCCATTAGTCGTTACGCCCGGACAGGGCGAGGATGTAACGGTACGTCATCCCCTAGCAGCACGGCTACTGACAGAGATCGAGAGTTCGACAGATATTATCGTTGTTTCGGGAAATCCCGGTAGCGGCGCAGTCTCGATCGCCACGAGTGCACTCTCGACCATTCAGTGCCTAAAGGTCTCGGTTAGTTTCGCTGACACGGTTCGCGAACCGTTTTGGGCACAATCCTCTCAGGAGGTTGCGCTATTAAGATGCGTCGCGAATGCTATCGGTCCGAGCCAGACACTTGCGTTTGCCAGGATCTGGGGGAACTATGAAAGATGTTTCAGTGCCGCAGGCCGCATCAGGACCCTGGTCGACCAATCCGGCTACGGAAGCATACTCCAGAGCCTGCAGTCGTTAGTTCGCGCAGGAGGTCAGAATCGTCGCGATATGGATCCGATGGCACTGCTCAAGCGAGTGCTAACTTCCGAAGATGATATTGATCTGGTCCTCAGGCCACAGCGGCGCCTGCTTGATGCGCTTTCGCAAGACTTGACTTCGATTGGCACCGATCAGGTGCTCTTTCATTTCCATGATATGGAGCCTGCGCCGGAAGCTCCACTTGTTTCCCTGATTGAGAATCTCACCGGTCTTCAAAATCGATCCTTGCGCCTGCGTATCGTGGTATCCGTTGAGGCCCGACCTAACGCGTTTCCACTCTTGAGACAACTTCGAACCTTTCACGTTCCCGCAGCCTCTACTTCAGAGGTCGTAGAGTATCTCCGCGAAAGTACACTTGGCGCCGGTGGCAACCAGCCACGCCATGACGATTTGATTGCACGGCTCTCCTCCGGATCGCTCAGTGTGGCCGAATTCCTGCGGTATCGCCCACGCCTAACTGCTGGACTCGCGGCGCTTGATACGCAACAGACTGAGCGACCGATTATGAATGCGGCTGAGGGATGGTCCTTGCTCGCTCTGGCTTATGACGTTACGCCGGATCTTCTTTCCCTTTCCTTCGCCCTCACAGAAGCGGAGGCCTTACTAATGGCGGACGAAATACCGGACGAGTTGGATGGTGGACGACGCTTACCCACCAGCATTGCCGGAGCCGTTATCAACGCTTCGACACCTACCACAGTACGCAAGGTCAATGACTTGCTCGAGGATCACTTCAAAGTCCTTAAATCAACGAATGACGGGAAATGGTTGCCCCCGACCCATGCCGAAATCGGCCTCGCCTTCCACACTGCCTGGAATTCGGGGAGTCTTGCGATGATTGACCGCTGCCTATTAGCGAACTTTAGGACATCGCTGTCTTTCTGTTCCAACCTGCACGCCGCGTTGAGTCGTATGTTGTCTATCGCACCGATGTCTAATGAACTTGCTCAGGGCGTCTTGGAACGACTTCAGGTCATCGAAAAAATACAGGCTGGCTGGGCCGACGACGAAACTGTTCTGAGGTTTTTTGAGAGGATATCTGACAATACAGCTGACTTTAGCCGGTCGCAGAGAGCCGTAGCCTACTATCAGTTGGGACACTGTTATTTTATGTCGGGACAGGACGACTTAGCAGCTGTCTCACTTGAGTACGCCGTGGAACTGGACAGTACATATTACAACGCCTGGTCACTTCTGGGCGTTGTCTACGATTTAAATAAGCGGCAACGGCAGGCAATTGTTGCCCTGCGCGAAGCGATAAAGCTCAACGGCAAGTACGAGTTTGCGCACTTCAATCTTGGCACTATCTATGAGCGTCGGGGACAGCTAGTCGAAGCGGCTCACTCCTATGTGGCTGCCATGAAATGCGCGCCATCCTTTTATGAGGCGGCATACAATCTGTCGAATACTTTGTTGGAGCTGCATCTAATCCGAGACGCCGTTCAGGTTGCCACATTCACGGGCGCGATAGCTCACGAAATGCGGGTTGAGCCTATATTTAATATTGCTAATGCCATGGCGGGCTTAGGCGATCTCTCGGGTGCGATCAAACTGTTTCGCTATTGCTTAGACGAGCGGCCGGACCCGCGCATCGCGTACAACCTGGGGCTAGCTTATGCTTCGAACGACCAACCTGAATCTGCCAAACGCTTGCTGAAAGAGGCTGAAACACTAGCAAATAGGGAATGCAACCAGAAGATTGGCAAGCTTGCCGCACAGGTTCGTCTAGAAGTACAGGCTGGAAGATCTTACAATTGGCCTGATCAACCGCCGAGCGGTTCGGTGACGCGAGACCAGGCGGTGGCGCTACGAACAGAGCTCGAGGAACTCTTTGCGTTTCTGAAGCGCCACGGATTGGGTAAACAGGCGGAAGGGATTCGGCGAACCGTTGCCAAGCTGTCAACGCGGACCCGGGCTACAACTAGGGCGAGAAGGAAGGTCGAGGCGGTCCAAGGAGTGAAATATGCCCGCCTCCCCAGCTACGGTGGCGGCTGAACTGAATCCCCTCAGCAAGGCGAAGATGTACATCATCACTCATGATCGCAATGCTCTAGCCGATCTTTCCGTAGAATTAGCGTCCGAGCATGACACAAGATATCGCCGCCTCAATGATCGCTGGGAGGTGCTCGAAAAGCAGCATCAAGAGCTTGAACGGATCTTGAGCGTCGCTCTCGTGAGCAGCCCCTATTATCGCAGAGTCGCCGCCCAGAAAGATCTATCCCCGCGTCACGGATTGGCGGCATTTCAGGGGCTGCCGTTGTTAAGAAGATCCCTGTATTCGGCGAACCTGGAGGAGATCCGAGTCGCGGCGCGACATTTGTGCTATAGGGATCTCACTTCTGGAACCTCCGGTTCTCCGATCGAGGTCTTCCGGGATTCCAGGTCGCTGTTCTTGGAGAGCCGTCGATTCGCCGATATTTTGAAGTACTACTTGGGCGACATTGCCGGGCGCGGTTCGGGACGACTAACGGTACTCTACGTCAGCCACTATTTAACGAGCAGTGAGCATGTTTACCAAGATCCCGTGTTAGGAGCTTGCATCCTTAAGCTGCGCTGCGATAGGACCAATGTTTGTGATCGAGCGAAGAGCTTGGGATTCAAACTACAGCCGGGGTCCTACGTGCTCACTGGCACGGTATCGTCGCTTTTACACTTGGCGACTTGCGAGACAGCGAGGCTCGGCCTTCCGTTGCCCGCGGCAGTCCTTCCATCGGGAGAGGATTTTCACTCATCGGCACGCAGGATTTTGGAGGAGACGTTCCGGGCGCCTATATTTGAGCTCTACACATTACGCGAGTGCGGAACTATTGCATTTCAGTGCCGTCGTGGGAAGGGACTGCACATTCAGGCTGACTGGTTCTTGGTAGAGGTGTTGGATTGCCAAGAGAGATCTGTGCCGGATGGTGGCACTGGCGAATTGGTTGTCACAGACCTCACCAATTATCATGTACCTTTGCTGCGGTACACGACCGGAGACTTCGGTGCTGTCCAATGGGCACGCTGCGTTTGCGGTCTATCCCTCCCTGTTCTCAGTGGATTGTCTGGACGGACGCCGGTCCATTTCGTTGCTGCAGAGGGAAGGCTCGTGGATACTGCTGTATTCGCGAAACGGCTGGAACGCTTGCCCATACTGTGGTACCGCGTGACACAAGATCCAAACGGCGACGTTATCATGGAGTACTGTGCGCCGGTCGAAGACCTATCCGACGGGTTCGGCGACATCTGTCAAAGCCTTAAAGATACTCTTGAACTCGCGAGGCCCGTTACTGTGAAATCGGTAACGCTGGAGGAAGCAGTGCAGCGGGGCAAGACCGGCGGATTTATCTCGCGCCTTTGATTTCCAACGGCTAGCCCGGATTATGCGTGAAGGTGAAGAGATCTGAAGACAAAAGAAGCCTCCTCTGTTACAAACATGTTATCTAGACAATGTTTGGGCAACAAAAGAGGCTTCCCTAATGTCAGAAGATAG
>JBEKPJ010000139.1:0-4944 GCA_049520935.1 Terriglobales bacterium | reverse complement strand
GTCGGCAGGCTCATTCGCTGCGGCTTGCCCTCACCGTACAGCTTGCTCCAATCCAGCTCCAGCCCCTTTACCCACAGCTCCAGCAGCTTCGACACTTTCCCGCTCGCGATCCACTTGTCCACGATGGTTTCTCGTATCTCATCATCTTGGGTGATCGTGCTTATGCTCTCCTTGCTGCGTTTGCCCTGTCCTTGATATACATCTTCCATTCCTTGCTCGCCCGCCACATAGGCAACGAGCTTCTCCGCCAGCTCTTCGACCGAGCTGACCAGGAAACCCACTCGTTCTTCCATCGCCGCTCGTCCCACCTGCAGCGTATAGGCCATGGCGACCAGATCGACCGGTGTCCCCTCCTGGCGTATAAATTCCAACAGATCCCCCGCCTTCTGTTTGAGCTGTTCCGGCTTCCTCGCCGAAAGGGGAACAATAACCTTTGTGCTTTGCGTAACCACGACAACCGACGGTCTGGCTTCGACCGCTGGCAGATATTCGCCGATGACCATGTGCGCATTGGTGCCGCTGAAACCGAACGAACTGATCGCGGCTTGGCGTCTCGCGCCCCCGTTCGGCTGCCATTCCTGCAATCGGCTGTTGACGTAAAACGGACTGTCTTTTAGGTCGATATGCTCGTTCATCTGCTCGAAGTTGATGGTGGGCGGCAGTTGCTTGTGTTTCAGTACCAAGATGACCTTGATAACCCCGGCAATTCCCGCCGCCGTCAAGCAATGACCGATGTTGCTCTTCACCGAGCCCAGGGCGCAGTACTCTTTATTCTGGGTATACTTCTTAAAGGCCTTCTTCAGGCCTTCCACCTCGATGGGGTCGCCTAACTTGGTGCCGGTACCATGGGCTTCGATCAGTTGGATATTCGCCGGATCGATCTGGTATTTGTCATACACCTCCTGCTCCAGTCGCGTTTGCGATTCCGGGTTGGGCGCGGTGATTCCATTGGTCTTGCCATCCTGATTGACGCCCCATCCCTGAATGACGCCGTAAATGATGTCCTGATCTTTTTGTGCGTCGGCCAGCCGTTTCAACATCACCACACCCACGCCTTCTCCTGGAACAAAGCCGTCGGCTCGTTGATCGAAAGTGAAACACTTGCCCTCCGGCGAGAGCATGCCGGCTTGCGCCGTCATGATGTGCAACTCAGGCCCGGCCATCACATAGACGCCCCCGGCCAGGGCCAGATCGCTGCCGCCAGAGGTCAAACTGTCGCAGGCATGGGCGATGGCCACCAGCGATGATGAGCACGCCGTATCGATGGATATACAAGGACCCTGCAGGTTCAAAAAATACGAAATGCGCGCCGCCAAAATGGACGTGGCATTGCCCGTGAAGCCTTGCGCGCTCAATTGATGCTGTCGCGACAGCTGGTGGTAATGCCCGGTAGTACAGCCAACGAAAACCCCGCACTTGCTCCCCGATAACACTCGCGCATCGTAGCCGGCGTTTTCGACACTGTGCCAGCACGCTTGCAGGAACAAGCGTTGCTGCGGATCCATGCTCTCCGCTTCGCTGGGCGATATGTTGAAAAACAAGGGATCGAACCGATCATATTCTTCCAAGGCGCCTACCCACTGGCTGTTGGTCTTGCCTGCCACAGCCGCGCCGGGACGATAGTAGGCATTCACATCCCAGCGGCCGGCTGGAACCTGGGTGATGCAATTCCTGCCTTGCGCAATGTTCTGCCAAAACTCCTCCAGATTTTTCGCCTGCGGGAATTGGCCGGCCATGCCAATCACCGCAATCGCCGGCGTTGGACGAACTGCCGGGGCGCTGCTCAATCGTGCTGCCGTTCGACTGCGCCGGGAAGTGAGCTTCTCCGCCGCAACCTTCATCCCCCTCTTGGGCTGCAACGAGGGACTCTCGACCGCAGCAGGCGCATCTGGCCTCGTCAGCGTCCCGTGCTTTTCTGCTTCTTCTTTTACGTAACCACCCAACTGGCTCAGCGTCGGGTGGCTGTAGAGCTTGGCAGCTTTGATCGTGGTGTGATACTTCTCGTTGATCTTGCGTACCCAGGTCACGCCACTGATCGAATCCAGACCCAGATCGACGAACTGCACATTCTCGTCAACATCGCTCTCTCGCATCTGCAGCTCATTTGCCAGCAACGTTTTCAGGCTCGCAGTCACGGCAGACAGAACATCACGGTCGACCGATGGGTGCACCGCTGCGGCGACCTGGGCCTGCGCTACGTTGGCTGGAGACACTTCGATCTCCTGGGCCTGCGCTACGTTGGCTGGAGACACTTCGATCTCCTGGCGAAAGTTTTTCTGAATCTGCGCCAACGTGTCGGACCGGCCCACAAAGGTTTTTTCATGCATGGCCAGCTCGCAGCGATACGTCTGTTCCAGCTCCTGGTGAACATACCCCGTCCACTGCTGTTTGAGGCCCCTCAACCGGCCGCCCGAACTCTGCGCAATTTGTCGGGCCAACACCATCGCCGCCCCATAGACCTCAACCCGAGGCAATACGCGTAGCAGCAGCCCACGCTGTTTTAACTCGCGGCCGGCATATGACTGCCCCGTCAGCAGGCTTTCGCGTGCCAGATCTTGCCCCATCTTTTCCGCTAGAATGTATGTCGCGCCCGCTCCCGGAGTGAACCCATAATTCATATACGGACTCACATACTGGCTTTCTTCGCTCAGCAGCACAACGTCTGCAAACATCCCCAGCGACCAGCCAGCCCCGATGCCATGTCCCTGCACGGCTGCGATCACCGGCAGCTTGCAGTCCACCGCCACCTGAAAAATCTTGCTATCGGTAAATTTGGCCTTCCCTGCCTGGATGGCCAGCAAGCCCTCTTTGGTCCCCCCGCAAGCAAAATAACTATCGTAGCCGGTGAGCACCACGACCTTATACGCCGGCGTCTGCTCAATATGGGCGAAGACTTCTCTCACCCCTTCCAGAAACGCCTCGGAAAACATGTTCTTCGCTTGCCGATCTTCCATCTTCACCACCACAATGCCTTCCGGGTGAACGCTGGCTGTCACCACTTTGGACTGCAGCGGAATCAGCGTCTCCCGAGAGACCAGCCGCTTCGCGGTTTCCTCTTTCTCTTCCCACCCACCCCCAGCCGGCAGCCTGCCTATCTTCTCCTGGAGAATCGTCGCAGTGTATTTCTTCCAGGCAGCTAACGTGGCCCGCGGCAGCTTGGCCCAGCACGCGGCCACGCTTATCGCCGTTGGCAGAACCTGATCTTGCTCCGTCACCATCAAACCGCCTACCCTTTGCTGTAGATCAGCCCCCGAATAGTTCCCTCCGCTGAGCAAGATCTCCTTCCCCGCAGAGTTGCCCAATCGATGCGTAAACAGCGCCGTGGCCGTTTGCGCCACCACCGGCCCTGCCCCCATGCGGGCAGCACAGTACACCCCCGTTTGGCTGTACACACTGGCATCGCACATCTGGCTGATAAGCCATGCTTGGCCTTTCGCATTCCCTTCCACCGCCGCAACCACGGGAATCTCCAACTCCACGATCAGGCGTTGGATATCCAGCACCCCTTCCTCGCTCATGCCTGGCTCCGTTCCCGGAAGAAAATTGGGAAACTCGCTGACCAGCACGATAGCTTTGTAGCAGCCGACTGGTTGAATCTTGGCAAACATACGGCCAAGATCCGCAACCAGCTCCTTCCCCCCCACCTTCTTGTTGCCTGCACAGATCTTGATGACCAGAACGTTTTCTACCGGTATCTCCACATGGATATGCTCTGCCGGCGAGGCAATGGCTCCCGCATCCGACGACTCCTCTGTCCCCGCTCCCCCCACCTCGACGCGCGTCAGTTCCTTGACCAAACCGACCAGCTGTCGCGTCAGATGCTGTTTCAACAAACCTAACGCCTCTTGCGATTTCGTCGCCAGCGTCGATGCCAACTCTTCTGCATACGCCTCGACTCGCATCCCCGATACCATGGGACACGTCCACCCTTTCGTCCGCAGCTGCTTGCCCGTCAAAACCCTCGCTACGTACAACAAATCCTGTGCCTGGACGGCACCAAAACGCTCGCCCATCAGCATCGCCTCAGCAGTCGTCGGATACCAGTGGGTGTGCCCGTCTGTATACCCGTAGTTCGCATCTTCGTTGCACACCATGAAGTCACACATCGCTGCAGCCAGCATGCTTGCCCCCATCGCATCGCCCTGCAGAACGGCGATGACCGGGTAGGGAAACGACACCAGGCCCTGATAGAACTTCCGCTCGACGGCTTCGTTGTACTCCTCTCTTCCCCACACCTCGAATCCACGCTCCAATCCCCGGAGCATTAGCACCTTGATCGACGCCTCCCGCCGCACCCTGTCCAGAGCCTGCTGCAAGGACGCAAGCATGCCCTTGACTGGCGTATGGCTGCTCACCGACCCCGCAATTTCGATTGAGAATATGCCCTGACCATCGTCGTACAACCGCACACAAGACACGCCCCCGGCCACGCTCCCCTCTACCCCCACGCCAACCGTCTTATTGGAGAGCGTAATCGGTGCTCGTCCTGCAGAAGGCTGCCCCCCGTTGTTTGCAGAACAGACCGGCGCTGGCGAAACCAACGTACTCGGCGCCGCCAAAGAAATCGCCGCCGGCTTTTCCCGCTCAACCGGCACGGGCATCGCTTGTGTAAAGGGAATAAATATGATTTCTTTGCGTAAGGGCGGTACCACGGTGATTTGTTTGCTTGCCCCAGAAACCCTCGCAGATGCCGCTTGATCAAGGACCGTTTCGACGATGTCCAGTGACGCCGGATGCCAGCTTACGCCTCGCATTTGCACACAGACGTTCCCGCGCTCATCGCACAGATCAATATCCAGCTTGACCACCTTGTCCCCCGCCCGGCTGCCCGCTGCGTAGCGCACCCAGGCGGCCATCTCCGGCGTGCATGGCGATACAATACGCAACGATTCCAGCGCAAACGGCAGTCGCGTCGGATGGGAACGTTCCGTCGAGCCCTCCATC
>JBEKPJ010000138.1:0-5272 GCA_049520935.1 Terriglobales bacterium | reverse complement strand
TCCGAACGGCGGATCTCATCCTGCAAACCGAGAATGATGGTGGGAGAGTCGGCAATGGCAAGTGGTTTCATTCTTCTATGAAACCACAAATTCATCGCTATGCGCAATTACTTATGTCGCTACGTTTAGTAGGAGGGTGGCAGTCGCCGTGATACGCATCACTTGAGCTGGTTGACGTAGTACCGCCATTATACTTTTGACCCGGACGGGCGTCGGCCAATCCTCGGAGGTTTTTCGGTTAATCCGTAAGCGTCCGGCATCTGGTATTGATGCGGACGACTGCCATTCCGAACCACCAGCGAGGCATATCGCTGGACCCAACCAGAGCGACCCGGCGAAGGCGGGCCGTTGCGGAGCGCCGGGCGCCTTCGACGTTTATCTCGACTGAGCCAGCGCTACCGCGTCGGCACCCGCTGGGAATCGAAGTTGCCCAGTCGAATCGTTCGCGGCACGCCAAACCACCTCGGCCACGTCCGACTCGGTCGTCACCGCCGTCGGCTGCGCGAATGCAGAGAAGATAGGCTCCGCGAATGGCGCGTACGCCGCAGGAATCAGCCCAGCCATACGCGCCCCACCATTGCTTGTAAAACTCGTCGTCGGGCCGTAGCCCGGCTCCACCAGTTTAGCCTGCACGTTAAAGTACTGGAGTTCGAACGCGAGCGACCCGGTGAAGCCTTCGATGGCCGCCTTGCTTGCGGTGTACGCAGCCGCCAACGGCATCCGCGCCAGCGTCACGCTTGAGGTCACATTCACCACCACGCCCGACCTCCGCGCGCGGAACTGGGGCAGTACCGCCTGCGTCATCGCCATCACTCCGAACGTGTTGGTCTCGAACACCTCCCGGACTGTATTCATTGGCGTGGCCTCGAAGGCGCCCACGACACCAATACCCGCATTGTTGACGAGCACGTCGATGGGGCCACACGCCTCAAGCACCCTCGCAATGCTCTCGGACTTCGTGACATCGAGCGCCAGCACGCGCAGCCGGTCCGACTGAGTCAGAACATCTTCGCGCGGCGTTCGCATGGTGGCGATCACGTTCCAGCCCTGGGCGTGAAAGTGGCGGGCGGTCTCGAGGCCGTAGCCGGAAGAGCAGCCAGTGATGAGTACAGTTTTCATGGTTTTGTTTCCTCCTTAGGTTTTCATGGGGTTAACGATGGCGGACGTTAACCTCTCGCATGCCATCACTTCAGCCGTGTACCGTCGCCTCGCTGTCACAAGGTGCAATCCGGTAACCGATTCCGGTTGCTGAATCAAGGAGACTTACATCGAGAGAAGGTGCCGAAGCTTCAGAAATGCCGAACCATCAGAAATGCGATTTACCGTGATGACAACACAATCAGCCGAATCGGGGCGCGTAGTATTTGCGGACTTCCGTTCTCTGCCCGTCCCGGCGGTGCAGTTGGAACACACCGGGATTACATTATCATGGGAGCTTTGGCGCGAACTAGGGACCGCATCTCGGGTCAGTTGGCGTAAGATCGCGATTGCACTTTTCGTCCCGGACGACGGACGCTGCTCGGCGAGCGCTAATCTGATTACAACAGTAATGGGCCATGGGTCACGATTCCACGCTACAGTGAGCAATTGAATACATGCCGCCAGACCCGATTGACTATAACCTCGAACAAGTCACTGCCGAATAGCTGCGGCGGTTGCAGGCACGTGAGGTCAACCAGGAAGAGGCACGTGCAGTTTTGCAAGTTATAGAAGCGCGATTGGAATTCCTGCGGAAGCTGCGGCTGCAAATCGCCCAAGTTGCGAGGTTTGGCGAAGAGGCGAAAGACGTTGAACGGGAAATTAAACGCCAAGCGGACGAGATAGAAAAAGTCGAAGGGTGCATTGGCTGCGGCTAGCGGACCCGCACACAACGATTTGTTTTGGAGAACGCAATCCTTTCGAGACTCGCACCGTCGCCCGGTGGGGATCACTTGGCAGAGTTTCTGTACGCGGGAGAGATCCGCTTTGGTCCGGCCTACTACATGGTGAAACTCGACGGGAGGGTCCTTCGGAAACACTTGTTCGAAAAGCGCTACTTCGGAGAGGTTAGCCTATGGTCAGCGGACTCTCGCTACCTAGCCCTCTCAGAATGGCGGAGTTTTGTAGAAAGACGCGGCCCGGACACACAGTTGGTTGTTATTGACATTCTGGCAAAGCGCGAGTGCACTATCGCCCGGACGAGGGGATTCGTAGAGCCGGTGCGATTCGAAGGGAACACGTTTCTCTATACAAGGACTTCGTATGACAAACAGGTGCGAGCCCATGTAGAGAGCTGCATTGTCGATCTGGTATCCTTGCATAACTCGCGCTGAGTAGGTGGTCCGTCGTACTTGTTTCGCTCATTGATTCGTGGCGGGGATTTTTGGCCATATTCGATTTAAGAGATACGATTCGCTCGAAAGCCAGAACAGACCGGCGGCCAGCAACGCGAAGGAGAACCACCAGAGGAAGTATCCGAAGCTAAGAGTTCCCCTGTCGGCACCGAAAAGAACGTACCAGTGTGAGCTAACAAGAAATGCGCCCGCAGCAACCCATGCACATGCCCTCCTCACTGACCGCGATCCGCGCCACAGAATCAACGGTGAACCAACGATGAACAGGAGCGTCATTGCGGCGCTCGCGACGGAAAGAACCGAGTAGTACCAAGCGTCCGCGTGAACGCCTTCATACGGCCAGATCGGTGACAATGCCGCACGGAAAGCGACCCAACCGCGAATAGGGCCGAAGACATCGCTGTGGGCACCACCGAGTTTTACGACAGGCAAGAACCACGAAACAGCGTGAAACAGCCAGGCAGACGCGACTATAACTCGTGGATTCCTCAAGCTCCAAATTACCATCGCTGCAAAGCGTACCAGCGCGGGAACAGGCGGGCAAGAAAGGCGATTTGTCAGTTTTCGTTAAATCTTAGTTTCCTATCGACAAGTGCGCCGGCGGAGAGCTCCGGCGGGGACCCAAGTGTATGCCGACGGGGCATTTGCGATAGGAGGATTTGTAGGAAGCCGCTGGCGCGGCGGACGCGAGGGAGCTATGGGTTTTGTGTGCGCGATTCGCGATTTGTTCGTCGAGCGGGCGGGTTGTGGGGAATGGTAAAAGATGATGGCGAGAGTGTTAGTAGGTCCGATGAGGCGATTCGGTGCAGGGGATGTACGAAAGTAAATGCTGTATAACGGTTGCTTTCGGGCTGATACGTGAACCTCTCCGGACCGTAGAACGGGCTGTTCTTTCGGTGTTACAAAGCTATCGCGTGCGAAATTTGGGAAAGGTTCATAAACGGGTAGCGGCCGCAATCGTGCAATTTCTTACTCTAATGTAATGTATTACACGCAATGTTATGGGTCCGTTTGTTCGGCCGAGGGTCTGATTCTCCTACGAAGTTAGCGTTCAACAAGCTCGTTGCAAACAAATGGGTTATCGCTCATCATAAAAATCTTCAGAATTGTGGCCGCTACCCGAATCGCTTAATGTTCCAGCCGGCCAATTCATTCCCAGTCGGACAGACACTTCGGTTCCTTAAGGTGGTAGATCGAGGCTTCCGATCTATGTCCTTACGGAGGGCTGTCTCGAATGAAGATCGCCATACTTGGATTGGTTCTTGTTTCTTGCCTGCTATCGGGATGCGGCACGACACCGTCGGCGGTTGCGCCGGTACAACCTGCGGTGCGCAGCTATAACGGCACAGCTTCGGTGGGAGACTTCTTAACCATCTCGATCAATTCAACAGCTCTAACGATCACCTACAAGAACTACACCAACGGGGAAACGGGCACGGTGCCGTACACGGTGAATGCGAATGGGACGTACACGATCAACGATCCGAGCGGCAACCTGCTGGCGGCGTATGAAGTGCCGGGATTCGTGATGATGATCCAGACCGCGAAATCCGGTCCGAATGAAGACACGCCAGCGTTGATTACGGCGATCGAGAGTGTGCCGGCTACGATCAATACCTTCGCCGGACAGGGTTTCAATTATCTACAGTTCCGCACCGCGAACGGCGGAACGGAAATCGGCACGATCACTATTGACGCGCAGGGCAACATTGCGCATGACGGCTACTCGCCATTCGAGGTGTTCAGCGGGAATCCATTCAGTGGCGCAAGTATTCCGGCGACCGGCGTGCAGGAAGATGCGTCGGGGGACTTCTTCACGATTGCTGACAGTGGTGGATCGGACAACTATGCTTTCGGGACACCCAGCGGGTTCTTCGCCGTGGACACGGGCAATGGAACGATTCTCAGCCTGCCGAAGGCAGCGGTGAAGAGCCTCGATGCGAACGTTGCTGGAAGCTACACGGCGATCTATTACGAGAAAGCCGACGCGCAGGTTGGTCAGGGCAACGTGGAGACCGGCACAGCGACAGAAGGAGTGGGAAGCATCACAGTTTCGGCCAGCGGAGTGGTGACGATCACCGACAAAGGGGGCAACACGCTGGCGACGGGAACGCTCTCCGCGGTGGCTGACATGCCGTATTTGTATGACGAAAATTCGAGCGAACTGTCGGATCCGCTGTATGGCATGTTCACGTTCCGTACGACGACGGCCAGTTCGCAGCAGGATGTGTTTGTGCAATTCGAGGGGAATGCGATGATCTTCTCGAGCTTTGAGACCGGGCTGCCGATTGCCGGGTACGCACCGTATACGTACTTTTATGGGGTAGGGCTCAAGTAGAGCTTCGGGCTTTCGGCTTTCGGCTTTCTCCATTTGGGAGGGGCGCGGTGACAGGAACTGGCCTGTGTCTGATCGCATCCTCGGCGACAACAATAAAGGGCGGAGAGACCCGTACAAAGTTACAGGCGTAAAGTCCACCGAGGAATACCGCGACCGTTAGCGCCGAACTGACGTGCCGGGTTCTCGAACGAGACTGGATTTACAAGTCGACGCGACAATTCTCATTGCGTGTAACTGCCAGATTGCGCGGTTGCTTTTCGCCAGATTTGACGGCATCATCTTCAAGTGATGCGATACTTGCCGTTCATTATCTCGCTCATGGCGGTGATGCTGTGGACGATAGCGGTTCGACTCTCTTGCAAACTTTTTGGCATACCGTCGCCCGCACGCTTTCAGCAACCAGAAGGCATCTCGCGAAGATTAAGCTCAAATCAATGTGCTTGCTAGTTTTGTGCTCTTGCATTTGGACCGGGCATGCTTCTAGCCCGCATTATTCGTGAGAAGTGGAGTGACAGGCGATTTTTAGTCTGAGCGATACATGATTGCGACGAGGCTGGAATTTGTTTCGATCGCATTACTGATTCCAGAGCAGTTAGTCGAT
>JBEKPJ010000137.1:0-5388 GCA_049520935.1 Terriglobales bacterium | reverse complement strand
GCGGTAAGCATTTCCCTCTCCTGCGGGCTTAGTGGTAACCGTGCTCGGCGACTGACAAAGGGCAAGCGACCAGCCTCCCTGTAATGGTATACAAGGAGCTTACCCCACCACCAGTGGTATTGAAATATTCTTATGGAATCGATCTACTAGGTGTTTGTTCAATGGGTTGAGCGGTGGTGCCGGGAGGGGGAGTCGAACCCCCAAGGGCCGAAGCCCGGCGGATTTTGAGTCTTCCCGCCGGTTAACTCTAGCCGTTGATTTTAAAGTGTTTCCAATCACTTAGCTTTTCTGAGAGTGGCAATCCGTCCCCTTTTTTACCTGACCTTCTCTACCCGTCAGCCATGAAACAGCCATGACTTCAATGTTCTTGTCACCATGGCAGGTGATCGTAGCCGGAAGTCCGAAAGCTAAATGATGCGACTAAAGCACCCCATGGGTTGACACACCTGTCAACCCACTGATATCTTAGGAATGTGGATTTTGGAGACATACTCCGGCAGTTGCGCGCTAATAGAGGTGTCGGTATAAAGCGCCTGGCACCCGAACTGGGCGTGACCTATACCTACCTGAGTAAGTTGGAAAACAGCGAGGTAGGGCCGTCTGAGGAGTTCGTCACCCGGGTCGCTCATTATTTCAAATACGACCGTGATGAGCTTTTGCTCTCGGCAGGGAAGGTTCCGAAGGAAATCTTGGAAATTCTACGAACGCATCCACAAGATGCCATCGAATTCCTGCGCGAGAGGTTTGGCAAGCGCCGTGACGGACGTACGTCGTAATGCTTACCTAAAAATGGTAGAGGATCACGGCGAGATTGATGGCCGGTTCGCCACGGTCACACGTCTCCCTGTCCCGGTAGGTTATTTCTCGCTGATGTTTACGGCGCTCGATAAAACGACCGGCGAAACTGTCGTGCTCAAGGTCTTCCACCCTGATCACAGAGCGGACGCTTACCGCTGGGCGTGCTTTCAGCGAGAGTCAAGTCTTCTCCAGCGTTTTGCGGGGCAGCCAGATATCTTGCAAATGGTGTGCGGGCATTCTCAGTTTCTTGAAACGCTCAACACCACGACAGGATTCACTTTCGATGTACAGTTTGCTTACTACGGAACGGAGCGTGCGACCTCTGATGTCCTTGCGGCGATCACTGCGAAGATTTGGAACGCTCAACAAACGCTCTTGGCGTTTAGGGCTATGTGCCGCAGCATCCAGCGACTGCACAGTGCCGGGATAGTTTACAGGGATGCGAAGCCTGAAAATTTCTTGGTGATGCCAGATGCGACAGTGAAGTTGTCAGATCTAGGAACAGCTCGCGACCTGACTGATCCAACATCTGCTCTGCTGACGCAGTACGATCGGATTCCGGGAGATATTCGTTACGTTGCACCCGAACTCTTTGCGCACCTACATGATGTTGACCCTGCGTTTGCATACGGAGCGGATATTTTTTCACTCGGCGCCACGCTGTTTGAAATGTTCACTGGCATGCAGCTCGGCGTTCAGGTATTCGGACCGGCAATGCTCTTAGCACTTCGACCATACATGCTTGGCATTGACCGAGCCGAGCGGGTCAAAACCTTTAATGAAGTTGTCGGCTCGATAGCGGACGGACATCCGCTTCCCGACTTAGCGACTTATGGACCACTCATTCCTGGCTGTATCAGACAGCGATTGGACGGGCTTTACAAATCGATGAGCGCAATTGACTACCGCAAGCGCCTTACGGACTTTTCTCGAATCTTCGGCCAGATCGATAGCTGCTTGCTGATTTTGCGTAACGAGGAAAAGTACAGCCACTGGAGGCGAGAACGTCAAAAACGGCGTGCAGTTCGTCTGCAGCGCCAACAGAGCAAAAAGGGAGCGATCTAGTGAATACGTCGACTGCAGGAGCAACGATCTTTAAGGAATCCGTGCCAGACTCGCGGTTTCTGCTTCAGCCGCCGCTCAACAATCCGTTTCTTTCTGCTGAGGCTATCGCCATTACTAGGTTGAAAGACGGAGCGGGAGTAGAAGTCGAAGTTACCCCGCGTTCCTATGAAGACATCAGTCCAGATGGTGTGCAAGAGCGCATTATTGCGCGGACCCGCCGAGATGTAGAACGTCATCCGAATAGCGCCCGCGCTCACACCAATTTGGGTCTTGCGCTTCTGAATTCCGGTGATGCTACGGGAGCGATGCGAGAATTCGAAGTCGCGTTGGAGTACGAACCGAATAGTTACATCGCCGCAGTAAATCTTGCTCGATCCAAGATGGGTGCCGGTGACATTGACAGTGCTGAAATTATTTACGAGAAAACGCTAAAGCATCATCCTAACGACCCGTCGAGTTTGATGAGTCTAGCGTTCATTCGCATGCGCCGGGATGACTTCATCGGCGCCGCGAGACTTTTGAAAGGCGCTGTTGCTCACAATGAAAAAGCCCCATTACCCCGTTACCACTTGGCTATGGTGCTGTTGAAGCTCGGCAAAGCCAACGAGGCGATTTCACAACTCAAGCTCGCCGCGAGGTTGGACGTTCGTTCTCCAGAATTGCACCACGCACTCGGAGTTGCGTACATGATAGGCGGACAACCGAAGCGTGCAGCACGGGCTTTCAAGACTGCGCTGGTGCTCGCTCCACATCAGGTCGATGCAATCCACGGACTCGCCATCGTATTTCTGCAAGAAGGCGATTTGCAGGGAGCAATAGCTTTGCTCCAACAGCAAATCGAACGGACACCTGAAGACCGAAACGGACGCGAACTGCTTGCTCATGCGTATGTCAACACGCGCCAATATGAGCGTGCGAGATTTCAGTTGAGCTATGTTCTGCAGAAAACTGCGGCAGATCCAAAACAGAGTGGAGCGGAGCAAGCCCGGTTGGCGAACAACATTGCCACTTGTTTCTCCTTTGAAGGCAATTGGGCAGAAGCTAGAAGATGGCTGACGGTAGCAATCGAGTCTCAGCCAGATAATCCGCTTCCGTATCTAAATCTCGCACGTTTGCAATTGACCGAGGGGCATGTCGGCGATGCTGTCACCTTGCTGGAGAAATGCAAGAACCGCTTCAATGGTGATGAAACAGTGAGAAAGCTTCTGGCGGTTTCTTATGAGCAATTGGGCGAATATGACGCTGCCATCGCGCAGCTAAGCCCATTGGTGGGCAGCCAGAGCGTTTCACTGCAAACACTCGCGCATTTGGGTGCGCTTCTCGGAGAACGACGCAACGATTTCGCCGCTGCGTTCGCGGTGTTCGAAGAGGCCCTTCGGCGATACCCGCTGAGCCCGCTCATTATCAACAATTATGCTTATACACATCTGATGAACGGGCACGTCGATGAGGCAAGAACATTGCTCAATGCACTGCCAAAAGGTACTGAGCTGTATCCCGAACTCCTTGCCACTTTCGGATTGTTGCGATTCTGGGAAGGTGATTTGCAGCAAGGACGTAATCTATATCAACAGGCAGCGGACCATGCGTCCTCTAAGGGAAATTCAGCTCTCGCGCGGATTGTCCGGCAAAAAATGCATTTGGAACTTGCTCGCGCCTACATACGTAGACACGATACGCGCTCAGCCATGCAGCATATTCGAAGCGGATTGTCAGTAAAGCAAGGACGGGTTGATTATTGTCGCGACTTGGAAAGAACTCTCGAAGCTCTCCGGAACGAGCAGCCAACGCTTTTTCCTAGGGATTGATTAGCGAAGCAGCCGAATACCTTGTGAGTTGTCTTCGCGCTCAGTTGGAGTTGGAAACGGGCTGGAACACATTCCCAGCGCTCAGGCAAAAGCCATTGAACGTCAAAGCACGCTCCTACATGTTCAGGTGGCGAGAGAAGCTATGACGGGAAACTCTCGCCACCTGTTTAGCCCAAGTCACAGCGCATCGACACGCCGGTAGGCCGCGCCGGTGGAAACGGAACACCGGCGAACTTGGAAAAAAGGCAGGCGCAACCCGCCGCGCTGGAGGCCAATCCGACGCGGCGAATCCTCTTCACCGAATTCCGAGTTCGGCCGCGGCTGCCTTCAGTGATCCACCTGTCGCGTACACGTCGAACAGATAGACAATTTTTTCGATCGCGCTCATCCCCGCGCCCTTATGCAGCGTCATTCGATTCGCCTTGGCCGACAAATCAACCGGCCCTGGCCCTAGAAACTCTGGCCCCGTCGTTGGTTCGTATCGCGGCGTGGTTGGCCTGGAATATCGTTCCTCGAACGTCATCGGCTTTGGTCGCGTGATCGCCGACATGTCGATCAACGGATACTGGTTCTGGATGGCGCTAGTGAATGCGCTATCGTTCGACGCCGCCGAGCCGTCGTATCCCCCATGAACGCCGCCTGGCGCGTTGAAGTGGGAAATCGCACCGTCTGGATCGGATGCGAAATTCGCCGCACTCGCGGGCGAACCGTGGAACTCATCAAGCTCCGGGTCTACGAATTGACTGGCGATGCTGCCTTTTCTGAAACCCGAATTCGCCGGCGCGATCATCTTCGCCATCGCGCGCTTCGTAACTACTTCAGCCTGAAATCCGACGCCAGAAAATGCCGCTGTTACTGCGGCCGCGTGCCGACGTTCCGCCGCTCGGGTCAATGCCTCGCTCTTTGCAATGACCACATCGATCGCGGCGATGATCTCCGATCTGCTCTTCATGTTCGTTTCTCCTCTGCCTCGAATTTTCTAACCTTCCGCTTCTAAGAATTGTTTCAGTTCAGAAGTCCGCTCGCCTTCCTCTCGACGCGATAGGCGCCCTGGAAACCTGCCTGTTTATTCACAGCGGTCAAATAACTCCTGCTTCGTAGATTGCCGACGATGGCCACGATCGACTGATCAAGCTGGTTGCGTTCGTCGATCGCACGCATCGCCCGCTCAATCTGCTCTTCCACGATTTCTTGCTCGTCCAAAATGGCAATCGACTGCCGCTCTTCGTCCATGCGAGCCACATCCGCCGCCAGTTCTCGGCGCAATCCATCGAGTACACGTTGCGGTTCGCGCAGCCGTGCCTTCAATCCTTCGATCAGGCTTTCGTGCCTTTGCATCGCAGCACGCGCCGCTTCTACGTCGACGTTTGTCTTTCCTTCCGCCAACCGAATGCAAGCCGAGTTGTATACGTCACGCGCGTTGCTCAGTTTTTCGCCCGCCTCGCGGATTGCCAGCTCGATCACGGTGACTTTGTGAGCCTGCGTCTGGATCTTAGCTTCGAGCTCTCGCTGCAGACTGGAACTCAGATGGACCGGCGACGTTGCCGGCGCTTGGTGGCTCATGGTCGCCATGGTTAGACCTTCTCCTGTGCCAGCTCTAGCCCGAATAATTCGTGATTTTTAAGACAAGAGAAGCCTCCTGTGCTACAAACAGGTTGACTAGACGCCGTTCGAGGCACTTCCGGAGGCTTCTTCGTGTCTGACGATAGCACAACAC
>JBEKPJ010000136.1:0-5464 GCA_049520935.1 Terriglobales bacterium | reverse complement strand
CCGGCTAATTCTTTTGGAATCAGTAACCCGATCGAAGGAAATTCCGCCGTTGTCGCAACTACTTATCACTCATACGAACAACCGCACTTCACTCCACTCTTCATGAATGATGTGGGCTAGCAAGTCGTGTGCTGGTGACTTTGTCCCGCACTCAGGTACTCATTACACCAAAGGATGTGCAGGTGCGTTTTTCCAGCACTGGATTCCCAGACAACTGCCATCGTGTCAGCATTCTATTCGACCTACAATATGTCGTATTGCGATATAATTGTGGGTGATGAGCAAGGAAAGAATGCCTGCCTCAGCAGACAGACTTCAAATACTCGCCGAATTCCGCCACCAGCTCCGCCTGTTTCTCCAATTCAGTGAGACAGCAGCGCAAAAGCGTGGTCTTCAGCCGCAACAACATCAACTCCTGCTCCAAATCGCTGGAGCCCCCGACAAAATGGCTGCGACGATTGGCTATGCGGCTGAGCGTCTTGGTCTGTGCCATAACACCGTTGTCGAGCTCAGCAATCGATGCGAGGCCGCGGGTCTGATCGCGCGCAGGCAGGTTGGGTCTGACCACCGGTGCGTCCTTCTGGAGCTCTCACCCAGAGGACGTAAAAAACTCGAAGCTCTCTCCATCGACCATGCACGTGAGCTCGACGAGTTCGCTCCGATGCTTATTCGAACGCTGACTAGGCTAAGAACGGTGAATAGAAAGCCGCGGAAACGAGCGGCCCGGAGTGACAATGCAATCTGAATCTTCGGTACTCCGCGACTTCACCGTGGACAGCAGAGTCTGGTTGCTTTCCTCCGTCGCCCTAATTATTGGGATTGGCGCGACCTTCCTCGCGGTGTTGCTTCTTCGATTGATCGCACTGTCGACCGATCTCTTTTACTATCGCCGGTTCAGTCTGGTGTCCATCTCTCCGGCAGGCAGTTCGCTGGGGCACTGGATGGTCATTGTTCCGGTGATGGGCGGGCTTATTGTTGGACTCATGGCTCGCTTTGGCTCCGAAAAAATCAGGGGACACGGTATACCCGAGGCGATAGAGGCGATTCTGTTACACCGTGCGCGGATTGACCCAAAAATTGCCATCCTGAAGCCGATCTCGGCGGCGATTGCCATTGGTTCAGGCGGTCCGTTCGGTGCGGAGGGTCCGATCATCATGACCGGGGGAGCCTTGGGCTCTTTGATCGCGCAGTGGATTCATCTCACGGATGTGGAACGCACTACTCTTCTGGTTGCCGGAGCTGCCGCGGGGATGTCGGCTACCTTCGCGACTCCAGTCGCTGCCATACTGCTCGCGGTCGAACTCCTGCTCTTCGAGTTGAGGCCGCGAAGTCTGGTTCCAGTGGCGATTGCGAGTGCGACTGCTGCCATCCTGCGCGGATATCTCCTCGGCCCCGGCCCGCTCTTTCGAATGCCCGAAATTGGCGACATGGATCGGATTCCATTTGCCATCGGTTCTTTGCTGCTGGGTGCGGTTGTCGGTCTCATAGCGGCGGGCATGAGCCGCATGATGTATGGATTCGAGGACTTTTTTGAGTCGTTACCTGTGCACTGGATGTGGTGGCCCGCACTCGGGGGTATTGGCGTGGGCGTGGGAGGTCTTTTCTTTCCGCGAGGATTGGGCGTTGGATACGACAATATCGCTGAACTTCTACATGGAAGTGCGCCGATCGCGCTCATCCTGGGCATTCTCCTTGCGAAGTCGCTGATGTGGGCGTTCTCCCTCGGGTCGGGAACCTCCGGTGGCGTTTTGGCGCCACTACTGATGATTGGTGGGGCCGTCGGCGCGTTGGCGGGTCGCCTCGGTCACGCTCCTCCGGAAATGCAGGCCTTCTGGGCCCTGATCGGAATGGGAGCGATGCTGGCAGGCTCACTGGGCGTTCCGCTGACCGCAATCCTGTTCAGTCTGGAGGTCACGCACTGCCTGCCCGCATTGGTCCCGCTTACGCTGGGTTGCATCGCCTCTTATCTCCTGACAGCGCTTCTCATGCCGCGCTCGATCCTCACTGAGAAGTTGAGCCGCCGCGGATACCACCTCACGCGAGAGTACGGCGTCGACCCACTTGAAATCGTCATCGTCAGGGATCTGATGACGCCAATATCCCCACCTGTCAGCCCGAGTGCAAGATCCGTGCCGCCTGAGTTCTTCATCTACGCTGATTGCACCTGCCGGAGTGCAGCCGAGTTGATGGCCACCGAAGGTATCGCTAGTCTCCCCGTGGTGGATCGCACGACCCAACGAATCAATGGAACGATCACGCTTCAGGACCTGTTGAAAGGACGAAGCAGGGCGGTCATGCGAGAGAACGAACGATTGCGCCTGGTCAGCCAACTCGATAACGCGCGCGGCGAGCACATTTAACTGATGTTCGTGAGAAAGGACCAACGCATGGTCGGCATAATGCACACCGAGATAAGGCCGAGTGGCCGTACAGGAGGATCTAAGAATTGCTGTCGTAAGTCGGCGCTTACGGCTTTCTTCCCCGTGACAAAAGTCATCGGCACGGCCCCGTCGCTCCACTAGTCTCAGGACATCAAGCACGGTCCGATAGGCATGGAGCCGGGTCGTGAGGAGAATCCAATGAGCATAACCGCTGAGAAAACCGTTCGTGAATGGGCGCTCGAAAACCCCGCTGCCACAAGAATCTTTGAAAAATTAGGTATCGACTATTGCTGCGGTGGCAATAAATCGCTCGATGAAGCTTGTCGAAGTGCCAATCTCTCGATAGATGAAGTCATCGATTCGCTAGAGATGGCGGACCACGCCACTCGAGCGGCGCTAACAGTTCGCGATTGGCAAACAGAGCCGCTCGCAGATTTGATCTCTCACATTATGAACACCCACCACAAATTCACCCGGGAGGAAATGGCTCGCCTCGTTCCTCTCCTGGATAAGGTTTGTTCCGTCCACGGCAAGAACCATGTCGAACTGCAGCGTGTCCGCGAGAGCTTTCAGGGCCTGGTGCAAGAGCTCGCGACCCACATGATGAAAGAAGAGCGCGTTCTGTTCCCGTTCATAGTGAGGATGGAAGAGGCCGTCATCCAGAAGGAACCGGTCCTGCCGTCACCCTTTGGTAGCGTGCAAAACCCCGTGTCCATGATGGAGCATGAGCACGATTCGGCCGGCAACGCATTGCGTGCCATGCGCGAGGCCAGTTGCGGTTATACCCCTCCTGGCGATGCGTGTATCAGTTACCAGACGCTGTACAAAGCCCTGGCAGATTTTGAAGCCGATCTTCATCAGCACATTCACTGGGAAAACAACATTCTGTTTCCGCGAGCGATTGCGATGGAAAAGGCGCACTAACGGGAGCGTAAAGCAATGTCCGCACTACCAACGCGTATTGAGAGAGAAGCGGGCCGGCCGCTAACGCCGCTGCAGATCTTCGACATCACAGCGGCGCGAGAGGCGACTCTGTCGCGCCTGCTGATGCTCTATATCAGCACGGGTCTGCTTTTCATGTTGTTGCCAGGAACATTTCTAGGGGTTTGGAATCTGTTGGCAATCAGTAGTCATCGCGCTGCGGACTCGGTGTCACCGGCGTGGATTCAGGCACACGGCCATGCTCAGATCTTCGGTTGGATCGGGACATTCATCTTGGGAATTGGTTTCTACTCCATTCCCAAACTGCGCCGTCTGAACTCTTTTGCTCTTTCTGCGGTGTGGTCATCGTGGGTGCTGTGGACCATCGGCGTGACTCTGCGATGGCTGACTAGCGTCTACCAGTGGGAGTGGAGGGTCCTTCTGCCGCTTTCCGCCGCTCTCGAACTGGCTGCCTTTGTGATTTTCTTTCGCACTGTTTCAGGCCATCGCCACCAAGAAGCGGGCAAAACGAAACTGGAAGAATGGGTGTTCGTAGTCATTGCAGGTTCCGTGGGTTTGCTCCTTACGCTTCTGGTCAACTTCGCGGTTACTCTGCTTCTCGCAGTACGAGGCACATCAGCGGAAATACCCGCGGACTTCGATCAACGTTTTCTCGTCCTTCAGACTTGGGGGTTCTTGGTCCCGTTTGTATGGGGATTCAGTGCCAAGTGGCTTCCCGTATTTCTCGGACTGCGACCGGTGCGCGGGCGGGTTCTATTGCTGGCGGTCGCTCTGAACTCCGCCGGCGTTTTGGTTGCCTTCGCGGGTTCGATGGTGGCCGCGAGCCTGCTGATCATTGGGTTGACGACTGCGGTATATTCGCTGCGATTGCTTGAAGCGCCAGCGCACCCTGCGAAGGTCAAAGGAGTGCACGCGAGCTTTCCGGTTTTCGTTCGGTTGGCCTACGTCTGGGCTCTGATTGCGGCCAGCCTTGGAATTTGGGCAGCCTCAGTTCAGAATCCACGGGGAATCTGGGGCGCATCGCGACCCGCTCTGACCGTCGGTTTTCTGGCGATGATGGTCTTTGCAATCGGGCAGCGGGTGCTACCAGCCTTCTCCGGAATGCGCGTTCTGTTCAGCACCAAACTGATGTTTGCAGCTGCGCTGCTGCTGGCCGTTGGTTGTCTGCTACGCGTTAGTTCAGAGATTCTCGCGTATCAAGGCTTGACGCTCTCCGCCTGGTCGTGGCTTTCGGTCTCCGCTATCACCGAGATGACAGCCGTAACATTGTTTGCGGCTAATCTGATCGCCACCTTCGCGCGGCAGGCTCCATCCACGCAGATGTAAAGTCACATTACGAATCTCGGATTCAGGCGGCTGGTCTCAACGACGCTGACAAGAGACGCGCAGCGCTGGGAGTAGAATTCTTAGAAAGTTGTCCAGGAGTGTGCTGTGGGGCATTCTCAAGAATCACAAAAGCAACATTTGCTCCTAGGCACTGTCTCGTTTACCGTCTGCTTCGCGGCGTGGGGCCTTATTAGCGCCTTCGCTCCGCATTTTCGGCAGCTGTTTCACCTCTCGGCGACACAAACCGCTTTTCTGGTTGCAGTACCAGTTCTGCTAGGTGCCCTAGCCCGCATTCCGATAGGAATGCTGGCGGATCGCTTTGGAGGCCGCGTTGTCTTCACCGTTCTGATGTGTTTCGTCGCTGTCCCAGCCGCTTTGGTCCCAGCCGCAACCAATTACAGGAGTTTGCTCATCGTTGCCTTCCTTCTCGGAATGGCCGGGTCTTCATTTGCTGTTGGTGTGGGTTACGTCTCCCGCTGGTTTTCCATGGAGAGCCAGGGCAGTGCGCTCGGTGTGTATGGTCTGGGAAATATCGGCCAGTCGGCGGCGGTGTTTCTGGGACCCGTGGTGGCTGTCGCCTACGGATATCGCGCAGTCTATTGGGGAATGTCGGTCATTCTGCTGGTTTGGGCAGGTGTGTTCGTCGTCCTTGCTCGAAACGCTCCGCAGACGGCCAAGCCCAAGGGGCTCTCCGAGATGCTTGGCGTACTGGCACATGAACCGTTGGCGTGGGCGCTGGCGGCTTTCTATTTTCTGACCTTTGGTGGATTCGTTGCCTTCTCGATTTATCTGCCAACGCTGCTGCGCGATCAATT
>JBEKPJ010000135.1:0-5751 GCA_049520935.1 Terriglobales bacterium | reverse complement strand
CAATCAGTTCGTTCCTGCCACCAGCGGGGCAGGTCGACTATGCGGCCGCCAACGCCTTTCTGGACGCCTTCGCCCTCAGCCAAAGCGGGCAGCTGGTCACCTCGGTCAATTGGGGGCGGTGGGCCGAACTGGGCATGGCCGAAGCGTACTCGGGCAGCGGTCGCAGTCATCCCATCCTCGGCCATCGACTGGTGCAGACCGCCCGGGAAACGGTGTACTCGGCGCGATTGAGCTGCGAAAGCGACTGGCTCCTGCGTGAGCACCGCTTCAAGAACGGCGCCGCTCTTATCCCGGGGACAGGTTATCTGCAACTGGCCGCAGCGGCACTCGTCAACGGCCGGTTCGAGCAGGGCGTTGATTTTGAAGACGTGTTCTTTCTGGCGCCTCTCACCGTCGCTTCGGAAGAGAAGAAAGAAGTGCAGGTTCGTCTCCACGGCCAAGGGGCCGGATTCCGTTTCTCGATCCTCGCGAACGAGGGCGTCTCAAAGGACAAAGGGTGGATCGAATACGCGACCGGACAGTTTTCGCGCAACCGGAAGCGTGTTCCTGCCAAACAGGATGTGACGGAAATTCGGGAACGGTGTGGTTCACGCCGCATCCATTTTGATGAGCAGCGACGAACCCGCCAGGAGCGGTATTTCGACTTCGGCCGGCGCTGGCAAAGTCTAGAGGTCCTGCATGTCGGGGAGGGTGAAGGCCTGGCGGAATTGCAACTGGGGCAGGATTTCTCGGCGGACATCGAAACCTGGCCCTTCCACCCAGCCCTGCTTGATATGGCCACAGCAGCGGCACTTTATCTGATTCCGGGCTATGAAGAGTCAGAAGCCCTTTATCTGCCAATGTCCTACAAGCGGACTACGTTCTACCGCCCGTTGCCGGCACGCGTTTACAGTCACATCCGTTGTCATCCGGAGAATACGACGCGACGCGAAATCGCGCTTTTTAGTCTCACTCTTCTCGACTCCGATGGAAGGGTACTCGCGGAAATCGGCGAGTTTGCTATGCGGCGCATGGCGACTACGTTCGACAGTCCGGTGCCCGGATTCCGCTCACGAGGTCCTGCAAGTTCCGGCGAAGCCGCACAGCCGCCTGAAAACCCGGGGATGTCACCGAGCGAGGGGATCAGGGCATTCGACCAGATTCTCACCTCCGAAATGCCCTCAGGTGTGATCGTGTATCGTGGTGATCTCCCGAGCAAGCCGGCCCGGCCATTGGCCGCCTCATCTGCGCCAAAAACAGTCGTGGCGAACCCGGACGCCGACATCGAAAACACCCTGGCGGGATGGTGGGAGGATCTGCTGGGAGTGGCAACGGTTGGCCTCGACGATGACTTCTTCGACTTGGGCGGCCATTCTCTGATCGCGGTTCGCATGTTCAGCAAGATCAAGAAAACCTATCAGCGGGAACTGGGCCTCTCCACCTTGTTTGAAGGGCGTACGATTCGCCAGTTGGCAAATCTGATCCGAACACCCGGCCCGTCGAGCGTTTCGGAGGCGGTGCCCTCCGCCGTGGTTGCCGTTCAGCGCCAGGGATCGCGCCCGCCGCTGTTTGTGGTCTCCGGCGTGGGTGGGCACGTGATCGCCTTCGACGGAGTGGCCCGTTACCTCGGAGAGGATCAGCCGGTGTTTGCTCTACAACCTCAGGGCATGGATAGCCGGGAGCCTTTTCTGACACGCGTTGAGGATATGGCGTCGTACTATGTTCGCGGAGTTCGCGAGGTGCAACCGCACGGTCCGTACCGTTTAGCGGGATACTCCTTTGGTGGTTTTGTGGTTTTCGAAATGGCACAACAACTTCTTGCGGCTGGAGAAACGGTATCGCTGCTCGGATTGCTGGATACGATTGAATGGCAGTACCTGGAGCGCTACAGAAATAGCGCCAATGTTCGCCAGCGCCTGGCGATGTACAAACTTCGATTCCAGCGCGTTCTGCTGTCGGGCCACGGACTGTGGCACGCAACCAATCGGGCGGCTTCCGTCTTCAGCGGGAAACTGTATCACCTCATGTACAAACTTCACCTGCTGGCTGCTCCCGGGATTCCTGATCTGAAGACGGTGAATCGTATCGCTGCATCGGAGTATCGTCCTGCGGTCTATCCGGGTCGTCTTACGATTTTTCGCTCTGTCAGCCGCACCCTGCTTGACGGAGAAGACAAACTCCTCGGCTGGGGAGGACTGGCTACGGGTGGAATCGAGATCCAGGACATCACGGGCAACCACTTGGACATGCTCAGCGAACCCAACGTGCGCATACTGGCGGAGAAACTGCGCGCCTGTCTCGATCGGGTGCAGGAGTCCGATCAAGCGGATGTCGATTTTAGCCATGCGCGCTGAATAGCCTCCCCAGATTTCAGCCTTTTGGGCGCCGCGGCCCGACCCAAGCTGGTGAACTTGACCGCGCAAGCGAGGGGAAGGCCAACCGCGAACTAGGTGGGTGCACATGGAACCGGGTCCACGGCGCGCAGGGGATCGAGACAGAGACACTCTCCTCAGCCACAAACAATCGCGGACCCCTGGCCAGAATTTCAGCTCGCGCCGCCACTTGGTTTCGCAGCCGGTTCGTTAGGAAACCAGTTCTCTGGCCCATGGTTTACCAGCCAGTGGACGAGATTCGAGCGGGGTCCTCCCGGCGGAAGGGATGTCATTCGGTAGTATGGAGATCAGGATTCAGAACGTAAACATGACGAACATGACGCCGCGAACTCAGGTTCCAATCCTCATTGCTTTGTGCGGCGTCTCGATCTGGTTCTCGTGGCATCCGCTGGTCACCACCTTTCGCCTTGCGCTCGCCAATGATGCCTACACTCACATCCTTCTGATTATTCCCTTGAGTGCCGCGCTCATCTACATGGAGCATGGATACGCGCATACGAAATCACTCCCGCTCGACGCGCGCCCCAACCCGCTGCCCGCAGCTGTTCTGCTGGTTGTGGCATTGCTGTTGGCCTGCTATGCGAGGTGGGGACCATTGGGATCGAGCGACGATCTCGGTCTATCGCTTGGGATGTTTGCGCTCGTGACCTGGTGCGTGGCCAGCGTCTGGTTGTGCTTTGGCGCGACAACATTGCATTCGTTTTTATTTCCTCTTTGCATTTTGTTCTTAGTGGTGCCCATTCCCGATTTTGTTTTGAGTCGAATCGTAGAATTCTTGCAACATCAGTCCGCGTTTACCGCGCGGCTCATGTTTAGGGCCGTCGGAGTTCCGGCGACACAGGACGGAATCATCGTGTCGATTCCGGGGCTGGACATCGAGGTCGCACGCGAGTGCAGCAGCATTCGGTCCAGTATTTTGCTGGTTGTCACGACCATGGCTTTGGCTCATCTTTTCCTTCGCTCCTGGTGGCGGAAAGCGCTGCTAATTGCCGCCGCCATTCCTCTCGCAGTCGCGAAAAACGGTCTTCGCATCTTCACAATTGCAGAACTCGGAACACGCGTGGACCGCGGATTTCTCGACGGGAAGCTTCATCACAACGGGGGCGTACTGTTCCTGGGCGTGGCCGTAGTCGCGGTCAGCGTGTTGCTATGGGCGCTGCGGAGGACCGAACTGCCGCTCTCAAGCGGCCATCGGCTCTGACGCGGTTGGGTGGGAGTTCGCGTTGTTGCCGGCGTCACCGCCATTTCATGTCCGGGGGAACTCTCGCTCTTTCAGCAGGTCGCCGTGCGGCGAATGAGGGTGAGTTAATTAACGAAGAACGACAGTGGATCCCGCGCCCTAGAGCTTCTTCAAGTGGCTGGTCAGCGCGGCCAGCGGAATCGTTCACAATTGTGCAAGTCTTTGCGCTCGCAAATCCCTGTATTGAAACATCAATTACCACGACAACTTTAGCCGTTGCTTTGTCACGAAGCGGCCAGTAAACTTCCTTCCGTTAAGGCTTTTGTGACTCGCGGCGAATCCCCCCTCTAGCAATCTCCCCTCGGGAAACCGCCTCTCCCTCCTTAGAGTTTCGCCGGTAAAGTGCTGCAATTCTAGCCGCCAACTCCGAGGTTCTATGCGCGCCGCTGTCGTCATCGCATGTATATCTGCACCCGCATCTATCCCCGGGCGGATTTCTCGCGGTCTGCTTACAGCCCTTGTTCTGACGAGTGCGAGCTTGAGTTTGTTCGCACAAAACATCATCGTTTCGCCAACGACTCTTACTTTTGCGAATCAGGCGGTCGGAAGCACGAGTGCCGGCAAAGTCGTGTCGATCACCAACCAGGGTGGGGCTTCTCAAGCCGTGGTGTTCGCTCCCAGCGCTGGTTTCTCCGAGACGGACAACTGTAACGGCACTATTGCGGGTGGCGGTGTATGCAAAATGAGCGTGCACTTTTCGCCTACCTTGGTGGGGGAGATCTCGGGAGTGCTGAACATCAACGATGAGTCTGACAATCTCCTCGCGTCCGTCAGTCTTACCGGGACCGGAGTGGCCCAGACCACGCTCACGCCCTCGGCGCTGGCCTTCGGCAACCAGGCGGTAGGTTTAGAGAGCTCTCCAAAGACTGCTACGTTCAAAAACAACCAGCCCGTGCCGATGACGATAGACAGCATCACTATCGCCGGTGGGACCGCGCCGAGCGATTACGCCGCGGGCGGCAACTGTCCTATTAGCCCGGCCACGCTCGGTGCGGGGAAGAGTTGCAGCATCAGCGTTACATTGACGCCTTCCGGCACGGGAAGCAGAACGGCGACGCTTACCGTTACTCATAGTGCGCTCACAAGTCCGCAGACCGTCAGCCTCAGTGGAACGGGCGTCCTGCCGGTAACTCTCTCCGCCAGCAGCTTGGTGTTTGGAGCAGTTGTCGCTGGCAATACCAGCGCGGCAAAGTTCGTTACCCTCACTAATAACGAGAACACCGCGCTTACATTTACAGGGGTCGCGACCGCCGGAGACTTCGCAATCGCAAGCAACACTTGCGGCACGAGCGTCGCGGCCGGAGCCGCATGCAAAATCGGTGTGACGTTTTCTCCAAGCGAAGCGGGAGCGCTCTCCGGCACGCTGACGTTCACCGATAGTGCGCCGAACAGCCCGCAGACCGTTGCTCTTAGCGGGACCAGTTCCTTGCCGGTTACGATTTCCCCAGCCACGCTAACGTTTGCCAGCCGCAACGTAGGTTCAGCGAGCGCCGCGTCGAGCGTCACGCTAACCAACCATCTCGCTGCCGCTCTGAGCATGTCGACGATTGTTGCGAACGGGGACTTTGCAGTCGCTAGTGACACCTGCGGTTCCAGTTTGGGCGCAGGACTGAAATGCACTGTCGGGGTTACGTTCACGCCGACCGTAGTTGGCGCACGTTCAGGCACGCTCACAATTAGCTACGGCGCCTTCGGTAGTCCGAGTGTGGTGAATCTGAAAGGCACGGGCAATGTCACTGGCCTGAAATCGATCACCGTTACACCCACCAATCCTTCGATAGCCTCAGGGACCACGCAGCAATTTGTTGCCACCGGCCAGTTCAGCAACGGCAACTCGGCGAATCTGACGAATTCCGTTAACTGGGGTTCATCGGCTCCAGGCGTGGCGTCAATTAGCACGACGGGATTAGCGAGTGCTATTGGCGCGGGGCAAACGGTCATTAAAGCCACCTCGGGCACGACTAGCGGGTCGACTACGTTGACCGTCAATTCATCGGTTGCCTACACCATCGGAGGGACGATCTCAGGACTCTCGGGCTCGGGGCTGCTGCTGCAGGACAACGGCGGCAACAATCTGGCGGTTGCTTCAGGGGCAACGTCTTTCACCTTCAGCGCGCCCGTCCCCGCTGGTGGCACTTA
>JBEKPJ010000134.1:0-5869 GCA_049520935.1 Terriglobales bacterium | reverse complement strand
GCCTCGACTAACTGCTCTGGAATCAGTAATGCGATCGAAACAAATTCCAGCCTCGTCGCAATCATGTATCGCTCAGACTAAAAATCGCCTGTCACTCCACTTCTCACGAATAATGCGGGTTAGGCACCGCAAAACCGTCAGCGGAAACCAGTGGATGGAACGTGAAGTGAAAATAAGCCGGTGTCGCGATCGCCAGGGACGGCTTTCACCTGAAATGCGCATCAACCCTCCACGACAACGTACTTGGACAATCTGAAAAGAAATTTGATTAAACGAAGAAGAGGACTCCTAATCTCACGGGGTGCCGCTACTGTGTCACACACCATCTTCGCATCATCCGCAAATACAAGAATCCTCTACTTGTGGCCGAAGTCCCTTCCGTGCGGGCTGGTTGGTGGCAAGTCATTGAAGTATATGGCAATTATAGTGGAGAACCTTCTTTGGCCGTATAACGGCCGATCAGCCGAGTACTTATTTGGAGAGCCATAGATCAGCTCGCTGCTAGGCTATTGTGCGCCAGTGGCGTGCAAGCGGGAGGCCGGGCTGACAAGAACGCCCTGGCGTTTCATATAGAATGCGTTTCGCGAAGCCCGTCAATTGGAAATTGTCCGCGTGCTATGACTCATCATCCATTAGAAACCGAGGGGGATTGAATGGGAGGCACAGATTCGGACGGAATTGCGATTGGCTGAATTGTCAGGAGCTGGTACTTCGGCCGGACTAACGATTCGAAATATTGATATTGCTACTCGATCCGTAATCCACCCTAGCGCCGCAAGCGGGATGGGTTGTCGTCTGATTTCCAACCAACGATATACCGTCCACAAAATTCAGCACCACGGCTGAGGTCGATTCGGAACCGAAATAGGGGCGCAGCGGATCTGTATGTAGAACGGAGGCACAGCCCTCAAAGCGATTCTTCGAGACACCCTCAGTGCTGCCTGTTGTGCGAGTGTTGTAAACACCAGCCATATAAACGTCCGCGCCGGAAAGACTTTGCACGGTGTTTCCAGAAATCTCGATGTCCTGAAATACGGGATAGACGCCACTAAAGTTGTCAGGTGTCTTGTTGTAGTTGGTCGCCACCTCACTGAAGACGCCGATCGCCGCGTTTCGATGCGGATATGTGCCCATCCCCGTTCCGTATTGGTAGAACTTCATTGACCAATTAGTTCTTAGGAATTGGTTGTTGCGGATCGCCACGTCCGAACTTGGCGCTCCTTCGCTCCAGTAGCTTGAGAAATGAAAATCGATCCCACACATGGTCAAAGATTCGAACGTTGAATCCTGAATTACACCGTGCAGCGCCCCCAAGATAATTCCACGTCCAATTTTTTTCCGCACCGTCACTCCCGAGATGTAGAAGCGCGATGGAATGTGGCTCATGTTGATTGCTTTCAGTCCGGGACGCAGAAAGTGCACGCTGTCCTTTAGTTGAATCTTCTGCGGCCCGCTTCCGCTGGACGATTGCACGCGTGACGATCCTACAAAGGCCAGGCTCTCGTCAAAGAACGCAATCGTGTCGCCCTCTTTGGCCGGGGAATCCGCGCCTGCCATCGTAAGGGAGTTGCCCGACGTTGCCGCCGTCAACGAATCCCAAACCACGGCCACGTTGACCGCGTCGTCACCCATGGCTTCGAAGGTTCCATGATCGAAAATGATGTCCCCCAATGCCCCAGTCAGATGAACGCCGTCCGCCGTGGTCGAAATGTGGCGACCTTGGCTGGGCGTGATCGAGAGGTTCTCAAAGGAAAACCCTCTTTGCCTGTCTCCCCCGGCAATTCCCATGTAAGGCGATGCATGAATCGTGCACTGTGCTATGCGCAGGTCCGCCGTGCCATACAGACTCACCGCGCCCATCGGGAATTGCGAAAAGGCCACGAGAACATAGCGATTAGGAAATTGGACCAGGTTGGAGGCCACCCACTTGCCTGAGGCATTCGAATTTGGGTACAGCGCCAGCCCCTTCAAACGCATCGCTTGGGTCGGGCCCTTTTTCTGCGCGATGCAAACTGCGTCGCAACCGTTATCGGTTGGCCCAGGTAAATCATCCTCCCGCGCCATCTGACCGGTGGCTTTGTCCCAAAGATGAAACGTATAGATATAGGGCGAAAAGCCTTCTGGAAACCTCGTCTGCGGATCTAATTCGATGTGCCCGGAAGTCGCTGAATCTTTTTTGATCGTTCCCATGGCCTCAAACAGCGGGCCCCGCCAGGCCGGATTGGGATCGAAGGGGTTTCCCCAATCTATGACCAGGTTTTCTATGATTCCTCGTTCACAATTCTCAATATTGAAGGCCCCCGTCGAACCTGTGAAGTACAGCGTCGATCCATTTCCATCGAATCCAAAATCCTGTGCATTGTGAATCGTAAAATGCGACCGGTGGTTGAGCACCCAGTCCTGCTGGGGCGGCAATTTTGCGGGGAGCACGATGTGATACGCCGCATGAGGCGCCAGCCGCACCACCCGGCAAGGCGCCGCGCTCCCTGCGGCCAGGCGATCCAGGTAGCTTTGAATCATCTTCAGATCGTCGCTCGCGGTGGGCGGCGGCACGGTGCAGATCTGTTCGGGATTCAGCTTCTGCCACGGCGGTGAAAGCGCCGCCTGGTACCAGACTGGTGACTTTACGACCACTTTCAGCGGAGCGCCTCGCGCGCTCGTGAACGAGCGCACCACATCGTTCGGTGTCGCACTCACCTCGGGCCGCGCTGCCTGCTGCACCAGCGCATTCCAGTTCGCCGGTTCGGCCCACGCAGCCCGGCCCAGCTTCCCCTTGGCCTGACCACTGCTAACGTATTCAGAAATTGCGCGCGCCGGGACGCGCGGAACATCCGCATATCGCGATTGATATTCTCTTACATTAAAGATTGGCGAGGCTCCCCGCCGTTCCGCGATTCCATGCTGCAGCCAGTGCAGTTGTATGTCCACTAGGTCCCAAACGCGGGGATACGCTTTGTGCAGATCGGGATTGCGAGCCGGGTCCACGTAGTAGTTGAAATCGAAGACCACCCAGTAGCTGTCAAAGGCGCCGATTCTTCCCTCATTGAATCCGGCAACGACGAAGTGTTCGACCGCAGCAACACAATCTCCCTTGGCAAGATCGCCATACCTGTTCAGGTAGTCTCGCGAATAGAACAGAAACGAGCCCCTGCGGCAAGCTTTGGCTCCCTTGCTCGTCCATTCGCGCTTCGCAGCTTCATCGTCCGCTAACTTTAGCTGTGGGTTGAACTTTCGATAAAACTCGGCATTAAAGACGCGCGGATCGGTCAAGAAGCCTTTGCTGGAACTCGGCAGCACCTTGTTGTCGATATTCAACGGAACGGATGCGGAATCTTCAGCCACCCCGGCAAATCCAAGAGTCAGGAAGGGCGATGGGAATGAAATCAAGAGTAGGGCGAGAATTCTATTGGCCAATTGTTTCATGAGTCCTTCGAGGGCCTCCGAACTTCTGCGGAAGCATCTTTTGTATAACACGCCGGAGTTGAAAAGTTGCGATCCGCACCGGTCACACCCCACTTCGTCAACTCTTGATTGAGGCGAATAACCGGACGCGTGCAACTGGGCTCCTCCGAAGTCCTCTTCGAGGAGATCTCCCCGAAGCCCGTTCTGGATAGTTTCCGGTTGTCCGACGACTGGGGCTCAATCCAGCAGGTCAACCAGCGAAGCTCCATCAGTAGCTGCCAAAAGCTCGCGCACTTACCTCAGTCCCAACTTTCTTGCGATCTCGCGTTGGTACCGGCTCATTCGCAGTTCTGTGCCGTTTTCAAGCAGGACTCGATGATGACCGTGAAACCAGGCTTGGATCTCCTTGATACGGTAGATATTCACGATAGTGGAGCGATGTATCCTGAGGAACTCAGAGGGGTTGAGCCTCTCTTCAACGGCGGCAAGCGTCTCGCGGAATTCGTAGTCACGATCGCCGACATGAAGACGTACGTAGTTGCCTTCAGCTTCGATCCAGTCGATCTCCTTCGTCGCTACGAACGACACTCGCCCGTTCTTGGGAATCGCCAACCGGTCCTGATAGGTCTGTGCGGCGACGAGCCGCTCCAGGCCGGATAAGATACGATGCACCTCGTCAGGTTTGAGCTCCCCGGCAATTCGGCGCTTGGCGCGAGTAAGAGCGCGTTCAAAGCGCTCTTTCCTGACCGGCTTAAGCAGATAGTCAATGGCGTTCGCATCGAATGCACGTAAGGCATAACGGTCGTAAGCTGTCACAAAAATTGTGATTGGCATCTCGTTGGCGCCAAGTTCGCTGAGCACTTGGAATCCGTCCATCTCCGGCATCTGGATATCGAGAAAAACGAGATCAGGTTTTCTCTCCCGAATCGCTCTGACAGCGGATTCCCCGTCGCCGCATTCGCCAATGACATCCACTCCGACATGTTTGCCAAGGAAGCGCCGTATAGCGCGGCGGCCCAGCGGCTCATCATCAACAACCAACGCCCGGATGCTCATCGAGATGGTTCCTCGATTAGAATCGGAGCTGATCGCAACGGAATCGAAAGTTCGGCGGAGACCCCGGTCGGATCGAGATTTCGTATCCCAAACTCCTGCCGGTTTCCGTAGAGCTGCTCTAAACGTGCGCGCGTATTCGCCAGGCCGACGCCGGGTCCCACTGACCGGGCCGGCTTGTCTTCCAGACGACTGTTCAGATTGCGTACTTCCAGTCGTAGGAACTCGCCTTCGCGAAAACCACGGATTGAAACCGTATCACTTCCCTTATGTCTGCCAACGCCGTGCCGAATGGCATTCTCGACAAGCGGTTGCAAAATCAACGCAGGAACCATGCAATCCCGTGCGCTCTGGTCGATTGAAACCACAAACCGCAGGCGATCTCCAAAACGGCGCGCCTGGATTCCCATGTAAAGATCGAGCACTTCGAGTTCCCTTTCAAGAGAAACCTCCTGGATGTGGGACTCGTCGACCGATACGCGCAACAGTTCACTCAGGCGGAGGAGTATGTCTTCCGCGCCATCAGGATCCTCATGGATCAGCGTCGTGGCAGCTTGAAGTGTGTTGAACAGGAAGTGGGGATGTATCTGCGCGCGCAGCACCTCTAACTGCGCCATGCTGAGCTGCGCTTCGAGTTTCGAGGATCGCAGTTCGCGCTTGTGGGCTTCATCGCGCATTCGGTACAGCTGCACCGCGCCCACAAGCATCCAGTAGGTAAGCAGGCTGACCTGCGCATGACGAGTGAAGTAGTGCCGCAGCGCCTCTTGAACTGACAGATCATGGTGCAGGCGCAGCTTGCCCAGCATTGCTTCTATTGAAATCTCAGTCACGACGAGCACAAAGCTGGCAGCAAGATGCAGTGGGAGAGCTCGTTTCCAGGTCACGCCGCTTATCGGCTTGTGACAGGCAAACGTCACTACTACGGGGGTCAGTATTCCCCATGTGTAGCACGACCACCAGAGGTAATAGCGAAAGGGATCGGCGTCTCCACGAGCCACATCATAGACGAACCACTGCATCGCGAAAACGAACACCGCGGCCAACCAGGCTGCAAGCAACACCGCTTTGTGCCGCCCAACCTCGAACTGGGAATGTCTCATAAGAATTGAGGTTTTCCCTCAATCCGGCAATGCTAAATCAAGACTCTGACCGGAAACAATTTTAGAGACGCAGCTAGCGAGTCCTCAGATACTCGAGCGATCCTCTCATCAGGATACCGGTGTGGTTGCAGCTAGAAAGGCTGGATCGATCGGCAGTCTGCGAATTCGCTTTCCCGTGGCGGCGAACACAGCATTAGCCCGAATAATTCGTGATTTTTAAGACAAGAGAAGCCTCCTGTGCTACAAACAGGTTGACTAGACGCCGTTCGAGGCACTTCCGGAGGCTTCTTCGTGTCTGACGATAGCACAACACA
>JBEKPJ010000133.1:0-5959 GCA_049520935.1 Terriglobales bacterium | reverse complement strand
CAGGACGCAACTTGCGAAGGCAAAAAGCAAGCGGGGAAGGTTTTCGCCACGTCGATTTGGCAGAAGAAAGGCGGCAAATGGTTGTCGCCATTCCACCAAGAAACCGAAGCCGGGAGCATGTAGCTGGTGGCGAAAATTCCACCCAAGTTCAGACGGCTTGGGTGGGCGGCACAACACCGCTTCCCCGCCCCTTTGCTGTTGAAGTCACCGCAGCCCGCCCGCCAGCCGGACTCACGCTCACCCTCGCCGGATTATGGTGGGACGCCAAAGGTGATTGGACGCGAGCGCACGAGTCGGCTCAGCAGGACGAGGGCATCCTCTCAGTGGCAGGGACGAGAACCAGAAGCTCCGATTGTCGTGCTGGAGAAACAGCACTGACGAGTCTGCCGATGAGCGTAATCGCGATAGCTATTTTGTAAAACAGCGAAAAACGTTGCCTCGTCCGTCGCCTTCCAGACCCCGGTTCACACAGAGCGCCCCGAGTATCTCTTTCGGGTCAAAATCTACAACCACGGATAGAGCGTTGTAGCCACCCCTCCGTGATTTCAAAACTCGACTTCATCCCAGACAAACTGCCATCCAAGCCAAAGCAACGTGAGCGATACGCGAACTACAGGTTAGTTACGCGCGGACGAGTTGCTATTGAAGCTCGCCATTCGAGCCAGGTGACGAATCTTCCATTGGTCGGGCAGCCAATCGGACAGTTCGCTCATTTTTGCCTGGGGTAGATTCATCAGCAGCTGCGTGAGATACAGCTGGGGATCCACCTCGTGCCGGCGGCAGGTGCTGGTTAAGCTGGCCAAGATCGCCGCCGTTCGCCCGCCGCGTGCGTTGCCCACGAATAACGAGTTCTTGCGAGTGAGTACGACGCGCTTCATCTCGCGTTCGAAAACATTGTTGTCGATCGGTACCGCGCCATCGTCACAAAATACGTTCAGTTCAGCCCATTGATTGAGGGCATAATTTACCGCTTCCGCCATGGGATGCTTGGGCAACAGCTGCTCTTTCCACCCCAGAAGCTTCTCCCGCAGCTCGGCTAATACCGGGGCCGATTTGTCGCGGCGCAAGGCGAGACGCTGCTCCCCAGAAAAATCCTTCGCCTGCCTCTCCACTCGAAACAGATCGCCGATCAAATCCACCGCCTCCCGTGCCATCTCGGGCGCCACCTTCTCGGCATCCACAAATTTCCGGCGGCAATGACTCCAGCATCCGGCGCGCGTGATCGCATTGCCCGCCACCACGCCGTCATATCCACCATAGCCATCGGCCAACAAAACTTGCTGGTAATCTCCCAAGAAATACTTCGGTCCGTCGCGGCCTCGGTGCAAGGTGAAAGCGAAAACGTTATACGCATGGGCTTCGTCCCCGACATACACCCACATGCGCGCCGATTTCGTCTTGCCCACGCTCTGCATCGGCATAATCGTGTCATCGGTGGCCACTACATGCGACTGTCGTACGCGCTCCGCCATCAACTTATACAAGGGTTCCACCAGGTCGGCTACGTCGCCACACCAGATCGACTGGGTCGCCCGCGAGATCTCAAAACCCTGGCGTTCGAAGATATCTTCCAGTCTGTATAACGGGAGGTAGTCCGAAAACTTGCTCGTCACGATGTAGGCCAGCAGCCCCGGCCCCGCCATGCCTTTTTCAATCGCCGCTTCTGCTTTGGCGGCTACTTCCATCTGCGGATTCTCGCCTACCCCCTCGCATCCCAGGCAAGCATACTTCTTGCGCACGTGGTGCAGACGCTCAAAGCGCCCAGGAACGTATTCGATCTGCCAGCTCTCCTCCGCTCCGATCTCCTTGCGCTCCACCCCACAGCAGGGGCACTGTCGTTGCTCCGCAGTCAGTTCGTAAACCTGGGTTGTGACCGGAAGCTTTTCGAAGTTGGCCAGGTTCCGTCGTCCCCGGCGCCGCTTCACCCGCCGCAGCTCGTACTCAGGCTCGGTCTTGTTGGGGGGTACATCTTCGGGGTGGACCGGCTTGGCCTGCAGCTGCTCGCCGAACTCCAGCAGGGCCTGCGCCAGATCTTGGCTCGATGACAAGCGATCGGCTCGCGGTCCGTAATACCACTTCTTATAACGTTCCAGTTCCAGTTGCAGACGCAGATTCTGCAGGTGCAGTTCTTCGGCGCGTTTCCTCTGCCGCAGAGTTTCCCCTTGCAGATCATTGGCCCGTTTACTCTCTTGCTCAACCCGCTGCTTCTGTTGCTCTCGTTCCAGAATCAGCGAACGCACCATCGCTTCCAGCGCTTCGCGATCTTGAGGTAGGTTGTTCAACTTCGCGCTCCCAGTGTGCGCTTACTATAAACACAACGCCTGTGAGTTTCTCAGACGAATATTCTTTTGTTTCCCGAGCTGATTCTTGCGTAGCGCGGTACCCGCTTCAACTTCGAAACATCGATCCCATCGAGCACCATGGCTAACTCACTCGCCCGCAGCTCCAACGAGTGCGCGCCCTCCTGCACCCGCGGCAGCTTGAACACTCCCACTTCTAACCGCTTGTACCACAGAACAAACCCGTCTTGCTCCCACAACAAAATCTTCAGTCGATCCCCTCGTCGCGAGCGGCACAAAAAAAGGTGACCGCTTTGAGGATCCTGACCGATCACCGCGCGCACTCTCTCCGCCAATCGATCGAATCCGCATCGCATATCCGTCGCCTCGGCTGCGAACCAGATGCGTGCCCCTTGCGCATGATCCAGCGTGTGCAAACTGGGCAGCCCTAACATGACTCCACCACTGCCAATAAGGCCCGCAAGTGACGCCCGTCAAAGCCGGCCGCAACCATTAGGCTCCGACCATTCTTGAGCCGCACCTCAATGCTTGTACTTCCCCATGCCCGAGCTTGCACTCGCGGCTCCACACCCGGCTGCGCCAATTGCACTTCTACAAATGGCGCCCTTCCTGCTTCCCGCACTCGTCTCTTCCAGTAGATAAACTTGGATTGAACCAGTTCTCGATCCCGGCAAAACGCCGCTACACTCTGCCCGCTTTGCTCCTGCTCGGCAACCAGGTCCCGCCACTTCGCCCGCTCCTGCTCCCTACGCTGATTCATGCGCCTAGCTTGCCGCAATCGGCCCTTGCAGACAAGATGGGGTTCAGATAGCCTCACAAAGCAACCACAGTTCTCCGGCTGTGGAGACGGACTCGTGCACGGTCAGATTAGCTTGTATGCCAGTATGTCCGAAGCCTCCTCCCTTCCGGGGGGATAACGCAAGAATTTTCCGGTCACATCGCGTTGTGCGCTACGTCCTTGTTTTGCGTCCGCATCAAGTGCTTAATCGTTTCGCTCGTTTGGAAATCCTTCTTCCGAGGTGCTTTATGCAAGGGGCCATCCGAGGATCTAACCAGGTTTGTCTTCTAGTCTTCTTCACAATCGTTTTCGTTCTTTCCGCCCATGCTGCAACATTCAGCAATGCAAGTCTGCAAGGCAGTTATGCATTCTTGGGCGGCCGCTGGACCGCAGACGTGAATTCACCGCAAGGTGGAGTCGCAGGAGTCTTGACATTCGACGGCGTGGGCAGTTTCACGGAAATTTATTCAGGAATGGTGAATGGCAGCCCGGTATCCGCGACAATCACCGGGACATATGCGGTGAATCCTAACGGTACCGGCACGGTCACCTTTTCCTCCGGTTGGCAGTGGCCGATTGTTCTCAATTCAACATCCGCAAAGATAGCTCACGGCATCCAGTTGTTGCTCGTCACCAATCTGGGCATGAACGAAGTGGGCACTAGCACTGCCTTGCTGCAGTCCTCCACACCTAAGACCTACACTCTGGCCAATGTGAAAGGAAACTTCAGCTTCCAATCTGACGAATGGACTGCCAATCCAAGCCAACCCATCTACGCCAGAAATGGTCTGTTCACCTTTGACGGGAAAGGCAACGTTCAGGGGTCCTCCAGCTACATGGAGGGCGGGGGAACCCTGCAAACGGAAACCTTCACCGGCACGTACACCGTAACCTCGAATGGCATGGGAACGATCTCGCTGAGCAGGGGGACGCAGTATGTGTTTGTACTGCATACGGCGACGGGCACGGTCGCCAACGGATTGCAAATCGTCCAGACCAACACGACCGCGAACATTGCCATCTGCGGAATTGCCGAGAGGCAGTAAAAGCACGGTCGCCGCTCGAGGCGACTAAACTCAACCCTTAAATCGGGACGTAACCATTCGTCCTACGGAGGTTCAGCATGACAGGCGTGTTTTCAAACTTTAAAAGGCCGGGTTGGATCTGGCCGGCTTTGGTTATCTTACTAGCTACCATTATGCTGTTCGGGGCAACCGCATCAGCTCAAGTTCCGCAGACCGATTCGGTGGATGTGGTGCAGACGCTTTTACTGTCGCGCACCCCGGTATCAAATCCGCCGCCCGCGGTTTTGAGTGAGAGCTTCATCATCACTCCAACACCGAACCCCACGGCGATCGCGATCCTGCTTCCCGGCGGTTCAGGACTGCTCGGACTCACTCCTAACGGTAACGGCGGCGGCACACTCGATATCAATTCCCATAGTTTCCTGACGCGCAGTCGTTACCTGTTCGCGGGCCACAACCTCGACGTCATTACCCTCGACGCCGCGACTGATTTTTATCTGCTCCCCGATGGTCTAGCCGATCAGCAAGGCAGCGCCGCTCACATTTCCGACATCTTGACGGTCATCGCGTGGGCGCGTTCCGCCAAACCTGGACTGCCGGTCTGGATCGTGGGCACGAGTCGGGGAACCGGCGGAGCATTCGTCGCGGGCTTATACAGTCCCGCGCAGGGTGGGCCGGATGGCCTGATTCAAGCTGCCTCGGTCAACGATACGAATGATCCCGATTCCTTGCTCATGGTGAACTTGGCAGGCATTACCGTGCCCGTGCTGTTGATCAATGACGCGGGTAGCACTTGCAGTCTTGCAACCTCTGCGGGTGAGAAGCCCATACTCAAGGCGTTGAAGAACTCACCCAGAAAGAGCATTGAAAGTGTCGCGTCTGGCAAACTCACCCCCTTGACCGACAATTGTAGTGGGCTTTCCGATCACGGTTTCTTTGGCATCGAGCAGACTGCGGTTGGCGATATCGCCGTGTGGATGGCCAAATGAATGTTGAGGGTAGGCATCGGTTGCAAACCGAGCCAAGCCCGGTTCCGTCTCTACTACGCATACTCGGGGGCGGCTTTGAGCTTCCCGCTTGGCCTTCGATGATCTGGCATCTGTACGATTACTCCCTGCAGCCGGCGGGCGCATACTTCGGCGCCAAGCGCGCGCTTGAGCCGCTGCATCCCATCTACGGCTATGACGACCGGTCCATCTGGCTCGTCAGCAGCCAGTACAAAGACGTGAAAGGTCTAAAGCTCACCACAAAGATCTATAACCTGGACGCTACCGAGAAATTCTCGCATGAGAACGCGGTTGACGCACCCGCGGACAGTACGGCGAAGATTCTCACGCTGCCCGATCTGCCGGGACTCACCGCTACTTACTTTCTCGCACTGCGCTTGACCGATTCTGCCGGCCAACTAGTCGGCTCCAACTTCTACTGGCTGTCGACAAAGGCCGAGGCGGTGGACTGGGCGAAATCGACTTGGTGGAAGACGGAAACCGCGCAGTTCGCCGATTACACGGCGCTTTCCTCTCTCGTGAGTGAAGCTGAAAGTTACCGAGCGCAGCGGCAGGAAAGGGCGCGTCACCCTGCACAACCCGAGCAAGAGCATGGTTTTTTTGTGCGTTTGAAGGTGAACAAGGGCGCAGCGGGGCGGGAAATACTTCCTGTCGTTTGGAACGACAACTATATTTCACTGCTGCCCGGCGAGAAGCGTGAGACGGTTGCAAGCTATCGCGCAAGCGATTTAGCCCGAATAATTCGTGATTTTTAAGACAAGAGAAGCCTCCTGTGCTACAAACAGGTTGACTAGACGCCGTTCGAGGCACTTCCGGAGGCTTCTTCGTGTCTGACGATAGCACAACACA
>JBEKPJ010000132.1:0-6009 GCA_049520935.1 Terriglobales bacterium | reverse complement strand
ACCCGGCTAATTCTTTTGGAATCAGTAACCCGATCGAAGGAAATTCCGCCGTTGTCGCAACTACTTATCACTCATACGAACAACCGCACTTCACTCCACTCTTCATGAATGATGTGGGCTAAGCAGGTGTCGCAAACTACTTCACATTGACGAGGCTAGGCAAGGGGCGGAGAATTAATGCGTACTTAGTTGTCGGGCAGAATATTCTTCTTACTCCCCCTATCCTGGAGAATCGCAATGATCGCAAAACTTACGCTCACGACTTTAAGCGCTCTCGCACTCGCGGCGATTTCTGCGCTGCTGCTGATCGCCGCTCGTCCAGCGCACGGCCAGACGGAAACCGTCCTTTACAATTTTGGCGGGAGCGGGGATGGGGCTTATCCCCAAGCTAGCCTTGTCTTTGGCATTAGGGGGAACCTCTACGGCACGACCGCTGGGGGCGGCGTTTACGGCGGACCGTACGGCTACGGCACCGTGTTCGCGGTGACGCCATCAGGTACCGAGGCGATGCTCTACAGCCTTGGTGCAAATGGAACGGATGGGCATAATCCCGAGGGTGGCCTGCTTCGGGACACGAAGGGGAATCTGTACGGCACGACCTGGGACGGGGGCGTTTACGGCAGTTACTACTCCGGCGGCACCGTGTTTGCGCTGACGCCATCCGGGGCTGAGACGACTCTTTACAGCTTCGATGGAAATGGGACCGATGGGTCAAATCCTCAGTCCGGTCTGATCCGGGACAAGCAGGGGAACCTCTACGGCACGACCGCTGGGGGCGGCGTTTACGGCGGCGGCACGGTGTTTGAGCTTACGCCATCGGGGGCCGAGACGATCCTGTGGAATTTCGGCAACGGAACAGATGGAAATTATTCCGTCGCTGGCCTGATTGTGGACAAGAACGGGAATCTCTACGGCACGACGACGCGTGGCGGCGCTAACGGCGTCGGAACGGTATTTAAGCTGACGCCATCCGGGGCGGAGACGATTCTCTGGAATTTTGGAAATGGGACTGATGGGTACTGGCCCTACGCCGGCCTGATCAGGGACAAGAAGGGGAACGTCTACGGCACGACAGGCTCTGGCGGTGCTTATGGCTACGGCACCGTGTTTGCGCTGACGCAAAAGGGGACAGAGACGATTCTCTGGAATTTTGGGAGTGGGACAGATGGGAAGTATCCTTACGGCGGCCTTGTCTTTGACAAGAAGGGGAATCTCTACGGCACGACCGGGGCTGGCGGCGCATATGGCGACGGTACGGTGTTCGAGCTTACGCCGTCGCGGACGGAGACGATCCTCCACGACTTCAACTGGGATGGAACGGATGGGTACGGTCCTTCCGCCGGCCTAGTCTTTGACAAGAAGGGAAATCTCTACGGCACGACCTTCCGAGGTGGCGTTTACGATAAAGGCACAGTGTTTAAGGTGGCGCCGTAAGTCCGAGTGAAGCGCGTCGTTGTTGCTATCAGGCGTGGCTGTTGAAAAACTCATTTTCCAGAAATCTGCGAAAAATGAATTGCGTCAGGATGACTTATGAGCGACTTTCTTGGCGCGGGTAGACATTTTCTATCCCCAAATTTGGGGCTGTTATTCGCGGGAAGGGACTTTTTCAACAGCCACAGGCGATTACACTCATCATCCGATCTTTGAGCCGCCGCTGTACCGAAGCCGGAAGAATTCTTCTTCCTGCTCCTTAACGAAAACCTGCACCACGTCCTTGTCTCGCCACGGTGCTTGGTCGATTGCCTTCAAGATCGTCTCGGTATCCGCGTGATTGAAGGCTGACAGGTATACGCGGCATTCCATGTGCTTGGTCCCACCTGCCTGCGCCGACACATTTATGAACTCGCCATAGCCGCCGCCGTCTGCCTCTCGCAGGAATTCGTTAACGGAATCAATCTCGGGATCGGAACCATCTTGCAAGCCGACATCGGCGGTAAGTATCACATTGGTGACTCGACTCATAGCGCAACGCTATCGTGATTGGTGATCATCAGTCCAGAGCTGATTGACGAAATCAGGCGTTGTCGCTCACCGAGATTTGGCCAACGCCGGTCCGGGTCGAAACGCGCTAACGGGATGTTACACCAGCGTCCGCGATTTGTTTCGTGCCGCAGTCCCAATTCTCATTCTCCTGAGGCGGCCATCACGTGCTTCTCTGCGGAAAATAGGGGATACGCAACGTCGGCGCCTTTGCGCGCGAATGCTTCGTATTCGTCAGGCCGAAGTATTTTGTTCGGAGAGAAGAAAAGGACGGTGGTGTAGTAACCCTTCACCACGCAATGACAGTCGTTCAGAAGGGCAATGGTGTCCAAAAGTTTCGCGTTGAAGTGCCGGCGCACACCCTCTTCGCCAGGGGACATCAGCTCAAAATGCCTGTGAAATTGCAGGGCGTCGGGGAAGCAGATGGTGTGATCGCTGCTTTCCCAATCGCCGTCGAAGTTTCTCCAGCGGGGGCGGTCGCAGATGGAAGTCGACGAGTCCAACGGGCGAATCTGAAAGGCGGGCAAATTCGCCTCATCGAAGCGAAACGCGATAACGGTTTGCCTGACGGCTTGCCGCGTATCTGCTGACCCTCCTCGGTCGGTTATGCAGTAGTCGAATAACCATGCCTTCAAACCTCGCAGCTCTCCCCAAGCTGCGGCCTCGACCCAGCCGTCTCCGCGTAGCGGGTAGATGGAAAGAGTAACATCGTCTCGGTCTGCTGGCAGGAAGCCGAACGATGCGGCGGCGTTCTGGAGTTTGAGTTGGCTGGCGCGACCGTCGTGTTTGGCGGCCCAGACCAACAAGACAGCCATCGTGATGAAGATGAGGAAGGCTCCGGTCGCTCTGGTGAGGCCGATGCGACGGATCGCGACAAATTCGGCGACCGGGATCAGGACAACGATGATGGCATTCAGCAAGGTGCGCATGGAGGTCTTCAAGACACTGCCCAAATTAGACACACTCTGAGCGAGTTTGCGGAGTAACGGAGGTAACAGGCGAGCATTTCGGAAAGCCCTCTGGGACGCATTTTCCGGTGGCTGCTGTAATCAGGCGTTGTCGCAAGCTTGCGTTATTTATTCGCCTTTGTTGAGGTCGAAACGCGCCTAAGGCGATATTTCGCCAGTCACTCAGTTGGATACACCGCCATCAAGGTTGCAAGGTGATGTGCGTGGATGCGGGCACTTCCCCACGGATGAAGGGCGCAGTCATCTTTCCCAGTTCCGATTGCTGCTCCTGGTTGAAGACTTTGTCGCTCCATCCGTCCAAGGACGCTTCCAGCCGATAAGCCCCAGGTTTCAAGCCACCGAAAAGTGTCGTATCCATTGTTACAGTCCCTTCGAGTTGCTGTCCGGGCTTAAGCAGGACTGCCTCTCTCTTCATTCGCGCCGTAAGCGTCTGGACGGAGGGCGAACACGAACCAGCATAGCCCGGAACAAAATGCTTCCCGGAACTGTCCTCAAACCATGCCCAGATGTGAGGATTTGAGGGACATTTCGCCTCCCATTCCCGTGGTACATACAACGCCCCGTTGCTGATATTCACGATTTTGTATTTCAAGTAAATCTGTTCCCCAGCTGTGTATGTATGCCGCTCGGTCGTAACCGTGAACAAAACATCATTTGGTGGGACAAAAATTTCTTTCTGCCCGAAGGCCGCCGCTGCGAACATCAACGCACCCGCGGAGACGCCCAGAAACGGTGATTTCATGACGGCACCTCTCATCCGCATTGTCGCACGGGCTTCGGGCCTCATGGTCAGTTGGCGAAATTGAGGCTCTAGTTTTGTGACCACGGTAAGCGCTTCTATCGGGATTATTCAGCAGCTACCAACCCAAGCCGCAGAATCGCTCTAATACTTGCCGGTCCTCGATTTTCCACGCGAATGCTCAAGATCCCTAAGATTCCGCCGAGTCGCCCAAACAATCAGAGCGAGTATTGGACCGAAAATGAGCAACGTAACAGCGGCTCCCGCCGGTACTTGCACCCGACCGCCATTTGCTCGAAGAGAAATGAACAGCAAAATGGCCATGAATCCTGAAACAAAAAGACCGAGAACCGTGAGATCGGCCCAGGCCAATGCCGTAGCTGGTCTGGTCCCAATTTCTCGCCAACCACGAGTCTCGTTCGCTAGCGTTTGTGGAAAGGCGATATTTGTCTGGCGGTCTCTGACATCCTGAAGCCACTGATCGCGTTGGTTCCCTTTGTTCATATCGGAGCCTGAAAACAACACCAATGCTTTACTGAACGCGGGCAAACAAGCACTTTCCGCAATTGTTTCGGGTTAGTCCACGACGCTGAACTGCAAGTACGGAGTCGAGATTTTTAGAATAATATCGTCATCGCTCTCGACCAGCGTTACCCGTTCATCCGCGTCTCGTTCCGCCCTGCCGACGGGTTGGAATTCGACATCGACCTTGAAGTACGGACAGTCACGGCTGACGAAGGTGCGTCGCAATCCCGTTGATATTCCACCCTCGGTCGTGAACACCGAGAAAAGATCCTTGCGTGTCATGCCCGGAAGGAGCGTCTCCATGCGTTTCAACACCTCGGCGACCCAAGCCATGTGCGCACGCCTTCCTTCCTCTCTCGTGGATTTTGCCTGTAGGACGTTGGCGCCACCGAGCGCAGCAGAGGCGAGCAAACCAATCACACGACGCCGTTGCATAGTAGCGACCTCGTTTTCTGAGTCTAGCTCAACGTGCTCCCGTGCAGCTAACTGTTGCAACAGGCGCTTAGGCTCAGAATGCAAGTCAGGCTGCTCTCTCCCCGAGGAATTTGGCGAGAGAGCGGATTGAATTCATCAGTTGGGTCCAGAGGAAGGCGTTTTTGTTCGCGTGGGTTCGACGAATCGGCGGGCGGATCTGGTTCTGGTCGAGGAGATGCGACGCTACAACCAAGTATCCTCGTTCGACGAACAGCCCAGGCCGGAACTGAACTCGGAAGCAATTGACTTCCGAGCAGCTTCCGAGTTCTTCAAGCCAATTCGCAAACTGACACGCCCTGAACTGCAAACTCTAAAAATCGTAACCAACTACCAAGGTCGGATTGTACCGACTATCGGAGGAATCCTCCTATTCGGTGCGGATCGACTAAATCACTACCCGGACGCATGGATTCAAGCAGGTCGATTCGCTGGCCACGACCGGCGCCGGATACTCGACTCCACAGAGGTGCGCTCTTATCTTCCAGGAGCTGCCGAGGAAGTGATCGCATTCTTGCGGAAGCACATGACCCGCGAGGTAGTCATAGGCTCCGTGAAACGAACCGATCATTGGACGTTTCCGGTGATTGCCGTCCGCGAAGCGATCATGAATGCGATTGTCCATGCAGACTACGCCCAGCGCGGCGCTCCTATTCGCGTTGCGCTGTTTGACGACCGTCTGGAGATCGAAAACCCTGGCCTGCTCCCTTTCGGACTCACAATCGAAGACATCCAAAAGGGTATTTCTAAACTCCGCAACCGCGTTTTGGGCCGAGTCTTTCAGGAGTTGGGGTTGATCGAACACTGGGGGAGTGGTATTCAGCGAATGACCGCAGCGTGTCGGGATAACGGGCTGGATGCTCCTCAATTTGAAGAGATCGGGACACATTTTCGAGTGACGCTCTTGGCCATACCCCACCGTGCGCCCGCAACAGACGTTCGGAACGAGGCTATCCTTGCCGCACTGGCCAAAAGTCCAGAGGCTGGACTCGCCACCTCTCAGATCGCAAAGCAGATCAAGCTTTCTCCACGCGCGGCCCGAACACGTCTCGCATCACTTGTGGAGCGAGGATTGATTATAGAGGTTGGAAGCGGACCGCAAGACCCTCACAAGCGCTATCACCTCGCATCCGAGAAATCGCGAGGAGTCCATGGATGTGCACTTGATTGACGGGACGTATGAACTGTTCCGGCACTTTTTCGCCTGTGTCTCGCCAAAACGTCGTACACCCGCAGAATCCATGACTTGGCGAGAAGCTCGATTCGGACTGTTCCGATAAGATTCTTTCCATGATCGTGTCGCTCCGACATCTCCTCGGTTGGATG
>JBEKPJ010000131.1:0-6558 GCA_049520935.1 Terriglobales bacterium | reverse complement strand
TCGTTGCTCCGTCCTCAACAATCGGCTGGATAATCTGTTCCGTGAGTGGCACCCGGATTTCCGGAAGCAGCGAGCTATAGCACTGCCAGTCGTGTGAACGCCCCCATGTTTGATACAGTCCCGGCGATTGGGCTGCACGCTCTTCGGTCTTGAATTTAGCCCACCAAGTAACCAAACTGGGTAGTCCATCGTCCAATCTTTTAAGGATAGGAAGCGCAGCGCCATGAAACCACGCATCACCATCATTACCCTCGGCGTCGACGACTTAGAGGCGTCGCTACGTTTCTACCGGGATGGGCTCGGCCTGGAAACGAAAGGCGTCATCGGAACGGAGTTCGAATACGGCACCGTCGTTTTTTTTGGCTTCCAGTCGGGTCTGACATTCGCTCTCTACCCCCGCAAAAGTCTGACGAAAGATGCCGGCCTGCCGACGGGACCTCGGAGCGCGACGGAATTCTCGATCGGCCATAATGTGCGATCAAAAGAGGAAGTGGACAGTGTCATGGAACAGGCTCGCCGTGCCGGTGCCGTCATCGTCAAACCGGCGCGAGCCACATTCTGGGGCGGCTACGGTGGGTACTTCCAAGACCCAGACGGGCATCTGTGGGAGGCTGCCTGGAACCCGGCAATGATGCCGCCAGACTAAGCTGACGGCTGGGCTTGCATCGGTCCCGCTTGGATTGGCTACCTGACTCATCGAAGACTGGTCGGACGCTGTACTTCAATCGCCGAGGGTTGATGAAGCGTAAGGAATATGGCATTCGACTCGATTTCGTCCTCTGTTCTTCGCGTCGTAGAGTGCAGAGTCGGCAGCCTGCAGGGCCAAGTTCACGTCGCGGTCAGCCTCCCTAATGGTGCTGACGCCGATACTGACAGTAACCGGAATAGAAAACTGGCCAACCAGGAACTTGTCGATGGCGACGCTCACTCGTAGCCGCTCCGCAACCGTCATGACCTCGTTCATTGGGCAGTTCGGGATGAGAATCAGAAACTCTTCCCCTCCAAACCTGCCAATCGAATCGTACGGCCGCAATACTGCGCCCATTCTCAGCGCGAACAGTTTGATCACTTGGTCGCCCACTAAGTGCCCATAGGTATCGTTGATAGCCTTGAAGTGATCGATATCCGCAATCGCCAGGCTCATCGACTGGCCCTCTCGTTGGCAGCGTGAGGTCTCCCGTTCCAGCAACTGGATGATCGCGGCACGGTTATGAATGCCGCTCAGAAAATCGTGGTTTGCTCGGTACTCGGCCGTATCCAAAGCACTCACCAACCGGCGTTCAAGATCAAGGATTCGACCGCCTACACGAAGTCGCGCCCGCAACTCTCGCGCATCGAACGGTTTCTTCAAATAGTCGTCTGCGCCGGCGTCCAAACCTTCCAATATGTCTTCCGGTCTCCCCTTGGACGTGACCAGCAATACATAGGTGTAGGACTCACGCTGAACGGCTCGTAGTTCCTTGACGACTTGAATGCCGTCCAGACCCGGCATCACCCAATCTAGGATCGCCAATTGCGGAGCATCCTGCTTCAGCAGTTCGCGCTTGGCATCATCGCCGTTGTGCACAAGGTAGGGCTGATACCCCCACTTGGTGAGAAGGCCGCCGAACAGCTTGCACGCGATGGGATCGTCATCTGCGATCAGGACTATGGACATGTTTCCTGCCTTAACTCACTCAAGTTTGCTGCGAGCGCCTTCATTTGCTCCTTTAGCTGCGCTAGGGTTTGTGCGGCGTTATGCAGATCTCGGCCGCGGCCCATTGTCTCCAACACCTGTGCCGTTCGCGTAGTGAGGCGGCTGCCGCGGGTCCGTCACTCGACTCGCGCCTTGCCGGGCAAGCACGCCATACAGTTCTCGGCGTTGGATCGGTTTCGAGAGGTAGTCATCCATGCCCGCCTGCAAACAGTAAGCTTGTAGCAGGCTCGCGATGGCTGATGGTATGTCTTCTTTGTGTCCCGCTGTGTTCTGTGCGGTTTTAGAGCGTCCGAGAAAGGGCAGGTAATTGTTCCCAGCTGTGGCCTTGTGTGCCTCACACTGCTCCACAATTCGGTCGGCGTTGGTCGTGAGCGGCCGAGAGATACGCCACAAAGAGCCGGACCACAGTTCCAAAGCGAGTAACCAGCGCAGGGCCTTTCGCTGACCGTGACGAGGGTCACATCTCCAGTCACCGCTTATTGATAGGCTTTTAACCTCGGGTTCCGGTGTTGCAGGTGGGCAGAAAACGAGCCTCGTGTTGCCGAGCCACGACAGCCAAATCGAGAACAGGCGAATCTGGGTAAATGAAAAAAGAGGATGCAGATGAGCCTTGGCACCAAGACAACGTCGTTGTTTGCAGCAGTGGTTTTGGCGCTGGCCACCATAGGATTTCTCCTGCTCTATTTTCAGGAGCGGTCGCTGAAGCAAACTATCTTCGAGGGTATTGACGGCGAAGCCAACATCGCGGCCCGCAGCATTGAAGCCTTTATTCACGAAGCGCGCAGGGAGTCCAACGTCATTTCCACCACCCTTCCGTTGAGCGCTTTGCGCGCGCGAAAAGTTAGCGAACTCGAATCCGATCTGCAGCGGTGGTCCGTAAGCTTTCCTAATTTCCGAGATGGAATCTACGTTCTGGATCGCGAGGGAAAGCTCTTAGCGGATTATCCTCCTCATCCTGAACTGCGCGGCGACTCATTCGCCTGGCGGGAGTACTATCAACGGACCATGCGCGAAGGCCAGGGTGTCATCAGTAAACCGTATAAATCAACCCGTTCCGGCCTGCCGGTGCTTACGTTCACCGCGCCGGTGCGCGATGCAAAAGGGCAGATCATCGCAGTCGTGGCCTGCTCGGTCAATCTTCTTTCGGAGAAGGCGTTGGGTTTTTACCGCACGCAGAAGTTTGGAAACACGGGGTACTTGTACGTCTTCGACCGCTCGCGGCTGTTAATCGTGCACCCGGAAGACAATCGGGTGATGACCTATGTAGAGGCTGGGCGAAACGAAATCTTGGAAGCGGCAATCAGGGGCTTCGCGGGAACCGGAGAAACAGTAAACTCCAGGGGCGTGCCCATGTTGATTGCGGTCCGGCAAATTGCCAATACGGAATGGAACGTCGCAATCCAGGTGACGCAGAAAGAAGCCTACGCACCGGTGGCGGAAGCGCGCGCGTTTGTCACATCGCTATCGTTGATCGCAATCCTCATGGCCATAGCTGTCAGCGTCGCCGCGATCCGTCACATCACACGGCCACTGCAGCGATTAGAGAGCGTTGCCTCACAAATCAGCGTGGAGCTGGAAGACCCCAGAACTGGCGGGATTTACCAACCAGCGAAATCGGCCCTCGATAACCTCAAGACGATTCGTTCGCATGATGAAATCGGTCTGCTGGCATCGTCCTTCTTACGCCTGGCGACCCAATTGCACTTGACCGTTGGTTCGTTACAGCGTTCTGCAGACGACTGGCACCGCACATTTAATTCCGTGAATGAGGCGGTCTTCACACTTGATATGGACAGCCGGATCGTGCGGATGAACCGCAAGGCGGAGATGTGGTTCCAGTGCTCGAGCGTCCGTGTTCGGGAACAATATGCTTACGACCTGATATTTGGTACGACACGTCCCAAAGAATGGCCGGAGATTGCGACTCTGACGGAGCTTCAGCGCATCCGGTGGTCTCAAGGTTTGGGAAAGCCCCACGGCATATTTGAATTCACGCTTTCGCCGATCAGCAGTTTCGACCGAACGATCGGCGCGGTCCTGGTCATCAGCGATATAACCCAAAGAGTTGAGTCCGAGCAGCATGTCCGGGAAATTGCGAAGGCATTCCACATTGCCGAGCGAACACTAAATATCCTGATCAAAGGGTTCACCGAGGAGACACCGCTTGAAGTGGCCAGCATCATTCGTGAAGAAACAGGCGTGGGTGCGGTGGCCATCACGGATGTGGAGAAGACGCTGGCCTTCGTCGGAGTGGGCTCCGACCATCACCTTTCGGGTACCCTGATCGATTCGGGCGTGACGCGGCGGGCGCTGCGGGAAAAACAAGTGATCTTTATTGATGGTGTTTGCGAGCACTATGAATGCCGGCTGACAGCGGGATGCCCATTAGGGTCCGTCCTGGTGGTTCCGCTCCAGGTTGATAACGATGTCATCGGCACCATCAAGCTGTACGAGCCACGAAACAAGTCTTTCCTCAATATCAACAAGAGCTTGGGGGAAGGGATCGCGCGTCTGCTTTCCAATCAACTTCTGAGCGCTCGGTACCAACAGCAGAAGACGCTGCTGATGAAGTCTGAACTGAAGCTGGTCCATGCCCAGATCAATCCGCACTTTCTCTTCAATGCGCTGAACACAATTGTTGCCATCCTCCGGAGGGACGCCAAACGAGCTCGGAGTCTGTTGATGGATCTTTCCGACTTCTTCCGCAAGAACCTTAAGCGAAGCGGCGATTTCTCGACTCTAGAGGAAGAACTCGACCATGCGAATTCCTATCTGCGAATCGAAAGGGCGCGTTTTGGGGAACGACTCGCGGTGGAGATGGATATAGACCCGTCGTTTCTCAAGATGAAGATCCCCACTTTCACGCTGCAACCGCTGATCGAAAACGCAATCAAGCACGGCATTTCCCATATGCTGTGCCGCGGCAAGGTTAGAATCCATGCGCACCGTGACGACGGCCACGCGATCATTGATATTGAGGACAACGCGGGTGCGTTTGACGAGAGGAGGCAAAGCGAGAGCGGCCTCGGGATCAAGATCGTAGATACGCGAATCAAGAACCTCATGGGAAGCGATTGTGGTACAACGGTCTTTTGCGAGCCGGACAAGATGACGCGGATCAGTATCCGCATGCCGTTGGAGAAATGCGTCCGATGATGCGCGCTCTGATCGTCGATGACGAGCCCTATGCACGGGAAGAACTGGAAGCTCTTCTGCTGGAGACCGGAGAGTTTGTCGTGGTTGGAAGTTGCGCCAACGTTCTGGAAGCGCTCCGAGAGGTTCGCAAGGAAATGCCGGAGGTTCTGTTCCTCGACATTCAGATGAACAACGTCAGCGGATTTGAACTGCTGAGTATGATTGACCCGGAGATTATGCCGCGCGTGGTTTTTGTTACCGCATTTGATGAATATGCGGTCCAGGCTTTTGAAAGGGATGCCCTCGACTATCTCGTCAAGCCGGTGCGAAAGAACCGTTTGGCAAAGACGGTGAGGAAACTGAAAGAAAACCTTGACAAAGGAAAGCGCCCCGTTTATGCCACCCCGGATATCCAGAAGATTCCGTGCGTCCTGATCGACCGGATTAAATTGATCAGCCCGGCGGAAGTAGATTGTGTCCGATCGGACCTTGCTGGTGTGCACGTTGTCTGTTCAAAGGGCGAGTTTTTTACCGAGCTCACTCTTAAGGTCTTAGAGGATAAGACCGATCTTTTCCGGTGCCATAAACAATTCCTCGTTAACCTGAAGGGGATCGATGAGATCGTCTTCCGCGAGAGCTCGCTAGCCGAAGTCAGGATGAAAACCGGCTTGATGGTGCCGGTGGGCCGACGATTCCTGCAAAAGCTGAAAGACGCACTTGGGATCTGATCTGTTTTCCCTTCCGCCCTACGCCATCACGTCATCCTCCTAACGTTCAGTGCTCTAAAGTGACCGGTCGCCGAGGCGATGCTGCCGTTCAGTCGGTCCATGGCTGCGCCGGACCCGAACTATGGTGAACTAGCGCTCGGTTGAGCCTTGACCTCAGAGTTAGTGGGCTGGGACTCGCAGAGAAACCTTCGTGACCGTGAAGCTGGTCACTCTTCAAATCCCGTTCAGGAATCTCTGGAAAAGAAGTCACGGCCGAGAAGGTCGCTCGCCAGATGGGAACACGATACGGATGCCTATTCACGGCACTAAGCGCTGAACAACGGCTTGGGACTGAAGCAGCGTTGAAAGGCAGACGGCAATTCCATAACTGGCAGCCAAACAGGTGATCGTTGAAGACGATCATGGCGCAGCAAGGGACCTCTGAACCATGATGTCCGAGAGCAACAGGGATCGAGTTCTATCATTGCTGACCCATGCGTGTGGTGATCTTGATGACGTTCTTGTGCACTCGGCCTCAGGCATTGGAAACGGTTCCACAATCGTCCCTCCGGCATTGAGGAACGAGATCTACGTGCTGCGAGCTGATCTCGCTCGAATCATTCACAGGTTGAAAGGGGTCCATGATGATTAGCGAAACAACGGGACGGCTGCTCGCGGTAGGTGACTGATGGACTCGAAGGAACACTTGCAGGAACGGCTTTCGGGCCGCAGCAAAGTGCTGGTTCTGCGAAAGGAGCGTCATGCAGGCACTGTCTCAAGAAGGCCTTAACGCGGCAGAGCGGGCATTCATCGACCAGATGATCCTTAGCCGGGCGGGACGTCCGGGCGCCTTACTCGGCATTCTGGAATCTATTCAGGAACACCACGCCAATAAATGGAGAGCAGCAGCAACCCGGGGGTCACGCAGCAGCTCGATCTTGACCCCGGAATAACGGGTACCATCCCCGAAAGACACCTTCGAGTTCGTCGTTCAACACCGCGGTCCGCGTTTGTAAAAGC
>JBEKPJ010000130.1:0-6832 GCA_049520935.1 Terriglobales bacterium | reverse complement strand
TACGGGCTTTGAGCAGCCATATCATTCCGAATTTGGACAGACAATTGTGAGAGTTATCCGTGGGGTCAATCCTGCGTATAATACGCTACCGTAAATCCACGCAGAGTTGCGGCTGGCGGGCCTAACCGCCGGCGATCCGGCGGACCATGAGGCCGCTCGAGCGAGCGTCATAGTTTGCGGCCAACCTTTCGACCAGCGTGGCCACCCGGCGCTCGACCTCGCCTACGGCGCGCGCCAGCCGTTTAAGCGAAATCGGTTCCGGAGAGACGAACACGGAAGCCTCGATCAGGGCCAGGAGTTGGACGTCGGAGGCCGGCTGCGCCGCTTCGCCGCACGCAGCCGGTTCTCGGAAACTCGGGTCGGCGGGAAGGCGGTCCTTATCGGCATTCATCGTCCATCTCCACCTGCTTCTGGCCAGTTGGTTTGACGGCCGCCTCGAAGGTGGCATAGTCGTTGGCCAGGGCCTGACTGAGTTCGACGAGCTGCTCTAAAAGTTCAGCCGGTTCGAGGAAACCGATGGTGAGGCGTCCGGGGCCGAGGTCGATTCCGGCGGGCAGTCCCTGGATCTTGCGCCGGGCAACGTCCGGCCGGATCGGGATCAGGATGCGCCGTTTGCCCGCCACCTCCTGGTGAGCCTCGGCGAGCCACTCGCCGACGGCGCGTTTGCGTTCGCGGGCCTGGCGGCTTGGGGGCAGCGACTCGCCAAGAAAACGGACGAGGTCGCCTCGGTCAACGACGAAGGCCCCGGCGAGTTTGTATCCTTTGATCTTGTGCATGAGATGGATCGCCTGGCGGCGCCGGAGATGAAACAGGCGTTCGATCGACGAGCGATCGAAAAAGGGAGGCGAGTCGGGTTGCTGGAGGGAGGCGAGGAGGCCGGGAACGCGTTCGATCCAGGTGGGCAGGTCGGGCATAGAGAGGTCCGGGGAGAGCATAGCACGGACGGCGGTTGTGCACAGTCGTGCGGAATATGGGTGTCAATGTAGTTAACAATGGAGTGGATTCTGGATCGTGAGAAGAGAACGCTTCTCACGACCTAGACGGTGTACACTCCTCTCCATGACCCCGGAAATCCCAAAATCACCCTCCAACACCCCTTCCCAAGCCCTTACAACCTCCCGCCACGACGCCTACCTGGCCTCGCTTTTGACCCAGGCCGAGGCCAGCTTCCGCGCCTCCCGCGCCCCGTCGACCGTCCGGGCCTACGAGCATGACTGGAAGATGTTCCGCCTCTGGTGCGAACAGCATGGTTTTGTGGCGCTGCCGGCCAGCTCCCAGGCGGTCATCTTCTATGCCACCGATCTCGCCAAGAACGTCCGACGGCGCCTCGGCACCCTCCGGCGGCGCCTGGCCGCCATCAGCCAGCTCCACCAGCAAATGGGTTTCGTATCGCCGACCGCTTCCTGGGAAATGAAGAAGTTCCTGGCCGGCCTGCGCCGCGAGCTGGGCGTGGCGCCCGAGCGCAAGCGGCCGCTCGTGGCCGGCGATCTCAAGCAGATCCTGGGGCAAATGCCCGACACACTGCTCGGCAAACGCGACCGGGCGATCCTGTTGCTGGGTTTCTCTGGCGCCCTGCGGCGGAGCGAACTGGTGGCGCTCAACGTCGAGGACTGTGCGGAAACTGCGGAAGGACTGACGCTGCAGCTGCGGCGCTCGAAGACCGATCAGGAGGGGGAGGGAAGAGCGGTGGGGATTCCGCAAGGCGAGGAGCGAGCCAGTTGTCCGCTGTGGGCGCTCGAGCAATGGCGGGCGGCGGCGAAGATCGAGAGCGGCGCTCTATTCCGAGTCATGAACCGTCACGGCCAGGTTTTGAACCGACGGTTGTCGGGCGAAGCGGTGGGGATGGTGGTGAAACGGTACGTGGGTTGGCTGGGATACGACGTAGAGGACTTTGCCGGGCACAGCTTGCGGGCGGGACTGGCGACCTCGGCGGCGGCGGCGGGGAAATCGGAACGGGCCATCATGAATCAGACCGGTCACCGCTCGCTGCCCACGCTGCGCCGCTATATCCGTGACGGGAATCTGTTCCGCGACAACGCGGCCGACGGACTGGGATTGTGATTTACCAACGACTTACAAGTCGATGTCGAAATTCTCACGGAGTGACATCGTTGTTAGCAACACTTTGAGATTTCGGCATAATGAGCCGCACCGAGACATTCGCGGAAGGGAAGAGAAGATGGGCGCATGGGGTAAGTTGCCGTGGGACAATGATGGGGCCGCAGATTGGTTTGACGACCTATTTAAGAACACCAAGCTTGCAAAAAGGGTCGAGGACACACTCAAGCTTGATGTGGAAAATTCGCACCAGGAGATTCGAGCAGCGGCGAGCGTTTTGCTTTTTCTAGGCCATGTTTATATCTGGCCTGTTCATGACCTTAACGGCCATCTCGCGCTCGCGGCCGATCGACTTGAGGAAGTCAGCCGTTTAGACGTTATCGCGGAGTCGCCGGAGTTGGTTGAGGAGATACTCGCCGAGATTCAGGAGCTTCGCAGTCGCATCAAGACGCAGGGCACTTCACAGCCGCCACCACCGCCACCAAGGAAGTGGTGGCAGTTTTGGACATGAATCGGAGTCGCCGCTAGGTTAAGGCCTGCTGCTCTCCAGTCCCTGACAGTACCAGCGGAGGAAAATCTCAAGATCACTGCGGTAGGCGCGAACCGTGCTCAGCGCCAGGTCTTCCTTGGCCAGCGCCCGGCGGAACTCCTCGGTCCAGGAACGCCCCTCCCCCAGGGTGCCCGCGCATTGCCGTATTTCACGCAAGATCACCCCCCGCGTTAGCACCCCCGTTTGCTGCGTGAAATACGGACGGCACCGAGTCAAATAGCATGAAATTCGTCTTTCACGCAGGAATTTCACGCAGGATTAAGCATTTTTTCCGATTCCGACCCCAAAATTACTCTGAGGAGGCCAAAAACCCCGTCCTTAGAGTAAATCTACGCAGAGTTGCGGCTGGCGGGCCAACAAACGGTGTAGGATGTTACTCGTCTGGTAACCGTGCCTGATCATGCACTAATTGCCTCAGCCGGATTTCTGATAGAACTTGCTCTAGGATGCCTGTAAACGACTCGCCTTCCAAGGGATCGGACTTGCCCGGAGTCAACGAGCGCAGCCGCAGTGGACCTGGCTCCATCGAATTCTCGTTTGTTGCCCGCCAAAAACGGCTTCGTGTCGGGACCGAATGGTACCGTCTCGATCTGCTGTTTTTCCATCGGCGTCTTCTATCTCTTGTCCTCATAGAATTGAAACTTGGCAAGTTCACGCACGCGGATGCCGGCAGATGAATTTGTATTTGAATTATGCACGGGAGCATGGGGGCAACCCGCATGAGAACCCAGCGATCGGCTTGATCCTCTGTTAAGAACACGACCCAGCCGCGGCGCACTATGCTCTGGGGAAGCTGGGCAACAAGGTTCTCGCGCGCGAGTACCAGTTGACTTTGCCTACGGAGGAGGAGTTGACGCGAAGACTGAAAGCGAAGCGGAGAGAACTGGATCAATGAGGTGGTCACGTTAGTTTTGGCGCTGTTGTCGCGAGCGTAGGTTCGTTCCAGTGCGGTAGGGGATCATGTTCTGCGAGGCGCAACAGTGTTCTGCCTCGCTGAAGAGCAGTCTCACCACGGTGTGCACGCCCCGTGAGGCGAGAGCTTCGCAACGTCGGCCATAGATAGCGATGTGCTTTGAAAACGCTTTACCGACGAGGTGGATTGTGAAGCAATTGACTCTGCTCGCAGTGGTTCTTCTCGCTATCTCGGGATCCGCTCAACAACCGATCACCATCGGATTCACCGTCTCCAAGACCGCCGCTCTGCACGCCGATTCCATGGAGCAATCCCGCGGTTTTGAACTGTGGCGCGACCAGGTCAACGCGGCCGGCGGCATCAAGGCCGGCGGCAAGAGCTACAAAATACAGTTCGTCAGCTACGACGACGAATCCAGCTCTGAGCGCGTGCAGCAGCTCTACAGCCGCATGATCCTGGAGGACAAGGTCGACTTCCTGTTCAGTCCCTACTCGTCCCCGCTCACTGCTACCGCCGCGGTAGTGACGGAGCAACATGGCAAGATCATGCTCACCACCGGTGCGGCCGAACCAAAAACCTACACCCTGGGAAACCACTACCTGTTCCAGATGTTCGCGCCCGCTCCCGAATATTTGAAGGTCGCCCTCGACGCCCTGAAAGCCAAGGACCCCAAAGCCACTGTCGCCTTCGTGTACGAGGATTCCATGTTCTCGGTTGCGGCGGCGACGCCAGCCAAGGCCTATGCAAAGCAGCTCGGGTTCAAAGTAGCGGTCAGCGACGTCTATGCTAGCAACACCAACGACTTCAGCGCCTTCATCGACAAGGTGATTGCGTCCAAAGCGACCGTGCTTCTCGGTGGCGGCCACTATGCGGACGGATCGACGCTGGCCCGGCAACTTTACGGCCACAAAGTTCCTCTGAAAATGCTGACGTTGCTGGTGGCGCCAGGCAGCCCGCAGTGGGTCGAACTCGGCGATGCCGCGCTGGGCGTCATCGTGCCGTCGCAGTGGGAACCGCAGGCGGAGTTTAGAGCGCAATACGGGCCGAGCGGCGCCGATTTCGCCAAGGTGTATTCCGCGAAATACGATGTGACGCCCGGCTACGAGTCCGCCGGTGGTTACGCATGCGGCCTGATTCTGCAGCGTGCCATCGAACAGGCTGGCGGGATTGACTCGGCCAAGGTGGCGCGAGCGCTGAACGCCACACATGTCACCACCCTCTTCGGGCGGACCCAATTCTCAACCACTGCCAGCGAACACGGCTTGCAGGTGGGCCATTCCATGGTTCTGGCGCAATGGCAAAAGGACAAATCCGGCAAGCTAGTAAAAGAAGTGGTGTGGCCGCTGGCTGGCAAGAGCGCCAACCTAATGTATCCGATCCACTGATGACGAGTCCCCGAATTTCTCACAGAGACTGCCCACGCAGCACCGAACAAGGAGAGCAGCAGCGACCCGGGTGACGCAGCAACTTGAGCTTGATGTCGCACTGTACTTAAATCGGACACTGCTAAGCCGAAGGCCGTTTTCCTGCACTTAAATCGTACACAGCAGCGACCGCATTGTAGTTAAATCGGGTACAAAAACTCATTGTGGCTTGATACGGAGTGTAGGGCCAGCGTCTGTGCGTGCGGTAGCGTTGTTAAACGGCAAATTAAATGCGACTGAGCCTGATTTCTGGCAAATTCAGTGCGACTGAACGTGGCACATTAATGCGACTGGAAACGATTCGACCCTGTGATGGATCGATCAGGGAGTATGGACAGGATAAGGGCAAAATTGGGACATAGGAATTCGATTTAGAATTCCGGGCGGCCATCAGCTCGCCTTTGCTCGCCGTCGGGCGCCAGATCGGCGAGCGGATTTAGCAGATGCGCGGCTTCCGTCAGGTCCTCCAGAATCTCATCCAGTTCCATGGACAATGCCCCTGCGAGCTCCCAGATGGGCTTCCCCACTGGCGGGCGTTGTCAATGCGGCACTATTGACGATAGTCTCGCCAAAACGTCGTACACCCGCAGAATGCATGACTTGGCGAGAAGCTCGATTCGGACCGTTCCGATAAGATTCTTTCCATGATCTTGTCGCTTCGGCATCTCCTCGGGTGGGTGGTCAGCACTTTCAGTTCTCGGGAGAACCTCATCCTGGAAAACCTGGGTCTCCGTCAGCAATTGCTGGCTCTGCACGCGCAACGACCGCGCCATCGATTGACTGCCCTGCAGAAGCTGTTCTGGGTTGCGTTGAAAACCCTCTGGTCCGGGTGGACCAAGCCTTTGGTCTTGGTGACTCCTCGAACCGTCGTGAACTGGCATCGGGCGGGGTTTCGTTTCTATTGGACGTGGATGTCAAGAGCCAGACAAGTAGGAGGGCGGAAGCGCATTAGCCAAGAGGTTCGCACCTTGATCTTCCGCATGGTCGCCGAGAATCCGACCTGGGGAGCGCCGCGGATTCACGGCGAACTGCTCAAGCTGGGTTTTGATGTGTCTGAAAGAAGTGTCTCGCGATGGATGCGGCGAGCCCCGAGAGATCCAGATATTGTGAAGCGATGGCTGACGTTCCTCAGAAACCATCGCGAGGCAATTGCTGCGATGGACTTCTTCACAGTCCCAACGCTCACGTTCGGTGTTCTGTATTGCTTTTTCGTGATCGGCCACGACCGGCGTAAGATCCTGCACTTCAACGTGACGCGAAATCCCAACGCGCTTTGGGTTGTACAGCAATTGCGAGAAGCATGGGCCTACAAACAACCGCACAGATTCTTGCTATTCGACCGAGACACAAAGTTTGGAGCCGACGTGGTTTCGGCTGTGAGGGACATGGGGAGCCAGCCAACCCGAACTGCCTTTCGCAGTCCGTGGCAGAACGGTGTTGCTGAGCGCTGGGTTGGAAGTTGCCGACGCGACTTGCTTGACCAGGTGATCATTCTGAATGAGCGGCACCTCAAACGGCTGATGTCTTCCTACCTGCTCTACTACCACGAAGATCGCACTCATCTCGGACTCGGGAAGGACACACCCGCTGGGCGAGTTGCGGCGTCGGTTTCGCCAAGCGGAAACAAGATCATCTCCTTGCCGCGACTCGGCGGGCTGCAGCACCGCTACGCAGTAGCGGCCTGAGTCACCTCTGGCCGCGAACTGCAACTGTCTAGGTCAGACTTGTCAAAGTTGTAGGGGTATTCACGCCTGTATCGCGAGTTGACCCTCGGAATCGTTTCCACGACTTCACAGAACCTTGACGAATTGATGCTCCGGATGCCCCGTTTATGGGTGGCGTCGTGGCGTCGTGAGGGACAAACAAAGGTCCGGTCTTAGTTATGGC
>JBEKPJ010000129.1:0-12113 GCA_049520935.1 Terriglobales bacterium | reverse complement strand
TGTCATCCTTATCCTCTCGTGCGCCTGGGCGTCTTCACCCAAGGTGGGAGCCGGATGCGGTAACTCCGCTCGTCCGGATCTGTGGAGGGGGTCATGAGCGATCATGGTCCCTACTCCGACTTTAGTGATGTGAGGGCTGCAGTTTTCTGTCCTCTGTCTTTAAGAGCGCAAGGTCGTCGGGAAATCCGATCATCGCTTGCAAATTCTTCAGATCAATTCAGACGGCTTCATATAGGTTTCATGGAGGACTCCAGACACTCGTGACAGCGGGGCAGGAAATGACTCTCGAGTAGTGTACCCGCTTCGCCGCACAACCCACATCGTCCGATTGTTCGCGCTGATAAGTTTGATAAGAGGAACGGTGGCCCCTCCGACTCCAGCTGCGCTAAACTCAAGAGAATCTGCGCTCCTTATCCAGTGCCGACGGTGTGTCGCCCTGCCCCACTGAAAGGGACTCGATCCCATTGGTTGGGTCCTATCCGGGACTTCCGTGGCTAGGGCTGGAACCGCGCGGCCACGACGCTCTGCGCGGAATAGATTTCCGACGATTGCGCCAGGGAAAGTTCTTTCGACTATGCCGTGAGGATGATAATTAAGTAATCGTTGTTTCGGTGCAGCCCTGAACATCGACAGCGAGGTCGATCGCCATGAATCTGAACCGTAGAGACTTCGGCAAGCTGGGCGCGCTCAGCCTGGCAGCCCGGCTTGCCCCGAATCTGCATGCCGAGACCGCCCATCGGAAGACCGGTTACTGCGTCATCGGCCTCGGCCGCATCGCCGGTCACTTCATGCCGGCGGTGCGCAGCAGCACTACCTCCCAGATCAGCGGGCTAGTAAGCGGCCATCGCGATAAGGCGGAGCGGGTCGCGGCCGAGTACGGCGTTCCGGCAAGCTCCATCTACAACTACGAAAACTTCGATGACATCGCGCACAATCCGGCCATCGATGCGGTCTATGTAGCGTTGCCCAACTCGATGCACGCCGAGTACACGATCCGCGCGGCCAAAGCCGGCAAACACGTGCTTTGCGAGAAGCCGATGTCAACCAATATAGCCGAGGCCGAGGCGATGATCGCGGCCTGCAAGGAGGCCCGCGTCAAGCTGATGATCGCCTATCGCTGCCACTACGAGCCCACTAACCTGAAAGCGATCCGGCTCATTCGCATGGGCGCGCTTGGCCAGGTTCAGGCCATCGAGAGCTCCTTCGGCTTCAACATTGCCCCAGGCGAATGGCGGCTCCGCAAGAAATTCGCTGGCGGTGGGCCGTTGTTCGATGTGGGTATTTACTCCCTCAACGCATGCCGCTACCTGACCGGCGAAGAGCCGGAGCACATCGCGGCCTATGCCTCGGTCATCGATCAGGACGGCCGCTTCAATGAAGTGGAGGAAAATGTCTCCTGGACAATGAAATTTCCCTCCGGCATCGTAGCCAGTTGCAACACTACCTATGGCGCCGACATGGAGGGCTTCTATCGCATCCATGGATCGAAAGGGTGGCTCGAAGTCGATTCGGCTTTCGTATACGAGGGATTGCGGCTGCGTGCTGATTATGCAGGTGCGCAACTGGACGAACTCAACCCGGCGCGCGACCCCTCGCACTTCCTGGCTGAAGCCGATCACTTCTCCCACTGCATCCAAAATGGTCTGGAGCCGCAATCGCCGGGCGAAGAAGGTCTGCGCGACATGCGCTACATCACGCAGATTTACCGCTCGGCAGGAATTGCAATATAAGGGTGTTTGCTGACTTTCGTGCACGGGGGAACCGCGGGACGTCGGTAGCAATCGGGCTCGCAAAAGTTCGAAGCCTGCTCGACCACACATCTGGCGCTTGAGCTTCTTCAGATTCCAGCAGTCGCGAAAATCATCTATCTGCGGATGGCCGGACGAGGACGCGGAGTTGTCTTCGCCCCGCTCAGGTTCGGCGCGGCTGTTGCCCTTCCCGATTCTGAGTCGCGCTTCAGTCGCTCGAACTCCGCCCATATGTCTGACGCATGCTGATAGCGCAGATTTCGATCCTTCTCCAGTGCACGGTTGATGATGTCTTCCAGCTTGGGCCGGATGCCGCGGTTGAAGCGAATTGCGGGCGGCGGGTCGGAGTCAAGGATAGCTTTGAAGATCAGACCAGACGTCTCGCCGTGAAAGGGGAGTTGGCCGCTTGCCATCTCATACAGCACTGAGCCGAACGAGAATAAGTCGGTGCGCGCATCCAGTTCTCTCGCCCGCACCTGCTCCGGCGAGATGCAGGCTACCGTCCCTACGGTGGCGCCTGGGCTGGTCAGATGCTCCTCCAGCGTCACCGTCGTTTGCCCCACCGATTGCAGATCGCTGCCTGCCTCACGAATCGGCTGCGTCACCTTCGCCAACCCGAAATCCAAGATCTTCGCGTGTCCCCGCTTGGTGACGAAGATGTTGGCCGGTTTGATGTCGCGGTGGATGATCGCCGCCGCGTGCCGCGTCCAACGCGTCGGCAATCTCGATCCCCAACGACGGAATCTGCTCTGTCTCCGTCGTCCGGCCGGCTATCCGGTACTTTAGCGTCATGCCATCCAGGTACTCCATCACCAAAAACGAGTGATCGCCATTCTTGCCGATCTCGTAAATGGTGCAGATGTTGGGACGGTTCAGCGCCGAAGCCGCACGCGCTTCGCGCGGAAGCGTTCGAGCGCTTGCGGGTCGTTGGCCACGTCATCTGGCAGGAACTTCCAAAACCACGAAGCGGCCGAGTTCAGTGTCCTCGGCCTTGTAGACCACACCCATGCCGCCCCCGCCGAGCTTCTCGACGATGCAGTAATGCGAGATGGTCTGGCCAATCATTTGGGCTGAAATCTTAGGACCGGGGCTAGGGCAAGTCAATGGAGGTGCGGGAGTTGGCCGGTTCTCGGCACGACTGTATTGCCTGGTTTCGTCAACGACGATCATTTCCGGGCGGGCGTTCGTTCCACAAGATTGGGGCCAGATGACTCAATTGATGTAGCTTCACGACTGATTATGTGGAATAAAAAAGGCATGTATATCGATGCACATGCTCATTTGGACAAGTACGATTCGCAACTGCCACAAGTCATCCAAGAGATCGAACAAAATGAAATCTTCACCATTAGCGTAGCGATGGACCCGGAGGCATACGCGAAAAGCAAGGCTATTGACGAACAGACCGAGTGGGTCCTGAGTACCTTCGGCGTGCATCCATGGAACGCTCCGACCTTTTACTCGCAATTGGAAGCTCTCCAACCTCTGATCGACGCTTCGCCAATGGTGGGGGAGATTGGACTCGACTATCACTTCGTTCCTGAAGCTGAGAACCATTCGCTCCAGCGAGAAGTTTTTCGTCACTTCGTCAAGCAAGGGGTTTCTCAGAAAAAGATATTGAACATCCACTCAAAGGGAGCAGAGACGGACGTTGACCGCATCCTAGGAGAATTGGGGGCTTGCCGGGCGATCGTCCACTGGTACTCGGGACCGATTCAGCAACTGCAGTCCTTGGCCGAGAAGGGTGTGTATTTTACTGTTGGCGCAGAGGTTCTCTTCAGTGCCACTATCCAGGAGATCGTCAAATCCATCCCATCATCTTTGCTGTTGACGGAAACTGATAATCCGGGTGGGTATCGTTGGCTGACTGGATGCTGCGGGATGCCCTCGATTATCAGGCCGATCGTGCGTAAGCTTTCTGAACTACGGGGATGGTCTGAGGGAGAGACTAAAGAGCTCGTGCTCCACAACTTCTTTCAGCTTGTGGGCGATGACGGATGGGCAAAGCGCATGAAGACGATAACCCATAGGTAGCTGTCATTCCGCATGGTTCCTGGACTCCTGGATGGTCGGTAAACCGGAGCCTATGCCGTCGGTGGCGCGACATCGCCAGCGCGGTTTGACCCTGGAACGAGGGTCGGCCAACTGTCGATGAGCGAACTTGCCTGCGTCTGTTAGTTAGCGACGGTTCGGGCGGAGCAAAGTAACTCAAAGAAAAGTCCTGTCCCCCTCCCCGATGGACCCCGTATCACCGGCAATTAACAAGGGACTGCATGTGATCCCATACCTCTCCGGGCGAAGGATAGTGATCCCATAACTCTCCATTGACCGCCATGACTCCCGCTCCCATGACGTCGATATGGAGAGTCTCGCCGGGCGTAAACGAGTAGGCGGTTTCTGGCAGCTCGTCGACGTCGTCATTAGAGATATGCCGATAGATGCGAGCAGACCTAATGCCCAACGCAATCTGCTTCCCGTCATCTGCGATAATTCGAAACTTGTAAACCCCTCGACCACCCTCCGCACCTTCCATTTGCACAAACCTACAAGAGCCGTTACCTCCAACGTTGAGCGTGCAGGGCAAAGTGTGGCCTTCCGCGGGCTTGGCCGTCAGCATCAATACCCTTCCCGGCGTGTGGGCGCGCACGCTGCCGATCGCCAGACCGGCACCCACAGCAAATACGGCAACCAACAGCAATGCAAGAGCAAGTCTAGGTATTCGCACAATCTCCTGTCCTTTCCTCCACCAACCTGCAGTGGTTCTTGGGGTCTGCTTCCACCGATTTGTCTTTATTTCTTCAATCGATTCCAAGCTGGCGAGGCAACGCAGTTCAGTCCCCAGCTCCATGTATTCGCCCAGGCGGGTACGACACGACTCGCATTGGCCGATATGTTCTGCTGATCCACGTGGAATTGTCTGCCCATCGCAAATCGCAGAGATGAACTCCGCCACTTCCTCGCACTTCATTCGTCCTCCTTTGAAATCTGCCGCGTGGTCATCCAGATTTTTCGTAAAGATTCGCGTGCCACAAACAATCTTGATCGCACTGTCCCGACAGGTATCTCTAGACCCTGGGCCAATTCCTTGTACGAGTGGCCTTCCACTTCCCGCAGCCACAATAAGGTTCGCTGGTCCAGCGAGAGTCGCGCAAACACGTCACCGACAATGGAAATGGTTTCGGTCTGGGAGGTGTTCGTTTCGGTTTCTGCTGCGGCACCCTCAGGACTCTGCTGCCGCCACCACTCGGCCGCTCTCTTGCGCCCAATCCCGTAAAGATAGGCCCGCAAGGTTCCCCGCTCCGGCTCGAACCCATTTGGACGGCTCCATAATTTCGTGAAGACCTCTTGCGTGATGTCTTCGGCCGCCTGAGGGCTGCGCACGATGTGCCGCAAAAAAGCCTGTAGCCTCGGCGCATTCTCCCGGTAAAATCCGTCGAATGCTTCCGCATCTCCCCGGCATATCAGTCTCCACAGCTCTTGGTCGCCCGCCAATCAGTTTCTCCAACCTGTTATTCGGGTTGACAGTTCAAAAGGTTCATTCAACGAAAAAAGTATTCCCGATCCGATTGTTACATCTGATATGGACAGTGGGCAGGTCTGGCTGCCTCACGATTGGCGATCACTCATTGCTCGCCGAGCGGAGGAATTCCGAGGGGGTGACCATTCTCCATTGGCGGGTGCCGGGGAGGGGCGGGAGGGCGTATTGCTGGGCTGACCAGCGAGAGTAGTCGGTAAAGTAGAAGGTTTCGAAAGTGAGCGAGGCCTTGTGGATGAGCTTGCCAGCGAACTTGGCCTGGGTGGCGTCGCCACAGGTGTTGAAGCTCAGGCGGAGGTCGGCTCCCGGGGCGAGGCTGAATTCTTTCTGGACGTCGTAGCCGGGGGGCAGGTGGTATCCGTCAGGGGCGAGCCAGACGATTTTAGGCACCCGGCCCTGCTCTGACCAACAGGCCCCGAAGGGGTTGGCCGAACTACCATCGCCCGATTCGGGGAAGACAAGGCCGATGCCGCCCCGAACGATGGCTTTCGGCGAGATGTTGCGCAGCGTAATGGTCACCGTGCGGAGCCACGCGCCCTGAACGTGGACGGGACGGTCGAGGTGGATGGGCTTGCCGTCGATGGCAATCTCGCGGACCGCGACCGGCCAAGTGGCGCTGCGGCTGGAGTCGCCGAGGGAAAAGGTGATGTCCGCAGCAGGCGCCGCGGGCTGTTGGGCGCATGCCGGAACGACGAGAAGCAAGGCTGCCGGGACGAGCAGCCAGCGACGAGAGAAGTGTCGAAGCAGGAATCTCCTCCGGGACCGAATTGTACGGCATCTGTTGGTATGCGCCGTCTGTTCCCTCCTTTTCAGTCAGTTGCAGTACACTCGACGGCTCGACGTGGTTTTACGCCGGCGCACGAGCACGCCATCAGCGATCCGTCTGATAGAATTTGACGTGAAATGGGCCGAACGCTTTATACAGGTGACCGTGCTGGAATCGTGCGCTTGTCATGCACAGTATCGCGAGTGGTCTATAAGAAGTTGGTAGCGTGTTGAGCAAAGCATTTATTTTCAGCACATTGGCGGTGTAGCTCAGGTGGTTAGAGCGACGGTCTCATAATCCGTAGGTCGTAGGTTCGAGTCCTACCGCCGCCACCAGTATTTTCAACAATTTGGAGGATATCCGGCGACACCTCCATTTCCCGTTTTTGCGCGGGAGTTGCGGATTGTTGCGGAATTGTTTCCACCCCTTCCGCCGAGACGCTGTCCAGCCTGTCCACGAAGCAAACGTTGGCACCGGGACTCAGGTGGCCGTAAGTGTCGACGGTGACCTGAATGGAACTGTGCCCCATTTGCTCTTTCACATAGACGATCAACGCTCCATTTTGGAGGAGTAGCGATCCGAAGGTGTGACGGAGATCGTACCAGAGGCCGCAACACGTTTACCAGCAGCAAGCGGACGCCTACGATCTCGGCCAGCGCCGGATCATCGCTGGCCGACCCTACCCGCAGGATCGCCTCGCGGCACCATTCGCCAAGCGTCCGACCGTCGGCCTGCGCCCGCCGTTTCCAGCTGCGCATACTTACTCTTCCTCGCTCACTTTGAAACCGATGGATTTCGTGCGCAGCGGCGGCTTCACCATGTCCCGGCTTCCTCTCTCGCCATCACAGCCGAGACTAGCAGCCGCGCTTAAGAATCAACAAGTTCGCCTGCGATAACTTCAGTTGCTCTATAGCAACCGCCATAGCAGGATTTTCCTCTAGCTGTTCTGCTTTCAACAAGTTCGCGCACGGTAACCGGAAGTTGCTCTGCAGCACCCTTTCAGGGGTGGAGTGTCACCCCTCCACCCCGTGCGCAGCACGGCAAAAAAACCCTCAACCCCGCCACGGCACTCCGGGAGCACGAAAAAGCCACCCCTCACCGTGCCGGATTCGCCACCGCGCACTCCGGCGAACGATCCTGTGTGTGGTCGGCCTTCTTCGGCAGCATTCTGGCTCGCTAATGATCCGGGTCAGCAGAGCTGCATGGCGGCTTCAGAAGAACTGATTCTTCCGATAGGTCGGAACACCCGAACTGGAAGTCAAGGCAATCTGGACCTGGAGATTAGATCCTTTAGGGTCCCAAGCAGACGCCGTTTCATCGCTTCTGAGCGCCTCTCCAGAAGTCTTTAGAAAATTTTTCGAGAAGACAATGGCGCCGTTCTGGCCAAAGCTCCAACTTCCTTTAGCCTGCTTCGTAACGCCAAGAGTATTGATCGCTTGCGCGAAGGTGTGATCTGGCTTCAGAACCAAGGAAGCCGACACTCCGTTCTCGTCTCCGGTATACGTGCCGAAGACAGTGTTGGTAGGGGAGGGATCGACCCTGCCGTACCACAGCACGTGATACTGACTGAGGGTGAGAGAAACAAGGAATCCGAAGTTTTTATGGAACTCGCCGTAGGCTGTTCCGTCTGCACCCGGTTCCTGCCCAGATAGGATTAGAAACTCTTTCGAGAACGCGACACCGCTTTCGCCGATGCGCCGCCAAGTTCCGGTTGCGCGCTCCACTTTGCCATGCTTACTCAGTTCTTGCTGAAAGCTGCGGTCGGATTTGAGAACCAAGGTCGATCTCTCCTCGTTAGAAGCGAAGGTGTATGTGCCAGACACAGCTTTGTACCCATAATCGGCAGCCACACTGTACCAGAGGAAAAAAAGGGCGATTGCAAGAAAAATCCCACAACTCACTCGTAAAACAATGGTCATCTTCACCGCGCCCTCCTCGACAGTCGCCGGGTTATGATCTCGGTCACCCTCAGTTGGTTCGGCCTAGAACGTGTTGCAGGTTCTATTCCCTTTATCGTCCGTAACACAGTTCGTTGTCGTTGTCGTCACGGTCGCCTTGGGCTGAGATTGCGGGAGACTCAGCCACATTAAGTTAAACATGTCGAATCGAGGATTACCGTAGTCCTGCCCGTTCTTTGGCGTGATCCCTTGCTGACTCGGGTTGTATTGAAAAATCAGAGTTTTCCAAACGTTTCTGGGTAGCTGCCCTGGCTTGGCGTCAAGAGGGCTAGCTTTCTGGCCAAGTTTGAATTTCTGCAAAATCTTCCACACCTCGCTGCTGCAGTTCGGCCCCGGTGCAATCCAGAGCGCTGGATCTGGGTTCGCTCGGATGTAGTCGATCACTTGCTGCGCAAGCTCAGGCGTCGTTTGAATGGTCAGTGACGTTAGTTTGCTTCGCAGATCATCAGCGGACGTGAAGTCGTTCATCTCGAACATCGACACGCCGGGGGCTATCGGTAACTTATACTCTGGGCCAAAACTCTCGATTGCCGAATCGCCGGTAGCTTGGTTATAGGCGAAGAGGATCGCATGTCCCGCGATACCTCCCTGATCATAGAAATACGTGACGTCGCGACCGTCTGGATCAATATACTTAAGCGGATTATTTGCTGCGTACGCGTACTTGTTGAGCGTGGACGACGGAGCCATCAGGCGATCTTCCGTGACATTCACAAGGTCGGGCGACATCCATCGGCCCATAGTCGAGGCGTAATGTCTAAATCCAAAGCTGTCGAGGCCGGATTCTGCGTCGCGTTCTTTGCCGGTACAACGTGACCCACTGCGATTTTCGAGTCCACACGCCCGCAACCCTAACGCGGGTTTGGAGTTGCAGCCGCGCTGCCCCTGATACAGTTCACGATTTCAAAAAACCCCTTAATGCGGTTTTTCGCCCCTCACAGGATTTTTTCAAAGAGCATTTTTCATTTAGCCGCCGTCTGCGGGCCTTCTGAGGATTCTACGGCCAGCGAGTGCGCGAACGCGAGCTATAAAGCCGTGCGGACAAGACACACTACGACCCATCCGAGAGAACATCTCAGATTCATTTCTTCAGGATTTTGTGAGCGTTGCTGCTAAGACGTGCGATTGCCTTGTCTTTGGCCCTTGCTTTGATCTTTTCTCAAACGCCGAGCGCGGGCCGCCACGCTTGGACCAGGGTCGCGAACTGCTGGCCGTAACCGAGACAATCGGGATAGCTGTGGCGCAGGGTCAGCAGGGCAAACACCGTGAGCATGTCCGCTGCAATGGACGCATCCACGCTCCACACGTCGGTGAGATCGAAGCCGCCGCACTCTGCCGCGTTCCACCAGGCCAGCAGGAAGTTGGCCACGATGCGGCTCTGCCCGGTGTCGCGCTGCGCGATCTGGATAAGCCGGTCCAGCGCGGCGCGTTCCGAATCCTGAAGCGGCCTACTCATCTTCGCGGTCCTCGTCGGCTTCACGATCCAGCTTCGTAAGCAAGTCTGTGATCGCCGTCTGCGCTTCGCCGTGGTTCCCATTGGAGGGTTGCGGCGTTTTTTCTTTTTCGAGGAACGCCGTGGGATGAGTTGCGGCGTACACCCGTTTTCCGGGGTTTTCCCGAAAAACCTGTCAAGGACTTTTTTTTAACTTTTCGGGTCCCCGACGATGGACGGAAGATATACCATTGTTGTATATACTGTCAAAGAGTTTTAAAAGAGACGCAAAGTGCCCCTTACAATCACCTCCGAGATGCCAGCCAAAAAAATACCCAAGACATCTTTCGGGGAGCGCCTGTTTGCACTGAGAACAGCGCGCGGACTCACTCAGGTTGACTTGGCGAAAGCTACGGGAACCACTCAGCGAGTTATTTCCTATTACGAAACCAAAGGGGAGTTGCCCACTCCTGATTTTCTCGTTGCACTGGTGCGCATTCTTGGAACCACTGCCGATGAACTACTCGGTATCAAACCTGCCAAGCTCGGCCCGGACAACACCCCGGAGCAACGGAGATTGTGGAAAAGGTTTCAACGCATGGAGTCACTACCGGAGAAGGATCAGCGCGCGGTCGTTCGCTTGATTAACTCGCTCGTGGCTTCGAACGGCAACGGACACTCGCGCGGTAGCGTGCATCCGTAGATTGGTAAACTACTCCTTATGGCACCCGTCAACGAAAAACAGCAGGCCCATGATCTGATCGAGCGACTAGCTCCGGGCCAGATTTCCGCCGTCGTTCATCTGCTCGAAGTAATGGCTGATCCGGTGGCCCGCGCTATCGCGAACGCCCCTTTCGACGACGAGCCGGTCACGGCGGAAGAGGAAAAATCGCTCGCGGAAGCGAGTGAATGGTTGAAGCACAACAAGCCCATTCCCCACGAGCAGGTCTTAGCTGAACTCGGCATCACCCAGGAAGACATCAACCACTTTCAGGAACCGAAGTGAAGCGGATCGTTTGGACCGATCCCGCCAAAGCCGATGTTCGCAGCCTGAGCAAGCCCACTGCCATGCACATTCTCTCCGTGTTGCATCGCTTTGCGGAATCGGGCGCGGGCAACGTGAAAGCTCTCCAAGGAAAAGAAGAGTTTCGGCTGCGGATTGGCGACTACCGGCTCTTCTTCGTCTGCCCCGATGCCGACACCATCGAAGTTCGCCGCGTCCATCACCGCAGCGAAGCCTATCGCTGAACGCCCTCAGCAACACCGGATGTGCGCCGGAGCCAAGAACTTTTTGAATCTAAAAACTGTTTTGTAAAATAATACTCCACGTATAATACGTCAAGTAGGAAAATCGTTCGGCATTAAACTACGTCCTATGTCGAAGAGACCCACCATCAAGAAACCGCCGCTCGATTTCGGCGGCGAGACCCTGGGCGAGCGCCTGGCTCGCTTTAGAAAGCAACGTGGCTATACCCAAGCCGAACTTGCTCAGAAAGTCGGGATCGGTCAGGTTTTGGTGTCGGCCTACGAAACGGATCGGCGGCAGTTCTCGGCGCAGATGGCCGTGCGTTTTGCCCTGGCGCTGGATGTGAGCATGGATGAGTTTCTACATCCCAAGGCAAAAAGGGCTGTCACGAAGAAACCCAACCGGCGAGTGCTGCGCCGCATGGAGAAGATCGAGAGCCTGCCATTTCATCAGCAGACCCATTTGCTCAAGACCATTGATGGATTCTTAAAAGGCGTCGGCGTCGCGTTCTAAAATAGCTGGAAGGGAAACTATGGGAACCGATGTCACACAAGAACGCCAGCAGGCCCACGCGCTGCTCGACATGCTGCCGGTGGAGAAGCTCACCGCCGTGCGCAGCTTGCTCGCCGTGATGGTGGAACCGCTGTCGCGTTCCCTGGCTTCCGCGCCCGTGGAAGAGGAAGAGATCACGTCTGAGACGGCTGCGGCGCTCGACCGCGCCCGCGCTTCGCTCGCACGCGGCGAAGGTATTCCTCACGAAGACATCCTGCGCGAGTTCGGCCTGGGTAAATGACCGAACCGCCAGCGCCCCAGCGGATCGCCGTGGTCTGGTCGCCCGAGGCCCGTTCCGATCTCCGCGCTATCGACCGCGAAACTGCGATGCTATGCTGTGGACTGGACTACGCTTAACCATTTGGGTGGCTCCTGGAAATCGGCTCACGAAGATGCGAACTTCGCGGCCTCTCTGTTTTACGACAGGATTTCCAGGGTCTCCAAATGGTCCTTCCCTTTAATCGCTGCTAATCAACTCAAAATCCGTGCATAGTCTAGGTTGCAAGAAGTGGGAGATCTATCCGCTCTGAGCGCCCAAACGGCAGGCGATAAGACGAAACGCAGGAAGAAACGGGAACGACGTGGGCAGGTGAATGACAAAGCGCCGTACCGAGACCATTACCCGAGCCCCGAGCGTCAGCAGTCGCTCGCGCAATTGGAGAACTTGGGCCCGGGCACAGGCTGTGCCGGCCGCTCGCAATCGTAACTCCTGCATGAAAACGTAAGCTGCAGCCGTGAGCAGAACGCGAAACTGGTTAGTCCGTTAATGGGGCCCCAACGAGAATTCTGTTCTCGTTAGAACCTTATCAAGCAGCAAGCTTCAGCCCAACCGCGGCGACCAATTCATCCCAGGCGACAATCACAGACTGGTAGAGC
>JBEKPJ010000128.1:0-7284 GCA_049520935.1 Terriglobales bacterium | reverse complement strand
CTCAAAGATAAGAAGTACTTAGCCAAAACGTATGGAAAAAAACTAGGCAAGGCGAGCGTGACCGGATATTGCATTCGGTTTAAAGCTCTAAAGGATATAAACATCGATACGCTTGAAGCGGCAATACGATATGGGCTCGCGGCTCAGAATGAAAAAGGCAAGCTGACGAAATAATTCCACTGTTAAGGGCAAGCAGTTATCGATGAAAAGGGCTCCAGTATGCGACCCGACAGCCCTGACCCGCGCCACAAAGCCATTCTCTATAAAACGGGTCTCCCGCAATAGTCGTGCGGCCCTCTGTCAGCGCTCCTTGCTTTTCTCTGTTTGCCGTTAGGGGTGGACTTCTACGGGGCGAACGGGCAAACCAGTTTGCGGGGAGCCGTTCGACGCGGAATGGCTCAGCATCGTGAAGGATTTGCTGGGATGAGATCGACAGATCGACCTCACGGTTACCCGGGATTTTCGGGGCCGACTCGTACTCGCACAATTCGCCTTTGCCGCTTACGTCTCCTCAACTGGCCAGCAGTTTCCAGCCGACTCTCGCAGTTTCGCCCCCAGCTTCTCACGAATCCGCAAAGGAATTGCCAGTTCGTGTCCCATCGTGAAGGTCACGTACTCGAACACCCAGCCTTTGCTCCTTCGCACCTTGATCTCGCTCCACGGAACAAGGAGTGGAGGATGCATGAACCGAAAAAGGAACATACTCGCCAAATACAAACCCTGTTGACTGACTCCAAGTGTCAAGACGTTGTTGTAATTCGCCAGCCATCGCATCTGGCCGCTCTGCCCTCTCCATTTTGCACCGTCGAACGGCACCTCCACTCGATAAACCTTCCCCAGAGACCACCAGCCACCGACGAAGCTGATGGTTGCGCCGACCAGAAGCCAGAGCGTAACGAAGTAGACGGGGAAAATGCGCGGACGGAGCGCGTGACAGCGGGCAGGGGGCTGCGGTAGAGTCAAAACGCGAGATAATAAGAGCTGGGGCTGTTCCATGAGCATCAATCTGACACCAGAGCAACAAGAAGTTATTCAACAGGCCATTCAAGCTGGCTTGGTCCGGTCGGTCGATGAGTTCATTAATTCGGCGATGGGCGCACTGTCGCACCGCAACGGAGAGTTTGACAAAGCAAAGGCTCGGGCTGCCGGTGCACGTATCCGCGAACTCCGCAAAGGCGTCAGGCTCGACTTGAGGGGCATGTCAATCCGCGAATTGGCTCATATCGGTCATAAGTATTGATGGTCGCATTTGTCCTAGACGTGTCCGCTTGCATTCCTTGGTGCTGCGAGGATGAGACGACCCCGGCATCGGAACAAATGCTTGAGTGGGCGATAGACGGAAGCGCGTTGCATGTTCCGTCTTTATGGGCTTGGGAAATTCTGAACACTGTGGCAGTGGTTATCAAGCGGCAGCGCATCACGGCGGATCGCGGAAGGGAATTTCTGGAACAGCTTGGGACGCTGAATTTCAGGGTTGATAGTCCGCCGCAGATTGTCGATTTCCCGCGATTGAATTCTCTTGCCAGCAAGCATCAATTGACCGCCTACGATGTCGCATATCTGGACTTGGCAAAACGTCTGGCGCTACCCCTGGCGACACGCGATGAAGATTTGAAGCGGGCCGCGCTTGCCGAAGGTCTGCAAATCCTCTGATTCCTGCTTCAGACACAATTCTGGTTTCCCCGGCAGCGACAAATCGCGCCGAAGTATTCTTTTTTCCTACTGCCTAGAGCTTTTGGATGGAGCAGGGGGCAGAAGGGAAAGAAAATGATCTGGCTTCAGCGGCGATCTCGGCTAGTGATCTATATGAGGTGGGTATTCCTCGGCGTCTTTGGCCGTTAGAGGCGGCCATGGAAAGGACAATACGGCGGATGGTCAGAAACGCGGCGAAGGCATAACGGTTGCTGGTCCGCAACACGCGCCATCCGTCACGCACCAGTCCGTGCGCCCATTGAATGAGATTGTTTTCCCGCGCCCATTTCAAAGCCCTTTGCACCGTCCTCACGCCGCACCTGGCCTTGGTCGCAATCGCCTTGTGAGACGGAAAGCACTGGCCGGTGCGCGGGTTGTAGAAGCCGAATAGCAGGGTTTCGTATATCTTCATCCAGCCATAGGGAACGCCGCCTAGCCGGTCGATCTCGGCTTGAAGGCTGACGATACAAGCGGTCTTGTCGCCGCGCTGTAGGGCAGGGCCGTACTCGGTCCCGAATTGTTTCTCGATCATGGTGATTCGCTCCCTGGGGTTGTGGTTAAACCGCCCGGAGGGGCCGAAAATTGGCGCAAAACAACCCGTTAGCGAAAGCGTGATTTTTCGCTTGCATCGGATCGGGTTTTAGGGGAAAGTCGGTTTGCAACGACACGAAATTCCCGGTTCACACCGGACTGTACGGCCCGCCACTAGCGGGCTTTGCTGTTTCTGGGCTTCGCTAACTCCGAAAATCAGTAAGGCAGACACGGCAACCGCGCCGCGCAAACGCGGAGTTTGAATCTTTCTCTGATTCGTGTCGAGCCGAATTTTTTGGATCGTGCAGTGACGCACTGAGACTGGTTGTTTGAAAGACGCGGCCCGCTACGCCATAAAGGCCACGGCGCGACCGGGAGTGTATAGTTGTTGCGTTCGATATGCGCTTCGCGCTTGCATCGCTTTTAGCTCTGTGCGCCATGCTCAGGGCGCAGAACGCGTCACTGCCCGTTGCTCCTAAAAACCCAGTCGTAGAACACGACAAAAAGAATAAGAAGGGGAATGAAAGCGAGAACATCCAGCAGAACAACCCTTCTCCCATTGCTCCCGCCAGCGCTCCAAACCAGGCACAGCCTAATTCCCAAAAAGACGACGGCAATACCCCGTCGGATGACAGGATTCACAAGGTGAATGTGGTAGCGCTCCCTGTCGATTGGCTCTACAGGCTGTACGTCGCCCTTACTTTCGCAGCAGTGATCGTAGGCGGCATAACGGCCCGCGCCGTTTGGCGACAGATGCAAGCGAATGAGGTATCTGCTAAGGCCGCTTTGGTTAGCGCGCAAGCCGTTATGAACGCGGAGCGAGCTTGGATTCTGATAATGTGCGTGGGTGACCCGATAGCCCTGTATCTTGAGGATAATCCGGCTTACATTCCGGGGATTGTTTATGAATTCAAAGTCACGGGGCACAGCCCGGCTAGGATCATCCGTCAAGGATTCCGATTCCACCCTGTCCGCAAGAAACCGGGGGACAAGGCTGAGCCCGACCTTCCGCCAGTCCCTGATTATGGGGACAGAACAAAAAGTACAGACATCCCAGTTAAGGAGGACGGCTGATAGCCGCAGAAACCGTGTTTACGATACGGGATGCTCTTGAGTCCGTACATCTGAGCATCGACGAATTTCAAGAGTTGAAAGACGGCGCTAAGATCATGTGCGCCTATGGATTCCTCGAATACAGGGACGCTTTCGAAAGGACTGCCGAAACTCGGTTTTGCTACGTCTACGATTTTCAGTGGGGAGGGGTAATGACTGCCCCTGATGGAACCGTGCTCAACCCCCAAGGCTTTCGCTTGGGAGGCCCGCCCCAATACAACAAGGCAACCTAGCAGGGGTCAAAATTTGCACGCTAGGAGCCGAAGGATGCCCGCCGTGAGATACCTAGAGCGCTTTCAGCATACCCTCATTGACCCAACGTGGGCGGAGATTGTCGAGCGCGAACCGCTGATGGCGCTCTCCCACTATTTGGCTGGCCGGATAAGTGTGCTGTGCGTCTTTGCCGACGAAATCATCGAAAACCTAGACAAGGTTCGATGTCACCGCGGCTTTCTTGTTGCGCTTCTCTGCTTCAAGAGGAAACCGCGCTTTGCAACCGCGCTGGTGGCGGCGATAGAGGTTGAGCGGCATGACTTATTCTACTGCGGCTTGCCCCGTATTGCCCTGTGAAAATGAGGCTGTCCGTATGTTGTTGAAAGAATTCTGGCGGAGAGGGAGGGATTCGAACCCTCGATACAGGTGTTAGCCCGTATAACGGTTTAGCAAACCGCCGCCTTCAGCCTCTCGGCCACCTCTCCGGCGTGCGGAGTTCCAGTTTACCACGGTAGGTATGAGTGCGTTTACCGCTTCAATCGTAAGCATTTACAGCGCCTTGAGTATCATTGGATCCAGTGAGTGTCAGCAGTCCCTTCGATCTGTTTCAGTGGTTTTGGGGAGCAATGGGGGAGCATTTTCGGCTTGTCCAAGTGATTATGTGACGCGCAAGCACTACATCAAGCGCCCGCACTCGAAGCGATCGCGGCGATGCGCCGGCTCTCGGAAACGCTTTTGGCCTTGGACCCTATATCGTGACCAGCAAGTTCTCGGATTACCTGGCGCTGTATCGTCTGGAAGACATCTTTGAACGCCAGGGTTTTGAGATCCCGCGGGCGACGCAGTCGATCTGGTGTGGCGATGTAGCCGATCTGGTGGAGCCTTTGTATGAGTTGATGGCGGAGTGCGTACGGCAGTCGCATGTGGTGGCCACCGATGACACGATTATGCCGATGCAGAGCGCAGGCAAAACCAAGTCGGCGCGCATGTGTGTATGTCGGGGACGAGGCCCATCCGTATAACGTTTTCGATTTCACCTTGAACCGGGGACGCGACGGACCGAAGTATTTCTTGCGAGATTATCAACAAGTTCTGTTGGCCGATGGCTATGGTGGATATGACGGCGTGGTGGGCGGCAATGCGATCACGCGCGCTGGGTGCTGGGCGCATGCCCGGAGGAAGGTCATTGATGCCGAGAAGGTGGCGCCCGAGATTGCACGGGAGGCGGTGGATTTGATCGGCGCTCTGTTTCGCGTGGAGAAACAGGCCGAAGATTTTTCTGCAGAGCAGCGCATCGCCCGCGCCGGGCGGAATCGACCCCGGTATTTTCCAAGCGGCGGAAGCGATCAACTACGCCCTGAACCAATGGGCCGAGCTGAACGTCTTTTGTAGCGACGGCGCGGTACCGCAGGACAACAACGTTTCCGAACGCGAGATGAAGCGCGTCGTACTGACTCGCAAGAACTCTTTATTCGTGGGTAATTCTCGGGGAGGGCGAACCGCGGCGATTCTGGCCAGCTTAACCAGCACCTGTCGCCAGCACGAGGCGGATCCCCAGCTCTATCTCATGCAGCTGTTGATGAATCTACCCCAGGCAAAAATGAGCGAATTATCCGATTGGCTCCCCGACCAATGGAAGCTCCGTCACCTCGCTCGATTGGCGAACTTCCAGAGCAGCCCCTCCGCGGGTAGCTAACCTGTGGTTCGTGTATCGCTCACGTCATATCCATATTTCATTGCATGATCTCGATCAACCTCGGCGCAATACAACGTAGATGGTGGAGATTGACGTAAGCTATGTCGTTGAAAATAAAATAAAGCTGTTGTTTTTAACAACTTAGCAAACCGGTGCTATAAACCACTCAGCCACCTCTCCGGCAAGTGCTTGCAACACCTTAGCTCAGAGCTCCAATTCATTCATTGCACTTTCATTGCACTTTTGCCCCACTCGGGGGCGAACAGACGGCGCAAGCTTGTGCTAATCTGTTTGCGTCAGATTGACGAGATTTAGCAGCCAAGACGGCGTTGGGCAGGTGGGCATCATACGGCCCGCTCCTGACCCGGAACACCTTACCTACGGCTGATAAATCTGCACGTTGTTGATTGGGGCTCCGTTCCAGACGGCAAAGCCGCCGATGCAATAGAGTCGTCCCTTGTAAACCGCCGAGCTGCCATCAAAGATTCCCTGGGGCATGGGAGCGAGCGTCGTCGTCCATAGTCCTTGTCCAAATCCTTTCGACAGGTCGAAGTACTCGTTCACAGTGGTTGCCGGACCGGCATTGTTGAGATAGCCGCCGGCGTCATAGAACTTAGGACCGATGGATCCATAGCAGGAAAGAACGCGTGCTTCGGGATCGACGGCGAGTCTCTCCCAGGTGTTGGTGGCAGCGTCGTAGCCCATGGAGGCACCGGTGATTTGGCCGGGCTGGTTGGCGCCGTCGGTGACCATGATCGTGTACCCAGTCTTTGCGCTTCCGAGCAGACCGGCGGCAGGTCCTTGTGTGTCCTCTAACAGCGGCGTCTCTTCGGTCCAGTTATTGGTTGCCGGATTGTAGCTCTCGACCGTCGCGAGGTATTCGGTGGGGCTGGCGATACCGCCGATCACATAAATGATGTTGCTTTCAACCACAGTCGCGGTTAACCACCTGGCAGTCGGCATATTCGCCTTGGCAGTCCAGGTCTTGGTCTTGGGGTTAAACGCATATACGGCGTTCGTGGGCAAACCTTCGCCCTGGGATCCGCCAAACACGTATAAAACGTTTTTCACCACGGCTGCGCTCGCTCCTGAGATGATCACTGGATAGGGCACACCGGTACTCCAGCCGTTGGTCGCAGGATTATAGATTTGCACGTCGGCAACCACCTCTGTCGCGTCATTGCCGCCGACCAGATAGATCTCGTTCTTGAGTACTGCCGAGGCCGCGCTGGCCACGGCGGTCGGCAAGGGCGCGCCGCTGGTCCAGGTGTTGTGGGCGGCAGCAGGAGCTGGCCCGCCGGACCCGGTCTGAATCTCTCCGTTTTGAGCGAACAGAGTCAGGTCACAAAGTGCCAAGAGGCACACAGATAACAGGACTTTCCTCATTTGCTTTTCTCCATTCTTAGACTTTTGACTTTTACAGTTAGGCTTGCGCGTCTCATCGTGCGACAGGAACAGCTAGGGAGGAGAGAAGCTCCGTCGGCGGACCCACTACAGGCCAGTCGCGACTATACAGGCGAGATTGCGGGAAAGCAATGTTCTCCGGAAACCTAATCCGATCAACGCGAAACAATCTTCATCATCAGCGAGACCACGGTCTGCCACAGGATAGTTGACGTAACAGTGCGCCGTGAAAGGCGCTGGACTTCAGTGGGTGCCGTAGACGCCCGGAAACGATTTACTTCTTGGGTTTTACGCTGTACTGCAGTCTCAATCGGAAAGGAAACTTTCGGGTTGGATTGCGTACGGAAAAGGCACGCTTACGATGCGGGTTAACACGCCTGCTGGACCAGATGCAGCGGATGCGGCACTTGCCCCTCCGAGATCAAGCGAACCATATCAATCAAATGCTCCGCGGCCACTATGCGTACTACGGCATTGCCGGGAATATCCGCGCACTGCAGCGAGTCCATGGGGCGGTGAAGCGCTATTGGCGCATCATGCTTACCAGCCGGAGTTGGAGAGGGCGCGTTTCTTGGACGCACTTCCGGTGCATCCTCGACAGGTTTCCGCTACTGCGACCAAAGCTGTATCTCCCG
>JBEKPJ010000127.1:0-7380 GCA_049520935.1 Terriglobales bacterium | reverse complement strand
AATCGACTAACTGCTCTGGAATCAGTAATGCGATCGAAACAAATTCCAGCCTCGTCGCAATCATGTATCGCTCAGACTAAAAATCGCCTGTCACTCCACTTCTCACGAATAATGCGGGCTAGCAGCGTTGCCGTGTGCCAGTATCGGGGGTTGTTGAGGCTGCCCGTCGGAGTGAATGTTCCAGCTGTGGGATTGTAGATCTCAGCAGCAGCAATAAGGCCAGGGTTACCATTACCGCCGCCCGCAATCAATACCGTGCCGTCGTTGAGCAGTGTTGCTGTATGGGAACTCCGTGGGTTGTTTAGATTGCCCATATTAGTGAAAATACCGGTCGCCGGTTTATATACCTCAGCGGTCGCCGCTGGCCCACTGGAACCTCCTCCTCCTGCAACCAACACCTGCCCGTTCTGTAGAAGTGTTGCTGTGTGATCCACGCGGGGGAAGTTGAGGCTGCCCGTAGGAGAAAACAATCCCGTCGCCGGGTCGTAAAGCTCAGCCACGGGCTGGTCAACATCGTAGCCATCGGCCGTATTCCATGACACCCCTCCCGTAATCAACACCATGCCGTTTTGGAGAAGCGTTGCCGTGTGCCAGTAGCGGGGGAAGTTGAGGCTACCCGTCGGGGTAAAGATTCCTGTAGCTGGGTTGAATAGTTCGCAGACTGCGATATCGTCGGTGCCGTTCGCTCCGATACCATATCCCCCAACAATCAGAACCTGGCCATTCTGTAGAACCGTCGCTGTGTTGTAGATCCGCTCTGTGTTAAGGCTTCCCGTGAACCTGAACGGAGAAGGGCTTCCGGTAATGGTTGCGGAGCCATTGATCGCGCCAACGGCTGCCGTTATCGTCACCGGCCCTTCAGCAACGCCAGTCGCAATTCCTGCAGCCGTTATCGTGGCGATAGTACCGTCGGACGTAGTCCACGTTGCGGTGGAAGTTACGTTGCCCTGGGTCCCGTTGGAATAAGTTCCCGTCGCAGTGAATTGCTGTGTAGCACCGATAGGCAACGCAGCGTTCTGTGGGGTGACGGAGATAGATGTGAGAGTTACAGAATTCTGCACGGTCTGCGTCAACGTGGCCGACGTGCTACCGCTATCGTTTGCATCCCCGCCATAGGAAGCCGTGATCGAATTCGATCCCACCGCAAGCGTCGACGTGCTGTACGTGGCGATCCCGCCGCTGATTGTCCCCGTTCCCAGCGTTGTGCCACCATCCGCAAACGTCACTGTACCCGTCGCTGTCGAGGGCGTCACCGTGGCCGTGAATGTCACTGACGAACCATATACCGATGGATTTGCCGACGAAGCTAGGTTCACCGTCGTATTAGCCTTGTTTACGGTCTGCGTCAATGCTGAGGACGTGCTGCTGTTGTCGTATGCATCCCCGCCATACGAGGCCGTGATCGAATTCGATCCCACCGCCAGCGTCGATGTGCTGTAGGTGGCGGTCCCGCTGCTAATCGTGCCCGTCCCGAGCGTCGTGCTCCCGTTCTTGAACGTCACTGTCCCCGTCGCCGTGGAGGGCGACACCGTGGCAGTGAACGTCACGGACAATCCATGGGTCGATGGATTCGCCGACGATGCTAGTGTTACTGCTGTGTTTGCTTTTACCGTCTGGGTCAGCACCGAAGATGTGCTGCTGTTGTCGTTTGCGTCCCCGCCGTACGCGGCCGTTATCGAATTCGAGCCTACCGCCAAAGTCGAAATGCTGAATGTTGCCTTCCCGCTGCTGACGGTTCCGGTGCCCAACGTCGTGCTCCCATTCTTGAACGTCACCGTCCCGGTCGCCGTCGAAATGGAAAGAGTCGCGGTAAACGTCACTGAACTTCCATAGGTCGACGGGTTGGCCGAAGAGGTAAGGGTGACCGTCGGCGTCGCTTTGTTGACCGTCTGCGTCAACGCGGAAGACGTGCTGCTGTTGTCGTTTGCGTCCCCGCCATAGGCTGCCGTGATCGAATTCGAACCCACCGGCAGTGTCGAGGTGCTGTACGTGGCGATCCCGCCGCTAATCGTGCCCGTCCCGAGCGTTGTGCCCCCGTTCCAGGCGCTAACGGACGAGCCACCGCATACAGACCATGCTGACGCGCCATTTCCGCCACTGCCTGTCACAGCGCTTCTGGAATCCTGGCCCGATGCGGATGGGAACCTCGACACTGATCCAACTTCAGCGCCGTGCCCGTGAACTGGCCGCCAGCCGGCGGAATGGATGCCATGGAACTAGCACGACATCCTGGACCGAACTACGGAGGTATGATGAACTACCGGCCGGATACTCGGCGGCCGTGGTCAGGAAGCAGCGGAAAATGCGCGTAAAGCCAGGCTCCACAACCGGAAAACCGCGAAGTGGTTTTTCGGCCACCCTCTCAGACACACTGCTCAACCTTTCTTTGATTAATGCCCAAGGCACATACATTACTTGACAGAGGCAATCATTATTCCTATGCTGCTGCTATATGGGCGATCGCTTGCAGTCATCTCGCACAGATCCGATTGAGCCGATCCGCCGTTTCAACCGCTTTTATACGCGGCAGATTGGCATTCTCCAAGAGGGCGTATACAAGTCTTCCCTGTCGTTGACGGAAGTGCGCCTCCTGTATGAACTGGCGCACCGCTCCAACACCACAGCCCAGCAGCTTTCCCGCGAACTCGGACTCGATCCCGGATACCTGAGCCGAATCTTCAGCAAGTTCGGCAAGAACGGCTGGCTTAAGAGGGTCACATCGCAGTTGGACAGGCGGCAGACGCTTTTATCTCTCACCCGCCAGGGCGCCGCGGCACTGCGGCCGCTCGAAGAACGATCCAACGAGCAGGTGCAGGAGATGCTCGCACCGCTTTCTCCCAATGCACAGCAGCAACTGCTCCAGGCGATGCAGCGCATCGAGGAAATTCTCAGCCCGGCCCCAGTTCGTCACGACGCGTTCCTGCTTCGTCCGCATCAGCCCGGAGACTTTGGCTGGATCGTATCGCGACATGGCACACTGTACTGGAACGATCAGCGTTACGATCAGCGGTTCGAAGCACTCGTGGCGCAGATCGTCGCGGACTTCGTAAAAAAGTTCGACGCGCAGCGTGATTGTTGCTGCTGGATTGCGGAGAAAGATGGCGAACGTGCCGGGGCCGTGATCCTGGTGCATCGGTCCGCCGTGACCGCCCAACTCCGAGCCCTTTTTGTGGAGTCGTTTGCGCGAGGTATGGGGATTGGAAGACGCCTAGTCCAGGAGTGCATTCGGTTTGCCGGCCAGGTTGGCTACGAGAAGATTGTTCTCTGGACGCAGCGGGAGTTGAAGGCCGCACGGAGAATCTACCAGCAAGAGCATTTCAAACTCGTAAAGGAAGAGCCCTGCCAGGAGTGGGGAAGAGACGATCTCGTCGCGGAGACCTGGGAGCTGCGACTCCTGCCGCGTCAGGGATCGCAGGTTCCCACGCAATGATCCTGCTCCCATTCCCCAGAATCAGCCGATGAAGATACCGAGTGCAAACGAAGACCACGAGGCGGTAAGCCGGGAGCCTCTCCGGACGCCCGACACGCCTCCAAACGGGAAACGGTCCCTGGCTATCATCTTTGTAGGCAATCAAGGGCTGCGGACCGGCTGGAGTGCGCTGCTCTTCATTTCTCTTGTTCTCGCCTTTGGCCTCAGTGCCCGCGCTCTGGTGCGGGCGATCACCCACACAGAACGAAGCCAGACGATCATGCCGGTACCGTCCCTGCTGCGCGAGAGCGCGCAACTGGGAGCCCTCTTTCTCGCCACACTGATCATGGCGAGGATCGAAAGGCGGTCCGTCTTCAGCTATGGGTTCCGGGGCAATCGCAAGCTGATAAGGCTCGTGAGCGGGACTGTCGTCGGGTTTCTCCTCATCTCGGGACTTGTGGGCCTCCTCTGGATAACGCACGCGCTGGCGTTTGATGGAAAAATGGTCCACGGTCTCCTCGCCTGGAAGTACGCCTTGCTTTGGTTCGCGATGTTTCTGGTCGTAGCCTTCTTTGAAGAAGGGTTGCTGCGGGGCTATCTGCAGTTCACCCTGACGCGGAGACTGACTTTCTGGGGGGCCGCTGCAGTCCTCTCCGTGTTATTTGGACTGCTTCATGTCGGCAACGAAGGCGAATCACCCATTGGTATTTTGGCTGCCATTGCCGCCGGGCTCGTATTTTGTCTCAGCCTGAAATTGACTGGGTCTCTGTGGTGGATAGTGGGCGTGCACACCGGATTGGGGTTCGCCGAAAGCTACTTTTACGGAACCGCAAACAGCGGTGTGGTGGCACAAGGACATCTCTATGCAACGCACCCGGTTGGAAAGGCGTTCTGGAGTGGTGGGACCACGGGGCCGGAAGGCAGCATCTATGCCTTGCTCGCGCTTCTCCTGATGGCGGCCGGAATGTGGTTGACGTGGGGGAGGCGGCGCGCACTTCCCCTTTCGAATGGCCGGTGACGCGAAATCCCGTTCCGGAGCGCTTGATCCGACGTTTGCAAACGCCGCCACGAAGCATATCCCGGCGGCTTCGCCGGGAGAGATATGATTTCGCATCCTTCATCATGCAAGCTTACCGAGAGCTCACTAAGGATGGGAAAGGGATTTCACAGACGTTCAGAATGGAATATCCTGGTCCACAATTTCGCCGGAGCCAGCGTGGGAAGGCTGGTCCTGATTCTCGTTGTGCGTCGGACGTTGGTGGTCGCCGCCGCTGTTTTCCCGCGGGCCCAGCAGGAGCAGGTCGCGGGCGACGATTTCAGTGCGGTATTTCCTCTCTCCGCTCTGTCGGTCCTCCCAGCTTGCGGTCTGGAGCTTGCCTTCGACGTACACCTTGGAGCCTTTGGCGACGTACTCCCCAACGATCTCCGCCAGACGCTGCCAGGCCACGATGTTGTGCCACTCCGTCCGGTCCTGCCACTCACCGCTGCGATCTTTGAACCTTTCGTTGGTAGCGAGGCTGAAGTTGGCGACCGGAGTGCCGCTCTGTGAATACCTGATCTCGGGGTCTTTGCCAACGTTCCCAACAAGGATGACTTTGTTTACGCTCTTTGGCATTGATGTCCTCCTGTCACTTAAAAACTTGAAAGTGGTCATAGGGCAATCCCGCGACTCAATCCGAGCCATGGAAAGCGGGGGATTAATAAAGGTGTTCCAGACAAGTTCGAGACGGGCTGCTTAAGAAAATTACTGGACTGAGAAAACGGCCGTTATTGCGGCCTTGGAGAGTCGTCGATCTCGCACACAAAATCTCTACCTGCCGGACAGTGCTGACACCAGGTCAGAGCCGCAGTTAGTCGCCTGCTGTCAGCAGTTCGCAATTCGCGGGCATCCAAGAGGCGCCTGGCCAGATTGCGCACACGATGTCCGGAGAGGATCTTGAGGTGGCGAGCCAGAATCGGAAGAGGGTATGTTGCAGCCTATTTTTCTGGTTTTGCTGAGTTCGAATTCCGCTTAAGGTCTGTCAGATCGCTGTCGCGACCTAAAGCACGCTTGTTGGTCAAGAGGTCATCCAGGGAAATGAAATTAACCGGAACGCCGAAGAAACTGCTTGGGACCTTCTTTTGCCACGCATCGGAGAACTCAACAGCCGTGATCTCGGTCAAAATATCGACGCGCACGGGAGCGACTCCAATTTGGTAGACCACTTGCTTTCCGCTGAATGTTTCCGCATTTATCCCATCATGCTCTAGAGGAGCCCCAAACTGTTTGAGTGATGCGACTACTCGGATTGAATTCTGTGCTGAATTGCGCACCCACACATCGAGATCTTTCGTATAACGCGGCTCGCCGTACTTCATCACTGCGTAGCCACCGACAATCAAATATTCAACTTCGAATTCGTTTAAGAGTTGTAGCAGTTCTTTGTAGTGTGGGCTTTCTGCCATGGTTGATTTCCTCGGCTAATTCGACCATTTCCCATGCAGCCGCAAAGATGGCCTCATCTCCCTGCTCCTGCCAAAACTCGATGTCGAAGGAACGATCCGGGAAGCCACGTTCCACCAGCCGTGTTTTCCACGAAGAATTTTCAGGAAGGCTCATTTCACACTCTTCGACTTGCAACTCTAACAGTATAAGGATATCAGGACGAAGGGCCCTGGCTGTATCTTCCGGCTCGACCGGGATAGGATTCCTGTCAGTCCCACAGCCTCGCCCTCGACCAGATCTTGTGGGCAGATTGTCCCGCGAGTGATTGTGCGGATCGACCTTTGTCGGGCCGGGATTTCGCATCTCCAGCGACTTCCAACGTCAATCACTCGCGCGGCAATCTGAGAGTATCGGGGGATCCAGTCGAAGGAAAACAGTTGGAAGATGAAGATGAACGCCGCAGCCGTGTCTAGGAATCGGTCGTTGGACTTTCGAACGTCAGCTGCGCCTCAATATGTTCACGGCTTCGCTGGTCTCCGAAATAGCAAAGGCCAACCAGTTCCTCGCCGGCCTCGACGAGATTCGCACCGGCGAACTTACGGCGGATGATGCACTGGCGAACCTTCAGAGTACGGAGCAAAACGCCTCGATTAAGAGCTATAAAGCAATGTGGATTAAGCTACGCGACAAGCTCGACCCAATCTTTGCGGCACAGAGCATACCGCGTCCAAAAACGTTTGAGGAGGCATTCAAGAACGGCAGTCCTAAATTGTTTCCCGGAATGGGCAAGGGCTTCTACGACTCGGGGTTGCGCTTTGACGCAGAGTTGCGGGGCGAGAAGATCGAACCGGACACAGATATGGCGACTGTGCAGCACTTCATCGACAACTGCCTACCGTTCCGCGCCTTGCTACTCTGCCCCACCATGGCCCTTCGACCCAGCGTTCGGTCGAAGGAGCGGTCAGCTCTTCGGTTTCGGTTCTTCGAGGCGGAGGAAGTTTATGCGGCCGCCGGCATCGCCTGTGGCGATCAGCTTGATGACATCAGAAAATGCACAGCATATTGCCAGGGCGTCGCAGGTAAAGGTGGCCAGCAGTACCCCTCTATCAATCTCCCACACCTTCAGTGTCTGGTCGTTAGAGGCGGAGACTGCCAGCCGCCCGTCCCTACTCATCGCCACGCCGTTGACAGCAGTGGAGTGGCCTTGCACGGAGCGCAGCTCGCGCCCGGGATAATGCCGAGATGAGCGAGTTTTTGGGACATTGTGGGGAATCCGGTCAAAGGTGAACGCGATTCCGGTGGGAAGGTGAACGCCGTTCCGGTGGGAAGGCGAACAGTTTTGTTCGTCTACCGGAATCGCGTTCAGCTTGGAGCGGAATGTTTTCCACAGACGAACCGCAGTAGGACGTAGCGACGCTGGACAGGAGAGCAGCAGCAACCCGGGGGTCTGGCGGCAAGGAATAAGCTGAGGGGATGAACCCACAAACTCCCTTCAAACGGTTGGTACTCCGAGCAGTTCTGCGCAATGTCAGCCCCATGGTGATTC
>JBEKPJ010000126.1:0-7690 GCA_049520935.1 Terriglobales bacterium | reverse complement strand
ACGTTAAAACACGATCTGGCCGCGGTGAAGAACGCGCTCCGAGAAAGTTGGAGCAATGGTCCGGTGGAAGGTCACATCAATCGGCTAAAGACGCTCAAGCGCCAGATGTATGGTCGAGCCGGTTTCGAACTCTTACGAGCCCGATTACTGCCGATGTCTCGTGGCTCCCCGTTGCACCGAAATTGAGGAAGAACCGGATTTCGGCCAATCGCGGAACCGCTTCAGGTCGCGGCCGCTGCCTGATCACCCCACAACTTTGCATGCTCTCGAATCTGTACAGCACCTTTTCCTTCTTCCCGGTTATCTTGAAAACCGTTCCACAGGCTCCTGCTAAGCAGCTACCACCGCCGCCCTCGAAAGTTGTTCCGTAGAGGTTGCCCGCACTGTCAATGACCAAACCCGCATGTGGCTGTGCACCCCATCCTTGCCGCCCTTGAAGCTATACAGCACAGTCTCTTTCTCTGTCCCTTTTTTCCCAGTTGCGCTCAGCTCGAACACAACTCCTTGTTGGTGAGCGCCCCCCAGTTGGGTTGTCCCGTAGAGGATGCCATTCGACATGATTAAACCTGCTACGGGGGAAGATCCGTCCGACGCTCCGTTAAAGCTCCAAAGTGTTTTTAAGGTCTGGGCCTGCGCCGATGGCGTCGCGATGACTCCGATCGCAAGCACGACGGCCAACGCCAGCCTCAGGGGTCACATCAAAAGCGGCCAACGGTGGTCACTTCAAAACCGGCCAACGGAAGAGGCCTGGGACAAGGTTGTTTTACTCCGTCGCCTGCTGAGGAGGCAAGTCTGTTTTTGTGCGCCAACTCCGTGGACCGCATTTGAGTAGATGGCCGTGATGGAGGAGGCGGTCGAGCATAGCGGTAACGGCGGCGCTGTCGCCGAGCAGTTTGCCCCAGTCTTCTACCGGTCGATTCGACGTGAGCAAAGTACTGGCGCGCTCGTAGCGTCGCATTACGATTTCCAATAAATCCTCGGCGGCGGTCATGGGTAACTTCCGCATGCCGAGGTCATCGATAATCAGAAGCGGTACGGAAACGAATAGTTCCAAGCATTCTTTGCGGGTTCCGTCGATGGTGGCTTCGGCAAGGTCGTCGAGTAGTTTGTGGGTTTCGCGATAGAGGATGCGATAGCCCTGTTGGATCGCGGCGTGTCCGATGGCCTGAGCGAGATGACTCTTGGCGGTGCCGGGCGGTCCAAGGAACAAACCGTCTTCGTGGCGAGCGATGAAGGCGCCGGTAGCGAGATCGAACACCAGACTGCGGTTCATCTTGCGGTTGAAGGTGAAGTCGAAGTTATCGAGAGTTTTCTGAGCGTCTCGGAAGGCGGCCTGTTTTTCTCTTCGCTCCAGCAATCGCTCGCCACGACGAGTGAGTTCGTCGGAGACGAGACAGGAGAGGAAGTCGATCGGGGGCATGGCTTCGGTCTGAGCCTGGTGCAGGCGGGTTTCGAGTACGGCGGCGATTCCGCCCAGCCGTAGTTGTCCTAAAGCACGGTTCAACTCAATGAGGTTCATCTTCTGGCTCCTGGGTTCTGAGGTTAATGAGATCGCGGTAGTGGACCAGTTCGCGAATGAGCGGGTCGACTTGCCGCAGGGTAAGTTGTGGGGCCCGTTCGAGATAGCGACGAACGAAGCGGAGTTCGTGCACGCCCATTTCCAGCGCGGCCGCGCAGGCATCCTCGACCGCGGCGGTGCCGAACTTCTTGGCCAGCGAGAGCACGCCCAGGACGCGACGAATGCCGACTTCTCCGAGCTGGCTATAAATAAGGTTGCAGAGTGTGCCGATGTGAGAGCCGGCTCGTCCGGCTCGCCACAGTAACTGGGAGACCTGCAGCGGCATGTGCTGGGGGCGGTCTTCTTTTTTTATGCGATACCAGCCCCGTTTCTGCCGTAGGTGCTCTCGCAGCAGCAGTCCGTTTTTGGGATCGAGGATGCGAACATAAAGCTCATCCCACTGCACATTCACTTCGCGTCCAATCCAACCCGGGGGCAGGCCGTAGTAGGCGGCATCGACTTCGACGCAGCCGTCCAGATTCACGCCTCGCTTGCCATGCTGGTAGTAGCGAAAAGGTTCCAGGGGAAGCGGTAGCAAGGCTGGCTTTTCTTCGGCAAACATGGTGGCGACTTGTCGTTTTGTGGTGCCGTGAATGCGAGTATCGGCACAGCTTGTCTCCCAATGATCCAGATAGGCTTGGGCTTCCTCCAAGCTCTCAAAGCGTTTTCCCTGGAGCGCTCGTTGGGCGTGACCGACGCCCGACTCAACTTTTCCTTTGGAAAAAGTCGTCAATAGCACCCGGTGATGACGGTGCGAAGAAACATTTCCGCGTAATCCATCCCTTCCATCCACTATTCGGGCGCGAGTTTGAACTTGTGGACTATCGCAAGAACTGGGGCGAGGACCGAGTCTATTTCTACGATGCCGAAGAGCGATTGCAAGCTATTGTGGCGAGCTGTACGGATGCCGGTGGCATCGATCCATTCGTCGCGATTGCATCGGGTCGGTCGTTGTTCCGCTACACCGACCTGATCGAACTGGCGGAACTGTTAGAAGAACTTCGATGAAAGACACCCTCATGTGTAAAGCAAATTACGCCGAAAATGTAAGGGTAATTATGTCAAATATGACAGCACGAGAGGTTGCAAAAGTCGCGATCTGTAAAGCACAATGGCGCAGTTTATATCTTTGATTCTCCTATGAGTTGACACCTAGGAAGAGGTTGACATTTAGAGAAATGTATATAATTATGTTTACACTCGCTACGCTTCTTGATGGGGGAGAGCACAATGGCAAAGCGATCGCTCAGCGATCCCAAACACGACAGTCTGCGGCAGCAAGGCATCCTCAATCGCCGCCCGGAGACCGTGACCGACGAGTTGTTCGGACAAGGCGAGTTCTTCGATGCGCACGACTTAGTGCAAGTCAAGTACGAGATGCTTCGTCGGGTGCAGAAAGAAGGCCGACCTGTTTCCACAACCGCGGCCGCGTTTGGCTTCTCTCGCCCTTCGTATTACCAAGCTCAGGCGGCGTTCGAACAAGCTGGTTTGGCGGGGCTCATCCCACAGAAACGGGGGCCCAAGGCAGCTCACAAGCTCACCCCGGAGATCCTCGAGTTCCTTCAACAAGCACGCCAGCAGAATGCCGCATTGCGGACCGCGCAATTAGGGGATCTGGTCCAGCAAAGATTCCAAAGGCTGGTTCATCCACGAACCATCGAGCGGGCACTGGCGCGCAGTCAAAAAAAACGGCGCCGGCGCCGGTCGAAGCGATGACGACCATCTCCACAACCTGCCATCACGAACTAACGACTCATTACGAGCAACTGCGGGACGATGCTCTCTCCTTAACCGCGGGGCACCAACCGACGCTAGGCCTTGATCTGCTGCTTCGTGAGGGGATGGCAGCCTGGATACGAGCCTGGTCTGCCTGTGTGCAAAAACCCGGTGTTGAGGCCGTACCGCCATCTGCCCCCCGTCCCACAAACCCGCTCGATGTTCGAGTACAGATGGCAAGCATTCTCGCTGGAGTTATCCTCGGTGGCCCTCTGGAGGCGGTGTATGAGAGCTGATGCACATCAGAAAGTGACAGCCGCACATCTCAAACGTAACGCTTATCTCTATGTTCGGCAGGCGACGATACGACAGGTCTTCGAGAATACCGAGAGCACCAAACGTCAGTACGCACTCCGGCAAAATGCCATCGCTTTGGGCTGGGCGACAGAGCAGATCGTGGTTATCGATAGTGACCTGGGGCAGTCAGGCGCATCTGCCGTGGATCGAGAAGGGTTCCAAAAACTCGTAGCCGAGGTAGGTATGGGGAAGGCCGGGATCGTGCTGGGCCTAGAAGTCTCCCGTCTGGCACGCAACTCCACCGACTGGCACCGCCTCCTGGAGATCTGTGCCCTGGCCGACACCCTCATTCTCGATGAAGACGGTATCTACGATCCAGCTCACTTCAATGATCGATTATTACTTGGGCTAAAGGGAACCATGAGCGAGGCGGAGTTGCACGTGATCAAGTCTCGCCTACAAGGCGGCATCTTGAACAAGGCCAACCGAGGCGAGTTGCAGTGCCCGCTTCCCGTTGGCTTGGTTTACGATGCGGCAAGCCATCCCGTGCTCGACCCAGACAAGCAAGTGCAAGAGAGCTTGCGGCATTTTTTTGAGATCTTCACACGCACCGGTTCAGCGATGGCGACCATGAAAGCTTTTCATAAAGAGAAAGTTCTTTTCCCACGACGGTTAAAGAAGGGTCCGCGTACAGGCGACTTGCTGTGGGTAGAACTGACGCATAGTCGCGCGCTGCAGGTATTGCATAATCCCCGCTATGCTGGCGCGTTTGTTTACGGACGCACGCACATCCGTAAGACGCCGGATGGAGGCGAGGTCTATCGGTTGCTTCCCAGGGGCGAGTGGATTCTGTTACCTGGCGTACACGCCGGATACATCACGTGGGAAGAATATGAATGTAACCAGCGGCGATTGCGAGAGAATGCGCAAGCCCTCGGCCACGACCGGCGAAAAAGTCCGCCTCGCGAGGGTCCCGCTTTGCTGCAAGGACTGGTCTTGTGCGGCCTCTGTGGTAATCGAATGACAGTTCGTTATCACGATCCTGCTGGGAGCCGCGTGCCCGATTACGTTTGTCAGCGGGAGGGTATCGAGCATGGGCAACCCCTGTGCCAACGTGTACCGGGAGAACAGATCGATAAAACCATCAGCGATTTACTGGTCGAGAGTATGACCCCATTGGCGCTGGATGTAGCTCTCACTGTCCAGCAGGAGATCCAAGCTCGCATGGAGGAAGTAGACCGATTGCGCCGCAAACAGGTCGAGCGCGCCCGCTATGAGTGTGATCTGGCGCAACGTCGCTACATGCACGTCGACCCCGCGAATCGGCTGGTTGCCGATGCCCTCGAAGCGGAATGGAACAACAAACTGCGTGCTGTGAACGAAGTTCAAGAACAATACGACCGGCAACGTCAAGCGGATCGGGTCGTGGTCGATGAAGCCCAGCGCACTCGCATTGCAGCTTTGGTCACGGATTTTCCTCGGCTATGGCAAGATCCGAGCACACCGGACCGCGAGCGGAAGCGTATGGTGCGCTTGATGATCGAAGACGTTACGCTGATTAAACGCGGTGAGATCACGATGCACGTGCGTTTCAAAGGCGGCGCCACGAAGAGTTTTACACTGCCTCTTCCACGAGGTGCACCTGAGCTTCGGAAGACAGATGCTGCCGTCATCCAGGAGATCGATCGACTACTGGGCGAGCATACGGAACGGGAAATTGCTTTGATTCTCAACCAAAAAGGAATGCGCTCTGGATCAGGCCAGTCTTTCTCAGGAACCAAGATCCTGCGTCTCAAGTATGCTTACAAGCTGACCGATCGCTATACTCGCTTGCGTGCCGCCGGGAAGCTGACTGCGGAAGAAGTGGCAGAACGTCTTGGCCTCGCGGTTCCTTCCGTAAAGGACTGGCAATATCGTGGGTTACTACAGGTGCATCGTTACAACGATAGTGGAGGATGCTTGTATGAGCCACCCGCCCCAGATCTTCCACGAAAATTTGCTCATAAACAATCGTACTTGCAAACAACCGTGCAACAAACTATATCGGCGTGTAACCAATGAGGTGCAGTGTGAAACCTAAGCCTTCCGATCTGGATCCTTGATCCGGCAAGGCAGGGCGACCGCGCCATAGTGCGCCAGAACGTCGCGATAGAGAGGATTCAGAGTGGGATCGTAGATGTCGGGGACGAGCACGCCTTCGCGCGAATTATCCAGGACGACGACCCGCGTAGCGCCACCCAATCGACGAAAGGCTTTCTCATGTAACTCGGCCCAGATGCGCGAACTGGAACGGAAGGTCAGAAAGCGCGCTGCCTTGCGGCTACAGCCGAGCACCATCACGAACAATCGCGTGCGTCGATATTTTCTGGTCTGCGGATCCCGGACCATGGGGCCTGTGCCGTAGTCCACTTGGGACTCTTCTCCGGGTCCGGTCACAATCACCGCGCGTGGCTGCAGTGGCTGGTTTCCGCGCAACTTGCGCACGTAGCGCTTGACCGTCTGATAGCCCCCGTCGAACCCATTCTCGACGATGAGGTCTTGCCAGATGGCGGTGGCATCCCGACCGCGGCTCAGACCTAACTCGATGGCTTCACGAAACGGCTCGCAGTCACTGGCGGATCGAATCCGCTTAGCATTTTCTACTTCCAGGCCGGTCGACTCCACGCCAAACCCGGTGGTCACCGCATTGGCCGGTTTTGAAGTTGCTCTCGCTTTTTCCTTAGTAGAAAGGTTTTCGGTGTTGGGGTCGGGGTTGATCGTGGGGGTCGGTTCTGCTGCGTCCGACCCGGTGGTCACCGGGTTCTCGTTGGCCGGTTTTGCCGGCGGTCGCCGCCCCCACGCGCCGGGCGGCCGCACCCCGATCCCGGCCGCTTTCAGATAGGCTCCGACCGTCTCTCGACGCACCCCAGTCTCTTGCTCGATGCGCCGCAGTGGCCATCCGAGTCGTCCCAGGCCAATCACTTGTTGTTTTTTCGCTTCGTTCAAGACGTTGCTCATATCGACGAAGGCTACATGCCTCACGCCGAAATCAACGTCCCGGGCCTCATTCTCGTTGGCCGGTTTTCAACTGACCCTCATTGGCCGGTTTTGGGTGACCCCTGAGGACGCCAGCGCGCACGCACCCGAGCTCCGAAGAATTCTTCTTGTCAAATGCGCGGAACGAGTAACGCTCAAGTTTGTGGCAAATATCGATCCAGTTTTCATGGCGAGTAGACTCCTTTCGAATCGTAGTTTGTGGGGCCCGTGAAAGTAGCTGGCGCTCGGGAAGGACAGCGCAGCGGATTGGGTGTAGCAATACAGGAAAGTGATCCTCAGCGATGGGGCCGAATGGATCTGGAACCGGCGTGATAATCAACACCCAAATGCCAAATGCCCCCGCCGAGACGCAAACGTCAGGGGATGGTAATCGTGGTGGCATCTCCCCATATCGGACCGGGCGATTGGAAATCACTGCCTTGATTACCGTCGCAACCCCCAGCTCCGTCGCGCATCCAGAACTCAACGTCGTAGGCGCCGGAGGCGATCGGGCCGAGCACTACACTGAAGGATCCGTCGCCCTTAATGTCGGTGCTGACAACACCAACAAAGAGTCCGGCTGCCGCTTTGGTCACACCTTGCCTTGTATACACCGCGCAATCTCCGCCGCCCGTGTCAGTCGGAAACGGGCCGAAGGTCGCGGGAAACGTCGTGCAGAAGATGTGTATCCCGGCTTGATAAAGCTTGTTGGGCGTCGCACTCACCAAAGTGTAGGTCACCGTCAATGTGCTCTTCGCCGCGTCCACAGACCAGGTGAGCTTGCTCTTCTTGTAGTTAAGAGGTTCGCTGAAGTTGTCCCAGCCTGCGGTCCATTTCTACACTGTTGCCGCCGAAGCTGCGCTGGCAGACAGCAGCAACGCTACCACTATCAAAGGTAGTCTCTTCATCTTCATCTTCTCCCCACCGTAAAAGCGTAAAAGCGGATATTCTATAGAGCGACAACGCCCGACGATTCCCTTCGGGAGAGCGGAAGATTCCGGGGTCAGGCAGCGTTGTTGACCTCCGCTCCGACCTGCGGCCGAAATGCTGGGTACCAACTCCGAAACGTGTTTTCCCATTCCTCGTCGAGCACCCGCGTCCGGA
>JBEKPJ010000125.1:0-7700 GCA_049520935.1 Terriglobales bacterium | reverse complement strand
AATCGACTAACTGCTCTGGAATCAGTAATGCGATCGAAACAAATTCCAGCCTCGTCGCAATCATGTATCGCTCAGACTAAAAATCGCCTGTCACTCCACTTCTCACGAATAATGCGGGTTAGATAGCTGTATGAGATTGTGGTCTTTAGCTCCTGTCACGCCCACATATCTTCCGTTCATAACGATTTTGTTGCCATTCTTGACCCAGAGACCCTTCAATGCACACTCAATCGCATAACCGAGGAGCATAGCGCGGACGCAGAGAGCAAGTGGCATCACTACTTCGCCGTTTCGATGTCCAATGTGGGATGACTTTTGACCAATGTCCGACGCAGTTTCCTCTAGCGTGAATGCCCAAGTCAACCATGCCCACCAAGCATTGCCGCTAACGGCAGAATCCGGGGATCGCAGAAGGAATTAACCTTCCCGCAATCCAAACTCGGTTACAATCCCCTTGCTACCCTGAAGTAAGAGCCGCTGTTACAAAGGAGGGACGATGATTCGAGATCAGATGTCGAACTTTAATGCCCACACTCTGGCGAAACCAACTATGCCTTGTCTTCGGATCGCGTTTTCCCGGCTAGCCGTGGCGGCGGCAATATCGGTGGCCGGACAGATCCCGGCCTACGCTCAGGCTCATAACACGTGGACGAAAGGTGCCAACATGCCGACAGCGGTAGAGGGCCCGGCTACCGGAGTAATCCGCGGCAAAGTGTACGTTGTCGGCGGGGCGAACGGCGGTGTTGAGATTGCCATCAACCAGATTTATAACCCGACGACCAACAAGTGGACGACCGGCGCGTCCATGCCGACTCCGCGCTACGTCCCCGCTGGCGCTGTCGTCAACAACATTTTGTATGTCATTGGTGGAAAACAGAATGGTGGCCAGTTGCAGGTCGTGGAATCATACGACCCCACCAGCAACACCTGGGACACCCACCATATGCCCATGCCGACTGCAAGAGACAGTATCAAAGCGGTGGTTAAGAACGGGATCATCTACGTCATTGGGGGCTTCAACAACGGCAGCGGACGACTCACAACCGTGGAAAGCTACGATCCGAGCACTGATACTTGGACCGAGGACGAGCCCCTTTTGATAGGCAAATCTTCAATGGCGGCGGGGCTGCTCGGATCGACAATCGTGGCCGCGTCGGGTCTCTCGGACTCGGGTGCCTCCGGCAACAACGAGGGGAACAAAGCGCCAACCAGTTCCCCGTGGACGAGTCTGGCGTCGGACCACGCTCCCCGGTGGGATGTGTGTTCGGCATCCATTTTAGGGCAGTTATATTCGGCCAGTGGAAGGAATAATACCAAATCTCTGAAAACGGTCGAATCGTTCAGCTTGAGCGAGAACAAGTGGATCGCGGTCGCCCCAATACCGCTGGCGACGAACACTGCCGGGGAAGCCGCGGTGAACAATCTTCTTTTCTGTTTCGGAGGCTCCAGCAACGGAAATGAGGGTCAAGGCACCCTCTACAACAACGTCCAAATCTACCATCCGTAGTTTCGCGAATCGGGGAGGGTGGTCCCTCCCCATTGGTGTAACGCCTGGATCGGCGCCGAGCACGAACGATGCAGGGAGTCCTTCGAGGGCTGCTTTACGTCCGGCGAAACCAGCGCACTGCTATGACGAACGACACTCCGCCCACAATCGCTAGCACAATGACAGCCTATACGGGGTTCCGGCAGCATCCGTGCGAAATTCCGTTAACGGAATTTTGCAGCATTGTGGCCGCTACCCGAGCGAGCAAGGCTGGAGGGGGGGCTGGGGCACAGGCAGTGTGTGCGGAGTGGGCGGGGCGCAGGTGCGCTGCCCCAGGATACTGAGGGCGAGGGACCCGTCACCAGGATGGGGAGAACTACCTGGATCACTTGGGGCATCGGGCCGTCTGTTTAACAGTTTAACGCAAATTTCAAGTTGATGACGGGATTCGATGCAATGCTGAACTTATTTCAACGGAATCGGCATCCGCATGTGTTTGATCCGCATCGCAAGAGCTACGTGTAGAAAGCAGGAGCGACCCCAATCTGAGCCAGAGTCCAAACAACTAAACAACTGAACACTGGACAACAAATGAGTGGGAGTAGAGTCTTCCCGGCCAGGAGGTCTTTCCATGTTCAAGACTCTTTATCGCTGTCCACGCACAATCGCTCGTCACGAAAATGGTCCGTTGAATGAATCAAGACGTCGTTACCTGGAGCATCTGGCTGCCCAGGGAGCCGCGTTCCACACAATCAAAGACGCGGCTGGGGTTATCTATCGCGCCGCAATTTGGATGAAGCTGGACGAATCCAGCCCTGTTAAACGCAAAGATGTCGAACGGGCCGCGAAACGATGGGCTCATCGTTCGTATCGCAATGCGAGTTGCCGTCACAGAAGACTTGCCCCCCGAGCCGTCAGCTCACTCTGCCATTCCTCGACTACCCTGAAGCATCGAGTCATCGAGTGCTTTAGCGTACACTTTTGTCCGCTTCGAGGCCGTACCCCTAACTCATTGCTTCGTGTCTTTCCGGTAAGCCTGGGTGACTTCGCGTTGCGAAGTAGAAGATGACAAAATTGTCGGCGGTTCCGGCTTACTACCCCTTGTTACTTCTTACGGTGCTGGCACAGTTCTGTATGCCGCCAGCAAGAGATCCGCCCAAGTTTCTTTTTCGAGGGCCTCCGCGCGGAGCTCGGCAGCTTGGCTTCGGAAACTGGCGAATGTTCGGTGGATTCGCAGTGCGGAAGGTGCGGGATCGATAGCATCTTCTTGTAGTCGGAGCCAGGCAGCAACCTCTCGAATCACTGACTCAACCGAATAGGAGTGCATTCCAGGATCAAAACCAGCTAGGTCTGAGACAAACTTGTGATAGGAGAACCCCTCCGGAACGAGCACGAGCCAGTTGTGTTGTCGGTCTGACGACTCGCGCTCAAAGCGCAGGGCGCATGCCATCCCCAACTCGAGCGGCATGTTGAATCGCGCGTGATTGTCTACACCCTCTCCCGTAAAGCGGGAAAGGTCGTGGATCGAATACTTCGACTCCGACATTGTGCGGAGAATTCTGGAGAAACGAGGCTCCGGACTTCCGTCGGTTTCGCGAGCACTTCGCGGAACAAGACCGTGCGCCGAAACGGTGAATACAATTGCCAGGAGTAGGTCTTGGAACTGGGGATCAAATGGACAGTTAATGAAGACGGACTTCTCGTATGCCGGTTGAGCCCAACCACTCATCGATGTTCAACTGTAGCTGTGCCAGCAGTATCATCCTTCAGGGCGAGGGCGAATTGCTTGAGTTCCTCAAGTCTATGGGCCTGATCCACTTTCCCTTCTTCGTCGAGGTGGTGATTCCTAGTCTCATTTGGATGTTCCAAGAGATGGTGCACGCGCTCGACCAACGCGTCATAGTTGGTCGTTAAGATCAGCGGCTGCCGATTGCGGAGGAAGGGGGGAAGTTCACCTGGCGACGAGTCCCGAGAGTTGATGACTGGAATTAGTGCCTTGTTTGACTCCGAATCGTTCCGTAGTAGGGCTCGCCATTCTGTAAGCAAATGCGGAGTTGCCAAAGCGCCCGCGCCGAGGAGAAAAATAAACCCGTCAGCCGTTGCGCTCGCTTTGTCTACCGCCTCACTCAAATCTTCCCCGGAGCGGAGATCAAGTGTGGACCAAGCCTCGATATTTAGTTTGCGCAAAGCTGTCTCAAGCTTCGCCGCTGCGTCCGCATCCTGCTCGGCGAACGATATGAAGACTCTCATGTGCACTTCCTCAAACATATTATCTCATGACTTGAATGTTCATCCATAGATTCTGGCGTACCAGCCCGGAAAGGAATGACGCGTGCGGCCCGATCATCCCAGCCCCAGAACGAGACCCGTCCCAAATGATGACCATGCCGACAGAATTCTCCGTCTCTGGACGGCGGGCGGTAAGATCGCGAAATAGGACCTTGGCACGTCAGGGGCCTTAAGTGTGGCTGAAGTTTTGCAGATAGTCACAATCTGTCCTTGTAAATGCAGAGCAAGTTCTCAACGTCGGGCGGCGGCAGATCGCGAAGAGGTGCAGGCAACTCTTTTGACTCCAACCATAGCCTAGTGTCTCGCGGGGACAATAGACCAAGTTTCCTCGCCCCTGTTCGCGTGCCGGCGTGAAGGTAAATCTTCTCTGGGTTCAGACCCAAATGAGCGCCGAGTCGAAGCGCAGTGTCATAGATGTAGAGTTCACCTATACCCGGAATCGGTTCGAGCAGCGACCCTACCACGTTCCATAGTTCGTGGAACGTGGGACAACGCTGGATTTCGTCATGCGCCTCAGCCAGCCGTTTCGTCGCTTCTCTGATTGCATGAGTTTTGATCCTCCTCTGGTGCGAGTAGCGGTGTCCACGGTCGTCCTGCGCTTCGGCAGCGATCCTCAACGCCTCTTCCAGCGAACTCTGGTTGCGAAACCACATCAATTCGTGGTCATGGAGCGGTTGGTAGTGCTGAAGGTAATGGCGAATGATGGCTGCCAAGTTCATCGCCTCGGAGCCTGTAATTCCTGAAGGCTTGCCGCAGGACCTTGACACCACTTGCTGGGAAGCCAGACCCCCGCAACCTTTCATCATCGGAATTGCCAAATCCTTCGGGGCTGAACTTCGGCCTGCCACGGCACCTCCGTCGCCGGGAAGGAGCCATCATAAAGCAAGAAGGTCTGCACCACTCTTTCGCAGGTGCTGACATGAAGAACTGCTTGCGCGACTGTCAACGCGTGGCGTCCGCAATCTTTTTCAATCTCGCCAGCAGCTCTTTTTTGTTTTGTAAGCGGAGGGCCCCAGGGGCACAACACTGGTTATAAACGATGAGATTTAAACCGCTGCCGATGGTGCTCGGGAACAATAGGCCATCGACGCTACTTGTCAGGAGAAGATCGCCCAATTGTTGTGACCATGTGATGTCATCGACATCGAGGCACTTGTCGCGGATTGGCGCCATGCCCCTCGTCAAAGGTTTGTCTCTGAGGTCAACCACCTTTTACAGCGTGAACTCAACGCTAAAGACTATACGGGGATACTTGTCGAGCGAGATCTGCGCTGCGCCACCGAGCCGGGCCTTTCTTGCGGTGACTTCGTGAGACGCAACTGCATCGGATTCGGCAAGGTAAACAGCCGCAGTACCGACTGAGGCGAACCGGCCTCCATAGAGCATGGTGCCTTTGCCACTGAGAACCGTCTCTGGGTCCATATATTGGTAGCTGACGCTGCGGAAGAAGACGCCGCTACGCGGCCGGGCTTTTTGAACCCATGCCTCGATTGCATCGCGCTCCTTCCGGTCGAACGTCAAACGGGTTGTCCTTCTCTGAGTCTCAAGAATTCAACAATCAAATCTCGCATCTTCCCCTCGACCAGTGCCTGCATTGGCTTTCTGTTGTGAAGCGCGGATAGCGGCGTTTGCAGCCATTCTTGTTCCTTTGGAGCGATGACAAACTCATCCATCAACGACAGAAGCTCCCTCAAGTCCTGTGTCTTCTTAGGCATTTGGCTCGTACCGATACCACTCTCCCAGTTCTGAACAGTTCTTGGCGCAACCTTGAGCGCCTTTGCCACCTGTTCTTGCGTCAGACCGAGTCTCTTTCGCGCTGCGGCCAAATCAAAATCCTCATGTTCATTTGAAATGACATGGGCGAGAACATTTCTTGTGCGGAGAATCTGTTTGACGTGTTGCCAATTAAAGGCCCAATCTGTCTTTTCTAGACAATCCTTTCCCACCATCTGGCCCCATCGAAAAGCAAGGTGCGATGAATGGTGCGGCATATAGAAAAGCAAGAACCCAACTTTAGGACTCTTAAAGCATTCCAGGAAAGAGGCATGATCCTTTTGAGGTTCAGAGTGTCCTAGGTAAACGATCGATACCCGCGTTTTGGGCAGGTCCCGTGAACGGCACGTTCTTGGAATCGGTCGAACCGCGGCTTCGAACGTCGAAAAGGTGTTCTTGGCTTCGGCAAGCACACTCGGGTCTGCCCAAACAACCAGATTCTGGTGGCTCGTAATGGCTCCCATGGTCCCCTCCACTAAGTTAGAATATCACGCATTTCTGCGTGGCGCACGAAAATGTGGTATAGTCATGAGTTGGAGGGGTTTACGAGTGGCTGACTAGGTGTGGGCGTCAGCATACAGACTTATCGGCCCTGGGTGCGGGCACGAACAAGCCCGCAGAGATCGGTGTCCGAATGATTAAGATCGACGCATCGAACGTCATTCCAAAAAGGCTCGGCACCTACCTGCTCGGTATCATCCCGGGCCTGGTTTTCGAACTGACGGTGGCCTTCGAGAGCAGCAGCAACCCGGGGGTCTGGGGGCAAGGAATAACCTGAGGGGATGAACCCACAAACTCCCTTCAAACGGTTGGTACACCGAGCAGTTCTGCGCAATGTCAGCCCCATGGTGATTCGGGTTCTGGTGGTGCCCGATTCCCTGGATCTCCCCAGCTTCGATGAGGTCTTCCGCAGCATGCTGGGCTGGGAGGGTCTGGGCTACATCTTTCGGGTTCACGGACGGGAGTTCAACAGCTTTCACCGTCGAACCAAGTCCAAGCGACTGAGCGAATTTCAGCTGCGGCCACAGGAAAAGTTTCTCTACACCTGCGGTGCGATCGACCTTTGGGAATGGGAGTTGCGGCTTCTGGATCAGGAAGAGGGAGCGGACGGCGATCGGGTGCCGATTTGTTTGGCGGGACGCGGTGCGGCTCCTCCGGAGTATTGCGGCGGGCCCACTGGGTATCGCCTCATGCTGAAGCGGCAAAAAGAAGGCAAGTCGATGTGCACACCCGCGCAGGTCGAGATGGTGATTGGAATGCTTTCGGCCGCAGACCCGGATCAGCCAGCCGATACCTGGGACTTGCTGCGGCAAACCGTCGATCAAGGTTACAAGAGCATCGATCAGCGATTGGAACAGTACGGCCCGTTAGAGCCGGAACGCTTCAGCTTGCAAGAGGCCAACCAAGGGTTGGCGACGCTGGTGGAGCGCGGGAGATTCCGCGCATGAAATTCCGGGTGGAAGTGATTTGCATGAGCGACGACGGCGCCGAGCACCGGTGTCCGGTGATTGAGACGGAACGGCGTCAACTGGCAATGGAGACCCTCGGTCTGAGTTTGGCGGATGGAAAAACGATTCTGCACGGGGTACAAGACTTCGTCGCTTCGCAGCAGACAGCCGAAGATCTCCAGCGGCGGCGAAACTGCCTAAGTTGCGGTCAGCGGTACCACAGTAAAGGAATCGGGATCCACACCGTGCAGACGGTGTTCGGACCAGTTCCGGTTCCGAATCCGCGGTGGCAGCGGTGTTCGTGCCAGTCCGCAGGCCCAAAGACGTTCCGACCGAGCGCCGCTTGGCTGCAGGGACGAACCAGTCCGGAGTTGCTGTATCTGGAAAGCAAGTGGGGCTCGCTGATTCCCTTTGAGAAGGTGGCCGACTTATTGAAGGAAGTGCTTCCGGTAGGCGAGTCGACCAATCACGAATCGGTGCGGGAACATCTGCAAGCTATCGCCGAGCGGATGGAGGCGGATCTGGGCGAAGAACGACCGCTGGATCCTGTCGCACCCCAGCCGGAAGAGCACGAGCAACGATTACCGGATGGACCGATGACGGTGGGGATTGATGGCGGCTACGTGCGGGCAGCCCATAAGAAGGGGTGTTTTGAAGTGATTGCCGGCCGGAGTGTGGTGGCATTTCGACGCGCCGAAGAGGAC
>JBEKPJ010000124.1:0-8101 GCA_049520935.1 Terriglobales bacterium | reverse complement strand
AATCAGCTCACGAAGCGTCCAACTTCGCGGCTTCTCTGTTTTACTACAGGATTTCCAGGGGCCCCAAAGGGTTCATCCCTTCAGCTGTTCCCCAATGGTTCAAATGCTGTGCATAGGTGCGGTACAAGAACGGTACAACCAAAGCCTGTTCCATCGAGCTCTCAGTCGTTCCTTACAGGGCGTTGCAGAGCGACCGCTGCCTTGTAATTACAACGTGATACAACCAATCAGCGCCCTTTCACGGCGCCGACGCGGGTTCGAATCCCGGGGACGCCAATTCAATAGCTTAGGGGCGAAAGCCTCTAAGCTATGTTTAAGAAGTTCGATAAAGTGAAAGAACACTCTGACAATAAGAACTTATAGTGTGCAATTGAATTCGGATATCGAGAAGGAATCGCTGTCGTTGCACGTTGCCGGGCATTACATCGATGCCTCGATTTCACTCTTGGGGGTCGTCCTCGACCCCTCACACCCCCTAGCTGTCTGAAGCCAGGTTTGGCGCCACCCTCCTGACACAGTACTAGCCGCCGATCGCTAGCTCATCGACAGGCTCAGCCGCGGATTTGTCGATCGTGCAACGGCGTTCCTGAGACGTGGTGCGCGCAGTCGAACCGGGCCGAAGTCATCTTGGGCATCCTGTGGTAGGACCGTTGCGAGTGGACGAGCATTCCTAATTTCTTCAGTGGCGAGCGGTATAAGCTCAATGATGTAGTCCTTCCCCATGTTTTCATTCGAACAGACCAAGCTCAGGAACTCGTTTTTCTCCTCAGGAGACGAAAAGGAAAATAGAAGCTCGTAAGCGCTGGCGTCAGGATCGCCGAGGAGCGCCAGCGAGCGGGTGTTCGTGAGATTTGCGTATCCGACCAAGTACCCAATGATGTCGGCAGCAAAGAGCCGAGCCTCTGGATCATCACTGGGCAAGTACTGCATGTCACTTCTTATCTCCGGTCTTCTATTGGTCGCGTCGCGATTCAGGAAGGCGACATGGAACGCGCGCGGGCAGTCCTAGAGAAAGCGCTGACCTTGGATGCCGAGCTGGCACGCACAAATTTCTTCTATGCTACCTTACGGCATCCAGTGAATTCCGATGTGGGTGGCGACGCATTCGTGAGCACGTGGTCGGCGATCCCCGCCCAAATAACGTCAGGCCATCACTGGATCACGATTCTGACGGCGATGTTCATGCACGCCAGTTGGCACGGAACGAATCCGGAGCCGACGGGCGATCAAGCACCCCGCTGACTGGGGGACCTCAGGTAAGTGTAAGAGCAAACAACCCATGGTTGACAAATTGAATTCGCAGCCAGCGTGACTTCGCCACTTGATCAGCAAACTCTTAGGCGGCAGGTCTTCGTTCCTTCGTCCAGGGCGGATTACTGCAGGTCAGCCCGTCACTCTACCGGAATCCATTTTAGCGGAATCACACTCTACTTCCTGATGCGGACTGGAATGGTGGGTGGGTATGAGACAATCTTCAGGTCTGGCGATGGGGAGAACAGCCCGTCCAGGGTTGGCGCTTCCGTTAAAATTGACAATTGCATCACACACCATTGCGAAATTTCGGGGGCCCATTCTTCACTCTGTGAAAAAAGCGACTTGTTTTCCTGACCACAAAAGTGTTCTCAATGGCAGAGGATTCCGAGTACGTGTTGGAGTCGCTTCGCGAGGGGGCCGACCTCAGTCTCCACCGTGGCAGAGATATTGGCACGTTTGTGCGTTTTTTCAGTTCGAGGGCGTGCTTACTCTTGGTCCTGTCACTTGTCTTGCCAGCAACATGCGCGTGGTCGCAAACCCAGCTTGCGACTGTTTCCGGCACCATCACCGACCCCAGTGGCGCCGTTGTCCCCGGCGTCAGCGTGACGATTGTCGGTCAAGGTACTGGATTGAAACGTGGCGTTCTTACAGACAGGGTAGGTGAATACCGTTTCGCCGGCTTGCCAACAGGAGACTACTCCGTTCGCGTAGAGAAACCAGGATTCCACGCAGAGGTTCGCGAAGGTGTTGCGCTCGTTTCGGGTTCCGAATCGGTCATCAACTTCTCACTGATCGTAGGCGACCTACGGCAGCAGATAACGGTCAACGCGAACGCCAGCGGCATCGACAGTACGACCTCAACTGTCAGCGGACTCGTGGCAGAGCCGAGCCTGACGAAACTGCCTCTCAATAATCAGGATCTGTTTAGTGCAGTTGCGCTGGAGCCTGGAGTCGCTCCTGATCCCGGCAGTGCACCCTCGTTGCTTTCGAGCGGTAAGACAGCGCAAGTGGCGATTAACGGTATCCGTCCCAGTATGACGAACGTCCTGATCGATGGTATGGATGCGACCGACCCGGTCTGGGGCTTTTCGCCCGCGGGCGCCTCAGGATTTTTTCTCGGTCTCGATGAGTTGTCGGAGGTCCGCGTTTTGACCCAGACCTTCAACGCGGAGTACGGCGGGCATGGTGGCGCCGTGATCGAGATGATAACCAAGTCAGGCAGTAACCAATTTCACGGGTCATTGTGGGAATTGCATCGGGATGCGTCACTCGACGCTAAGAACTATTTCGACTTGGGCGCCAACCCGCCACCCCCGTTCATCCGCAATCAGTTCGGTGCTGGAATCGGAGGGCCACTGAAGCGAGATCACACGTTCTTCTTTGCCAACTATGAGGGGTTTCGCGAAGTCCAGGCATCCACGGCAATTGCCACCGCGCCGGATGCTCTCGCACATGAAGGTTTGTTGCCCTCTGCGAATAACCCGGCGGCCTGCACCAGCGTCAATTCAAGCGGATGTGCCGCCATTCCGATCAACCCTCAAACGCAACAGTTTCTCAATCTGATGCCTCCTTCGAACGGAGCGGACAATGGAGATGGAACCGGCGAACTGATCACAGGTGACAAAGGCAACACCCGTGAGGATCACGGTATGGCTCGCATCGACCACAACTTTTCCAATACGCATTCGGTCTTCGCGCGCTACACCATCGATGACAGTTCTTCTCTGGTGCCATACGTCGGAACACCGCCGGGCACCTATCTTCCGGGATTCCCAACCCTTCACCTGGCGCGGAATCAGTATGTGACTGTTCAGGATCGTGCGGCACTCGCACCCGAACTGATCAATGAGTTGCGTTTCGGTGTCAACCGGACAACCGCATCTTCTTCGATCGACAATACGCATCCGGGCCTCTCTATTTCGTTGGTTCCTGATCGGCCGTTCGGAATGATCGACATTGCAGGTATGAGCTTGTTTGGCAATAGCCCGGTGTTTCCTTTAGGTGATTTTTCGACCGTTTTTCAGGTCCAGGACCAACTCTCGCGTTCGATTGGTCGTCATACCTTGAAATTCGGAGTCGAGTTCCGAAGGCTCCAACTCAACGGGCCGCTGGATTTCGGTGTCAACGGATTGTATAGCTTCCAGGACCTGACTCCCTTCGGGCTCCCTGCCTTCAGCAACAACCCTGCTCTCGAATTTTTCCTTGAAGGCGTGCCTCTATCGTACGTTGGCGTCAATCCCTCGAACGCCGATTCCGAGCGCGGATACCGTGAGAGCATCGCGTCCGGGTTTGCCCAGGACTTCGTGCGCGTCAACAGCCGCTTCACGGTAAATATCGGGTTGCGCTACGATTTCTACTCCAACCCGACCGAAGTACACGGCCGCGAATCCGCCTTTCGAAACCCGGCGACGGACCCCGCGCCAACCGTCGGGCAACTATTTGCCGGGACACCTCTGGATCTTTTGTCACCCCAAACGGGCTTTGCATGGGACGTCTTCGGTGATGGCAAAACCATGTTGCGCAGCGGATTCGGCATCTGTCGCGATCAGTTACCGGCAATTGTGTATGGTCTCGACCGATTACTGCCGCCATTCTTCAGCGTGGAGGAATTCGTTCTTCCTCAGTTTCTCAACCCACAGAATGCTCTGGTGACCCAGCCGCTCGACCCTTTCACAATGACCTTCCACCCGAAGTTTCCCTATGCAATGCAATATAACCTCAACGTGGAACGTGAACTCGCGCACGGTATGATTCTCACCGCGGGATACTTTGGGACACGGGGCAACCACCTCAGTCGCGAAGGCGAAGGGAACCCTTTTGAGCCCGCGTTAGGCCATCGCTACAATCCAAACCTGCCATCCCCTCTGACAACAATATTGACGGACGCGCAATCCTTCTATAACTCCGCTCAGGTTTCTGTTTCGAAACACTACACGCATAACTTTATCTGGCAGGCGTCGTACACGTTAGCCCACTCCACCGATGATGCTTCGGTAGAGTTTTCCGTGGAATCCGTGAACGATCCCCCCGAATCTCAAAACATCTTCGATCGCAAGGGAAGCCGTGGCCGGTCAGATTTCGACATCCGGCATAACTTCGTGGCGAATGCGGCGTACGAACTGCCAGGATCCGGACGTCTTCTGGGTGGCTGGCAGATCTCGGCTGTTGCCGATGTTCATAGCGGCCCCCCATTTACCCCGGTGCTCGCATTCGACAATGCCGATTTGCAAGGGCTGCTTATCCCGGAACGCCCAAACCTTGTCGGCAACCCTTACGCGGGTATCTGTCCGAACGGGGCCAAAGTGGGTGCCCTGTCATGCTGGTTCAATCCAGGTGCTTTTGCGGTACCGCCTGCGGGGCAGTTTGGCAATGCAGGAAGAAATATGCTGCGGGGGCCGGCGTTCGCGCAACTTGACGTAGCGCTGCACAAAGATTTTGCAATCAGTCAAGAACGAAAGCTTACGGTTGGAGTGGAAGCTTATAACTTGTTCAACCATCCGAATTTCGGAGTTCCGAGCAATACACAAAGTGCGTTTTCCCTTGGAGGTAACGGAGATGCCGTCTTCAAGGATGCCGCGGGTGATTTCGCCGATAATGTGGGCCAAATCCTGACCACCGCCGGTACCGGGCGCCAGATTCAACTGGCCGGCCGGTTTACGTTCTGAAGTGTGGCAGAAATCCGCCCAACCGGATTCATTTTTTGCCGCCGACCCTCCAAGTTCGGCACACGATATAATTTGGCATCGCTTGTAGCAGTCGTTCAAGGCGAGTGGGCCCGTAGGTTTCCCCTGAATTCCGCTGAGAGCCATACTCCTGATCGGTTGGACCCGCGTTCTTTCGTCGAGCGCATCCAATGCTTGCCTGGTCCGGTCGGGCGGCTCCTCGGGATTCTTCAGCCATCGGCTCACAGGCCTTGTCCGCGTTGCCACCGGGCCGAGGGATTTTAGATGAACCCCAGCGATAGGCAACTGATCGAATCAGTGTTCGTCGGCGACGGCGAGATTGCCACGCGTATGCGCGAGCTCGACTGGTCGGCTACGCCGCTCGGCCCGGTGGAACAATGGCCGCAAGCTTTGCGAACCATCGTGCGCGTCGTGCTTGGCTCTGGCTATCCGATGGCCATCTGCTGGGGTCCGAATTACGTTCTGTTGTACAACGAAGCCTACCGGCCGATAGCAGGAACAAGGCACCCGTGGGCGCTGGGTCGCGGCGCCCGCGAGGTATATCCCGAGGCATGGGATCTCATCGGGCCGATGTACGAGTCCGTGATGGCTCGGGGTCAGGCAGCCAACTTTCTGTCCGATGTGCTAGTCCCTCTTACCCGCAACAACTATCTCGAAGAGGTCTACTTCGCATTTTCTGCTAGTCCTATTTGGGAGGACAACGGCCGCATAGGCGGCGTGTTGAACTCGGCGCTCGAGACGACGGTGCGGGTGATCGAAGATCGACGCCGGCATTTGCTTAGCGACTTGGCGTCGCGAGCCGCGGGAGCGCGAAACGAAGAGGAAGTGTGGCGGGTCAGCGCGGAAACCCTTGGCGAAAGTTGCTTGAGCCTCCCCTTCGCATTTTTCTATGAATATCGGCCTTCCGAACATCAAGCATACCTGGCGGGCGCCAGCGTGGAAACCGATAAAGCGTTGCATCCGTCGGTCATCGACTGCCGCGGCGACAACCTTTGGCGATTCGACCCCGCACTGGCGATGGATGGGGTTTTGATTGAACTCGGGGATCTCGCTTCGGGCGTGTCAGTGCCAAACTGGCCGGAGCGTCCGAAAGAAGCGAGCGTGGTGCCGTTCCGGCTGGGCGAACACAGTGAAGCGCTCGGATTCCTTGTCGCGGGAATCCATCCCGGCCAGGCTTTTGATGATGCATACCGCCAGTTTGTCCATCGTGTAGCGGAACAGATCACGATCGGACTGGCCAGCGCTCGTGCCTATGAGCAGGAACGCCGGCGCGCGGACGCGCTGGCGGAAGTGGATCGTGCGAAGACACAATTCTTCAGCAATGTCAGCCATGAGTTCCGCACTCCCCTCACGTTGATGCTCGGCCCCCTTGACGAAGTGTTGCTGCAGGCGAGCGAGCGGCTGAGCCCGGAACATCACGAACAGTTGATCACTGTCCATCGCAATGCGATCCGACTGCTCAAGCTCGTCAACACACTTCTGGACTTCTCGCGAATTGAGGCCGGTCGCGTGCAGGCCTCCTATCAGCCGACAGACCTAGCCACTTTCACGACAGAAATCGCAAGCGCATTCGATTCGGCGATGCAGAACGCCGGCCTGCGCTTCACAGTGGAATACCAGCCAATCGCGGAGCCGGTGTACATAGATCGCGATATGTGGGAGAAGATCGTTTTGAATCTACTCTCCAACGCATACAAGTTCACGTTCGCGGGCGAGGTCGCTCTCACATTGAAGCCGGTGGACGGCTCAGTGGAGCTGCAGGTCCGCGACACCGGTGTGGGCATACCCGAAGAGCATCGCGAGCAGGTGTTCGAGCGGTTCCATCGCGTCGAAAGCACCCAGGCCAGAACATATGAAGGTACAGGGATCGGACTGGCCCTGGTTCAGGAACTGGTGAAACTACACGGCGGCAGTGTGCGGGTGGAGAGCGCGGTTGGCACCGGCAGCACATTCACCGTGACGATTCCGACCGGCAAGGAGCATCTGCCGGCGGAGCACATTCAGGCCGCACAATCGCTCGCCTCCACCACAATTCGAGCCGAAGCTTATGTCGACGAGGCACGACAGTGGCCGGGAAATCAATCGGGAGTGACAGTCGATGCGGCAGCGCTTCCCAAACAAGCTTTGCTCGCCCGCAGGCTGGAGCCCTCACCCTCTGGGAAGCGCGAACTGATCGTCTTGGCCGATGACAACGCAGACATGCGCCAATATCTCACACGCCTGCTGAGCGAGCGATATGAGGTGCACGCGGTTGCTGACGGCCTCAAGGCGCTGGCAGCCACTCGACAATTGCGGCCAGCTCTTGTGCTGGCGGACGTCATGATGCCGCAGTTGGATGGGTTTGGCCTGCTGCGAGTGATTCGCGAAGATTCGACCCTCGCCGCCATGCCAGTGATCCTGGTGTCGGCACGGGCAGGCGAAGAGTCGCGCGTGGAAGGATTAGAGGCCGACGCGGACGATTATCTCATCAAGCCGTTTGTAGCGCGGGAGTTGCTGGCCCGTGTGGCTGCGCATGTCAAAATGGCCAATCTTCGTCGCGAAACTGCGGAACGCGAAGAACGGCTGCGCAGCGAGGCGGAACTCGAACGCGAGAAACTGCACGCCAGCGAAGAAAGGTTGGCCGAGACGAGCCGCCTTTACCGTGAGCTGCAGCGGGCCGATGCAGAATTGAAACTACAAGTTGCGCTGCTGCAGCAGCTTCCTGTGTCCGCCTGGACGCTCAAGCCTGATGGGACACCTGATTTCGTGAATCGGGTTTGGCTTGAATTCGCCGGCCAGACCCTTGACTTCGTCCGGTCGCATCCCGAGGCCTGGATGACCGCGGTCCATCCTGAGGATCGGGAGATGGCAGCCAAGAGGTTTTGGGAGGGCGTGCATTCGGGACAGGGTTTCGAGATGGAAACCCGTTCTCTCCGCGCTCAGGACGGGACATATCGCTGGCACCTCAGTCAAGCTGTGGTCTTGCGCGATGCAGAAGGAAAAGTCCTCAAATTCGTCGGTACGACGACCGACATCGACGGCCAGAAGCGTACCGAAGAGGCTTTGCGCCAGGCCGAGCGGAAATTCCGCGGGCTTCTGGAATCCGCTCCGGATGCCGTGATCGTGATGAATCGCCAAGGAAGGATCGTGTTGGTCAATGCTCAAGTGGAGAAACTGTTTGGCTA
>JBEKPJ010000123.1:0-8277 GCA_049520935.1 Terriglobales bacterium | reverse complement strand
CAGCAACTGGATCACTATCCCGAGGCACTCAGCTATCTGCATCGACGCGGGATTCATGAACCCGCGCTGATCCGCGAGTTGCGCATCGGCTATGCGCCCGGCGGAAATCTGCGCCGGTATCTGGGGTTTGGGGAGCAACGGAACAGAAAACCGGCTTAGTGAATTGCGGCTATTCGTCCTCGGGCGCATCTGCACTTCTCAGGGGCCGTAGTTGCCCATGCGCCACTGAATCCGGGAGCGCAAACGCGTACCGGCCAAGGAAGTTGATGTGATCGAAGAGAAGCGGCGAAAGTCTTGCCACATCTTCAGCATTCAGGGGATATCCTTCGCTTCGAAGTTGCTCCAGCACCGCATCCATGTAGGTCGTGTTCCACAATGCGATGACGTTGACGACGAGTCCCAGCGCACCGAGCTGGTCTTCTTGTCCTTCTCGATAATGCTGCCGTAGTTCGCCTCGTTTGCCATTGTCGTTTTTCCTTATTAATGGCAGTGCGCGTGCTGATTTTAAAAGACTTCCATGGATGGGAACCGTCAGAATTTTGCTTTATTGATGACAGTTTTTCCGTAATTAGTTCAGCGCGCGAACCGCATTTTCCCTGCCAACAGCAACGTTACATTCTTGATTCCACGTGACTTCTCTTCTACTCGCGTCGGCGCTGTTTTGCTTTAATAAAGACAATTTTTCCTTAATTCGTTCAGTGGGAGAAAGCGACTTTGGCCTGGAAAGGCGAACTGGACCAGATTCCGAAAGCTGCTTGGCGGCTCGCTAGGCGACGGCAGCGCATCATTGCTCCTCTGGCCGACCGCGACCACGTCACAGAATCTGAGGTTGAACAGGCAGGAAAGGCACTTCGCTTGAGTATGAGGATGGTTTTCCGCCTGATTGCTTACTATCGCCGGAAACCTTGTACCAGTGTTCTTGCGCCCGAGCCACGCGGGCGCAAACGCGGCAGCCGAATCCTCGACCCGAGTCTCGAGAAAATCATTGAGGCGGCGATCAAGGACTTCTACTTACGGCGAGAAAAACCATCGCTGGCTAGCCTGCATCGAGAAGTTCAGCAAGCGTGTCACAAGGTCGGCGCGACGCCTCCGTCCTACAAGGCAATTCAGTCCCGCGTCCGAGACTTCGATCTACGGCAGGTAATCACGCGACGCATGGGTCCAAAGCAAGCGGCTAGGCTGCTCTCCCCAGTAGGGGCAGGGCTGCATGTGACAGAACCGCTGCAACTCCTGCAAATGGATCATACGTTGGTTGATGTTGTGGTAGTCGACGAGGTTGACCGCGAGCCGATCGGCAGACCCTGGCTAACTTTGGCCATTGACGTTGCGACTCGGACGGTGCCGGGATTTCACCTTAGTTTGGAGGCCCCCAGCGCAACATCGGTTGCCCTGACGTTGGCCATGGCGGTGTTACCAAAAAACAAGTTCCTGGTCGCTCAGCACATTGATTTCGATTGGCCTTGTCAAGGTTTGCCGAAAGCAGTTCACCTCGATAACGCACGTGAGTTCCACTCCAACGCCTTGAAGCGCGGTTGTCAGGAACATGGCATCGAGATCACTTTTCGGCCTCCTGGGCGGCCGCACTTTGGCGGACACATTGAGCGTCTGATAGGCACGATGATGGGAGAAGTGCATCTGTTGCCTGGAACCACCTTCTCATCCGTCGCCGCGCGCGGGGACTATAAACCGGCCGATACGGCGGTGATGACCATGCGAGAGTTGGAACGTTGGCTCACGCTACAAATCACTGGAATCTACCATCGCAGCCTTCATCGCGGATTGGGACGATCACCCCAGCAAGCGTGGAATCAAGCCATGAAGTCTCCGGCCCAAGTTCGCTTGCCCCACAGCGAGCAGCAGTTCTATATCGATTTTCTGCCATACGAACGTCGCGTCATTCGCCGGGATGGAATTCGAATGTCAAACATTTTCTACTGGACCGATTCGCTGACGACCCTGCTGCACCGGTCCCACCACGTCGCTGCCGTTCATTACGATCCCCGGGATTTGTCCCGCGTCTACGTCAAGGATCGTCAGAACGAATTCATCGAGGTTCCTTACCGCACACGATCCTTCATTCCGATCACACTCGAAGAGCAACGCTGGGCAACCCACAAGCTCCGCAGCGAGAATGCGGCGGTCAACGAACAGGCAATGTTCCGGGCCATCGCGCTCAGGCGCGAAATGGTCGAAGAGGCTCAGAAGAAAACAATGCGCACACGGCGTAGCCACCAGAAGACGGCCTACGCACTGCAGTCCGCCGTGCCGGAATCTCCGACGCAGAGCGCCGAAGAAGCTCCGGAAATTGTTGGCCCCGTCCAACCATACAAGGTGGAGATTTGGGAATGACAAGCGAATTCGGACACCTGCTTCCGGAACTCCGCCACGAAGCCACGCTCTGCAATGAGGAGCGTATCCGCCGTATTAAGCTGGACCGCTGGATCAGTTATCCAAAAGCTGAAGCCATCCTGGCAAGGATGTCTGAGTTGCTGGCATACCCTCCTCACGACCGCATGCCGGCGTTGTTGATCTACGGCGGTGCGGGCATGGGAAAAACCAAAATCCTCCGCAAGTTTATTCGCGACTACCCCGCTGCCTTCGACGATTCGGTCGGTATTACTCATATGCGAGTCATCCACATGCAAATGCCACCGGAACCGGACGAGAAAAGCTTCTATGAGGGGTTACTGGATGCTCTGGGCTCGCCCACGAATCACTACCACAACGTCGCCCAGTTGCGTCGCATCGCAAGGGACCTTCTGCAGTTCGTCAAGGCGCGAACTCTGATCATCGACGAGTTGCACTCGATGCTGGCCGGCACGCAGCGCCAGCAACAAATCTTGCTCAATACTCTCCGATTTCTCGCGAACGACATCAAGTTGCCACTGATCTGCGCCGGGACCGGAAATGCGAAACGAGCCTTGCTGACCGACCAGCAACTGGCCGACCGCTTCGAAATCATCGAGCTGTCGCGCTGGCGGAATGATGAGGCTTTTTATCGGCTGCTGGCCAGTTTCCTCGGACTTCTGCCTTTGCGACGGCAGTCCGACCTGCTGGCGCCTGCCGTTCGCAAGGCTTTACTCGACCACAGCGACGGAGTAACCGTACGCATCGTCCGGCTGATCGAAGCGCTAGCCATCGACGCGATTCGATGCGGTCGCGAACGAATCGACATGGAGAGTTTCAGCGTTGTGCCCTCACTGCCACTGCTGCTCTCCATGGAAGATCGATCCCAGGCCGGTATTTCCTGAGGGCCAGCCGGTATGGTGCCAGTTGTGCTGCGACCGTATTCGGGAGAAATCCTTTACTCATGGTTGGCACGAACCGCCGCCGTGTATGGCGTCGACCACTCTGGTCTGCTTGGCTTTCGGATTACTCCTTGGGACTTACTCGCCACCCCAGCCCCGGAAACTCTTCGCAGATTGGCCGAGTTCACACGGATGCCAGAAACCGCGTTGGCCGACCTGACCATTGCTGGAACCGCTCTACCGCAAAGCTGGTGGAGCATCCGCCAGATCACTCCCGACCACTTCGCCCCCAAGATGGAGCATACGTATCATCCCACCATCACATTCTGCAGGCTTTGCTTGTGGAACGACTTCATCACAGACGGAAACGAATATCTGCGAGTCCAATGGATGGCGGCCGTACCTACGATCTGTCCCTTGCATCGTGTACCCATGGAAGATTCTTGCAAGTCCTGCTCTGCTTGGGGGCTCCCGATATCTGTACGGACTGGTCGCGGATTTCGATTTGTGTGTGCTGACTGCAAGCGACCTCTCGCCAGTCCGCAGACCAGCGGCGAGACCGCCCCGCCTCCGGAGAACATGGCCTTACTCGAGTTCGAAACAGCGTTCGGGGAAGCACTCAAAAACCAGAGCAACCTGCGTTTCCCGAGCGCATCGATTGGCCCAAAATATTTCTTGCAGATGGTCGAAGACTTGTTTTGGTTACTCACGAGGAGGGCGGAAGGAAACGAACAACTATTTGTTCACCACCTTCGTCGGACCGTCTTTCGCATTTCCCGACGGCTCCACTTCCTGCCTCAGTCGCGCCCGTGGCCGGGTGATTTTGATGCTCGAAACAGGCTCGGGCTGCTTTCTCACATTGCCGCTCTCGCCGGAGGCAAATCGATTCGCGAGCGGCTCCTCCTAGCCCCTGCTCAACGGCACTCCGGCATAACGCAAGCCTTGAGTTGGCTTGGGTTTTCCGACAGAAAAACCCTCCGACGCCGCGTCGCGGCGTGGCCGCAAATCCAGAGAAACACCGTATTTTCAGCGGACTGACATAATTAAGGCGAAATTCCTGAACGAATTAAAGATAAATTCCGCCTGCAAATGCCACCTCTGCACTAATGAAGGAAAAACGACAATGGCACAGAAGCGACGATCGCCCACTCGCTCGACCCCATAGCATCCCCCTGATTCCTGCCGCTGCTCCTGTTGCACGGCGCCAGGGTAAGCGACCGCGACTGCTGAAAACGATCAGGATTTTTCTTTTCGTTGCCCTTCTGATTCTTGCGCCTGCAGGAGCCGTTCCCGCGCCTTCCTCAACTTGTCCGAATCGGCCCTGTCAACCAGGCGTTGCATCTCGTCGGCTGTCAGCCGCTCTCCGTTGGACTGTCTGAACAGCACGTTTAGCAGGATGGCCCGCAGCGCCGACAACTCCGCCATGACCGCCACCTGGCCGGTGCCGACACAGTCAGTGGCGGCCTTCGGTTCCTGGCCGTTCACGCTCGCCAGCAGAGTCTCTCGCACCCACTCGCTCAGGTTCACCCTGCGCTCGGTGGCCTGGGCCTCCAGCCCGAAAAACTCTTCCTCAGTCACTTTGGTGGACACGGTGCGCGTGCGCAGGATCGGCTTGGGCTTCGCCATCGCGGAAACTCCTGTCCCGTCTTTTCAACAGGTTACCGCACGATAACGAAAGTAGCTATATGGCTACCGGAATCGCGCAACTCCCGCCTTTTCAATGGTAGCCATAAAGCTACCAAGGTAGCTCTGCAGCTCCCATTCTGGGGTGACGTGTCGACCCCTACCTCCCGACGCCGTAGGCGGCGCAGGTTTTTGACTTCGGCCTGTCCCACACCGCATCACGCCGCAACCGGCCCCGCATCGGCCTCCGGGAGTCCTCATCGCCCCGGATTCGCATCGCGATTAGGCCACGGATCGGGAAGTGCAAAAGGCAGCGAATCAGGTCGTGCTCGGAGCACGAATCGGGATCGGAATCGGAAAGCGCGGCTAAAGGATCGGGATCGCGGCCCGGATCGGCGGGCCAGAACGCCCCGAATCAGGCACGGATCGGCAGAGCAAAACGGCGTGGACCTCGCCTCGATCAGCACGGCCCCAGCGATAGGATCAGCAGCTAAAAAGCAGTCTTATCAGTTGTCCCCAAGCAACCGCGCGATCTGTTCTGGCAGGATAGCTTCCGGCAACATAATGACTCTTGTGGCGGGCATCTTCTCCCTTAGGTCATCGGAAAGCAATTGCCGCTCTGCCTTGGTCAACCCTGAGCCCAGCACAACCACATCGAAATGCTCGCCCGAATACAGCTGCCTGCCCCATTCTGCGGAATCCGCTGCCGCCACTTCGTATCCGCCAAGTATCTGCAATGCCCCCCCGTGCAGCACCGTAAGATTCCGCTCGTATCCGATGAAGAGCACCTTTCTTGCAACACGAGTCATAGGCATCTACTTCGAGTTTCTCGCACAAGACTAAGCATGGTCCGCCTCCCCACGTACCAGGCGATTGGAACAGCAAAGTTCAGTGCGGCAATCGAAAAGCACAACTGAAAACGACAGATGTACAAGGCCAGAGCATTCGCAAGCAAGAGTGCCATTCCCAAGCCTAAAAGGGATCTCGGTGAAATATTCTGGCCAAATTGTCCACGCTCAGGAACGGACGTCAGTGCAACTCGAAACAGAGACCATAAGAAAATCAGTCCAATTCCCACGTTGACAAAGATCAACACTGCTGGGTGGATCCCACGAGGAAAACTCAGCCACAGCAAGTTGAACGCAGAGAGACCCGCTGCGCTTCCAAGCAAAATCAGGATCGACCAGTTGTGCTTAGGCATGTTTCACCAAGTGTTTAGAGCACAGAAGGTTGTGCACCCGACGGTTGAACTCATGTTTCCAATGTTCCAGCTTCCGATGCTCATGACTCCTCCAACACCCCATGTGCTTACGGTGGCGAGTCCGGCACAGGGAATAAAAACAGGGGCTAGATATGGTTCTGAGGCGACAATGAGTCCGCATACGCCTGTACCGATGATTGGACCTGAAATGGCAACCCACTTTAGTTTCTTTTTCAACTGACAGGTGTTGTAGCTCAGCGTTTCAAACAAACACGATTGCACGCAGTTGTAATAGGCTGTCCCGTTGCTCGTTTGAAGACCCATTGGGTCAGTATGGTTCGCGGGATTGTTAGCTACATATCTATAGAAATTACTACCACCTCTGAAGCCAATCGGGTCCTCACTGATGAATCTACCAACGTTTTGGTCGTAGTGCCGGTGCCTGTAGTCGTAGATTCCGGTCTCGGAATCGAACTCGCGCCCCGCGTACTGGAACGGATTGCGGAGCGTGCCCGTGAAGTTCGTGAGGTTGCCGAAGGAGTCGTACGTGTAGGTGTTCGCGACTGCCCCCGCCGAACTGCTCAGAGATGTAACAGATCCCAGACCATCCGCTTCGTAAAAGCTGGCTCCGCCCGAGCGAAGCTCGGCCAGTGGCTCGTCGATCTTTTGTCCTCGCGTGTAGCTAGACACCACGGTGCCGCTGGGATTCACTGTTTCGATTAGATCGTCACCGTCATAGACAAAGATGCCGGTGAAGTTCGGCGAGGACTTATAGATTCTTCTTCCGAAGGGGTCGTACTTGAAGGCGACGGTTCCGGTGCCTGGCACGACGGCCTGAGTCAGGCGGTTCTCGAAGTCCCAGGAGTAGGATTTGCCGGAGGGGTCGGAGAGGGTATTGCCGTTTGCGTCTATTACTATCCGCAACGCGGTTTCCGACCACCACTGCCCGCTAACCTGATGCGTTCCCGACCACTTAGCCCACATCGCCCCTGATGCGATTGTGCGATTTCTGAAAAAAATTCCCTGATGCGGTTTTTTGCCCTCAAGCGAGTTTTCGCTGATGCGATTTTCGGAGCTTGCAGCAAGAAGCACAGCTAAAGAAAAAATATCTTCGCTGCTCTTGAGAGCAGGGATTCGTTCTTCGGCTGTGGCGGCCATCTCCGCTGATTGTAGTCAGCAAGGCACGCGCAAAGAAGTGACTTTGGAGACGCACGCCCAGGTACTTCAGGCCAGCGTTGAGTTGAGATCCGCCGCGCAGCGTAGCCGGACCGGGGCCCGTGGTCCGCTCGACAGCCCCCTACAGGAGCGCCTGCGTGCGCCAGAGCGCACACCAACACGAACAGGCGCGGGAGAAGGGTCTTTCTCCCTTGGGGATTCCATAGAGATGGGGGTGCCAGGACGAGAGGGTTCCAAGGGAGAGAGACCGTGGCGGGGGCAGTCGAGTGCGCGGCGAACCAAACGATGCGAGGCTATTCTCTATGCCACATGCACGCGAGCCTGGGACCGGGAGCGGGGACAGGCTTGCACCGTGATTTTGATGTCCTGTCCCAACAGCAGCAGGAAGCGCATCAGCCGCTCCAGAGAGAAGCCGGAGAGACGCCCGCGAAGAAGGGCTGAGACCTTGGGTTGATCGACGCCCAGCAGTTTGGCGGTCTGCACTTGGGTCAGCCCCTTGTTCTGGATCAGCAGGGCGATTTTGTGGGCAAGCTCGGCCTTGGCCAAGGCCTCCTCCGGGTTTGGCAGTCCAAGATCGGCGAAGACGTTTCCGCTGCTGACAACGTAATCTTTTGTGCGTTTGGGCATCGCTATTTCTCTCTTTCGCGGTCGATCTCGATGGCACGTTGCAACCGCTGTTTCACAAGGTCCATGACGTTCTTCGGCGTGGCTATGCCGTGCTTCGATTTCTTCTGAAAGGCGTGCAGCACATACACCGCCTTTTCCAGCTTCACCGTGTAGACCGTGCGGAACGTGTCGCCGCGATGATCGGAAACCACCTCCAGCACTCCGGCCCCGACGTTCTTCAGCGGCTTGGCTTCGATGTGCTTGCCGCCCATCTGCGCCTGATAGAGAGCAAAGCCAACCTGCTGCTGCACGGCTTTCGGAAACTCCAACAGAGCGCGGTGTGAGTCGGCAACGAAGATCAGTGGTTTCATCGTACCTCTCGAATATGCCAGATATGGCATATCTCGTCAAGAACAGCTTTAG
>JBEKPJ010000122.1:0-8337 GCA_049520935.1 Terriglobales bacterium | reverse complement strand
ATTTCGTCCATCGCGAAACTCCTTTTCGTGTGCTTGGCGGCTCACGTTCTGGAGTTTCTGCGATGGACTCCTGTATCTGTCAAACTTTTGCTGCCTCCCCGGCAGAGCCGGGGGGTCTCCCTCCGTACTAGGCTGGTCAGGGCGATACGGATGCCTTCGGGATTGCGCCCTGGAGCGGGCCGCGCCAAAGGCATCGACAGAGCTTCGGCCAATCGAAACTCGCGGCGACCTGAAGCTCGAAGAAAACAGCAGGAATTCCTCGACCTAGAGGTGTTCACTGGAAAAACTGCATCACGACAAAGTAGCTCCGTCTGCCGCCACCAGCTGCCTCTCATGCGGGCGTATTGTCTGTGCAGACATTCGGCCCCGGTGCAAGATGTGGACGTGGGTAGCAGGCGATGGCTAGTCGTGCGACGTTGAACGCTTTCCCGGCCCGAGCAACGCGCGGCCCGGGAACACATCCGGCACGATCTTGCCTTCGTCGACGACGACGGTCCCTCCTACCACCAAGTAGCGCACGCCTATACTCGGCTCCATAGGCTTTTCGAAAGTGGAGCGGTCGTTGATAGTTTCAGCATCGAACACGACGACGTCGGCGTCGGCGCCCTCCTGCAGTCGTCCTTTGTGCCGCGCCGCGGGAGTCGAACGCTCCAGCATCTCGGCCGGCATGAGACTCATCTTTCGCAGCGCATCCATGAGCGTGATCGCTCCGCGTTGGCGCACGTATTGGGCGAGCACGCGTGAATAGGTTCCGGCGTTCCGCGGATGACCTTCGATGCCATCGCTGGCGATCATCACCAACGGATGAGGGATGACTTTGTCCACCACTTCCTGCGTATTGGCGAAAATCAGCACGTCGTATGTTGTGCTTGAGTTGTGGAGTTCTTCGAAGCGTTGCTTGGTGAGGTGCTCGCCGGTGTCGGGAAGCACAAGTTCGCCATAGCCGATGTCGAGTTGTTGTTGCCAGCCAGGGTTGAAAAGAGCCGAGTTGATCGTGGTCATGCCCGCGATGTACGGATAGGCTTCTGTGGTTACATCCAGGCCGCGGGCGCGCGCGCCTTCGATCATGGCGAGACATTCCAGCGCGTCGCGCAGGCAAGTGCTGTTGATGTGCACGATATGCAGCGCAGCGCCTGTGATGGCAGCCGCTCCAATCACCTCGCTGGTTGCCTCAATGGAGGAGCCGGGCTCGACACGGCCTGCGCTCCGCATGTGGGTGTAGACCGGAAGCCCCCGCTCGGCGGCAAGACGGAACATGTCAATCACTTCCAGCCGAGTCGCTCCGGGCGTGTACTGGATGCCCATCCCTACGGCCAAGCCGCCAGCGTCCAGCTCGGCGCGCAAGCGCTCCCGTATCCGCTCGATCTGCTCCCCTGTCGCGGGCTGATCGGTGGCGGGGCCGCTCTTGGGCAGGATGTTCCCGGAGGGCAGTGGCGTTCCGAACACCAAAGCTCGTGCGGCGACGTGGCTGGCCGATGTGCCGTAGTGAATCTGCGAGTGACCCCGTTTGGCTTTCAAAAACTGGGCCACGTCGGGCGCACCGATTTCCAGTTCGAGCGCTGCGGTCACGCCGTCCATCGCTTTGACGCGCTGGCTTGCGAGATCCTGGCTATGCTGGTGGAGATCAATAAAGCCGGGAGCAACCACGAGCCCGCTGACATGGACGACACGGCGTCCGCTTAGCGCGCCGGACGAGATGCGCATAATCTTGCCGTCGCCGATGCCAACATTGCGAACGGCGTCCAAACCAGTTTCGGGGTCCATGACGCGTCCACCTTCGAGCACAAGATCGTACTGCTGGGCAGCCACCATGGCGGTGGAGAACACAAGAACGCAGAAGGAAAAAATCAGTTTGTGCATGGTTGTCCTGTTTGGATCAATGATGATATCAGCATGAAGCCTCCTCTGGGAGCACAGCTTGCCGGGCAATGGAGGTGCCACGTGGGGAGAGATCCTCCTACGAACAACGATGATAATGATGAAAGGGGTCTGCAGTACCATTCAATTCCGTGCAGCCTCACACTCTGCCGCCCCCGAGCAATGGGGCGAACTGGTACCGGGTTACGGATACTTATGGCTGGGCCGAAGGCTCTAATCAGGTGCGCAGCCCTGGAGCAGAGGATTTTATTGGCGGAACAGGCTACGTGTATGGCTTGTGCGGCTGATCGCCGGTCGATCGCTACAGCCTCGACCCTATCCAAGTATTCACCGGCTGTCCTACTGTCCCGGTGAATTTCGACTGTGGAATGTGCGACCGGGTTTCCAACGGGTGACGCATCTGGCTGGTGTTGCGCCAAACTCAACGAACCTATCGGCAGAAAGTCAGAGATCCTTCAGCCGAACGGCCCGACATCTTGTCCGAGACCTAAGTGTTCGGGGATGAACGATCGTCAACACAAAATTGCCGATGATAATGCTCGAGGATTGGAATTCGGGGTTGGAACCGCCCTCGAGCGAGGACAGCGGAGGAACCGGATTTGCCGACATTCTCTGGATAGGAGGCACTGTGAGGTTGACGATCGGAAAGAAGTTGGCCGCGGCATTTGGAGCTGTTTTGGTGATTACGATGGTGTCTGCGGCTATCGCCTACTGGACCCTCGCGGCTCTGCGCGAAAAGCAGGCAAATCTCTTCGCCACTAGAATCCCAGCTATCGAGTTCACCTACAGTATCCGCATGGTGAACCAGCGGATCATCGCCACTTCGTACCGCTATGTGTTTGAGACCTCGGGCACCCCGACTGGCGATGCGGACAAGAAAGAACTCGCCGCCAAGATACAGCTAGTTGAAAGCGATGTCAGCAGACTCCGGCAATTGAGCACAGCATTCAAACAGGAGGAGAACGAGACGGCCGTACGGAAGCTGGCCGAACAGGTTGCAACCTTCCGCTCAACCATTGAGCAGGTCACGACCGCTCCCGCTTCCAGCCGAGAGCACGCGGTGGAAATCCTTGACAAGTCGGTGGTGCCGCAAGCGGATGCGATCAAGAAGACCGGAGCCGACCTGATCGGATCTCTGGACAATTTGCTGGCCACGGAGTCGGCGGGGATTCAGTCCGCAGCCAGCACCGCCAGTTGGGTGTTGATGTTGGGGATGCTGATCGCGGTCGGCAGCGGTTCGATTCTTGCCACCCTGATCAGCCGCAGCCTGGTGGCTGCGACCCGTTCAGCATTGGCACAGGCCGAGGCGATCGCGGCTGGCGATTTAACCCGTGATGATCTGAAAGTCGGCAGCCATGACGAACTCGGCGACCTCATCACTGCCATCAATAAGATGAGTGGCCACCTGAAACGTATGATCCTCGCCATCACGGAAAATGCCAAACACATGGCCGGCGCCAGTGAGGTACTGAATGCAACCAGCGAGCAGATTACCGCCAACTCTATTGAAACCTCGGCCCAAGCTGACTTGGTTTCCAATGTTGCACAAACCGTCAGTCAGAATCTTCAGACCGTTGCCACCGGCGCAGAGGAGATGGGAGCCAGCATCAAGGAGATCGCTAAGAATGCGACTGAGTCCGCAAAGGTTGCGACCGGGGCCGTCCGAGTGGCTGAAACCACCACTGCCACCGTATCCAAACTCGGCGATTCTTCGACCCAGATCGGTCAGGTCATCAAAGTCATCACCTCGATTGCTCAGCAGACCAACCTCCTCGCGCTGAATGCCACCATTGAGGCCGCTCGAGCCGGTGAATCCGGTAAAGGGTTCGCGGTCGTCGCCAACGAAGTAAAAGAATTGGCCAAAGAAACCGCCAAAGCCACCGAGGACATCAGTCACAAGATCGAGGCCATCCAGGCCGACACTGAGGCAGCGGTCGACGCGATCGCCGCCATCAGCCGGGTGATCGACCAGGTCAACGACATCTCGGGTACGATTGCCACAGCGGTCGAAGAGCAGAATGCCACCACCAACGAGATGTCTCGAAACGTGAGCGAAGCGGCGCATGGCAGCAGCGAAATCACCAGTAGTATCACGGGTTTGGCTCGGGCGGCGCAAGGGATAGCGCGGAGCGTGACCGATACTCATGCGGCGTCGCGGCAACTGATGGAGACGTCCACGCAACTCCGCCTACTAATCGGACAATTCAAGATCAATACCGGTGAAAACCAGCGCGCAGCAACAGAGTCGCACACCGTGGCAGCTCGCGCAGGTGGTCAGTAAACCGCGAACGCGACGATTCGGCCTTTGGCTCTGGCACAAATCGTGAGCCGCACCCGAACCGGATTGTGCCATGCGGCGTGGTAGCAAGATCGTGGTTTCCGCCGTCTCAGAACCAGTAATTGGCCGGGAAGTAATGGGAGCGACAACCAACTATGCGGGCCCTCGGCGCCCGCGATCGCGATACCGGCCGCCGTAATCAGCGGAAACGAGTACCGCGCCATTGGGTGGCGAAGAGAGCGGCGAACCTAATCGAATGGATAGAGGCCGTGGGTTCAAGAGTACATTTTCAAAGCGCTCGCCCCTGCCGACCAGGAGCCTCTTGGGACTGGCACACCCAAAGGTATCCAGCGACACACCTGGTGGATTTCCTCAATCATGGGAGCCGTGAGTACCAGATTGTGCCCGAACTGCACGGGGCGTTCGCCGTGGCAAGGAAGTCCGCCCTGTGTTCCTGCCCAAAAGTAACCTTCCCGATCCTGATCAAGGCACTTCACATTCAAGTGGTCATGACGGTCGACATATTCCTTGAAGGGGATCGAGGGCACTCCGTTAGAAGAACCTCTGCTTCTCTTCGATCAGCATTTTCGAGCTTGGGCAAGCTGCTGACTGGAGTAGAGGTTGCGGGGAGCGGACATCGCCTGCCGAACGGCGGACGCGGTCCAATCAAAACGGACGCTGCCCCAAGTTTGGTGCAAATAGGTCCGGATCCGTGACCGCAAAGCGTTCACAATTTCACTGACGTGGATCGGATGGGACGCCAACCTCGGGTGTGGCGACGCAACAGCGGCGGCGTCTGGCTTAAAGCTCCCTTTTCACGCTGCCGATAGGTGAGTTGTCGGCATGCGAACCCGCTGCTCGCCGGAGTTTCGAAGAGGTACGTATGGCTCTAGTCACCTGGGATATGTCCTATAGCGTCGCCGTCAAAGTCTGCGATGCCGAACATCAAAAACTTTTTCACCTGTTCAACACTCTACACGAGGCGATGAAGACGGGGCAGCACAATACCGTCATCATCGGCATCGTGCATGAACTGGAAAAATACACCCAGACGCACTTTATCGCCGAAGAAGATCTCCTGCAAAAGACACAATACCCAAAACTGGACGAACATCGTTGGCAACATCGGAAATTCGTCGACCAGGTCAAACGCTTCAGAGACGACCTAGAAAAGGACGGCATGGCCAATTCGATCTCGGTGCTGATATTTCTCAAGGATTGGCTCGCGGAACATATCAAACATACTGACAGAATGTATTCGGAGCATCTGAATTCCCGGGGGATTGACTGACCGCTCCCGGCATCATAACTTCCGCCAGCTGTTCGGCACGAGAATGGATCTCCGCCAAGGTCAGGACGACATGAGTGACTCGACCGGGAGAACTAGGGTGAAGCGAATGGGGGGCAGAGATTTTATGGTCCATACAGCCTCAGAGGAGGCGTGACCGGGAATCTAGGATCGAGATAAATATGCGAAAGACCATTCGTTTATCGCATTCGGCGGCGACAAGTCCGCGGGAGGCAGCACGGGAATTCTATGAATCCGTCACGCAGCCGGACATGACGCTTGTAATGTTCTTCTGTTCTAGCGAGTATGATCTCGATGTTCTAGGCGCGGAAATAAACCGCCTATTCACCGGTGTGCAAGTTGTAGGGTGCACAACAGCCGGAGAGATTGGACCTAGTGGCTACCTGGAACACAGCCTGGCCGGCGCGAGTTTTTCTGCGGACGCGTGCACGGCCACGACGGGATACATGGACCACCTGCAGCAATTCGAGATCTCCAACGGGCTGGCCTTTTGCGAGCGTCTGCTGCGAGAACATGCAGGCGGCGCGCTAAGAGCGGCCTCGCATGATAGCTTCGCGTTCCTCCTTATGGATGGCCTGTCCGTGCGCGAAGAAGTGGTAGCGCAAACGTTTCAAAGTGCACTCGGCAGGGTCTCTTTAATTGGAGGTTCTGCGGCCGATGGCCTGCATTTTGGAAAAACCTATGTGTACGTCGATGGAAGTTTTCGCACCGACAGCGCCGCTTTGATCCTGGTTACAACTCCGCTTCCCTTCAAGGTCTTCAAGACGCAACACTTTGTGCCAACCAGCAACCGGTTAGTCATTACCAAGGCCGATACCGCCAAGCGCATGGTAAGTGAGATCAACGGAATGCCGGCCGCGCAGGAATACGCCCGGATTCTCGGCGTGGAGTTGGGCAACGCGAGTCCCACGCGGTTCGCTACTTCGCCCTTGTTGGTTATGATCGACGGCAATCATTACATCCGCTCCATCCAGAAAGTGAACGCCGACAACAGCATCACCTTCTTCTGCGCCATCGAGGAAGGGTTGGTTCTGCGAGTTGCGCGTGGCGTAAACCTGACGGATAACCTGGAACAGACTTTCGCCGAAATTCGTGCAGAAATCGGCGCACCCCAAGTGGTTCTCAGTTGTGACTGTATCCTGCGCAGGCTAGAGATCGTCGAGAATGGCCTGGAAGATCACGTCGCACGTGTTTTTCAGCGTCACAGTGCAATCGGTTTCAATACCTACGGAGAACAGTTCCGTGGCGTACATGTCAATCAGACCCTCAGCGGAGTCGCCATTGGCGCGGCTGCCGGGGAGGTGCAAGATGACTGACCCAGCGTTGTGCCATTCCGATCGAGTGGAGGAAACTCAGGCCGAAATCGTACGTCTGAATACGATAATCACGGCGCTGATGGACCGCGCGGAACGAGGTACGAACCTTGAGGTTTCGGGCTTCGGCGTATTTCAGACAGCAGTCATCCTGGAAGAACAGGTGCGCCGGCGCACCGAGGAACTGGAGGCCGCACTGCGTCGGAACGAAACCACGAATGCAGCTCTGCGGGAAGCGGAACGGAAATACCGCGGCATATTCGACGACGCTATCGTCGGCATCTTTCAGAGCGCGCCGAACGGCCGCTTCCTGAGCGTGAACCCGGCCATGGCTCGAATCTTCGGATACGGGTCTCCGGACGAGATGATCGCGAGCGTCCATGATATTTCCCGGCTTTACGTCGAGCCTCGACGCTACGACGAGTTCGTGCTGGTGATGGATCGACTCGGAAGCATGCTAAGTCTGGAATATGAGGTCTTCCGCAAGGACGGCAGCAAGATCTGGATCGCCTCGAGCGGTCACGCCGTTCGCGAGAACCTCTCTGTCGTCCGTTATGAGGGAATGGCCGAGGACATCACCCAACGCAAAGTACTGCAGGCCCAGCTTCTCCAGGCGCAGAAACTGGAATCCATAGGTCAGCTCGCAGCTGGAATAGCGCATGAAATCAATACTCCGACTCAATATATCGGAGACAATGTGCGCTTCTTGCGAGATGCTTTCCATGATCTAAAGAGTCTGCTGGCGAACTACGAAAGACTGTCGGCGGCGGCCAATGGCGAGTCTCTATCGAGCGAAGCAATGCAGGAAGTCCTGGCGCGAGTAAAAGCTGCGGATGCTGAATATCTGCTGGAGGAAATCCCAAAGGCCATCGAGCAAACACTGGAAGGTGTGACCCGAGTGTCCGAGCTCGTGAGTGCGATGAAGGAATTCTCTCATCCGGGCGTGAAAGAAAGGACCCAACTCGACTTAAACCGCGCTATTCAATCCACCATTACAGTGGCCCGCAACGAATGGAAATATGTGGCCGACCTGGAGACCGAATTCGACCCCGCATTGCCTCTGATCTCTTGTCAGCCAGGCGAATTCAACCAGGTGATTCTGAATTTGATCGTGAATGCAGCGCATGCCATTGCCGATGTGATCGGGAAAGGAAGCGCGAAGAAAGGAACCATTCTGGTGCGAACTCTAAATTGCCCGGAGTGGGCTGAGGTCCGAATTCAAGACACGGGCACGGGAATCCCGGCCAAAGTGCGCGATCGCGTTTTCGATCCTTTCTTCACTACCAAAGAAATCGGCAAGGGAACCGGGCAGGGTTTGGCTATTGCACGCTCCGTGGTCGTCGAAAAACACGGTGGGAGTATTCACTTCGAGACTGAAGAGGGGAAGGGCACGACCTTTATCATTCGCCTTCCCCACAATGGCAAGGCTCTTGCCCCCTAGCCCACATCATTCATGAAGAGTGGAGTGAAGTGCGGTTGTTCGTATGAGTGATAAGTAGTTGCGACAACGGCGGAATTTCCTTCGATCGGGTTACTGATTCCAAAAGAATTAGCCGGGT
>JBEKPJ010000121.1:0-8465 GCA_049520935.1 Terriglobales bacterium | reverse complement strand
GCTGATTTAGGGGATGAAATGGAAACGGTTCTTGGCTACACTCTGTGGTCATAAGGCTGTCCTCCTTCGTTGGCCTAACTTCTACTTGACATAGCTGTTATGCCACGAAACGACGGCCTTTTATTTTTTTTTAGTGAGAAATTACGGCTAGAGCCTAGCGGGGCGCGTCGCTGCGTCGCCGGTGAGCCGCCCGACCTGACTTGTCAATAGCGCCTACCGCAATTGCCAACGCCTTGGATTGCGCCTGCCGTGGAAGCAGGCTATCACCACAATCCGATTATCTTGCACCTCGAAGAATATGCCGTATGGGAAGCGCCGCACTCCCGCCCGCCGACGGTTCCGGTAGACGACAGTGAATTGCAACGGATGTTCCGCTAGTGCCTCAACCGTGGCCTCGACCGCCAGCGCGAAACGCTCCCCAAGCTCCAGGCGGATGTTGTCATACCATGCCCGCGCTTCCTGCAAATCCTCATTCGCTTCTGGAATCCAGACGACCGGGAGTGTCACGGCTTTTTAAACAGGCCCGCTCTGACTTGCTGCCACGGGATGACATCGGAGGGGTTTTGCTCATGCCGAGCGATGCGATAATCAAGCTCAGCTCGTTGCGCGTCCGTCAGCGATACCGCGTCCGCTTCCAGACTTTCCCAGACCGTATCCAGCAGCTCTGCCTTCTGCTCAGGGGAGAGGCTATTTATATGGTTTCGCAAATCGCTCATACGCGTATAACCCTAGCGTGGTTTCTTCGCTCTGGCAAGTGGGCTACATGCCCATTCTCGCGGTGTGAAACCTGCTGAAACCTGCTATCTGGTTTTTCATGAACTTAGAATGCGTAAGACCGTCATCTGTGCGCGGCTAAGTTCTTTCGTTGCTGTTTAACGATGTTTTCGAATCCCACTCTCTCCGCCAGTAACTTGTTGATTTAAAACCGTGTAGTCGATGGGCTGACGTCCACTCGCGTCCATTAACGCGCCATCGCCTGCTTCACAACCCGCCCATGCGCTTCCCGCATCGAGTCCATCATCCCTCCGCCGTACGTATTTAGCGTGGTCTGAATGGACGCGTGCCGCATGAGTTCCTTCTGGACCGTAAGGGGCTCGCCATTATCCCCGAGCCACGCCCGGTAGGTATGCCGCAGGGTATGCCAGCCAATCGTTCCTAACCCAGCCTTGACGGCGGCTGGGCTCAGTTGGTTGTGCTGCATATTCCAAGGGGTATAAGGCTTTTCTCCCGCCGTAAAGGGCGACGCAAAAACGAAGTCCGAGTCGGAACAAAACTCAGCTTTCCGCCTCCACTCGAAAATCACCTCTGCTAATGCTGGATCTAACGGTAGGGGCGCTTCCGAGTATTCTGTTTTCACGTCGTCAAGACGACCGGACACGATCGCCCGTCGAATATAGACTGACAGATCTTGCCAATCAAAATCGCTCCACTTCAGGGCAGCCAGCTCCGAACATCTCACACCGGTGCAGAGAGCCAGAATAACCATGGTGCGACAGGGTTCCCGGTCGACGGCAACGATCAGGAGTGAAAACTCCTGCGGAGTGAGAATTCGCGGTTTCTTTCTCCGTTTCGTGTTGCCCTCGATTCGCACCAGTGACATGGGATTGCGGTCGGTGGGCAAGTACTCCCACAGCATTGCGCAATCGAAAATCCGATGCATGAGCCCCTTGATGCGCCCCCTCGTTTTGCTGGCCAATGGACGCTTGCCTCGCTTGTCTTGGATATTCCTGAGCCAGTCGCGCACGGCCAACGGTTTTACTTCGGTCAGTGGAAATTCGCCCCACCTGGGTCGAATGTGATTGTTGCTGTAGGAAAGGTATGAATGCTTGGTCGAGAAACTCTTCGGGATCTCTTCCTGAACATACCGTTCAAGGACAACCGCAAACCTTTCAACTGATACTGACGCCCGGTCACTGTTGATCTTCATTCTCAGGTATGCGACCTTCGAACACCTTTTAGCAGCTGACCTGTTTGGATATTCGTTCGTTGTGCCGATGGCCTCTGACAGTCTCATGCCGGTCTTATCCCGCCAGCGGAATTGCCAGATTGATGGACCTCGGGCGCGCTCCTTCAGTTCAATCGTTCCATGTTGGTATCTCGTCCTCACTGATTACCTTTCCTCAGAAGGACGCGAATGGCGTATCAATGCTAGCTGTTCTTCACGCCACCTGACAATGGCAGAAGTGGTGGATTTCCACCGATAGCCGATTCGAAACACCGGGATTTTCTTGGCCTCCGCGAGGCGCCGGCACTGTTCCGCCGAGCAGTTCAGAATCTTTGCAACTGCCTTGAGCCCGATCGTTGGTTCGAAGCCAGGGTCGGCCTTTTCGAGCTGCTCGTGCTGACTCCTTCCAGGCATGATCGATAGTTGTGAATGTTGGCTGGCTGACATCGCATACTCCTTGTTGTTGGTGTCGCAGATCGAGCTCCGCAGATCACGTTTGCCAACGGCTTTTAGGTCCGTTTTTCTCTTCAGTCAAAATTTCCACACGACAGCGGCAATTCCCACCTCAGAACTCGCTGGGCCGCCTGATTTGACCGAAATTTCATTTGGGGTTCGTTTCTTGACGCTCGTGGTCGGCAGACTCGAACTCAGGCAGGTGTAGATGGCGTTTATTCATGGCTAGGGCGTGGCTCCCAGGTTTCTGACGCGGCGATTGAAGGGTTTGCATTGCTGGCGCGGATTCATCATCGCGAGTACGTAAACCATTGCAGGACTCGCGAGGGTTTTCACGGTGGGTTGCTGAAACAACGGCGGTCCCTGATGCGGGCAGATAGTGAGGTTTGCTGGATGGCTGGCTGGACATGCTTCGACTCCAAATTGAGATTGGGCAGCTCGCCCAAGGGCAAGGGGTATCAACCCGTAGGCTGGATTTATCATTAAACTGAGATTTGTCAAACGGCGACGCCAAAGAGTTCCGCAAGAGCCCTGGTTCCAGTTGGCGTGGCGACCGCCGTCCTCGAGTTGCTCAGGGAGCCCTCAAGATCGTTACACGTGACCCCAGTTTTTGTGTCTTAGTCTTCCATAAAAAATTGACTCATCTAGTTTTCTCGCTAATTCCAGCGCGTGGCGGGTCAACCGGCAAAACGTACCGGTGACTTCGAAGCCCCTTAAGGGAACTGTGGACTGCCAGTACATTTTCCCGCAGATCTGTCGACTCAATCCCTTTTCAACCTTCTGCAGATTCATTTGAGCCGGTTGCAAACCGTCTCATGACCTCACGATGTTTCAGCAAATGAAAGCATGGAAGCATCGTGGCCGCCTCGCAGCTCCAAATCGCGGGTTCGTAGGTGGCGTCGCCACTGGAATTCAGGCACCATTGCCGTCGGCCGATCCATTCATGCGCGACTGCGTATGACCAACATGTTGCACCTGAAATCAAACTCCGCGCAGGCGGGTATGCACGGTGATTACTGATTGCCACACGCCGCCGTCACTTGCGCAGCGAGCCCTGGAACAAAAACTGGTGGTCGATCGTTGGGTAGTGTTGCAACTTTCAAAATGCAGCCAGCTTTGTCGTCGGGCGTCTGTCGTGCGTTCTTAGGTTGCCAGATCGAAAAGGCGGTCGATGAACTGAATCTGGCGAAGAAGGTTGTCTCCCGTCACCCATCGCACCTGCCCCTTCCGGATCATGTGAAGCGCTTCGTAGCCTTGAATCGTTCGCCGGGCCGCCCGAAATTCTCGAACGCCCTGCTTGGCCTTCACTCGACGTTTGATGGCTCGATGATCCTGTTCCAGAATGTTGTTCAGGTACTGCACGGGTCGGTGTCGACAGCGCTTGCGCAGCGTCCCTTCCCTTCTTGCTGTCGGGGATCGCAGAGCCGTATATCGGCGCCAGATCGGTGTTGATCACTCGAGGTTGGGGATGGGACCGGTCGCTGAGCGCCTTGCGAAACAGCCGCTTCGCAGCATCGGCGTCACGGAACGCTGACAGCAAGAAATCGATGGTGGCACCCTTGGAGTCGAGGGCCCGATACAAGTAGCACCAGCGACCCTTCACGCGAACGTAGGTTTCGTCCACTCGCCAGGACTTGTTGGTCGGCTTGAGATGCGGTCGCAGTCTCTGCTCCAACTCAGGGCCGTAGCACTGCACCCAGCGCCACACCGTCGTGTGATCGACATTGAGACCGCGCTCCTCCAGCAATTCTTCAACATCCCGCAGAGAAAGAGAATAGCGAAGATACCACCGGACCGCACAAAAGATGAGGGCGGATTCGGTCCGCCGCCATTTGAAGATCGCGGGTCGGGTTATCATTTCGAGATTCTTTCACGTCACCAACGAGGCATCTCTGAAACTTGCAACACATCCCGCCAAACGGATTACCGACGAGATCCGGATTTTATTGTGGTTGCTCTGCGGCGAAGCTTCATCAGTACGCGCTCTTGATATAGGCATCGATCCGGTCGAAGACGGATTGAACGACCTGCCCCTCGTTGGCGCCGGAGCCGCCGGCGGGTCGCACGAGTAGCGGAGTGTACAGGTTTTCGGGAATCCCAGCAGCAGACCCGTACAGTCTCAGTTCGGGAGCAAGGACATCGTTCAGTTGGGGCGCAAGGCGCCGGTAAACACCAGCATATCCGGCGGCGGCGCCGAACTTATAGAGCGCGGCGTGCCTGGGCGAGTATCGGAACTGGAGTGCCGCAGCAACGCACGACGTGTCCTCTTCCAGAAACACTGTGAATTCCCGCATGGCGTACGCGCTCCGGCCGTGTTGAGGCAGCGCGAGAGCAGGAATCCCTAGCTCGGTGGTAACGGGCAAAGATTGCCGCAACGCATCCTCAGCTTCGGACCGGTTTGCGACGCCGCTGCCCAGCGAAGCATCGCCGCTGCCCAGAACATACCCCAGACGCCACGCAAAATACCTTGCCCACCTCGAGATGTTGGCATCTTGCACCGGCGGCGGCAGGCCCTTCACCAGTTCCTGGCAATGCTCGTAGGCGGCCTTGGATTGTCTTGGAAGCACGACGTTCGCGGGCAGCGACTTTGACGAACCCATCCACGACAATTGCGTCATGCTCGCTTCCAGGGCAAGGAAGGCTGCACCGATAGACCAGACCACAACGAGGAAGACTAGGGTCCGTCGAACGCGGGAGCCTGCCGACGTTGTGGGCCCGGTCATCATGACTTCACCTGCGACAGCGTAATGCTAAACCGCGGTGAATGCACAAACCTTTTTCTAGGGCTATGATCATCAGGAAATTGACGTAGGAGGGGCGCATGACAGGTGTCGCACCTGGAGTTCTGTTCCTCTACCTTCTGGATGCGGTCCTGTTGACGATACCTGTGTCGCTTGTCCTGATCTGGCTGTACCGGCGCACCGTGGAGCGAGCCATGCAAACCGCTTCCAGTGTCAGCGACAGCACTGCAACGATCCAAGTCACCTCTGGAGCGCACGGACCTTGGAATCTTTCTGAGCTCATCCATCGGGAGCAGCTTGTGCGGCTTCGGCTTGTATTGGTGTACATGGTGGCCGGGGCTTCGGCAGCCTCCTTTTGGACTTGGCTTTACTTTCAGTCACCTGGCCTCGAGTTCAGCGGGCTTCGAGCATTCGCAGTTTGGTACGCCCTTTGCTGGCCGGTGCCCGCCACCCTGATCACGTTGTTGGCAATCCCGTGGCGGCGTTCGGTATGGCTGGTCGGAGCCTATTTCGTTGCGGGGTCGCTTGCGATTGTCGTCTGGTCCGGGGCCAGTCATCTTCTCTCAGGTCAACCTGGCTTTCGTCCAATCGCGAACGTGGAGTCTTTCCTTTCGTTCCTGGCCATCGAGGCGTGCCTGCCCGCCTTCCTTATCTTGGTCGCCTCCAACCGCCGCATCCGCGGGGTATCGCCGCTGGTGCTCGCGGCCTTGCTCGTCTTCACCTTCAGTTCGGTCGCGCTAAGAGAGATCTTCGTGACCCTGCTGGACATGAAAGGCCTCCGCAATCTCCTACTCTCGATTGGCCCGAACTGGTGGTTCATGTTCGCGACCGTGCCCGTCGGGTATCTGTGCTGGCGCCTGCTCGCGCTGTTGAACGCCAGATACCGGGACAAATCATTCAGTGATGTGCAGGTGGTGGGCGATTCGTTCTGGGTCATCGTGGCCTTCGTGCTTTCGGCTGGGTACGCCGCCGATTTCGGCTGGAAGGGAATCGCCGGCCTGGGTGGGTTTGTAGTCTACCGCGTCATGGTCCAGCTCGGACTGTCAACAAGCTCTCGCCGCACGCCTCGCGAGCCCGGTGTGCGGCTGTTAGTGCTGCGTGTGTTCGGGTTTCGCCGCCGCAGCGAAAAACTGTTCGAGTCGGTCGCGCAGCGTTGGCGCTTTCGCGGCGTAGTAGCTATGATCGCGGGCACCGACCTCGCCGCCTGCACCATCAACCCGCACGACATGCTGGCCTTCCTCGCCGATGATTTGCGCTCGTCGTTTGTACAAGGCCCGCACGACTTAACCAAGCACCTCGAGTTGATGGACGGCTCACGCGACCCGGACGGCCGTTTCCGCGTCACCGAGTTTTTCTGTCACGAGAACACCTGGTCGGACACCCTGACAGCATTGCTCGCGCGCAGCGACGCCATTCTGATGGACCTGCGCGGGTTTTCGGAGAAGCATAGCGGGTGCATCTTCGAACTGAACCAGCTTGCTGCCCAACAGCGGCTCGACGACACGGTATTCGTGGTGGATGCAAGTACCGACGTCAAGTTGCTCGAATCGACGCTCTGTAGAACGGGACAGGAGAAGGCCGATGTCAAGCGCCTGCGTATGGAAAAGGTGGATTCCGAAGCATCCTCCGAACGGGAGCGAGTATATCGTTCGTTGTGCCTGATAAGCGGTACCCCGCTTACCAGTAGATAAGAATCCCAAGGAGTCGGGGCCAGAAAATTTCAAGACTCAAACAAGGGGCTATGCCGTCGCTTGGGATACTTACAGCTCCCACCGCTGGAAAACCAACATCCACACGCTGCAGTGCGCTCGGAAAGGTCGAGCAGTTGCGTCCCGACTGGGAATCGCTGTCCCGAAACTGATTGGATAAGAGCGAAGGCTGGATCGGACCCGGTAGTCTGAAGTTGAGGACCAAAGACGCTGGGGAGGAAGGAGCCTTCGCATGATGATTATAGGATGTGATTTTCATCCCAGCTGGCAACAAGTGAGTTGGCTGGATACGGAGACAGGGGAAACCGGGGAACGGAAGTTGGTCCAGGCCGCGGGCGATGCCGAGCGGTTTTATCGGCAACTTCCGGTGCCGTCGCTGATCGGTATGGAGGCGACAGGAAACTGACATTGGCTGGTGGACTTGCTGGCTGAGATCGGGCACGAACTGTGGGTGGGTGACGCAGCGCAGATCCGGGCCAGTTGCGTACGGCAGCAGATGACGGATCAGCGGGACGCCGAGCACATTCTGAAGCTACTGGTGGAAGGGCGGTTTCCACGCATCTGGATGCCGTCGAGTGAGGTGCGGGATCTGCGGCAACTGTTGTTGCATCGCCACAAGCTGGTAACGATTCGGACGCGGGAAAGAATGAGTTGCAGCATTTGTGCCAATCCAAGGTTTCTGCGCCAGCAGCCACGCCAGCGCGATTTGTGCGGGAGTTGCATTCCTTCGTCCAGCAATTTGGTTCAGAAGATCCACCACCGCCTGGTTTGCCTTACGCGCCTCCTCAGTGATTCGAGGAAATACTGCTCGGAAGTCCGTGCTTTCAAATTTGGTGGAGGCGTCAATCTTCCCCGTCAGGAATCCTTGTCCAAGCGGACTCCAGGGAACAAAACCGATCCCCAGCTCCTCGCAGGTTGGCAGCACCTCTGGTTCAGGGTCTCTCGTCCAAATCGAATACTCGCTCTGAACTGCTGTGACCGGATGGACCGCGTGTGCGCGGCGAATGGTCTTGCTCCCGCCTCAGAGAGGCCGAAGTGCTTGACCTTTGCCGGCCTGAATCAGATCTTTCACTGTGCCGGCGACATCCTCGATGGGCACATCCGGATCAACGCGGTGCTGATAAAAGAGATCGATGACGTCGGCCTTGAGGCGCTCGAGTGATGCTTCAGCAACCTGCCTGATATGCTCGGGCTTGCTGTTCAGTCCGCCCGATCGTTGCCCATCAGGAGCAATATCGAAGCCGAACTTTGTGGCAATCACTACTCGTTCACGGTGGGGACGGAGCGCCTCGCCCACGAGTTCTTCGTTCGCGAACGGCCCGTAGGCTTCCGCCGTATCGAAGAATGTCACGCCGCGATCAACGCTTTTCGGATCACGTTGATGGCTTGCTGCTTTTCGATGGCCGGACCGTAGCCATAGCTCAACCCCATGCAACCAAAGCCGAGCGCCGAGACTTCGAGTCCGCTTTTCCCGAGTGAGCCCTTCTTCATTTGATTCTCCGTGCGCCGGTTAAACCGGCAAGGTGTAGTGGATGAAAGTTTCATACGTTGAAGATGTAGCGAATCACAACGGCCCTGAGTCATGCGGAGCCGCCCGCGAGGGCGGCGTCGAAGCGT
>JBEKPJ010000120.1:0-8769 GCA_049520935.1 Terriglobales bacterium | reverse complement strand
TCGCCTCGCGCAGCAAACTGTGGCTGTCGATCCTGTGACCTACTACCGGATCGTTCACCCGACCCCAGGCAGGGTCAAACCACAATCTGTAGGGGCTACCTGAGTCAAGGGGATACCCATCTCCATGTAAAATAGGCTGTCGTGTTTCCGTATTAAGTGCACTGGGGTTGCTGATTCTAAGTAAGCGGTAAGCAAGGTGCATGTGATCGCGCAGGTCAATCTAGATCCGGGAGGTCCTCCCGCAGAAGCAACAGACGGATGGACCGAGCCTGCCAAGGTGTGCGCTCGATAAGGCCATGAGTCTCGAGCGTCAAAACCATCTGGTGCACGGAAGGCGGAGAGACCCGAAAATACAGTTGCATTTCGGCCTCCGACGGTGGGTACCCGTGGATCTTTCCGTACTAGTAAATGAAGGCCAAGTACTGGCCTTGCTTGTCGGTATAGGATTTCTTCATCGTCTGGCGAAGGATTGTACCCGGAAACGGCTCGCGCCAGGTCAAGCGCTGTTCGCCGAGGAGGGCTTCCACTGACCGGGAAGCATTGGATGGATTTCGGTGATCTTGGTCGAGGAGAGGCGCCGGAGGATATCGGTGAGATAGTCCTGGGGGTTGAGGCCATCGAACGGAGTTCGGCCGGTCTTTAAGTGCAGCTCGACAAAGGTCTTATCTTATCCAAGTGCAACCACGGCAGTTTATTCCTTCAAACCTTTACCTAATCTCCAACTTGTGTTGGTTTCCCACCAGTGCACGTCATTATAGCTACCCCGCGCTCGGCTCTTTCTCGTTTGTTCAGTCTCCTTTTGGCAGGGGCAATGCTCGTTCCCGCACCTTAAGTCGTGGTCAACTATTGGGCCGAGATGCCCTCCCTTGCGATTTCGCGCCTTCTCGGGATAGCGGGTATCTCGTGCGTTCTGCCTGTCGAATCGCTCCTTCGCGGTTGTCGCCGCAACCGCGGGACTCGGAGCTGTGTAGGAGCAGACTGCGGGTATGCTGATTAAGCCTTCTGGAAAGACCATCAACGTAACTCCCTTGAAATTCGCGAAACGGCAGCCACGGCTTACTTCTTTGTTGCTTTCTTTCCAATCTATCTTCGCGTCTTGTCCCAGCTTTCTTAGTTCGCCCTCGAACTCTTCGATTGCCCAGTCTTGGATTTTCATTTGTCCACTTTTTCCCCCGCGGTATCCTCACGGAGGAATGCCCGGGCAAACTCTTTGACGAGATTGGGCGTAAGAATCAGGGTCATTGCTGCCGGTTGAAGCGCTTCCGTTTTCATTTCTCACCCGCGGGCACGCGAAGCCTCCCGATATTATCGCCCGAGTGTGCCGACAGCGTCGCGTAAAAACACCGAGAGCGGCAACACGCGAACATGGAACACCGCACCCTGATCCAGCCTACGACTCAAAATCGAGCCTTCATTCCTTCATTCAAACACCAGCGCGTCGTTGACTGCATTCTTCAAGTCCTGCTCCGACCCGAGGTAGCGTTCAGTAGTCAGAATCGACTCATGCCCCAACAGAAACTGAATTTGCTCCAATTCGCCGCCCTTCGATCGGCACAACTTCGCTGCCGTGCGCCTGAGATCGTGCGGCGCCAGCTCGCCGATCCCGATCTGCTCTGCGTACTCACGCACGAGCTGCCATACCGCGCGCTCGGTCAAAGCGTTCTTGCCCACTCGGCCATTCGCCGACACGCTCCGGAAGATCGGTCCTTCCTCAATTCCCGCGGTATCGAGCCACCCGTCGATCGCTTGCTTCACCCACAGCGGCACGGCCACCGAGCGCACCTTGTTTCCCTTCCCCAGGAAATCCAGAAAGACCCAGCGGCCGTCGCGCATCGCCAGATGCTCGCAGTTCATGCGCGACAATTCACCCCGGCGGAGCGCGCACGTCACGAGCACCGCCAGCAGCGCCCGGCCCCGCATTCCGCGAATGCTGTGCGAGTTCGGCGCCTGCAATAAGGTCCGGGCTTCTTCCCACGCCAGCCATCGACCCAGCCGCCTGCCCTTTTGTTTCACGCCGGCGACCGACACAATCGCCTGCGCCGTCTCGCTGTCGACATAGCCGGAGCGCTGCGCTTCGGTTGCCAGCTTGGAGAGCAGCAGCGTGGACGGTTGTGGGTGGAGTTCTTGCCCGGCTATGCCCCGGAACTGAATCCGGTCGAGTACCTCTGGTCACACTGGAAGCAACACGAGTTACCGTTTTGTGGCTCAGGACCCGATGCTGACCGGGATCCCTTCACTCCCGAAGTGAAACAAAATCACAACCTGTTGGGTCAAGCCGATACCCATCTCCCGCGAAATTATCTTGAACGATCGCCACAATCGGGCCGCATAACTGTATACTAATTGCGCTTGTATATCCACGGGAATCCCAACTTACAACACCTAAAGAGGAGAAACCAATCATGGGCCAGAGAAACATCCTATCCACTCGCAACATATTGACAAGCGTCGTTCTAGCGCTAACTCTCACTGCGGCAGCGATGCCCGCCTCAGCCCAAACGTCTACCAAGTCTGATGACAGCTCCGCCCCCGCCGTCGTCCACAATAGGTGGACCACCGGAGCTCCCATGCCAACTGCCCGGGAGTGGCCTTTCACCGGTGCGATAGGAAAGAAAATTTATGTCGCCGGTGGGTCGAATGACACCGAGGTGCTCCCGGTCACCGAAATCTACGACACGACGACGAACACGTGGAGCACGGGCGGCGCACCCATGCTAACCCCGCGTATCGCTGGGGCATCCGCCGTCGTCAATAATGTTCTTTACGCCATCGGTGGCGCTACGAGCAGTTCGGAAAGTAACGTAGTAGAAGCCTATGACCCTAAAACCAACGCCTGGTCAACGATGCAACCAATGCCAATCGCGAACGATAACATCGTCGCGGTCGCGGATAAGGACGTCATCTACGTCATTGGTGGGTACGTGAATGGCCAGGGAAGGCAGAGCGTCGTCTATGCCTACAACACATCGAATGACACATGGACGCAGATTGCCTCTATGAATGTTGCCAAGTCGTATCCGGCTGCCGGTTTGCTCGGAACGACCATCGTTGCCGCCGGCGGTCTTGAGAATGGGGGAGTAACTAACGACAACGAGGGCTACAGCGTCACCAAGAATAAGTGGAGGGATCTGGCTCCGGTTCCGACAGGTCGCCAAGCCGGCTGCTATGAGGCGTTCAAGGGCATCCTGTATTACGCTGGCGGGGCCATCGTGAACGGAGATCCATTGAGCGTTTTGGAGGCGTACGCCCTAAAGACGAACTCCTGGACCACCGGGCTCGCTTCGATGCCGGACGGAACCATCAATCCGGGCTCAGCCAGCGTGGCGGGGCGCCTCTACTGTTTTGGCGGTTCGAACAACGGCTACCCGTTTCAGGGGAGCATCTACAACTACGTGCAGATCTACCAGCCGTAGACGGCTGACTAAAATAGCGCGGTGCGAGTGCCCACACCGCACGCCGATCAGCAGCTTGCACTACTTCACCAACCTGTTCGAGGGAGTCCAGCAGGAAATATCAACTCCCTACCGGACCTATATCGCGCGCAAGGTGAAGACCTTCGAGCAAACCGAGCTTGGGGCCATCCCAGGCCAGCAGCGATCTACTTTGGAAAAGTGAAAATGCGCCACCGAGGGACAAAACTAGGGATGCTGGGGGCTCGGCTCGACCTGGTTTTCGTTGGGTTGCGACGTTCTTGTAGGTCTGCTCTTGTCGCCCATCATCGTTCACTGGCTCGGCGACACAGCGTTCGGTATCTGGACGCTCATCTTTTCCATTACCGGTTATTATGGATTGTTCGATCTCGGAATCCGCTCGTCCGTCGTCCGCTACGTCTCGAAATTCACGGCAACTGACGATATCGAAGACCTTGCGAAACTGGTCAACACCGCGCTCTTTACCTACAGTTGCCTCGGTGTTCTCAGCCTTGCTGTCACCTCCGCTCTCTCGATCTACGTCGATCACATTTTCCCAATTCCGCCTGAGCTCCATTCCGACGCACGCTGGCTACTGCTCATCGTCGGAGCTTCCGTGGGTATCGGTTTTCCACTCGGCGTAGTGGGCGGATACCTGGACGGCTTGCAGCGCTTCTACGCCAATAACTGGGCCAACATTGGGGTGACTTCGCGCGCCTGGTTCTGATCCTCCTGGCCATCCAACAGGGACGAGGGTTGCTTACGATTGCCGCCATTACGGTGGGGGCTCCGATCGCGATCTCCATGCTGCGGGGAGTGGTTGCCTACCGCATCCGCCCGGTTTCCTTCGGCTTCAAGTACGTTGACCGAGCGACCCTGCGGACCATCGTCAACTACAGCAGTGTCACCCTGATCGTCATGGTCGCGACACAGCTCAAGTTCAAAAGCGACAATGTCGTGATCGCCACGATGATCTCGGCGTCCGCGGTCACGTATTTCAGCTTCGGTTCGCTCATCGTAAACTATGCGCAACAGGTCGTCATGTCGCTGGCGCAAAATTTCGTGCCCATCGCCAGCCAGTCCGAAGCCACCGGCAATATGGAACGCTTGCGCAAAGTATTTGTGGCCGGGAACCGCTTCTGCGCATTCACCGCACTGCCGATCACCTCCGTTCTCCTTGTTCTCGGCCGGTCGGTAATTGAGGTCTGGGTCGGCAAGAAATACGTCGCAACCAGTTACCCGATCCTGGTCATTCTGATCATCTCGGCGACCCTCATGTGGTGCCAGGCCGCGTCGGGCCGGGTTCTGTTCGGAATCAGCAAGCACCGCACCTGGGCCTTCGTCACGCTCTCAGAAGGCATTGTCAACTTGCTGCTCAGCATCACGCTCGTTCACTACTTCCAACGGGCGAATCACGGTCCGTACTACGGAATCTACGGCGACGCCCTCGGCACAGCCATTCCGCTTGCCTGCACCATGACGCTATTCATGCCGTGGCATCTTTGCCGCAGCTTGGAATCCGCATGCGCACGTATCTTCGCGAAGCCTACGTACTCCCGGTCGTCGTCACGACGCCCTGGTCGGAGCGCTGCTGCTGATGCAACGCTGGTACTACCCGCACACCTATGGCGGGCTGGCGGTCCACTTGTTGATTGCGGCAGCCGTTTACGGAATTGGAGTGCTCTGGGTTGTCACCACCAAGCGGGCATTCCATGTGCGGGAACTCGCGCCGAAAGAGATGGCGACTGCCGCTGCGAATGGCAGGGGCACTCCGGTCGAAATCTACCAAGAAGACGTGTAGGCATGGAGGAAAGGGAGGTTCCCGCAAACCTCTTCTTTTTTCGAAGAGCCTTCAACGAGAGCAGCAGCAACTCCGGGGGCCACCCAGCTCGACCTTGATCTCGGAACAACAAGTTCCATACTCGAAAACGCCTTCCGGTCTGTTGTTCAGGACCGAACCGCTCGATGCCGACCTCATGCGCGTAATGCAGCACGATCTTGCACACCGCCGTTGTGCTCAGCGGGGCGCCCGACACCTTGTAGTCCTTCCCCACCGCCCGAAATATTTTCCCCTCGGTGATCTTCGCCGCTTCCATCCAGAGGTGTCGCGCTGTATTTAATTTAAGTACGCGCGACACCGAGCACCTTGGCCGGGCGAGTGGGCAATAAATCTACTACCTCACTGCGCTCTAGATCGACCGAGATGGTACCGAACGACGGCCTTTACGCCGGTATCGCGGGTCAGCGGAGCGAAAAACAAAAGAGATCGCCACTAGTTCAGCCCGGACAGGGTCGTGGGGTCTAGGTACCAGATGGTGCTGTTGATGGTGTGAGGGCCGTTTGGCTTGGTCCACTCAAGAATCGATACGGTCGGCCCGATCGCCACGGCTGGCGCCAGAAAGGGTGAACCGCTGCCACCGACTGTTGCCGGGTCGGCAAACCCGCAGCCACTGCCAGTCGTGTAGGAATACTCCAAGAGGCCGTTGCTCGATTCAATCCAAAACACTGCGGCATAAAAATTCCCGTTAAGGATGAAATAAGCTGCGGCAGGAGTGCTGTTGCCGAAAACTGTCGCAGTCCAACCGTCGCAGGCAACCCCCGCCGCCTCGGTCCACCCAAACGGGAAATCATTGCTCATGAGGACATCCCCAGAAGGGTCATTCCAGAACAACGTGGAAATTGAACCCAAGCCCTGCACCAACTCCGCCTGTGTCCATCCTGGCGGGGCGCCTTCCGATTGCGCAGTCCAGCCGGAGCCGCTTACCGTTTGCTGGGTCGACCACCCTGGGTAATTCCAGTATGCGTACCAGATATCTTGGCTAGAGTGGCCGACCCATGCCAGAGATATGCCGTGACCGCCGCTCAATGCCGGCGCGCCGTATTTCCAAGTCTCGGCTTTCCAGCCGGAGCCGCCTACGGCCTCGCGATACGTCCACGCGCCATTGACTAACGTGGAGACATAGATGTCTTCGGACGAGGGATTCGTCCAGGCCAACCACAGGTAGCCGGTTGTGTCATCAACCGCCAGGGCCGGAGAGCTGACGGTTTCAGCCGTCCAGGTCGACCCGGCGTTGGTGCCGCCCACTACTGCCGGTGTCGTCCACGCGCCTCCGTTCAATGCGGAGATCATGATCTTTTGGGAAGTTTCCGATTTCCACGCCACGTATTCGGTTGTTCCATTTACCGCTACAGATGGCGCGGCGTTGGTCAAGGCCTGCCAACCGGAGCCGGCGACTTGTTGCGGCGTGGATTGAGCCAGCCCCTGGTTTGCGAACCCAGCCAGTGACAAAGCCAACCCCATACTCAGATTTTTCATCGTTTGCTTCATAAGAACGCTCCTTTTGCGAACAACCTTGTTGTGGAGAGATGCCCTGAGTCGCCTCGGAGAACAGAACAAGTTGCGCAAATGAGTCTGATCCTGTTCCCAATCCCGAGGGGAGTCCATGGAGCCGGGGTCGAGCTGTCTGAATTGATCTGAAGAAATTCATCGACTCTGCGTGAGCCCGATCTGGTTCAGTTTCGAAGTGAGTGAAGATTGAGTTGAGTTGTTCTGGCGGCTTCGGGTGACATTGCTTGTAGTTTTCATTTTGATCCCGTTTGTCCCGGATGTATCTCCCAATCCGACTCGCATCGGCGGCGTCCGTTAAGTTAGTTTATTAGGCGTTTAGAGAATAGGGACCCTTCGTCATCGAGGGCCGGAGCCGGAGAGTTCCGCTGTCTTTCGCACGCGACAATTTCGTCTAAAGGCCGTCCGGTGGTCAATTGGCGAAACGGGCGATTTCGCTCATTGATACGACGATGAGTGCCATTGGGACTTTCACCAATTTGACGCGCGAGGTAGACCGGTATGACTAGTTGTAAATGTGTCCCGAAGCACCCACAACCGTCACTCCCTTGATAACCCTGCCGTGTGAGTCAACAACAGAACCCTTGACCGTAGCTCCGAGGCCTCCGCAATGCGCGACAATGCCGACACAAACTTCTGTCGTGGCGGTTGCATTCGCTGGCAAGCCGACCACAGAGGTCGTTGCAGCAATCTGTAAGACCCGTTCGAGATAAACTGTGTCGGGTTGTCCCGCGCTGTAGGCAATTGGCACTAAGGAGGTACAACTTGGGCCATCCCCGGGACTGGTAGGAACATAGCAATAATTCTGGTATCCGGGAGTGTCCGCGACCGAGTAATACTCCGCGACACCATAGTTCGCGTATTTGGCACATTCGAGACAGTCAAAGATGAGTTGCAAGAAGGCTACGGGCTCTCCATTCAACCCGAAAATAGACAAAGTGTCTTCAGTGTATTCGCTCCCATAACCCGAGGCAAAGCCCGTAAAAGGACCTGTGATCTGAGAGTATCCGTACAACGCCATAGTGCCAAAACCGTTTTTCGCCTCGGCTTGTTCGTAACCCTCTGCGCCACTTCCCAACCAATTATTAGAACAGGAAATCTTAAACTTCGAGGAACGGAAGTTTGAGCAGGGAGTACCAAAACCTGTGGGTGGCTCAGCGTTGACTTGTTCCGAATGATAATAGGCTTGTCCCTGCATCGTGGCACCTGAGCAAAGGAAAAAGCAAACAACGAAAAGCCAATTGAGTCGTCGCAGCATACTATCCTCCCCTAATGCGGACCGACTTGAGTTGCGGGGCCAGTGACAATTGGGGAGGATGCCAGAGCCCCTGCGGTATGTCAACGGGCTATTCTAATCGGTCTAATCGGAGAGCGAACCGTACGAGCCAGCTTCACCTCGGCTGCTTTCCGTGCTGATGAGCCCAACGGCAGAAACGCCGCAGAGCTTCCAGCTTGCGGTTAATGCTGGTTGGTTTCAGGTGGCGCTCGTCGCTCAGATACTGGCGGTAGCCGATCAGGTTCACAGACGTAACGCTCTCTACTCGCTGGGGCGCGTACCAGCGGAGGAAAATCTCAAGATCCCTGCGGTAGGAGCGAACCGTGCTCAGCGCCAGGTCTTCCTTGAGAGCGGAAGATTCCGGGGGGAGAGGTTGTGCCGTTTTCGGGTAGGGTCCTGTAAGCTGCGCAGATGGCAGACCTTTATCAACTTCGAGTAGTGCTTCGGGACGTCAGTCCCCTGGTTTGGCGGCGCCTCTTGATGAGCAGAGAAACCAGGGGTTTGGCCACTATTGGAACGAAAACGCTCACGGGCGCAAAAGCCGGTGAACGATGATCCAGTCATGGACCTCCGTATTCTCACCTAAATAAGGTTCTTCCTCAATTTCGGTGCAACGGGGAGCCACGAGACATCGGCAGTAATCGGGCTCGTAAGAGTTCGAAGCCGGCTCGACCATACATCTGGCGCTTGAGCGTCTTTAGCCGATTGATGTGACCTTCCACCGGACCATTGCTCCA
>JBEKPJ010000119.1:0-8846 GCA_049520935.1 Terriglobales bacterium | reverse complement strand
GCTGCTGCACGGCTTTCGGAAACTCCAACAGAGCGCGGTGTGAGTCGGCAACGAAGATCAGTGGTTTCATCGTACCTCTCGAATATGCCAGATATGGCATATCTCGTCAAGAACAGCTTTAGTCTTCCTCTTCGTCCTCGGCTTCGAGCGCGGCCAGCAATGCGACTTTCTCTTCCTCGCCGTGGCCGTTGTCGCTCGTGTCTTCTGGTTTCCGGTGCTCCAGCTTCGCGCCGGGATGCGTCGCCGCGTGGATTTGTTGCAGCTTGCGGATCGCCACGTGCGTGTAGATTTCCGTCGTGGACAGATCGGCGTGTCCGAGCATCTGCTGGATATAGCGGATGTCGGCGCCGCCTTCCAGCATCAACGTCGCCATCGTGTGACGGAACGTGTGGCAGGAACCGGATTTCCCAAGGTTCGCCTGCGCGATGTAGTCGCGCACCAGATTGCTCATCGCGTCGGGATGAAACGGCTCTCCGTACTGCGTCAGAAACAGCGTGGCATCGTCCGGCTCGACAGCAAGCGAAGGGCGTGCTTCACGCAGATATTTTTCAACCCAGGCCAGCGCCCGCTCGCCGATCGGAATCATGCGGTCTTTTTTGCCTTTGCCCTGCCGGATGGTGAGCGTAGCGCGCTCCCGGTCCACATCGTACAGCTTGAGATGGATCAGCTCCGTTCGCCGAATGCCGGTTGAGTAAAACGTTTCCAGCATCGCGCGGTCGCGCAAGCCCACCGGCGTGCCGATGTCGGGCACGACCAGGATGTGCTCCACCTCGTCAGCGGAGAAGATGGTGCGCGGAAGGCGCTTCTCCATGCGCGGCAGATCGAGATCGGAAGCCGGGTTGTGCAGGATGTGATTGTTCCGCACCAGCCAGCGAAACCAGCGGCGCACCGGTGTCAGCCGTGAGTGTTGCGTGCGGAACGTGAGCGGCTGGCCGTTGCCCTTGCGATAGTAGTAGAGATATCGCTGGTAGCTTTCGAGGATGGGGCGCGTCACTTCCATCGGATGCTGCATGCCGCGCTGCTCGGCCCAACGGATAAAGTCGGCGATAGACCAGCGCGCATGATCGGCAGTGTCCTCGGAGTAGTTGTTGATCAGCAACCATTCCAGGTGCTCTTCCATGAACTGGCCCAGCGCCGTGTGTGGCGCGGCTTCCACATTGCGCTTCTTCGTGACGCGGGCCATCACTTCACCGCCGCGCATCGCGCCAGTTCGTGGCCGTTTGGTTTCTCCGCGCCATTGGCTTTAGCTACGACTACGATTTGGCCGGGATCGGCCCCGTGGCCCTTTAATATACTTCCGGCAAACCGCGCAGTTGGCGTCTGCACCCGCGTCATTGCTGGCGATAGTTCGCTTTCACTCACCCCCGCGCGGTCCCCGCGCACCCCCCGCGACCCCGCATGGTTACGATTTGTCTCCTCTTCCTCGGAGTGCAACTGGTAGACGAACGTCTGTCCCGGCCCGCCGTAGCGTACCCGCAGATATTCCATCTCTTCCAGCCGCCGCAGATGCACCCGCAACTGTGTGTCGCCCCACTGGCAGTACTCGCGCACGCTGCGCCGCGTGAAACGGTATTCCGAAGATTCGATCTCTAAACGTTCACACTCTTCCTTCACCATTTGCTCGATCACCCCCAGCAGGCGGCGCGTGTGCGGCGGCAGTTCGTCAAGCGAAGGCATGATGACCTGGCGCATGAGTTGCTTCGCCAGCGTCACGTCTTCGGCTGTGGCCTCGATGTATTCCAGCGTGTCGCCGCCGCGCGTATCCCGTTTGATCTCCCGCTGGTGCTGATGCAGCAGTGCAATGGAGTCGATCAGCGTCAGCAGTTTCGCGTGATCGCGCCGTGTCCGGGTCATGTGGTCGGGAAAGTCTTCGTCCGCGTCGGGCTGGTTATTGGCGACGGCGATGGGCCGCAAGAGACGCTGCGCGTTGCGATGCAGCTTCACGATGCGGGCGCGTTCCCGCCATGCCCAAAGTCCTTCCGTCGTGCGGGCCTCGCGCTGCTTGCGATGAATGGCCCGCGTCTGCTCCCGCTCCTCGTTCACCGTGAGCACAATCGAGCGATTCAGCAACTCCTCATCGACCTGCTGCGCCGTGGTGGTGAGGAAGATCATCACCGGGCCTTCTACGGTGTATTCGTGCGTCACCTGCTTGCCGCTCACCGGGTCTTTGCCGGTCGAAGCGATTTTCAACTTGCCTTCGCTCTGCAAGAGCTTCAGCGCATAGGCCGCGCGTTGCGCGCCTTCTTCTTCCGAGACGGCAAGGATTTTGTGTTTCAGATTTTTTTGTCCCATGTAGAACAGCGCTTGCCCGGTCATCGCCGAGTAGCTTTCCCGCTGCTCTTCCGGCATGAAGTCGAGAACCGCTTCCATCAGCGAACTCTTGCCCGCCGAAGATGCCGACTGCACCACAATCGCGAGCGGTTTTTCGAGCAGGCGCGACACCGCGGCGAGATAACTGACTTTCTTGTTGGTCTCTTCGCCGACCACACCGCATTTCTCGAAGTCCTCCAGCACCCGCTTCAGCAAGCGCGGATCGCGGAGCAGTTCCATTGCGGCCGCTTTCTCCTCGGCGGTCATGATCGTTTCGTCCGCCGCTGGCGTCAGCGTCTTGTGCAGCATCTCCCGCTGCAAGTCGCCGAGCGCACCCCACAGTTTGCCGACTTCGCGCTGGATCGTCTCTTCCTTCGTCGCCAGTTCGTGCGCCGTTTGCTTGATGAACGCCGCGCGGCGCGGAAAGCTCTCCATGTCGAACGTGTCGCCGTGATAGCACCACTCGCCGCGCACATTCACGCCCGACACTTTTACGTTGACTTGCATCCGGCCCAGGCTGGTGCATTTCTCGAGATTCAACACGCGATACGTGCGCGTCCCGAAGCTCGACACGATCTCGCCGTTATCGATCTTGATCTCCGGCGCTGCGGGCACACTGAGCGGCATCGGGCGCTGCACGGGTTCTTCCTGCGGCGTGGTTTCGGAAGGCGCAGCTAAGGAAAGAACACTCTCTTCCCCAGTCGAAGGAACTGGTGATGGAGTTGGACTCTCGATTGCTATTTTTTCTTTAACTGTGCTTTTGGTTTTTTCTTCCTCTCGCAGCACGGCGGCGGATAGCGTAGGCGAATCGTCCTGGTTCTTCATCAGCTCTGGCTTTCGCTCCTCTGCTGGCGCCGGCGATGCCGGCGTCGGCGTCATCACTGCAACCGTGGGCCGCTGGCCTTTGCCCAGCCATGCCGCGCTGGTCAGAGACATCCCCAGCCACTTCGCCGCAGGCTGTTGCTTCCGCGCAAACTCGTTGGCGTCCTGGCCGCGCGGAAACTGCACCCGGAAACACTCAATGCCCATCTGCATGAGTTCTTCCGCGTGTTTCACCGCCGCTTTTTCTCCCGCATCGTCGCGGTCGTAGGCGATGTAAATTCTCGTCGTGCCGTGCTTGCGAAACGCCTCCCGGTGCGAGTCGTTGAAGCCGTTCACGCCGTAGCTGGTGGTTACGTTGCGATAGCCCGCGCACCAGAACGTCAGCGCGTCGATCAGCGCTTCGCACAGGATGATGTCTTTCGACGCGATCAACGCCTGCTCGTTCCACACCCCGCACCTTGGCCCCGGCAGATACAAGTGATATTCGGTTCCGGGCCGCAGACGGCTGTGGATCTTGCGCCCATACATCTGCACTACTTCGCCGTTCAGATTCAGAATCGGGATTACCAGCGACCCGACGAAGTGCTCATGCCCGCTTTTCTCCCGCAGAATGCCGAGTTCCTCCAGCCGTCCGCGCTGGCTCAAACCCACGGCGCGGTTCTTGTCCTGCAGGTGGTAGTTCAGCGAACGATTGGAAAAGCCCAGCTTGAAGTGCTCCACCATCTCCGCCGATTGCAATCCACGTTTGACGAGATACTGCTGCGCTGCGGGCGATTGCTTCAGCGTGCGGTGGTAGTAATCGACCACGACGCCCAGCAGTTTTTGATCGTCTATCGTGGGCTCGAACAAGGGCGGCAACTTGGGCACCGTCGAGTTCTTCGGCGGCGGGCCTGTGCTCGCGGCGGCGGTCGGGAGATAGTCGCGTTGCAGCAGTTCCAGCGCGTGCGTAAAACTGACGCCCTCGGCGCATCGCACCCACTCGATCACGTCCCCTTTGCGATCACACCCGAAGCAGTGCCACGCATTCTCCACCGGATCGATGCTCAGGCTGGGATTGGTGTCCTTGTGGAAGGGACAGAGGCCCATGAGGTTTCGGCCCACTCGCCGCAACTTGATACCCCGCGCCTCCGCCAGGCGTTGGATGGAAACTTCCCGCTTGATCCGCTCCTTCACCTCTGGCGGAACATACGGCATCGCCTCTTGCCTCCTTCCTGCCTCTTTTTCCAGCTTTTTGAAAAACCCTGTCAAGAGGAAAGTGATATTTTTTATGCGTGACAAAAATACTAAACAGATTAGTATTGTGTCAATGAGTTTCGACGATACGCATACACTGCGGCTCATGGGAAAGAGAGCAGGCAAGAAACCGCCCTTGGATTTTGGCGGAGAAACCCTCGGCCAGCGCCTGGCTCGCCTGCGCAAGCAACGCGGGTTTACCCAAGTGGAACTCGCGGGAAAGACCGGAATCACTCAGGTCCTGATTTCCGCCTATGAGACAGATCGGGCCTATTTCTCGGTCGAGATGGCCGTGCGCTTCGCTTTGACTCTGGGGATCAGTCTGGATGAGTTGCTGCACCCGAAGGCCAAGAAACTCGCCAGCAAGCAACCCAGCCGTCGCGTGCTGCGTCGCCTAGAGCAGATTGAGCGCCTGCCACGGCGCAAGCAGACGGCGCTGCTGACCACCATTGATGCTTTTCTGAGCAGCGCCACGGGTTAGGTTGTCACTCGACGTCTTCCGAACAAACCCCGAACGCCACGCCGGACAGACACCGGACAAAGCCCGGACGCGCACCGGACGCCGCGCATTTTTCGCCGTGGGTTTTCGTGGTGCCTTGCTCCAGCAAGGGATGGTGTCTGGTCGCGTCCGGCTTCTCCCGCCGCGCCGCTGACTCCCGTTCTTCTCTCACATTTTTTCGATAGCGGAGCAACACAGGGGCGGAGAGGGAGGCGAGTCCAGCCCGTCGCGTTCTGTGCGACGCCGCGCCTGCGGGCGGAGCGAAGCGGAGAGGCTTGACTCGGCTCCCGCGCCCCGTACAATCGCCAGCGGAAAAAGGGGAGATTAGCTGCGGAGCGCTTGTTTTGCAAACGCCACCACGGCGATGGCAACCCCTAAATCGTGGATCTCATACGGCCATTGCTGCATCAGTTCCTTCGCCACTGTGGCCGGGTCCATACCCTCGTCGAGCCGCCTTCTCGCGTAGTCGATAATTTCCGGTTTCGATTCACCATTGAACAGCATTCGTTTGTCCCTCACATCCGTGATTTGAAGATGGTTTTCCACCCCCTATAGAAGCACGGCGTAGTTCATTTTTTGGGAGTCTCCGTGGTTTTGTCTCGCTGGCGCTTGCGCCGCTTGCCTGCTTCGCTCACCCGTTCCTCCGCGCGGCGGAACCGCTCCCGGTCGGCGTGGTCAATCAGGTCTTGGATTTTCTCCTGGCTCATGGCCTGCCCGCGCGCCTGTGCGCCCGCCAGATTGAGCAGGATAGTTCGCAGCGCCACTACCTCGGCCAGCAGGGTTGCGTTGCCGGGAATCTCGTCCGGTTTCAGCCGGTCCAGCAAGGCTTCCCGCACCCACTCGCTCAGGTTCACGCCACGCTCGGCGGCTTGGGCTTCCAACCCGGCGAACTCTTCCTCGGTCACTTTCGTGGAAACGGTGCGCGTGCGCAGGATCGGCTTCGGCTTAGCCATCGACGGGAAACTCCTCTCACGTGTTTTCAAGAGGTTAACGCACGCGAACCAAAGTAGCTATATAGCTACCGGAATCGTGCAACTCCCGCGTTTTCAGTGGTTACCCTGCGGCAACCTGCGGTTGCTGTGCAGCAACCATTTATGGGTGTCGTGTCACCCCTACTCCCGACGCCGCAGGCGGCGCGCTTTTGAACTTCCCAGCTACCGCGCCCAGCTGCCCCACCACCAGCACCCCGAATCACCACACCGCCGGTGACGGGTCGGCATCGGAGTCGGAGTCGGAAGCGAATCGGGCAGCTGATCGGACCCCGATCAGGGCGGATCAGGGCAGGAATCGGCCATAGGAAAGCGGCGGCTGAAGGAAAAACTTACCAAGCCGCAACCGGGCTAGATCAGTCAGCCAGAACCCGGACGATGATGATCTCTTTGATGGCGTCACCCCGGTTGGTCGTGAAGGGATACTCGGACGCTTTGTGCTCATCGTAGGTCTTGTAATCGATCCTGGTTTGCCCGGCTTCGCCGTAAGTCGCAGTCACGTAGAATCGCCCCCGCTCAGCCTTCAGCTCCTCGATCTTTAACCGGCCCTGGCCGGTCCTGGAATCGAACGCCGTAAGCGTCGCCTTCAACGCCCCATCCTGGCTCACCACACTGTCGTGGATATTCACTGTTGCTGTCCTGCCGGCCTGGGTGCTGCGCTCGGCGGAGCGACCCGGCTTGATTTCGGACCCTTGAAACAGAACCGCAGAAGAAAGTATGCGACGAACGCGAGGAACAGGACTAAAAACAGAACCGTCGCTGAGCCGCCGACGACTCCCCAGAACGATGCGTGGCCGTTGTATTGGTGGGCGGACTTGGCTTCTTGCCTTTCGTTGGCGATGAAAAGAACAGGACCTACGATAGCAACGAGCGCAGCACACAGGCCCAGGACACCACTCAGGAGCCGAAGCAGAGTTGTCTTCATCGCATTGCCTTGAACGCGCTGTCCATCTACTCAGTTTCTTGCACGTTTCTCACGTTCAGCACCAGCCAAAGAAATCGCATTTGACATGAGGCCACATCTGTCCGGGCTCAAGGGGATTGTGGGGATCAATATGAAACTGATCCAGCCTACAGTTGTCGTCCCCGCTCGAACATTTCTTAAATGGATTGGGCCGGTCGTACTCCATCCTGAAGTGAAAGCCAGGACCATGTGTGCGCCATTCCCATCCTCCAGAGTGGTAGACGGGATCCCAGAAAGCCGAGAGCGGCCCGTTGTAGCCCCATGAGTTTGAATCCTCGTATCCCTGGGCCAGGAGTATTATGCGCACATCCTTGCACGACATCGGTATCGTCAAGCTGTTTGGACCTGGTATCGAACCTGGGAAGATATTTGCAAGCGCTTGGATGTCCCCTTGGAGAGCATCAAGGCCCGATGGGTCAAAGAGGCTAACTGGCGAATTTCGAACGTACACGTAGAAGTTTGGACCGCCAGCAAACTTGATCGGGTCTTCGCTAAAGAAACGTCCCATACTCGGATCGTAGTAGCGTGCCCGATTAAAGTAGATTGTGGTCTCGGAATCGAACTCTCGGCCAGTGTACTGGAACGGGTTGGTGAGCGTGCCCGTCGAGGCCGTCAACTTGCCGAAAGAATCGTAGTTGTAGCTGTTGGCCACTGCGCCTGCGGGACTGGTCAGAGATGTTACGGAGTTCACCCCATCCTGCTCGTAATACGCGGTTGTCCCACCACGCAGCATCGACAGCGGGCCGTCAACTCGCGAATCTTGCGTGTACCTGGCCAACACATTTCCACTCGAATCGACTTCCTCGATTATGTTTGCACCGGGAGCCATCCCGTCGTAGAGGTAGTTCGTGGTGCCGAGCGGGCCGGATTTCTGGATGCGCCGACCAAAAGGATCGTACCTGAAGGTCGTGGTTCCAACGCCGGGATTCACCGCCTGTGTCAGCCGGTTTTCGAAGTCCCACGTGTAGGATTTGCCGGAGGGGTCGGAGAGGGTATTGCTGTTTGCGTCGTAAGTGTCTGAGCCAAGGCGGTCATCCGCGTCGTAGGTATAGGTGTTCGAGACGGATCCGTTCACCAGCCATTGCTTCCGATTGCCAACAGCATCGTATGTGAAGCCATTGGTGAAGTTGTTGCTATGCGGGTCGGCAGTGACGGCCTCCGATGTCAGCCTATACAGCGAATCATATCCATAGTTAACCGTGCGTCCAGTCAGCTCCGCGACCGTCAAACGATTGCCTGCGGCGCCCAGCGTGTATGTGTAGCTGGAAAGTGGAGAGCCTTTCGCTGCGCCCAACTGCGTCAAGCGATTGAGCGTGTCGTAGGTGTAGGTGTGCGCGACTCCGTTGGGGTAGGTGAAGCTCTGGAGGTTCCCCACGGCGTCATAACCGTAGGTTGTGGCCCCCGCAGGATCGGTCACCGTGCTCAGGCGATTCAATTGGTCGTAGGTATACGTGTCGCTAGCTCCACCAGTGTTCGATGACTTCAGAGATAACAAATCTCCGGCGGCATCGTAAGTGTATGCAAGGGTTCCGAATGGAGTCTGCTTCGAGGTCAGGCGGTTGCGCGTGTCGTAGACATACGTCGTCGATCCCGACACGTCAGCCATCGTCTGGCACAAGCCAGTCGCTGTGTAGGTAAACGAGACGGCTGGCGCGTGGAAGCTGGCATCCGGCGTCTTCGACAGCAGGCGGTTCGACGTGTCGTAGGCGTAGGTTGTTGTCTTGCCGTTGAAGTCGGTCTTGGTCTTCATGTTGCCCGCAGCGTCGTAGGTGTAGCTTTCCGACTGTCCGGCGGGCAGCTTGCGGCCGATGCGGCGGCCGAGCTGATCGTAGCTGTAGGTGGTGGCGTGGTTGTTGGCGTCGGTCTGGGAGATGCGGTTGCCGATTTCGTCGTAGCCGTTGTGCCTTGCCATAACTAAGACCGGACCTTTGTTTGTCCCTCACGACGCCACGACGCCACCCATAAACGGGGCATCCGGAGCATCAATTCGTCAAGGTTCTGTGAAGTCGTGGAAACGATTCCGAGGGTC
>JBEKPJ010000118.1:0-8854 GCA_049520935.1 Terriglobales bacterium | reverse complement strand
CCGGCTAATTCTTTTGGAATCAGTAACCCGATCGAAGGAAATTCCGCCGTTGTCGCAACTACTTATCACTCATACGAACAACCGCACTTCACTCCACTCTTCATGAATGATGTGGGTTAGTGACGACCACATGGAAGAAATGAGCGATAGATCAAACCGATCATGGGGCGAGCAGAATTGTTGAAAAGCCTCGGGTGCTGGAAAGCCGCCGTAGCTTAAAGCTGCGAGTGCGCAATTATCGGGCTCGTCTTCTCCCGGGGCCTGCCGATCTCCCGGTCCAAAGCCTCCCGGAACTTACTCCCGCTCTCTCGGTCGCCCAGTTTCGTAGACTTGAAAGACCGGCTTGTCGGCGTTAATGCGATCTCTCACCAGTTACCCTGACGCTGAAATAACACAGACCAACGCAGGCCAGGGTTCCACCGGGAGCGCTTTGGGGGCCGGAACTCCTTTGTTTTCTGCCGTGGGCTTCCCAATATGGTCCTGCGAGAGCAGTCCTTTTGGAAAGTGAGCCGTATTGCACATACGAATGTCTGAGCCGGCTGCAATCATCAGGGTAAGATGGCCGTCTTTAGAGTCGCGCTGAGTCTTGGCCAATCGCGGAGGAGATCAAGCGGTTTTCGCCATTGGATTTCCTGCCGTCCTGCAGACTGCTGCCTTTCGAGACCAGTCGCAGGTGGATAGGGTTGCCCGGCGATCAAAATAGCAAAGTGGGGTACTCGGATGGTGCCGCCGAAGGTTCTCTTAGTCGATGACAATGATCAACTCCGGCGCGTGTTGCAAAGGGTGCTGGAAAACAACAATTTTGAAGTGGTTCCAGCAGCGAGCGTCACTGAGGCTCTAACTCAGATTGTTGCGCAAAAATTCGATGTTCTCATCACCGATCTTCATATGCCAGGGCCAGGGGACGGTTTCTCAGTCGTAACCGCTATGCGTCACGCTCAACCTGAGGCATTGACATTGGTCGTTAGCGGCTTTCCTGATGTGCAAGGAGCTATGTCGGCCATTCTGCTGCAGGCAGATGAAGTCCTGGTAAAGCCCTTCGATGTTAAGAAACTCGCAGAACTTATACGCCAGAAGAAACAAGAATCAAAACCTTCTCCACGGGCAAGTAAGGAAAGCGTCGCCTCCATTCTGGAGCGGGACGTAACCATCACGATCGAACGGTGGTTGTCGCGGGCGGCAAAGGTGGAAGCTTTGGTTTCCCTTCCGTTGACCGACCAAGAGCGTACCGATCATCTTCCCGAGATGCTAAAGAATATCGCTCACCGCCTCCGCAAAACCCGCACCATCGAGGCGTTGGCCAGTCCCTCTCCTGCGGCGGTGGCCCACGGACAGCTCCGCTATCAGCAAGGCTACACTGCACCTCTGATTGTGCAAGAGTCGCGAATCCTGCAGGTGTGTGTCTTCGAGACGATCCAACGAAACTTGGGCAGAGTAGATTTCAGTCTGGTACTGCCGGACATCATGCTGATTGCGGACGAGATAGATTCGCAGTTGACCCAGAGCGTCGATAGTTTTCTGAGTGCGGCAGCTGTTGGCGTGTCGGCTGCCTAGCACCTACGAAGAGCGCGTTAGTTTGGAAGCTCTCGAGCTGAGCCCATGCAGGACGAAATGGAATCCCCAGACCCGGAAAAGGACCTACGAGCCTCTGAGCTCAGATATCGTCGCCTCTTCGAAACCGCCAAAGATGGAATCCTGATTCTCGACGCGAAAACAGGACAGATAACAGACGTCAACCCATTCCTTGTCCATTTGTTGGGTTACTCACTGGACGAGCTTGTTGGGGTGCGACTCTGGGAGATTGGGCCATTCAGGGACATCAAGGAATGCCAGTTGGCCTTTTTGGAGCTTCAGGAAAAAGAGTATATCCGCTATGATTCCCTCCCGCTCGAAACCAAAGACGGTCGTTCCATTTCCGTAGAATTCATTAGCAACGTCTATCGCTTGAGTGCTGGGACAAGGGTCATTCAATGCAACATCCGCGACATCACCAAGCGGAAGCAAATGGAGGAGGCGCTGCGGCAAAGCGAGGAAAGGTTTCGAGTGGCGCTTAAGAATTCTCCGATTGCGGTATTCAGCCAAGACCGGGATTTGCGCTACACCTGGAGTTACAATTCGCAGCTGCCATTGCCGGCAGGTGAAAAGCTGGGAAAGACATTGGGTGAACTCTTCGAACCTGGAGAGGCTGCGCGCATTACTGAAGTCCGGCGGCGGGTGTTGGAGACCGGTCTCGGCGTGCGTGATGAAATGCAGGTCAGCTTCAGCGGCAGGACCCACTATTTCGATACCACGATCGAGCCGATGTTCGACCCGGCGGGCAAGGTAACGGGGATCACCGGGGCCAGCATAGACGTCACTGCGCTCCGCGAACTAACCGAACAATTACGGGAAGCCGAGAGAAAGCTCACCGAAGAAAAACTTTACCTGGAGCAGGAAATCGTTACCGACCTTGGGTTTGGGGAGATTGTTGGACACAGCAAGGCCCTGCAGTCCGTCATGAAGAAAGTGGGACAAGTCGCGGGCAGCGATGCCACCGTGCTGTTGTTGGGCGACACGGGAACGGGAAAGGAACTGGTGGCGCGGGCGGTCCACCGGTTGAGCCAACGCGCCGGAAACAGCTTCATCAAGCTCAATTGCGCGGCGATACCGTCGGAATTGCTGGAGAGCGAGCTCTTCGGTAATGAAAGGGGCGCGTTCACCGGAGCGGTGAACAAGAAGATTGGACGGCTCGAACTGGCGGACAAAGGCACGCTGTTCCTCGATGAAATCGGCGAGATTTCCCTCGCACTGCAGCCGAAGCTGCTACGGGTATTACAGGATCAGGAATTCGAACGCCTGGGCGGGGTTCATACCTTGAAGGTGAACTTTCGTCTGATCGCTGCGACGAACCGCGATTTGGGCGAGGCCATTCGAGAGAACGAGTTTCGGAGCGATCTATTCTACCGGCTGAACGTGTTCCCGATCCGGGTGCCCCCGTTACGAGAGCGACGGGAGGACATTCGGCCGCTGGCGGAACATTTTGTGCAAAAGTTCGCCCGGCACATGAAGAAGTCGATTACGAGCATTCCGAAGCAGACAATGGATGCGTTGTTGGGCTGGGACTGGCCGGGGAATGTGCGAGAGCTGGAAAATTTCATCGAACGATCGGTGATTCTCACACAAGGCTCGGTGCTGGTATCGCCGCTGAGCGAGATGATGCCGACAGCAGAGAAAGAAAGACACACGGATCAATCTTTAGAAACGGCGGAGCGCGACCAAATTGTACGAGCCTTGCGGGAGAGCCACGGCCAAATCGGCGGAATGAGTGGGGCGGCGGTGCGGTTGGGACTGAAGCGAACTACGCTGCAATCGAAGCTGAAGCACTTGGGAATCGATCCCCGGTCAGCAACGTCGGGCAGTGGCTGACCTTGGCAAGACCGGGATCCATTGTTTCGAGTTACGAGTGCCATGAGATTCGTTAATGCGTCAACCGTGTGGTTCCTCTTTGTTCCTTTTACGGTTACTTCTTTCTCAGGGTTACACCCATCCGGGCCGGCAGCGAATTCGATACTCAAACTTGGATTCGCCTCAGAAGGGGATGTCGGGATCGTGCGAAACCGAACCAGCGACCTCATGCTTTTGAACGGCGCGCTCAGTCAGGAAATATCAATCTGGCGGGTACTTGGCGGCGAATTACGGTCCAAAACGATCCAAATTCAGACCCTCTTGCCGGGAGTTCGCTCAAAGCTTACCAGCCGTCGAGGGAGAGCTCTCGCACCAGTGATACCCCTCCGTTGATCGGTCTTGACGCATGCGTCGGCGCCGAAGATAATTCCGACGTCTCGAATCGCCGCGAAATTCCCGCACCCTCGGCGCTCGAGTCGGGCCATTTTTGTCACGATACTCAGATGGGAAGGACATTCCATGAAACGAATACATTTCATCTGCCTGTTTTTGTGTCTGACAACCACATTTGGCGCTCGCCCCGCGCCAGGTCAAACGCAGAGCGTGCTCTACAACTTTACCGGCGGCAGCGATGGCAGCTGGCCGACGTCGGGCCTGGTTTCCGATCATGCGGGCAACCTCTACGGTGCGACTTACGGTGGGGGGCTGGGATATGGAGTCGTATTTGAGCTTTCGCCGAATGGCAATGGAGGCTGGAACGAGATCGTGCTCTATAGCTTCACCGGAGGGACGGATGGGGCCAATCCTAGCAGCTCGCTCATCTTCGATAAGGCGGGAAACGCTTACGGAGAAGTGTCTTATGGCGGCGCCTTCGGACACGGCGCGGTGTTCGAGCTTAGTCCGGCGGGAGCGGGCTGGACGGAAAAAGTCTTGCACAGTTTCGCGGGCGGGGCGGACGGTGTATTTCCTAGCAGCGGCCTGGTGTTTGATGCGGCAGGCAATCTCTACGGCGAAACATACAACGGCTGGGGAGTTGCGACGATCTTCGAGATGACTCCATCGGGCGATGAGTGGACTGAGCAAGTCATATACAACGTCATCACTAGTGGTGCGGGTCTGACCATGGATGCGGCCGGAAATATTTTCAGTGCGAACTACACGACCGTATTCGAGCTGTCGCCAAATGGCCAGGGCGGTTGGACCCCGACGGTGATCCACACCTTTGCGGGCTATCCTAAAGATGGCAACTACGCCTCCAGCGCTCCCGTGCTTGACCAAGCTGGAAACCTTTACGGAACTACGGCTGACGGTGGGCGCTGGTATGGTGGAGCGATCTACAAGCTGAGTCCGGCCAAGAATGGGCGATGGAAAGAGAAGATTCTGTACTCAGTCAGGGGCGGCAAGGGCATCAGCGCTCTGCAGGGAATCGTGCTCGATGCGGCCGGGAACATCTATGGCAATTCATTCTGGGGGGGCAGGCACGCTTGGGGAACGGTTTTCGAGCTCGCGGCCCCAGTCGGCAAGGGCAGCTACAAAGAAAGGATTCTTTGGAATTTCACCGGAACGGACGGATTAAATCCCCTTGGGAGCGTGATGCTGGACGACGCAGGCGATCTTTATGGCGTGACCGGCAAGGGAGGCTCGACCTACGGGGATGATTACGGATTTGGCGTCGTGTTCAAAGTGACTCCGTAGCGCGGGCTAGGGCAATCGCGCTCGGCTGTAGAATTCCGAAATGCCCGCGCGGAAAAAGATCGATCTGGGAAAAGTGAATGCGTTGCTGACAGCGCCATGCCCGCAGTGCGGATACCGGGATTCCACCGGCCGACCTGCTCCGAGTCAGTACGAGGCAAGTGCGTTGCCCCAAAATGCGGTGCCGGTTTTCGTGCCAGCGCAACGGGCTCGTATTCCGTGGACCGGAATGATGATTGACACAAGTGCGAAGAAACCTGCTTTCGGGCTTCAGTCGTCGCTGACTCCAACTCAACCGCAGATAAGCGGCAGCGTGCGGCAGGTTTTGATTTCGCCGGCCTCGCTCAAAGGCAGGGCTGCGGTAAAATATGCGAGGTGATGCCAGATGTGTGGCGAGACTTTTACGACGAGGTAGGGCACTTCGACGCTGGGCAATCGGGTCCCGATTCCCTGTTTTGCCGCAAGCCTTCGAAGTGAGTTGCTGGTGTTTGCCGATAACAGTCGTGGCGGTTGAAAAAGGAACCAAAGCAGTAATTTCAGCGAATTTCACCGCCTGCGGCCAACGAACATTCAATCATTACGAACGAATTTTGCGGGTGAAATTCCCGGAAAAGAGTTTCTAACAGCCCCCATGCGATAGCACACGGCGAGCGTGTAGCCGACGCTGTCCGGTCCAATTTAACGTCAGTTGACACTGCGCATCGTGTTGTCCACCTGCTGGCCTTCATTGACTTGGCATATTTCTGGCCCTAACATTCCAACCCAATGATCGGCCAAACCATCTCGCGCTACCGCATCGTCGAGAAGCTCGGCGGCGGTGGTATGGGCGTGATCTATAAGGCCGAGGACACCGAACTCGGCCGCTTTGTGGCGCTCAAGTTCTTGCCCGACGAAGTTTCCCGAGATCCAGAGTCCCTCGAACGCTTTCGCCGCGAAGCGCGCGCCGCTTCCGCCCTCAACCATCCCAATATCTGTACCATTTACGACATCGGCGAGCAGGATGGACGAGTCTTCATCGCCATGGAATTTTTGGACGGCGACACCATCAAGCGCAGCATTGCCGGACGTCCGCTCGAGACCGAACTGTTTCTGACGCTTTCTATCGAAATCGCCGACGCGCTCGACGCGGCGCATGCGGCAGGAATCATCCACCGTGATATCAAGCCCGCAAACATCTTTGTGACCAAACGTGGACACGCCAAGGTTCTCGACTTCGGGCTAGCGAAGCGTACCGAAGCAAGCCTGAGGCGGGAATCAAGTTCCGGGTCGGAAGATCCCACCGTCTCGACCAGAGATCTCACCTCCAAGCACATTGCTTTGGGCACGGTGAGCTATATGTCACCGGAGCAGGTGGCGGGAAAGCCGCTTGACGAGCGCACCGATCTGTTTTCTTTCGGTGTAACCCTGTACGAGATGGCGACCGGGCGGCTGCCTTTCGACCGCGAAACCCACGGCGCCACTTATGGCGCCATACTCCATGAGAAAGAAGAGCAGCCCAGCCATTGGAATCCTCAGCTCTTGCCTCCGCTTGATGGCATCATCACCAAAGCCCTTGAGAAGGACCGCGCCTTACGCTATCAGCATGCTTCGGAAATGCGCGCCGACTTGCAGCGCCTCAAGCGAGACACGGAAAGTGGACAGGTTTTCACTCGCGGCTCGGGCAGCGGGACAGTTCCAATTGCAGCGGCCCGGCCCGTTTCCTCTCGAGCCAGGGTCAGAAAATTGGCGCTGGTTGCGCTTGCCGCCTCGCTCGTGGCGTCGCTCATCGTCGGCCTCTACTATCGTTCGCGCGGGCAACGCAAACGCCTCACCGACAATGACACCATCGTCGTGGCCGATTTTTCGAACACCACTGGCGACGCCATCTTCGACGACACCCTGAAAACCGCTCTCACCGTAGCTCTGAACGGCTCTCCCTTTCTGGAAGTTCTTCCGCGCAGCAAGGTCACCACGACGCTGCAGTTGATGTCCCGCCCACCAGGCGCGGCGCTCACCCCTGATGTGGCGCGCGAGTTGTGCGAACGCGTTGGCGGCAAGGCATACGTCGCGGGATCCATCGGCAGTTTGGGAGCTCAGTACGTGCTGGGTCTGCAGGCGGTAAATTGCCAGAGCGGAGATGTGCTTGCCGAGGAGCTTGCGACAGTTGAGAAAAAAGAGCGGGTGCTCGACTCCCTGGGCAAAGAAGTTTCGCGCTTGCGCGCGAAGCTCGGAGAATCGCTGGCCTCCGTGCAGCAATTCGATGTTCCGCTGAAAGAGGCCACGACAACCTCCCTCGAAGCCCTGAAGGAGCACAGCCTGGGCTACAAGGCATACGACGAGCGCGGTCCCCAGGCAGCGCTGCCTCATGATCTGCGCGCAATCCAGCTCGACCCCAACTTCGCCCGCGGCTACGAGGCGATAGCCATCGACTACGAGACCATGGGCGAAACCGAAACCGCCCGCCCCTACTATGCGAAGGCGTTCGATTTGCGCGAGCACGCGAGCGAACTTGAACAATTGAGTTTAACGGCCGACTACTACGCGCACGTCACCGGGGAATGGGAGAAAGTCGTGGAACCGCTGCAAGAGTGGATGGCAAAGTATCCGCGAAGCGCTTTTCCGCATGCCTATCTCGGCAACGCTTATTCCGCGATGGGTGAGCGCGAGAAGAGTTGCGACGAATATCGGGAAGCCCTCCGCATGGCTCACAACTCCACCGCCTACTCCAACCTTGCTACCTATCTCCTAGCCGCCGGGCACTTCGATGAGGCCAGGCAAGTGATGGCGCAAGCGGACGCGAAGAAGATCAATTCTTTTGGGTCGCTTCAGAATCGCTACGCTCTGGCCTTTCTGAGCGGAGACTTGGCTGGCATGGCCGAACAGTTAGAGGGATTTCGCGGCAAATCCGAGGAGAATGTGGGGCTCGCACTCGCGACCGATACCGAGGCCTTCGCGGGCCATTTTGCCAAGGCCCGGGAGCGGAACCGCCAAGCCGAAGACTCCGCCATTCACGCCGATCAGAAAGAAAACGCTGCCATCTGGTTGGAAAATGCCGCTCTCCGTGAAGCCGCTGCCGGCAATCCTGCCGCCGCGAAACGGTGGGCCGCGGCAGGGCTAAGGATCTTCCCCCGCAGTATGGGCGTCAACGTGGAAGCTGGCCTCGCTCTTGCCATGGCCGGTGACGCAGCGCGTGCCCGAGCCCTGTCGCAGCAAATCAACAAGGACTATCCACTCAACACCCAGGTGCAGTCGCTTTGGCTCCCCTCCATTCGCGCACAACTCGCATTGAACCGGGGCGCCCCCGCCGAGGCGCTCAAGAGCCTTGAGCCGTCTGTGCCTCCCATCGAGTGGGCTCTAATCCCGTTCGCAGAGAATATCTCCTGCCTCTATCCCGCCTACATTCGTGGCCAGGCGCTTCTGGCTGCCGGACAACTGCCAGCCGCGGCCGCGGAATTTCAGAAAATCCTCGACCACCGAGGGTTGGTCTGGAATTGTTGGACGGGCGCGCTGGCACGTCTGGGAATTGCCAGGGCCAACGCCTCGCAAACGAAAAGATCGAAGGGCGCCGAGGCCGATGCCGCCCGCACCCGGGCGCTCGCCTCTTACAAAGACTTTCTCGAGCTCTGGAAAGACGCCGACCCCGACATTCCCATCCTGAAGCAAGCCAAAGCCGAGTTCGCGAAGCGCGTGCTGAGCAGCACGTTGTCCGGGAGGGTTAAAGTCCCTCTGGCGCCCAAATGAGGGGCGCTATATCCGAAAGCGGGGGTAATTCCTCGCTGGCCGAAGAAGGCAGAAGGTA
>JBEKPJ010000117.1:0-9427 GCA_049520935.1 Terriglobales bacterium | reverse complement strand
TTGGGAAGATTCTCGCTCGTGTGCCGTTGCGCGGGATGGATCTAGCTGCGCGCTTCGGAGGCGACGAATTCGCAATTGTGCTGCTCCGATCAAGCGCACAAGGGGCCGAGGCGCTGGGGCAGTATCTTCGCGATTTGATCGAACGAGCCGCCATCCCTCATCCGACGAGTCCCAACCGTATGGTGACCGTTACGATCGGTGTCTCGACGCTCATACCCAGTCGTGAGATGACGGTGAAGACTCTCTTACAGCAAGCAGATCTGGCACTCTACGAAGCCAAACAAGCGGGGCGAAACCGGGTGCTGGCCAGTGCAAACAGGTCACCCATACTAGTGCAGTGCGTCAAACAGATTGACATGTCAGCTCGGCGAACTTGAAAACGCGCTCCCCGGTACTTCAAGGTGGAACAGTGGTTGAAGGAACTAAAGCATTCTCCCGGAACGAAGTCCAACATGAGGGGTCTCCTGCATCGCATTTTTGAATACGCGATGAAACGGGAAGTTTCGGAGACTCAGCGGAACCGGATGCAACTGATCGAAATCAAGGGTGTCACGAAGCGTATTCGCAAGCAAATCGCCCTCACGGTGGAGCAATAATCACGCTCTTCTCGCTGAGGTTCTGTACCACCTTCAAGTGACGGTCATGATTGCGATGTGTCTGGGCTTGCGCATGCTTTGCGCAAGAAGGGAGTCCAGTACATCCGGGTGCTGGTTGCTGGGTTGACTGCGTGGAAGGCCGGTGGAGCTTGCCGGGCGTATTGCACAAATGAAGCGCCTCGGTTCGAGTTGATTCCATCGCCGGGGAGTGCGCCACTTGCCGAAGCCACGCCTGCTTCCGGCTGAAACCACACGCGGACGCTTTTACCCGGTCAGAGCAAAGAGACCAGCTAGAATTGGTTCCATGGCAACCGATCGCTCCGTCGCCGTCTTCGATCTCGGCGGCGTACTCATCGACTGGAATCCCCGTTATCTCTATCGCAAGCTTTTTCACGGAGACGACGCCGCCATGGAGCATTTCCTGACCACTGTCTGCACTCCATCCTGGAACTCGCAGCAAGATGTTGGGCGAAGTTTCGCCGAGGCCTGCGCTTCCCTCAAGCTGGACCACCCCTCCTACTCTGCCTTGATTGACGCCTGGATCGAGCGTCAGGAAGAAATGCTGCTGGGCCCAATCCATGGCACCGTTGAGATCCTCGCGGAATTGCGTACGGGCGGAGTTCCTCTCTATGCCCTGAGCAACTGGTCCGCAGAAACTTTTCCCATATCCCTTCGGCGATTCGAATTCTTACGATGGTTTCAAGGAATCTTGCTCTCTGGCGAAGCGCGCCTGCTCAAACCCGATCCCCGCATCTTCCAGCTATTCCTTGACAATCACGCTGTCGATCCCGCTCACACGGTTTACATCGACGACCTGAAACCAAACGTTGAAGCCGCGGTTGCCCTCGGCATGCATGGCATCCTGTTTACCGATCCTCTTGCGCTTCGCCATGAACTGGTGAAGGTTGGCTTGATTCCGGCGTAACTCTAGTGATTCTGGTGCGGTGGATCAGCAAAACACGTAGCTACAGCGGTGTCGGTTCATGCCGCGTTCCCAGACAGAATTGACGATCAGTAAGCACGGCCGACATTCGCTGGGAGTGGTTGCAGGACCGCTGTCAGAACTGAAACCGCAAGTTGGACGTAGTCGCGACTGACCGTGCTGCGACTAAGCGTCGCCTGAATACTCGCTTCTCTCGGCTTGGGGCCGTCAGCGTTTGATTCCATCGGTTGATTTTTTGTCGATTGAGATAGGGCCGGTGGTTGCACCCTGCATTGTGTCGTTTGAGAGGAAGATGTTGTGGGCGTGATCTATGACAATTGAGCCGCCGAGGTTGGCGGTGCCGAGGTTCACAAACGGTAAGCGCGAGAGGTTGGTGTTGACGAAATGGTCGTTGACCACGACGACGTCGTTGGCGCGGGTGATGAACAAACCGGGGCCGCGGAGGTCGGTGAAGGTGTTGGAGTCGAGGACGAGATTGGCGTGTACGGGGACCTGCGAGGTTACGTTGTTGGCGTTGCCCTGCACGGAGATCATCATGGCACCGTAGGCGGAATCGGGCTCTGGTAGTGGTTGTATCTGCGGGATACTGCCGACGTTGGAAAAGTAGTTGCCGCGAACGATGACATTCTGCACGCCGGGACCTTCGCTGTCGGGTGCTACGCCGAGGATGAGGCCGTGGAGGGTCTGGCCGATGAAGGTGTTGTTCTCCAGCAGGCCGAAGGAGGACTGGAGCAGGATCCCGCGGGCCCGGTTGTAGAGGTATTTGTTATTGCGGACGACAAAGCGCGCGCCGACGTGCGAGAGGTCGGAGACCCTGGTTGTGCCTTTGGGCGCCTTGTCTTTCAGGTTGATCTGCAGACCGGAAGGCGCATGGGAAACCGACTGAAACTGCGTGGTGCCGTGGAAACCGAGAACGTTGTCGAACAAGCCGATGGGGTCATCCTTGGCCCAACCGTAGGGAGCCCAGGAACCTTCGCCGCCGACGGTCCAGTGAAGGAAGTCCCTGCCTGCTTTGGCGGTGCCGCCGATGGCGCCGTGGATGTTGAGGCCGTCGTCGCCCTGGTAGCCGAAGGTGCTGTCTTCGATGATGATGTCGCCGGCAGTGTCAGCAGTGTGCACGGCATCGGCGGCGCTGGAGATGAGCCGTGCCGCGTTGAGGCGGGTGACGCTGCAATGAGACAGGCGGTAACCACTGCCACCGGAGATCGTGAATCCCATAAGAGGGCTGGCATAGACGTTGACCTGTTCGAAGTCGATGTCATGACTGCCGCCGGAGGAGATCGCGCTTCTCCAGGGGGCTGCGCCGAAGTGGCGTACGAGAAAGACATCACCCACCTGGATGAAGTGGTTGTAGTAGGGGATTTCGAAGGTGTGGTTGCCGGCGAAGTGCGTGCCCGCGTTGTTGGTGTACTGCTCCTTGTAGGCGGAGGTCAGGGAGAAGTGTGGGTTGGTGGGGTCGGACTTTGCGTCCCAGGGCGTGAGGGCGATGATCTGGGTGGTGGACTCGACGGGGTACTGGGGCGCGATGCGGACGCGCATGGTGTTGGCCTTATTGTTGATGGAGACGATTGTGCCGATGGAGGCCATGAGAGTCCTGGGCCAGTCGAGGTTGAAGCGCTTGAAGGCGAGCCGCTGGGAGTTCGCGATGCTTACGCCGCCGGACAAAGGCGAGGCGAAGTTGAGCGTGGAGTCCTGGCCATCGATGACGAGGTCTTTGGCGCCCTTGATGATGACGTGCGATGCGCCTTCATGTGTGGGCGCTACGAAGTTGTAGGTGGCTTTGGGGAAGACAAGCTGAGCGTAGCCGCCGGAGATGGCCTGAGTGATTGCGATGGCGAAGTAGTCGTTGGGCGTTTGGCCGGGGGCGATGGGGGCGACCTTAAGGATCTTGGCCGGGTTGGCCGGGGCGGGGGCTTTGACGAGAACACGGACTTTGGTGCCATCGGGGACCTGGAGCTCTTCGACAAAGTCGTGGGGCGCGGCAGTTTCCGTGTTCGTGCGGGGGATGGCGTCGGAGAAAAGCGGGCCGAAGGCGCGGATCTTTTTGACGAGGCCGGGGTCGTAGTCCGCGAGAGTGTTCCTCTGGCTGCTGGCGGGGGCGGTCGTCTGGCTGAGAGCGAGTGCGGCGGTGAGGAGTGTAGCAGCGAAGGCTACGACCATTTTCATGCTGAAGGGAAGCATGCGAGCAGAGTTGGGGTGGAAGGGACGAGACCGGCGTACCCCGCGGGGAGGGTGGGGGAGGGTGACTCTGTGTTGGCTTGAGCCCTGGGGAGCAGGACCGTAACTCAAGGCAATGCCGGGCGCGTGGATGTGATTTCGGTGCGGACTGGTAGCGCGGACGGCCGAGTTGCTGGCGGGGAAATCGCATGCGCGGGCGGATCCGATCTGGACCGAGACTTCCAAATCTCGCATGTTCGATTCCTGGAGCGAGTCTGCCCCCGCACCGAGATACTCCCGGATGGCGTCCCGAATATTATCCAGCGCCTCGGCTTCGGTCGCGCCCCGGGACCAGCAATCAATTACGCTCACCGAGTATTGGCCGACGCCCGTCCGGGTTATAAAGCGAAATCGCGATATTTCAACATTTGACGAATGGAACAATGCCGTCTGCAATCAACGAGTTGAACGCATTATCCGCCGAATTGGGCAAGAGTCCGCGAGGCGTCCGCAACGCCGGCATAAATAGCGATTCGTAAATTTCGCGAGCCTCGCGCCAGAATGCCCTTGCGCCGCCGAAATCTCCCATCTCTTTCTTTAAGAATTGCAAACGGTCGCAGTGCGTTGGCCACATCCAGAGGATCCGCCTCCGGCTCTCCGCGATAGATGCCAAGCGCTTCTTCGCAGATTGAGCGTCCTCATGGTGTCCAAGATGGCGTCGAACATCGCTTAGGTGTCGGACCGTGTGTGCCAGAAAAAGTGCATCGTTCTGTTTTCGGCATAACAATACGGCTTTTTCATAGAGAGCCTGTGCTTCGAAATTCCTCCCCACGTCTCGCTCAGTCTCGGCGGCCCCTCTCAGAGAGCGAATCATATAGGGGATGTCGTTCTGCTGGCGCGACAGTTCGACCGTTTCCGCCCATTCCTGGGCAGCATCGGTCGGCTTGCGTTCCCGGCGTGTTGCGCTGCACTAGAAAATGTCTAGGCGACCCGAGAACATCGATTATAGGGCTTCCTGACGCGATTTTATTTTTTGCTGATTTTGAGAGAAGGATTTTCAACACCCACGGGATATTGATTCTCAGATCCAGTCACCGGTGATCAACATGTGCGCCACGAGCGCCGCACCTAAGAGAAATACTTGCCGAACTGTAAGCAAGCAGAATGCGACCAGCTTGGTTTTTCCTTTCACGCCCTCCGCATCAGGACAGAAGAATCTGCCGCACCGGTCGCGCGTGATGACCTCCACTTCCGAGGCCTCTGCTCACGGGATGGCAAGCGGTAAAGGTGGAGGCTCTGAAGAAGGCCTGGCCGGATTTCGCGCGGTTGCTCAGCTTGGTGATGAGCTTTCGCGGCATTCTGCAAGCCGGAAAGATTGCAACGCTAGCGCACTGAATGAAGAAAGCCGTCGGTTCCGCAATTTATGGATAAAGCGTTTCGTGGGGAAGTATTGGTTGAAGACGCTCAAGCGTCAGGTATACGGGCGGCCTGGCTTCGAACTCTTACGAGCCCGTTTGCTGCCGATGTCTCGTGGCTCCCCGCTGCACCGGAATTGAAGAAGAACCTAAGGAAAGAAAAACGACAACCGGGATCCAGCATTGCGTCGGGACTCAATGGGCCTCCTCTTTCCGCGAAAGGGGAGGCGTAAATAGCTTCAAGTTCTCAGCCTTCCAGCGCATCGCGTCGTAAATGCGATTGCGTCCACTGGGGTGATCAAAAAACAACCACTCCTCGGTGGGTCCGGGATTCATCTTGCGATATTCGCCGAGATGGATCGCCGCCTGGGCAAATCCGTCCGGCTGCCGACTGGTATTCAGTCCGTACATGTCGGCCTCGTGCTCCTGGGTGCGGATGATGGTGTTGAAGACGGGAGTGAGGACAAAACCAAAGACGGCCGCCAGCAGCACCACCAGCGGAAGCACAGCCGTGTCGCCCACGCCGCGAATCTGCCACTTCTCGCCCCAGCGCTGGAGCGTCCAGCTGAGCCCCCAGTGTAAGCAGACGAAGGCAAGAACAATTATTATCGAGAAAAAAGTGATGAGTTTATTAACGTGATTCATCACATAGTGGCCCATCTCGTGTCCCATGACGGCCTGAATTTCCTCGGGAGAGCCGCGGCGCAATAGATTGTCATTGAGAGTGATCCGCATTGTATTGGCAAAGCCGCTCACGTTGGCGCTCATACGCGTCGTCTGCTTGGAAGCATCCATCGTATACACGTCTTTGGCTGGGATTCCGTTGGCCCGTGCCATGCTCAGGATGGGGTCGACGATCTTCGGATCGTCGAGGCGCGTTACTTTATTGAAGATGGGAACAATGTAGACAGGCGCGATCAGCGCGGTGAAGATCAGGAACAAGATGGTCACGCCCGCACCCCAGATCCACCAGGTGCGGGCACGACGGCGAACAACCCCGAACAGCAGCATTGCCAGCAGGCCACCGAGCACCAGGTTCACTCCAAGGCCCTTCATCTGATCGCCCATCCAGGGACCGAAGGTTTGCGTGGCAAGTCCGTATTTGTGTTCGCGGAAATAATCTTCGTAAACCGTGAGCGGGAAAACCAGAATGGTGGTCAGCGCGAGGTACTGCAACCAGTAGACAAACGTATGTACCGGCTTGAAGCGAGTGACGCGTTCCGAGAAATCCCGCATACGCGCCGACCAGCGCCGATTCAGCAACAGCAGCGCGACCGCAGCTCCATAGAGAAAGTCCCAAAGAATCAGCCAATATCCGCCTTCGAAATAGGCATCGGAACGAGCCGTCTTGTCGGCAGGAATCTGCGCCAGATAAGCGTTGGTGGCCGCCGTGGCGTCGAAGTGCATAGAGGGCTGTGCCTCCGGTGGATTCTGGATCACGGACGGCATCTCGTTCGCGTTTGGTGGCTGAGCGGATGCGATCGTTGCGCAAAAAGTTGCGTAGAGGAAGACCAGGCAGCAGATTGCTGTAACCACAACTGTTCGTGAGGACATCTTGTTTATTCTCCGACAATACCGACCCGCAGCAGTGTATACGGACGCAGTGCGCCAAGAGTTCTGTCAATTATCGCTTTTGTTTGCGAACAGAAGAATTTCGTGAAAATGTCTTGCTGGGGGCGGCTTTCCACTTGGCAAACCTTGGGCAATGTCATCACCGGCACGCGGAGAAACTCGCCTCCCCGCTGTACGCGGCCGAGTGGAGTTACACCGACCCGGGCGGCATTGCCATCGTGGATGTAACTGTGAAGGGCGGCGCTTGCACACTGACGGAAACCGAAGATTCACCGGTGGCGGAATCCGGCCACTGACCTGATGACGGACGGTCGGGGTAGATCCTCCCCGTAATTTCTAGTTCAACCGAACAGCAGTTCTGTCAAAGGGCACGTCTTCGCGTTGTGCTTTTTGATGAGTTGATGAGTTTTGTCGTTATTCTCTCGGCACTGCCTTTGAATCTTGCAGATTAGGGCAGTCAGTACCGGTGTGGATGTAACTGTGAAGGGCGGCCCTTGCACACTGACGGAAACCGAAGATTCACCGGTGGCGGAATCCGGCCACTGACCTGATGAGGGACGGCGGGGTAGATCCGCCCCGTAATTTCTAGTTCAACCGAACAGCAGTTCTGTCAAAGGGCATGTCTTCGCGTTGTGCTTTTTGATGAGTTGATGAGTTTTGTCGTTATTCTCTCGGCACTGCCTTTGAATCTTGCAGATTTAGATTAGGGCAGTCAGTACCGGTTCGGTGTCGTTATTCACGACCGACGACAAAATGGGTGTCGTGCGCGATTGGACTCGTCAGGCTCAGGGGCATGAACTCGGAGCGATCGCCCCCAAAACGACGGTTTGCTCGATACGGCTTGTGGATCAAGGGCGTTAGCCGTCACGAGTTGGTTTTCTTTCCGAGCGTGTTCGCGGAGCCTACGGCAGGCGACGCGGGAGCCTCAATCCCATCCTGCAACGCACGTCCGCGCTGCCATCGACCAAAGGTCCCATAGGGATAGCCGCCAGGCTGTGGCCGGCTGACCTTCTCAAGAGCTTCGGTTGCATCCTTGCCCAGCGTGAGTTCGGCCGCGCCAAGGTTGCCACGTAGATGTTCGACCGTGCGGGCACCAACGATTGGTGCAATAACGCTCGGCCGGTCTGCGATCCAGCTCAAGGCGACTTGTGCCGGCGTCGCGTCAATCTCTTTGGCTATGCGAACGACCGTATCGATCGTGTCCCAGTTGCGATCAGAGTCCGCATACTCCTCAGAAATGGACTGATAGAGCGGCTTTTCGGAACCCGCCCGGGTGTCTGGGGTCGCCTTGCCACCGCGCTGATATTTGCCCGTGAGGAAGCCACCAGCCAGCGGCGACCATGGCAGCAAGCCAATCCCGTTGTAGAGCGAGGCAGGAATGACTTCCCATTCGATTTCGCGCGAAAGCAGGCTATATTGCGGCTGCAGAGTCACTGGAACCTGTACGCCCATAGCCTTGGCCGTGGAGACGATGAGCTGCAGTTGCCAGCCCGTGAAATTTGACAGGCCGATATAATGGATCTTCCCCACCTTCACTGCCTCATCGAGGAACCACAGCGTTTCTTCGACCGGTGTATGCATGTCGGAGGCATGGAGCTGATAGAGGTCGATCGTCTCAATGCCCAGGCGTGTGAGAGAAGCATTCAGCGAACGATGGAGCCAGCGGCGCGTCAGTCCAGCCGAGTTCACTTCCTGGCTGGCGTTAAAGCGACCTTTAGTGGCGAGCACAACTTGGTCGGTTATGTCCTTAGGACGGGTGGCAAACCAGCGGCCGATAATCTCTTCCGAAACGCCATTGACGTATACATTGGCGGTATCGACCAGGTTGCCGCCGGCCTCGATGAACGTGTCGAGGATAGCGAATGCGTCCGCTTCAGGGGTCTCGGAACCGAAGTACATAGTTCCAAGTGCAATCTTCCCAACAGCAATACCGGTGTTTCCCAGTTTACGATGCAACATGGCGAATTACCTCTTCCATAGATTTGGGGAGTGCGGAGGAATCGGTATATCTGCGAAAACACTCTCGCACAGCTAAGTCTAAGATGCCAAGACCTCGGCCAACAATCCGCGTTGTATTTCAAAGCTTTGTGATTATGGTTCAGCAATGAGAAAGTGGCATGCAGGCAAACGTATTGTATCGTGCGATACAAATGTCGATTCGAAGCCTGACTGTTCGCCAGGAGACAACGCGCGGAGCTTGAACTTTTCTCTCCGCTTTGCGCGAAACTCTAGTACGTCCTCCGCTTTCCGAACATTACCTTCGCGTTTCAGTACGCGGTCGTATTCGGGACTGAAGTGTTCATGCAACTTTTGGCTGCGCCGCTTTCGGATGAGCCAGAACCCGGATCCGACGACGACAACGATCGCAATCACCAGAACGATCAACAACTCGCTGTGATTCACACGCCATCCTTCGCTTGCCGTCAGATGCGGGTGTGATGGGAGCTGGTTGTCAGAAGATTGAGGGAGAGCCTAATTTACACGTCAAGAGGTCGGCGAGCCCATAGGAGACTCTGGGTTTTCAGCGCGAAAACGCTGTATCTCACACTGTCCCCATTACTTGCAGGTCTTTGCACCACGCCGTCGAATGTCCCGTTCGTACAGTTCGGACGCATTGCACCGGACTTATGCACAGAATTCGGCCTTGTGGGGGATTGTCTACTGAACTTTGGCCCCCCTCGTTTCTGCCAGATCGGGTTCGGGACGTCGACTGAGGATCTTCCGCTCTAGGCTTCAATGCTCGG
>JBEKPJ010000116.1:0-11145 GCA_049520935.1 Terriglobales bacterium | reverse complement strand
ATCCTTCCTTCAGCGCGGGCGTCAGTTCTGACTTGGTGGCCCTCAGAGCCGGCGCTACGCTTAATCCGACCCCACAGACAAGAGCCACAACAAACGCAAACACCGCGGCGTGCCAGTCGATCGCCACTTCGGGCAGGCCGGGCGTGTCGACAGCCTGGTGCCACTGGGTGTTCAGCACATTGAGCAGATAGGCCAGGCCGAAGCCCAGCAGGCCGCCGAGCAGCGACAGCAGCATTCCCTCGCTCATCAACTGGCGCGCGAGGCGGAAGCGGCTGGCCCCGACCGACATGCGGATGGCGAACTCTTTGCGCCGGTTTGCGCCGCGCACCATCAGCATGATGCCCAGATTCATGCACGCGATGACAATGACGATGCCCATCAGCACGCCGAAGAAACCTTCGAGTGCTCGCTTCAGTTCCGGCGGTATGGGCACGCGGGTTCCGGCAGGCAGCAGCGTGACTCGCCTGGCCTTGTCGGTCTGTGGCGGGGCCGAAGGATCGTTCGCATCCAGGCGGCGCGTGACACCATCGAGCGCGGATTCTGCTTCCGCGAGTGTGATTCCCGGCGCGAGCACCGCCAGCGCCAAAAATTCGCGCGCATTGCGGCGATGGAGCACGTCGTTGGCGAGTTCAGGCGCGACGGCTGCGGGCGCGGTCACGGGCACGAAGAGCTCGGCGGCCGATTCGGCTGCGAATGCACCTTCAAACCCGCGCGGGGCGATGCCGACGATGGTCACGGCCTGGCCATTGACGCGCAGTGCAAGCCCCACTGCGTCGGTACGGGATCCGAGGCGCGTGCGCCAGAATCTGTCGCTGATTACCGCCGTTGCCGCGTCTCCCGCGCGGTCCATCGCAGGACTCAGAACGCGTCCGCGCTCAGCATCCACCCCCATCACCTGAAAGTAATCGGGGGAGACGAGCTGACCGAAGATGCGCTGCTGTTTGCCGTCTGCCTGGCCCGAGAGGCGCACGTTGAAGGGTACGGCGGTCTTGAATGCGGCGACGCCCGCGAAGACGTTTAGCTCGCGGTAATTTTCGACATAGAAGTAGGACACCGGCTTCTCCGCCATGACCAGGCGGCCGGCGTGCGCGACGTCCTGCATGGGTCGAGTGAGCAGAGCCCAGTTGGAGCTGTAGACGTTGGTGGTGAGTCCGATGGCGAGCCCCATGGAGAGGATGCCGACGAGCGCGAATCCCGGCGACTTGATGAGGGCGCGCATGGCATATTGCAGGTCGCGCCGCATCTCGGTCAGGTACTCGAGCGGCAGGCGCACAGCGGCATCGGCAAGCAGCCGCGCCATTCCAGTCCACCCGCGCCGCTTTCTCAGATACGCCATGGCCGCTTCGCCTGTCTCCAGCATCTCGTCGCCGTGCGCCAGCTTGAACTCGTGGGGAAATGCCTGGGCCAACCGCTCGTATACACGCTGTGATCGTCTCATTCCGTCACCATTCGCCGTTTTGTCTGGATTGCGTGGACCAGACCCTGGAGCCGATCGCATTCGGCGTCGAGCACCTGACGGCCGAGCAAGGTGAGCCGATAGTAGCGGCGGCGGGCGTCGTCGAGTTCGGGCCGCGGACGCTTGCTCGACTCCTCGATCAGGTCCGCCTCGATCATGCGTTTCAGGGAGCCGTAAAGCGTGGCCGGCCAGAGACGAACCTTGCCCATGGTGCGCTCGAGGACTTCCTGCATGATGCCGTAGCCATGCTGTTCTTCGCCTGCAAGGGCGAGCAAGATGTGGAACCACTGGGGTTTTAGGGGCAGAAAGCGCTCGGCTTGTCTCTTGGTCATGATGAATATCTATATTGATGTATATAGATATTGTCAAGGATATTTCTGAGGCGCATCGATCATGTAGGCGATTGGTGCGGTCAGTGCAAGCTGATCACGATTGATTGAATGAGAACAACATCCGATTTGCGGTTACGGCCCAAGTCAATTATCGAACTTAAGATGGGTGCTGGATAAGTAATGGTAAACGCGTTGGTGTCCACGAATGGGAGTAGTTCCCGGTTGGTCGGCAAAGCGGACAATGAACACTCGGTCATCCGGTGGTTCTATTCCGATTCTGTCGTTGACGGCAACTGAGGAAAGGCGGCGTTCAAGGCGGAGGAGAGAGGCTATTCGCGGCGCAAGACGATCGCAGTCGCATCATCGCTGAGCGTGCCGCCACTCGCGAACTCTTGCACTTCGGTCAACACCGACTGCGCCGATACACCCGGTCTCTGCAAGGATTTCACAAGCCGCGAGGTTCCATATTCCTGGCCTCCACTGTTCATCGCTTCTACCACACCATCGGTGTACATCAGCACACGGTCGCCAGTCTGTAAGGTCAACCCGATCTCGGAATATTCTGAGTTCATGAGCCCCAATGGAAGGCCTTTTTCCGTCTTGAGTTCCGTAGTGTTGGTCTGCTCCCGGACGAAGATAGGATAGGGATGGCCTCCGTTGGCCACCCTCACTGTCGCGCTTCTAGTATTCAGGATCGAATAAACTAAGGTGACGAATCGGCCCTCTGGAAGGTCCTTCTGCAGTGACTGGTTCAAGCGCATTAGGACCTCTGAGGGGGACTCTAACCCCTCCGCAGCTCTGCGAAACAGACTGCGCGTCGCCGACATGAGCAATGCCGCCGCCATCCCTTTGCCACAGACGTCACCTAGCGCGATTCCCCACAGGCCGTCACCGAGATCCACGTAGTCATACCAGTCGCCTCCCACGGCGTTCAATTGCAGACAGAAACCGTCAATCGCATAGCCGGGAATCGCAGGTTCCCGTTCCGGCAAGAGTGCCCGCTGAATATGCTTAGCCTCCGCCTGCTCGCGCAGAGCTTTTTCCTTCTCCAATCGCTCTTGCCCAAAGAGGCGAGCATTTTCAATAGCGGCGATGTTACCCGCTAATGCGCACAGTAAGTCGATTTGTTCAGGAGCAAATGCGTCAACTGCGGAGCTCTGGGCATTGAATAAGCCGATCAGTCTTCCACGGCTGATAAGCGGAATGTCCACTTCGGAAAGTGTCGTGGACTCACTGACCACATAATAGGGGTCCTTCCTTACGTCAGGCGCGTAGTGCATCCTTGCGGTCGCCGCCACGTGGCCCACCATCCCCTTGCCGCCGACCTTAAATCGATAGCCTTTGAGATGAACGTTACTAAAACCACGAAGAGCAATGATCTCCATTTCGTTTCTGGCGTCATCCTGCAGCAGCACTGCCGTCCGGTTACACCCAAAAGCCTCAGCCACGCCGCCTACGATCTCGTCCAGCAATTTCTCCAAATCGAGTATGGAGTTCACCTTCTTCGCCGTGTCCTGCAACAGCAGAAGCTCGCGGACTCGGCGTTCCAGGACCTGATCTGTCGTCCCGCTGCTCATGACGTAGGATCATAACGCAGTTCCCCAGTATCAGTGCGTGAGGGATTCTGGTTGTCCGATTGATTCGGTCGTGGGTCCGAGTCACGCGGCTGTCTTGAGTACCGGTCGCACGATCCGCAGAAAAGCGTCTGCCGCCGGATTCTCGGAATCTGTCTTCCAGCCGATATCGACGGAGGTCCAGTGACGAGAACGCAGCTTTCGGTATGTGACCCCTGGCATGGTGAGCCTTCCGATGCACGCCGGGGCTACGGAGACGCCCAATCCGGCGGCAACCAAACGCAGGACTGTGGGCCATTGCGGAGCGTCCTGCACAATGTTCGGTCGAAACCCTGCAGACTCACAGCAAGCGACAGTTCTGTCATAGCAGAGGTTCCCCGTGCGCCGGGAAAAGAGAACGAACGGCTCCTCCTTCAGATCAATCGGCGAGATCACTGCCTTTCTCGCCAACATATGACGTGCCGGAAGAACTGCGATATAGGATTCGCGAAGAATCGGTTCCATGGAAAGACCCTCGGTTGCTTCGCCGTCGCGAAGGAAACCGATCGACAGATTTCCGTCGAGTAGGGCGGGAATCTGCTCTGCGGTAACGAGTTCGCGCAATCGCAACTCGACCTTCGGATACAGACGCCGATAAGTTTCGATGGCGTTCGGAAGGGTAGTGAACATGACCGAGCCGCTGAATCCAACGTCGAGCACGCCTTCCTTGCCCGCACCCACGCGACGCGTCATCTCCACGTCATCGCGCATCCTGGCGATGGTGTTCCGCGCTCGTTCCACGAAGAACTGACCAGCCCTGGTCAATCTGACGCCGCGAGTTGTCCGATCGAACAAGGCATGACCAAGAATGCGTTCGAGATTCCTGATCTGTTGGCTGAGCGGCGGTTGCGCGATTCCGACCGCCCGGGCAGCCTTGCCAAAATGCAGAGTCTCGGCAACCGCGAGAAAGTAGCGCAAATGCCTAAGGTCAATTTCTTGATTCATATATTATTCATCTGAGTATAGATGATTAAGATATTGGACATATATATCATCCCCAGTTTATGGTGGCGATAACAGAGCCCAGTTGGTCATCATTTCAGGGGTCGAGAGCCGCTCGGCCGCGGTCCCAATTTGAAGCCGGGCTCCCAGGAGGTTGGTTCGAATGTCTCTCCAGCACGAACCACGCACGCGGGTATCGAACGTCGCCATACGCGAATTCCAGTCCGGGGACGAGGGTTCGTTTTGCAGGCTGAACGAAGAATGGATCACGCGTTACTTCCGTATCGAAGCAAAAGAGCAGGAGGTTCTTGCGGACCCGAAGGGAACTATCCTCGATCCGGGCGGCAGAATATTCTTCGCCACCGCAGAAAACCGGTGCGTGGGTTGCTGCGCGCTTCGCCGCATCGGCGACACGGAGTTTGAAGTCGCGAAGATGGCGGTGACGCCTGCTTTCCAGGGTTCTGGCATCGGACGCCAGCTGCTGCAAGCCGTCATCGAAGCGGGCCGGGCGGGGGGTGCAAAAAGACTCTACTTGGAAACGAACCATATCCTTACACCGGCGATCCGACTTTATGAATCGGTGGGGTTCAGGCACATCCCTCCCGAGCGGATCACGCCTTCGATCTACGCGAGGGCCGATGTGTATATGGAGCTCATTTTCGCGTAGTCCCTTTCCCAACCTGCTGCCGCGCCTATTCCCCTTCCGCCGGTGCAGGCTCGAACGCGTTTATGATGCCATTTGAAAATGGATGACTGTTAGGGGCTACCGGCTCGCCGGTCCTAAACGTGAGATCGATCGTCCGGGCATGCTGGAAATTCAGTCCCATGGAAATCACACTGATACCGCTTTGTTCGTGAATCTTCCGATAGATGTATATGCATCTATTATTGTATGAGCGGCCATTTCATCCCGGTGCCCCGAGCTTGAAGCACACGCCATCATCCCCTCCAGAGATTGCGCCGCGCTTTCGATGCTATGCTTTGGGATCGGCCGTGGGGGCAATGGTGTGAGCGTCAACAACCAAAACATGCAGTTGCCGGAGTTTGACGTTCATTCTCTCCTGAAGTCTCCGACGGTTACCATACGGGACACGTACTGCCGGGGAACGTCTCGCTGTCACAGTCCGGAAGAGTGCACCGTAACCACGCAGCTGGTATTCCCCTACCGCGGCGTCTATGTGCGGCATGTCGGACAGAACCAGACCGTCGCCGAAGCCAATCAGGTACTCTTTTTCAACGCAATGGAAGGCTACCGGGTCAGCCATCCTGTGTCCGGTGGCGATGCCAGCCTGTCGTTGGTGGTCGAAGAGTCGCAACTGCATGAACTCGCCCCGCGCTCTCTCCTTCAGGATGGGCCGAGAGTAACATTTCAACCGCACCGTCTCCGAGTTGACGCCCGCACGCAAGCGCTGGTGGCGCTGTTGCGCCACGGTCTGCGCGAGAAAACTGCCGAAGCTCTGGAGGCCGAGACCCTGGCTTTGACGCTCGTGCAGCGTTCCCTCGGGCCGCGTACGACGCGCGCCGCAGGCGCTACCCATGCACGGCAGCGTCTCGTCGATCGTGTGAAGCTCGTGCTGGCGAGCGACCTGGCGCGGCGTTGGACTTTGGCCGACATTGCCGCTGAAGTTCGAGGTTCTCCGGTTTATCTCACACAGGTGTTTCAGCAAGTAGAAGGCCTTCCCTTATATCGCTACCAGTTACGACTGCGGCTGGCTCGCGCCCTCGATCTCCTAGGCGAGTACCAGAGCCTCACGTCCTTAGGCCTCGATCTCGGATTCTCGAGTCACAGTCATTTCACCGCGGCATTCCGCCAGATTTACGGCCGCTCTCCCTCCGAGTTCAAGCGGTCCGCCTTCCGACGCTGATCTAAGCCCCCATTCAGCCTCCAGCAAATCGCTAAAGATTCTGACAGCGTACGCGCTGTCCGGCATGGCCTACTGTCCGAAGGCGATTGCGCCAGAGGGGGGATTCGTGTCGAAGCAGATACGCGATTCAGAACGGCCATCAGCCGCAACGACTCGAGTGGTGGGTGTCTATGGTGCCTCGGGGCACACGGGGCGTTTTGTAGTCTCCGAGCTAGAGCGACGAGGCTGGAAGATCGTGGCCGCTGGTCGAGATTCAGACAAACTGCAAACACTTGCCGCGAACCATTCGGACCTGGAGATTCGGGTTGCCTCGATTGACGATCCGAAATCACTCGACAAAGCATGTGCGGGAGCAGTGGCGGTCATCAACTGCGCGGGACCGTTCCTGGATACTGCTGCGCCACTCATCAGCGCTGCCCTGCGGGCCCGAATCCATTACCTGGACGTCACTGCGGAGCAAGCTGCCACAGTAGCTGCTTTCGAGCAGTTCTCCGAACCTGCACGAGACGCACGTGTCGTTGTCCTGCCCTCCATGGCGTTCTACGGGGGTCTCGGAGATCTTTTGGCGACAGCCACCATGGACGACTGGAGCCAGGCCGACGCAATTCGTATTGCGGTAGGGCTGGATAGCTGGAAACCAACCCAAGGAACACGGCGGACAGGTGAAAGGAACACGTATCGCCGTTGTGTATTTTCCAGTGGCAAGCTGGAGTTCCTCGCCGATCCTGCGCCCAAGGCGAAATGGCATTTCCCTCCGCCTTTCGGCACCCAAGAAGTCGTGGCGCTTCCCCTGGCGGAAACCATCGTCATCTCGCGACACCTCCGGGTGCCGGAGGTTCAGGCCTACATGAACCTTACGCCGCTCGAGGATTTGGATGATCCCAACACTCCCGAACCAACGGCAGTCGACGAAACCGGGCGCTCGGCACAGAAGTTTGTGATGGATGTGATCGTCCGCCGGGGCGAGGTCTCTCGGCGCACAACCGCACGGGGGCAGGATATCTACGCCATCACCGCGCCATTAGTGGTGGAGGCGCTCGAACGAATCTCTTCAAGCCGCAAGAAAGTATCTGGAACTGTCGCTCCGGGCGAAATCTTCGATGCGAGAGATTTCTTGAAGGCGCTTGCTCAAAGCCATCTCGAGGTCGATTTCTTGGGATCTACCGCGCCGGCGGCGGAGCACACGAAATAGCTAAAGATTCTGACAGCGGATTCGCCGTCCGGCATGGCCTACTGATTTCACCCGGACCTCGGGTAGCAGAGGAGAAAGATATGGCTGAGAAAACTTGCGCCGCTTGTGACTGCAAGCTGGAGGGAGATCCGATCAAGGTGAAGATCGGAGGCAGGACGGTTGAGGTGTGCTGCGACGATTGCGCACAAAAGTTGAAGGAAGCCGATGCTTCCGCTGCAACAGGGAGAGGCTGAGCCTTGAAACAAAACAAAGCGGTTGTAATTCGTGAGTGGCAGAGCGTTGTACGAGAGTGCGCCTTATCGACAGCTGTTGTCGTGGCGATGACTCTCGGGATTTGTGGGGTGTTCGCGACAACAGCCCAAGCGGAGACATGGATGGTTCGACACAGCGTAGATACCCCGTCAGGACGAATTAGTTATCTGGAGCAGGGCAAAGGGCCGGTCGCGTTGTTCGTGCACGGCGTGTTGTTGAACGGATATCTGTGGCGGCACCAACTCGCGGACTTATCCGATGTCCGGCGGTGCATTGCAGTGGACCTTCTGGCCCACGGCGACACAGAAATCGCTCCCCATCAGGACGTTTCCGTGACTGCCAACGCGAAAATGCTCAAGGAGTTCCTCGATGCTCTCAAGATCGATCAGGTGGATCTGGTGGGCAACGACAGCGGTAGCGGCATCGCGCAGATCTTTGCCGCGTTGTATCCGGAGCGTATTCGCAGTCTGACTCTGACCGACGGCGACACGCACGACAACTGGCCGCCCGAGGCCTTCAAGCCATTTCTCGCGATGGCGGCCGCGGGAGGACTGCCGGGAACACTGAAAGCCATGCTCGCGGACAAGAATGTGTATCGTTCACCGCAAGCTCTAGGACCGGCATACGAGCATCCGGAACTGGTCAGTGACGACACGATTGAAAAGTACCTGTGTCCACTGGTTGAGAGCGAACAGCGCACGCGGGATTTCGCGCGTTTCCTGGCGGCCTTTGACAACCACCACACGCTTTCGATCGAAGACCGGCTGAAGACTTTGAAGGCACCGACCCTGATCGTTTGGGGAACCGACGATGTGTATTTCGACGTGAAATGGGGCCGGTGGCTCTCTGCCAGGATCCCGGGCACCCGTCGCTATGTCGAGTTCAAGGGCGCCAGAATCTTTTTCCCCGAAGAACGCTGGCAGGAGTTCGACAAGGAACTGCGGCTGCACTGGGAGTCGGTCGATCAGGCAGCAAACGCGAAACTATCCACCACGCAGACCTCGGCTGCAGCTCTCGGGCAATGGAATGAGATCGGTCGAAAGCTGATTGCGATAGCTGAGGACCTGCCCGAGAACAAATACGACTACCAGCCGAATGCGCAATCTCGCTCGTTTATTCAGCAACTCGTTCACGCCGCCGGATCGATGTATTTCTTCACCGATGTGGCTCAGGGGAAACAGGCACGCTATGGCGACGACCCGCCACGCAGCGAATGGGTCACGAAGGATGATGTCGTGGCATTGGTCAGGCGCTCGGTGAAAGATGGCGCCGACGTGCTCGCGGCAAAGGGAGACGCTGGCTTAAACGAAGCTGTGAACGATGGGTCGCCGCAGCTCGTTCGTGTGGAGGATCTCGCTTATCGAGTGATCGAACATTCGGGCGAACACTACGGTCAACTGGTGGCCTATTACCGGATCAACGGTATGGCGCCTCCCGCGTCACGGAACAAATAACCAATGCAACCTTTGGATTTTCGACACAGCCAAGGCACCGAGGGGAAAAGCTCATGAATCGCCGAGAGTTCGTTTGTTTAAGTGCGGGCGCCATCACGATGTCGGCCCTGAGCGCGTGGGAGTCCGTAAGCCAGGCCGCGGATACGCAAGCGACGCGGGCCCACGAGATGTCCGCCGCGGAGTTCCATTCGGCACGGAAGTTTGCGCTGACCGACCAGGGCCGCATTGCATATATCGACAAGGGAAACGCCGCACCTATGCACAGCATTTGAACCATTGGGGAACAGCTGAAGGGATGAACCCTTTGGGGCCCCTGGAAATCCTGTAGTAAAACAGAGAAGCCGCGAAGTTGGACGCTTCGTGAGCTGATTTCCAGGAGTCACCCAAATGGTAATAGACAAGAAGAAGGATAGCGACAAACCTCGCCTGAATCAAGGGTCCTCAGCAGCTATTGCGGAGCCCAATAAAATTGCGGCTTCCACCCACTTTGACTTCAAGGGCAAGAATCTCACTCCCTACGGTGGACTGTTTCCGGTAGCCACGATGTTAGAGAGGCTGGGCTTTGAGAAGCTGGTGAACGAAACCCTGACGGTAAGGCGCATCCCGCGCGTCATGACCATCTATCAATTCGTACTGGGGATGGTGTTGGCGATTTACGTGGGGTTTGCTCGCCTCAACCACCTTCGGTTTGTGGCCCGGGACCCGATGCTGACCGGGATCCTGAAGGTGAGCGGGCTGCCGGGGCAGAGCGTGTTCTGGCGGTTTCTGGCCTCGCTGAATCTGAACTTGTCCGGGCAACTGTTGCAACTGCAGCGCATTCTGCGCGAACGGGTGTGGGCAGCGGCCAACGTAGGGCTGAAGTCGATCACGCTGGATACCGATACCACCGTGCACACGCTCTATGGCCGGCAGATGGGGGCGCGCAAGGGTTATAACCCGAAAAACAAAGGCAAGAAAAGCTATCAGCCCATTCTCACGTTTATAGCGGAAACGCACGAGTACGTTGGAGGAGAACTGCGCAATGGCGATCGCCCCGATGGGAAACAGATCGCGCGCCACCTCCGCAGTGTGATCGCGGCCTTGCCCAAAGGCATCGAGCAGATCTTCGCGCGGGCCGATTCCGGTTTCTACTGTTGGGAGGCCGTCGAAGCCTACCAAAAAACCAAGGCACACTTCATCATCGTGGCCCGCAAGACCTCGCGTCTGCTGCAACAACTGCAAAACGCCGAGTGGAAGCCCTCGCCCAAGACCGACGCCGATCAGCAGTGCGAGTTCCGCTATCAGCCGGAGGGTTGGGGCCAGCCCTACCGCTTCCTCGCCTTGCGCTACAGGAAGAAGGAGGAGGACAAGAGCCCCCAAGAGCGCGAGCAGTATCAACTCTTCGACACCCCAGAGTATACCTACCGGGTGTTTGTGACCGACATGGAGCGGGCCATTGATCTGCTGGTCTGGTTCTACAACCAGCGGGCCGGAGCCGAGAACCTGATCAAGGAATCCAATAATGATGCCGGCTTGGCGGCGCATCCTTCCCGACGCTGGGCCACCAACTGCGTGCATTTTCAACTGGTGATGCTGGCCTACAACCTGAATTGCTGGTTGCTGCTGTTCCAGCGGGAAGAGGGAGTAGCCGTGGACGACTTGGAGCATACCCGATTGGCTACGGCGCGTTTGCGTTTTCTCTTTGTGGCCGCCAAGATCTGGAAGCACTCCGGGCGGGTGGGGATCAGCTACAGCGACCAATATGCCGAGCGCGGATTGTTTCAGCGCTTGATGAAACGATTGCGCCAGATCACCACCGGGCCGACAGATTTCTTGCCGGTGCTCGCAACATCACTTTCTGGCTGACTCAGTGCATAGAATTCTATGCTCCACGAACCCAACAATCACAGACTCTTACAGGCGACTCAACCAACGGAGCATGAAAGTCCAGAGCGGAAGATACTCAGTCGACATCCCGAACACGATCTAGCAGAAAATGACGAGGGCCAAAGTTCAGCAGACAACCTCAGACAAGCCGAATTCTGTGCATAAGTCAGGTT
>JBEKPJ010000115.1:0-9721 GCA_049520935.1 Terriglobales bacterium | reverse complement strand
ACTCAGCAACATTGCGCGCCCCTGGAAAACGGCCCGCCATGCCCACGATCGCGATTGCGGTTGGGTTCATGCTCATCATTTTCGCTGCCGTCTCGCCGCTAACCGCCGCTCGGCTCGACTCGACACCGACCGTTCGGCTTCCTCCCCCTTGAGATGACTGACCAGCGCCCTTACCGTCGGGTACTGGAACAGATCGACTAACGAGAGGTCCCGGCCCAGAAGTTGTTGCAGCTGCATATGTACTTCAGCCACCATCAAAGAATGTGCGCCGAGATCGAAGAAATTTTCCTCCAAACCCACGCGCTCCACTTCGAGAGCCTCCTTCCACGCCTGCGCAATGATGCGCTCCAGATCGGTTCGCGGCAACTCGGGGGGTTTGTCGGAATCAGCTGCTGGGGTCGAGGGATGGGGCAGCGCGTTGCGGTCGATCTTGCCATTGGCCGTGAGCGGAAAAGAATCGAGAAACACGAAATTTGACGGCACCATGTATTCAGGAACAATAGCAGCCAACGCGCGATGAAGATCCGCCGCCTGCGGACTTGTCCCAGGCTTTCGAATGATATAGGCAACCAAGCGCTTGTCTTCCGTTTGACGTCGGCTCCTGAATTCTCTGGCCACCACGACGACCTGACCGACTCCCGCCTGATTCTCAAGCGCCGCCTCAATTTCTCCAATTTCGATCCGAAAGCCGCGCAGTTTCACCTGGAAATCCGCCCGACCGAGAAACTCCAGATTGCCGTCTGGCCTGAAGCGCGCTAGATCACCGGTGTGATACATACGGTTTCCCGGCCGGAACGGATCGCTCAGAAACTTCTCGGCGGTCAAATCCGCTCTCTGCCAATAACCGCGCACCACTCCATCGCCGCCGATGTACAGATCCCCAGCCTCGCCCTCCCTAACCCGTTGCAGCCCGGAATCAAGCACATAGACCTGAGTATTGACGATTGGCTTTCCAATCGGAACGCTGTCCGATTCCTCGGTGATCTGAAATGTCGTCGACCAGATGGTGGTTTCGGTTGGACCGTACATGTTGTACAGTTCGCCGCGAAATCGCTGACGGAGCTGACGAATCAGCGACGGTGGGAGTGTCTCACCTCCGAGAAGGAGTTTCTTCAACCGTTCGAGGGACGCCAATCCATCAGGATCGATGGCGACCATTCGCGCCAGAGAAGGCGTCGACTGCATGTGCGTGACACCGTATTTTCGAATCTCCTCGGCAATCGACTGCGTACCCTCATCGCCGTGGATAATCACCTGAAAGCCACGTGTCAGCGTCCAGAAAAGTTCCAGTACGGAAATGTCAAAGGAAATACTGGTCACCGCCAGCCACACGCCCGGCTCGGTTCCGATCACCTGATCCATACCGGTGAAGAAGTTGGCCACGTTACCGTGTTCGATCATCACTCCTTTGGGTTTCCCGGTCGAGCCTGAAGTGTAGATCACGTAGGCGAGGCTCCGCCCGGTGGCCGCGCAACTGACAGCATGGCTGGGGTGGTCTGCGACCGCATCGGCATCCCCGTCGATCGAGACGACGCTTGCGGGAGTTCCCCCCAGACGCGATCTTGTGCGCTCGGTTGCGAGCGTGACCGAAACCCGGGAGTCTTCGATCATCAGTTGGATACGCTGCACCGGGTAGCCGGGGTCCATCGGAACATAAGCTCCGCCTGCCTTCAGGATCCCGAGCAGACCGACCACCATCTCGACGGACCGTTCGACGGCAATGCCCACCAGCGTCTCCGGACCAACGCCCAGCCGCTGAAGATGGCGTGCCAATTGATTGGAACGCTGATCGAGTTCGCGATAGGTCAGGGTGCGCCGTCCCGACACGACTGCGATCGCGTCAGGAGTGCGTCGAACCTGCCGCTCGAACAGTTGCCCGATTGTTCTCTCGCGCGGGTCGTCCGCGTCGGTTCTGTCGCAATCAGCCATTTCTGCGCTCAACCATCCGGTTTTCGAGGAAAAGAACTTCAATACCCGTTCCGAGGAAGGTCTCAATGGCTTCGTCCGGCGTGTTGACGATGGGTTGTCCTTTCACATTGAAGCTGGTATTGAGCACCATCTCTCGGCCCGTGGTTCGGCCGACGGCCCCAAGCAGACGATGAAAGTCGGGATTGTCTTTCCGCGAGACTGTCTGCGGACGCGCCGACCCGTTCACGTGAGTAATTGCCGGCAGCGCGGCCCGGTGCTCGGGGCGCACATCCACCACCGTGATCATGTATGGCATTTCCGCGCCCGGTGCGACGTTGAACCAGCGATGCGCTTGCTCGAGCGAGCAGGCCGGGGCGAAAGGACGAAACGCCTCTCGCATCTTGACCATGGCGTTGATCCGGTCGCGCATGGCGGGATGGCCGGGATCGGCAAGAATACTGCGATTCCCGAGCGCGCGCGGACCATACTCCATGCGGCCGCGATACCAGGCGATGACTCGTCCTTCGGCGATTCGCTTGGCCGCTTCCTCGCAGGTCTGATCGAGAGAATCGAAGCGCGTCACCGTAATGCGGCTCGCGTGCTTCCGAATCGCGTCCTCGATACAGGGAGACGCATATGCCGGCCCCAGCAGCGGAACCGGCATCCGCTCGTTGTGAATGATCTCCGAAAGTGACGCGCGGTAGAGGGCAGCACCGAGCGCCGTGCCGTCGTCTCCCGCCGCGGGCTGGATATAGACCTCGTCGAAGATACCCGAGTCGATAAGCTTGCCATTGGCCGTACAATTGAGCGCGACTCCGCCCGCCAAAGCGATACGCCGCGCGCCTGTCTGCCGTCCGAAGTGTCCGCAAACATGCAGCACGACTCGGTCCAGACACTCCTGTAAGGCCGCCGCCACATCCTTATGTTCCTGGGTAATCTCCTCCTCCGGCGCTCGGCGAGCCACCAGGTGCTCATCCAGGTGGGCTCGAGTCAAAGTGTAGTTCTCCCGCTCCTCTCTCGAACCGTTCAACCGCAGGACCGGAATGCGAATCGAGCCGTCGGTGCGCAGTTCGACGGCTGAGTCAAAAAAGGCCCGGAATCGTTGGGGATCGCCGTAGGGAGCAAGGCCCATGATCTTGTATTCATCGGAATTGAAATCGAAACCCAGGTGCAGTGTAACCAGGGAATAAAGGATGCCGATGGAACTGTTGGCCGGGATCTCCCGAATCTTCTTCAGTTCGGAATCGCGGAATTGAAACACGGTCAGGCTTTGTACCTCTCCCATCGCGTCGTTGACCACGACCAGGCAATGGTCCCAACCTGAGGTAAGTGCCGCACTGGCGGCGTGGGCGAGGTGATGATTTACTGGCTGGATCCGTTCAGGGGGATAGTCGGGAAAGTATTGATGCACTTGCCGAACCAGCACCTCTTTGGAGAGCACATTCTCGTAGAGTACCGATGAGTCTGGATCCAGCGTGTAAAGCTGGCGGTAGGGAGAATAGTCAAACCCGTGAGCGATCTCGGTCACAGCTTCGATGCTGAGACCCGCCTCACGAAGGCAAAACTGGATAGCGTCGATGGGGAATTCGCCGGTGTGCTTCCTGCGGCTGAAGCGCTCCTGTGCGGCGGCAGCAATAAGCTTCCCCTCAACGACCAGAACCGCGGCAGAGTCGTGGCCCTGCGAGATGCGGTACTCCCTCGCTTCCAATCCAGGCCAATGCTCCCGCTTGAACAAAGCAGCGGCGTCGAGGCCGCTGATCCCGAGGAAATTCACATGGCTCCTTTCGCAAGGCAAGCCGCCGATATCCTGATCTTACCCGTCTCAGCCACAGGCGGAGCAAGCAAAGCTTGCCAAGAAAACGTCAGTAACCAAGAAGGGCAAGGGCGCGGTGAGCAAACTCGATCCAGGTTGAGTTACTTCCCTAAGCCTCGGAAGTTCTCACCGCCTACTGTGACTGGAGTCACAAGACCAGGTGGTGAGGATCACAGATCGCGGTATCTGTGCGTCAAATAATGAGGCGCGAGGATCGAGGCATGACCACACTCTCCCTTTGGACGCAATCTCTCGCTGGATTCTATGCCGCAATCGGGTTGGTTATGCTTCGCCTGGCACGGAGGCCGAGCTGTCGCATCTGCATGCTGCGATGCAGATGCCCCTACCGGCCATTGACTAACCTCCCTGCGTGCCTCCGTCAGCAACCAACTCCGCCTGCGAGATCAGGACAAGATGGCGTGCGATACGGCACCTTCGAGGGCCGCTAGCTTCCGCGAGGACGAGCTTTCCGACGCTATCGCCGGTTCCGCAATTATCCGGGCAAAGGCCGAAACGATCGGCTCCATCCGGGACATTTTTTTCCAGTTTCTCTCGGACTCCCTATTTTCGGCTCACTGGTAGCCGCGTCGAGGGCCCAGTCGCACCGTCAGCTCCAGTCATACGTCTCCAGGCGGGGATTACATCGTTCGAGAGCCACCGTCGCTCGATAGCCCTCGGCTACGTTGAGATCCGCGAGAAACCATAGTTTGGCGGCGTCGGTGTTCCCATGGATCTCTTCGAGTTTCGCATCGCAGTCGGGATGTGTGGAGACGGAAAAATCCGTCAGCGGGAACGAAAGCCCGTCGCCGGTCGCTTTCAGGAATGACTCCTTGCGTGTCCAGCAGGCAAAAAAGGCCGACACCCGGAAAATAGCCGGCAACTCGCGAATGGCGTCGCGCTCACGCATCGAGAAAAATCGTTCTGTCAAGGTACTGACTTCGACGTCACCGCGAATCCTTTCAATGTCGATGCCGAGCCGGGTGCCGGCAGTGACGGCAATCAGGGCGAGTCCAGCAGAATGAGAAACATTGAATTGTAGGTCGAGCGGGTTCTGTCGTGCCGCCAGTTGCGGCTTTCCGCCGGACTGATATTCAAAGGCTAGTTCCGCGCCTGGAATTCCGAGATACCTGCTGAGCAGAAGGCGCAGTGCCGAGCGGCATCGGGCAAAATGCAGCCGGTCTTTGTCGAAGTGAAAGCGAGCGCCGCGGCGAAGCTCGTCGGCAGAGAGAACGCTGCCGGCAAAAGTCGCTTTGACTGGCTCTTCCAGTCGCACGCGCCAAATATCGACTTGGTCTGCGGGAAATGCGGGCTGCAGTGGACCTCGTTCCCACGAGTACAATCTGCCAGTCTGACTCACCGGGATACACCTACCGGCCAAGATGAAGGGCTCTGGGTTCCCCGGTGCAAACGACCCACAAGAGTGGAACCGCGGCCTTGTTTCTCCTGTCGGCGAGAAACTCGGGAGCGTCCGGAGCGGAGTTCATCCGGAAACACGTGGCAAGGGTTTTGGTCGTAATATCGGCGGACGGGAGGCACAGTCTCAACCACTTGCTTCCGAGATTTCAAAGGGTCGAGCACTGTTGCTGCGTTTATAAGACACGGAGGGCACCGCGAGATCTCGTACGTTCTTCGGTCTGCTGCCATATTGCAACTATGCAACCTGGCTTCGCTGAGCACAAGCCTGCAAGTGTTTTGACGACGGTTTACTTGGTTTTCTCGCAGCGGTTCAGGCCGCAGAACAGGCACATGCCGACACGGTTCCGGCAAAGAGCAGAGCCAGGGCCGGAATGCGCAGGACGACCGAAGTCGAGCCTCGATGTCGCCGGTCCGGATCATTCGATTTTCACCCGGGCGCATACAGCCGGCAGGCCCCTGCTCACGCCGAGGCGATCGCGGCGTTCGACGACTACTCCTTCTTGCAGTCTATTCTCGGACAGTGGTTTTGGTTAGCGCAGTTTGCTCGAACGATCAGGCAGACCTCGAATCGCAGTACCCGTTCTGTTTGCCAGTTGTTTGCTCGTCGGCCCGGCTTCCACGCGGCGAACCCTTCTTTAGAAATGCGGGTGCAATCTCGCGGCAGTGGAGTCTGTATAATTCGGAGGGAATTTTCACGCCCCAAGCCAAGCGCAGAACTTTATGAAGGACTGCCGCCAGTTCTATATCAACGGCGAATGGACCAATCCGACGAAGGTCCATGACTTGGTTGTCTCCAGCCCGGCCAACGAGGATGCGATTGCGACGATTTCGCTCGGCACTGAGGCCGACGTCCACAGGGCCGTAGGCGCGGCCAAGAGTGCCTTCGACCAGTACTCGCAGACCACCCTCTCTACCCGACTCGCATTACTCGGCCGCATCGTGGAGGTTTATCGCGCAAGAGCTGATGAAATGGCCGAGACCATTTCCCAGGAAATGGGCGCCCCGCTCTCGTTTTCTCGCAAGGCGCAGGTTCCGGCAGGACTCGCCCATTTTCTTGAGATGGTAAGGGTACTAGGAACCTTCCAGCTTGAGGAGCTTCGGGGAACGACCCTCATGCGTAAAGAACCCATCGGAGTGTGCGGGCTGATCACTCCCTGGAACTGGCCCATGAATCAGATCGCGTGCAAGGTCGCGCCCGCGCTCGCGGCCGGTTGCACAATGGTGCTTAAGCCGAGTGAAATTGCACCACTCTCTGCGTATCTGTTCGCTCAGATCCTGCACGAAGCGGGCGTTCCCGCAGGCGTTTTTAATCTGGTCAATGGCGATGGACCAACCGTAGGTTCCGCGATTGCTTCGCATCCCGATGTAGCGATGGTCTCCTTTACCGGTTCCACGCGCGCTGGAGTCGCGATCGCATCGGACGCAGCTCCCACCGTCAAGCGGGTCACTCAGGAACTCGGTGGTAAGTCGGCCAACATCATTCTGGAAGATGCCGACCTCGAAAAAGCCGTAAAGGAAGGCGTACAAGCGTGTTTCCACAATACCGGCCAGTCGTGTGACGCGCCCACACGCATGCTGGTTGCACGGTCCAAGCTGGCTGAAGCAGCCATGACAGCCAAGCGGACCGCGGAAGCCACAAAAGTCGGCGACCCATTCGCTGCAGACACCCATATCGGGCCGTTGGCCGGCAAGGCGCAGTACGAAAAGGTGCAACGCTTGATCGGCGCAGGCATCAATGAGGGCGCAACTCTGGTGACTGGAGGACTCGGCCGTCCGGATGGTTTTACCAAGGGATATTTCGTAAAGCCGACCATATTTACGGACGTGCGGTGCGATATGACGATCGCACGCGAAGAGATTTTTGGACCCGTGCTTTGCATGATTGCCTATGACGACGAAAGCGACGCGATCCGAATTGCCAACGACACCCCGTACGGTCTTTCAGGCTATGTGACGTCGCCAGACCTTGATCGCGCCCGGCGGGTGGCGCAAGCAATTCGGGCCGGCAACGTACATATCAATGGCGCGCGACCGGATTTCCGTGGTTGTTTTGGCGGCTACAAACAGTCGGGTAACGGCCGCGAATGGGGAGTCGCCGGACTCGAAGAATTCTTCGAACTGAAAGCCGTCTTCGGCTACGCGCCTGCCGAGAAATAGAATGCGGATTCATGGTTTCCAGTCAAACCAGTTCCGCGTGCAGCAGCGAACCGTTCTGCTCCTATCCAGGAGACCCACGTCCTGGCGCCAGACTCAACTCGTCCGCCGTCTCGCTTTCAGGCCCTGCGTCAGAGGAGGCCAGGATTCCCCTGAGCGTTTCTGCCAACCTCCGCACATTCGGCTCCTCGAACATGGTCATGTGGACACCAGGGACGTCATGAACCTCCAGCCCGCCGCCGGCGAAGGTCTCCCAGCCGAGAGTCACTTCCCTGCGCGTACCCACGGTCACCGGGAGGTCTGCCGCCCGGATCAGCGTGACCTTTCCTGGATAAGGCTCGAGCTTGTAACGCGCCAAGGCTCGCCAGTGAGACTGCTCCAGTTCAAAATAGCGCAGGCCAGCCGGGAGGTTCCGGCCCAAAAATCGGTAACCAGCGCATCCCAGGAAGCGTCCCGCGAATTGAGTACTCCGGGCCAGCCGCGACCACAAATATCGACTTCTTGACCGGACCCTTTGCCACAGATAAGACGCACCCTGATTGCGAAAATTCTGCCAGTGGCCGGAGATTTGGTCTTTAGTGGCTACACGGTGCTCGCATCCCGGTACAGCGGCGTCAAACACCAGGAGTACCTCGGGCTTCTTGCCGAGGGCAGTTAGCTGCCGAGACATCTCAAAAGCGACAAATCCTCCAAACGATGCGCCTCCCAATCGATAGGGCCCCTCTGGGAAGAAGGTCTGCAGTTCTTTGACGTAAAGCGCCGCCAGTTCTTCGATACTCGGGTCAGGCGTGTCTGCCTGAGAAGGAACGGGGGGTTGCAAGGCGTAAAAAGGTTGGTCGGGCCCAAGGTACGTCGCCAACTGTCGATAGAAAAGCAGACTCGTCCCGAGAGCGTGCACACAAAAAAGGGGAGTCCGAGAACCATTCGGCTGTATTGGCACCAGCGCGGACCAGGTCTTGGGTTCCGCACTGGCCTGTGGTTTCGCCCTCCCGATGAGCCCGGCCAATTGGCGAATGGTGCGCGATTCAAACAGAGTGGAGAGGCCCAAGTCCTGCTGATAGGTCTTCTTGATTTTGCTGAAAAGGCGGACGCCGACGAGAGAATGCCCCCCCAGGTCAAAAAAGTCATCGTCGAGGCCTACCTTCTCCACACCCAAAAGCTCCTGCCACCATTGCGCGAGCACGCTTTCAACCTCGCCCCCCGGTTGCACAACTCCCGAGGCTGCAGACGCCATTGCAAAAGGAGATGCGGGTTTGCCGGCCAGATCACCACGAACCACGATGATGCCAGAGGGCAGATCGGATAAGAGAATCTGATCGAAGGCCTGGATACCGTCCACCGAGGAAATTCCCTCATTCTCGAGCCGTTCCGCCGACTCCCGGTAAGTCGCGGGCCCCGGCAGCCGGAGTGTCGACTCAAGGCCGTTCGAGGTCGTGGCCATACGCCGCAAAGAAAATTCTTCAATTTCTGCAAGCACTTGGCCAGAAGGATCCAGAAGGGTGAAATCGAAAGTCGCGATCTCGCTATGTGCCGTAATCTCCTGACGGCAACGGATGTGACTGTAGAATCGCGCCGGCAGGGGACGGTAGAGCGTCATCCGCTTGTAGAACAACGGCAAATAAAGGGCCTCCAACTCTTCATAACCGGCAATGAGATAGAGCGCCGAGCCCGTGGCCAGATCCAGCAGAGCCGGATGCAGCGGCCAGGTCTCGAGGTCCGCCGAAAACTCTCGCCCCAGTCGCAACTCCGCCAGCGCCTCACCCTCTCCGAGGTCGAAGCTCTGAAGATTTCGCCAGCGCGGTCCGAAATCGAAATAGCGCTCCTGGCGCGTTCGATGCTGCCGGTCAAACTCGATGTGGCGGGCAGAACATCTCCGGCGGATTTCCGCCACGTTCTGCTCGGCCGGAATGCGCTTTTGGTTGCGCGCGATCTGCCCGGATGCGTATTCCGCCCATTCGTTTCCCTTCGCCAGGATCGAAAAACCAAAGCCAAGGCCTTGGCGATGGAGGCGCACCCTCACTTCTCGTGTCTCCCGGGCGGCAACAGTGAGAGGCGCCAGGAAGAACACATCCTCAAAGTCAACGCCCGACTCAAACCGGTCGTTGACCAGTGCCGCTGCCGCCATTTGCAGATAACCTGTCCCCGGGATAAGAGCGGCGCCGTTCTTGAAGCGATGCTCGCCGAGCAGCCAGTCTTTTTCGCAGCTCAACCGCGCCGAATACACCGTCTCCGTCGTGGTCTGCACCAGTCGCCTGCCCAGGAGGGGCAATCCACCGGCGACGTCCGGGCCTGCCATTCCCACGTCGCTCCACCGCCCCCAATTGACCGAGGTGACCAGCTGCCCGCTTTGGCTGAGGGCGAAGGCGTCCAGAAAGGCGTTGGCGGCCGCATAGTCGACCTGCCCCGCTGGTGGCAGGAACGAACTGATTG
>JBEKPJ010000114.1:0-9724 GCA_049520935.1 Terriglobales bacterium | reverse complement strand
GGGGCCGGTAAGCTGCGCAGATGGCAGACCTTTACCTTTATCAACTTCGAGTCGTGCTTCGGGACGTCAGTCCCCTGGTTTGGCGGCGCCTCTTGATGAGCAGCGAAACCAGCATCGCCCAACTCCATGAAATTCTCCAACTGACCTTCGACTGGAGCGGGGAACATCTCCATCGTTTCCGCATTCACGGACGGGACTATGGGTCGCCATTGTGTGGCGGCATTACCTTCGACGAGGATGCGCAGCAAGTCCCGCTTTCTCGGTTCTGTCTGCATGACGGCGAGCGGTTCCGGTACGAATACGACTTCACGGCCGGCTGGGTGCTGGATGTTCGGCTGGAACAGATTCTGCCCTGGGATGCCAAGCGCTCCGTCCCTATGTGCACGGGCGGAAGTCGGGCCGCGCCGCCGGAGGACTGCGCCGGAGCTCGCGATTATCTGGAAAGGTTGAACCGGCACAGACATGAATGGCCCATGGATGATCTCGCCCTCATGGCGGAGACTCTGCAACGGTTTCTCGACTGCGGCGGCGATCGCAAGGCGCTGGGCAATCGCGAAGAGTTGTGCGACGCCGTGGATCGCGTAACCGCTTATCAGGATTTCCAGCCGCAGCGCTTTGACCGGCGACAAGCCAATCGCCAACTCCAGGCACTCCGGCAGGATCGGAGGGTGCAGCCGTGATCTTCAAACTGCAAGTAGTGGTAATGGCCGACGATGGCGATCAGGAAACTTGTGAGATCACATCCGTGGAACGTAGGGATCTGAAGCCGGAAACGCTCGGCCTGACTCTGGCCGAAGGCAAAGCAATGCTCAAAGGCATCCAGCAAATCGTGATTCACCGGCAAGCCGGAACTTGCTTGGCGCCTTACCAGCAGTGCCCCGATTGTGGCAGTCGGCGCACCAACAAAGGCTACCATGATGTGTCGCTGCGAACCGTCTTCGGATGTGTGAAAGTGAAGAGTCCACGTCTGCTGCACCACTGCGACTGCCGGCCACATGCAGCCAAGACCTTCAGCCCTTTGGCGGACCTGCTTCCGGCGCGGACCTCGCCGGAGTTACTTTTCCTGGAAACCAAATGGGCCTCGCTCATGAGCTATGGAATGACGACGCAGTTACTGGAAGACGTGCTACCCATGGATGATGCGCTGAATGCTTTCACCATTCGCAGTCACGTTTTGGATGTGGCGGAGCGATTGGAGCAGAAACTGGGCGAAGAACAAAATTGCTTCATCGAAGGGTGCCAGCGCGACTGGAACCAACTCCCGGCACCGGATGGTCCGCTCACGGTTGGCATTGATGGAGGCTATGTGCGCGGTCACCGCAAGCAAGGACATTTCGAGGTGATTGCTGGCAAGAGCATCCTGGCTTTCCGACGGGAACCAGAAGAAAAGCCGGAACTCTCCGGCAGATGCTTCGCGTTTGTTCAAACCTACGATGAGAAGCCCAAGCGGCGTCTGTTTGAGCTCTTGCAATCGCACGGGATGCAACCGAATCAGCAGGTGGAGTTTCTCTCTGACGGCGGCGAGGACGTGCGCCAGGTGCAGCTGTATCTGAATCCGGAGGCCGAACATCTGCTGGACTGGTTTCACATCACTATGCGCCTGACGGTGCTGAAACAGATTGCCAAGGGACTGCCGGAGAAAGCTGGCGAACCCGAAGAGCAATATGAATTGCGCCCACACGTGCTCCAAGATCTGGAATCCGTCAAGTGGTATTTGTGGCACGGCAACGTGTTTGAGGCCTTGCAGGAATTGCAGGGCCTGGAATTGGACCTGGACGGAGCGGCGTTCGAGAGCAAGAACGAAACGGCGAAGAAACTTCTGAAGGGCTTTGAAGAATTGCACACCTATGTGGAGCGGAATCAGAGATTGATTCCCAACTACGGGGAGCGCTACCGCAACGGGGAAAGGATCGCCAGCGGCTTTGTCGAGTCCGCCGTCAATCAGGTGGTCAGTAAGCGGATGGTGAAGCAACAGCAAATGGGGTGGAGTCAGCGCGGCGCCCATCTCTTGCTGCAGATCCGGACGCGGGTGCTCAACGAGGAATGGGAAAACACGTTTCGCAGTTGGTACCCAGCATTTCGGCCCAAGGTCGGAACGGAGGTCAACAACTCCGCCTAGCCCCCGGAATCTTCCGCTCTCCGTTTTCGTGACGAGCGACTGTGCGTAGACAGCGATAAAGAGTGTTGAACATGAAAAGCCTCCTGGCAGCGAAGGCTCTTCTTCTGCTCCCCGTTTGTCCAGTCAAGTCAGTACTTCCCCGTGCCGGCGATGTGCGATATTTTGTCCTTGACATATTGTACTAGTCTACTAGTACACTGAGCATGTAATGAGCAGCCGGCGACTTCCGTTCCGATTTCGACTGGACCTCCACAGTGGCGTACCCGTGTATCGTCAGATCATTGACCAAGTACGGGGTGGTATCGCTTCCGGGTCGTTGAGCGTCGGGGACCAACTGCCTACGGTGCGCCAACTTGCCGTCGACCTGTCAATTAATCCCAACACTGTGGCACGGGCATACCGTGAACTCGAACTTGGTCGGGTGTTGGAGACGCACCAGGGTACCGGCACCTTCATCAGCGCGCAAAAAATACGAGGTGGAGGCGAGGAGCGCTCGCGGCAGTTGGCGCAGATCGTCGCAGAGTCCGTAGCTCGTGCGGGAGCAATTGGTTTTACAGTCGAGGATTTAGTTGAGCAGTTGCGCGGATTGGTTTTAGAGCCAAGCCGCAGGAGATAGACGTCATGACAAAACTTAGTTTGTCACAGATCAACGGTGTCGCGGTCGCAGCATTTACACTCTGTATCCTTCTCGGGGCGCTGCTCTCTGTAACCGTGCATCAACCTGCGCCAGTAATCGTCGGGACGTTATTGGGAGCGTATTTGCTCTTTGCCATCAAAGTAGTCCGGCAATGGGAAAAGGTCGCTCTCTTACGCCTGGGGAAATATGTGGGGCTACGCGGACCGGGATTGTTCCACATCGTACCTGTCATTGAGACCCTCAGTCCCTTCGTCGATCAACGGGTGCGGGTCGCCAGCGTGACTGCTGAATCGACACTGACTCGCGATACAGTCCCGGTCAACGTCGATGCCATTGTCTTCTGGCTGGTATGGAATGCCGAGAAGGCCATCCTTGAAGTGGAGAATTTCCTTGAGGCAATCAATATGAGTGCGCAGACAGCGCTGCGAGAATCGATTGGCCGTCACGAACTGGCGCAAATGATCACCGAGCGCGAAACGCTCGGGCGGGAACTGCAACGCATTCTTGATGAGAAGACAAATCCCTGGGGGATAACTGTCCAATCGGTTGAAGTCAGAGACGTGAGAATTCCGCAGGGTCTGGAGGACGCCATGTCTCGACAAGCGCAGGCCGAACGGGAACGGCAGGCGCGAATCATTCTCGGCCAGGCGGAAACGGAAATCTCCAACAGCTTTGTGCAGGCCGCAGCCGCCTACTCCGAGAATCCCGTAGCGCTGCATCTACGCGCCATGAACATGCTGTACGAAGCGATCAAAGAAAAGGGTTCGATGGTAATCGTACCATCGTCAGCGGTCGAGACGATGGGGCTCGGTGGAACCCTCGCAACAGCGTCACTCGGCGGGGCAAAACCCTAACAATTCCACACAAATAGGTCGAAAGGAGCAGAACGTATGAAGTACTTACTTGAAGTGTGTCTGATTACGCTGTCCCTAGCTGCGACTACTGTCGTCGCTCAGGATCCAACAATCCCCATGCAAAGAGGCATCACCGTGCGATTGCCGGCTACGAGTAATGGAGTGGCTGTGCCGAGTGCCGACAAGGAAGACGCGTTGGTGGTCGCAGTGACTCGTGACGGTCGGGTGTATCTGGGAACAGACCTGATAGGCCCTGCTGACCTGGCAGACAAGGTCAAGAGCGATCTGGCAACACGGGCTGACAAGACGCTCTACGTCAAGGCAGATGCCCGTACTGCGTACGCGAACGTCGTAGCCGTACTGGACGCAGTGCGTACGTCGGGCGTGCAAAGACTTACCTTACTCACTGATCAACGCAGACCTTCAGAAGCCGGGAAACTGGTAACTCCGACAGGCCTAGAGATGCTGGTGGTTTTGACACGCTAAAGAAAGTTTCTTCCAGTGGTGTGAGCGCGGGCTCTCATGCCCGCGCTCGCCGACCCGGTGACGGGGAATCGAATGCCAACTGCACAGCTTCTCCCGAGAGCCACTATGTTCCCGCAGCGCCCCCTCATTTGTTTGCTTATGTTATGTCCTTCGACATGCCCGACCGCCTATTTTGGGGCGAAGATATTATTTTCGCCACATAAATAAGGACGCAACATAATACGGTCGCATTCGACTCGCTGACCTCATACCGCCCGTGGCCGAGGCATTTCTGAAAGACCAGATCACCATCGGCCACGCTTTGCTGATCGCGAAGCTCCCGGCTTCGCAACAGCAGGAGGCATTCTCGGCTGCTTTTCGGGGCTTGTGGACCAGCGAGGGCAACACCCAAGTCCTGATTCCCGTGCGGGAGTTGGCCTTATGCGGTGCACCGCATAACGCAAGTAATGCGGAGTCCACTTTTATGCAGAGGAGTGTAGCAGGCCATTTGACCGGACCCCGTAGCTTCCGCGAAATTGGCTGATTGCGAGCGTTGACCGCTTCGCATAATCTGTGACAGCCAAGACTTGACCTTGTAGACCGTGCTCTCGGATGGAGGTGTTGAATGGGTCGCCTTGCAGTTACCTATCTTCGCACCTGTGCGACGCGCGTCGGAAGAACCACTGGAGAAGTCTGACGGAGGAGCCGCACGGCTGGAGGAAGAGCCGGAGGTGCTGGCCTAGCGCGCGGCGAAAAACAAAGAGCGTAAAAGGCCGCGTCCAAATCACCACCGACCAGCTCCGCACCTACCTGAACGTCGTCGAAGACGCTTTCGGAGGACAGGCCGATTTCGCTCAGCTGCGCAAAATTTATCGCGCTTCTGGCGAGCCTGACACTCGCTATTCCCCCGCGAAGTGCATCGGGTGCGAGATGAAAGAAGTAAGCGGGCGGCCTGACCCAAAGCACGTTTCCACGTCGTTTGTGGAGCGCCAGAACTGGACGGTTCGCGGCACTATGCGACGCTATACTCGCCTGTCGAATGGTTTCAGCCGGAAGCTAGAAAATCACGCGGCTGCCACCGCTCTAAACTATTTCGCCTACAATTTCATCAAGATTCATCGTACACTTCGCACGTCCCCTGCTATGGCTGCTGGCGTGACAGATCGGCTCTGGAGCGTAGAGGACTTGGTTGCCCTTTGGGAAGCCTACGAGCAACGGAGGGCAGAAAGAGCGGCATAAGTGAGACCACCGCTATTCATAATGCTTTTTGCGCTCAGTTGTGGAATCGCAATAGCTGCCACATGCGCCTTCTGCGCGATACGGCCGAACAAGGTTGCAGCATATATCAGGCAGAAGCACCTGGGCAGTCCGAAATGGCTCAGGAACTGGCCCTTTGCTGGGATGGTGATGAAGGAATGGTACCCAGTCTATCTACGTGTGACAGGCATAGGAGGTTTCGTCTGCGCACTGGTCTGGCTCACGCTGCTCATTCGGCTTTTTTCAAAGTAGCCCACTACCGAATCACACTGTATCGTCAAGTCTACGACGCGATCACGACCGAGCGCCGGCGCAATACGATCGATACTTTCCTCGCGGAACCCACCTCTGAGTCCCGTCAGACGCGATGGAACACTCTGAAGCGACGCACGAAGCCATCCGATCCCGAGATCGAATCAAGGAGTTACTGCGCATACGCGCAGTTATCCCCATGGTCCTTAGCGGAAGTAAATTTCCCTTCCTTGAGGTGTCCCCCAATGGCTCGCGGAATGTCCTCGACGATCACCCCGCTAAGCGTGAGCGTGAACGGTTTTTCGGCCTAATGGGCTTAGACCCCGGATCGTCTTCGGCAAAGCCGGATAAAACAACCGGCGCGTGGTCGGGGAATTCAACCACAAGCGACAGGTTCCCGCCCATGGCCCTGATGGTTTTCCGCAACGTGGAGAGCAACAGGTCGCTGCGCTTTTCAAGGCGCGACACACTGTCCTGGGTGATCCCGATAGCCTTGGCCATCCGAACCTGCGTAAGTTTGCGCGCGTGCCGCAGCTCACGCAGGGTCATCTCCTCTGCGATCAACTGAGCAGCGCGGGCCTCGACCTTCTTGCGTTGGGCGGCGGGCAGCTTCCTGATTATGTCATCCACGTTCGTGGGCACGGTTATTTCCTTTCCTTCTTCAGCCGGGCCAGATGAACGTCAAAACGGTCATCCGCTTTGCGGATCAGCTCGCGGTAAAATCGCTTTTCGCTGACCCCCGATTTATCTCCTGCGACCAGGAGGATCGCCTTGCGCTTCGTGTCGAAGGCAAAGGCCACTCTCCACTCACCATCGGCTGCGCCGAACCGCAGCTCCTTCATGTTTGCGTGGCGCGAGTTGTTCAGCGTGTCAACCCGGGGCCGGCCCAATTGTGGCCCGAATTGCTGCAGCAGGCGGGTCAACGCCAGGATCTCCGTCCGCACGTCCCTGTGCAGCTCGCCGAACTCCGGCTCAAACTCGTCGCCGATCTCAACAACCCAGCTCACCTTTGTAATATGACATATAGTCAATATTATGTCAAATACATATACGGCGTGAGGCGGGATCTCCGTGCTTCCCTTCCCTGCCCCGTTTTCCTAATCGGGCTGTCGAATTGCCGCGATGCTGAGATTGGCCTGATCGGCGATCAACCGCTTAGGTGGCTTGTGTTGCAGCGTTGTTGAGACTGGGTGGGCGAAGTTCTTGAGACGATTCAGCATTTTTTGCAGAGTTATTCAGACCGTTTTCCGTCGAGGCGAAGACGGGGCCGAAGAGCCGCTCGATTTTTCCCGCGGCGTACACCTCATCGATGCTCCCCAGACCGAATTCATTCAGGAATTCTTCTGTGGTGCGCCAGTGCTTCCTTCTACCCACTTCGTCGTGGGGCCGGACCGAAGCGATCAATTTCCGCTTCTGCAAGGTCTCGAGTGTCGCCAGGCTGGTCACACGCCGTACGGCATTGACCTGCTCCGTGGTTACCGGCTGCTTCAGAGCGATGATCGCTAGAGTTTCCAGAGCCTGCACCGACAAGGGCTTCGTCCGATACCCTTGGTTCAGAGCCAGGATTGCGCTTGAATGCTCGGGCTTGGTTTCCACCCTCCACCGTCCCGAGATGTTCCTCAAATGTACTCCACGCGTGGATAAGCTTAGGTCTCGGTTCAGTCCTACCAGCAAACTTTCCACTTCCAAGGGTTCAACCTGAAGCACACGCGCCAGCACTTTCACCGACAACGGGCGGCTCGCAACAAACAGTAAGGCTTCCAGCTTTCCCTTGCGCTCCGCCGATGCCTGATTTTCAGTCATGATCCTCCGGAAATTGGACTACCCTCTCGTTTGGCAACGGTTCGTGTCAGGGCGATTTGGACTGCCGACCCCTGTGAACTCCGCTCCCGACAGGCTCCTTGAAGGTGCACTAGGAATCTCATCCTCCCGAGTGCCCTCTCATAATCCTACTTTCGCGGCAGCGTTCTCCCGAAACAAGGAACCTTGCCGGATATAGCGGCGCAACGTCGTTACCGAGCGATGCCGCGTTTGCCGCATGATGAGCCGCTCGGGTACGCCGTTGGCCGCGGCTTGGGTTGCCAGTCCCGCGCGCAGACTGTGCCCGGCAAATTCTTTCGCGTTGTAGCCGGCCGCGGCACACGCCCTCTTCACCATGGCTCCAATCGAGTTCGCGTGCAGGCCTTGTTCCGAGACTCGCCCATGGCGGTCCACCGCGCGGAACAGCGGCCCACTCTCGACGCCCGAATCCTCCAGCCATTTCTGGAGGGCGCGCACCGGACAGGTAACGTGGTGCGAGCCGAACGGAATCGCCACCGTCTCCCCCTTCCCTTCCGGGTCGGTCTTCGAAAAATCGAGCAGGATCACCAACCCATCGGAGTTGAACTCGACCTGTTCCACAACGAGCGCAGCCAGTTCGGAACGGCGAAAGGCGCCGGCGAAGCCGACGAGCAACAGCGCCCGGTCCCGTACGCCACCGAGAGTGTCGGGAACGTGGGCGAGCACCTTCTGCAAATCAGCCGTCAGCAGCGGCAGCTTTCCTTTCTGGGCCGTGCCAATGGTTCGGCGAATCCCTTTCAGAGTTTCGCTCACGACGGCATGGCGCATGGTCGCCGGCGAAGGATGTCCAGCCATCTCATGAATTCGGGCGATCGAGGTCAAGTGGCGGTGGATCGTCGATGCCTTGCACCGGGCGGCAAGATCGGTGATGTACAGAGCCACCGTCGTTGGCGAAGCGGGTAAGGACAACGGCCCATGTTCACGGCACCAGCGAGCGAAGCTTTCCCAGTCGGACTGATAGGCGCGGCGGGTGTTTTTGGCCTTGGCCGCCTGGATAAAGGTGGCGACCTGGTCGGCGAGGGTAACCAAGGACTTGGACCCCGAGTGTCCGGGCTGGGTTTCAAGGGCGATCGGTGCAGCTATGAATAAAGATGAAGAGGCCATAGTTGGGGAGGCTTGAAAAGCGTCGAAAACGAGTTTACAAGGGTTTCTGAGGTCTGGGAGGTGATAATGTCCGCTTATCAAACCTCAGAACCAAACCCGTTAACGGCACACTCGTGCCTTCACGATTCCCATCTGCTATCCTCCCTCCGATGGCTTTCGCTCCCACCTGGCACGCCCGCGCCGCCGAAATTCGCCGCCTGGTCGAGCGCTTGCCATCGCCGGTGATTGATCGGGCCATGATCGAACAGATCTTCGGCCTTCGCCGGCGCCAGGCCATCCGTCTCATGGCGTCTCTTGAGGGTCATAAAGTCGGCTGCGCCTACATCGTCGAGCGCGCCCATCTGCTTTCCCAGCTCTCGGAACTTGTCCGTTCCCGACCCGTACGCCGCGAGCAACACCGCAAGCGCCAGGTTCTCGACGTTCTTTCTGAACTGCAGCAGGAAGCCACGGCGCGCACGACGCACGTTCCCAGGCCCGAGCCCGGTTTGAGCGATCAGTCGAGCGCTTTGCCAGAAGGGATTCTATTGGCCCGACCGGGGGAGATTTCCATCGCATTTCGCTCCCCAGAAGAGCTTCTCTCTCGCGTTTTGGCTCTGAGCGAAGCGGCGGCCCGCGATTATCCGAAGTTCGCGCGCATGCTGAGCGGTGGCCAAGCATGAGTAATCTCGCCATCCAGCTACCTCTTTATGAGGGCCCCTTCGAGCCCCTGCTCGCGCTCATCCGGCGTATTTATGGGAACTCGGACGGCGCTCCCGGAACGCTGCTGGTAGGCCCCGTGACAGTAAAGAACCTCGCGACGAACGGGACATGCTGCACCCTTGCTGTTGCCAACTTTACTCCGGTTGCGGTCACCGGCGGAACACAGTACTGGGTCGTTGCGGATACGCCTCTCACTGGGACCGGCAGCGACTCCGAAGTCCTCTGGTACTTTGTTCCCAAGAGCTTTTCGAACGCCGTGAATGACGGGTCCGGCTGGTTCTGGATCGACGCAAACTCGGAACTCGCAGGGAAAGTGCTCGGCACCATGCCGTAGCTAGATGTCTCCATTCTTGGCCCGCCAGCCGCAACTCTGCGAAGATTTACGGTAGCGTATTTCACGCAGGATTGTCCCCCCGGATAGCAGTCTCAAAATTGTATGTCCCATTCGGGATGATGTGGGCGTAACAGAGGGGAGAAACCCGTGCCAAGTCGGTATCC
>JBEKPJ010000113.1:0-9751 GCA_049520935.1 Terriglobales bacterium | reverse complement strand
ACGTTGCTGGCGGCTTGCAGCTCTTCGACCGAAGCACCCAGGCTGCCGCGGGTGGCGGCTACGGTGGCAATGGCGGAGGTGATTTGACCCAACTGTGTCTGAGCTGAGGTCGTGGTTCCCAAGTTGGAGGCCGTCAAATTGAGGCTTCCCAAGGTGAGCGCTCCCGGGGTGGCACTGATGGTGGTGCTGCCGCTGGTCGTGCCGTCGGTCAAGTAGACGTTCACCGCATTGGCGGTGAAAACCTGCGCGCCGTTATAGTTGGTGTTGGCGCCGATATTGGTAATTTCGTTTTGGATGGCTGTATATTCACCCGTCAGCGCGGTCGATTGTGCGGTGGATAAGCCGCCGTTCGCGGCTTCGGTCGCCAGGGTTACGGCGCGATCAAGCAGCGTCGTGACCTGGGACAGCGCTCCGTCTGCCACCTGCAGTTCGCCGACGCCATCGGTAGCGTTGCTCCCCGACTGGGTCAGAGCCGCGACGTTGGCCTGCAAGCCATCGGCAATGGCCAGTCCGGCTGGGTCGTCAGCACCGCTATTGATGCGCGACCCGGACGACAACTGCTCCAGTGTGGAATTCATTTCGGCACTGGTGATGTTCAGCTGGTTTTCCGCAGCGATCGCTGACATGTTGTTCAGGATGGTAAGTGACATTGAGTTGCTCCTTTTTCTTGGTTCCGATTTTGGGATCCGTCCCCGAAACCTTCCCGGAGCTCGTTCCGTTTGTCCTGCGGAACCCAATTGCCTTTCATTCAGCATCATCGGCGGGGCGCACCCGAGCTTTATTTCCACAGGTATTGTCATTCTTCGTTTTTGAGATTCTTCCTCGCATTTGGTGCGGGTCGGTCAGGGGAATGGGGCCAAATTGCAGATTCTAAACGCGTTGTCTGGAGCGATAAGGCTTCGCGAGGCCACCTGGTGACCTTCGGTACGGAAACGAATCGACTTACCAGACGTCGCGGCGAGTCGGTAATGTTCTGGACGGACTGGGGACTAACCGCCAGCGACCGCGCGCCTGGTCCTACTCAATCCAGACTTGCTCAGTCCCAGCCTTCAGATGATGTGCTTTTTTTTGAGTCTACGTAGGATGCTGTCGTCACTGACCGGCGGCCCCAGTCGGGTAGTCAGGCGTTCTCCGGGCCGGCCTCCCAGAGCATGGCCAATCAACCGCAGGATGACGTCCGCGCGGCAGGTGCGGCGACCGCGAAACTCGGCGACGCCGGGCAGGGTGCCGGCGAAAAACAGGACCGCGCTCGCGAGATTCCGGCATCGGAAACGGTTGACGCGGATCTTCAGTGACAAGGGGACACTGAGCACCGGCGAGTCCTTCAGCATTCGCACCTGGTGGCTGTGGCGCGAATTCGAGATCTGCTGACACCCAGGACATCTTTCTTCATCCGGTCAACTCGCCCGAAAAGTCCAGCCGCCGTCGCCTCGTTCCAGATCGGTTACTTGGAGCGACCCCGATGGCGGCAACAACTCATTACCAAACACCGAGTTAGCCATGTACGCCAATTATGCAATCGTCCAACGAAAATGAGGGAGAACCCCGAACTTGAGGAAGAACCGCGCTAAAGATGAATTCCCATGGAAATGCCGTCACTGCATTCAATAAAGAAACACGACCGCGGCTTGCCGAATAACGCGGCCGGCACTTGGGCAGCGATCTGTCGACAGAATAGTCAAGATTGGGTCGCTGGCACGAGCCGGGCACTATTTTTCTAATTTAGACATTGGGCCCCACCGTCATAACTGCCGTGCGATTTCGGCCCTGGCTCTTGGCTTGGTATAGGGCGGTATCTGCGGCCGTAAGTATCTCCATTGCCGAACGAGTGGCGGGCAACGAGATCGCCGCTCCGATGCTGATCGTGACCACGATTTCTGTGGCCAGTGCAGAAACCGGTTGTTCGGCGATTGCCAATCGAACTCTCTCCGCACACTGCCATGCTTCACTCTGGTCGCAGCCCGGGAGCACAACCATGAATTCTTCGCCCCCATAACGTCCCACGAAATCATAAGAACGGAGCACTTGGCCGATGCGGCGCGCGATTTCGCTTAGGACCACATCACCCGAGGGGTGACCATAGGTGTCATTGATTCTTTTGAAGTGATCCACGTCCAGCATGAGAAGCCCAGTTGTGGTCTGGGAACGACTCGCTCGCTCGATTTCACCGTTGAGCAGGTCCAGAATTGCGCGCCGGTTCCAGATTCCGGTCAGGGCATCGTGGTTTGCCTGAAAATGCAGTTCGTCGCGGGCGCGTATCGCCTCGTCTCTGGCCCGTTTCAGTTCATCCTCTGTCCGTTGACGCACGAGGATCTCACCCCTCAATTCGGCGGTGCGCTGTTCTACCAGGATGGTTAGTTCCTGCTGACGCAACTGCAAGTGCTTCAACCGAACCTGCACCAGCGTGATGACGACCGCCAATCCGGTCAGACCGCAAAGAGCATAGAACCAGTACGTTTGATAGAAATGGGGCTTCAGAACCAGTTTGAATGCCACGCCCTCGCCGTTCGGGAGCCCCTCACCATTGCAGGTGCGTACTCGAAATCGATAGGCTCCCGGTGGGATGTTGGTGTAGTGCGCGATCCGGCGGCCCGCACTTTCCACCCATTCGCGGTCGTAGCCTTCCAATCGATATTGAAATCTAGTTTTTTGCGGACTCACGAAGCTCGGGGCGGTGTACTGGAACTCGAGATCTCCGCGACTTGGCGGACGGATCGCCTCGACGTCGATCGGCACCGTCTTGTTGTCAACGGTCGCGCTCTCGATGACGACTGGAGGAATGAAGGAACCGGTATTGAGATGCCTTGGATCGACGATCGCTAGACCCTTCATCGTGGGGAACAAAAGCTTGCCTTCTCTCGTTTTCCATCCTGCTGGCTGAAAGCCGCCATTGCACTCCTTGCTTTTCATGCCATCTTCGGCGCCTAGGACCACGGAGCGGATGGATCTTGCCTTTCCTTCTGCAAAATCGTTGAGCTGTTGCTTGTTCACGCAGAAGATTCCCCGATTGGAGCTCATCCAGAGGTTTCCGTCATCGCCATCGAGAATCTGCATGACCCGATCGTCGAAGAAGCCCATCCCCGCCGTATACCGCGCGAAGTTGCCGCCCTTATAACGGTTCAACCCTCCGCCATCAGTACCGATCCACAGAACACCCTGCGGATCTTCGTACAGACTGAGGACGTAATCATTTGACAACCCACTATTTTTGGTCGTGAAGCAGTCGAATCGCCCGTCCTTAAACCGGTGCAACCCGACATCTGTGCCGATCCACAGAGCGCCAGTCCGGTCCTCGAGAATGGAGGTCACAAGCAGGCTCGACAACCCTTCCCGTATCCCGAAGACGGTGAATTTTCCGCCCTCGAACCGGCTTAAACCGCCGCGGCCGCCCACCCACAGTGTGCCTTTCCGGTCGACCAAGATGGCAACGACAGTGTCACCTGCCAAGCCATTCTTGGTGGTATAGGTCGTAAACTTGCCGTCCTTGAACCGATTGAGGCCCTTGCGCGTGCCAATCCAGAGATTGTGTTCGCGATCCTCGGAGAGCGAAAACACGGTGTCACTGGAAAGACCTTGCTCTTTGTCGTAGCTCGTAAATTTCCCGTTGCGGAAGCGGCTCAATCCATGATCGGCTGTCCCGATCCACAGGTTGCCGTAGCTGTCCTCATAAGTGGCCAGGATCACGTCGCTCGGAAGACCATCCTTGGTGGTGTAAGAGGTGACTGCGCTTTGGCTGAAGCTATTGAGTCCAGTGCCTGTTCCAACCCAAAGATTTCCTTCCAGATCTCCGAAGATTGCCATGACGGCATTCGCAGACAGCCCGTCCCGCATCGTGTAGCTGGTGAACTTCCCGTTCCTGAGTCGAACCAACCCTCCATCCACGGTGCCGATCCACAGAGTCCGCTCGCGATCTTCATAGAGGGACTGAATCGTGTCGGTGGACAAGCCTGTCTTCCGGTTGAATGTACTGAATATCCCATTTCTAAGTCTGGCCAGGCCTCCTTGGGTGCCAACCCAAAGGTCCCCGCGGCGGTCAGCCCACAGGGCCCGAACGTCGTCGTTTGGAAGTCCATTGCGCGTGGAATAGATTGTGAACTGCCCTCGACGCCATCGGTTGAGCCCGCCGTGGGTGCCGATCCACACACTGCCCTCAAGGTCTTCGCCGATCGCAAACACCGCGTTGCTCGCGAGCCCGTCCTTGGTGGTGTAGTGGGTAAATCGGCCATCCCGCATTCGGCCTACGCCTCCGCCGTCAGTGCCGATCCAAAGGCCGCCCTGGGAGTCCTCATAGAGGGATGAAACAACTTTACCCGACAACTCTTCTGGCATTTGACAATCGGTAAAAACTCCCCGTCTCAGGCGGACTAACCGGCCCAAAGTGCCAATCCAGAGATTCCCCTCTCGATCCGCCAGCAGCGATGAAATGTTGTTGTTGAGTTCCGGAGTGTTCCCCGAATCGTAAACGGTGAAACGGACGCCGTCGAAGCGGGCCAAGCCTTCTTCGGTTCCCAACCAAAGATAGCCGTCACGGGTTTGAGTGATTGCGAGGACGTTATTTTGCGGCAGGCCCTGCCCGTCTTGCCAGACCTGATGAAGATACCGCGAGATCGCCTGCGTAGGGTCAAGTTCAGCTCGGGCGCAGCAGACGAACGAAAGGACCACCAAGAATACGGCGAGCCGCCGCGCGTTTCTGCCCGACAATTCTCGACCGGTGATTCCGATCGCCGAACTCAGGAGGTTGCAATGACTGAAACGCATGATACCCATTCTTTTTCGATATCGGCGCAATCCGTTCTTTCCGTGAGATGCGGTGGCTTCCAAAGGGCTTGGCGGCAGAACCATGCATGTGGTCGAGCGCGTCGCCGCCGCGCAACTCCTGGTCGGGGCCGCCGCGCTGGCGCGACTCGCTTTTGTCAATATCGAGAGAATCATAGATTTCGCCCCCGACGCGGACGCTGAATATTCTCTCTCGAACTTTCATAACCTCCTTGTCAGCCCTATCTCCCGCTTGCCTGTGCCCGGACTCGCAATTCGGAAGCGGCGGCCCGCAGCTTGTCGGCGGCCTCGTCGGCCGCCAGAGGCTTGCTGAAATAGTAGCCTTGAATTTCGTCACAGCGATGATCCCGCAGGAATGACATTTGGGCTTCGTTTTCGACGCCTTCTGCAATTACCTTGAGATTCAGGCTCTTGGCCATGCTGATGATTGCACTTGTTATCGCGGCGTCATCGACATCCACGGCGACATCTTGAATAAACGACCGGTCTATCTTCAGTTTGCTGACCGGAAACCGTTTCAAATAGCTGAGGCTGGAATAGCCAGTCCCAAAATCGTCGATGGCCAAACTTAACCCCATGGCCATTAATTGCTGTAGGACGGAAAACATCACGTCGGCATTCGACAACAGCAGGCTTTCGGTGAGTTCCAGCTCCAGGTATTGAGGTGCTAGGCCGGTCTCGTTGAGCACGCGGCGGATGGTTTGGGGGAAGCCCTCTTGACGAAACTGGACGGCCGATACATTCACCGCGACTGAGACTGCCGCAAGCCCTTCCTCTTGCCATTTCCGGACCTGAGAGCAGGCGGTCCTGAGCACCCATTCCCCGATGGGCATAATCAGGCCGCTGTTCTCAGCAATGGGTATGAACTCACTGGGCGACACCAGGCCCAATTCTGGATGTTGCCAACGCACCAGTGCTTCCAATCCGATGATGGTTCCCGTGGCCATATCCATTTGCGGCTGGTACACCAGAAAGAGTTCTTCCCTGTCGAGTGCCAGTCGCAGGCTGTTCTCCAGGGTCAATCGCTGCACCGCCTGCGCGTTCATATCTGCAGTAAAGAACTGGAAGTTGTTTCGTCCGGCATCCTTGGCACTGTACATGGCGGCATCCGCATTTTTGATGAGGGCTTCGCTGTCTGCACCGTGTTCCGGGAAAATGCTGATGCCAAGGCTACAACTGACGCGAAGCACGTGATCGTGAATCACGAAAACCGCGGTCATTGCATCCATAAACCGCTCAGCCGCGACCGCGACATCTGCAATATCGCGTAGATCGGTAAGCACGATCAGGAATTCGTCTCCTCCCAGGCGAGCGACCGTGTCCTGTTCACGCGAGCATTTGCTCAGCCGTCCCGCAACTTCTTGCAAGAGCAGGTCGCCGACAGAATGACCGAGCGAGTCGTTGATGATTTTGAAACGGTCGAGATCAAGGAAGAGCAGTGCAACCTTGTGCTTCTGCCGACGAGCCGTGGCCAGGGCCCTTGACAATCGATCCCGCAGAAGGGTTCGATTGGGTAACCCAGTTAGAGCATCATAATAAGCCAGGGTTTGAACCCGTTCTTCGGCGACCTTGCGATCGGTAATATCGCGGGCAAATGCAAAACTGTACTCTTGTCCATCAAATTCCAGGTAAGTCGCGGTGATCTCCACCGGAAAAGCACGCCCTTGTTTGGTTTGGTGCTGCACCTCAAAGGTCAGTGAACTCCTCGTTTTCAGCTCCTCCCAGAACGCCTGCCAGCGGTCTGGCGGAAACAGCGGGTCTATGTCCGGGATCGACAAGGAAAGCAGTTCCTCGCGCGAGCGTCCCAAAGAGGCGCACGACGCCTCATTCGCGTAGACAATACGGCCTTGCGAATTCATCCAGTAAACCGCATCCGAGGCGTGCTCCAGCGAGAATTGCGCCAGCCGCAATTCTTTTTCCACCCGCCTACGCTCGGTGATGTCTTCCTTGACGGCAAGAAGATGGCTGATTACTCCGCCGGTGTCTCGGATGGGGACAACGGAGGCGGCTTCCCAATAAATCTCTCCATTTTTCTTTTTGTTGGCAAGTTCCCCGTACCATTCACCGCCGGCGAGCACCGTTTCCCAGAGTTTCCGGTAGACCGTGGCTGATTGCACGCCCGACTTCAGAAGGCGCGGGTTCTGACCAATTGCTTCTTCCGCGGAATAACCTGTAATTTGTGTGAATTTGGGATTGACATACTGGATGTTGCCATGGACATCGGTGATGACCACGCTAGCCGGACTTTGCTCAACCACACGCGACAGCTTCCGCAGCCGCTCCTCGGCCTGCTTGCGCTCGGTGATGTTTCTCATCACCGCCTGAACCACCCCTCCGCCGCTCTCCTGGAACGAGGATGCAGCGACCTCGATATCAAGCAGCACACCATCATCCCGCCGGACTCGACTTTCCTGCAATGGCAAGTGCCTTTCACAGGCATACATCGCCTCCACGGCCTCGTGTACGCCGCCCAGTTCCCCGGTGGAAACGAAGTCTGCAAGTCTGCGCCCAATCAAGTCGCTTGGCGAGGAAACGTCAAAAAGCTCAAGTGCGGTCTTGTTGGCAGCAACGATGACATGGTTCCGCCCCACGAGAATAGCCTCCGGCGAGAGGTCTACTAATTTCTTGTAGCGAGCCTCGCTTTCCCGCAGATTGTCTAGCGCCTCGTGCAGAGCCGCCGTTCGTTCGGTCACGACGCGCTCGATGGCAAAATGCCGGTTCAGACCATATCCCAGATAAGCAGCGCAGATGCCCGTGAAGAGCAAACCGGTGACCAGGACCGTCCAACTGTTCCAGTGGGCCACTGTGAAAGCCCCTGGTAGGGGATATGCGGAGACCTGCCAGTTGCGCCCTGCAACGAATATGGTGCGGGTCGAACGAAAACCCGCCGGAGGGCTGAGGCTCGCATTCTTCGGATAGAGCAATCGTTCCGATGGGGCGGCGTCGAGATCCAGAATGATGAGGCCCAGGCTGCGGGCGGGACTCCCCGCCACACTGGCCGTCTCAACCATGTCTCCCACCCGAATCACTCCCAGCACGAATCCAGTCAGTGCCTCGCGGCGTTCCTTTTCGCTCGCCAGCCACGCCCCCGTCCGGTACACGGGACGAAGAACCAGGACTCCGTATTGGCCGGCAGTTTCCTGGACGAGTGTGATCCGGCCGGTCGCCACCAGATTCCCGCTATCGGTGGAGCGCCTAATCGTTTGCTTGCGCGCTGGGTTCGAAGAAAGATCGAAACCGAGAGCTTTTTCGTTGCCCTGTAGCGGCTCGACAAACAAAACCGGGACGTAGTTCGGGCGTTCTGCCGCGGCTGCCATTTGCCCATCGGGAAGGCGCTCGGTAAGCTGAAATGACGCAAGTCCGTCGCGGTGGGCATCGTCCTCAAAGCTCCGCCGCAAACGATTCGACACGATCGGAGACCATTCCAGGGCCTGGATAGCCCGGTTATTCGCCAGCAAGGGCGCTGTCAGACGGGCAAACTCCTGCCGTCGAACAACTCTGGCGGCGTCGAAATAGCTGCCGAGAGAGACGATATCGTTCAAATTAAGCGCGACGTTGCTCTCCAAACGGTCAAACCGTTCCTGCGCAAGGCGTTCGAAGTAAGTCTGCGCGTTTTGCCGCTCCAGCTTTCTCATGGCAACGAACAGAATTAGGCTGATTGCCAAGCCCAGTAAGACTATGCCGGCCAAAGCGAAATCATGTCGATTTGTGTTTGCGACGGGGCGCATGCGATCGATGTCAAGGCAGCGCGGGCATCCGCGGCCCAGCTGGTGAAACAGACGTCATTTTCAATTGATCGGCATATTTGTCTGAAACATGCGGACAAGGGCCACTTCGAGGTATACAGGAGGGCCCATGACTTTTGGGCTAACGGCGGCGAAGCGGGCACCGGAACGTCGCCCGCGACGCCATCATTTGCTGAGCAAACGAATTGAACTGAGCTTCGCCATGAATCGTTCCTGCGAGTCTGCGTTTATTGATTTCCGTTCTTAAAGAAACAAGGATCTTGCGCCGATACACAGTTGGAGTGTCCTTTGCCTCTTGAGCTACACCCAGTGAAACGGGAAACGTCCGCGGTGAGGGCAAAGAACTATATCGTCGAGAAAAATATTCAATGAAGAATGAGATCCAACAGATCGGTTACGTCCAGCACGCCATGATTCTTTTGTTCGTTCTTGTCGGTGTGACCATGGCTATTATGGACTTTTGGACTCGAAAAGAGGCCGTCAAAGGGACCGACTTACCGCAGGAGACCCTAAAGAGAAAGGTCGCAACCGTTTCGAGTCGTGCCCGAAGATCATCTCGATATAAATCGCCGCAAGGAGGGGAAATGCCGATTTTTTGCTTGGAACGAAGCCTTCAGCGTTGGTGTGCGGGAAATCGATGAGCAGCGCCGGAGACTGCTGGAGCTCATCAACAGCCTACATCGAGTAATGATGGAGGACGACGAAAACCGGGTGTTTGGCGGAGGCTAGAGTGAAAGCCATCGACGCGTTGGGCGAATATTGTACAAAACACTTTGCAGACGAGGAAGAGTCCATGCTTTCCATCGGTTTTCCCGGCCTTGACGAGCATAGGAGGAAGCACCGGGACTTTGTTGCCAAGGTCGCCGAATACAAGGCGGATCTGGCGACTGTTAATCCCCTGCATGCTTCCAAAGTGATTAAACTTATCGCGGATTGGATACGCGATCACGTGTTGGGCCTTCACGCCTTCGCTAACGAGGGAAATTCTCTTACCTGCCTCGCCGAACGGATTGCTCTCAACACGTCGGTGCTCGAAGAACACTTGAACAATTCCAGGCCTGTGGTTGCCTCACAAATAGGAGGCTCTGTTGGCAATTGAGGTCAGTCTCGAGAGACCATCAGGCCGGTCGCGCTGGACCTGGATCGCGAAGATAGCACAGGTTGATTCGGCTACCCGTTTGTCGTCGCTGTTCCTGCTGTATGCAGCTTCAGCATGGGCCGCATTGGAA
>JBEKPJ010000112.1:0-9900 GCA_049520935.1 Terriglobales bacterium | reverse complement strand
CGCCCTGGAAGAAACCAGCAAGCTGCTCAACGCTTACGTCCGAACGATCTTGGCTTCTGGCTCCTGACCTCTGGCTCCATATCCCGGAGGGATATCAAGGGCGAAGCCCTTGGCTAGTTAGAGCCGATATGCGCTCGTCGTTTTCCAACGCGAAGCGCCGGGAGGCATAAAAAACCGCCCAAACAGAGCTTGAGCGGTGCACCCTTTAGACTTCGGGTGAAAAGCTAAGATCGATTCTTCCGCTTAAGGCTGATAAATCTGCACGTTGTTGATGGGCGTTCCCTGCCACGTGGACCAACCGCCGATGCAGTAGAGTTGTCCCCTGTAGACAGCGGAACTGCCTAGCATGGTTCCTTGGGGGATGGGAGCGAGCGTCGTCGTCCATTTCTTTTTCGCCAACTGGAAGGATTCGCTCACAGTCGTTGGCGCACCGGCATTGTTGAGATAGCCGCCAATGTCATAAAACTTGGGACCGATGGATCCAAAGCACGAAAAAACACGCGCCGTGGGGTCGGCGGTGAGTTCCGTCCACGTGTTGGTGGCAGCGTCATAGCCCTCGGTGTCGCCGGTGATCTCGCCCGGCTGAACACCACCGTCGGCGGCCACGATCGTCGTTCCCAACAGACCGACCGCAGGGCCTTGCTTGGTCCCTAACATCGGCGCCTCTTCGGTCCAGGTATTGGTTGCGGGATTGTAGCTTTCGACCGTTGCGACGAAGTCGCTCGTGTTGACCATGCCGCCGGTTACATAAATGAGATCTCGCTCGACCACGGCCCCCCTATACCACCTCGCCGTCGGCATATCCGCCATGGCAGTCCAGGTCTTGGTCTTGGGGTTGTAGGCCCACACAGCATTCGACGGTATCCCGCCGCCGCGGCTGCCACCAAACACATATAAGACGTTCTTCACGACGGCGGCTCCTGAGATGGCGGTTGGATAGGGATACGCCAGCGCTCCAAGCGTTGGTAGCGGGATTGTAGATCTGCACGTCGGCGACGGCCTCTGTTCCGTTGCCCCCTCCGACCACATAGATTTCGTCCTTGAGCACTGCCGAGGCCGCGGCCGCGACGGCGGTCGGAAGCGGCACGCCACTCGTCCAGGTGTTGTGCGTGACGGCGGGAGTCTGGGCCGCGGCAAGCGAAACCATACTACCCAGGAAGAGCGCCACCATCACCAACCAAAGTGTAGCTTTCATCGTTTTCTCCTTTGCGAAATCCTGATTTGGCGTGAAATACGGCGAGGCCTTCGTCGGCTCTGGCTCCAGAGTGCCGCCCCAAGGCTCGAAACACGGCGCCCAATGTGCCCCGAATTCGGGTTCTGGTCAAGGTTCGACCGGTGACCTGTTGGTGCAGTGAGTGTGACGCGCTAAGAGATTTACTTGCAGTCCGATGCATGAAGTTGTTGCCTGGGAAATCAGGCGACAGACAAGTCTTCGGCCGCGTGGAGCGGAACCGCTGGGACGGTGATCAGCAAATACGTAGAATAAATTAGGGTCGTCGATCTCCAAGGGTTTGCATGATTTGCAGAACGCAGCTTCAAATGGCCGTCGGTCTAGTCCTTAGCTGTAGCCCTGCAGGCAGCTCGATGATGCTGCACGCTCAGGAATCTACTGCCAATGTTCCAACCGTCACGATTCGGACCAACACGCGACTGGTCGTCGTCGATGCGGTCGTTACCGACAAGAAGGGACAGCCCGTTACTGGCCTGAAGATGGAAGACTTTGTGCTGGAAGAGAATGGGAAAAAACAGCGGATCGCTTTTTTTACGCCGCCCGGCGCTCCCCGCACCGGCGCGCAGCCCTTGCCTCCAGGAGTTCTTTCCAATCGTCCGGAGTTTTTACAACCGTCGGGCGTTCCGACGGTATTACTGTTGGATGCAGCCAATTCTAGTTTTAAGGATCAAGCCTATGGCCGCTGGCAAATGCTGCAATATGTTGAGGAACAATCGCGCACGGGCATGCCGACGGCAGTCATGACCCTAACCGACCACCTGCACGTGCTGCAGGAGTTCACCAGCGATCCCGCGATGTTGGTGACGGCTATCAGAAATTTGCGTCCCCAGGAACAAGCTCGGCAGCGGGGACCGTCCTCCCGCCCAGTGACCTTCAACGGCAACGAAACTCCGGGCCCAGGCTTGATATCCGCTGCTAAAATCAGCCTCGCCCAAGCCGAAGTTGCCGGCTTCCAGAATTTCGTAACTGGTTACGATCTGGAAGTTCGTACGGCGGTTACGATTGATGCAATGCGTGAGCTCTCCCGCTTGCTTGCCGGGCTTCCGGGTCGCAAGAACGTAGTCTGGGTTACTTCAGATTTCCCATTCGATTTGATACCGCAAGACCCGACCATGAGTGACGCGGAGGTGATCACCGGTCATCACGGCGGGGGCGGCAGGTCAGCTGGCGGGAATGCTCCCGGGTCGATGGTGGCCATGCCACGACAACTGCATGTCGAGGAGATCAAGCAGGCAGAGTCCCAGTTGGCAAGTGCGAACATCGCCATCTACCCAGTAGACATAGGCGGTTTGGTCAGCGGCATGGAAGGGAGTTCCGCAGTCCACAGTTCAGGTCTCTATGCCGACGACCTCAGCCAGGGGGCCCTTCGCCAAACGGCTGGACTGCAAGCCAATCAAGGATCCATGAAAGAAGTGGCAGCGGAGACTGGCGGCAAGGCGTATATCAATCAGAACGAAATTAAGTTAGCAGAAAGCCAGGCTGCATCTGACGACAGGGCCTCTTATGCGCTGGGTTACTATCCCAATAATGACAAGTGGGATGGGAGATATCGCAGCATCAAAATCAAGTTACGGCAGGGCAACACGCAGGTCCGCTATCGCAAGGGCTATTTTGCTATCCAGGCCGGGGAGCCTAAGCGCAACGATAACGATAATGATAACAGCTATGAGGAGGATGTCATGTCGGCCCTCAAGGTAAATGCACCCGCGACCCAAGTGACATTCATGGCGCAGACCGAGCCCACTAACCCTGGGAAGATGCGGGTGATTTTTCTGATCGACGCTCATACTTTGTCTGCAGAAGACTCCATCGACGGTGTGAAGATGAACGTAAATTTGTACGCAGTCATCTATAGCTCAGATGGAAAAATGCTTGGCAACCGAGGTATCAAGATTTCCCGTATGTTCGACGCCGCCAGCTACAAGCAGATCCTGGCCAAGGGTATGATGGTGCCAATCGATATGGAAATTCCCGCAGGCAGTTCAGAACTTCGGCTGGCTGTGCTCGATAACAGGACAGGCTTCATCGGAACCGTGAGCAGCCCGCTGGCACAATAAGACTCTGCACGACAATCTGTAAGAGTGTTCGTTCGGAGGTTCGGCGGGTTTCTGGAAATACAGATTTTGGTCTTGCGCAGCTGCCAACGACGACACTTGTACTCGAATACATTTTCGGGTTCGCTGTGGAAATGGCGCTCGGGGGGACCCATGGCGGAATCTTGGCCGAACATCTGTTGCCCGTCCCATCGAGCTGGGACACTGCACCGAACGCGGGTGACACATTTCCAGAGCGACATGATTGTTGATTTCGCGCCAGTAGTCGGTGCATGCCGATTGCACGGCCTTTGCCTTCGTCGAGTAGTGCTCGCGGCCTTTTTGGCAAAGCCGGTGAGATCGTTGCACCGTTGCACGCGTTTCGGTTTCCCGGCGACCAATTCTGTGACACAATAACGAACGTGGAACGCGTCGAACGCCGCGAAGATGTACCGCGCTGATACCGTCTCGTTCCATCGTCCCTGAAGCGAATGCTATCTGACGCGATCGCGAAAACGAAATAAGTGCTTTTGTATTGGAGAGGTGGCCAAGAGGTTGAAGGCGGCGGGTTGCTAAATTGTTAAAAACAATATATTTATTTTGTTTTCAACGACATGGCTTACGTCGAACTGCACCATATACGTCGCATTACGCCGAGGTTGGTCGCGATCATGCAATGAAATATGCACTGACTTGGCGTCCACTACGTTCTGTGATTTTCTTGTAAACGCGCCCCCGGCAAGTAGCGCACACTTTGTGCAGTGCGTCCTTCGGCGATCGCCCGCGCCGGTATCCGAATCTGGCATCATCGAATATCGGCTCGAAAATATGAAAGAGATTCAAGGCGGGTCGGAGTGGATCGTGGACGCGGATCTCCGAGATTTTTCCGGTCTGTAGATCACGCGAAACTCCTTACGCTGGTAGCCCAAACGAGTAGCGGATGGCCAAGTGCTGCGCCTGATCCAGGCACATGGTTGTCCCTACCGTGCTCAACAACTGAGGTTCGGGACTGCTATTTGGTCCCTGCCGAGACATTCACAGGCTGAAACTTATCTCCACCGTGGTCTCGACTTCGAACGGTTCTCCGTTTATCACGTATGGCTGGTACTTCCATCGCTTGACAGCCTCAATGGCAGAGGAAGCCAGCGCGGGCGGCCCGCTCACGTAATCCGCGTTCGATACTCCGCCGCTCTTGTCTATCTCTACGCGCACAACGACGACGCCTTCAATGTGCTCGTTTTGCGCCTCTGGCGGATAGACTGGATCAACCCTGCTAAGCAGATGCTGCTGCATCACGATCTGCAAAATGCGGACACGCGTGGGGGCGGGCAGACAACTGGATACACCGGCTGGTAGCACCTGACGAATTTCGGGTGATGTGGCCTTGTCACGAGGAAACTTGACTTCCACCATGATCTGTCCTTGAAAAGGCCAAACATCCATTTGGTTCTTGTAGTTGTGCTTCTTTACAGCCTTAATCGCTGCCTCACGGAAAATTGTCGGACCCTTAACCACTGTTGCATTGCGGACAGCCCCCGACTTCCGAAGCGCCAGTTCCACTACGACCGTGCGATCTTCCTCTCCGCTTTGCCGCGCTGCCGAGACTATTGGGGCCGGTACGTTGTTAGGTCCTGCATTGGCTACCTCCATCGACGCGTGACATTGGGCGAACGAGGTTCCACTGAGCCCAACTGCTAAAACGACAATCCAGAGATCTCTGATAAGTCGCATAGTTCGATTGTTCACTTGTGAATCCCTAAATCGTATCGGCCTCACGCTCCCCTGATCAATTGACTTTGGTGCTATTTGACGAGAACAGGCGACAACGCGTTTTGACCAGGGTGAGCGCTAGGGCGATGTTACGACAATTGACGACCCGAGCCGCTGCATGTGAGACGCTCCAAGGGTTGTGCCTTGCGCCTCGGCTGATCCTTAGGTTCTGCTATTGTTTCAACCAAAGCGATGATTAAAAGGATCCATATATCGGGCTATCGGTCGGTTCGCGATCTCAGCCTCGAACTCCAACCTATCAATGTCCTGACCGGTCCCAACGGCTGCGGAAAATCAAACCTCTACAATTCGCTTGTGCTCCTCGGCAGGGCTGTTCAGGGGCAATTAGCACGCGCGGTGGCAGAAGAAGGGGGAACTCCTAGTGTGTTCTGGGCGGGAGGAGAGCGCGTTCGTTATCAACGGAAGAAACCTCCGAAGAGAGTCGTGCTTGGATTCGAGGGAGAAGAGTTCGGTTACGAGCTACAGTTGGGACTGCCCGGTTTCAACGAGCATGCCCTGGGAACGATGTTCACGCTGGATCCCCGCGTGAAGGAAGAATACATCTGGCCATCAGAAACCAAACGCCGAGTTTTGATGTTGAAGCGAGATGAGCCTTCCGCATGGTTGCGAAATTCGGAAGGGAGCATGATTACGTATCCCTTCAAAATCTCGAAACACGAATCCGTCCTCTCTCAGATTATTGACCCCTATCTTTACCCAGAGGTTAGCGCACTTCGGAACGAGATTTTAGGCTGGCGATTCTATCACCAGTTCCGTACTGATTTGGAGTCTCCACTTCGCCAGCCACAGATCGGTGTGCAAACGACGGTGTTGAGTCATGACGGTTCGGATCTGGCAGCGGCTCTCCAAACAATTCTAGAAATTGGCGACGAGACCTTCCTGCGCGAGACGATCTCCGAGGCTTTCGGTGGTGGAACTCTCCTTATCGAGGCTACGCAGACGCTGTTTAGTATCAGATTGCAAATGCCCGGCCTGATGCGGCCACTCCAGGCCCGCGAACTCTCGGACGGACAGTTGCGATTCTTGTGCCTCTGTGCGGCGTTGCTGAGCCCACGCCCACCGTCTCTACTGGCCCTCAATGAACCGGAAACCAGCTTGCATCCGGATCTCGTTAATTCGTTGGCCCGCTTGATGGTTCGAGCATCAAAGAACACTCAGCTCTGGATCACAACTCATTCGCTCCGCTTGGCTGAAAGCATCGAGCGCCATTCAGGCCTGCGCTGCGTGCGCCTTTGCATATTGGATGGTGAAACGATGGTCGCTTCTCAGTGTGGTCCCTAATGACTGACGTAACCAGGCTTGGGTGTTGAAAAAGTTACTATGATTTGAAGGCTGAGATACAGCAGAAGCGTGTTATCAAGGAAGAGTTCCGCCCATGCTTTGCTGGATTTTCATTCTCGGAGGCGCGCTGATCATGATGGGTCACCATGACCGCTCGGAAGCCTTGTTCTAATCAACACACGAAGACTAGGTGAATGCGCGCATGGCGGCTAACAGTCGCAGACTGCCGCCATTCGGTCAATAGGCCAGCTAGTCGCGCTCTAGCTTAGCTAGAGCGCCACAACTGTTCCGAGCCGCGAACAAGAACGACGCGTCCTTTCGCGAGAACCCACTCCGATACATCGTCGAGATATTCCAAGAAGGCATCAGCGTTGTCTGCGTACTCCTCATCTCCGTACCAGCCGTTCGGTTTCTTCAGAGCCGTTGCGAACGCTTTGAAAATGTCTTTCCGTGAGGAAAGCGCAGCGCCGTCAATCACGAAGACGCCGATATTCTGCCTCTGTAATTCCTCAATGATTTCTTCGACATCTCGTGATTCCTGAAAATGTACGGAGGGGCAAGACGTTTCCGCTGTGAGGTCGAAGAACAATTGCGTTTTCATAGTTCGATAAGGATACCTATTGTTAACAGGAGTCGCGTTTTGACTACGGTGAGCGTAACTGAGATTTCGCCAACTATAGGGCTGCCTCAGTTTGGGCTGACAGATGGGCGCGATCGAGAAGTGAACGATTGGTCAGGATCTGTACGATTGCGAGGCAGAGGCAGAGCACGCACAAGATGAGGGTAAATGGGGATGCGATCCTCTGCACCGGATCGCCTCTTCGGACCTACTAACACTCTCGCCACCATCTTTTACCATTCCCACAACCCGCCCGCTCAACGAACAAATCGCGCATCGCGCATCCAAAACCCATAGCTCCCCCGCGTCCGCTGCGCCAGCGGCTTCCTACAAATCCTCCTATCGCAAGTGCCCCGTCGGGATACACTTGGGTCCCCGCCGAAGCTCTCCGCCGGCGCACTTGTCGATAGGAAACTAAGATTTATAGGAAACTAAGATTTTGTGCCAGGTATGCTGTCGCGAAAACTCCGAAAGCCACCTGTCGCCGTTATACTCGACCGTGGTCTCACGAAAGGATGTGCTGATGAGAACCTTCATCGTTGTGTTTCTGAGCATCGCCACGGCGACCGCCGCACTCGGTGCTGATGATCGGGCGCAAGAGGTCAATCAGCTTTTCGCGATGTTCGACAAACCGGGCTCGCCGGGGTGCTCAGTTGGCGTAGTCCGCGACGGCGAATTCGTTTACAAAAGGTCCTTCGGTTACGCGAGCCTCGAACTCGGCGTCCCGCTCACACCCGCGTCGGTCTTTTACATGGCCTCGGTCTCGAAGCAATTCACAGCCGCGAGCATCGTCCTTGCTGCCGAACAAGGCCATCTCTCACTCGATGACGAAGTCCGCAAGTACCTCCCCGAACTGCCCGACTACGGCCATCGCATCACGCTTCGCCAGATGCTCCATCAAACCAGCGGGTTTCGCGACTTTCTCGATCTCGTCTTCATTTCCGGGCGCAATGCCGCAGACCTCGCCTCGCCGGCGGAGATTCTCAAGCTTATCGCGCGCCAGAAAGGCCTTAACAACGTTCCCGGTGCCGAGTGGGTCTACAGCAACTCCAATTACTTCCTGCTCGGCGAAGTCATCCGGCGCGCGACTGGGAAGTCGCTCGCGCACTTCGCTGCCGAACACATCTTTCAGCCGCTCGGAATGACGCACACACTCTTCTACGAGGACAACACGCTGGTGGTCCCCAACCGCGTCGCCGCTTACGATCCCGGCCAGAAGGGCAACTTCCTAGTCGATTGGTCAAACAGCTATGACATTGTTGGCGGCGGCGGTTTGATGAGCAGCGTCGACGACCTGCTTTCCTGGGACCGGAATTTCTATGCCAACAAGCTCGGCAAAGGAACGTTGCCCGTCGAGTTGCAAAGTCACGGCGTCCTCAACAATGGCAATCAAATCGATTACGCTCTGGGCCTATCGCTTGGCGATTACCGCGGTCTTCCGATCGTCGAGCACAACGGCGCTCTGTTTGGGTACCACTCTGCATTCCTGCGCTTTCCGCAAGAGAGATTCAGCGTGATCGTGCTTTGTAACCTCGCAACCGCGGGCCCCGAAGCCCTTGCCCGCAAAATCGCTGACCTGTACCTGGCACCCGACTTCAAGCCGACAAAAAACACACTCACCGGGGCCTCAGACCTGCCCGATCCGGCAGCCTTCGCCGGCACCTACCTCGATCCGCACACGAAGACCCTCTATACGTTCACCGCCAACCACGGCAATCTCATGGCATGGGGAGCGGTTCTGCGGCGCATCGACGCCAACAGGTTCTACGACCTCGGCAGCAACGTCATCACCTTCGAGAAGGTGAACGGCACGATGCGCTGCTCGCTTGCCATTCCCGGCGAGGTGTATTTCTCCGGCGACAAGCTGGAGCCCGTCCATATCAGCGAAGCGGAGCTAGCCAGGTTCACCGGCAGGTACCACTCGGACGAGCTCGACGCGACCTACACGTTGTCGGCAGAAAAGGGAAGACTGACGGTCAAGGAGCGCGACAAGCCGCCGGTCATCTTCGATCTCGCTACCCTCGACGAGTTCTACTCCAGCGACTTTCGCACTTTGGTTTTCCAGCACGAAGCTGACCGGCGCATCTCCGGCTTCAGCGTGTTTACACAAGCGGCCCGCGGGATCATGTTCAATAGGGTGAACTGAACGGTCTGCTCGCAGGCACGAAAGACGAGTAACGACGGTGAACTGTTGTTAACAGGCGATTGGCACTCTGAACCGGGGCCAGGAACCGCTTTGATCTTTGAGCCGGCATCTCACAAAGCGCTTCAGGGTTCCCCGTCGGTGTCATGGTTCCAAGGCAACAACTCACCGACGCGATTGACGGGGTGATCGGCGATTCGGGACAGCACCATTTGCAAGTAAGTTTCTGGATCCCGGTCGTTCAGCTTTGCTGTTCCTATCAAGCTATAGATCGCAGCTGCTCGCTCGCCTCCAGTGTCCGACCCAGCAAATAAATAGTTCTTGCGAGTATGGAAATATTTCCATACTCGAAAGAACTGGATCCACATTGGAAGTCAACAAGCAGGATCGAAAGTGGCCGCCATACTTTCCGTCATCGAAACCTGCCGGCGGCTGAAGATCTCGCCACGAGACTATCTGTCGGCCGTGCTCCCTGGCTTAGCCGATACACCCATGCGGCGCCTGCCTGCCCTCACCCCAACTGCCTGGGCCGCGCAGCCTCAGTAATCAGCAGAATCCACGTCCGTCAACCCTGTGCTTGCTCGGACGCATACTTTTTAAGATGCCGAACACGAGACGGCCGTGCGGCGTAAACTATCCCAGAGCCCTAACAAAACCTCCCCGGCAGCTTACGTGCGTTCACTGCAGTCGGGTCGGAGGAGGCGCGCTTACGCGCTGGCCTCCGTCCGCCGCTCAAACTGCACGTGCAGGTTTGCTGCATGCAGCTTTCGCGAAGAGTCAGCGACGCCGGGATGACAGAGAA
>JBEKPJ010000111.1:0-16758 GCA_049520935.1 Terriglobales bacterium | reverse complement strand
TACCGGATGGACCGATGACGGTGGGGATTGATGGCGGCTACGTGCGGGCAGCCCATAAGAAGGGGTGTTTTGAAGTGATTGCCGGCCGGAGTGTGGTGGCATTTCGACGCGCCGAAGAGGACGAGGTTCCGCCGGCGAAATGCTTTGGCTTCGTGCAGACCTACGACCAGAAGCCACGACGGCGAGTCTGGGAGGTCATGAAGTCACAGGGGATGCAGGAGAATCAGCAGGTGGTATTCATGTCCGATGGTGGCGACGATGTGCGGCAAGTGCAAGAGTACCTCCACCCCAACAGAGAACATGTGCTCGACTGGTTTCACATCACCATGCGACTGACGGTGCTGCAACAGCAGACCAAGTCGTTGCAGGAAGAAAAGTCAGAAATTGGCGCCGGGGCGTCGAAGCAGGTGGAGAGTGTAAAACACTTGTTGTGGCACGGCAACGTTGACGAGGCGCTGGATCGCGTGGCGGACCTGCGGATGGATCTGGATCTCATGCGGAAGCATTCCGCACCCGCGGAGAAACTCTCGGCGGGGCTGGGCGACTTCGAGACCTACATTCGCAACAACCGGGAATCGATCCCGAACTTTGGCGAGCGCTACCGACAGGGGGAGACGATCAGCACGGCGTTCGTCGAATCGACAACAACCAAGTGGTGAGCCGGCGGGCTTTTACAAACGCGGACCGCGGTGTTGAACGACGAACTCGAAGGTGTCTTTCGGGGATGGTACCCGTTATTCCGGGGTCAAGATCGAGCTGCTGCGTGACCCCCGGGTTGCTGCTGCTCTCGCAGGTGCGCCACTATGAAGACCGCGAGTTTTTGAAGGGGGCGTGAGCATCGCCCCTAATGCGGCTGCGCAAACCCTACAGCGCTCTCTTGCAGGCGCGGGTTTGCTTCGCCGGGAGGAACCTGGCCAGCGAGCTCGTGACTGAGCGGTTTCGTTGGCAGTTGGGTGGTGTATCAACCCGTTCGTGCCGTAGCAGGCGTGCTACCATGCTCGGAACATCCGCTTTGAGGGGAGATTGACTCTAAGATCGCTTCTGCTGTGTCGGCGAGAAAAAACAAATGCCAGGTAGCCGTTCCGCAAAGGGTTTTCACGGAAGGAAAGCGCAGATGAGATCAACGCTCATGGTTGGAGCTGTATTCATTCTGATTTTCGGGACCTCGTCGTGGGCTGCGAACGGTGTGACCGGAAAATGGACCCTCAAGGTACAGGGGGGTCTCGAAACTTCGGGCGGCCAACGATACAACTCCACGCCACCGGAGACCGTGGTGCTCGATCTGCAAACTAACGGTACCGTCTTAACGGGTACGGTGACTAACTTCAGAACGGGAGCGAGGAAAATCACGACCACCAAGGCGATTGTTCACGGAAAAGTAGACGGCAACAAAGTGAGTTTCGATGTACCAACCGAATTGTTGGGGACCCCGTTGACCACGCGTTATGACGGTATGTTGGACGGTGATATCATCTACTTCAACATCAAGACCGGTGGGGGCAAGTCCAGTCCAAAGGCAATTGAGGCGCATCGGCTGCAGGCTGCCGAAGAGACCCCAGCAGCCGGGTCGGTTGCAAGTCCCGGTTCTCCCAGCGCCGTGACTCTGGATTCGGGACTAAAGCTCGCAACTCTGGGCCATGCAGACATCGAGCGCCTCGGTGGTAACGAGACCCGGCTCGACCTGTTTTTGTTGAAGTACACCCCCTCCCTGTTCGACGACAAGCGGATCATGCGATATTTCATCGTCTTGAACAACTGTGGTGGTCAAAGAAGCGATATCGTGCAAGCATTCAACAGCGAATTCGACTATCCGAAGATGGTAACTTTTTATCGAACCAATGCGCCGGAGATTCTCGAAGATGTGCCGACGACTGTGAGTATCCGGGTGAGCGCATTCCCCAACATAAGCCACAATCGGATCGTTTCTCCCATCGCGGCCGTGCTCGGCGACTACGATGTCACCAGGAAAGCATTTCCATTTGTGAACGGCTATAACGCAGGGCTGAGGGAAACCATTGGTCTGGACAACATCAGTCCTGCGGGCGACCGCGCAAGTGATTGTTTACCGGCGGCCCGGCAGCTAAGCAACTCCCTGGGACTAGCCAGTGGTTCGAATTACATCATCACCTTCAAGCCCTTCGCATTGACCGAACTGCCCGTTGACGAGGTGGCCGCGGAGGCCTACGTTCGCAGGGACGGTGTGCGCCAGGGTGGGCAAAGAGAAGTCAGCTTGGTGCTGGATCTCAAACTCAAAGCAGAGGCGCCAGAACTTATCAACACCGGGAGAGGGAACGCATGGAAGTTCGCAGCCGAGGTCACGAAGATCACTGTGGTTGACAAGAGTAACTGGCCGATCACCACTCTAAACCCGTGAGACCGACGGGTTTGCTTCGCCGGAAACAGAATCAGGGTTCGCGCGTGATTGACGCAGGCGGATCGCAGCGGGAGCGATGGGAAAGACAAGAAAATCGGGTAAGTCAGCGGCATGAGCCAGTCAGGCTGCAACCCGGCCCCTCATGCCCTGGAGAACGGTTGCGGGAAGCCGCAGAACGCGAACCGTAGCATCTTTCCTGGTCCTGGCATGGACCGCGATTCCCCCGTCATCCGGAAACGGGTCTGATACGACTTCAAAATCCTCTCCATAAAGGCGGACGCGCCCGGAAACTGAGTATCCGAGGTGCTTAACCTTGGCGCAGATTTCTAAAATCGAGGGAGATTCAACATTGCGGCTGGTCATGATATAGCCATTCTACTCCCCGGCATTGCAGGAGAGTAGGGAGCGTCAAAGTCAAAACCGATCTTGCGCTGTGGGGGAGTGCGGATTCCTTATCTATTTGAGTCAGTTGGCGGGGAGGGCTTCATCGGTTCTTTTGTTGTCCTCAACAAAAGAACCGATCAGCCGCTCGACATACGGATTTTGCCAGGGCGATCGCGGCGCGGTAATCACTTCTTCCGTCCCGAGGCCTTTCGTCATCGCGACCAAATCACCGCCGTAGATGGCATCGCGATCGCGCAGAAGATATCGGCACCCGTGCTCCCAGGGAAACGCTTCCCGGATCTGCTGCATCGTCCACTCCTGGCTGGGGTGATCGGTCACTTGAAAGTGCAGTACGCGGCGCCGCGCATGCGACAACACCACGAACACAAAGAGAATCCGGAAGGTCGCCGTCGGCACTACGAAGAAGTCGATGGAGGCCATCTGTTCCATATGACTGGTCAAGAAAGTTCGCCAGGTTTGGGAGGGTGGCTTCCGCGGGCGGCGAAGATATTTGGCCACGGTCGATTGTTCTCCGGTGCCATGCGATCACGGTATCGGGGCGAACGATGTGCAGACTACAACGCCAACCGGGCCACCATCGCGAAAGCAAGACCCACAAGAATCGGTCGGAGCGCTGGAGGCGCAAGCGCCGCGGCGGGTTCTTTTGGAAAACCGCGAGCTGGTGACGAAGCGCGAGGATCTCCGCCTGCAGGGCGGTACGAGTTCGAAAGCTGGAGGCGACAAGAGCGAAAAGGGCGACGAAAAGAGAGCTCATCGTGATCGCACAAGGATCTCATGAATGCTCGGAACCTCTGCAGTTTCAGAGCGGATGGAGTTTTCGGTAGGGACAGGCACACTTTTTGCTATCGTCTGGGCACTAAATGAGTAGACTGAGGCTTAAACACTAGGGTTTTGAACATGTCGGAGTTCGCGGTGCCATCCAAGATTCCAAAACGTCTCCGAAATCTTGTTGTTTTCCGCGACTTTCGCTGCTCGCGCAGTCTACTCAATAAAGTCTCAAAACGCAGTGACGCACGCCGTTCAGGAATAGGATAAACACGGCGGAATCAATAGAGTAACTGCTGGTTCGAAAGAGTTACAGGACAACTTTCTATTTTTGCGCAGTCCACTCATTAGTGCCCAAATTCACTGAGGGACCGTTTCGATGTTGGGGGTGCGAGCGCGCTACGGTCAGAATCTAATGGTTAGTGGTTTTGGAGGCTACGACAATGGAGTTCATCGTGTGGGTGGAGACGGGGAGCAGCAGCAACTCGGGGGTCACCCAGCTCGATCTTGATCTCGGAACAACGAATACCATCTTCGAAGACACCTTCCGGCCTGTCGTTCAGGACCGAACGGCTTGTAGAATGAAGCGCTTGAAGCGGGGTCGCGGGTCATCCCCTCCGCCTACGCTCCAGAACTGACCCCCCGGGTTGCTGCTGCTCTCCGTTTTGGATTACTCTGGGGAAGTTGTGCGTCAACAGTGGTTGAAGGTGTATCGGGGATTGATGGAGAAATTAAGAGCGGGAGCCGGTGGTCATGGCACTTGTTACGGGGTAGAATACGGCGATGAGTCCAGAGGTTTCGGATCTTCTAAAACAGGCGCTCGCCCTTTCCGTCGACGAGCGCGCTGCATTAGCCAACACCCTGCTCGACAGCCTTGAGCGTGCGGACGAGTCTGTGCAAGCAGCCTGGGATGAGGAAGTCGCTCGCAGAATCGAAGATTTGAAAGCGGGCAAAGCCGTGACCGTTCCTTGGGAAGAACTTCATCGCGATCTCTTGGCTATGGTGAATGAGCGGTAACCGTGTCGAATACCACCAGGGTGCGGTCGCGGACGTTAAGAACGCAGTCGTCTGGTACCAGAAGCGCAGCCCCAAAGCAGCCGTGGACTTCATCGAGGAACTGCATCTCGCCGCCGACTCGATCCGCGAAGCCCCGGACCGCTGGCCGGTTGGAAAGAACAACACCAGACGGTTCCTGCTTTGGCGATACTGTCCCTACCGAAAACTCCATTCAGCGGTTTTCAGCGCAATGTAACATTGTTACATTCTGATCGCCTGATTAGGCCCCCAGTTTCCACTTCTTCAATGCCACTGATTTAAAAGGTATTCGCGCCGGATAGCATTTTCGGTAGGGACACCCGGCCAAAGCACATGTGGATGGACTCTCAAAGGCCACCTCTCGGTAAGGGGTCTTACAATTAGACACCAATGGTTCGTTACTGGAAACACGAATGTCGAAATCAGGCGATAGCGCAAGCATGCGCTGTTTGTTCGCCTTTTTGCGGGACGATGAGGGATTTATCCCCAGCTGAGAGAGGATCTTCCCGACCTCGTTTAAGGGAACAGCTTCCTAGGCGATACAGTCAGACTACTTATAAACGCCGAGAACTGCCAGCGGACCCGGATCCGTCGACGTGACCGCCGACCCAGCAATGGATGTAAGCTTCCCGCTCTTCGCACTAACCCGATACGCTTCAAAACTTCCCAGAGAGAAGTGGCTCGCGTACATAAATTTCCCGCTCGGATCGATCGTCATCGCCGTCGGATCTTCCGTCGAAAAGAATGGCGATCCCTTAATCAGCGTCAAAGCTCCCGACGCAGACAAATACTGGTATGCGTACACTCCATGCGGTGAGCACTCGACCGTGGCATACACAAACTGGGCCGTCGGATGCGCCGTGATTCCAACCGGACATGACGACGACGGCAAACCGATGCCAGGCCCGCCACCCGGCGCCCCTGACTGCTGGTTGATCGCATACGTATCGATCTCGGGACTGACTTCATCCACGTTATAGAGGAATTGCCCGAAAGCGTCCACCGTCATCGCCACCGGATAGTTCCCGGCGCTCGCCGTCGTCAACAGCGTCAACGCGCCGGTAATCGGATTAATCTGGAATGCTGCCACGTGTCCGATCCCAGTCGCGCTCGCGTTCGTGTTATCCGCGTACAGAAAGCGCCCCAGCGGGTCCATTGCCAACCCGGTTGTGCTCTCTCCGCTGCTGCCCCCCGCGCTGAATGGCGATCCCGGCAATGCTGTCAGATTTCCGGTCGCCGGATCGATGCTGAATCCTGCCACATAATCGGGGCCTTCCGACGCATACAGAAATCGTCCCGTCGGATCCTCTGCGATCCCGTCGGGGTAGCCGCCCAGGGTGTAGTACGGCACCGATGTAGGCGACAAAAGACCCGTCGACGGATTCACCGTAAATGCTGAAATCTGTCCGGCGCCCGTATTTCCTCCTGTTACGTAGACGAACCGTCCCAGCGGATCAATCGCCAGTTGTACGGGAAAAGAAATTGTTCCCAGGGGTGACCCGCTGATCTCCGTTGCCAATCCCGTGGTCGCATTGATGGTGTATTCCGAAATACTCTGCACGCTCGGAATATTGTTGGCATTGAGCACATACAGGAATTTCGGCTCATAGACCACCGGCGTCCCCGCCGAGATCGTAAGGGCCAGCGAATACTCACGCGAAGCCACCAGGCCTCCGTAGGTGAGCCCTCCTGTTGCGGGGTTGATCGGCCACCACTCCAGGCCGTACCCGTCAGCCAGCATCACGAACTTTCCCGAAGGATCCACGGAGATCTGTCCCAGGTATGCGTCGCTGCCGTAAGAATTCAACAGCGTCAGCGCTCCCGTGGCCGCATCGATGCTGAAGGCGTTCAGAAAGGTCGATGTGACTTCTAGATTGTCCGTGAAGGCATACTTGCCGGTCGGCTCAATCGCCAATCCAAAGGGTGGCAAGTTCCCATTTCCAAAGGGTGACCCGGCTAGCGGTGTCAGTTGCCCGCTGCTCCCGATCGAAAACCCGGAAATGTTTTTGTCGCCGTAGTTGGTTACGTAGAGGAAGCTCCCTGACGGCGTGATCGTCGCCGACTCTGGAATCGAGCCCGTCGCCACCGTCCCTTGATTCGTCAGTTGTCCCGTGCTCGTGTTGATCGAGAACCTTTGCAGCGTGTTATCGCTGCCGTTGACCACGTACAGATTGTTCCCCGAACTCGAAACCGTCAGCCGATAGGCACCGTTTCCGACCGAAACCGGGTTCCCCTTCACCGGGGTCAATGCCCCGGTCTTCGCATTGATGCTGTATCCCCACACGGTCATGTCGCTCACGCAGGTCACATAAAGGAACTTGCCGCTCGGGTGCAGCACGATCTGATTGGGTTCGTTCCCCGACGCAAATGGCGACGACCCAAGGGCGGTCAGCGCCCCTGTCTTCGGATCCGCCGCAAAACCAAGAATCGTGTTTCCGGTGAAGTTCGAAACGTACAGAAACTTGTTGGAGGCATCCATCGTCGACCCGCCGCAGTAAATACCCACATTGATATAGGTCAGCGGGCGCAATGCCCCTGTTACCGGGTTCACCGTGTAGGTTTCAATCGTGTTGTCCTCGTTGCAGACATAAGCGAAGCGAGAGTGGACTGTCACGGCTTGGGGGCGCTCATGGTGCGCCAAGGTTTGCCGGAGCAAATGCCGGGGTTCAGCGTGAGCCCAGCCACAGAAAATTACTGTGGTGAAAACGACTATTGTTAATGATTTCCCGCTGCAATTCACGATGCCTCCTTGGAGCTGCTGCGCGACACTGAACCGAAGACCCCAGCGGACGAGCTTCCGCTAAACGCAAATGCGCACATGCTACCCACGCACGGGACTCGCGTCAAGATGAAAAATACGGCAACTTTTTGGTTCTCTCACTTCTCGAAATTGTCGATTGTTGAAAGCAGGCGATGTCAGTGGGTGTTGAAAAAGTCACTCAACGGAACGTCTTTCGTCTGCGAGCATACCCTGGCCGGTTTGTTTTCTTTCCGTTCGGTTAAGTGGTGGCGGGCAGAACGGGTGTTGGCGGTTGGTGGAGGAATCGCACTAGCCGCTTGATGTTCTGCGCCGCCGCGGCCAGGAAGAACTGCTCGCGTACGAACTTCAATCGGCGCAGACGCAAGCGGCGTACCCCGATCTGATTTTTCAGTTCGGCAAACAACGCCTCCACTTTCTTTCTCTGCCGTTGCGCCTTGGCAAACTCAGGCGTGTCGACTAACTCCCGTGCGCGTTGCCGCGCCGGTTCGTGTTGGTGAATGACCAGGCAACGGAAAGCCGCGCTGGTGCACTGTGGCCTTAGCGAGCATGCTCCACAACGTTTGCGCGTCCCGATGTAAGTCCAGGAGTGATTGCGATGACTTTGGCCGCCGTAGTTGAGGGGCCCAAAGAGATGGAGAAGGATTGGCCGACTGTCAAATTGCATCCGAAAACGGCTGACCGGGAAGTTGTCCCGCTTTCAGCCTTGTTGCAAGAGGTACTGACTAGGTCTCCCCATGCAGGCGCGCTCGCACAACCGGAACCAGCGGAGTAATGCATTGGCCCAGAATTGCAAAATAGCATGAAGGGCTGCCAACTGGAGAAATTTACAATGACATGCCTAATCTCGGAAACTACCGAAACAGGTCAAGTATTGGCAGGCACTTTTGTATTGGAAAACGGCAAAGTAAAATCAGCACCAGAAGAAGGCTATGAAGTTCTCATGCAATCGCACTGCTGTCCGGCTAAAGTTTCGGGAAGCCATTCTAACCCATTGAAGACAAGCATGATAACGCATGGTCGAAGCAGGAACGATTTGAATTGAAAAAGGGTCGGATTGACTTCCTTCTGCCAGTCTTCCGGGTGAAACAATGACGGGTGAACTCTGGCCGCACCGTCTTCTCACAATTGATCGAACATCTGCCCGAAAAAGAATTTCACAAGTGTGTTGCCCGTTACTATGGCGATTCTAACTTCAGGGGATTTTCCTGTTGGGACCAGTTACTGGCGATGGCCTTCGCGCAACTCACCTATCGCGAGAGCCTACGCGACATCGAGTCCTGCCTGCGCTCTCTACAAAGCAAGCTGTATCACATGGGGTTCCGCGGCAAAGTGTCGCGCTCGACCTTGGCCGACGCGAACGAATCGCACGACTGGCGTATCTTCGCCGATTTCGCGCAGGGGTTGATTGCGACCGCCCGTCCGTTGCACGCCTGTGATCTGATGGGCGTCGATCTCGATCAGAGTTTGTAGGTTCTAACTGATTTTTGGTGCAAGCGATTTTAAGCCGCTAACGGCAGAATCCGGGATCGCAGTAGTTCGAACCCCGCCCTTCCGTACATCTGTCTTTTCACCGTTTTCAGCCGGTTGATGTGGCCCTCGACTGGACCATTGCTCCAAACCTGTTCCACCGCATTCTCCACTGCCGCCTGATCTCTCTTCAACTGACGTACAAATTTGGTGATCGCCTCGATCCCCGCAGCTTGTGCTTTCTTTATCCAGCGCTTCAAGCTGGAGACCTTGCCACCGCACAGGATGCTTCGGAAGCTCAGCACCAAGTGACGCATCGTGGCGAAGTCCGGGATTCGCTTCAGAAATTCCACGATCTTGCTCTGCCGCTCGCTCAGTGTCGGTTTCGGTTTGCTCAACAGCGCCGCCGCCTCTTGCGGTGAAACGTGCCGCATCGCCGATAACGCCGAGCGCGTCTGCTCCGTACCTTGCCAAGCCGACACGACGGCTTTCCTTTGCGCAGCTCGCTTCTCCTCGCGCCACTCTGACAGCAGTCTCGTTAACCCCGAGTAGCTCCCTATGTAGCCAAGCTTTCTTATCTCGACTAATAGGTCCCTCCCATTCTGGCACCCCCGTTCCCACAAACGCCGCAGTTCTTCGCGGAAGGATTCCGCCATACCGGGCCGCGGTGCCATCCTATTCTGCGGCGGACAGTCCGCCAACCGCAGCCATTTATCCACACGCCCTCGGCTAATGCTGCTGGCCTTCACGATTTCGAAGGCCCTCATCCCTTGCGCGTGCAGGCCCTTCACCATCCGAAACAACTCCACTTTCTGCTGCCGCCGTTGCTGTCTGATTTCTTTTTGCCGTGGGCTAGGCCGTTGCCCGCGCTGTGGCCAGGGCACCATCACGGGTCCTGTTCCGGGCGCCTCGTAGTTGGCGTCTTTGTGAATCAGCTCCTGCGTTGGTATGAGCAGATGATGACGTTGGTGCGTCAACTCATCTTGCACGGCCTTGATCAGATTCTGGACCAAATGAAAGCGATCGGCCACTTGTTGCGCTCGCGGCGCCCCGCAAGATCCTCCTTCCGCGTAAACCCCGTCACGGTCCCGGCTGATGATCTTCACCCCAGGATGTTCTTGCAACCATTTCTCAAACGAAGCGGCCGAGCGATCCGGCAGCAGATCGGCCACCACTCCCCGTTCCAAATCAACGAGGATCGTTCCGTAGCCGCTGTAGCCCTTCCGCCACGCCCACTCATCCACTCCCACAACCGGAATCGGCAGGCATGGTGTGCGGAACTGGGCCGCTCGTTTAACGTGGTCCAACAATGTGTCGTTACTGACCGGAAATCCCAAGCGGCGGCTCAGGCGTTCGCCAGCACGGCCTCCCAGGGCATAGGCAATCACTTGGATTACTTCACCGAAACGCTTCGTCTCTCGTGCATGCTTGTGGGTCACGCCGTTCAAGCGCTGACAGAAGATCCGTCGTTTACAGCCTGGATTACGACAACGCCTGCGCCCCACTCGCACGGTCAAGTTCAGCACTCGCCCTTGTAACGGAAGATCCCTCAAATGCCGTAGGTAGCTGCTGTGGCGGGCCGTGGACAGGAGTCCGCAGCCTGGACAGTTCGCCCCCTCCGGGCCGGCTGAGGCGTTGAGCACCCAGCCGTGATCGTCCTTCTCCACATGCCAGACAGCCTCCATCCGGCAGCAAATCCTTGCCATCCAATCTATCCCCCATAATTCCAGCCTAACAATCGTGTCAAGCTGCACCCATTTCACGCTTGCACCAAAAATCAGTCAGAACCAATTATGTGCAAACAGAACATCGCTATTTGCAACTGAGATAATCGTTTACGATTGCAGTAGTCGGGTTCGGCATGCTCGCATTCGCAGATCCCTGCAGGCACTGCAAGTAAACGACGGTCCTATGGCTGCTTCGCTCACACTATTTCCAGGCAGCACAATCCGATGGCATGACCGCCGATTCGTGATCTTAGATTACGCAGGTTTGGATACGATGATTGCGCGGGAACCGGGCAAGCGCCGGCTCGAACGCATTCCAGTGAACGAAGCGGAGCCGGACCACTCCACAAGTGCCGCGTGGGCAGCGCCGGATCTTGTCTCTGTGCCAGAGAAGGAGTGGCGAGAAGCCGTGAAGAAGTTCAAAATTGTCAAGCCGCTCCTCGCCATGGAAGAGTTGTTGGTCGGAGATGTAGCGCAGCAGAAAGCCCGTGCGGAGAACCCGGCCGAGCTCACTGAATGCCTGATAGAGCCGATTCTTGCGGCTGTAGGTTCCAAGGCGCCGCAGGATCGTCGAAGCGCTGATGCGCCCGGCCTTGATGGACAGCGCGACCCGGAGCATGTCGGGGAAATAGGTTTCGATCAGCGACCAGTTCACGGTTTCGCTAAAGAGCGAGTCGATGTGGTCGTACCGGCTGTCGCGATCTGGCCGGCACAGATCGAGGTCCTTCCAGTTGCGGATCATAGATCACTTTTCAAAGGTCAACGAGTGGGGACAGATCGCCCACGTTGTCTTGCAGATCAGCAGGAGCGGGACCCTGCTTGCGATTTCCACAGAGAGATACCGGGCGATCAGTGAAAGGCCCGAGGTTCTACCGGAGAATGTTGGCAAGTGCTCCTCCTCATCGGAGTCGTTGCCATACACAGGGAAGGCTTCGGCAAGCGCAGCAGTCAGGTTTCCGGCACGATCGATGGGTTGGTGTTGAAGCGATAAAGGTCGGCCCGAAGCCCGGGAGCACGACGAGAACAGATTGCTTCAAACGCTTAAGCCGTTGCCAGTCTAGAACCAGCAACCGAGGCCGCACCGCGCCATTTCTTCGAAGATACGGCGGCCTCTGTCTTCCTGGTCCAGCACGAAGAACCGAAAGTAGAAATTCACGTGAATCGGCTTAAAAGGCCTTGGAGAGCTTAGAGTGAAGAATGCTTGCAGGCTGTTATCGGCATAGGCGTCGGAATACGTACCCGGTCCGATCGGTCCGAGTTGCCGGCCGGGAGGGGCAAAATTGGTCTCCACAAACTTGAGCAGGCTTCCGGAGTCGTGATCCTCGTTGTCGACAAATCCGGCGGGGGTGTAGGCCGACACCACCAGCAGAGGCACGCGAAATCCATAGGTGTAGCTGCGACCCCAACCATTGGACTGGCCCTGACGGAACGGTTTCACGTGATCGTACCAGCCACCCCAGTCGTCCCAGGTGATGAAAATGGCGGTGTCTTCCCAGAAAACTTCGCCCGTTTTCGAGCATGGAGAATTGGAGCCGAGGGCATTGAGCACCGAAGCGACCCAGCCCGGGCCTCGCCCATCGGTCATACGAGGGTGATCTGACTCCTTGTTGCTCGGCGTGACCCAAGTTACCTGCGCCAGATTGCAGTTCTTGATGTCGGTGAGCACCCTGTGGGAGCCGATGACATTCTTGCTAACCCAGTCTGGACCTGTGCAATCCAGCGAGCCGCTTCTGTTTTCCTTCGCTTCGCACATGTGCTTGATCGAATTTGGCGCGTCCCATATCGAATCAGGCGAGTCGCTGTAGTATCTCCAGCTGATTCCGGCTGCGTTCAGCACGTCCGGCAAGGTGGGATGCTCAAAGCACGGGTAAATGGGTGGATTGGAGTTCTCGTCGCCATCTTCGTCAATCACCGTAACCTTGTTATCGGGGGTTGCAGTACAACCCGCCGGCTCTTTCACGGGATTTCCCGACACAAACAACTTGCTGTAAGTAGTCGGCGCCGAGGTCCCGGCAAGAAAGAACTGGTGCGCCGCAAAACTGGGGCCCTGGTTGGTCTGGAAATTCCGGTTGGACCAGCCATACTGTTTGGCGATGTCAAAGTAGGGCTGTACGACGCCGGTGGAGTTGTCGATATACCGGTATTGCGGCAGCGGTGGGACGATGCATCCTTCGGCCGGCTGCGTGGTGTTCTTGTCGGCTCCATCCATCTTGCCGCCGTTATACGCAGTGACATAGGCCAGGTGGCTGTGATTAAGATCGAAACAGGTCTGGAACGGGATCGGCGTCAGCGGAACCGTTTCGCCCTTCGAAGTCAGTCCGGATGTGGCCAGATCCACTCCCGGCTCAAAGTTCGGATTGCTGCCAAAGACGTTGTCCGGTGTCCGGTTTTCCTGCAGGATCACGACTACGTGTTTGAAGGTGCGGGCCTGCCCGCGACAGGAGCTTACCGCCAGGGTGCAGAATAGGATGCAGCGGAAAAGGGTCCCGGCTGAGCGCATCGCGCCGCTGGTTCTGAATTGTCTAGTCATACGCTCTTTCAATGGATTGACGATGGGCTGAGATTGTTTTTCGTGCAGAATCGACCGCATTTGAACGGGAAACGTCCCTCGAACGATGTCTGCAATTTTACGCTGTGCGCACTGTTCGCGGCAAATGAACTGGTCACGCTCGGAACCATGTTTGCATCGAACCTGGGCGTCTTTGGCGGCAGGGAAACGGTGTCGCCGGCATCGCCAGGAAGCGGCCGAGTACCTGTGCTATATTTTCTTCACATTTGCCCAAGGAGATTTATGCGCCCGCTTGGCGTCAGCTTGATTGGCCTCTATCAGTTTCTGCGCTGTTTCATCGGACTGGTGTTTGGAGTGTTTATCGTGTTTTTCGTCGGTCCCTCCAATAAGCTCGCCTCCGTGGCTGCGCAAGGCAACTCCGCGGAACGTTGGATCGGCGGCTTCGGACATGCGGCTGGATGGGTCGTTATTTTGTTTGCCCTTGTGCACCTGCTCTCAGGCTACGGAGTTCTGCGCGTTCAAAATTGGGGACGGTTTCTGACGCTGCTGCTTTCTGCCGTTGAACTGGCGCTGCTGCTTCCCGCCGCCGGCCAAGCCAATACGTTCTTGCTGCTGTTTGGCGTGCTGAACGCGGTTTCGATCTTTTATCTGGCGATGCCGCCGGTCGGCCGCGTCTTTCACGAGCATGCCATACGGATGCGAATGGCCTTCTGACCATCAACGGGAGGATGGCGATGCGGCGGTCGTGCCCGGCGGGTCGGAGATCCCCATACGATTGAGTTCCCCCAGCCGGGCAAGCGGGGTGTAGGTCTTCAGCCAAAGCTTGACATCGAAATAAATCGGGTACAAAAAACTCATCACGCGTAGCGGCAAACTGCGGCGGCGCCCGTCTTCGGTGCTGGCCAGGGTGTAGCCAGTGTCGACCAGCAGGTCGCCGACCAGACTTTCAATCTGTGCGACTTCGGTTTTCGACAGCACCGTCTTCCAGCGTTCGATGGGATTTGATTCCACTTCCTGTCCATCGCCCTTGAACGAAGAGTTTGGATTGCGCAGGCTCTCCTGCGCGTTAGCCTGGATGCGGTCGTAATCGAGATCGTGATCGATAAATTGGCCTAGACGGGCCAGCGTTTCTCGCGGCTTCAGAACCACATCTTCGTAGTGCACTTCCATATAATCTTTGCCCATGCTGCGTCCCGCTTTGCGGCCCTTCGCCGTGATCCAGCGCCAGAACATTGCCGGTGCCAGCAAAGCGCGCTTCTTGTCCCAGGGAAGCGGCCGGATCCAGCCGATCCGCTTGAGCGAAACGGTCACATCGCGTCCGTCGCGAATGATGTGAACAATCAGTGCATCAGGAAACAGCTTCTTGATCACGGGAAGGTAGAGAAGGTGCAGGGGAGTTGATTCCGCCCAGCGCTCCACCCCTTGCTTGCGTGCGATGGTTTCCATGAGGATGCGCAGGAAGTCGCCGGCGTTGTGACACTCGGCCAGAATCCTGGGTTCAATTTCTTCCCGAGTCAGGCCCGAGCGATAGAACAGTTTGCTGCGCAGCCAGTGGTCGAGCAGTGCGCGCCGGTTTTCGAGCTTGGCGAGGTTGCCGAAGCGCAGTCCGATCAGATTGAAGGCATTGCTTTCGGCATGGTAGATGGCGAACCCTCCGGCGGAAAGAAAAGTGTGGTAAAGCATCTTGGTTCCGGAACGTCCGCAGCCGAGCACAAACACGGGAGCCTTCGATCGGGCTCCGGGTGCATTGCCGACGGGACCTCTATCGAGGGACGCGGTCGTTAAGTTTGGCGTCGGGTTCATGGTTGCTTTCGGGCGCCTCGGGTGCCGCTCCGGGTTCATCGTCAAGGTCGAGCACGCCCAGATTTACCCAACGTCCGGCTGGGGTGTTCAGCTTCAGCCACAGCTTGGTCTTCAGGAAATTGCGATACAGAGACCGCTTGCCGCACTCGCCGATTCCCGGCACGCGCTCGGCTTCCGGCAGGGACAAGGCGTATCCGTTCTGCTCCAGGCACTCGCCGACGGCGGCTTCGATGGCGGCCACATCGGAGGAGGCGAGACGCTTTTTCCAGCGGCCAAGCGGGTTGATCTTTTCCTTTCCCGCCTCTTCGCGGAACGAAGAGTTGGTCTCGGAAAGCCGGCCAAGAGCCGCGGCCTGGATGCGATCATAGTCGAGATCATGATCAAGGAAGCCGCCCAGTTTCTGCAAGCTTTCTCGGGGCCGTGTGATCAGGTCCTCATAATGGATTTCCGCGTAGTCGGCGGGAAACCGGCTGCCCTGCTCGCGCCCGTTGCGCACCATCCACTCCCAATACAACGCGGTCGCCACCAGGCTCCTGCTCTCGCTGCGGTCCCAGGGCAAGGGCCTGAAGCCGCCCATTTTCTTGAGCGACAATGCAATGTCGCGCCCATCGCGAATAATGTGAACAAACAGCGCGTTCGGAATCGATGCCTTGAGCCGCTCGATGTGCAGCACATTGTCGGGATCATACAGGGCCCAGCGCTGCGCTCCCTGGCTCGCCGTAACCGTGTTCATGACCGCTTGAATGAGATCTCCGCCGTTGTGGCAGTCGTTGAGGATGCGCGACGAGAATTGATCCGCCTCGAGGCCGGTGCGGCGAAAACCCTTGCTGCGCAGCCAGGTTTGAAAGAGTTTCTCCCGGTTCGAACGCCTCTCCATCGAACCGAACCGAGGAACGAGCGTCTCATAGACGGGCAGAGAACCCCGGTAAATGGCAAACCCGCCCGCCGAGAGCAGCATGTCGTACAGGAGGTTTGTTCCCGAACGATGACAGCCCATCACAAAGACGGGGCTACGCGCACGATCGCTTAGATTTCCGGTTGCCAACACTCTGAAGTTTATCACCCGCAAAACGGCAAAGTTACGGTCCCGGGAGGGGAAGCGAGGCACGAAAGTTACCTCAGCGCTTGAGGCGTTTCCTTCTCTCCCTGTGCCTGCATACCGCCCAATTGACGAGGATGCCGGCGCCAGACCGGTGCGATTCTTCGGCCGTTGCCTGACGATTTTGGATAACTCAGGGGAACGAACCCGACGAAGTAGGGAAAGCCCGCGGCGAACCGCGGACCTCCGGGAGATCTTTACCAACCGGTTCCCGTTCGGACCTTACTCTACATTCGCCAGCAATTGATTGAGCCCGACGATGTCGGCGCCCAAATCTTTGCCATCGGTGCCGGCGTTTTTGTAGGGGCTGGTTGGCTGCAGTTCGTAGTTTCCTCCGTTGCCGTTGTTGTATTCGACGAAACCAACATTATTCGGGCTCGGCGGAAACATGGCACCCTTCGGCCACGAGGGTGGCGGATAGTGGGCCGGGGGCGCGACCAGGGCGTTGGCTTCGAAGGTGTACTTGCCGAAGCACTGGTTCAGGGTTGTAACCGGAACGTCGCCGAACGCGCAGCTGGTGCGGCCGCCGCCCATGCTCCAGACCGGGCTCTGGCCGCTCGTCACGATGCTGTTGGTAAGGACAAATCCGTACATGTTTGGGTTCGGGCTCTGGTTCCCGGTCAGCAGAAAACCGCTTCCGGCGTCGGGGAACCCGGTGACGTGATTGATGGTGATCGTATTCACCGGGTTCGTGGGCCAGCTGTTAGCCACGAAAAACAACCACCCCAAACCCGTATAGCTGCGGCTGATGTCGTCGAGAACAACGTCGTGCACGCTGAAGCGCGTGCCCGCTTGGGCGGGGGCTCCGCCTTC
>JBEKPJ010000110.1:0-10395 GCA_049520935.1 Terriglobales bacterium | reverse complement strand
GTTCTGCGCAATGTCAGCCCCATGGTGATTCGGGTCCTGGCAGTGCCTGATTCCCTGGATCTCCCCAGTTTTGATGAAGTCTTCCGCAGCATGCTGGGTTGGGAGGGTCTGGGCTACATCTTTCGCGTTCACGGACAAGAGTTCAACAGCTTTCATCGCCGAACCAAGTCCAAGCAACTGCGGGAATTTCACCTTCGGCCCCAGGAAAAGTTTCTCTACACCTGCGGTGCGATCGACCTTTGGGAATGGGAGTTGCGGCTTCTGGATCAGGGGGAGGGAGCGGACGGCGATCAAGTCCCGATATGTTTGGCGGGACGCGGTGCGGCTCCTCCGGAGTATTGCGGCGGTCCCACGGGGTATCGCCTGATGCTGAAGCGGCAAAGAGAAGGCAAGTCGATGTGCACGCCCGCGCAGGTCGAGATGGTCATTGGCATGCTTTCGGGGGCGGAGCCGGATCAGCCAACCGATACCTGGGACTTGCTGCGACAAGCGCTGGACAAGGGTTACCAGAGCATCGATCAGCGACTGGAACAGTACGGCCCGTTGGAACCAGAACGCTTCCGCTTGCAAGAGGCCAACCAAGGGTTGGCGAAGTTGGTGGAGCGCGGGAGGTTCCGCGCATGAAATACCGGGTGGAAGTGATTTGCGTGAATGACGACGGTGCCGAACAACGGTGTCCGGTGATCGAGATGGAACGGCGCCAGCTGACGATAGAGACCCTCGGGCTGAGTTTGGCGGATGGAAAAAGGATTCTGCACGGGGTACAAGACTTCGTCGCTTCGCAGCAGACAGCCGAAGATCTAAAGCGTCGGCGAAACTGCCCCAGTTGCGGTCAGGGAGAGCAGCAGCAACCCGGGGGTCACGCATCTCGACCTTGATCTCGGCACGCCTTCCAGTCCGGCGTTCAGAACCAAACCGCTTGTAGAATCAGTCTCTTAGACGGGGTCGTGGATCATCTCTTCAGCGTCCCCGCCAGAACTGACCCCCGAGTTGCTGCTGCTCTCCACTCCGTGTGCGACTGGATTCTTCTTTAGGATTTCGACGAGGTTTCGCCCGTGACCGCCTCCCACATCAACGATCTTTGCGGCTTGAGAAAAATCGTAGGCTTCCAGCACACCGGTCAAGTGCAGGGTCGAAAAGGCGTTCATCGTCGCGTTGAAGAGTTGGGTCCGCTCGGGATTTCTCAAGATCCAATCGAAACAGTTGGCACTGCCACCGGAGAGTGTCTGACTAGCGCTCTCGCCTGTCTTGACGCAGTGCTCTAAAAGTTCGACCGTACCCGCGCCCGTCTTGCCGCCAAAGAACAGCGCCGCAGAGAGCAGAGACCCCTCCCCGTCGCTCCTGAGAAGTTCGCCCAATGGTCCCAGCGCGAAGCGGTCAGCCGATTCCTGTGAAAATACCTTGAAGCTCGCAAGTGCGCGCAGCAGTCGTCGAAGAGACGCCGCATCCGCCCCGGTGACGGGGGCAAGCTCGTCGACGCTCTTGGGTGCGTCGGCCAGCAGATCGGCGACTCCCAGGGATGCGGCAACGTGTATGGCTTCCGAAACAAGCCTCATCTGGATCAGTTCGAGCAAGAGGGACGCAGCCTCCGCTTTGGTCGTGTTCCATCGAGCAGTCGGCTGCATTTGGCTGGCCTCACAATCGTCGATCATTGCCTTCATGGGATAGACCTCAATTGACAGGAACCTGACAACCCCGGAATTCATCACCGGGAGTGCCCGCGAGGGTATGACTGCTGCATCCTTGTTCGAAGCAGTGCAGAATGTCGTGAAGGAGGCCTAAAAGATTTCTAAAAATTCTAGGAACGCTGTACTTCCTTGGAAAATAAGGAATTAGGACGACTCGGTAGGATTTGCCAACCACCGGGGCGGGGGTGTCCCCAGCTGGGAGTGGGTTGACGCGGATAGGTGCCGAAGGTAGCCTATCGGGCGGAAGTGGATGTAAGAATTCGCAACGCGGGTCTTAGGCACTGCGGGTTCAGCCAGCGAAGCCGGATGGTATTTACCACTACTACTCCCGGCACTGCCATCCCAGCCCTTGAGCCGCACAGTGTGTTGGTTGACTGTCATTCGATATGGCGGAGGAGCACACTACCGAACGGAAGACGGGGGAAGAGTTACTGCGAGAGCGCGCTCGACTACTCGACCTAACAACGGATGCGGTCTTGGTCAGGGATACGGCAGATCGAATAACATTCTGGAACCAGGGCGCCTCTGCGATGTATGGCTTCACGCGAGAAGAAGCTGAAGGCCGCGTGAGCCACGATTTACTTCATACCGAATTTCCTGAGCCACTCCAAAAGATTAAAGAACAATTTGCCGGTGATGGGTACTGGGCAGGTGAGCTTCGACACACCTGCGCGAACGGTTCCAGAATAACTGTGTCTACTCGATGGGTAGCGGAGCGAGATGCCCGCGGAAACATCGCCTCGATTCTTGAATCGAACCGCGACGTTAGCGAGAGCAAGCGCGCCCAAGAGGTACAAGACCGCCTCGCTGCCATCGTTGAATCTTCTGAGGATGCAATTGTCTCTAAAAACCTCGACGGCATTATCGTCAATTGGAACAAAGCTGCAGAGCGAATGTTTGGCTACGCCGCCGCCGAAGCGATCGGCCAGCATATTACTTTGATCGTCCCTCCAGACCGCCTTGACGAAGAGGCTGATATTCTCGCGTCCCTCCGACGAGGAGAGCGCGTTGATCATTTCGAAACCGTCCGCAAACGGAAAGACGGAACTTTATTGGACATTTCGGTGACCATTTCTCCGGTTAGGGATGCGCGGGGCTGTGTCATTGGCGCCTCCAAAGTTGCACGGGACATTACCGAGCGAAAACGGCTGGCTCTCCTTTTGCAGGAAGCCGAACTCTCAGGTCGTTTGCTGCAACTCCAAGATGAAGAAAGAAGACGGATTGCGCGGGAATTGCATGACGGTGCTGGACAGTTGCTTGCCGCTTTAAGCATGAACATTTCCGCGATCTCTACCGAAGAGTCGAGGCTTAGTCCAGGCGTGACGCGAAACTTGGAAGAGAGCCGCTCTCTGATCGAGCAAGCTGTCTCCGAAATTCGAACGATCTCCCATCTGTTGCATCCGCCCCTCCTCGATGAAGTGGGCCTGCTATCAGCATTGTATGAATACGTTAATGGATTTGGGGAACGCAGCAACATACGCGTAAGCCTCGATTCGCCTGGCGATTTAGGCCGCTTGCCTCGCGATGTCGAGTTGTCCATCTTTCGGATCGTGCAGGAATGTCTCACGAACGTTCACCGACATTCAGGTAGTGCAACTGCGAGTGTGCATCTCTCGCATAAACCGGGCGAAATCCAGTTGAAAATTTCCGATGAAGGTCGTGGAATCAATCGGGAGATTCAAGACAAGTTTCGGCAGGGTAAGAGTTCAGGAGTCGGCTTGCGCGGAATGAGGGAGAGAATAAGACAACTCGGAGGCAGAATGCAGATCCAGTCATCGGGGAATGGCACATCGATCGTTGTCGTTTTGCCGCTTGACGAGCCGGGAGTCGCACGCGACGAATCGAAGATTTCCTCCGCCTAGCCATCACGGAAAGTCTCACAGATGCGACCTTCAAGTAGTGAACTATCTTGGAATGCTAAAAACTCGCGATCAGCCAACGAATATTGTGGTATCGACCGGCGCCGCGCGCTCAACGCCCAAGAACCGAGGCGGCTTTCCCGTAAAGCAGTTTCATCTTCAGATCACAAGGAATTCAAAGAACCGACGCTAGGCGAACGTCAGTGCTTGGTCACAGATGGTCGCAAATAAGTCAGCCATCTTGACAAGTTAAGTCGAGAGTGAAGTGAAGGCCAGGATGCGCTCGCCAATTCGAAAAACGGTCTGACCATCTGTAGCTTGCACGGCGAGTGTTACATAGGTCTCCTGTGGACGGAGCGACAAAGCCGCCAGGACCAGAACCGCCAGGCTGAGTGATGGACCTCTCCTGAAAATGCTGGTCATCACGCTTCTCCTGAACTCCAAGGAGCGGACACGCAGCCCGCAGAGCGAGTATATCGTTGGTTGACCTCTCAAAGGTTGTCCTGAAGGTTTCCGTCAATGGTGTCAGAACAGTCCGATTCATCTGTTTCCCAGCAGCATGAGGCGCAAGGCGAACGCGCGTCCGCTGTCGCCGTCGAAGAATGTCGGGGCCGGGTGGCTGGCATCAATGGTCGAGACGACCCCTACGTTGGGATGGTTGGTGATGTTGTTGAATCCGATGCGTCCCGCCCAATAGCGTCCGAACAGATGAACCCGTTTCTCGAACTGCAGATTCAGAGTGTAGTAGGTGGGCAAACGCAACGATCCACTCGGAGGATAGGCTGCAGCTATTTCTCCCTGATCGGTGGTTCCATAGAAAGGCAGCCCGGTCCGAGCTTCAGCCGAGTAGACGATGTCGAACTTGTGGATGACAGGCAGGGTGAAGCCCGGCAGCACGCCCCACCCGACAAGGCGGTTCGGTGTGTCCCAGGGAAAAGGACCCCGGAGCTGCGAGCTGAGCAGCGGAATATCCAGGCTGAAATCGAAGATCTGATTGCTTCGGGAACTGGATCGGGTATAAGCTCCGAAGATCTCATAGTGCCCGCGAAAGTGGTGGTGCAAGCTAACCGTGAGCGCGTCATAACGGTCGTCGCGTCCATTGCCGAGGAGATAAACACCATCCACCGCACCGTTTAACGTGTTGTAGGCAAAGGCGTGCGTCCCGCGTTTTTCGAGGAACTCCAATTTCAGAAAAATCGCGTAGGGAAGTTTCTTCTCCAGGGCGGCGCTCGCGTTTATGTAACGTGCCGCTTCCAGCGAATTTCGATTGACCACAAAAGTGGTTGGAACCGAAATCGGCGCGGGTTCCTGCGCTGGCGGCGGTTGATTGCAAGGAACACTCTGACCATTCGCCGCCTGTGGGCACCCGGTCGAATCGAAAAAATAGTCGACCCTTTGCCCCTCCAGAGGTTGGTGGATCAGGCCCAGGTTGGTCGCGTCGTAGAGAATCCCAATTCCTGCCGACAGCTTGGTTGTGCCTTCCGCGTCTAAACGGAAGGTTCCCGCCAGACGCGGCGAGAACAGTGGAGTCCGCACCAGTTCATCCCAATCAAGGCGCAGCCCCGGTTCAATCAGCAGCCGATTCGTGATCAGCCATCGATCCTCGACGAAGGCGCTGGCCTCGGCGTTATAGATGGGAGCGAAAGTGCCCCCGGAGAAGACCGAGTAGCGCGTGCAATTTACCGCCGGCACCACAGGAAGGCCATTTGAACCGGTAGCACAAGGCTGTATCTGCTGACCTAGCGGCGGCGGCCCCTGCGGCTCGAACGAGATCGGCTGCCGCAGAAACTGCGCGTCGTAGTTCAAACGGTCTAGGTCTGCGCCGAATTTAATGTCGTGCCGTCCATGCCACTGATGGGACGGAAGGTAGAGATTCGAAATACCTTGCACCCGGCGGGCGCGCGCGTCCTCGTGCAGGTAGTAGTTGCCCGCTGCGGAAAAGAAAAGTTCGATGTAGGGAGCATTTCCCTGCGGTGTCAGGGTCGTGTCGTACTGGTCCAAGCCGAATCCGGTTTCCAGCAGGGTTCCGTTGCGGAAATAGTACTGATCTTTGACGGACCCAAAGTAGGCAGTTTCAACCTCGGTGGGGGTGGCTGACTGCGGAATGAGAAATCCCAGCCCGTCATATTTATCGTGATAGTAGTTCGAAAGAAAGCTGGCGGTGACCATGTTGCGGGTGGTGAGGTTGGCTTGCACCTTCGCCAGGTTGTCTGCGCGCCAGACGTAATCACGATCTGGCCTGGGCAGGAGTGACGCATCGACGTTGTTGTCATACTCCCCATCGAGAGCATCGATGAACCACATCTTTCCCTTGATGATCGGGCCGGAAATCGTGTCAATGGGCGTCCACGAACCGCTCACCTGACGGTCCTTCCCGATCCCTATCCCTGGAAAGAAATCCGTCGAGGTAAATCGAAAGCGGTCTTTGCCCATTGCCGTATTCAGGCCGAGGACGCCGCCGGAACCTTTGCCGAATTCGGCTGGCTCGCGGCTGGGCACGACTTCCATGGAGCGGAATGACTCGATGCTGGTCCGTACCGCGAGCTGCCCATTTGTCGGTTGGCTCACATTGAAACCGTCCAGTAAAACCAACGTCTGGTATCCTTCAGCTCCCGCTACATGCAATTGGCCAAAACCATCGGGCGTGACTCCGGGGATGAAGTTCAGAGCGCCGTGATAGTCATGAGGTCCGGGATAGGGAATGTCGACCATTTCCGTGCCCGTAAGCTCCTCCTTGGAAGAGATTTGGCCGGGGTCGATTGCGGGGCCGGACGCGACCACCTCCACAACCTCTCGTACCGCCTGCTCATGAGATAGCGTCACGTCGATATTGGCAGTGGCGCCAACCTGCACATTGGGCAGCGATGACGGGTAGAAACCCGTCTTCTCTACGCGAAGGTCGTAGCTTCCCGCGCGCAGGCGCGTGAACTCGCAGCGGCCGGCAAAATCCGTTTCACAGCGAGTAGGATTGCCGGGCTGCGCCGCCTGAAGTTGCACTCTCGCGCGAGCGACGGCCACTCCGTTCTCGTCACTGACGGTGAGAACCAGCTTCTGCGATCCCCCCGCGCCCTCTGCCAAGGCAGGCGCTTGCGCCACGCTCCATGGCGCGGAAAGTGCCGACAAAATCAGTGCTGATCCTGCGATCGCGTTTACACGGTTCAGGCGCGTCCCTCCAGTTACCCTCGACAATCTTCAGAAAAATGGAGCCGCGAGGAAAACTTCCGAAGTTCCCGGCGACGAACTTGATCCCGTGGTGCTGAAAGACGCGAACGCCCCCGAAGGTTCCATGGCTGCGAAATCTCCGCTCATTGGATTGCTGTTCGCATCGGCGGACGCAGGCACCGACACGATCTCCGGACAGATCTCTCCCGGATTGCAGTTCAAGAGGCTAGTCGGCGTCAGCTGAACCGAACCGAAATTAACGACGGCGTTAGGCACGACATCAACTCCGATAATGACCATCGAGAAGGTCGGCCCGCCCGCCGCCGTAATCGTGGACAGGAAAGCCAGAATCTGCGGCGTATTCGAAGGAGCAGATGCGGCCACCGTAAACACAACCGTGTTCGAACTGAGGGACGAGTTCGAAACGATTACGTCCACCGACCCAGCCGTCGCTATATCGTTGGCCGGAACGGAGGCCGCGATCGTTTCGCAATTGCTGCCCGAAGCGCAAGGGGTCATGGTGGAGGGAGTGGGATTCCTGCTGCCAAAATGCACGATCGAAGCAGTGGAAAGTTCCTGGCCGCTCAAAAGCAGGTTGAACCCTCCGCTCCCCGCCGGCAGGCTGGTCGGCGAGATCGAGGTGATGGATGGAGCAGAGGTCATCGAGGAAGCCATCGAGCCTCCGCAGCTTGTCACGGTCGTACACGCCAAAAGCAGTAACCCAGTCACCAACAACGAAAGTATTGCACTCTGCCTCATTCCCCACCCCCGGTTTTTGCGGTCCGCCGCTGTTCCCGGGCGGGATAACAGTTCGCCCGGATGGCAAACGGTGCTCAGGGGATCGCCGTTTGCGCTAAAAAATCATAGCGAGACCGCTGCCCCGGCAATGTAAGGAAGTGTCGGCCAGCCGCGAAAAATCAGACACTTTCTTACATTCATTCTTCGCTATTCCATTATGTTAAGAAGTTGAAAGACGTAGGCTTGGTGAGGGTCTTCTCCCCGCAGGAGCGAGCGAGTTACACTCGCAGCTACCATCACACGGAAGACAAAGCGTATGAAGCTGATTCCCGTTCTGTTGGTCGAAGATGATGAGGGGTTGTGCTCCTCGCTTCAGCGGCTGCTGAAGATGGACGGTTTCGGCGTCGACGCCGTCCACGATGCGGACTCCGGCATCCGGCAGGCTCTTAAAGGAGAGTATGAGCTGATCATTCTCGACGTGATGATGCCGGGCGGGGACGGCCGTAAGTTGCTGCGACGGATCCGCCTTACGTCGCAAGTGCCAGTCATTATGCTGACGGCCCGGGGCGATGAAGCGGACCGCATTGCCGGACTCGAGGGCGGCGCCGACGATTATCTGCCGAAGCCCTTTAATCCCCGAGAGCTTGTGTTGCGTATGCGCGCTGTCCTGAGGCGCAAGAGTGGTTCGACGCCGCGGGAAATCTTCAAGATTGGCGATCTCCAGATTGATTGCGCTCAGCGAAGAGTTGCTCTCAATGGCCGCGATGTGGCCTTGACGGGAGCCGAGTTCGATATCCTCTTCCTGCTTGTTCGTTCGGCAGGCAAAGTCTTGTCCCGCGAGGAAATCGCCGAAGCTGCTTTGGGACGTCCCATCGGCTTCTTCGATCGCAGCATTGATAATCACATCAGCAATCTGCGCAAAAAGCTTGGCACACATGTCCGCCGTGTCGAACGGATTCAGAACGTGCGCGGCACAGGTTATGTCTACACCGGAGAGATCGCCGAGGAGCCCTGATGATTCGCGGCATTTACGCCAAGGTTTTTCTCTGGTTCTTATTAGCCACCGGTGTCACCAGCGCAGCAGTTTTTCTGATTACGGTGGTCACGCACGTACAATCGCTCGGGCCGAGTTGGATGATCGGGGTTATGGACCAGTATGCGCGCAGCGCCGTGATTCTTTACGAGCATGGCGGAAAAGACCGGCTTGCTGAATATTTGCAACGGATTCAAGATGCTTCCTTCCTGCAGTCGACCTTGTTGGATCCCGAGGGCCACGACATTCTGGGCCGTGGCGTGCCCACGGGCACAGAGGAAGTTCTCGCAAAAGCGCGCGCTACTGGTCAGACCCAGTTTCACATTGGCCTGCTTTGGACGGGCGCTTCGGTCGATGACCGCCCCGAGGGAAAATACATTTTGGTCGCCAAGGTCCTCGTTCCTTACGGTTTCTTATTGGGCGGTGCGCTCGAAATGACGGTTCTTACATGGCTCTTGCCCACTTTGGTCGGCGCATTGCTTTGCCTGCTTCTGGCGCGCCATATCGCGGCGCCCATCCGCACGTTGCAAACCGTGGCCGGTAAAATCGCGGACGGCGATCTCTCGGTTCGAGCGTCTCCGGCTATAGGTTCCCGCAAGGACGAATTGGCCGACCTCGCACGGGATTTCGACAGGATGGCAGATCGTATTCAATCCCTTCTCCACAAACAACTGGAGCTCCTAGGGGATATCTCTCACGAATTGCGATCTCCTCTGACTCGCTTGAACGTATCGCTTGAGCTCGTCCGCCGTGGCCAGGGCGACGCGGTCGAGCATATGCAAGGGGACCTGCAGCGCCTCGACTCTTTAATCGGGCAGATTCTGACATTGACCCGGCTTCAGACACAAGACCATCACAAAACCGAAACATTAGTGAACCTGCGGTCGATTTTAGAAAGTGTGGCCGAGGACGCGCGCTTCGAGGTCAAACAAGATGGAAAATCGCTGGTGATCTCGCGTGCCGACGATTGCCGGATAAAGGGCGATCCGGCTCTGTTACGAAGCTGCATTGAGAATGTAGTGAGGAACGCTGTTCATTACACCCAGCCACAGTCGGAGGTTACAGTTTCATTGGAAGTCGTTGGCGACGGCTCGGATTCAGCCCGAATTCTCGTCACCGACCATGGTGATGGTGTACCGCTGGAGGCACTCGACCGCATCTTTGAACCTTTCTATCGAGTTACGCAAGCGCGCGAACATCGGACCGGAGGAACCGGTTTGGGTTTGTCCATCTCGCACAGAATAGCAATCGTCCATGGCGGCAGCATTCGCGCCCGTAATCGCGACGTCGGCGGACTTGAGGTTGAGATCTGCCTTCCGGCGAAGGAGGGAACTGCTTCAAAAGACTAGGGTTTCAATAGCTCCGGATGGAAGTCTCGGAGCCAAGATAGGGTGTTGTTCTTCAGTTCCTCTGCAAGTTTCACCATTGCTCCCAACTCCTGATCTGATACGGCGTCCGCAACACAGCGTAGTCCTTCAAGTGGCGGGCGGTACAGAATACCTGACCGTGCTGAAAGTGCGTTACCAGCGCATTTCTGTGGAACCGTTCCGTGAACCAACTGGTCGATCGGCCGCGATATCTTGGCGCGGCAAGAGGCCGAGGGGTGGGGCGCGAAGGTCATTGACCGGCTTGCCAAAGACCTCGGAACCGAATTTCCCGGCGTCGAGGGCTTCAGTACCCGAAATTTGAAATATATGCGAAGCATGGCTGCAGCTTGGCCGGACCCGGCAATAGTGCCACAGCTTGTGGCACTATTGCCCTGGGGTCGTCAACGAATCTGTCCAGTAGAAAATGGTTCTTCCTCAATTTCGGTGCACGGACATGAACTTGATCATCTAATGTCAAAGCAATGTCCAATGAATTGAGCGCACAGGATTTACTGCCACCCGGGATCGGTCTGACCTTGTCAGGGTTC
>JBEKPJ010000109.1:0-10643 GCA_049520935.1 Terriglobales bacterium | reverse complement strand
TAGGGGATGAAATGGAAACGGTTCTTGGTTACACTCTGTGATCATAAGGCTGTCCTCTTTCGTCGGCTTAACTTCTACTTGACATAGCTGTTATGCCACGAAACGACAGCCTTTCCTATTTTTTAGTGAGAAATTGCGACTTCGACCCACGCTTTCTCACTGAACTCTCCCCGCGAGCAGGTGAATCCTGTCGCCCAATAGCTGCTCCAGGAACTTGCCCTGTGCCTCGCGCATCGAATCCATGTCCGATTGCGCGTAGAGCTGCATGGTCGTCCCGAAGTCCTCGTGACGTAGCATCCCCTGCACCGTCTTCGCATCCACTTTCAGCTTCACCAGCGCCGTTGCCAGTGCGTGCCGGAAGTTGTGAAAGCCGAAACGCACCTTCTCGCCTTCCTTGATCACGCCCGCTGTCACCGCCGCCGGCCTCAGATACTTCTGCACCATGATGGATGCCGACAACGGCTTCTTGCCCTTGAGTCGGACGCTCGGGAACACGAAGTCGGTGTCCTTGCCGAAAGGCGTCTTGTCGCGCCAGGCGAGAAGAAGCCCTGCGAGGAGAGGATGCATCGGAACCGGAGCCTTTGATGCCTTCGACTTCGGCACCTTGAACCTGCCCCACACATACGCACCCCTGACGTACATCACCAGATCCGCGAAATCCAGATCCGTCCACATCAAGGCCAGCAACTCCGACACTCGCAGCGCTGTCGCCGCATCGCTCAAAGTGAGCGTGCGCCTCGGCTCCGGAATGTTGAGGAGAATCTCGAAAGCCTGCTTCGGCGTCATGGGGACCGCCGTGAAATCGCTGGTCGTCCGCTGGCTCACCCAGTTCATGGGATTGCCCTCTTGCTGCCGCGGCAGAAACTCGTGCCGCTGCCCATGCTTGTAGACCAGGTGCATGATGCGCCGAATCTTGTCGACCGTCGGATCGGCAAACGGCTTCACCTTCTTCTGCGGGTTTCCCTAGCCAAAACGGGGAGCGCCGGCCGTCCGAATTGCGAGTGTGTTCTGGTCTCTTTCCAGAGCGGTCAGATATGCGTCGACCAGATGAACGAGTTCTTGCTTGAGGGCAAGAGATGCTAGGGTTCCCCTTCGAGCGGCATCGTGAACCACTCCCTCTATCGCAGAGGAGAGCACATGCGCTCGAACCTCGCTACGCGGATTCGTGCTGGATCTTTGGCTCGCCGTGATCAGCTTGGTGTAGAGGTTCGAGCATTCACTCTCAAACTGCTGGTGTAACGATTTTGAAATCTTTCCGCGCGGAACGTCTTCAAGAAGCACGCGATGAAGCGAGGGATGAACAGAATGTGCTGCAATCATCCCCGAGATCAGCCCTTCAATGCGCGCGCCGCGGGAGGTGGGTTCGTCCGCGATCCGCAGCGCCCCGAGCACATCATCAAAATGACGGCGCAGGATTGCCTCTACCAGCGCCAGTTTGTTCGGAAAATACTGGTACAGGGACCCGATGCTCACGCCAGCCGCATCGGCTACCGCATTGGTGGTGAACCGCGCCCAACCTTGGCGGTCGAGAATGTGAGCCGCGGCCTCCAGAATCGCCTCGACCGTTGCGCGGGCGCGCTCCTGTCGCGGCTCTTTTCTCATTATTCCGCGCGGCGATATACGAGTAGTCAAGAATGCCTCTCCGTGACAATATGAGCATAACGCTCGCATTTCTTGAGGGTCTTGTCAAGGGCCGCGGCGAACGCTATTCCACTTACAGGAGTGACCATGACTGCCCTGCCGAGCACCAGTCGAGAAGTTAAATTGGCCGTCCGGCCCGTTGGTCTGCCTGGGCCAGAGCACTTCCAGGTGGTTCGGGTCCCGCTGCCCACACCGCAGCATGACGAAGCGCTCATTCGAAATCGTTACTTCCGGATCTCAGCTTCACTCCGCATGATGATCAGCGAAGGGGCTGAAAGTGTGGAGGGTGTTCCATTTCCGGCGTTGCGTCCCGGAGATAGACTGTTCGAGGAGACGGTTGGCGAGGTTGTGTTGGCCCCCGCTGGTTGCGGATTGTCGCCCGGCGATAAGGTCCTGCACAATTTGGGATGGCGTGAATTCGCGGCGGTCCCCGTCCGCGATTGCACTTTGCTCGACGACACGTTGCAGGATGTTGCGGCGCATCTGGGACACGGGTGGACGGCCTACGCGGCCCTGACTCGTGGGGCACGGATTCTGCCGGGCGATACGGTATTCGTAACCAGCGCGGCTGGCGCTATCGGATCGATGGCGGGGCAGATTGCGCGACTGTTGGGAGCGGGGCGGGTGATCGGCAGCACGAGTTCGCAGGAAAAGGCGAGACGATTGGTTTCAGAGCTGGGATATGACAGCGCGATAGTCCGTGACGAAAAGCCGTTAACGACTCAGCTTGCCAAGGTTGCGCCCGACGGGGTGGACGTTTGCCTGGATACAGTCGGTGGCATGCAATTGCAGGCAGCCGTCAAGGCGGCTCGAACCGGGGCTCGGTTCGTCGTGGTCGGCGCGTTGTCGGGACAACTCGCCCCTCAAGGCACGGGCAGGACCGCGCCAGTACAGCTTGATTCGTTTGACATTCTCCTGAAGAAGATCACGATGCGTGGTTATAGCGCGGATGACGATCCGGACGTTCGCAGTGAATGGACGCGCCGCTTTGCCGATTGGCTCCGGTCGGGCGACATACACTTCCCGCATGTGACGATTGATGGCATTGAGGCTGCAGCTGGCGCCTTAAGAGATGTGACCGAAGGGCGGCATTTCGGCTTGGTACTAGTGAGGCTTTGATGCAGCGTGTAACGGTTTGTGTACGACGCAACAGGACCTATTTCAGTCTGTGCTAGGCTTCGACATTGCGGTCAATCCCCATCTGCAAAAAGACCGTTTCGAGCAAAGAGGAGAGGAAATGAAATTGGAGTCGCAACCACCAGTGTCGCTGCTGGATTAGGAGGATTAACTAGCTCTATGTCCGCTGCAAGTACGAATCCGCCGGTCGTCGAATTGCGAGTCGCATTGACGACCGAAGCCTTTGATCGATTGGCGGGGTTCTACCACCTCGGCCTCGGGCTCGAGCCTTCCCACGTGTGGCCTGAAGATCAGGGTCGAGCGCTGGTGCTTGACATGGGCAGGGCTACCCTTGAGGTGTTTGACGAAAAGCAAGCCCAGACAGTAGACCAAATTGAGGTCGGCCGCCGAATTAGCGGACAGATCCGGTTCGCGTTACGGGTGCCAGACCTCAATGCCGCAATGAAGCGGCTGCAAGCATATGGAGCAACCGTCGTGCACGTTCCCGTCACCACTCCATGGGGTAACAAGGTTGTACGGTTCCAAGACCCTGATGGGATGCAGATCACGCTCTATCAGACGCCAGTTGGATCCTGACTGGTATGCAGGGCCATCTTGCGAAAGCAAGGGGCCGCGTTACAAGGCGATTTTGAATCGAGCAATTTGCTGTCGAGTTTTGTAGACGCGCTGCCAACTGCATCGGTTTTGACATCCGTCGTAACTCGCGTTCGCAGAGGAACGCTAGAGCACTTAGTCGAGGATCAGCTTGTGCTTGCCGTCGGAGTCCAACTCGATCGTGACTTCTCCGCTGATTCCTTCTAATCCGCCGGACCCGACCGCGGCGCGATAAATCCGAAGGTGCGCAAACCGTCTTTAGAGTGAATTCCTCCGTGCTGAAAAACAAACGCGCCGGTTCGACCACCTAATGATCCAGAAAAAGTGTCCGTTCCCACGTAACTGAATTCGTCCGGCGCCGGTTGATAAGCGTGAAGAACAGCCGAGCCCTCGCCATTCAGATCGCCATGAAAAACTCGCCTGATTTCCAATCGGACTACACCGTTTGGAGACCGCGTGTCATCGGGTTCGATGTGAGACGTTCTCAAACCACCCCACCGCGCGAAGTTTCATCTCGGGTGACCCTCCTTTTGGACGCTTGTATAATTCGGTTTAGACATCGGTGATTTTCGGACACGATGTGTTCTACGCGGCTGCGCTCGGATCCTTTCTTGTAGCTCATCCTTATCGTCGTTGAATCTTGATCCGGTCATACTATTTTGTAATCTCACTCAGTTCCACCGAGTCGATGGATAGCGTACCGGAAATCGCGATGCTTTCAACGACGATCTTTCGACCGTCCGACGGCCCAATGTTTGCCTGTCCGACGCTGCTCTGGCCGAAAAGGAAGAAAAGGGCGGGAACTACTATTGCCCGTTTGAGAACCAAGCAAATCATCGGACCCTCCAGGCGTGGCGCATCTACAAGGCTACAACGAGCCTGCGGACCATGATACTAAGTATCGGAGGCGCGCCTGCTGGGCTGAGGCTGGCGGTTGCGGTGGCGCGTTCTTAAATCGTCGTCTATCGGCCGCAACGTTTGAGCCCGTCAGCGGCCAAGATGGATCACCCGCCCGTGTGGCCGTGGAAGCAAGAAACCAGATGAAACGCGATCAAGCGGCGGCATTTCAAGCAGGTGTGCCTTCGGCCCGCGTGGTTCGATTGGACAATGCGAGTCATGATGTCTTCACGTCAAACGAGTCCGATATACTGCGAGAAACGGATGACTTCATCAGGACCTTGCCGAAGCCGGGCGGCAGTCCCAAAGACTGATAAGACGAATCCTCAGGCGTTTGATCTTAATCTGGATGAGGATCCCCAATAGATCGCCGCCGTCGAAAAGGCATAGCTGGGCTAGGATTTTCGCGTCGACTTGTAAATTTAGCCTCGTTCCAGAGCCCGTTTCCGGGCGGCGCTCGCGAATGCCTCGGGGAGCCAGGCGATCGGACAAAGGATGCGCTAGTTGTTGTTTTAAGAATTATTCGGCGTAAATGTTTCAGCGCTATTTGGCGTATCCGAGGATCTGAGAGCCACGTGCTTGAACAGCACCCGTGTCCCAGGAAGTCTAGCTATAGCTAGGCTCAAGTACTCCGCTTGTTAAATTAAATGAATAGTTTAGCGAGATCATCGGCATACGCAGTTATGTGACCGATTGTTAGTAGCGCAAGTCGAACTGATTCGAGCGCCAAATAGCGCTGAAACGTCTGCGCCAGTTATCGGTCAAAACTACACTCTTGGGGTTTCCGCGTTATAAACCTCCAGGTCAGAATCCGCTCAACGTCACCTTCCCGATTGCTTTACCGCTCTCCGCGAGTGCATGTGCCTTCTTCAAGTTCTCAACGTTGATGGGGCTGAATGTTTGCGTTTGGGTGGAGCGTAGTTTGCCCTGGTCGACAAGGTCCGCGACACGCGTCAGCAGGCGTCCCTGCTCGCCCATGTCCGGGGTTTGCCACATCGACCGAGCAAACATGAACTCCCAATGGAGCGACGCGGCCTTCCGTTTGAGCGGCACCACATCGAGCGTCGCCGGGTCGTCGATAAGACCCAGTTTTCCTTCTGGGGCCAAAACTTCAACCAGTTGTGGAAAGTTCCGCGTGGTCGCCGTCAGACTGGCAACATATTTGACCGGAGGCACTCGAAGTCCATTCACCTGCTCGGCGAGCGGTTTCGTGTGATCGATCACGTAGTGAGCACCCATCTGTGTTACCCATTCCACAGTCTCCGGCCGCGACGCGGTCGCAACAACGTTTAGTCCAGTGAGTTGACGGGCCAGTTGTAAGAGAATCGAGCCCACACCGCCGGGGGCTCCGCTGACCAGCAAAGACGCGCCGCTCTCGCCTTCACGAACGCCAAGCCGATCGAACAGGAGTTCCCAGGCGGTAATGCTGGTCAGGGGCAGTGCGGCGACCTCGGCAAAGCCAATCGATTTCGGCTTGCGTCCCACCAGCCGTTCGTCCACGGCTTGGTATTCGGCGTTCGATCCAGGACGATCCAACTCGCCGGCGTAGTAGACCTCATCGCCCACGTCGAATCCGGTGACCGAGTCGCCTTTGCCCACCACGACGCCCACAGCATCCCAGCCAAGCACCCGTGGTTTGCCTGTATTGTCCGATGCCGAGCCTTGGTGCCGCGCGCCCCGCACCTTCGTATCCACCGGATTGACCGAAACCGCCCGGACGTTGACGAGCAAATCCCGTGGCCCGAATTCCGGCTGCGGCAGATCCAACTCCACCAGCGAGTCTTGGGCCTCGATCGGTAGTGGACGGGTGAATGCGATCGCTTTCATGGTTCTCTCCAGTCTGGAACAGCGCCCTGGGCAGGTCTCAATCAAGTCTACTAGTCAAATTGTTCATTGAAGAAGTCGTTAACGACGAGTAGCCGACCACACAGGTGTGCCAGTGTCGTTTTTCCTAATTAACTTGCTTTGGAGGCTCCCAGCGCAACCTCGGTTGCCCTGGCTTTGGGCATGGCCGTGTTGCCAAAGAACAAGTTCCTGGCCGCTCAGCACATTGATTTCGATTGGCCTTGCCAAGGTTTGCCGAAAGCAGTTCACCTCGGCAACGCGCGCGAGTTCCACTCCAACGCTTTGAAGCGCGGCTGTCAGGAACATGGCATCGAGATCACTTTTCGGCCCCCTGGGCAGCCGCACTTTGGAGGACACATTGAGCGTCTGATCGGCACAATGATGGGAGAGGTGCGTCTGTTGCCAGGAACCACGTTCTCATCCATCGCGGCTCGCGGGGACTACAAACCGGCCGATACGGAGGTGATGACGATGCGAGAGTTGGAACGTTGGCTCACGCTGCAAATCACTGGAATCTATCATCGCAGGCTTCATCGCGGATTGGGACGATCACCAAAGCAGGCGTGGAATCAAGCCATGAAGTCTCAGGCCCAAGTTCGCTTGCCACACAGCGAGCAGCAGTTCTATATCGATTTTCTCCCTTACGAACGTCGCATCATTCGCCGGGAGGGAAGTCGAATGTTTAACATCTTCTACTGGACAGATTCGTTGACGACCCTGCTGCACCGGTCCCTCAACGTCTCTGCCGTTCATTACGATCCCAGGGATTTGTCCCGCGTCCACGTCAAGGATCGTCAGAACGAATTTATTGACGTTCCTCCACCGTGCCGGAATCTCCGACACAGAGCGCCGAAGAAGCCCCGGAAATTGTAGGCCCCGTCCAACCGTACAAGGTCGAGATTTGGGAATGACGAGCGAACTCGGACACCTACTTCCGGAACTCCGCCACGAAGCCACGCTCTCCAATGAGGAGCGTATCCGCCGTATTAAGCTGGATCGCTGGATCAGTTATCCAAAAGCTGAGGCCATCCTCGCACGAATGTCTGGACTGCTGGCATACCCTCCTCACGACCGCATGCCGGCCTTGTTGATCTACGGCGGTGCGGGCATGGGAAAAACCAAAATCCTCCGCAAGTTTATTCGCGACTACCCTGCTGCCTTCGACGACTCGGCCGGTATTACTCATATGCGAGTGATCCACATGCAAATGCCACCGGAACCGGACGAGAAGGGCTTCTATGAGGGATTACTGGATGCTCTGGTCGCCCCCACGAGCCACTACCACAACGTCGCCCAGTTGCGTCGCATCGCCAGGGATCTTCTGCAGTTCGTCAAAGCGCGAACCTTGATCATCGACGAGTTGCACTCGATGCTGGCCGGCACGCAGCGCCAGCAACAGATTTTGCTCAATACTCTCTGATTTCTCGCCAATGACGTCAAGTTGCCATTGATCTGCGCCGGGACAGGAAACGCGAAACGGGCTTTGCTGGCCGACCGCTTCGAAATCAATGAGTTGTCGCGCTGGCGTAATGATGAGGCTTTTAGTCGACTGCTGGCCAGTTTCCTCGGACTTCTTCCTTTGCGACGGCAGTCCGACCTGCTGGCGCCCGCCGTACGCAAGGTCTTGCTCGACCACAGCGACGGAGTGACCGTACGCATTGTCCGGCTGATCGAAGCGCTGGCCATTGACGCGATTCGATCCGGACGTGAACAAATCGACATGGAGAGTTTCAGCGTCGTGCCCTCGCTGCCACTGCTGCTTTCCATGGAGGTCCATCCCACGCCGGGATTTCCTGAGGGCCAGCGGACATGGTGCCAGTTGTACTGCGACCGTATTCTGGAGAGATCCTCTATTCATGGTTGGCACGAACAGCCGCCGTGTATGGCGTCGACCACTCCGGGGGAAGCTGTGCGGACCCCGTTGGGCGTACCTCACATCCCTCCAGGAAACCTTGGGTTCAGGTATCAGACAGAACAGACCAAAATTCTTGCGCGTCGTTTACATGTAAACGACGCGCGACCCCACTAGCAAACGAACAAACTCTTGACTACTACAGATAACTCCACGCATTGGGCCTCGATTGCCTCGGCATCGGTCAGCTTGACTACGCGGACAGGGATTTTTCGAGTGCTGCCAGTTTCGCCGCTCTGAGGCGACGTGCCCCGGCGACTACTTCGTACTTGCTTTCTTCCAGTTCGCGTACCAGAAGTGGGGCCAGAATTCCTTGCGTCTTGAAGCTGGCTGCATTTTGTGTCGTTGGCCATTTTGTGGCCGAGTATCACAAATGGCGCACAGGAACTCGTGGTGCCCGCGGCGAAGGGCACATAACCTGAGGTAGTCGAGGCCGGACAGAACAAGCTGCTGTGGGAACGCACCGAGGCTGCAGACTGGGTTAAGCCCCAATTTTGAGGGCCCATCATGCGGCAAGTAACGGACCCTCAGATCACCTGCATAACCGCCAACGTCGCATCATCGGTTTGGTGTTCCTTGGAGAAGTCGTCCATCGAGTTGAAGATCAAGTCAACGAGATCGCCTGCACTCTGATGGCGTGGCGTTCCGCAGACGGCCGCCTTCAATAAGCCCTTAACTCCCCATTCCTCCCCGCCCTGATTTGTCGCTTCAACGACCCCGTCTGTGTAGGCAATAACCAAGTCTCCAGCCCCAAGCTCGACGATTTTCTCGTCATATATCGAATCCGGGAACATCCCAACCGGAGCGCCGCTGGACTCGAGCCATTCCACCGAGCCATCGCGTCGCAGGACCGCGGGTGGATTGTGCCCTGCATTGATATACCGGAGCGTTCGTTTCGCGTTGTCGAAGACACCGTAAAACAAGGTCGCGTACCTGTTCGCCAGCGAGGAAGAGCATGACTGGTGATTCACTGCCTTGAGCAGCGCGGTCAGGTCATCCCCCGTAAATAAAGCGGCCGTTCGAAGGGACGACTGTACATTAGCGATCATGAGCGCCGCAGCCAAGCCTTTGCCAGACGCATCTCCTACGACCAACGCAAGACGATCCCCTGGCAGGCGGATAAAGTCATAACAGTCCCCGCCCAGGGCTCGAACTTGACGGCAACGCGCGCTATAGTCTGCGGAGTCGCTAGTTCGCCGCTGGGCTTGCATGAACCTTTGCTGGACGTCGCACGCCAGTACCCAGTCCTGGCTTACGTCCACCACCATTTCTCCGGTTGTCATTTTCTTGCCTCCACTCGTATGTCGGTACTGGCCGCGGAAAATCGACACGCTGGACCTGATTTGTGCTTTGAAAAGATTTTTGGTGGAGCGATGTAGAGAAATCCGCGGCGGCTCCGACTACTCGATGAAGACGCACACTTGGGTCTGGCAAGTGCTCGAAAGAAGGAGGGGTATGAGCCACGGGGTATCTCGTCGCCAATTCATCGCATCCGTGTCTGAGGCAGTTGCGCTCGCGGCTCTACCGGTTCGTTCGATAGCAGATGCCAAGATCGCGAAAACGGGAGGAGATAAAATGACAACCTTGACACCCTATCTTTTGCTCGATGGAAACTGTCGTGAGGCAATGGAGTTCTACAAAGTCTGTTTTGGCGGTGAACTGATTATCACCAAGGTGAAAGACTCTCCGGCCAAGGATCACATGCCCGCATTCCAACACGAAAAGGTCCTCAATGCCCGCCTCAGAAGCGGTCATGTGGACTTCTCGGCGTCGGACTGGCTTCGGCTCGACCGCACACGCGTGTGCGGTAATACCGCGTGCCTATATCTCAGTGGAGAAAGTTCTGAAGAGTTGAAACTTCTATTTGACAAACTCTCTGAGGGTGCAAAGGTCATCGATCCGCTGAGCCAACAGTTTTTCGGTACCTACGGGGCTCTCACCGACGAATTTGGCGTCCGATGGATGTTCCATGCAAGCAAGAAGGCTTAGAGAACTGAAACCAGGTGAGTACACAAGAACAGGAGCGAACGAAAATGAAATACATTTTGCTGATGTCGGGCACGAGGACAGGCGTTGAAGGGTATCACGCCTGGTCGAAACAGGATATCGAGGCGCACATGGCGGCTCTTCGGCGCATCAACAAGGAGCTCACCGCATCAGGAGAGTTTGTGGCCACACAGGGCTTGGCCGAACCGAGTGCAGCCAAGGTCGTACGTGGCGAGAAAAGCGGTGTGCCCGTTACCGACGGCATCTTCCCCGAGTCGAAGGAATTTCTGTTGGGCTACTGGATCGTCGACGTTGCCAACGCCGAGCGCGCTTACGCCATAGCGGGACAGATTTCCGCAGCTCCCGGACCCGGCGGCAAACCCACGAACATGCCGATCGAAGTCCGGCAGTTCGCAACCCATGAAGCCAAATCCCAGTGATCAGATGTCGAGAACGCTGACTTCGTCCCGACTGGTGACGATGGCGAGAGAAGCAACGCCGAACTCGATAGTCGGAGTAGGGACCATGATCGCTCATGACCCCCTCCACAGATCCGGACGAGCGGAGTTACCGCATCCGGCTCCCACCTTGGGTGAAGACGCCCAGGCGCACGAGAGGATAAGGATGACAA
>JBEKPJ010000108.1:0-11024 GCA_049520935.1 Terriglobales bacterium | reverse complement strand
GCTCCGGGCAACGACACGGAAAAGCAGCTGGTCGAGATCTGGGCCGAGGTGTTGCGGCTGGCGCCGGAGAAGATCGGAGTCAACGACAGTTTTTTCAAGCTGGGGGGGCATTCGCTGCTGGCGGTGAGACTGATTGAACGGATGAGACAACACGGGCTGTACGCGAATCTTCGAACGTTGTTTACGGCGCCGACTCTGGCGAAGCTCGCGGTGGCCATCAAATGTGGCCAGAATTCGGACATCCTGGCTGCCGAAGCAATACCCGATCTTGAACATGAAGCTACTTTAGACCCGGCTATCGTGCTCCGCACCGAGGGCACACCGGGAGATATGACAAATGCGTTGCTTACCGGAGCCAGTGGGTTCCTCGGTGCCTTTCTGCTATCTGAGTTGCTAGTACAGACACGCGCCAATATTTACTGCTTGGTGCGAGCTGCTTCTACCGAGGCTGGATACAGAAAGATCGAAAAATGTATGAAGTCTTTTGCTCTTTGGGACCCAGCCGTTAGTGACCGCATTGTTCCTGTCGTGGGTGATCTCGCCCGTCCCTCGCTGGGCCTCACCCAGCACACGTTTGAGGAATTGGCCAGGACAATTGATGTGATTTATCACAGCGGCGCAATTGTGAACTTCTACTATCCCTACAGTTTCCATAAAGCCGCGAATGTCCTTAGTACCAAAGAATTGCTGCGCCTGGCAAGCGTCGGAAGGAGTAAGTCGCTCCACTTTGTTTCCACATTGTCTGTAGTCTTGGCTCAAGGACAGCAAGGCTTGAGACCGATCATCACCGAACACGACGCTCTCCCCGGCGCGCCAAATCTCTCAGATGGCTACGTTCAGAGCAAGTGGGTCGCTGAACAAATCGTCGCGATCGCTGCTTCCCGTGGGATCCCAGTGGTAACTTATCGCCCCGGCACGATCATGGGACATTCTAAAACCGGAATGGCCAATCTGGAAGATTTTGTCCCCTCCTTCATTCGTGGCTGCATGCAGTCGGGCTGCGTTCCCGAAGGTGAAGTTCATGACGAACTCCACCTCATGCCGGTGGATTATCTGAGCCGCTCCATTGTCGCGATCTCAAAACGGAAGGAGCTTTTTGGCCGCGTATTCAATCTAACAACTCGGCGGGGCACGACTGGACGGGAGTTGTTGGATTGTCTACTGAAATTCGATCCCACCTTGCAGAGAGTTTCTTATGTGAAGTGGAGGTCCAAGGTAGCCGGCGACCCCGGCAATCCCCTGGCCCGTCATATCGCATCTTTTCCTGAGCAACTGCCAACAGACGAAGGACGTTTGCTGCGGCCGCAGTTTGATTCCGAGGAAACATTGAGAATTGCGGAAGCCGCGGGCATTGATCGCCCACAGATAACTCAGAGGTTGCTTGAAGCTTACTTTTCCTACATTGCCGAACACACGGCCAGTCGCGCCGGCGTCGCCGCCGACTGAAGTCCTGTTAGCCTTTGTTACCTCAAAGATTTTAAGCCACTGATCGTGCTTTCTGGCGGATGAGATCAGACCAACCCACCTTAGGTAACGTGGATGAGAGCGACGTCGCCGGTAGATTTGAAAAAAGCGCCAGTTGCGACTGACTCCAGAAGTGCTGATCCACGTTAGAGCGCAAGAATAGACGGTACAGGTCCCTTCGCAACCAGTTCCGCGTACAAGACCGGCGTCCCCAAAAGTGCCGATCGAAGAGCAGAGAGATGACCTCTTTGCGAATTGTTTCCGCGCATCGCGTGCATTAACGCGAAGGCCCGAAGGCCGGAGATCGTCCGGGCTCGCGTTGTAGAAGACAGTCAACATGCTTGAGGAAGGCGAAAGTTCATGCTCACAACCGAGCGAATCAAGACGATATCAAAATTGGCGTTCCCTGTAGGTATCGCTCTAAGTTCAACGTTGGTGATGTCGCTGATCGATCTTGCCATGGTTGGAAGATTGGGGGACCGCGCCATCGCGGCGGTGGGGTTATCGGCTTTTAGCTTTACTCTTGTATTGGCTTTTGTGGTGGGCATTGAGCCGGCAGTGCAAGGGATAGTCGCCCGCAGAAGGGGCGAGAGTTCTACGGATCTCACATGCCTGCCGCTCAACGGCGGTTTATTGACCGCCCTGATCGTGGGAATACCCCTCACAATCGTTTGCTGTCTATCGAGTCACTTTTTCTTGTCTTTGATTTCCTCTGATCCTGAGGTAACCCGGATAGGCGTTCCATTTCTTCGGACTCTATACATCGGCGTCATCGCTGTAGGTATTAACGTCGCCTTCAAGGGTTATTGGGTCGGCATAGAAGAGCCGCACGTCTACATGTGGATCGCGCTTTTGATGGACGGCCTGAATGTTCTCGTGAACTATGTCCTGATTTTCGGCCATTTCGGTGCTCGCCCCCTGGGGGCGACGGGAGCTGCAATCGGCACGGTATCCGCGCTCTATGTGGGTGTCATCATTAATCTCGCGATCGCCTATTCCCGTTTCCGAAGGGATGGTTTTTTGAAGGCGAGACCAGAGAGGGCTCTTCTGACGCACATCTTTAAGTTGGGGCTACCTGCGACCTTGCAGACTTTCTTCTATTCGGCCGGGTATGTCGTCTTTTTATGGCTGGTTGGACAGGTCGGAACAACAGAGTTAGCCGCCGCGAGCGTTCTGGTTAGAATGGCGGAGGTATTGCTTCTCCTGGCACTTTCTTTAGGAAGTGCCTCCGCGACCCTGGTCAGCAAAACCGTAGGGGAGGGCGATTTTGCAGCGGCTGCTCAGTGGGGCTGGGATTCAGGAAAACTGGGAGTGATCGGGATTACCTTACTCGGGTTCCCTTTGGTCCTGTTTCCACGATTGTTTCTTTCGATTTTTCTTTCTGACCCCCACACGATGTCCATCGCCCTAATACCAATGCGACTCGTGGGTGCCACGGCGGGAATCGGTAGTCTCATTTGGATCTTCGCCTATACGTTATCTAGTGTTGGCGATGGCAATCGAGTGGCCCTGGTTTCTTTCAGCATGCAATGTTTGTTTCTGCCTGTAGTTTGGGTTGTAGGGCCCTATTTGCATCACGGTCTATTGCAAATCTGGCTTGTCCAAATGGCCTATGGTGCGCTTGCGACTCTGTTTATCACTGCGATCTGGGCTGAGGGCAGATGGAAGAGAATAAAAATCTGATCGCATTTCCGGTTGCTACGTCCCGCTAGATAAGGGTTCATTGGCAACTTCATTACCATGATCCATTGTTAACTTCTATCTACAAAGAGGTTCACCTAATGTACCCGGCGCAAACGGTTCCAGCAGTAATGGCGGCGCAGAGTCGTTCGCTGTTGTTTACCTCGGTTGGGGCGGTCTCGATTCCTTGGGAAATTTGGTTCATGGTAGCCGGCATCTCCATCTGCCTTGTCGGCGGAACCTGGGATGTCTCCTGGCACAGGTCGATTGGCCGGGATACGTTTTGGACACCGCCGCACATCTTGATTCAGACGGGTGCGCTCTTGGTTGGAATCGCCGGTGCCTATGCCATCCTGGCTACGACGTTGGCCGGGCCTTCTCCGGTGCGCGAGACTTCCGTGAGGGTTCTGGGTCTTCATGCACCGGGGGGCGCATTCATTGCTGTCTGGGGTAGCCTGGCGATGATTGCCTCCGCACCGTTTGATAACTGGTGGCACAACGCCTACGGGCTGGATGCGAATTTTGCATCCCCGCCCCACGCGTTGTTAATGCTCGGCTATTTCGCTACAAACATCGGCGCGATGACCTGGACGGCCAGCGTCATCAACCGCTGCAAGGACGTATTGCAGAGTCGATTGGTGTGGCTGCTGTTGATCGTGGGCTCGATTTGCGTGGAGATCCTTTTGATCATGATTATGCCCTTCTTTTCGCGCATAAACATGCACACCGCCACCTGCTATTTGGTCGTCGCCTTGTCCGTTCCTTGCACCATGATTGCCACCGGCTTTGGTTCGAGGCACAAGTGGGGCTGCACAATCGTAGCTGCCTTTTACACGGGCATCGGGCTGGGATCGGAATGGCTGTTGCCACTCGTTCCCGCGCAACCGAAGCTCGGGCCGGTCTACCACAACGTGACACATCTGATTCCTACGGAACTTCCGTTGTTGCTGATTGTTCCGGCTTTTGTGGCCGATCTGTTGTTGCAAAGACTGGCGCCACGATCATCCTGGATCAAGGCCGTTGGGGTCGGGCCAGCTTTTGTGCTCAGCTTCCTCGCCGTGCAGTGGCCCTTTGCCTATTTTCTGATGTCGCCGGCCTCACGCAACTGGATTTTCGGTACGGCTTACTTTCCTTATTCTGATCCTGCGGGATTTCTGTACGATCCCTATGAATTTGAGGCTACGGAAAAGCTCGGCACGTTTTTGATAACTCTGGCGGTCGCGCTCGTAGCCTCCATTGTGACTACCCGTCTCGGACTGGCATGGGGCGGTTGGATGCGACGGGTCCGCAGATAAGGGCGGCAGCTGATTCGTCCTCACACTTTCGTTCGGGAGATAAACGCCGGCATGCAAAACTTGTTGAAGATTCTTCTCGTACTTCTTGCGAGCACTCTCGTGCATGCCCATGTTGGCAGCCCGGACGTCTACTATGAGGGTGACGCTGGACCTTACCACCTTTTCGTGACCGTACGCCTGCCGCAGGTGATCCCCGGCGTTGCCGAGATGCAGGTGCGCAGCGCAACGCCTGACGTAGAGACCATTCGGACCGTGCTTCTTCGACTGACGGGGCCCGGCTCGAACCTTCCGACTGCTCCTGACGTAGCGCAGCGGTCGAAGGATGACCCCCAATTCTTTGTCAGCAAGTTGTGGTTCATGGAATTTGGCGCTCTGCAGGTACGCATCGAAGCAGACGGCTCCAAAGGCAGAGCCGAACTTTCTATTCCGGTTGCGTCTTTTGCCAGGCAATCGCTGCCTATGGGTCGGGGGCTGCGCGGACTGATGGCCTTTGTCCTGGTCTTTCTGACGGTCAGCGTGGTGCCGATCGTAGGCGCTGTTAGTCGCGAAGGCAGTATTCCTCCGGGCGAAGTTCCGAAGGCCTCCAACCGGCGACGCTCAAGGCTGATGATGGGGATCGCGCTGCTCGTGGTTTCCGTTATCCTCTACCTGAACCGGGCGCTGTGGAATGTGCAGGCGGACACGTACGCGCGGAATGTCGATCTCCTCAAGCCGCCCCGAGCGGAAACAACACTCCTCGACGGAAACCGCCTGGTGATCCGGCCCGCCGCCCCACTGATGGTCCCCCTTGCCGGTATGATCGAAGTGGACCGTGAAGTCAAAATGGATGAAGTGATTCCCGACCACGGTCACGTCATGCACTTGTTTCTCATACGACTGCCGGGTATGGAGCGCATGTGGCACCTTCATCCCGATCGAGCCGAGGCTGGCGCATTTGCCACCAGACTTTCGGCGATGCCTGCGGGCAAATATGAGGTCTTCGCTGACATCGTAGACAAAGGCGGCTTTCCCTGGACGCTGGTAGGAAATTTGGAGCTACCCCAGATCAAAGGTTCTGCTCTCGTGGGCGATGACTCGGATTGGGTGGGGACTCGATTGACTGCTCCCCTTTCCGAAAACACGGTGGCGCAGCTTCCCGGCGGTGCCCGCATGGTGTGGCAGCGGGGTGACGGCCCTCTGAAAGCCAACGTGCCTGCCAGCTTCAAGTTCCAGGTCGAGGAGAAAGACGGTTCGCCAGCCCGCAACCTGGAACCTTATATGGGCATGACGGCGCATGCGGAGGTGGTTTGTTCTGATCTGAGCGTCTTTGCTCACATTCATCCGTCCGGCACCGTGTCGATGGCAGCCCTTGATCTGGCACAAGCCGGGCTGATGGCTCGGGCGTCGGCGGGAACCTCCAAAATGCCGATGGAGATGGCGCGTTCCTCCGACCCGCTGCCATCTGACTTTACCTTTCCCTATGGGTTCCCGCACGCGGGGGACTATCGCGTGTTTGTACAGATCAAACGTTCCGGACAGGTGCAGACCGCGGCTTTCGACGCTCACGTTCAATAGCACACTGTTGGCGGCGTATTAGCCCGCCTCTTCTTGACATCCGCAAACGAGGAGCGCTTCTGTCGGTTATGACGAGGGCGTGTTCGAATTGTGCGGCGGAAGATAAAGCGGCCGACCGCACGAGGAGGCCAGGGCAAGCGAAAAGACCCGCTTTTTTCACGCCACACGTGGCTCCAGCTTGACCAAATTGAGGTTGTTGTCAAAGCGGCGCGCGACGACCTCACCGACTGGATCCTGACTTTCGGCCGGCCCTGCGAACGGAATACTGCAATCGATTGCCAAGCGACCGTTCGTTGATTCCAACACTTGTAAGCCCAAGGAGAATAAAACATGAAATCCCTGCGTCTGTTGTTCGTTGTTCTAATGTTGCTCGCAACTGTCGCGTTTGCCCAGTCGGACGCGCAACGGTCCTTCGACAAACTGAAAACTCTGGCCGGTTCCTGGGAAACCGCGATGGATGGCAAACCCCTGCTCGTCTCGCTTCGCGTGACTTCCATGGGAAACGCCCTCATGCACGAAATGACAGGTGGGGGACGGCCCGACGATCCGATAACTATGTTTCACCTCGACGGCAATCGCTTGCTCCTGAACCATTATTGTGACTCAGGCAATCAGCCGCGTATGGTCGGAACGATTTCGCCCGACGGCAAGACCCTCACCTTCAATTTTCTCGACGCCACCAACCTTCTGAGCTCGCAGCCGGGACACATGCAGCGTGTCATCTTCAACTTCATCGATTTGGATCATCACACCGAAATGTGGGAGTTCGCAACCGCGGACGGAAACCAGATGGGTGGATTACTCGATCTGAAACGCACCAAGTGAAGAGTTGCCGGTGCGATACACGGCAACGGACAGGGGAATGTGCAGTCAGAGCGACCGCTCTCACCTCTCCAACTAAAGTTATCTGGTCTCGCGGGGTTTACTCAGAACTGAGGCATATCTGTCATGTCAGGACCTTGGCCGAGTGGATAAAGCAAATCGCTTTCGTCCAGTGAAGGAAAAACGCAAAGACGATAAAGATAAATGGGTCCCCCGCCGGCGCTGTTTGGTCAGCAAACCTCTGACGAATCGTTGATCGGGTCGGTCGCCTTTGGGGGAGTGTGGCAAGAACTAGTGCAAAATGCACCGCCAACAACTTTGAGCTCAGTGCTCAATACGGGAGTAACAAAATGACACCATTGGCTACGATAGGTCAACCGAACACAATGTTAAGCAAAGTTGTAAAGGTTCTGTCTATTGGCGGTGCGCTGCTCATAGCGATTCTCGTCGTGGCGCATTTCGTCTGGAAATATTCAGGATCGAACCGGTGGGACTTGGTGCTCGACGAACACGGCGTTAAGGTGTACGCGTTGAAGTCTCCTGGCTCCACTCTTAAACAATTTAAGGCGGTTACACGAATCAACACGACATTGAATCGCGTAGTCGCAGCAATGACGGACACGAGTACTGAAGCATGCGCGGCATTTGTCCCAGGTTGTACGAGCGGAAAAATCCTGCAAGCATGGAATTCACAGAGTTTGTACTATATTCAGGCTTATCACGTTGATTTTCCCTTTCCCTTTGTCGATAGAGACTTTGTGATTAAGACACAATTTTCTCAAGACATCCAGAACAAATCGGTATTAGTACAGTGCACAGCTCTCCCTGACAAACTTCCCCAGAGTGTCCGTTCTTTCCACGTGACAGATATGCACAATAGTTGGCGATTTACTCCTCTTGAGGATGGCCAGACGGAGGTTGAATTTGTGGGAAATTACGACCTGGGGATGCCGTACTTTATGTTTAATAAAGCGGTTCCTGGTACTCTCTCTGATTTGCTGCCTCATTTAGAAGAATTGTTTAATAAGGACAAATACCAACATAGGGAATTTGCCTTCGTAAAACAGCCCTAGCGTCCACCGGGTCTCACCAATCGTTTGCTCGAAACTCCATGCCGAAAAATGGTTGGACGTTGCCCTTGACACAGTGATCGGGGCCGGGAAGGGCGAAGTTCAAGCCAGTAAAATCGCGAGATTCCCAAGGGACCGGGCAGTCAGGGCGGTCTCAGAATGGCGAGAGCTTTTCACGCTGGAAGACAAACAGTATATGAGGTCAAGATAACGGTTCGAATCGAGATGGATTCAATCATTATTTATTGCTTATGATCAACTCTTCCAAGAATACGCCAGCCGGTTCGTTGCTCGATAGAGTCACGGCCCACCTTAGGGCTCTCCTTGCGTCAGCGACCAATGTTCCGGTGCAGAGTATTGATGCAAATGCACCAATCGAGGTCTTCGGAGTTCGTGCCATTTTAGGAATGACGAACGAGTTGGAGATGTGTCTGGGCTGGTTGTCGAAAACACTTTATTTCGAATATCCGACCCTTGCAGCTTTGGCACAATACTTTGTCGAGTCCTACCCAGAGAGGCTTTCATGCCTGCTGGGCGGCAAAAGCGCGGAGGAGATGCCGAATGTAAGTTGTCGGAAGCCGCGGGATAACGATATTGATGCTGCAAATGCGAAGGAAGCCGACTATCGCCAACATGATGCGGGCGAGAACATCGCCATCATCGGCCTTTCCTGCCGTTTTCCTCACGCCAGCAATATGCATGAGTTTTGGGATACCCTGCGCAACGGGCGAGATTGTATTGAAGAGATTCCCGGAAATCGCTGGAACTATCGCTCGTATTTCGATGAAACACGCAACCGAGTGGGAAAAACCTATAGCAAGTGGGGTGGATTTGTTAAAGGATTTGATCAATTTGATCCGTCATTCTTCAATATTTCGCCGCGAGAAGCCGAAATGATGGATCCACAGGAAAGAGTTTTCCTGGAGTGTGTCTATTCGGCCGTGGAGGATGCTGGATATACGCCAGGAAGCCTGAGTCGCGGCGGAGCAATGGGAAGGGAGCGGTTAGTCGGGGTTTATGTCGGAACGGTATTTGAAGAGTACCAGCTCTTTCGAAGTGATATCTTTGGCAGCCATGCTTCGATTGCAAACCGAATCTCTTATTTCTGCAACTTTTGCGGCCCCAGTATAGCAGTGGATACGATGTGTTCGTCTTCTCTCACCGCATTACATCTGGCCTGCCAAAGTTTGAAAAGAGAGGAATGTCATTCGGCCATTGCCGGTGGCGTAAACCTGACTCTTCATCCCAATAAGTATTTGATGCTGGCACGCCTCAGACTACTATCGCCCACCGGGCGCTGCAAAGCCTTCGGAGAAGGCGGCGATGGGTATGTGCCTGCCGAGGGAGTGGGGGCCGTTGTCCTAAAGATCTTATCGAATGCTCTGGCCGACGGGGACCATATTTACGGGGTAATTCAAGCGACGGCGATCAATCAGTGTGGGAAGAAAAGAAGCTACTTTGCTCCGAGTCCAAGTGCGCAGACCGCGGTCGTACGGCAGGCGCTGAAGATGGCGGGAATCAGCCCGCGCATTGTCAGCTACATTGAGGCGCACGGGACAGGCACATCGCTGGGCGATCCGATAGAGATTGCGGGTCTGACGAAAGCGTTCAGGAAATACACCGAGGAGAAGCAGTATTGCGCCATCGGCTCAGTGAAATCCAACATCGGGCATTGTGAGTCGGCAGCGGGGATTGCGGGACTGAGCAAGGTGTTGCTGCAGATGAAGCACCGGCAGTTGGTACCGTCGTTGCATTCAGAGCGCCTGAACCCCAACATCAATTTTGAGGACACGCCCTTTGTGGTGCAGCAGAAACTGGAAGAATGGAAGCGTCCCCAGGTGGAGGTGGACGGAAACTTACGGGAATACCCCAGGATCGCCGGGCTCTCTTCGTTTGGAGCTGGCGGTACGAACGCCCACGTTGTAGTGGAAGAGTACATCGGAGAGGAGAGAGAAGTCGGGAAGAGAGAAGGAAGAGCGGGGGTGGTGCTATCAGCGAAGAATGAGGAGCGCCTGCGAGAGCAAGCGCGACAATTGCTAGAAGCGATCGAGCAGGGGCGGTTGCGAGAGGAAGATTTCTGGGACATGGTGTATACGCTGCAGGTGGGGCGCGAAGCGATGGAGCACCGGCTGGGGATGACGGCAGGGACGATGGCGGAGGTGGCAGAGAAGCTAAAGAAATATGGGAAGGGAGTGGAGGTTGATGAACTCTATCGTGGGGAAGTGAACAAGAACCGCGACACGGCAGCGGCGTTCAGCGGCGATGAAGACATGGCCATGGCGCTGGAGAGCTGGTTAAAAAAAGGCAAATGGCCAAAACTGACCGAACTCTGGACGAAAGGCGTGGAGATTGATTGGAGCCAGATGTATTTGGAGGGGGAGAAACCACGCCGTGTGAGTTTGCCGACGTATCCGTTTGCGGGGGAGCGGTACTGGGTGGAGCGGATGGGAGGAGAAGAAGGGGCCGAGGGAAGGGAAGAGGGCGAGCAAGGAAGAACGGTGCTGCATCCGCTGGTGCAGAGGAACAGTTCGAGGTTGGGGGAGCAGCGATACAGTTCACGGTTCAGTGGCGAGGAGTTTTTCCTGGCCGAGCATATCGTAAAAGGGAAACGAATGCTGCCGGGGGTGGCGTATCTGGAAATGGCGCGGGCGGCGATCGACGACGCATGGCCGGCGCGACCGGAATCGACGGTGCTGGAGTTGCACAATACGGTCTGGGCACAGCCGATCGTGGTCAGCGAGAGCAAGCAAGTCAGCATCGCGTTATTTTCGAATGAGCAAGACGAAATCGACTACGAGATTTACAGCCAGGATGCGGAACAGGAGATCGTCCATTGCCACGGTCGCGCGGTCTGGAGTCGAGAGCCGACGCCGGCCAAAGTCGATCTCGATCAGCTCAAGAGGGAGATGGGAGAGGGCCCGGAGGAGCCGAACAGGATTTACGCGGCGTGTGCCCGGATGGGACTGGTCCATGGACCCGCTTTTAAAGCAATAACCGCCATTCATCAGGGGAGTCAGCAGGTATTGGCGCACCTGCGGCTGCCGAAGACGGCCGAGGAGGGGTCGGGAGAGTATGTGCTCCATCCGAGTTTGATGGACGGAGCGCTGCAGGCATGTGTTGGGTTGATGGAGGGCTCGAC
>JBEKPJ010000107.1:0-11231 GCA_049520935.1 Terriglobales bacterium | reverse complement strand
GGAACCTCCGTGTCCGGTCGGAAGAACAGCTCGGCACCGGGATTCGAATACATCGCACCGCGCTGCCCCGGAATCTCGAACAGCAAGGCGTTGTATCCCCGGCGAAGCGCCGCCGCGCCGCCGCCCCAGAAATAGAGTTCCTCCGCCAAGGAGTCGGCGCCACCAAGGCTCATCAACGTCGGCCGCGGCTTGTTGCTCACATCAGTCTTCAGAAAATAGCCGGGAAGCGACTGCCCGTTCTCGTACGGAATACTGACCACCTCGAACGGCGGGTCCATCAGTTTTCCGGCTTGCGTAAAACACTCCCGTTGACGTTCCCAACCAGCGCGGCACTTTGGGTCCGTTGTGCTTTGGTAAAACCCCACCTCGCGCCAGTATGACGACGCCCGCAGGAACGTCTCTTGCGCACTAACCAGATGCCCGCCCGCAAGCGACTTCCGGGCGATAACCTCCACCCGCTCCGCAGTCACGCGCCATGCTTCCGTGTAGCTATCTTCCTTTTCGTCCTCGATGCGCGAGGCGGTCTCATAGCACTCGCCTATCTCGGCCCCGCCATACTTAGTGCACCCCATCGTTCGCACGAACTGGAAATCGAAGTTGCCCTTGAATCGCTTGGGCATCCCGGCCGTAGCGCCAAACGCCAGTGCGGCGCCCTTGTCGGTAGGGGCGGGGGCAGATCTTGTTGTCGTCGGTTTTGCCGAGGCTGTCGCAGCGGCTGCTCCACCAGCAACACTTCTTGATTCGGGAGCCGGATTCGGATTCGTTTTCACTTCAGCCACAGGATTCATTTCGTTTTCTCCCTTTCTTTTTGAAACTGCGCTTTGTCGAAAGCGGGAAACAGGGTTGAATGAGGATCAAACCAGTACTCCCCCGTTTTTATGGGCCGCCTTGCTCGGCGCCGTAGCTTGCCGACCACCAAACTTTTCCTGCCGAAGATACGACAGCGAAAAGTCCCCAATATGCTTAGCGATCCGGTCGACCTGCTCTTGTGTCATCTCTAACTCTGGCCAAAGTCGCATCAGCAGGGGACCCGCCAGAATGTAGACGAGAATCTGTCCCATGATGCTGTTTACACACAGCCGGGTCTTCTCATTCTTGGGCGGCAAATCGATGATCGTTCCGACCAATTCGAGTAGTCGCTCGTAAATCGGTCGGGTTACTTCGTTGACGATTCGCGACAGCGCCGGCGTGGGCTGCACAAGTTCGTGCATCATGATTCGAAAGTGCAAGTCCTGCAAGTCGGGTCTGGTCACGCTCTGTAGGCGAGCTCCAATGACCGCCCGCAAGATGTCCTCTGGAGGTGCATTCTGATCAAGTGCACTGTTGATCGCATTCACTCGCGCCGCCCGCACCAATTGGTGTAACACCTCGGTATACAAACCTAGTTTGCCGCCGAAGTAATAGTTGACCGCTGCGATATTGGCGCCCGAGCGCTTGACGATTTCCCGCACCGTTGTCGCTTGATAGCCGCGCTCAGCGAAGACGTGACCGGCGGCTTCCACCAGCTTCCCTCGCGTTGAAGCAGCAGCCCCGGGCGCGGACACCCGATGCGTTTGCCTTCGAATCTGTTTCGGCGGAGACATTAAACAACAGTCTTAAACATGAGTTTGAATCTTACCGAAGCTATCTTGTCAGGGTCGCGATCACGAAAGATGTTCACTGTTGCTCATAGTTTTAAGAAAAAACCTGGTGGCACCGACGAAGCCTGCCGATTCAGCCGATCAGCAGATCCAAAGGCTTGGAAGGTAACAACTAGCATTCGCATCCCCCCAAAACGGTGGGAATCTGGTCTCGGCTTGGGGGATATTGGATCTTGCTGTGACGCCTGCCAACGATCTTGGGCGAATGAGAGGCAAGCCGGAAGTTGCCCCAAAACGGACTCTCAATCACGCTGGCCAGAAGCCGGCTTCGAAGAACTCGAACCTCACCCAACCAGGTGCCACCAAACTTTGAGCCGATGCGAAAACAAGTCGAAGCGTGGCAGGGAAGTGAATTGACGGAGGTGACCGCCAAGGTCGTCATCTACGAGGCATTCGTTCGGAGCAGGCTGGAAGGTCCCAGGCATCTCGCCCGCACCGTCCATGACTTGCACTTCGAGCCGAGGTACGAGGAATTCCGGCCGCGAACCATCTGGAGTCTGTCCAACGCGTTCACGTCCGCGTTCAAGGAACTGGATCCCGTTCCTCAATTCAAGGCAACCGCCAAGCTGGGCGAGTTCCTGGAAGCGCGATTCTCACAACCGTTCTAGCCATTAGGCCTGCCGATTGGGGCGGAGGGCTTCAGGGTTTAATCGCGCATCTCGCGCGTGTCAACGAGCGAGATGGAGGTGGCTGCCGGGATCATCCACGGGCAGTGAGAGTAGTCCACAATTTGCTCGATTTCTTGGCCGATCACCTTCATACGAATGACCGAGTATGAGGTCCATGTGTCAGCCCCGCGTTGGAGAACAATGAGCACCGGTTCCCCATCCACCTCGCCCAGCGCCAGTTTCCAGGGCAACGGCCAGCGGTCGTAGTTGAAGAAGTAGGGTGCGTCGGCAAACTTCCCGGCAAACCGATCGAGAACGTTGAGCCGGGCGTCGGCGCTGATCAATTCGCGCACACCGTCCCAGTCGCGGCGATTAAAGCGATCCACATAAAGTTGCATGATTTGTGCTAGTTCGGGCTCCGCACTTCGAACAGAAGGCGATGAAGCCGGAGACGAAGCTAATTTCGTCCGGCCGCGGTTGAGCGCTGCCTTGACGCCTCCAACGGTGGAATCGACGAGTTCCGCAATCTCGTCCAGCGAGTAATCAAATACGTCCTTCAGAAGAATGCATGCGCGCTCCTTCGGAGGCAAGGACGCGACGAGGTGTTCCACTGCTTTGCCGATCCCTAGTGCGGCTGGTTCGGTTGGTGAGACTGCTTCGGGCAGGGCAGCGGCCGCCTCGGCTTCGTCCCGCACCCCCTTTCGTCGCAGGAAATCGATCGAACGATTGTGAGCAATCCGAAACAGCCACGGCTTCAGAGGACGGCTCTCGTCGTACTTGTCCAGCTTCCGATACGCCTCGATCAAGGCCTCCTGCACGACGTCTTCGCCGTCCATGATCGAACCCGTCATACGCGCACAGTAGCGGTGCAGGCTAGGCCGAAGAGTGGACACCGTCTCAAGGAAGGCCAGATAGCGCGCCTCGACCCGCCCGGAGCCATCGAGATATTCACGGCGATCCACGTTGTTCATCACGCCTCCATCCACGTTCCCGATACGCTACCGAGCCGTGCAGCAGACACTACTTCGCATCCCCGGTGACCGCCAGTTTGTCGTCGACGGGAAACACTACGACGGAGAACGGAGTTCCCGCATCATCGGTGAGTTGGGGAAGCGGTGATCCAAACGGATTCCCACCAACCATCGCGTTGTCATAGTACGGCGCGAAAACCATCACATGCGGATGCCAGTGACCGACACCCGAGGCAAGATTCTGGTGAGCGGACCACATATAGGCGAAGCTCACCTCGCTTCTTTTGGGAAGATCGCCTGCCGCATAAGCGGCCGCTACGCCTGCCGCAATTTCGTCTGGGTTTTTACCCTGCAATGCCAATTTCGTCCGCAGCTCATAGTAAGGCATCACCTCTCGCGCGGCCAGAGGCGTAAAGCAGATCGGTGCGCGCACGGTCGCGTCGTAAACCAGTTTGCGGAACGGCGCTGGCGAATACGTCGGCGCCGAGAACCCGCGCATTACCATGCAGACGTTACCGTTGTCACCCGGTTGTGCGACCTCGAAACCGGTTTTCGTGAAGACTTTGACGGTTGCTCGATCGGAGATATTCGCCGGAGCGGCAGTCTTAGCAAGCGCGATTTCGTCGGCCAGAGGCATCAGATATTGTTCAATTGGCGGGTATTTGGAAGCCTGCGCGTGAGCCGGCGCGACCCACACCGTTAGCGACACCACCAGGCACAAGAGTATTGAGTTTTTCATCTTGGTCTCCTTCCCAGAAAATCCTTTCACCACCTATACGTTTGCCATGACGCATTGCGGCCGAACCTGACCGTTCATTCACTACTACGAACCGGAACGCAAAAGGATACGTGGATCAATGAATTTTGCACGAGGCCGGTTGTGACCAAGACATCGGAATTCGACTTCTTTAGCTCCCCTTCGTCTCTGCCTCGCGCTTTCGGGCGGCTTCGTAAGGGTCGGATAGGATATCGAGCCACATCGGATGAGGGGTTGGCTCTGCGTCGTAGTTGTCGTGCCAGTTCAACCACTCATGCGGCTGGGTCTGAGGGTAACCCTCTGGCGAGTCTTCCCAGGTCTCCTGACGGCCGAGCGCCGTCATATCGAGGTAGCCCAAGGTGGTCCCCATTGCCTCGCCGCGGCGGCCGTTGATGAAGTAGGTGCGGAACACTTTGTCGCCGTCGCGGATGAATGCATTGTGGCCGTACCACTGGTCGACGCCGAAGTCGACGTCGAAGCTGTCGATCATGGTGTACCAGGGCATCTCCCACCCCATTCGCGCCTTGAGCCGCGCGATGTCGGCCTGCGGCGCGCGGGAGGCCCAGGCAAGGGTGGTGTCACGGGCGTTCAGATGGGACAGGTGCGAGACTTGGTCGGCGCCAAAGGAGCAGCCGCGGCAGGCGTGGTCGGGCCACCCGAACACCCCGGGCTCGAAGAAGGCGCGATAGACAATCAGCTGCCTGCGGCCCTCGAACAGGTCGGCCAGGCTTACCTTACCTTTTGGCCCATCGAATTCGTACTTCTTCTCAACCGCCATCCACGGCATCCGTCGACGCTCGGCGGCCAGCGCATCACGGGAGCGAGTCAAGGCGTCCTCCTTCACGAGCAGTTGCTTCCGCGCAGCCTCCCACTCCTGTTCCGATACGATCGGGGGTGTCTTCATCGCGATATTTCCTTTTGGTTGTGCCATATTCCTATCTTTGCTTGTTGCCATATTATTTCTCCTTTCTTTCCTGAAACAGACTGAGACCCCTCGCTTTGAAAAAGTTTCTGAACTGGCCGATGCACGCCGCCAGAATTCCACCCGTGGATGCGGCCCCGGCGACCATTACTACTGTGCTTTCTATGCATGCTGGGCACACATGACCCTCCTCTGAACTTCTAACAGATCGAATAGGTGTGGTCGACGGCATTTCGCTCCAATGCAAAGGCGCTCATGCCCGGCCTTTCGCGTGTACATCTGGCCTCGTCGGTTCCTGTCATCGCTGCCATTGTGGCGACCCCCCTCAGAGCCTCGCCACGCTTAAGCAATTGCCCCATGCTTGCCAACGAGTCGGCGAAGAAGTCCCGTTTGCCCCGCGTGATAAGCCTGATGGAACGACACACTGGCCAAAAGCGAGCGCACCGTTTCCTTCGGATCGTTTGTTGGCGAGTACGGCGCCGGCTCATCCAGCTTTTTTGTCGCCAGACCGGCCAGCCCTGCATCCACGCGCTCCGACGCTTTGTAGAAGGCAGCCAAAAGTTCCTGCAAGGGTACAGCCTCGGCTGAATCCTTGAGCGGAGACGAATGGCGCGCGTAGGGCTTTAGCCGTCCTCCTCCGATCACCGGCTCTTGTCCGAGCAAAGGAAAAATCAACTCGTATGCAAGAACGAGATGACCGATGACCCAGTTCAAACAGTTGCCGGCCGGCTGAGGCTGAATCAAGCTTTCTTCATGAGAAATTCCCTCGACGTTCAAACGCATAACACGCTGCGTCACTTGGGCCTGATGCCGAAGCACCTCGATTTCGTTCGAAACTGCTACCGGTGCTGGAGCCATTTTTCTTTCCTTACTATGCATTTCCTGGGTCGTCATCGTCGTTTCTCCTTCGTCTGATTTTGGCCTTTCGCTGTGTCTTCGTTCTCGGTTCCCATGGGAGCCTCTTTTTTAGAGGGCCACGCTCTCGGGGACGAAAACCGCGGACTGGCGTTCGAGGGCCTTGACTACGCCATTGCGCCAGCCCTCGGCAATGGATTGGGACATTGGATCAGGGAAAATCTCCTCTTCGCCTTTTTCCACGCCATCGAAGATAGCCACCGCGACGGACTCGGGCGAGGCCTTCGGGAAATCGACGCTTCGGGTCATATCGGTATCGACAGGTCCGGTCAAGATGGCATGAACGGTCACACCTTGGCCGGCCAGGAGCGCCCTCAGAGACTGAGTCATGCTGAGAGTGGCGGCCTTCGAAATCGAATAACCGGGTATGATCGGCAGGGGCGCAAGCGCCGACGTTGAAAGGTTGTTGACGATGGCCCCCTTCGATCGTTTCAACAGCGGCAAGAACGCGCGAGTCACATTCAGGGGTCCGAACAAGTTGACCTTCAGATGCTGTTCGATCACCTCGGGCTTGCTCAGATCGTCGTACATGGCGATGCCGGCGTTGTTGATGAGGACGTCGAGACTTTCAACCTGCCCGACAGCCCGCTGGATCTGCGCAGCGTTGGTCACGTCGAGGGTTAAGGGCGTTACGCGAGTGTCAGAGTGTTCGAGTGGGCCACGAGTTCCTGCATACACTCTTTGCGCGCCTCGTCTAAGTGCTTCTTCGACGAGTGCCCGGCCGATGCCACGGTTGGCGCCTGTGATCAGAACTGTTTTGTTTGCGATGTTCATATTGTCCTCCGGGTTTGTTCAACTTGTTCTTACTGCAGCTATTACGGCTGCCGGCGACGTCAGGATACGTCCGGGTCAAATTTCTTGAAGGTGCACGCCAGCTATTACCTTCATGCGGAATCGCGAGGCCCAGTGGCACATACCGCGAAGCGGAGGGATGATGGTCTTCCCCGGCTGGGTCAAGGAATATTCGACGGCAAGAGGCTTTGAAGTGGTCGCACTCCTGGCGATCAATCCCGAAGATTCGAGGCTGCGTAGAGTTCTGGTGAGCATCCGCTGGGAGACCCCTTGGAGACGGCGGCGCAACTCCCCGTGTCGATAAGGTTTTTCCTGAAGCGAAAACAAAATCTTTGGCGTCCACCTACCGATAAAGATCGGTTTCATCATTTTCGATCCCTGTACTGTTTTCATAGTTTCCCGCCTGATGCGAAAAGGCGCAATTAGGAACATGTGTGTGCCTAGCCGACCCTTTTTCCGATTAATTCCTTTCGTCAGCTAATACGGCTGCGGGGACCGAGAAGATACGTGGAATTTTCGGGGGTTCACGCCGCGTACGCACCACCGGCGGAGGAAGCCCGTAGCATCGACAAATCGAGAGTACTTGATGAGACTTTCAGGCGGCAGCGAACATCGTCGCGCCGGTCCCTGAGCAGGCCGTTTGAGGAAATCGTCTCGCTTTTGGGAAATCTTGCTGAGATGTCCAAGTGGAAACATTGTTCAGAGCGCGTTTACACGCGTGCTCGCGAAACACTCGAAATCATTTTCTCTGACCGATTGCGTCTCGGTTCGAGTGGGTCGGATGCAGCGCAACTTCGAGCCTATGCGGAAGCAGGTAGAGGCGTGGTAGCGGAGCGAACTCACCGATGTCACAGCCAACGTGGCCATCTACGAGGCTTTTGTGGAGGGCAAGTTGGAAGCTCCGAAACACTTGGCTTGCCGGAACTCTTCGTATTTTGGCTCGAAGTACAGATCATGCACGGCCTTAAAGTCGACGACCGAAGTCGAGCCATTCCTCTCCGCAAATGAGCATGTCCAGCTCAAAGCAGAGATCGACAAACTGGCCAGCGGCATTTTGGACGAGGCTGCGAACCGCTTAATCGATGAGCGAATTGAATTCGCGAGGCGGACACGCCAAGCTCAAATCCGTCATCTCGAGCTCCGGCCCGAGATGAAGCAAAAACTGATGGCCATCAGTCCCGATGCTTTCCCGGCGTGGTTGGATGAACCTTGTTGTGGATGGCGACGCCGCGTCTACAGCGAACAACATCCTGGTGCACCAAGCTTTATTTCGGTTGGGGTTAGCAACTGGCCTCATCGCTACGGCGTGCTATGTCGCGGTAACGGCTCTCTTCTATGAGTTATTTAGGCCTGTGAACAGGAGCCTTTCTTTACTCGCGGCGTTCTTCAGCCTCGTGGGATGTGCCATTCTAGCTTTCGCTAGCCTCTTTCAACTCGCCCCGCTTGTCGTCTTGGGAGGCGGCCAGTACCTGAGCGTTTTTAAGGTTGAACAGTTGCGGGCGCTGGCGTCTCTGTTTCTCGAATTGTACGGTCTGGGCGTCAGCATCTGCTTCGTATTCTTCGGAGTCTATTGCCTCCTGATCGGCTATCTGATTTTCAAGTCGAGCTTCCTGCCTCGAATTCTGGGCGTGCTGATGGCGTTTGCCGGTCTGGGTTGGCTGACCTTTCTATTTCCGCCGCTCGCAAACTATCTGTCACCCTACAATCTGGTCCTCGGCTTCCTCGCGGAACTAGCGCTGATGCTATGGCTGCTCGTGATGGGCGTGGACGTTCAACGATGGAAGGAGCAGGCCCGCGCCGCATGAAAGCCACCGCCTATCGTCGGAGCTGTGCGCTGGGCTTTGGATCGGGAAACTCGCTCTGATTCGCATGAACGCCTGATCCAATTGCTCGCATAAGGAGGAAAGAGTATGAGAGCAGCAGTGATGATGAAACGGATTGCTGAAGTGTCACCAAGTTTCAAGGCCAGAATGGCCGGTGTCCTTTTTCTGTTCCTCGTACTGACGTCAACATTCACCGAGTTCTTCGCTCGCGGCAGGTTGAGTCTCGCAACGCACGTCGCAGCGGGCGTCATAGAGGTCTCGTGCATGATCGCTGTGACGCTGCTCTTCTATGACATCTTTAAGCCTGTGGACAGGCGCCTTTCTTTGCTCGCAGCGTCCTTCAACGTCGTGGCAGTCACCCTTGAGCTTCTTCAATTTCTACCTCACGGCGTGAACATCGGCCTCGGATTTCACGGATTCTATTGGATCCTGATCGGCTACCTGATTCTCCGGTCGACCTTCCTGCCTCGGATTCTGAGTGCACTGACGGCAATCGCGGGCTTGTGTTGGCTAACCTTTCTGTCACCGACGCTCACAAACTATTTGTCCCCCTACATTCTAGCCTCCGCCTTCCTCGTAGAAGGATCGGTGTTCCTGTGGCTCCTCGTGATGGGCTTGAACGCTCCTAAGTGGGAAGAGAAAGCAAACCCGTTAGCCAAACCAGCGTAGTTCCGTATAGCGCCCTGCGACTAGATGTGCTTGAACGTGAAAGCGCTCGGAGCCGTCGCAGAGCTTCATCCTTCCCCCATGAATCCCTTCTTCTACAGTGAGGAAGCAGGGGCAAAGGGCTGCCGCCCCTTTCCCCTGCACCCCCAATCCCCGCCGAACCTGCCTCCGCTACGCTGACAATTCGCTTGACGATTCCGAACACTTACTCCACAATCACCATGCCAGCGTCGCTTCGCTCCGACTGCTGTTCACCTTCGCTCCGGAACGCCGTTCGACTTCCTTCCGGAATCGATGTTCATCTTCACCGGAATACCCACTCACTTGTCTACCGCTCGATCAAGATAGGCCCAGCGGGCACGAACCTTTATATGGGTGTCATCGACTCGCCAGGAGCGACCAGCGGGCCGGCCAAAGCGATTCCGGCGTTTGATGAACCCGGGGCATACGGCTGCGCACAACGCAGGATTGTGGTATGAGCAAGGCGCAATCCGCGCTCAGACATCATCTCGACCAGATCGCGGAAGCTGAGCTTGTAGCGCAGGGCCGCCCAAGGATCTCTTCGACGCAACCCACTCGCAAAACTACTCCTTCTCGGTGACCAGGATTTCCGAGAGCCGGTAAGTCTCCCACCCGGCAGCGGTCATCATGTAAGCAAGAGGAGATGAGAAGCCGGAGTGGCAAAGTGTGATCCGTGTTCCCGCGTCGATCGGTTCCAGATGATAAGTCACTTTCGTCTGCCCCACTGAGTTACCGGCCGCGATCCAGGTGTGTACGAGCTTTCGAGGCGAATCGGCCTCAGTAAACTCTCCTTCCAGAGAATAAGGGTTGCCTCTGCCAATTCCTGACGGCCGCTATTGCCCGCCCACCGGGACGTCTCGAGTCCATTCCCGTGTGTCGAATACTCCTGGCCTGACCCACCATCGGGGTAATCTCTTTAGAAGCTAACGCCCGGGTGGAGGCTCCATGAACTGTCTCTAGAGACCCGGCAGGCGCTGGCGCAGCGGCCGGGCCTGCCGTTCGCTCACGGCGATCTCAGTGGAGGCAGCGTCGGACATGACAAGCAGAAAGCTGCTCTTAAAGTAAGGCTTGATCTCTTTGATCCGCGACATATTGACCAGCACTTCGCGGCGTGCGCGGAAGAACTCCTCCGGCGGCAAGGCGGCTTCGAGTTCGGCCAGTTGGTAGTTCACCCAGAACGAGCCTTTCGCTGTCGTCGCATGCACGATGCCATCCTGCACCTGGAACCAGAGGATTTGCTCCAAAGGCACAAGCAGGGCGCGTCCGTCTTTCCGGCAGACGATTTTGCGGAGCGTCTTCGGCGCCTCGCCTGTCGCGCGCAGAATGCTCTCGCGCTGCTTTTCTTTTTCCGGGGAAAGAGAGCAAAGCTTGCTCGAGCGTTCTATCGCAACCGACAACCGCTCCGGTTCGATGGGCTTGAGGAGATAGGCAAGCGCGTTGGCCTCGAAGGCCGCGAGGGCGTGCTGGTCGTACCCCGTGGTAAAGATGACGAGCGGGATCTCTGCGGACGGAATCGACCGCAATACCTCGAAGCCCTTGAGCCCGGGCATTTCTATGTCGAGAAACAAAAGGTCAGGCCGGAGCTCTTCGATCTTCTCAATCGCCTCGAGGCCATCCTGAGCCTCGCCGATCACTACGACTTCGGGATGAGCGCCGAGCAACCGGATCAGCCGCGCGCGAGCATCCGCCTCATCGTCAATGACCAGGCTCCGCATCACGCCGCGGCTCCGCTCTCGCGTGGCAACAGAATTGTGACGCGTGTTCCACCCGCCTGCCGCACTTCTATTGTCATCCGGCCCTGCGCCTGATAGAGCGCATTGAGGCGCTGCGCAACATTCTCGAGCCCGACTCCGTTCGATCGTCCATTGCTGCCGTTGAGTTTCAAGACACCGATTGCGGGTCCGACGCCGTCATCTTCCACTCGCAGACGTACCTGATTTCCGTCGGCTTCGGCAGTGATCCACAAGTGGCCTGGACCGGGCTTCGGTCCCAGGCCGTGCTTCAGCGCATTCTCCACAATGGGCTGAAGCATCAGCGAGGGAATCTGCTCCATGGCGACCGCCGGGTCGACGGCGATCTTGACTTGAAGCCGGCTGCCGAACCGAGCTTCTTCAAT
>JBEKPJ010000106.1:0-11891 GCA_049520935.1 Terriglobales bacterium | reverse complement strand
GAATCACCATGGGGCTGACATTGCGCAGAACTGCTCGGAGTACCAACCGTTTGAAGGGAGTTTGTGGGTTCATCCCCTCAGCTTATTCCTTGCCGCCAGACCCCCGGGTTGCTGCTGCTCTCAACAGAGGGCCGCCGGACACCGAATTTCGACCGCCCACGTCGAGTCTGTGATGAACCATTTGGTCAACCATCGGCTGGGCAAGAAACAGCAAATGCGGTGGAGTCGAGCGGGTGCGCACTACTTACTCCAAGTGCGCGCCGAGTTGTTGAATGGAACGCTGATCGACCGTTTCCGCGTCGACCACCCACGCTTTCGCGGAGTCTCTGAGTTCATTAGTGCGAGCAGCTGACCCTTGGCGCCCCCACTTACGTTCCACTCCCCTCATTAGTGCCCAGACGATAGGAAGAAGTGCGCCAATCTACTGAAGAAGGAATAACGACACCGGTTTTTTTACTTCCGCGACCTTGGCCGGCGAGGTCAGATTTTTCTTAGCAATTCCTCAACTCCTGGCGCAAGCTTATGACATCGCAGAACCTTTCCTGCACCCACTAGGAAAAACTCCCGCATCGCGGCGGGGTTGGTTCCTTCCATGATTTTCCTCTTAGGAGCGATTTACTTGCCCGTTCCCGTGAGATTCGACGTTTGCGGGTTATTGCTGGCGCTGTCTCGGACGATCAACTGACCCGTCTGTGTTCCGGTCTCCGTCGGACTGAAGGTCACGCTAATCTTGCACTTCGCTTTGGCGTTTAAGCTCGCCTCGCACGTCGTCGCCGAAACCGCAAAATTTCCTGTCGTCGAGATTGCGATTCCAGTCAGATCTACGGGTTGGTTGTTCGTCAACGTAAACGTTTTCGCCGCACTAGTCGTGCCGACTTTCTGCTTCGCATAGACAGCGGTGGCCGGCGTCAAGGTCGCAGGTTCGACGCCCGTCCCCGATAGCGGTACCGTTTGCGGACTATTCGCAGCGTTGTCGGTAAAGGTGAGCGTCCCGGTTCGCGCACCCAAAGCCGCCGGTATGAAGGTGATGCTCACCTTGCAGCTTTTCTTCCGAGCGAGCGTGGCCCCACAGGTGTTCGCGGAGATCGCGAAGTCGCCGCTGGACGTGATGCTGTTGATGTCGAGCGTGTCCGTTGTTGTGTTGTCTAGCGTCACGGTCTTGGCAGGGCTGGTCGTGCCGACCGCCTCATTGCCAAAACTCAGCGAATTGGGCGAGACCTTGACCGGTGGCAGACCGCCGGTGAGTGGTATCGTGCTGGAAGTAACTGCACCGTAATTGTGATCGCCCGCATAGCTCGCATCCACATTATGTGTTCCGGGTTCGACCGGCGCGATGCCGTTCGCTGTCGCCGTCGCGGTTTCGGTTGGCACCGTCAGCAGGATCGAGGCTGTATTGACGTTCTTGGTCAACATGGCCAGGTCGGGCACGCCGTCTTCATTGAAGTCGGCCGCGACGATGGCAAATGGACCCAACCAAATCGGGCTTATGGGAGGAGTGGTAGTTGTCACCGTAAAGGTGCCATCCCCTGCACCGATGAGAAGAACTATCTGATCATCGTAGTTATCGATGCCTGCAATATCGACCTTGCCGTCGTGATTGAAATCTCCCACGGTAAGACTATAGAGTTCAAATGGAACCGGAATCGGGCTGGCCGCTGTTTCTGTGAAGGTTCCATCTCCGTTGCCAAGGGCGATCTCAACGCCATTCAGGTCAGAGAAAGCTAAATCGAGAACGCCATCGCCATTGAAGTCGGCGACTAATACTGAAGTGGGGAAGTAGTCGAGGGTGAACGATGTTACCTTGGAGAACGTAAACGTCCCATCGCCTTTACCGAGAAAAATGGTTGGACTGCCACCATCTTCGAAGTAATTCGGAGTTACAAAATCCGGAATGCCGTCCCCATTGAAATCTCCGGTTGCAATCAAAGCAAAATCCCCGCCCAGGTCAACGTTCGGACCCGCTGCGGTAAACGATCCGTCCCCGTTGCCAAGGAGAATCGTCACGCCTCCCGAGGAGACGTAGTCGCCGGCAACGGCGAGATCCAACTTGCCATCGCCATTGAAATCGGCGGCAGCCAGGGTTCCTAGAATGACATCGCCTCCCGTTGCCCCCTGGTTATAAACCTGACCTGTTATCGATGTTGCGAATGTCCCATCTCCATTGCCTGGCAGGACCGTGATGTAGCTGGTCGAGTTCCCGTTGTAACTGAGGACAGCGAGGTCCGCCCTGCCGTCGCCGTTGAAATCGCCGCCAATCATCTTTGGGTAAAGTTGGACACCGGCCGGTTGAACTGTAGGACCTGTTGTAAATGTGCCGTCGCCTTTACCGAATAAGATTGTGACGGAAAATGGGCCACCGTACTGATTGTTGCTCCAGATAACCGCCAAATCCGGGATGCCATCTCCGTTGAAATCTTCGGTCACCTCAGAGACCGGATAGCTGCCTGTAGGCGGCGTCTGCGATATAAGCCAGCCGTTCCCGGCGGCGCCTGGTCCCAAGGCAGCGGTCGCGAGTACGCTATTGCCGAAGCTCGTATCGACGAACGAAACGTTCCCGGTGGGCGAGGCCGAGCCACCATATCCAATGACGGTGGCGGTGAGGCTGTAGTCGCCCTGCGATCCATTGAGTGCGATAGCAGCCGTATCGTTGTAGACGGGGTTGGGTGGAGGGCCGACCTTTAGCGTTGCAATGTTCGAGGCACTCGTCAGGCCAAAGCCATCCTCGACGAACTGCGCCTGGTAGCTGTGCGTGCCGGCTCCGGGTATAAACTCGAAGGTCGCGGCTCCGGAGCTGTTCAACGCGGAAGAGCCAAGGATATGTATATCGGTGCAATGTGGCGCGGACGCATCGCAGAAATTGACTTGTCCCGCAGTCACCGGAGCACTGCCGGCAATCACTTGCGCGGTAAGGAGCACCGCGGTTCCCGGAGGAACGCTCGTGACCGGCACTCCTCCCGCCGTCAGAGTTAATGTGGTTGAGGTGGCGGGCAGAAGACCCCACAACGGGATCGAACTGGAGACGCTGGACTTGTAGTTGCCCTCCGCGGGAAAACTTGCCTCAGCCAAATGCCGACCTACGCCATTGACTTGAACACTGGTGCTGGCGCTTGCCGTCTCCGTTGGCTCGGTCAGGAACAGCCCTTGGGCGCTGCTGTAATAGCCGCCGGCCACGATGTCCGGGTATCCATCCCAATTGAGGTCACCGACGCCAACTTCGAGATAGTAAGGAACACTGAGGCCCGAAACCACCAGAAAACTCTGGCTGACTGAGCCGCTGCCGTTGTTCAAAAAAACCGTTGCACTGCCAGCCGAATCCGCCAGAACGACATCCGGGGTGCCATCCTGGTTGAAATCCGCCACCTGGATCCAAGTCACGCTCGTTGATGTGGGGGAGCCGGAAAATGGCGAATTGAAGGTCCCGTCCCCGTTGCCCGTGAGTACCGTAACCAGTTCACTGGTACCGCTGCCTGACGGCACTGCGATATCCAGCTTGCCATCCCCATTGAAATCGGCCACGGCGATGGTTGGACCGCTGGTCCCTGAATTCACGGATCCCGACGCCGCAAAGGTGCCGTCTCCGTTTCCAAGAAGAATGGCAACCGTACCGGCGTTCTCGGAGACGGCCAAATCGGTTTTGCCGTCTCCGTTGAAATCGCCCGTAGCGACATGCGATGGTATTCCAGCTATAGGAGGGTTGGTTGTTTCTGCCGCAAAAGTACCGTCCCCGTTGCCAAGGAGAATGTCCACGACCGAATTGTCACTGTCGATAACGGCCAGGTCGGAAATTCCATCTCCGTTGAAATCAGCGCCGACAACCTGCGTGATATCGACAGGGAAGCCTGGCAGAGAGGCCATAATCGGGCTTGCAAACGTACCGTTGCCTTTACCCAGTAGGATCGCGATCTCGTTTGAACCATATAAAGGTACGGCCAAATCGGGAATGCCGTCTCCATTGAAGTCGGCGCTGACAATTGGATAGCTTGTAGGTCCCTGCTGAATGGAAATCGTCGTCGCCAGGCTATAGGTCCCATTCGCTTTGCCCAGATAGATCGACACAACATTGGAGCCCAACACCAGGTCGGGGATGCCATCTCCGTTAAGGTCCACCACCAACACAAAATAGGTACCCTGCGTGTTCTGCAGCGATCCTGGAGTTGGCCAGCCGACACCGGCAACAGCCGCTCCTAGCGATCCCGTTGCCAGGACAGCATTCCCGTTGCTGGCGTCAATAAAGGAGATGGTCCCAGTGGGCGCAACTGTTCCTCCCGCCTCCGTCACGGTTCCAGTTAGGGTGTAATTCCCCCAAGACCCTGTTTCCGCAATCGAGCTGGCTGTCGCAAAAGGCCCAGTAGTTCCGGTCACGGTGAGCGGCGAGGCGCTCGAAGTACTGGAGGCATAGGAGTTGGTACCGACAAACACGGCCTTATAGCTGTGATCGCCGATCCCCGGGCGAAAATTGTAAGTGGCCGTGCCAGACTTCGTCAGTTGCGCGGTGGCGAGAATGTGAATGTCCGTGCAAAATGCCGCCTTGGCATCGCAGAAATTCACCTGGCCCTGTTTCACGGCCTTGGTTCCCGCCTCGACAGTAGCAGTCAGCGTGACAAGGCTGCCTGCCTTAACAGTCGTCACCACAACGCCGCCTGAAGTTATCGTAAGCGAAGTTGTTGTCGCCGTAAGGGCGAACGCCGCGGAATTTATCGCAGCTGTGCACACGACCAGCGCAATCTTGAGTAACAGTAATGGACGTCGAGTTACTGTAATCGCCGATGCCAATTCGAGTGGAGAGAACATGTGGTTCGACTCCCATAACTGCGTGACTTTCTGCCGCACCTGCAGGACAAAAGAAACGAAGCGAAAAACGGGGCTTTGGGCCTGACTGCCGATTCAGAAAAATGATATTCGTCATCGAATTGGAAGGACCGAAAAAAGTTTGTATCTCACGAACGCGACGATTGTACTCCGACATCATCAGTTTGTAACGTGTGAAAAAGTTTGTAACGTGTGAAAAGACATTCAGCTGCAGCGCGATTCTGATTTCGACGTGATGAAGTCACTATCACTAAGAACGCCTGCCCCACGGCAGGCATGTTGCGCAAATCGTTCAAGGTCCGCTGGGCTGGCCAATCGTCGATTGGTGAAAGACCGCGTTAAGCGGATTGAGCGGCGGGCAAAACTTGAATTGCCTGCTCACGCCAGTCACGAGAATCAATGCTGCTGTCTGGCCCGTCACGCCCAGGGGATGATGCCATTTTGCATCCAAATCTGAAATATCACCCAGAGGGTCGCTAGCACCAATAGAAAGCGACACGGTTCTCGTCCAATCAGCAGGCAGGCGATTGCGGCCACAAAGTTGAAATCAGCGTTTACACTCAACGAGAATTGTCGCGCTATTCCCTGTTGCTCCGAAACCTCTTGATCCTCGCAAAGATGCGATCGTTCACGGCGTTCGCAATATCTTGCTCGCCGCCCAGATATTTCTCGGTGGTCTGAATCGAGGAGTGCCCGAGCAGAAATTGTATCTGCTCAAGATCCCCGCCAGACTTGCGGCACAATTTCGCGCACGTGCGCCTCAAATCATGCGGCGCCAAGTGCTCGATGCCGACCTCGTGCGCATAATGCAGCACGAATCTTCCACACCGCCGTCGTGCTCAGAGAAGTGACCGAGAGAGCATGCAAAGTTGTGGGGTGATCAGGCTGCGGCCGCGACCTGAAGAGGTTCCGCGATTGGCCGAAAACCCTGGTGCCAATGTCGAAATGCATTTTCCAAGGTGCCATTCAGCACATGAACACGAACATCGAGGAAGCTCTGGACGGTGTGCCGGTTCCACCGCATCTGTTGCTTCTTCACCATTCGTTTGGACACAATCTCGTTAACGGCTGACTCGACGAAGCCGGTGGAAATCCGCTGGCCCGCACGGTACCGCTTTCCATAATTGGGCATCGAGTCTGCGTTCAACTCCAGGTAGCGAACCATTTCCGAAAGCACGTTCTCTAACTTCTTTAAGCAAGAAATGTGGTCGAAACACTGGGCGCCTGCCCATTGCTGCAGGTCCACCAGTCCAACCAAGCCCCGTATCCTGTGGCCATTCCAGAAACGCCACTTCGCGCGGTCGAGTTCCTTCAGAGCATGGCTGCGAACCCCGCCGTCCGTGAGAGCGTTGACACCTTTCGCGACCTGCTGAAGATTGGTGAATCTCATCGCGATGTGGAACCAATCCAGCACGTGCTCAGCTTCCGGCGCAACCTGCCGCTGAACGGCTCGCAACCCGGCATCGCCATCGGTAAGAACCGTGATCGAGGTGATTTCGGTGACTCCGCACTGTCGCATGGCCAGGTCAACTGCGCTCATCGCCTCAGAACCTCCATTGCGCACGAAGGCGAAACGGGTTGCATTCCCCTCGCCATCGAGCGCTTTGCCCGCCACCACCTCGAAGTTGCGCTCCGGTCGCTGGTGCCGATTTCTGACGTACCCGCCATCCAAACCGACTACCAATTCTCTCGCGGGCTCCTTCGACGCAGAGGAAGCGAGCACTTCCGCCGACTTTTGCAACCGTCTGCCCACCTTCATCGTTCGGTTCCGCACCGTGCTGGCGGTCGTTTGGGAAGACAAGGGCAAGAGCTCGCCGAGGAAATCAGCCACCTTTCCGAACGGCAACAACGCCGCCATCTTGGCTGTCAGATACCGCAATTCCGGCGTGGTGGGGTTCTTGTTCGTGAAGAGCGAGGAGAAGCTGCGCGCCTGCGTTCCCGAGCACGAACATCCCCTCAGCCGCCGGATACGCATGCCAACGTTCCCATATACCGAACGAAGTGTGGCCCGGTAGTAGCCCTTCGTGCGAAACGCGTTTCCGCACCGCGGGCACGATCGAATGCTGACACCGTGCTGTTCAACCTGGGCAGCAACGATCGCCTTCTGTACCCTCTCCAGAATGGCTTTGCCCTCCGCGATCGTTAACCCCACGCTCGCCGGCAAGATCTCGTCCGGGCGCTCGATCGCGGCAATCTCGTGCTCGACGAGTTTACCGGGAACCACCTCAGCTACCAGCTTCATTGTCCATTTCATCCCCCGAGAATACACCCCACAACTTTGCATGCTCTCGAGACGCCGTTGTCGTGGAGTTAACTGGATCACCTCAATAATTCTGGCACAAGGCTTCTCGCGGAACCACCGAAATCCGGTTTACTGGTCAGGCTACTGCTACCTCATTCTCAGGGGTGTTATTCGGTTGCTTCTGGTAGAGCATACTCAGAACATAAGACCCGACTTCCTGCGTACTTGACCTCAACCACAGTATTGGTCAGATCTCGTGCGCCGATATGCTTGAGCGCCGCGCTAAAGAGTTCTCGCTGACGAAGAGGCGTAACACTGGGAACAATAATGATCACTCCCGGATGCAACGGCTCTTGTTCATGGAGAGCAAGAAAGTCGGAACGATTGTTCGTTACAAACGTGTAATCCTGGGCGCGGATGGTGGCTATGAGCTGCCAGTCTTTCGAACTGCCAAGACCCAGATAGTTGACATGATGGGCTACGTGACCGGCAGCGTGCGCCAGTTCAACCAGAGAAGTGTGCAGGCATTCATCGATCAAAAGTTTCACCGTGTCCCCGTAAGGGCACGGGCACGCCGGGTTGCATGAGTCGGTTTGTGTTTCGCCCAAGGGCGAGAAGCCGGACGCCCCCGGCGCGGAAAGGCTTGGACATAAAGAGGAGCAAGTTCGACTTTCTCTCGATCAAGGGCCGGGTAACCCTCTAGGATCTCTTCTGGCTTCGCCCCTTGGGTCAACATGTCAGCAATAAGTTCGACCGGAATGCGCGTCCCGCGATACACGGGCGTACCGTGCATAATCTCAGGGTCGGAAATAACTATGTGCGCTGCACGCTCAAGTTTCTTCAGTTCCTGATCGAGTTCCCGCCGCACCGATTTCACCTGAATGACCAGGGCTGAACCCTCCGTAAGAACAACGGCGTCAATTCCGGGAGACGACTCAATTTTCTTCGCGATCGCCCGACGCGCGGCGATCGGCAACAGGCGCACGCCCTCGGCTTCGAGGCGCAGATAGAGCACCTGCTCGCGGCTCAACATTCGTTGTATCGAACGGCCAGTGCGGAGCCGTCGCGGCCGAATGAGGCGACGTTCGATCAGCTTATGAACGGCAGGCAGCGGCAGATTTGCCACCGCCGAAGCCTGCGCCGGCGTGTATTCGATGGTGTCCATGCACATAGTCTACCCCCAATGGGGCAGAATTAACAGGATGGGGTTGTAAGCCGGAAAGTGGGGACCTAGGGCCATTTCTGTGGGACTTTACGTACCTCTGTTGGGCTAACCCCACATCTGCCTTTTGTCTTTCTTTTTCTGGACATGCCGCAGCTTCCCTTCTGTTACCCCTGTCTGGCGGCATCCATGCGCGCTCGAAGCGTCTGCAGGTCCCCATCCCTTTCCCCGATGAGTGGGCGGAGTGCCGCCATGGAAGCGAGGTCCTCGCTATATTGGCGGCAGCGGCGTTCATATCTGGCGCGAGTCTTCGAGCAGACCAGGGTCTGGGGCGATCCGATGCGTTCAGTCGCGTGCGTCATATCCAGGCGATGACGGTCGATCTGTTGGTGCAAGTGCTGACGGCGATCTTTCCTTACGCGGAAGCGATGCGTTTGGGTGGCGGGATCAAGAACGAAAGCCTGCAGTTCACGACAATCGTCACATGGGCAGACAATCTTCACGTCTTGCCGCCAGTCCTTGGGCGATTCCGGAGGCTGCTCGCTGCGGGTCAGCAGGAACTCGGCGGAATGACCCCATAACCGCAGGAACTCCTTATCTCGGAGGACGGCATCGCCGTTGCGCTCGTGCAGGAGTTGGAGCGCCGGCACAATCAGCGTGGCAGGGTCAAACACCTTGGGATTTGCGGCAATCGACTTGCAAGCGGCCTGACGAGGAGCGATAGCTTCCAACGCCGCGAGCGTTTCCAGGAGATCCGCGACCGTAGAGCCGTCTACAGGCTTTGCCTTTTGACGTCGCCACCAATCTCGGTCTGCCTCATCCGGCTTGTGCTGTTTGAGGTCCGGTAAAACTCCCACAATGGCTGCGCCAATCTCTCGCAGTGCCGCAACCCAATCGGTGGTTGGTTCCAATTCGCATGCGCGAGTCAACCGTGACAGAAGGTCCACACAAGCCGTAGGAAAAAAGCGCATATTTTCGATGGCTAAGTGAGAGAGGAGCTGACCCATCTGGATTGGACCTAGCCCCCGAACATTGGCGGCTATGGCCTCGTTTTCGCTACCATCGTATTCTCGCGTTACAACCCCGGCGACGAACCGTTCGAGCAGTGGCGCGTCGACCAGTTGCCCAAGGAATGCGATCATATCGCTGCGGTCCGGCTCCTTGCCTCCGAGATCGTCGCGATTTTCACGGGCTTCCCACACAGCGATAATCCGCTCCGCAATGGCTCGCACCGTCTGTCGATCGGCGGCTGATGCCGACAGAGAATTCGAGGCCCGAACGCGATCTTTGAAGTAGGGCAACGCGGCAGCCGGGCCCGCCTGAAGCAGCACATCCACAAAACGATCCTGAGGCCAAATGACCAAGGCCGCGCGATGGTAGGAACGGTCGAAACTGGCGCCTTCGTTACCGGTGGCTTCCGTCAGTCGTTGTTGATCGGGTCTTTCGCCGTCCAGCGCACCTTCAGGCAGGATTTCGCTGTTCTCAATCGGCAGCGACCCGAATTCGGCGGCTTGGTCATTCGTGTCGATCCATTGATCGATGTGTCGCAAACTATCGAAAACTTCGATCACCTCAAATTCCTCGGTATCAGCATCCTCGACCACATCGTCATCGTCATAATACCGTCCCCATCGGCGAGCGTCCCCGTAATCCCCATCGAAATAAGGCTGTGCCGCACCCGATTCTTCGATATGCACGATGCCGAGGTGTAGGGCGCACTCCGCTTGCCGCGCAGCGTGCCGCACTACCTTGGCCAGGGCAGCGTCCCGGCCTTTGAGTCCGGAAAACGAAAGTGCCGCCGGGCTGTACTGATGATCGAGCAGCCAGGCGAGCTTTGCCGGCGCGTCGGATTTCTTGAAGGTCTGTTGCAGAATCGCCCCGACTCGATTCGCCTCTGAGTCATAGCGAGGCGCCGTAATCGGATTGTTCCTCTTGCCAGTTCTGGGTTGTAGGAGGTTGTAAGTCAGGCACACGCGGCTGCCTTGCGTGATCGGGTTGATCGCGTGCTCGCAGTCTGCGTAGAAACCGGCAAAGGTCAGTTCGGAAGTTTCCGCGTTGCTCAGATCCACCGTGACTTTGTGTCCCGTATGGCCGATGACGAGTTCGCCGCCGCAATGAACCGACGGAAGCACGATGATCAATGTGCCAAACATGCCTTCCGTCTTTTCCGTGTCGCGATGCGGAAGGAAAAAGCCGCCCTCCTCGTAAATGAGCAGCTTGTAGAATTCGGCCGACACATTCATTTCGCTACAACCGAGTCCATCGGTAACAGTCGAGAGGATGTCTTGGAAGGAACGCTCCCACGACTTGCCCCCGATGCGGACACTTACCGGCGCGAGCTGCCAGGTGTTTCGAACAGAAGTGTCCAGGATCGTTTTACCGCCGCGACCGTAGGGAGCCCGCTCTGCGCGGTTGATGATGTCCCGGATCTGGGAATGCGGTATGGGAAAGGAAATCATGCCCACGCCGTCGATTTCGATGCGAGGCATTGGCGCTTCCAGCACGCCGCGCACGAAAAAATCGCCGGGCCTCCGCACTGCCCCCAGGACATTTTCCAACGCCTTCAGATCGCGATTATAGGGAACCTTGATTTGGGTATGGTCTGCAGCGTCCACAAAATATTCCTCGAGTCGCAACTTGAATAGCTCAAAAGCACTTTTACCGTTCGCCAAAGCTTGGGAGCGCAAGCGGTTCACGCTCGTCGCCTGTGACGCGCTTATTGCCGAACTCCGCGACCGTTGCCGTGAGGCCGTTCTTCCGGGCGAGACGTCGCGCCAGCGTGGCTGAACTGCTCGCCGCTGGCCTTCGCGACGTCCCTTTTTTTGCCGAGACTTGCCCTCCGAGAGCAGCAGCAACCCGGGGGTCAGGCAGCAGCTCGATCTTGACCCCGGAATAACGGTTACCATCCCCGAAAGACACCTTCGAGTTCGTCGTTCAGCACCGCGGTCCGCGTTTGCAGAAGCAGATGCGCACCGCGTAGGGTCCAGTGCATCTGCTGCAGCTTCACGAACCGCCGGCTCACCACTTGGTTGATCGTCGATTCGACGAACGCTGTGCTGATCGTCTCACCCTGCCGGTACCGCTCGCCAAAATTCGGAATCGATTCCCGATTGTTGCGAATGTAGGTCGCGAATTCGGCCAGCCCCACCGAGAGTTTCTCCGCCGGCGCGGAATGATTCCGAATAAGATCCAGATCCATCAGCAGGTCCGTCACGCGATCCAGCGCCTCGTCAACATTGCCGTGCCACAGCAAGTGCTTTACGCTTTCCACCTGCTTCGATGCCGCGCTGCCACTCTCTGACTTTTCTTCCTGCAACGACTTGGTCTGCTGCTGCAACACCGTCAGTCGCATGGTGATGTGAAACCAGTCGAGCACATGTTCGCTGTTGGGGTGGAGATACTCCTGCACTTGCCGCACATCTTCGCCACCATCGGACATAAACACTACCTGCTGATTCTCCTGCATCCCCTGTGACTTCATGACCTCCCAGACTCGCCGTCGTGGCTTCTGGTCGTAGGTCTGCACGAAGCCGAAGCATTTCGCCGGTGGAACCTTGTCCTCTTCGGCGCGTCGAAATGCCACCACACTCCGGCCGGCAATCACTTCAAAACACCCCTTCTTATGGGCTGCCCGCACGTAGCCGCCATCAATCCCCACCGTCATCGGTCCATCCGGTA
>JBEKPJ010000105.1:0-11926 GCA_049520935.1 Terriglobales bacterium | reverse complement strand
CTCTCTCGTCCACGCTTGGTCTTGATCACAATCTGTGCCCGCACCAGGTAGGCAATATGTTTTGAAATCATCTGCTGCGAGAGTGCAAACGGCTCCGTCAACCGATGCACAGAGGCAGGCCCATGGGAGAGCCGCTCGATCATCGCCCGGCGGGTTGGATCAGACAAAGCCGCAAATGTTGTGTCCAGACAATTCACAACCATATGGTAGTGGATTATCTATCGATGTCAAGTGTGAATTTCGCGATTCCTGCTTTCTGAACCCTGACTCATTAATCTGACGATGAAAGTGCGTACCGCAGACTGCGCAGGAGCGCGATCCGCCACGGTTGCGGCGCTGGCATCAGCGGCCGGAGGAATGCGGATTGCGTCTGGAACCTGTTCTCGATGCGCCACCGGCTTGTCGGGCAATTGATCTGTGCAGTTGACTCTCTAGCGACTTTCGCGACGAGAGGTAAATCGCCAATGTCACCGGCACCGGTTTGTACCGATAAGTCAACTTGTTGGAAGTGATCCGTACCTACGTTCTTAGCTGATCTGGTCGAAGTACGCGGCATTGTCCGGACAGTCGTCGCCCGTTTCGAGCGAGCTCGAAAATCCAGAGCCCAACTCCCCGAGATCAAGAAATGTTTTCGCAAACCAACCTTCGCTCGGATCCATATAGGGTACGAACACCTCGGACAGCGAGCCCTCATAGAGAATCGATCTCAATTTGTCGCCGTCCTGGTAAAACACATTGCTGACGACCAACCCCACGCGCCGGTCAATACGGAAATGGAAGTTCCACTTTTGCCAGATCACCGACTGTCCCTCGATCCGGTAACTCGGCCCCAACGGCTGCTGCACGGTGATCGGCGTCGGTACCTCACGCAGCTTGCCGACCGACGCGAGATCGTAGTTCCATTCAGGCCGCGGTAGTGGAACCACGCCCGTATCTATCACCCGTAACACTTTTTTCTCGTTGCCATCCCACTGAATGCTGAGTCCTTCGATCACCCCCCCATCTTCCAGCGCCCCATATCGCTGAAAACATTCGAGGCGAAACAGCCAGCGTCCCTGCTCCTCCGCTGTGCCGAAATAGCCGAACCCGTTACCGGTGCAAGACACAGTTCCAAAATCGGTGATCCCCCTTCGCTTAAGAGCGGCCTTGACGTCTGGATTCTCTTTTACCGCGTCGAGATCATCTCCTTCTTCGTCCGGCGAATTTGGTTGCACCCCTTTCATTTCTGCCCACGACACGAGCTTCTTCCCATTCACGTCCACAACCGCCTCAAACGTTTGTGGTCCTTTCTTTACCACGGCGAACGATTCCCCTCCGCATCGACTGACCCGGCTTCCAAGCCAGCACCTCTTCTTTCGGTGGCTCTTTCAGCTGAACCGTCGGATACCGCGTCTCGGCGTCCCACTTTTCCCGAGGACTGCAACACCTCGTAGGCGGTCCAGATTTCCGGCGCCGTCAATCCATCCAGCGGATGCTTGAGCTGAAAACGCTCGGGTAGCTCCAAGCCGAGTTGGTGGAGCAGCGATTTCTGTTCAGCCGTCGGTTCGGTGGTCCGCCGCAAGCGAATCTCGCGCCCATCCGTTGTGGGCAGTACGATGTCGGCGCTCTGCAGCGTGGACAGCAACGCCAGTGCCTTCATCGGCGAGAAAAGCTGAGCATTGTCCTCGCCGCCCGAAGATTGTGGGACGATCGCTGGCCGTCGCTGCAGCAGATGTTTCAGCGTCACCCATAAGGCATACAACAGCGGGCGTGCTTGCGACGCCAGAGGCGACCGCTCTCTCCCTCGCCACCAAACCGCCAGATTCCAACGCCCGCTTCAGCTGCTGCAGATCTTCGCGCAGTTCTGAGGCGTGCTGATACCGTTGTTCTCGATCTTTTTCCAGCGCCTTGGCAATAATCGAATCCAATTCCGCCGGAAGCGATTTGTTCAGAGTGGTCGGAGCCTGTGGGTAAGCATTCAGAATTGCATTGATGGTGAGAATTCTGTTTTTCCCAACGAATGGCCTCTGCCCTGTGGCCAATTCATACAGAACGACTCCGAGCGAAAATAAATCGCTGCGCGCGTCGAGATCCTCTCCACGACCTTGCTCCGGCGACATGTAAGGAGCAGTGCCGGGATGACCCCTTCCATAGTTAGCGTTTGGTCATGATTCTCAGCAATCGCGGAGCTTACTTTGGCCAGTCCAAAATCCAGTAGTTTGACTCGCCCCGATCCAACGACAAAGACGTTTCCCGGTTTGACATCACGGTGAATGATTCCCTCGGCATGGTCAGCCTCCAGCGCGTCAGCGATCTGAACGCCGAAATCCAGCATTTCTTTCGTGGATCTTTGTCCCGTGTGGATTTTCTCCTTCAAGCTCTGTCCCTTGAGGAGTTCCATAACGATGACCGGCTGGTTCACATGTTCTTCGACTTCGTAAATGGTACAAATGCCGGGATGATTCAAGGACGAAGCGGCCCGGGCCTCACGTTCAAACCGCTGCAAGGTCTTTTCGTCCACTGTGTTGGAAGGCAGGAATTTCAATGCCACGCTCTGGCCCAAGCGTAGATCCTCCGCCTCATAAACGACGCCCGTGCCGCCTCGGCCAAGTTCGCCGAGTACTCGGTAGTGGGAGATCGTTTTACCTATCCACCCGACAGGTTCAGCATTCGGTGTGTTCATTGCGAGTTGGCTCTCCCCGGATCGAGCCGCAGGTGAGTACCAGAGCGTATACCGTTGCCGGAAATCCTCCCGCGAAATCACTTCATTGGGCGGCTGAGCAGAAGCGTGAGAGCGCGAAAGGGCAAGTCCTGAATTCTAATCTTCATCCCACCTTTGCGCGGCTCACCCGCGTGCAAGTCAGCCTCAAACAGACCAAAGTGGACTACCGATTGGAGTTCGATGGGTAGAGGAATACTGGACAAGCTCATAGTGGTTAGAGGGCCGGAGGATGGTTCAGTCCACCATCGTGAGCAGAATGTCTCGGACCGGCACTTTTGGGCCATGCGCGCTCAGACAATAACTTTTCATAAGTGCAAGATAAATCGGCTTTTAGCTCGTCGCTTCCAGGTCGCGCAGGCGTTGCCTGTCGAGCATTGACCCGCAGCCCTTTCTAAGCGACATTCGGCTGGCATTCGCGGCTGTTCCCATTCCCCGTGCGAACGACACCAAGCCACGAGGCGCTGTGCAAAAAGTCCCTCAGAGGATTGCATCGACCCTTGCTTCAAGGAGACATCCATGAATTTGCTCGACCGTAAAACAAAGTTCTGCATGGCCGCTATGGCGCTCACCATGCTAGCCGTGATCCTATTGGCCGGACTGGTAGCGCCGGCGCAGGCTCAAACCTATCCCATCGCCTTTCCTGCACCCGCCACCTTTACTGCTGCCTACTGCAGTTCCTACCCCTGCGATAACTCTGTGACGGCCGCCATCACCGGAGATTTCAACGGCGACGGCAAGTTGGATGTCCTTACCCTCGATGGCAGCAATCTCAACGTGATCTTGGGCAAGGGCGACGGTACGTTCCAGACACCCATCTCGCTCAATATATCTGCCACCGGTATATTTTCGGAAGCGATCGCCGTCGGCGACTTCGCTGGCGCCAACGTGCTCGATGTTGCCGTCTGGGCGGTTAACGCTAATACCGGCAACTCGGAACTTCACATCTTCCTCGGCAATGGCACCGGCAGCCTTACCTACAACGCAACCTATGCAGCTCCTAGCAGCGGCAATACCAATCCCGGCCCGAACAACCTCGTCGCTATGGATGTGAACGGCGACGGGAAAATCGATATCGTCGCCCTGACTCCCTACAACGGCGTGTTCGTATTTCTCGGCAATGGCGACGGCACTTTCCAGGCGCCCATTGCCAACACCACAGTTTGCACGGATAGTATTGGCAACTGCCAATCACTGGCCGTGGGCGATCTGAATGGCGATGGCAAGCCCGACCTCGCAGTCCAATCGAACGATACCATCGGGGGCGGGATCAGCATTCTGCTGGGCAACGGCAACGGCACATTTGGAACTCCTGCATACTACCCTGTGGCGATCGACGGTGTTTATGCGGGCGCCGGCATCGCCATCGGTGACGTGAACGGCGACGGAAAACCAGACGTGGTCGTCGGCAGCGGAGGTGGTGCCACAGCCATTGTCTACCTGAATAAGGGTGGCGGCACATTCAAGGTCAATGGGACGGTCGGCAGCGTTCCTCTTTACGCCACCAACAACGTTGTGCTGGCCGATATCAACAACGACAAGAAGCTGGATATCGTCGTCCCCGACGGGTTCGGCGACGTTTACACGTTTTACGGAACCGGCAAAGGCACTTTCACCGCGGGGCCGGTGTACCCGCTCCAAAGCTGCAACGATTGCAGCAATTTTCTCGTCGCTGTGGGCGATTTCAATGGTGATGGCACGCTCGATGTGCTGGATACTGACGGCTTCTATACCAACACCGTGTCCCTGGGACGCGGAGATGGAAGTTTTCAGACGGCGCAGTCCTTCCCGTTCGCCCTCGAGGGCCAGTACCAAAACATCGCGGTCGCGGATTTCAATGGCGACGGCGTCCCGGATGTGGCCGCGCAGGGACTAACCTCTGGAAGCATCGCCGTCGTCCTCGGCGCCGCCCACGGAGTGCTCACCACCAAGCAGTTGATCACTACCGTATGCACGGACACATTTACCTATGGCATCGCTGCCGGAGATGTGAACGGCGACGGCAAAGCCGACCTTGTGGCGGTCTTCGGTGGCGCTTCAGGCAATTGTGATCATATGGTGGCCGTTTTGCTCGGATTGGGCACAGGCAAATTCAAAAAGGCCGCTTTTTACCCCACGGGAGCTGGGACCAACGCGCAGGAGGAAGAAATCTATCTCGTGGACATTAACGGCGATGGCAAACTCGACATCGTCATCGCAAACTCCGATGGCACCCTCAGCGTGCTGCTCAACAAAGGCAAAGGAACTTACACCACGGAGCCGCTGGTTCCCGCCGTTGCCAATCTGTTTTACCAGGAGTCGTTGACGTTTGCCGACTTTAACGGTGACGGCAAGATGGATATCGCGTTGACGTCCAGGGGAGCCTATGCCACCGTCTGGGTACTGCCAGGGAATGGCAACGGGACCTTCGGCACGCCAATCGAAACCCAGACGCCGTACACTGTGGATGCGGCCGTCGCCGGGGACTTCAACAACGACGGAAAGCCGGACTTGCTGGCCGCGATCAATGGCATACCCAACTGCGGTTCTGGCTCTCAATTTCTTCAGGGACACGGCGACGGTACGTTCACCGCTGGCGCAATCAATTGCCTGGGCGAGGGCGCCTACAGTAATGCACCCATTGCGGCGGACTTAAACGGAGATGGGAACCTCGATGTAATCATCCCCTACAGCGCGGGCAACTTTGAGCTCGGCCCCTCCGTACTTCAGGGCAATGGCAATGGCACGTTCACCGCGACGGAGTTCTATTACACGGGCACGGGTGTCGTCGGCGCGGCGGTTGCGGACTTCAATGGCGATGGCATGCCCGATGTGGCGTTGCTCAACAAAGGCAACGGCACGTTCGTCAGCATCATGCTCAACGCCACCCAGCCCGTCAGCATTTCGCCGCTCAACGTCAACTATGGATCCGAGACGGTGGGCGACAAGAAACCTGAAACCGTGATCCTAACCAACGATCAAACCACCGTGCTGACCATCACCAGCATCACGATTGGTGGCACGGACCCGGGTGACTTCAGCGAAACCAATACCTGCGGAACGAGTCGCAAAGCGGGTTGGGACTGCACCATCACAGTGACGTTCAAACCAGCGGCCACGGGTGCGCGGAGCGCGACCTTATCCATTAAGGACGGGGCAGGCACGCAGACCGTAGAGCTTGCTGGAACGGGCAAATAGAAGTCCGTCCGGCAAATGGCGCCGGCTCATCACCCTAGGCAGGGGATGAGCCGCGCCGGTTTTGAGTCAACAATTCACCCCAGCTGGTCTCCTGGCTGTGGTGCCGGAGCGCGATGGAGGATTCGCGCTCCGGTCTTTTGTCGCTACGCTGTCCTCCCTTCCCCTTGCAACCGTGTATCTGCGCAGCGCGCTTATTGCTAAGCCCTGGTCATAAGCCGAGACCCACGGAGCCTTACGAAAGTCCTGCCCTGCAGGCAATCATGATGACTCAGCCAGACGACGGCGCCGTCCGCGCGGAGTACTGCATTCGACTCAAGCCAGTCGACCTGGTTCAAAAAAGCCACTCGGCTTCCCTCGTCGTGATGACGTCAGAAGTGGCCTAAATTGACCAATCTCCACCAGGCCATGTAGGCGGTTTTGTAGCTCCATAAAGGTGACAAAAATGAACCCACGTCAGACGCCATAGGACGGCGGGGTGCTCTAGGAATAGAGCTTATGCGGAACGCCGGGCTCGGTAACGGTCTGCAGGTTAAAGTACTCCCTGATCTTGAGCTTGTCCTTGCGGATATCTCAGATCAAGACGATTGGAAGCGCGATCTTCGTACCCGGAGCTGGCCTGTTCTCCGAAGCTGGCCATTCGTCGGTGACCACGCCCGTGTCCACATACTCCCAGCACAGCTTCGTCCTTTCTTCATTGATGAGACGTTTGTGGTGTGATGCCCGTTCCTGCCGGGTGATCTCGCCCCGCTGCGGAGCGTTTGCCAGTTGCCTGGTCTCGTCGAGTCCGCGGAACGTTTCGCCGGTGGCCAACTGCCGTCTCCGCTCCCGGTAGGCGGACTTGTGCTGCCGCAGTTTATTGATTGGCCAGAAATGGGCATCTGGGAAGTAACGACTCGCGTGCAGTCCTGCAGTAGAAGTTCGGTCAATGTTTGTTCCCTCGTTTGTTCCCTCGCTTGACTTCTACCCCGACGATGTTTCTCGCATCTCGCATCAACAACCGGATTTTTCTTACGGAAAGCGAAGCATGATGTCTCCGATTCTGATTCCGCCCATCACAACCAACAACGGCTGATGACGGTGCCAGTGGAGGATTCCCGCGCCGCTTCCGGTTGCATCTGCTTCCGCCCGGCTTTGTTCGCATTCGCAATTTCGGCTTCCTCGCCAACCGGCGTCGTGCTGCATTCCTGCCACTTTGTACTCAGTTGCTGAACGCCGCACCAAAATCGCGCCTCGTTTCAGCCCCGGCTGCAAGCGATCCTCCGGGCCTCGCTTTCTGGCACCTGTCCTCTTTGCGATGGGCCCATGCGAGTCATCGAACGGCTCGCCGCGGCCCAGATCCGACTCCATTCTCCGCCCCTTCCTTACGCGTGGGCCGCATGAAACCACAACTCCGAGCTCGACTCACCCCGCGTTTCGACACGAACCAGCTGCGTGTGTCTCAGCGGCCTTGTTCCGAATTCATTGCACGCGCTCCATGAGTCTTCCCAGCCCCGCTACGCCCGCAAAAACCAACCCGATCTTCATCTCACGCCCTATTCCACCCTCAGGCACCGAGTTGCGCGGCCTCGCGTCTCACCTCAACGGCATTCAACTCCCATAGCGTTCGTCGCACCAGCGACTTCCTTCAAGTCGCTGTATTGAAAGCGTCCCCCACATCCACTCCGATCAACCCGCGCAGTTTTTCCGTGGAGGGCGCTTCCAATACAGCCCTAGCACTTCTGGCCTCCGTAGTTGAGAGTTGTTCCGGCGCACAACTTCCGAGTAGTCCGTCACTCATTGACACTTGCACGGCGAGGCAGTCACGGTCTTCATAACTACTCCCTCCAGAGACGGACCGATCCAGGAGAGTATTGCTTTGGGTTGGATTTCGATTGTCGCCGACAAGGTTGAGTCCAGCATGGACATTGGCGTCGAGACGTTCTAGCATTCTTTGACTTATGGAGCCGCCTTCCGAGTTTGTTGGCCAGGTTCTCGGCCGCTATCGCATCCTCGAACAAATCGGTGCGGGCGGAATGGGCGTGGTATATCGCGCGCACGACGAGCAGTTAGACCGCGATGTCGCGCTGAAAGTGCTGCCCGCGGGTATGCTTGCCGATGACGGTGCGCGAAAACAGTTCCGGAAAGAAGCCTTGGCGCTTGCCAAGTTAAATCATCCGAATATTGCGACGGTTTTCGAGTTCAGTTCGCAGGAGGAAGTGGACTTCCTGGCGATGGAACTGATTCCAGGAAAACTGTTGAGCGAACGGCTGCATGGCGGAGCGATGCCGCAGCCGGAAATCGTACACCTAGCTACGCAGCTGGCGGAAGGCCTGGCGGCGGCGCACGACCAGGGAGTCATTCATCGCGATCTCAAGCCGGCAAACCTATTTGTAACGCCTGACGGCCGTCTGAAAATTCTGGACTTCGGGCTGGCGAAGCACGTTCCCACAGCCGGCGGCGGCGATGTGACGCGCAGCATGACGGTGGACACAGGCACGGTTTCGGGCACTGTCCCTTATATGTCGCCGGAACAGTTGCGGGGATTGCCGGTCGATCCGCGCAGCGATATATATGCGACCGGCGCGGTTCTGCACGAGATGGCGACGGGACGGCGGGCATTTCCGCAGACCCAGGGCGCGGAGCTGATGGGTGCGATTTTGTATGAGTCTCCAGCGCCGGCGCGGTCGGTGAACAAATATGTTTCTCCGGGACTCGAGAGCATCATTTCGAAAGCGCTGGCGAAAGATCCGTCGCAACGGTATCAATCGGAGCGCGAGTTGCGCGTGGCGCTGGAGGGACTTTCGGCCGCCACAACGGTGCGGGATTTCGGGGGATTGCTGCCGGCCGGGCCGCAGAAACAATCCTACATCGCAATCGCGGTTATCGCTGCTGCCGTTGTTGCGGCAGGATTGGGTATTGGCCTGAATGTTCTTGGAGTTCGCGACCGGCTGTTTCAGCATAAGGAAACCGGAGCGACCGGAGTATCGGGGCCGGTGAGAACGGCGGTTCATGGGCGGCGATCGGTGGCCGTACTCGGACTGAAAAATGTTTCCGGGCAGGCAGACAAGGCCTGGCTCTCGACTGCGCTGGCTGAGATGTTGACTACGGAACTGGGCGCGGGCGAAGAACTGCGGACCGTTGCGGGCGAAAATGTGGCAAGGATGAAAACCAACCTTGCGTTGCCAGAGGCGGACAGCTATGGCCGGGAAACGCTGACGAAGATCCGGGAAAACCTGAACGCCGATGAAGTTGTGGTCGGGTCATATGTTCCGCTGGGAAAGGATCAGATCCGGCTCGATCTGAGGCTGCAGGACGCGGTTGCAGGAGAAACACTGGCATCGATATCCGTCAAAGGACGCGAGGATCAAATTGACGATCTGGTGAGTCGTGCAGGCGCGGAACTTCGGCAAAAGTTGGGTGCCGGCGCAATTTCGGCGACGGATGCGGCAGCGGTTAGAGCTTCGTTGCCATCGAACGCGGAAGCAGCCCGGCTCTATTCCCTGGGATTGGCCAAGCTCCATACCCATGACACTCTGGCGGCGCGCGACCTGCTGCAAAAATCGTTGGCGCTGGAACCTGGCTTCGCGCTAGCGCACTCGGCGTTGGCAACCGCGTGGACGAACCTGGGCTATGACGGCCAGGCAACGATGGAAGCGAAGACGGCGTTTGATTTATCCGGCGGGCTGGGCCGCGAGGACAAGCTGGCGATCCAGGCGCGGTATTTAGAAGCGAACCACGACTGGGAAGGGGCCATCGGTATTTATCGCACGCTCACACAGTTCTTTCCCGACGATCTCGAATATGGCTTGCTGCTGGCGTTGGCGCAAAACTCGGCGAGCAAATCCAAAGACGCACTGGGGACGCTGCAACAATTGCGGCGGTTGCCGGCGCCGGCAGCGGAAGATCCACGTCTCGATTTGGCCGAAAGCAGCGCCTATTACAGTCTCTCGAAATACACGGAGGCGGGTGAAGCGGCGGCGCGGGCGGGGGCGAAGGCACAGGCCAGTGGACAGCGACTGGTGCTGGCGCAGGCGCTGAATCAGGAAGGAGGTGCCTTTCGTTATCAGGATCAGATTGACAAGTCGAACGCCGCATTACAGGATGCACGGCGAACTTACAAAGAAGCGGGAGATCGCTTGGGCGCAGCGGGTGCGACCATGGGATTAGCGAACAACCTCTATCAACATGGGGACATAAACGCCTCCCGGCAGCTCAATGAGCAAGCGCTGTCGGTCTTCCGCGAAGTGGGCGCACAACGCGACACGGCCACCTGTCTGGTCGATATTGCAATCGGACTCTACGATCAGGGCGATCTTGCAGGGGCACAAAAGATGTATGAAGAAGCGCTCGGCATTCAGCGCGAGATCGGGGACAAAAATAGCCAGGCGAATACGCTCAACAGCATTGCGAATGTGCTGGCCGATAAGGGCGATCAAGCGGGAGCCAAGGCGAAATACGAAGAGGCGCTAGCAGCCTTCCGAGAGACGGGCAGCCAATTCGATATTGCCATGACCATGGGCAACATCGGCGAGTTGTATCTGGACAAGGGTGATCTGCCGGAAGCAAAGAAAATGTTTGAGCAGGCACTGGAGATCAAACGCAACCTGCACAATCGGCATTCTGAGGCGTACACGCTTTCGGCGCTAGGAGATCTACTGCTGTATGAAGGCGACATCCCGGCAGCTCGGAAAGCGCATGAAAACGCGCTGGCCATACGGACACAATTGGGAGAAAAAGGAACTGCTGCCGAGGATTCGCTGGCGCTGGCGCGACTAACGTTAGAGGACGGTCATCCAGAGGAAGCGCTGGCTGCGGCACGCAATGCCCTAGCTGATTTCCACACTCGAAACCGGGCCGACTACGAAGCGGCTGCGCACACGCTGACGGCCCGCTGCCTGCTGCAGTCGGGAAAACTTGCCGAGGCGAAGGCGGAAATTCAGCAGGCAGAAAAACTGGTGAGGACTGACGATCATGTGGCGCATCTTCCGGTAGCGATCGACAGCGCGCGAATCGTAGCGGCGTCTGGAGATCTGGAAGTGGCCCGAAGGCTTCTCGGGGAGGCGCTGTCCGAGGCGACGAAAGCGAACCTGCTCTTCTTTCAATATGACGCCCGGCTTGCCCTGGGTGAGTTGGATGTCAAGTCAGGCAACGTGGCGACCGGTCGCGCACGGCTGACAAGACTGGAGGAAAACGCCCGCGGCAAAGGACTTCTGTTGATTGCGCGTAAGGCTGCTGCGGCTTTGAAGGGACAGTCCGAAGATCTAAAACCCGAAGGTCGCCGGATTGATTAGCAGGGCAGCACATTTTGGGCTCGATTTTCGGCGTGGGGTTAACGCTGCGAACTCGTTGAGGGGATTCGATTCCGTGGCAGCCTTGCAAGGCCATCGCTCCCTCCGATGCGCGCGCTGCGGTCGGCTACCGGAGGCTCCCCAGAAAACGGGCTTGGGGGAGATCCATGAGGTCGATGGCGATTCCCCCCCAATCCGACTTCTGGAGAGTCGGCGAGATTTCATGCCCCGATTACAGAGTTGTGAGCGGCATAACTTCAGGATTGCCCGTGATCCGCCCGCCATCAGTGGCGGTCATTATCTCTTGCTCCATAGTCGAGGCTGTCGTCCTTCGTGTTTGCCGCATCCATTCAGCTAGCTGCGTTTTGATTCTCGAATTCGGAAAGCGTGCAGATAAAACCTTCTGCCGCGGTCAGATTGCGTCCGGCAATGTCGTTCATCAGTTGCCGCATGAAAGGAACCCGGCCCATACGATCGCCGAACTTCTTCGACAACCAGAACACCAGCGGAATCAGCGAAAGTCCGAACAGCACGTTCGCCCACTCTGGCAGAGTCACAACCTCAAGCCGCACCGGGTGAAAACCTTCAAGCTGTCGCGGGATGCCAAGTTTCTGGAAAAGTTAACCGATGTGGTGGGCCTCTATCTCAATCCTCCGCAACAAGCCATCGTGCTGTGCGTGGACGAAAAGAGCCAAATCCAGGCGCTGGATCGCACGCAACCGGGCTTGCCCATGAAAAAGGGACGCTGCGGAACCATGACGCATGACTACAAACGCAACGGAAC
>JBEKPJ010000104.1:0-12140 GCA_049520935.1 Terriglobales bacterium | reverse complement strand
TTCGAGTGGTGACCAGAAGATCGTATGGGTTTCGGACCTACGAAGCTATGGAAATCGCCCTCTATCACACGCTCGGACGACTTCCCGAACCCGAGACTACCCACAAATTCTGCTGACGAGGCAGAAAAAAGGTACTTCGAGTAGATCTTTCTTCAGGCGCACCGACGGGCAAACGTCAAAGCGGATTCCTATGTTGGGCAGCATGCCTACTATGCGCGGCCCTTGGGCTCCAAAGGCCGGTCGACGGTTCCCTTTACAGTGTTTTCAATAACTTTGGGGCATCTGCTCTCCGCTTTGAAACTAACCCGAGCCTGAAAACATCGCAATTCTCGTGCAGTTGTGTCACATTTCTTGGAATTTTGTGCTCCGTCAGAATCGATCTTTTGCTTTTTATGCTCGTTTAGGCATAGTATGGAGATGATCGCATCGCCCAGCATCAAGCCCGTCGTTTGGATCGGAAGCACCAGGGTAGACCTCGCGTCCTTTCCAGAAGACGTGAAGGATGCGATTGGCTACGCTCTCTACATAGCGCAACGTGGCGAAAAGCACCCAGATGCTAAGCCGCTTCAGGGCTTTGGCGGTGCGGGGATCCTGGAGATCGTGGAAGACCATGCGGGCGATACCTATCGCGCCGTGTACACGGTCCGCTTGGCCGGTCGTATATACGTTTTACATGTGTTTCAGAAGAAATCAAAGCGCGGAATCAAGACGCCGAAAGCGGAGAGTGAGCTAATCAAATCGCGTCTCAGGCGAGCCGTAGAAGAACACGCCAGATGGCTAGAGGCTCAGAAAGGATAGCAGACATGAGCAATCGAATTGAGGTCGAAGAAGGCAGCGGGAACGTCTTCGCCGACATCGGTCTACCCAACCCCGAAGAGCGTCTCGCCAAGGCCGACCTTGCGATCCGTATTGGCGAAGCGATTCGCGCGCGGCGACTGACCCAAACTCGCGCCGCGCACATCCTGAGGATCGATCAACCCAAAATTTCACGCCTTTTGCGGGGTCAGCTATCTGCTTTCTCCACCGAACGACTTATGCGTTTCCTAACCCTGCTTGGCCGAGACGTTGAGATCACCGTCAAGCCCGCGCCGCGATCACGCCGCCAAGGGCATCTTCGCGTCGTTGCGACAGCGTGACTTTTCTCTCTCACGGGATCGACCCATATGCCATATGCCCCGGGTAGCTACCCACGGTTCGGCGAAGTCGCCAAAGGCATGCCCAAGGAAACGGGCGATCACCTTGTTCGGCGGCAAGCTACAAAAAGCTACACGGAAGCTACAAGAGCGTGTTATAAGAAAATTGCGGTTTTGATGGGAAAATCTAGTATCGATTCGGAAGTCCTTGAAAAATCGGTGTAAGCCCTCGAGGGTTTTAAGCGTGATTCGAATCCCTCCCTCTCCTCCATACTGAGAATTTCCATCCCAAACAGGAGTCCATTCCCGCGGCTGGTAATTCGGCTACCCCTTCCGCAAACAAGACGCGTGGCTTTACTGGCCGATGCCAAAGTAGTGGCCCGGTTCTATGATGTGTTCCTGCTTCTGCTCGCAACTGTGTTTTTCCCGGTCGATCGCCTGCGCTGTTTCGGGAACCGGCGTTTGTCTAAGTGGCCCCTTTCCTTTGTGTGAGTTATCGCACCCTAGCTCGTGGGCAACCTGCAGTTCACGGCGTACACGTTCGCGTAAAGACGGTTGCTGCCTTTCCAAAGGCGGTTCTTGCGCTTTGCGCGACAACTCGGAAGCGGATTGCCGTGCCACCGAGTGTGCTACCGACTCCCGCAGCAGGTCACTATCGCTGGTCACAACCGTGATGCTCTCCCGGCCCCGCGAAGCGGCCACATAGAACAGCTCTTTTCGCATCCCATCAGCGGAGATCACAACGGCGTCGACAGATTTCCCCTGGCTGCGATGGGCGGTAACAGCATAGCCGTGTGTGAATTGTCTGTAGTTCTCCGGTAGAGCGCGGCCATCCTGCAGATGAATCCGGCCCTGCTCGCCGATTCTCGATACCGTCACTAACTCGCCCTTGGTTGCGCGAAAACCCGACTCGCGCCGATTTGCCATCAGCAGCAACTTATCGTTGGGAGCAACTTCGATGATGCGGCGCTCATAGACTTCATAGTATTTTGCCCGCTTTGTTGTGAATTGGCGTTCTTCGCCATGCGCATTGCGAGCGACGACCTTGTTGTTTTCCACGCCGATGACTTCGAGCGCTTCGTGTCTGGCAACACCCTTCACAGCCCGGTGAAATTCCAGCACCTGGCCTGCAGCATAGTTCCGCACGTCACTTTTCTCCGCGCTCGTCCAGTTCAGCGCTACGTGGTGCTGCTGGTGGGTACTCTGTCCCAGTTCTCCTGTACGCGTGCGTTCAGCGCGGATAGCCTCGGTGATATGGCCAATTTCTTCGTGTGTGGCGGCGACGACCAGCACACTGCGGGGTTGGCCCTTCGCATTGGCCTGCGCCTGAGCCTTTGAGTAGAGTTGTTGAACCGCCTGTGCCCGGTCGGACCACGGGACTTCACGCACAGCACCGATTTGTTCCAGCTTGTCGAAGCCGCGCCCAGGATCACGGCGCAAGTCCTGAATCGCTTCGCGATAGCCTTGGGCGGTCTGCCGTTGCACCTCGCTAAGCGAAATGCTTTTCAAGTGAGACTCTGTTTCCAGCACCCGAAGAGCATCGCTGGCCTCGACACTTCGAATCTGCTTGGTGTCACCGCTGAAGATGATTCGCATGGACTGCTCGTCGGCCAGCTTCAGGAGTTCGGACATTTGACGACCGGAAACCATGCCCGCTTCATCCACGATCAGCGCTTTCCTGAATGAGTCTGTTTGAGCACTCCGGTCCTCTAACAACCGTTCCACCGTAATGGCATCCGAGAAGCCGACTTTCTGGAGTTCTTCCACTGCGCTCATCGTGGGAGCCACCGCCAACACCCGGCGTCCGCTCTCTTCGAGCCCGCGCTGCAGCTCTTCGAGCGTAGCGGTTTTCCCGGTGCCTGCCGCCCCGCGAATGTTCACGGCCAGGTCACGGGACTCGAGAACAGATTCGATTGCATTCTTCTGCTCGGAGCGCAGACGAGCCGAAGGCGCGAATTCATGCTGCCCGCCCAACTGTTCGAACTGGCCGATCCCACGGTTGATCCGCTCGATCATGTCCCGCTCACGGTCAAGACTCTCGCGTGTCGCGACTTCCTTCCCAGCTTGGAGGATTTTGCCGGTGCTTTCTTCCAGTGAAAATTCACCTTTCAGTTCCGCCAAGTCAATCCGGCCACGGCCATGACGGAGTGCTCCGGTCAAGAGTTCGTGGTCGAGCGCCACGGAGACGCGCTCAAAGACGTGCTGTTTTGCGTACTCGAGGGAACGAACTGCACTCTCTGGCTCTAGTTGCTGCTTTTGGGATCTCTCCAGGACTGTTTCGCGGATTTGTTCAATGGTTAGGCTCTCCTGTGGGGTCAGTCGAGCCGTTTGGCGCGAATGCACTTCCGCCGTTGAAATCTCAATCAGCTTGTCGGCCCTCGACTCACGAATCAGCACGGCGATTTCGTTGTCGCTGGGCCGGCGACCCTTACTTTCGACAAACTCGGCAATCGCCCGGTCGCGCTGCTCGCTGCGCTGACTGTATTTTTCGAGCAACTCATCGGAGACACCCTTGATCTCAAAGCCCAGGTTCTTGCCCTTGGAGCTGCGCCGGTCCTCGATCTCGTAACCCAGAGAGCACACCTCACGGGCCAAGGCATTCCGGTAGACCTCAGTCAGGTAAGCCCGCTGCTCGTACATGCCGGAGGCTTGAAGGGCCTTCCAGCGGCCCTCCGCGCCGTCGTAGGTCAGATTCGCGGCAACCGCGTGGGTGTGAAGCTGGGGGTCAAGTTCGCGGCTGGTGTCGTGATGGTAGACGGCCAATACAAGATTGCCCGTGATGCGGTTATCGTTCGCCCCCTCAATTCGGACGCGACTCGCAGCCTGGCATTCCAACTCCTTCAGTGCCTCTTGAACGGCCTTCCGATGCGCGTCCGCCAGTCGAGCGTCCCCACCCAGTTGGGCCATGACTGAAACCGACTTGGGAGCTGAGATGGTGAAGTCGTACAGATTTCGGCCTCGGCTCTGGGTGGTGCCATCAGCCGCTGTGCGGTCGGCGCTGTGGCGCTGCCGGAGGAACTCACCACTTTGGGGATCGAGGCCCTGGCGCAGCGCCTCGAATTGATCCGACCGAACCCCCCCGGCCAGGCCAAGCATCTCCGCGCCGCGGCCCTGCCATTGGCCCGTGACACGCTCACCTTCGGCGTAGTAGTCGCTGTGTTGCAAATGGCGTGCGGAGTAGCCGGTTCCGTCGGACATGGCACGAATGGTAAGCATGGTTGAAAGCCTCTAACTTCCCACTTGCAGAAAGACACCCTCCCTAACGCTCCGCGTTAGGCCCGGTGTCACATACACGACCTGAAGGCCGTCCGGTGTGCATCCGGATTTTGTCCGGTCTCTGTCCGGTCTGTATCCGGAGATTGTCCGGCCATCCCTTCGACCCACGTTCGGCGTCTGTATCAGTAACGGCCTTTCGCCGGATTCCATCTCGCCTGACGCCTTTGGAGAAAGATTATGGACGCCAAATTTGAAGCCATACTCAACAACCTGCCAGCGAAACAGCCACGCTCCCGCCTCGAACCGTACAGCGAGCTAATCACTGAGATGCGGAAGCGCGGCCGTACTTATCGAGAAATTGCGAACATACTCAAGAAAGCCTGTGGCCTCAAGGTAGGTGCGAGCACCGTGAATGACTTTGTACTCGCACGGTCGAAGTCAAAAGCGAAGGTTCTCCCATCGGCTTTGAGAACAATAGCGACTAAGAAGAACAAAGAAGGACTTACAAGTACTTATAAGGGCACAGGGGCTCGCGAAGGCACTGGTAGGCCACAAAAGGCATTGGAAGGCATTGCAAGGACGATTAAGGAATTGAAAGACCGACCGCCGAAAACGAGCGCAAAAAAACTTTTATTTGAATACAACCCGGACGAACCGTTGCGGCTTCAGCATAACAAGCAAGGGAAGGAGTAGTCATATATGTACGAGTCTAACGAGTCCAGTGCCGCTGCTGCAACGCAACTGAAAAACGTCAATTCACGCTCTGCCGTCTCGTCGAGCGCCACAGCCAAGCGCGTCATTCTCACCATGGGAGGAAAGGGTGGCGTCGGCAAAACGAGCTTCATGCTCGTTCTGGCCGAATGGTTCGAGAGTCACCAGATTCCGGTGACGCTTCTCGACCTCGACACCGAGAACAAATCTCGCGGAAGTTTGAAGCACTATTTCGACGGCAGTGTGACCAAGGTAAACATTCACACTGCCGCCGGCCTCGACGCCTTCGTTGACTTCTTGGCCGAGGGCGCGCCCATCATCCTCGCGGACATGGGTGCAAGCTCCGGGCAGGTTACTCACGAGTGGTTCGACAGCATGTTCGAGGATGTGGCATCTACGGGCGTGACATTCACGGCCGTCGGCATCGTCACTCCCGACCCGGCGAGTGTGGAAAGTGTTCTGAGCTGGGCGGCGAGACTCCAGGACAGAGTGAACTACGTTGTGGTTGAGAACGCCATGACCCATCAAGCTGATTTCTCCTACTGGCGGGAAAGCGAGCAAGCTAAGCAATTTCGCACAGTCTTCCAGCCAGTTGTGTTGACGATGGAGTTTCGTCTGCCGGAACTCGAAAACCCCGCCCGACAACACGGCGTCACTCTGGGCCAAATCGTCGAACGGAGGCTGAGCGTCCCGGAGCTACAGCGGGCGTCACTGGTGATCCGCGCTCAGAGTTACCGGCGCCGACTCTTTGCGGAGATTGAAAAGGCGAAGGGGTTGCTTTTGCCGTGAACTCCAAGCCCAAACTCGTAGAGGAGCAACCTGCCGAGTCCGATTTCATCGACGACATCGCCAGGCTGCTGCCCGCAGAACAGCGTCCGCTATGGTATCGCGACATGGCGCACTTGCGCCGCTTGCCCCCAGATGACGAGATGCTGCGGATTGCCCGGGCGATGGGCTTCCTGGCATTGGTAACCCGGCAAACGCCGGCGCAGATCGCCATCGAGCGGGAACAGCTTGCCACGATCTTAGGCGACAGCATCAAGGCCATTCAGTCCGCCCGACGAGATGCAGTCGCTCTGCGCCAACAACTCGAAGAACGGCTGGCACAATTGCCAGCAGAAATCGCCGAGGGCATCAGCCCCGCAGCGATTGCCGAGAAACTCAGCGAGAGTCTGCGCCAGCAGTTTGTGCAAAGCGGCATTCCTGAGACTGCGCGAGCCCTCGCCGTGGTTTCGAAACAAACCAAGCAAATCGCGGGCGAGTTTGACCAGTCATCGAGAGAATTGACGGATTCCTATCGAGGCGCCGCCGGTGAGGCTCGCCGGGCGATCAATGACTTACGTACGAGCATCGAGTACGCCACAGACACCGCCAAGCAAGCCGCGCACGATTTAACGCACACGTTCCTGCGCGAGTACAAGTGGTCAGTGCTCGCTCTGTGCAGTGTGGCTCTGGCTTTGGGATTTGCGCTCGGAACCCTGTTTTACCGCTGGATCAATTCAACGGCACCGGGACCAACCTCGAACACGGTCGTGGTTCCGTCGAAGCCAGAGGCAGCAGCGCCGAGCGCCACAACAACTCACCCTGGCCGCAAGATTCAAAGTAAATCCACATCGACGGATGAGGCGGCTCAATGAAGCACGCGAACAACATCCCTCGCATCCAACCTCTTCTTTCGCTTGCACATGAACGCAACCGGAACTGCGAAGAACCCGTCAAGGGGCAGGCCCGCTGGCGCGGCTCCCTCCGGTCGCCCTTGACGGAACCTTCGCAGTTCCAGTCCGACCCGCCACTATGGAAGCGAAAGAAGAAAATGGAAATGTCACAACCTTCGTCCGAACGGAGTCAACATGTGTCCCCCATCCCAGCCTTCCACGTCTAGCCTGTCTTCCCATCAGAGCAGCTATCAATTCGCAGTCGGCGGCGAAATCGAGCAGCTTGCTGATGCCGACGCGGCAGCTGAGTTCCTGCAGGTGAGTCCGCGCCGCATCCGTCAGTTAGCACGGCGTGGTGTTGTTCCCGGCTATCCACTTGGCAGTGGTCCCCGCCACCTGTGGAGATTCCGCCTTTCAGAACTTGCTCTTCTCTGCTCGCAGGCAGGGTACAATGCGAGCGGCAGTCTCGCGTGCCTAGAGGAGAAATCTGAAATGGCACAGAGACATCAACGTGGTTGGTTAAGAAAAGAAAGACGCAGCAACGGTGAAACTTGGATGCTGTTTTTCCGCACAACTCGGGACTCGGACGGGAAGCGAGTTCAACAGAAGGTTGTGGTAGGAACGGTACGCTCATGCCTTCGCTTCCGCGAGCTCTGCCAAATGTGAAGGCAATCATCATCGGCTGCGCTGACATGCGCGTAGACCCGGCTCATGTCCTCGGAATTAAACCGGGTGAGGCCGTCGTGATGCGTAATATAGGCGGTCGAATCACCCCAGCTTTGGTGGAGGAGTTGGGTCTACTCGGACGGATCGGTGAGGTTGCCAAGGCGATTCCGGGAGGGGGCGGCGATTTTCACCTCATCGTACTTCACCATACCGATTGCGGCATCACCCGCCTCGTCGGCGATGCGGATCTGCTGTCGCACTATTTTCGGATACCCGCAGGCGAACTCCACAGCAAGACAGTCACCGATCCCCGCGCGTCGGTCGCTGTCGACATTGCGGCGCTGCGAGCGATTCCGGCTTTGCCGGCGCAGTGGCTCATCTCCGGTCTCGTTTATGACGTGGCGACCGGACTGGTTGAAGTCGTTTTCCCGCCGGCGCCCATTCGACCTGCGGAAGCATCAAAAGCAGCTTGATTGGATTCGATCTTCGGCCACGGACTTGATGTCGTTGTTGAAACAAAGCCTCGAAATAGGAGGCGCTACGTTATGGACGCACCGGTCACTCTTTCAGAAAGAAGCAAGCCCGAAAGGCAAATGAAACATTTGACGATCGGGGCTCTGATTTTTCCGCGGATGGACCAAATAGACTTTACCGGCCCGTTCGAAGTGCTCTCGCGAATCCCAAACTCAACCATCCATGTGATCGCGAAAACAAAAAACCTGGTCCGCGATATCAGGGGCTGATTCTGACTCCCGAAATGAACATCGCCGAGGCGCCCGAGTTCGACATTCTACTAGTACCCGGCGGCTACGGACAGCAAGAGCTCATGAATGATGAAGAAGTGCTTTCCCTTATTCGAAATCACTTTGCTGCGGGCAGATTGGTGTTCTCGGTTTGTACAGGAGCTTTTCTCTGCGGCGGAGCTGGGATATTGCGTGGCCGTCAGGCCACTACTCACTGGTCTGCTTGGAATCTGCTGCCGTACTACGGAGCCACACCCGTTCGATCGCGCGTCGTAGTTGATGGCAATCTGGTCACCGCAGCCGGCGTTACCGCAGGTATTGATGCCGCGCTGGTGGTCGCGTCGTTGTTGCGTGGAGACGGCATCGCTCAGGAAATTCAATTGAGCATTCAATATGCGCCCAACCCCGTGTTTCATAGCGGCACGCCTGAGACTGCTCCCGCTGAGGTTTTGCAAGCATTCAACGAAAGCTATTCGGCTGTTGCAGCATCCAGAGAAGCCGAAGCCAGGTGGTTCGCGGCCATTCTTGGGGTCGATACTGCTCAAGATCATGCGATCCTCGAAATGAGTCGTGGATGATGGCGGTGGTGGAATTTCTTGGTAATGCGCTGAAGTCAACTTAGCAGCAATCGAACGCCTCCACACCACTTCGTAATACGGCCGACCGTAAGGCGGTTGAGTGCATGAGCCTAGCGTGAGCACGTTACCGAGGCCACCGTCGCGACAAGGTACTGTCCAAAATGCGATTGCTGCATCGACTGGCTTTGAGAACCTTCACAAGAAACTATTTCCAAGGCCCTCCTATCTGCCAAATCTTCTTTTCTCGATCTCCTTTCACAATTCCTTCCACGATAGGCATCACAAATTCTCGAATGACTCGGATCGTCTCCTCCAGCGAGGAATCAGCGTTCAGGCCACTCTTTTTCAAGAAAGCCTTCCATTGCGTTTGTTTGCTCGGGAGTTGATAGAAGTCCATCTGCAACGCTAACGGCAATGAAATCGGCAGCACAGTTTCCCGCGTTGCAAATGTTGCTCGGATGGCTGCAGCTAGGGTGGCACTCTCAAATTGGAATCTTTGGGCCAGCACCCAGAGGTCATAAAAATCCTTCATTCGGCTGTTCGCCATGCCCAGCTTCACGAGGGCTTCGAATTTCTCAGCAACTACACTCTCCTTGGAGTATGCGCTTAGTCTTGGAGCAGGAAACTCAAGGAGCGTCGGGTATTCCAATTCCTCCGGTGCCGGCACGATCGCGTCACCGAAACCAACATCAATCTGTAGAGGGATGCGCACATCGCCCAGCCGCGCTTCGAGGAGAACACGCACTCCTTCGTAGGCTTCTTCGTCTCTGATACGTTCTACGCGAATCGTGTCGGACAGGAAGGACAGGCCATCGTCTTCCACGACTTGTGAGCACACATCTGAGAAGATCTTCCGATAGCTCAGATTCGCCATTCCCTTTCCGAGCAGATCTAGATCTCGGGTTGGACGGTAAGTCTCCCCAGTCCAGACTTGCAACAGCAAAGCTCCTTTCAGCACAAACGAATCGCGATGGGAAGACACACTCAGGCGATACAGGAACCGTTCCAATCCGTAGCGGCTCAAGACGAGCCCAAAATCCTCCTTGCGGTCCGTCGCCAAGTTCAAGAGCCGCTGCCGCACTGACGCCGACAAATTGACCAAGGCCTTTTTCACGCGAGCGACTCCAGATAGGGTTGCATGACGCGTGCCACCCGACAGACTCTTGCTGCCATGAACAGCTCATCCATGGTGGCCTTTTTCTGCCGATAGCAATCTCGCAGCGATTCCAGCGCCACGTCGAGTCCAATCTTGTTTCGGAACTTGAAACAGTCCGCGACGGTCTTTGCGGGATCAAAGATTCGCACGATCATACCTTCGAGTTTCTTCTCCTTTGCACCATAAGCGAGAGCCTCGCCCGAGAAATGCACAATTCGCAGCGGAGGGTAGTCTGCGCGGGGGCGCCGTGCCTTGTGCCCAATGGCCAGCCAAACTTCATGTGGCGATTGGGTCGTGAGCCCATGAAAACGCAGTGCCGACAGCAGACAAATGACTCCGTGTGGCACGCGTTTCGTCGCCTCTACCAGAGTGTGGTGTTCGGTCACGCGGCTGCCTTCGGCGACGTACAGCCCTCTTCCGACCTGCCGTACAAGACCACTGTCCTTCGCTAGGCGAAGGTATTGTCTCGGGATGCCGACTTGATCCAGTTCACGGGGCCGGAACACACCGGCTTTCCGAACCAGACGAGCGACCTGTTCTGTCTTGGATAGTTTCATTGCAGTATTTACAATGTGTCGGCATATTATCACAACTGCCAACAGATCGTAAATCGACCTTCAACTTTGTCGTTGACGCCAAGCCCTTATGGGCTGCGCTCTACCAATCTTCAACCCTAGTAGATGCAGAGGATTACGGACATCGAAGATCGTCGATCTTTAGAATATCGACTGGATGCGGTGATTTAACAATGGGAGGTAAACGATTGAATCTCTTAGATTTGGTGGCCAGGGAGGGAGTTGAACCCCCGACGCCAGCCTTTTCAGAGTGTGTATAACCAGTGTTTTTAAGAACTTACAAGGACACGTGGGACTGCCAAGTACTTGTAAGTAGCTGCAAGACGCGTTGAGTGCGGACTGGAACTGCGGACCAGCAAGCGGGGATCGTGCATAAGAAAACAACTCTTAGCAGGAGTGATTGATAGTTCAGTTTCTTCCGCAGGCCCAGGGGATCGCACTTCTTCCTTCCAATCCCATTCTCTGCAATTCCGTTCGGGCCAGGTTCGAAATATTTTCGACATACTTCTCCTGCCGCAGGTTCCTTCTATACATAGAGGGGGAAATGTCGCGGCGGATCAATAGAACCGCCTCGCTAAAGAGACGGGAAGTTGAGTGCGGGCCGTTGCTCTGTTCCCGTGGATTCCCCAAACGTACCTAAAAGCACTTGTAGGCGCTTTAGGCACTTTAAGCACTTCTTGAGAAGCTATCTCGAAGTGGATGAGAAAAAAGATTGTTTGAAAGGAAGCAACAAAATGCGTCTCGTACGGTTTCTATACGAATATGTTCTCGTCCGCCCATGACGCGAAGACTAACGCCAGCCGAGTAGTGAATGGACTCGAAATCTGTCGAACGAAGTCGGAAGCCACAGCCGACCTTCAGACGACCGCCGTGATTTCCGCCCGGTCTCGACTCTCGCTGTAGGGGGTTTTATGAGCGAGATACACGAAGCAACTCCAGTCAGCCAGCCTTTCCCTCATTTCGAGAGGTTCCTCGATTCGCGCGAAGCCGCAGCATTGCTGCAAATCCATCCGAAGACACTGCAACGTCTCGCACGTAAAGGCGAGATACGCGCTATGCGGATCGGAAAATTGTGGCGCTTCCGCGCATCCGATCTCGACGCGTGGGTACATTTGCGGTTAAAAGTGGCCAGCTAGCTTCGGTGGCAAAAGTCTACCTCGCCGATAGTGATTGCAAAGTGATTGCAGAATCCCGCGACTAAAACTGCACGACTGACAAGCCGGGAATCATCTGGAAGTGGCGGAGATTGCCCGTGGCTACGCTGTAGCCGAGTTCTAAGGCCGTCACCCCGATCAACAGATCAGAGAGCGGAAGACGAATGCCTTTCGCTTGGTTCTCGCCATCGATCTGTCCGACGCGAAGGGCAAGAGACACCGTTACCGGATGCATAGGTAGGGCCGTGAGAAGCTCCTGAATGAACTGCTGCCGCTTCTCTTTTCGCTGCGACGTATCGGCACGGGCCGCGCCGTGGGCCAGTTCGATCAGAGTAACCACGGAGACGGCGATATCGGTATTCCCTGCCTTGCCCGAGATCGCGGCAAGCATCTGCCGCGCGTTTTGCCCCTGGCGCTCGGCTGTGATCAGCACACTGGAATCGAGGATTAGTCCCATGCGGGCGGTTCGAGCGGCTCACGATGACTTTCGACAGCCGCTTCCACATCCCTAGCGAAGTCAGGGTCGATGGTCGCCGTCGAGTCCTCGGGTAGC
>JBEKPJ010000103.1:0-12178 GCA_049520935.1 Terriglobales bacterium | reverse complement strand
TACGGGCTTTGAGCAGCCATATCATTCCGAATTTGGACAGACAATTGTGAGAGTTATCCGTGGGGTCAATCCTGCGTATAATACGCTACCGTAAATCCACGCAGAGTTGCGGCTGGCGGGCCAGGAAGACCGCGATTGGATCGTCGTCCATCATCGCGTCCCCGGCATCTCTCAACCCGCGCTCATGATTTCTCTTTGTGCCGCCTGCCATGCGATTATCGAGCGCCTGCAGGTCCTCGATGTATGGCTCCCGCCGCAACTCGTCATCCTTTGGCGCGAGCAACATCCCGGCGCGGATTATCAATTGCCCTTGCCCTTCAATCCTTTCGAGCAGTGCGCTGCCGGCATCGCTCCCTTCAACCCAAAAGTTGTGGAACTCGCTTGGCGGCTTTCAGAAAGCGAACGGTGAACCAATGAAACGAGCGCGACAAAAACCTTCAGCCCTGCTACACGACCTTCGCATTGCCGCAGTACGCAAAGCGCGGCAAGAACATTCAGCCTACATCGCCGAGTGCGTGTTCTTTGAAGCAAGCGAAGAACGGTCGGAAGTTGTTCCCGTGCGCGACCAAGCCAATGGCCTCGAACATGTGAAACGGTGGATCAGTGCCCGCGGAGAGTGCAGTGCCACTGACGCCGCCGCTCAGCGGGTTCTTGCCGAAGGCGGTTTCTACCGACAAGGCTTCAAGCTTAAGCTTGAAACCACCGAATGGTACGCACTACTCTACGATGTCAAAATCGATGTCGCGGACACATGATATACAGCACTCTTGCCGTCACCGGCAAGTCCACACTCGGGTAGCGGATTGACGTTCACTGTGAGGAGCTTGTGAAAATGGCGACGAAAAAGCCGGAAAAGGGATGTGTTGCAACTTTACAGCGTTGCTGGCTGGTGGCGTGAAAGAATCGCGCAATGAGAACCCGACCCGCGATCTTCAAGTGGCGGCAGACCGAACCCGGTATCATCCTTTGTGCGGTCCGGTGGTATCTTCGTTATTCTCTGTCGCTGCGCGATGTTGAGGAACTCCTGGAGGAGCGGGGTCTCAATCTCGATCACACGACAGTTTGGCGCTGGGTGCAGTGCTACGGTCCGGAGTTGGAGCAGCGACTACGGCCGCATCTCAAGCCGACCAACAAGTCCTGGCGAGTGGACGAAACGTACGTTCGGGTGAAGGGCCGCTGGTGTTACTTGTATCGCGCCATCGATTCCAACGGTGCCACCATCGACTTCTTGCTGTCAGCATTCCGTGACGCCGACGCTGCCAAGCGGCTGTTTCGCAAGGCGCTCGGCGATCCGTCCCATCCCCAACCGCGAGTGATCAACACGGATCTGGCGCCGATCTACAGCTCCGCGATCCCCGACAGTAAGAAGGATGGAACGCTGCGCAAGCACTGTCGGCACCGACCGGTGCAATACATAAACAACATTCTGGAACAGGACCATCGAGCCATTAAACGGCGAGTGAAGGCCAAGCAAGGCTTCCGAGAATTTCAGCCGGCCCGGCGAACGATTCAAGGCTACGAAGCGCTTCACATGATCCGGAAGGGGCAGGTTCGATGGGTGACGGGAGACGACCTTCTTCGGCAGATTCGTTTCATCGACAGCCTTTTCGATTTGGCAACCTGAGGACAAACGACAGACGCTCGGCGAAAAACTTGTCTTCATCTCAAAGTTGCAACACTACCCGACAGCCTGGCACTAGATCACGCTTTTTGCCAGTGTCATTGCTGCCCTGATCACGGAACCATCGGACTCGTGGTTTGCCCTGGACTGGAATCACGATTGCGGTTGTGCGAGTATGGTGATGACTTGGGCTACCGTGCACTCCAGATCGCGACTCTCTAGTCGTAGCTTCGTCACAGAGTGGTTCTGGTGCACAGCTGTGATGAACTCTCGCATCTCGTCGTTTACAGAACGATCAGTTACTTGGACTGTATTTGAGGACAATGGACTCCGTTCCCTCTCTGACAGAGCAATTGCGATCGTTTTCCGGCGGCGATCGGGAGATTGCCGAAACTGTGCTTCGAGAAGTGCTACCGAAATTGCACCAGATCGCGATCCGCGAGTTGCGCCGTGAACGCTATGTTGCGCCCCTGTCGCCTACCGAACTGATCAACGAAGTGTGGCTGCGCAGCCTCCGGAAGGGCGGTTGGCAGATCAGCAGTCGTGACCACTTCTTCGCGATTGCCGCCCTCGCCATGCGAAGAGTGTTGGTGGACTTTGCTCGGCACCGCCTGGCCCAGCGCCGCGGCGAGGGTGAGAAGCCGGAGTCGCTCGACGAAAATGCCTCATTCGTGCGAACGGAGACCTCCAATCCAGAAGGTATCCTCCAGATCGGCCTGCTCATGGAGCAGCTTGAAAAATCTAACCTCGACGTCGCCCGCGTCGTCGATATGCATTACTTTGCCGGCTTTACCCTGCAAGAGATCTCGGAAATCACCGGGCTGACTCTTCGCCAGGTGCGGCATCTTTGGGAAAAAGGGCGAGATTGGCTGCAGGACCGGCTGGTTTAGATAACAATTAGGATAGATAAAAAAGTAAGAACATCACGTCGGGACAGCCATGGATTCTCGACCACTCAGCTCACTACATGGTCTGTGGAAGGTGATCCCAACTCCTGTGCGATTTGTCGCGCGAATTCGTTGGCGTCTTTGGGTCGCCGCGACGGGTCGAACTCGAGGGCCGAACTCATGAGCTCGATGGAGCGAGAGGACAATCCAAAACCTGATCGAGCAAGTAACTCGCGCACGCGGTCAGGCAAGTCCATCGAGGCGTCGGGCAGTAAAGTGGAAAGACGTTGGCCGGTCAGCATTTCGATTACGATTTTCGCCAAGCTGTAGATATCCGTGGACGGATCAGCATAGCCGATCGACTGCTCCGGGGCCATGTAGTAGATGGTTCCCGCGGCGCGGGAAAGCCCGTGCAGTGTTTCGTCGGGGTCGCGCACGATGGCAATCGAAAAATCGATCAGCACGAGATCCTGGCCTGCCGGACTCCCGTTACGAATCATCAGATTCTCAGGCTTCAAATCGCGATGGCAGATTCCGTGGGCGTGAATCTCGGCGAGGGCGTTCCCGGTCTGCCGAAGATAGCTCGCAGTCTGCTGAAGTGTCAGGCGGTCGTTTTCCAATCGTTCGCGTAAGGTGAGCCCGTCGACAAACTCCATCACCAGATAAGGCGATCCGGTGGTGGTTGTTCCGTGGCCATAGATTCGGACCACGTTGGGATGGTCAATCTTCTCCAGCGCGAGCACTTCTTGCTGAAAGCGCCTGGTCATCCAATCGTTATCCATCAAGTCTTTTCGGAAGATCTTCACGGCGCAGGGTCGGCCTCCTTCCTGAAGGTCCCTGCCCTCGGCAACGGTCGCGAATCCGCCGCGCGCCAGCACGCGGCCAACTTCAAAGCGGGAGTCGAGCACCGTGCCATCGAGTTGCCAGAATTCCGGCGAAAGTGCAGCCACTCGCCATTCGGCCAGCGAGGGAAGCGCCTTGTCCCTTCTGGCTTTGCGCTTTCTCCGCCAACTGCGCAAGCCCGTTGCGCCCATGCCAGCGGCAAGAGCAAATCCTGCAAATCCAAAAACCGCCTGCCACGACAACCAAATCGGTCTCAATACAGTGAAAGATTGAGACGTGATCGCCGACCACGGACCCGTGCTCAGCTGCGCCTGCACTTCCAGGGTGTGGCTTCCCCAACTCAGCTTGCCGAGGTGAATCTCAAAGTCGTGCGCTGCCTGCCAGGACGTTTGTTCAGGGAGAAGTCGATAACGCAGTCGAAGCGCATTCCGCCGGTCAAACTGGAGTGAACCAATATGGGCGACAGCATCTTTTCTGTCGGGTATCGCCGAAACCGTCTCTGCCAGCGCCGGGTTACTTCCGCCGGCAGAGAACCCGGCAATGAAAACGCTTGGGGATGGAAAGTTCGTGGCAAAGTCCTCAGCAGGTGAAAAATGCACGATCGTTGCGCCGCCGGCAAACCAAACTGAGCCATCAGGATCGGCAAAAAAAGCGTGCGTATTCGCACCCGTCGGAAGTATCCCGTCCTGCTGATCCAAACGCAGCCACTCCCCAGCCTCGGCCGCCTCGGCATTGGCCACATAGCTTGCGTGCGAGCCACGCCAAATCCAGCCCCGCCGGTCGACATCAAGAATCTCGTTGGAATTGTCGGCAATGAGTTTGTTTACGTCGTCGGTGTAGTTCCTGATTATTGGCTGGCCAGAAGTTGCATTCTTAATGAGCGCATAGGGAGAGGCTCGATAACCCATCCACACATTGCCGCCGGGCTGAACCGCAATCGATCGGCAATCGATATCGAGAAGGCCATCTTTGCTGGAGATAGACCGCCATGTTCCACCTGTCCGGAACAATAGCTCTCTGCCATCGCAGGCCCAGAGCGTATCCCGAGCCGCATCATATTCCAGGTCCGGTGTAATCTCCTTCGGAACATTCTCAGGCCTAAGAACAAGGCGATCTCCCTGTCTGGATACACGGCTGATTCCGGTTCGCCCCAGTTCTCCGCCCATCCATATCTCGCCGTCCTTGGTCCTCGCCAGTGTCGTTCCGCGGTCGAAAGATCCGGACCGGGCAACCATCGTTCCATCCACACGAATCTCGGCCACGCCACGGTTAGATGTCGCAAGAATGGTTCCGGTCGGGCCGGGAATCAGCTTCCCAACTCCATTTAATTGCTCGGTGCCGGGCAGCGTGCTCCATCGATTACGGTCTTTATCTAGGGTCGCGATCCCCAGGGAGGTGGTGAAGATTTTGTTGTTCACTCCCAAGATAGAATAAGGAGACTCCACGCCGTTTTCCTGATTCCAGTATTCCAGCCGGAAGGGGTACATGAAGCGATAAAGTCCGCTCTCCGTACCCAACCAGATCGTTCCATCCTTCGCCACCATCGCCGTGTCCAGATCCGACGGCAGGCCGTTCGCAATCCTGGCCGTATGAAACGCTCCGGGCCGGCCCAGTGCGAGATTGACCAACATAAACACCGACCCGTCCGCCGTCTCTTCCAGGTGCGCGCTGAGATCATCCTTAGCGATTGTGTCGGGGACTGACGCAACGGCCGCCATCCCCGGGCACTGATAACTCGCCGCGACTTCGGCGCGAAACCAAACGCAACCGAAGCGGTCGCGCAAAACTTTCTCCGCCAGTGGATTGCCCGCATGCTGAATCAAGATCGGTGGCGTATCGAGTCCCCGTCCGTCAGCTACCTCCTGCCTTGCCAATTCACACCAACCCCCCGGACAGGGAAAAAGCGTTGTGCCCTGCCGATCAACCGTCAGATGGTTCGCAGCTTTTTCGAATAGGCGTTCGGCTGTCCATGTTTGCTGAGTCTCGGTTTGCCGGTTCTTGTGAAAGCGATAAAGGTCGCCATATGCGGGGCGATGTTCCACCTCAGTTGCGAAAGAGGCCAGCATGGTGTCTGGAGCAACGCTCACCACGCTAAGACCGTCACCGGAAAACAATTTGTCAATATGCCCGGCTTTATATCGGTACAAACCACCGCGGCCCGTTCCGCCGCCGACATCGGAGCCCTGAGTCACGATCCAGATGGCACCTTCGCTATCTTCAGCAAAGCCATTGGGCACCTCTTTGGGAAAACCGTACTGGCGAAGAGAATAAAAGTGAACTCCATCGAAGCATAAGACGTCATCGATGGTTCCCAGCCAGATCCGCGAGCGGCTATCCTGCATCATCGTAAAAATGCCGTGCGGGGAATTAGGCACGGGCACGATGGGATATCGTTGGCCCCAGGATGTTACCGTGGCCAGCCACAACCAGCAGGAACAAGACAGCAGTCTTAACCACGGCATGCGCACACCACGTCCTGCGAAATTAACCGCCCGAGCGGCCATTCTGGAGATTGCCAACCCACTTGTTTTTTGCACCTTGGAGCGCCGCCCCGAAATTATCTCGCACTTTCTTGCGTCGGAGTGGCATTTCCCACCGTTTTTCGCGCAGTACTGTTTGGGCAACATATTTCCCCTGGCGCGCGTTCGCCAACATGGAGAGCGCGAACTTGACCTGGGAGATTTACTTAAGGGCGCTCGGGAATTAGGAGAAACACAAAATGCGTTTCCGCATGATGATAAGTGCGTCTGTTTTCTTGCTGGCAACCATCGTCGCTGCGAGGCCGGCGTCGGCCGCCTGCTCAAATGCGCCGTTTACCGGCGTTTTCGGATACTTTCATGGGCGGCTGGCCGGTCCCGGCGTGCCCCACGGTGTCGTCGGTCAAATCACCAGCGATGGTAAGGGGAACCTCACCGGGCTGTTTACAGACAGCTCCAACGGAACCCTTAGCACCGGGACCTTTACCGGCACCTATTCGATCTCGAGTAACTGCACCGGATCGTTAACATTCAGCAGTGAGGTGCTTACCCCGACCAACTTCAACATTGTTCTCGACAATGGCAAAAAGGGCTTTCAGATAATTCTCAGCGACAACAACACTACTGAGCCCGGTTTTGGCATTGCTCAGGGCACTGTTAAATGCGGACTGCCCGGGAAAAAACTGACGCTCGCCACCAACCTCTTCGGGACACTGACATCGAGCGGCGACCAACAGCGGCTGTCGGACAGATAATTCTCGACGGAAAGGGGAACATTTCCGGCAACGAAACCTTCAGTGTGGACTATACGGTTTTCACCGTTCCAATCACCGGTACGTACACGGAGAACGCCGACTGCACCGGCACGGCGCAGATTACGCCGCAGGGATTTAGCGCGACGAATTTCGCCACGGTTGTGGTGAACGAAGGCAAGGAACTGCTGCTCATCGAGACCGACACCGGCACGCTTGTAGCCGGGAACGCGCAGGAATAGAAATGCCGGGTGGGTTACTTAGCGGAAAGCAGCAGCAACCTCTTCTGCCCAGGACCCCCTGGCGAAATTCAGCTCTTGAAAGGACATCCCATGCAGACCCAGTTTACAACTAGCTCATCAGAGGCAACCACACTACTCGGAAGGTTGAAAATGAACGCTAAGAACCTAATCGAACCCACGTCTCCTTTCTTCTACCTGCTTAGCCTCTGCCTGCTCCTCGCCGTCGCGGCGTGCGCGCAGCAGCCCGACAAGGCTGCCATGGTGGAGTCCAAGAGTCCCACCTTCACCGTCATCGACGCTCCCAACGCAGGCACTAACCCCGGTCAAGGAACTTTTGCCGAGGGCATCAACACGGGGGGCGTGATCGTCGGAAGCTACTGGGACTCAAACACCACCTTCGACGGCTTCGTCCGCGCTAAGAACGGCGCCCTCACCGTCATCGACGTTTCGGGCGCGGGCTCCGGCTACCTTCAGGGAACCTCCGCCGCTGCCCTCAACACGGCCGGCGATATCTCGGGAACGTACTTTGACTCAGGCAATACGACTCACGGCTTCCTGCGCTCCACCGCCGGCGTGATCACCGACATCAACGTTTCGGGCGCGGGCACGGGCGATGACAAGGGAACTTCCGGCGGAGGCATCAGCACCGCGGAGCTCATTGTCGGTGACTACCGCGACCCGAACAATGCCCATCACGGCTATGCCCGGACGAAGAAGGGCGTTATCACCGTCTTCGATTGTCCGAACGCCGGCACCGGCAACGGCCAGGGAACCAGTGGTGGCGCCGTCAACCCAGCCGGCGAGGCTTCGGGAAACTGCATTGACTCCAGCAATGTGCATCACGCCTACCTGCGCGCCACCAACGGCACCCTCACCGTTTACGACGCCCCAGACGCGGGAACGGCCGCTGATCAGGGAACCAACGGCGCGGGCATCAACACGGCCGGGGTCGCCGTCGGATGGTACATCGACTCGACCGGCGTGAATCACGGCTTCGCTCGCGCCGCCAACGGCACCATCAGCAACATCGATGACCCGTCTGCCGGCACCGCTTCTGGAGAGGGAACCGTCGCCTTCGCCATCAACAGCAAAGGCGTCATCGTCGGATATTACATTGACTCCAGTAGGGTGCAGCACGGCTTCATGCTCGCCACCAACGGCATCTTCACCCCTATCGATCCTCCGGGCGCAGTCTACGTTTTTCCCGACGGGATCAACACCGCTGGCGATATCTGCGGATACTACATCGATGCCGACGGCGTGTACCACGGCTTCCTCTATACGCCCTAAGAGGCTGCCGAAAACTCGATATTGCACTTGATTTTGGGTGGCGCAGCGGTTTACCGCTGCGATAAGTGTCGTTTTCACCCCGGCGACGGATGGCAAGGTTGAGGGGACATTAAAGCTCAAGTCTTTTGCCGGGTCCGGCGTTTGGATCGGCGGGCTTTCAAGTTGGTGCGGTGAATTTCGACGACAGCGATACCGGCTCCTACTGCCAGAAATTTTGTCGGATTCATCGACCTAGTGAAACTCACCGGCGATTTTCCGTAAACCAAGCGCCGGTAGTCCCGTGGAGCCGGGTGGGAAGTCCCGGCTCACCGGCCGCGCCAGGGGACAGCAGTAGAAAAGTCGCTCACACGCGTTGCCTGACGGTCGTCTCGGCCCCGGTTGCGCGACCGACAACGCTGGCAGCGTCGTGTGTGCGATGGTCACTGTTGGCGGTGTAACTTTGGCGAATCGGTACATCACTGGCGCGTGGGAAGGGTTCCTCAACCTGGGTGGATCGGCGGCCGGCAACCCGAATTGCTCGTCCGTGAACTCCACTGGCAAAGTCGCCTGCTTTGCTGAGGCTTACAACTCGGAAATGAAGGCTGTCATTACCGAAAATCTCGTCTGCATGCCGACACTCTCTGCTGGAGACACGGATCGAGGCATCCTTGCAGCAGCCATACGACGGCGTTGGTTCTGGATCGCGAAGCGCGGAGTGCAGAGACAAATCCGGTCTCGGTTCGCGACGAGATTGCTTTGGTTCAGAAGACGAACGGAAGCTACCATCGCTGAGGAACAACACTAAGCGGCGTGGCGTTGGTATCGATGATGAAGTCCTCCGACTTGAGGAATCGCGACGATGCGCCCGCGTTCTGGCTTCTCCACGACTCTCGACTCTGGAGCATCCTTGGCCAGCGCGAGATGAGTTCGGGAGTGCTGGTGGTAGGAAAAATAAGTTCGCAGAATCACGCGCAACGATCTTTCGTTCCACACGATGATGTGGTCTAAACATTCGCGCCGTACAGAGCCGATCAGCCGCTCCACGTACGGATTTTGCCATGGGGATCGCGGTGCGGTAATCACTGCTTCCATCCCCAGGCCTTTGGTCATCGCTACCAAATCGCCGCCGTAGATCGCATCGCGGTCGCGCAGAAGATATCGGCACCCGTGGTCCCAGGGAAACGCTTCCCGGATCTGCTGCATCGTCCACTCCTGGCTGGGGTGTTCGGTCACTTGAAAGTGCAGCAGACGGCGCCGAGCATGCGACAACACCACGAACACAAACAGAATCCGAAAGGTTGCTGTCGGCACTACGAAGAAGTCGATCGAGGCTATCTGTTCCATGTGATTGGTCAAGAAGGTTCGCCAGGTCTGGGAAGGCGGCTTCCGCGGTCGGCGAAGATATTTGGCCACCGTCGATTGCGCTACCTCGATCCCTAACTTGAGCAGTTCCCCGTGAATGCGCGGTGCTCCCCACAACGGGTTCGCTTGACTCATGTCCCGAATCAAGTCTCGAATGTCGGCGGCTACGTTGGGTCTTCCCGGACGCCGCCGTGATTTCCGCCTCCAGTACCACGCGAACGCTCTGCGGTGCCAGGCCAGAACTGTATCGGGGCGAACGATGTGCAGACTAGAGCGCCAACCGGGCCACCATCGCGAGAGCACGACCCACAAGAGCCGGTCGGAGCGCTGGAGGCGCAAACGAGGCGGCGCGTTCTTTTGGAGAACGGTGAGTTGGTGACGAAGCGCGAGGATCTCCGCCTGCAGGGCGGCACGGGTTCGAAAACTGGAGGCTACCAGAGCGAAAAGGGCGACGAAAAGAGAGCTCATCGAGATATCACCAGGATCTCATGAATGCTCGGAACCTCTGCATTTTCAGATTGGACGGAGTTTTCGGTAACGACAGCGAGCGATTTCAATCGATTCGGAGGAATCGCCGAAACATCTGGCCTCCGACTGTTCAGGGCTTCAAATTCTGTGGCCCGCCGCAGCGCCGTAACCAACGCCGGACCACTGACACGATCTGGGCCACGACGCAATCGGTCATACGCGCTTTTGCGACTTCCAGACGGAACAGCAAGCAACCCTTCCAACTTCTCGATTTCGTCCGGTGACAGCAACTTGGACAGACGGTCCGAGAGCCGTCGATCCGCTCGCCCCTTGACCTGCGCGACTAAACGGGCCAGCGTCGTAGCTCCCGGCAGCAATACCTTACGTTCCACCAGGCGTGCGGTGGCCCCATCGAAAAGCACACTCGGTGGTTCGTCGGTCATCCAGGTCCGTGCGTAGAGCCAACGGACCAAGCGAAAGCCTTCAGTGGGATTGGCGAAATCTTGGTAATCATAGAGTTCTTGGATATGCCGAGCATGGCGTCTGCCGGTACTCTCCAGAGCATATCGTCCCAGCTCATCGATTTTCTTCAGACCTAATTATTGTGCAACGTGCTGGACCACAGCCAAGGGCGCTTCGGCCGGCTTGGACAAGAAAGTGCCCAAGAAGCGCACGGTTACCAGTTGCAGCGCAAAACCCAAACGATTCCGCTCACTGCTCAACTTCCTGATGATCGACCAGTCCCGGTCATCCAAGTAAAAATATCGAGCGAGCTGCTCGGGCGACGGATCTTCGTTGTATCGACCATACCGCGACTGCTGCGTCTTGCTGATGAAGTGGACAGGCATCGGGGTGTCTTTTCGGAAAACGAACGTCCGATGATGGCACAGCGAAGCGTTTCGGTGCCCCAATGTCCTTATTTAGGTGAGAATACGGAGGTCCATGACTGGATCATCGTTCACCGGCTTTTGCGCCCGTGAGCGTTTTCGTTCCAATAGTGGCCAAACCCCCTCATGGCTGAGAATGACTTTCGTATCAAAGGCGTTTCTGTACAGCTTTGGTTGAAGGGCCGTCGATGAAATCCACTCGGCGCTATCTTCACCCCGAAACCACGGAAGCCAAGCGGTGGCCAAGTCGTCATCCTTAGCCCGCTTTTCTACCCAGTACGCTCTCCAGTCCCTCGACAGCTCCGATACGGAAGCCAAGAAAGATGAGAGTGAGTCTGCCGATTTGGCGATAATCATTTCTTTCAGCTCCTCATAAGAGAGGGCAATCAGGCGTCCCAGGGATTGACCACCGGAACCCGCGCCTTGTCGTAGTCGCTTCGATCACGAGTGACGACCGTCAGACCGTGATGAATGGCCGTCGCCGCTATGATCAGGTCCGGCTGGGAGAATGTGTGTCCCGCTTTCCGGCCTTCCTCCACCAGAAGCCGCCACTTGAGCATGATGTCTTCCGTGACTTGCAGCACGCGCCCGTCAAACATGGGCCGCACCTTGTGCGTGAGCCAGTCATTCAACTCCGCCCGTCGATTGGGTTCGGCAACAAGCTCGATGCCGAACCGAATCTCCGCCAGGGTAATCACGCTGATATGAAGCTGGTCGAGCGGACAAGCGGCCACGAAAGCCACGACCCGTTGTTCAGGCTTTGGCCGACGCAGTTCCGACAGGACATTGGTATCGAGCAACCACGCCATTAGAACCCAACATCGCGCACAGGCAGGCGGTCGCGGGTCGGCTCAAGATCAATCTCTTTATACGGCGAGGCTTGCATCGCCGCCACCAGTTCGGCCCCCGTCAGGGCAGGCGTTCCGTTCGATGCATCGGCCTCTTGATCCGCCGGAAGCGGCGAAGATTTCAGAGCCTGCATCAGGGCATCCTCGACGGTCGGGAACGCGCCCGTCTTCATCCAGTCCCGGATGAGGGCTTCGAGTTCCGGCCTATGAATTTCAATCGTCATCGCGGCAGTCCCCCTGTTCCCAATATCGGCGCGATTGGGGTCGATTTCCTTTCGCCATAACCAATTGTAGCGATTTCCGTGGCACGGTCAAACAGCGACGACAGGCTCAACTTTCGGCTTGTTCGGCCCGGTTCCGTCATTCGGCCTCTTCGCAGTGTGTCGTTTTTCCCTATTGGGGTTCTTCCTCAATTTCGGTGCACGGACATGAACTTGATCATCTAATGTCAAAGCAATGTCCAATGAATTGAGCGCACAGGATTTACTGCCACCCGGGATCGGTCTGACCTTGTCAGGGTTC
>JBEKPJ010000102.1:0-12679 GCA_049520935.1 Terriglobales bacterium | reverse complement strand
GATCCACCCCTGCCAGTTGTTTTTCGGTCAAGCGTCGCGGCCGTCCCGGTCGTTCTCCCTCCAATAATCCCGCCAGACCGTCTCGTTCAAAACGACCCACCCAATACTCCACCGACCGTGGCCCATCGCCCAAAAGACGGGCCACTTCCGGACAGGTCATACCTTGGGCGACCAAGAGCACCCCATGGAGGCGATGATCGTAGCGAGATTCATCCGAACGGCGTCCGAACGGCGGATCTCATCCTGCAAACCGAGAATGATGGTGGGAGAGTCGGCAATGGCAAGTGGTTTCATTCTTCTATGAAACCACAAATTCATCGCTATGCGCAATTACTTATGTCGCTATGTTTTAGTTTCCGCAGATCAGGCAATCGAGGAGGGTCGTGGTGCGATTCAGCAATTACGTTTGGGGTCACCCCAGGAAAGCGACCTCGAGCAGATGCTGTTGGCGATGGGGCGCGAACTGGCAGCCTCGCAGAATGGTGGGGACAGTGCCCCGCCTCTGCGGGTTTTAGTAGAGGGCAATCGACGAGCGAAGCGGGCGATGATCAGGGAAGAAGTCTATCGAATCGCACGAGAGTTCCTGCGCAATGCTTACCGGCACGCCCGCGCCCGGAACATTGAAGCCGAGCTACGCTACGATGACGACGCTTTTCTGTTAATCGTACGCGATGACGGAAAAGGGATCGACCCCAACGTGCTGAAAGACGGAGGTCGCGCCGGTCATTGGGGCTTGCCCGGAATGTATGAGCGGGCGGAAGGAATTGGAGCCCGATTGGATATCTGGAGCGAGGCGGGGGCTGGCACAGAAGTTCGATTGAGGGTTCCAGCCGCTATCGCCTATGAAAAGTCCGGCGATGGCGGTAGATTTAAGCTATCTCGGAAGACGAGAATTTATGAGCGCCGGTCCTAGTTCGATTAAAGGTGCGATTCGGATCATGACTGTGGATGATCATCCTCTGTTGCGTCAGGGCATCGCGGCCCTCATCAACACTCAGCCCGATATGGAAATGGTAGCGGAGGCGTGCGACGGGGAGGAGGCGATCGCACAGTTTCGCGCACACCGCCCGGACGTGACCTTGATGGATATTCAAATGCCGAATGTGGACAGCACCGAAGCCATCAGTCGAATTAGAAGCGAGTTTCCCGAAGCCAAGATTATCGTTCTGTCTACCTATGCAGGTGATGTTCAGATCTTGCGGGCGATCAAGGCTGGTGCAAGGGGTTACCTGCTGAAGGGAAACGTTCGCACAGAACTGCTGGAGGCGATCCGCACCGTCCATGCCGGACGCAAGCGAATACCGCCTGAAATTGCGGTGGAACTGGCCGACCACGCCGCCGACGATCAGCTGAGTGCGCGCGAAATTGATGTGCTTCGTTTAATTGGCGAGGGCAATGCCAATAAGCAAATCGCCGACAAGCTCTCGATCGCAGAAACCACAGTCAAGAACCACATCTCGAATAGTCTCTCCAAGCTGGGTGCAAACGATCGCGCACACGCGGTCACCATCGCTCTCCAGCGCGGGATTATCGAGCTGGATATCCGCCAACGGTAGGACTCGAAAATCCTACTTTTTACCCTTTCGATCTGTTTCCAGGATCACTAGCATGAGAGCAGCAATCGGAGGACGTGTCTGCAACGTCTGTTTTCCACCTTCGCCGAAGGCTGGCCTGGCGCTGGTCTCTAGCTTCAACGCGGGCTGACGAGCACGGTTCTGCTCTATTGCGGAGTGTCGCATCTCCTTGAAACTGCTAGATTGGTGCCCAGCCTCCCTTATTTGATTGCAGCTGTCGCGGGCGTATTTCTCCTTCTGGGGCTCTGGACGCCAGTCACGGGAATTACCATTGCAACTGTCGAGGTCTGGATATCGTTGGCGTGGTCGGGGAATTCGCTGATCGCCATCGTGCTCGCTGGCCTGGGTGCCACCGTGGCGATGATCGGACCCGGAATGTGGTCGATTGACGCCAAACTCTACGGCCGAAAACACCTCCAAGACCCGCGATGCTAGACAGCCTTCAATCCCCCCAAAAGTACTAACGTTCTCCTCTCCGAGAAGTACAACCTGGAACCCCCACCATATACCGAGACCATGATCACCCGATTTACCGTTGTGAACCAAAGGCGGTTGTTGCAGACTCATCCCGTAAACAAGCCTCACTTGAACGGAGGTAGGTTATGGAAGACGGCACATCAATCCGCGTTCGCATCGACGATGAAGGTTACACGCACATCACAGTGACTCAATGGAGTGAGGACGAACAAGAAATCGTATATCGCGAGGATGAAGATTTTCAGTGTTCGGAGCCGCACTTTTGACGCCGATTTTAGCCCCGCCCACAGGGGTTAGGGAGATTGTCATGGCAAAAGTGATTGAGTTTTACATACCAAAGAACTTTCGGAAGCCGTTAACGACGGCGGCGCAGCCGCAACTAGGAAAAATCATCGAGTTTTACCTACAAACGAAGAGATTAGCTTAGCTGCGATCCACCTTTTGCCGATTGAGAGGAAATATGACGTTCATTCCCACACAAACCGGCTTTATGCGTCTGGAAGATTCCGAAAAACTGTTGCGAGCCATCTTTCCAAACTATCCCAGCCTGGGGCCGTGCCATTCCGCGCCACGTCTGGAAACCGCAAAGAGTTCGCACAGCACTACAAGTGTGAAAGGTTAGGGAGGAGACTATGGGAAGCGCGACTATGGATTTCACAAACCTCGGAGACTTCGCAGAAACAGGCCTTGTCAATGTGAGCGGACTCGAAGACCAACAGTTTCACGTCGAACCAGAAATCAGCCCTGAGGACTGCTTCGAGGGCATTGTCGGCAAGAGCCCAGCCATTCAGAGGGTGCTGGACCAAGTTGCGATCGTGGCGCCCACGGATTCAACAGTTTTGCTTCACGGGGAAACTGGTACCGGCAAAGAGCTAATTGCACGTGCCATTCACAATCTCAGTTCCAGGCGCCAGCGTACGTTTGTGAGACTAAACTGCGCCGCCATTCCATCCGGGTTGCTGGAGAGTGAACTGTTCGGACACGAAAAAGGGGCCTTCACCGGGGCTCTTATGCAAAGAAAGGGTCGATTCGAGTTGGCGGACGGAGGCTCGCTATTTTTGGACGAGATCGGGGATATTAGCCTGGAACTCCAGCCGAAACTATTGCGTGCCATCCAGGAGCAGGAGTTCGAGCGACTGGGAAGCTCCAGGACCATCAGCGTGAACGTGCGGCTGATCGCCGCTACTCATCGCGATTTGCGAGCCATGATTCAGGAAGAGAAGTTCCGCGAGGATCTTTTCTATCGATTCAATGTCTTCCCCATTGAGATTCCACCATTGCGGGAACGGCGCGAGGACATTCCTCTGCTCGTGAACTACTTCGTGTCGAAGGTGTCCGGCCGCATGGGGAGACAGATAAGGTCCATCCCCAAACGCGCTATGGAGGTACTGACGAACTGTCCGTGGAAGGGAAATATCAGAGAATTGGCAAACTTCATCGAACGCGCTGTCATTCTCACACGCGGTGAGGAGCTAGAGGTGCCGATAAACGAGCTTGCCACTTCATCCGAGACCGTCGCCGCCGTTGGAACGCCCCTTACGTTTCGACAAGCAGAATCCACTGTAATCATCAACGCTCTGAGAGCATCCTCCGGACGAATCGCCGGCAAGGGAGGAGCCGCCGAACGGCTGGGATTGAAGCGTACGACGCTACAAAACAAGATTCGTCGCTTGGGCATCGCAAAGACAACCTACAACTGTTAGATGCTTTCTCCTCAGTGCACTCGATTCTCGTAAGTTGCGGATGCGAGTTTCCAGAGTAGCTTTGGACATCCCTTGAAGAGCGATAAAACTAGTGGGGGACAAAGGCAGTGAGCGAGAAGAAAGACAGTAATCGCAGAAGTCACACTTTCACATCTGATGCGACTGGGAAACGAACGAGGCTGTCCTGTGAGCCACGAACAGGAATTCCCTCCACCCCGGAGTACCCCACGGATTTGCATCTCAGCCTAACCGCGCTACGATCACTCGGCAGTACCGCGCAGTAGCGTGTATTCGTGTTCACTCCACCCATGTCCAGGAAATGTGCAGGCAATGGGAAGTGCAAAACAGACCGTCTCAACGCTGTGGTTGATAGTCCCTCTTACTGATTCCGAGGCGCCTCATCTTATTCTGCAGGGTCGTACGTTTAAGGCCGAGGCGTTCGGCCGCTCCGCCGTGACCCGAGATTTGCCCGCACGCCGCCTTCAATGCCTCGAGGATGACCTTCCGCTCGGCTTCGTGGAAAGTAGAAGCCGGGCTCGAAGCGTTGCGAGAATGAGAGTCTTGGAACTCGGCGATCGGCACCTCTAGTTCTTCGCCGTGCGAAAGTATCACTGCGCGCTCGATGAAGTTTGCCAATTCCCTGACGTTGCCCTTCCACGGATAAGTTGTCAGGACCTCCATTGCTTGCCTGGGGATAGACTTGATGTTTTTCCGCCTTTTCTTTGACAGCTTTGAAACAAAATAGTTGACCAGCAGTGGAATATCCTCAGGCCGCTCCCGTAGTGGTGGGATCTCAATCGGGAAAACGCCGAGTCGATAAAAGAGATCTTCGCGAAAACTGCCCTGTCGAATCATCTCGGGGAGATCCCGATGGGACGCGGCGATCAGACGCACGTCAACCTGCATCGTTCGAATGCTACCCAGCCTTTCGAATTCCCGCTCCTGAAGAGCACGCAGCAATTTTGGCTGCAATTCGAGATTGATGTCGCCAATCTCGTCCAGAAATAGCGAGCCCCTGTCGGCGAGCTCAAATCTACCTTTCTTTTGCATGAGAGCGCCAGTAAAGGCCCCTTTTTCATGTCCAAATAGTTCACTCTCCAGCAACCCGGATGGAATGGCGGCGCAGTTTAGTCTCACAAACGAACGCTGGCGCCTGGAACTGAGATTGTGAATGGCACGTGCAATTAGCTCCTTGCCGGTGCCAGTTTCCCCGTGAAGCAAAACTGTTGAATCCGTGGGCGCAACGATGGTTACTTGCTCGAGTACTTTTTGGAAGGTCGAACTTCTGCCTACGATATCCTCGAAGTTGTATTCGGAGCTGATTTCCGATTCCAGATATACTCGTTGGTCTTCCAGATGATCTCGCGATGCGCTGAGCCGCCCGTAGGCCAGTGCATTGTCGATCGCCAGAGATATCTGACTGCTAACCTGAGAGAGCAAATCCAGATCTGCCTGGGTGAAATTGTTCTCTTTCCGGCTCCCGAGCACCATGGCTCCTATCGGGCCGCTTGCACCAACCAGTGGCAGTGCCGTAACTGAGGCGATGGATTCCGCTCGGAGCATCCGCGCGATCACCGGTGGCATCTTGTCGGAAGGCGTCAGCAGCCTCGGCTGGCGGGCTCGCAACCGCTCCAGGTCTTCCTGTGCGACCTGCACCGGGATATCGCTCATGAAGCCGCGGCTGGCAGGAAAATCCAGGACTACAACGTTCAAACGATCAGAACGCCCGTCGAATAGCATGAAGCTGGTGAAATCATTTGCGAAGTGCTTGCGGATTGATGCCGAGGCGGCCCGGAATAGCTCGTTGATATCGAGAATCGTTACAACATGGTTGTTGATCTCTAATAGAAGGCTGAGACGATCGCGCTCGCGTGTCAAATCACGCTGATACGCTTCCACCGAACTTATGGCAAGGGCGTTCTCCAGCGCAACGGCAACATGTCCGGCAATCGAGCGCATGAGCTCGACATCAGCGGGACTAAATTCAACTCTCTCTTGCCTGACGAAAACCAAAGCCCCGAGTTTTGTTCGCGTCGATGAAACTGGAAATATGTATGCGCTCTCCGCTTGATTCACTCGGGAAGCGAGTTCGGGATAGACTGCCAGCTCCCGCTTTACGTCGGGAACGCAGACCGGGACTTGCTCTTTAAGCGCGCGTCCAAGCCCCGTACCCCTGTACATGATTTCCGTGCCGACCGCGATCGCCGGATCGTCCTGACTGCGCTCGAAGGCTCGCAGTACCAGACGTTGTCCGGAAGGATCGAACAGGAGCAGCGCAATATGGTCGAAGGAAACGATGTTGGACAACAGGGTAGCGAGGCTATGGAGAACTGCATCGACCGTGGGCTGAGCTCCCACGGTATCGGGAATCTTCAGGAGCACGCGGTATCTTGTTAGGTCGCCAGTAATGGCAACATCATCTTGGTCAATCGTCAATTTTGCACTCATGCAATCGTTATGTTGGTAGTTCTGTAACGGGGCGCACGAATTTGGTTGCCAGGTTGTAAAACCTCTCGGCTACTTCGGAGGTATCCGCATAGGTCAAGTGTTCCTGCGCTTGTTGGTAAAGGACCGTATGCAGCAATCGAGTGTCGTCGTCGTTGAGTTTCGATAATCATTGAGACCCTCGTTATAATCCAGTTCCCCCAGCGGAATCGTGTTTCTCGGTCAAAAAACCAAACTACAGACTCCTATTTCATGCCGGTGCCCGCGTTTCTACACAGCGTGCGAAACGTCGTGATTCTCCTCCACTGTCTTCACGTGTTGAAGCCACATCAGAGCGTGACAATTGGCAGCGAGCACCGCCGGGCGGGACACGTTCAGGCGTAAAGCGCAATCTTGAATCGACGATCGCATTGCAACTCTGAGTACCAGGATTGCCCGGCACAGCGGATCCAATTCCGCGATCAGGATGTGGGTGTCGGTTTTAAGAATGAGGTCGAGACTAACCGCGCGTTCTTCAGCATCGCCCTGTGATAAATGCTCGGCATGTGGGCATCGTCGATCCTTGTACGCGGCTTCACAGATGCGAATCACCTCCGTTCTGTGCGATATCGCACCGGCAATGGTCGCAGCCTTGGCCCACTTGAAAAGCCAATCACGGAAAGGACTGTTCCGTTGAAGTGTCATCTCACAAGCATGGACAACCGCCTGTTCCGCAGTTGCTTGTTCGCCAATGATCAAGAAGGCAAGCCTACCCAGGACATTTCTTTGATCTTGGAAACAGGCTACGATTTCGGCTGGCGATGCATAATTGCGGGCATCGACTGCCGCTGTGCTCGAAACCAAGACATGATTCTCCTCTTTCTATGCCGGCCTCAAATGGCCTCAACTGGATGGAAATGCCTAATTGAGGACCTCTCCTCGTTATTCCGATACCCCCGCTTTCGGTGCTCGGATATTTTCTCCATAGGCGATAATCGCAGCCGGTCGCATACGGCATTTGCATAGACACTGTCGGCAACAAACAGTGCGCCGACACTAGCCAACCACTTCAGCAACTCTTCGCCCACGGAATCGATATAGCTCACGTCGGTAAGATCGACGATCAAACCCTTAGGCAGCACATCCTCTGTGAATAGGCACCTGGCCTGCTTTGCCCAATCAGCGACGAGTTTGCCCTCTAACGTCAGGGTTGGACCACTCGCTAACCACTGGATTTCTGCACGAAACATTCGCTTGATCCTCGAAACGCTTTGTCGTGCTCTCCCATAACCGTGGAGCGCACGTTTCGTGCCAATGCTGCTGCTGTTATGTGATTGATGAAATTGCCTCGCGGTGGAGACTGGTTCGTCCGAATTGCCGCAATGCGGTCATTGTCCGCATGCGGGCAGGGGACCTCGGAGCAGAGCCTACCTCTAGATGAACAACTTCGAGGAGTCTTACGGGTTTCGATTCGGAACGGGCCGCTACTTCACCAGGATTTGATACCCGTCGCAGTTCGCACAGGCCTTGGCGAGCTTCGGTGCAGGAGAGATTCCGCAAGGCGGCGAATGTCGCCGTCATGATCGTCGAGCGCCGCAAGGAGTTCCTGGTATGCGGCCAGGTTCCGTTTGGTGCGCCACTCCAGATGGCAAGCAAATAAGTACAAAGCATCGCGATGTCCAATTTTTTCCGACATGTCAGTCAAGGTCGATCCTGTTGCTGCAGGCTGACTCAACGGGAAGATAGTTGCTAGCTGGCGGACTCTCTAGCCGTCTCAGCGTTTAGACGGATTGCCTCAAGAAACAAGTCCGACTTTGTTAATACGGAACTGAATTCAACCGTGTGTACAGCAGGCCACCAACCACTTCGGTGACCTCACTAAGCTGTTGGTTCCTGGTGAATCCCTGCATTCCGCCCGCCCGCTGTCGTGACCATTCGAGGGCACTGCCGCAATGTGGGCACCAATCTCCAGCCCACTGTTCGTCCATACTCCAGCAATTCATTGATTTGCCGTGCTACGTCTTTGGCGAGCGAAATGCCTTAGTACGGCTGCGATGCATCAATGGCTGAACTGCTTCGAGCGGCAATTCCGGCAGAGAGAGCTACCGCGGCATGAGAGGGTCAAGTAGGAACGAAGGAGTCAACATGTACGCCACCAAAACAGTCAACGGCGTCCCCGCGATCCAGCGCGATGGACAAAGTGTGTTGAGTGTCTGCGACCGAGATTTGGACTTTGCAAACTGGTTATGCGCGCTACTCAACGAACTGGGCCACAAGTCAGAATTGTTGCTGAACGAGCAGGGCTGCGAATGGTTCGATGCGAACGATCGCGGCTTTAGAAGGGCGGTACATCATGCCTGATAACAAGACAGCCCCCACGATTTCTATCGTTGTTCCTTTTCATAACGAGGAACCGAATGTCATCGAACTGTATGGCCGCCTGCAAGGCGTCATGGAGGAACTTGGCCGCACTTACCAGTTTGTCTTTATCGATGATGGCAGCAGGGACCTCACTTACAAGTTGCTGAAGGAACTCGCCGAAATCGACCCTCATCTAGTCGCCGTTCGGCTGCGTCGAAACTTCGGCCAGACCGCAGCGCTCGCTGCCGGGTTCGCACACAGCACTGGCGAATATGTGATTGCCATGGATGGCGATCTTCAACATGATCCAGCAGAGATCCCAGTCTTTCTGGCAAAGATCGAAGAGGGCTACGACATCGTGAGTGGGTGGCGCAGCCACCGCATCGACAATTTGTTGCTGCGGAAGATCCCTTCCCGCTGCGCCAATTGGCTGATGGCCAAGCTCAGTGGCGTCAACATCCACGACTTTGGGACAACCTTCAAGGCGTACCGGGGCGACCTGCTGCGACAACTACCGCTCTATGGCGAGATGCACCGTTTCATTCCGGCAATAGCTTCCGCCTATGGAGCCTCGATCTGTGAAATACCAATTCAAAACAATCATCGGAAGCACGGCGAATCGCACTACAACATCTCTCGTACCTTCCGGGTATTTTTCGATCTCATGACGATCCGATTTCTTCTTCGCTACATGTCGCGCCCGCTCCACTTCTTCGGCCGACTGGGCGTCATCAACATGGGTCTAGGATCGGTGGTTGCACTCTGGCTGCTAATTTGGAAGGTCCTTACCGGAATCGATGTCGTGCAGCAACATGGGTTGCTGCTGATCTTTGCGGCCGTGCTGATCCTGGTGGGGCTCCAACTGGTGGCGCTCGGACTTCTCGGGGAGTTGGAAGTGTGGCAGTACTTCAATCCAGCTGGGCGGAGACCTTACGCCGTGTCTGAGGTACGTGATCTGCAAGCCAACGTGAGAATTTCCCTTACGTCGGAGGTGGGCTCATGAGTATGCAACGAGGTCGATCGAGACAGCAATCATGCAATCGCGTTCGCGCCGCAAACCGGAGCAACTGTGCTGAGTGAAGTTCAATATCGTTGCGTTGGCCGATATCGGGAAGCCGTAATTGTGCTCCTGCTGACGGTGCTGGCATTCTCAGTTCGCCTCTACCGGGTCGACTTTAACAGCCTGTCCGAGGACGAGGTGGCCAAATGGGCGGCCGTTCAAGAGTATCGACACGGACACTTTATCGGCGTCAATAGCGAGCACCCGATGCTGCCGAAGATGCTGGCTTGGGCTAGTTTGACAACGGGGGAACGATGGGGCCGAGTGGCCGCGAAGCATGGTTGGCCCTCGCTAAACCCCGAGGGCTGGCTTCGTTTGCCCAACGTGCTGTTCGGTGCAATGACGACGGCAATCCTTTTCTTGTTTTGCCGTCGAATGATGGGGGTTGCTGGGTCTTTTGCGGCGAGTTTTTTCTGGGCAGTTGCGCCATTGCCTGTGGCGTTGAATCGGCTTACGAAGGAGGAAACGCCGCTCACGTTCTTTACTCTACTGGCTTGTTATTTCTACTGTCGCGCCCAACAGGCAGAGGCGGACGAGAGTGTGCGGCGATGGTACGACCTGAGTGCAATCAGCTTTGGCTTGGGCCTTGCCTCGCAGTACATTCTTCACCTTCTTGGCTTGAATGCACTTGCCTGGTTTCTTGCCGGAAGAATGGGGCTGAGTCGCAAGCCGACTCAATTCAGCTACGGATGGTTTTTTCTCGTGATGTTCCTTGCCTTTGTTGTGGTGAACCCGGTCATTCTCTCTCCAGACAACTTCACTGCCATCGTGCATTGGCTCCATCATGACGGGGTCAAGCATACTGGCTACGATTTCGACGGCAGGCTGTACATGAACTTCCCCGCGCGTCTGCTTGCGGGAGTGCCGTGGTTCTACTATCTCTGGCTGATGCTGGTGAAGACACCGATTCCAATCCTCATGGCCGTCATTGTTGGCTCCGCACTGCTTTTGCGAGATCGCCGGACACTCGCATCGTGTTTCTTTCTATCGTTCGGAGTGGTCCAATTGGCCGGCCTGTCTATCAGCGGAGCCAAGTGGATCCGATACGCACTTCCGCTCCTGCCCTTCCTCTACCTGGCAGGCGGATACGCGGTTCAACAAACATTGAAGGCCGCGAAAGGAAAAGTCCTGACCCAGGCCCTTGCGGGTACTGCCGCCGTCATTTTGCTGGGATGGCCGCTCCTTGAATTGCAGTCTTGGGCGCCCTACTATTCGTTCTACCTGAACTCCATCGGCGGAGACAAACAGAACATCACGCGCTACTTTGCAATGGATGAAGTGTCCGAGTTTGACACGCGCGAGGTAGCGCAAAAGGTATGTCCGTTCGCGCCCGCTGCGGCGACGGTCGCAACCGCAAGACCGATGAGCATGAGCTACTACCTGCAGTCCTGCGGGCGCTCAGACCTCCAAATTGTGCCGCTCTACGATCCACATTATGCACCGCGGGACGGAGATCTGATCGTGCTTGAGCCCTCGCGCCGTTTCTTTGAGACGCAGAGATTCTTCGATGCTCTGGGAAACTCTGGAATGCCCCACAGCGAAGTCCGAGTCGGGCCGATTCTCGCCAGTACCATTTATCTCTTCGATCCGTCCGTGCCGGGACCAAAGAACAATCAGGAAGAGTTTACGTTAGCCCAGTTGCGAAGCGCACCGCCTCGGTTCGAAAACAATGCTCAAGAAGCTGCATCGACAAAGACGAGCAAGTTTGGATTCTCAGATATTACCAGGAGACTTATACAATGACTTCGCTTTGCCACGCGAGGAAACACGCGAGGAAATCTAATCGGCGCTGGTTGGTGCGCGCATTCGCTTTGTTGATTATCGCCTTCCCAGCAGTTGCACAGCAGACAAATGTAACTGCACCTCTGGGCGCCAATGAAGTGATGGGACGTGTCGTACAAATGAACGAAGTGCGTGCCAAAGCACTCGAAAGCTACTCCAGTGTTCGCAGCTATCACCTGGAGTGCCACTGTGTATCACATAAGAAGGCCGACATGGTCGTACGCACTGACTACCAGGCACCGAATAAAAAAGAGTTCACGATCGTGTCAGAGAGCGGTTCTGGCACGGTGCGGGAACGCGTGTTCAAGAAACTCCTGGAGGCGGAACAGGAGTCGATGCGGGATGAGAATCAGCAGTGGTCGGCGATCACACCCGAGAACTATACATTTCAACTGTCTGATTATGAGAAGACTGATACGGACGAATTCTATGTGCTCGATGCGCAGCCGCGAAACAAAAACAAGTTTCTGTTTCGAGGCCACATTTGGGTGAATGCAAAAGACTTCGCGATAACTCGAGTCGAGGGCGAGCCGGCTGTCAACCCTTCCTGGTGGACTGTCAAAACAGACTTCAAACGTCGCTACCAGAAAATCGGCGACTTCTGGTTGCCGGAATCCAACGAGAGCGAAACGAAGGTGCGCGTTTTGGGCACAGCGGTTCTCAGCATTGAATATCGCGATTACCAGATCATGCAGGCTGGGGGCGCAACAGCAGCCTTGCCCCACAACGAAGCACTAGCAGCTACAATTGCCGAAGAATTTTAAAGGCACGCCCATGTCCTCGCCAACCGTTGTGCCGCCGAAGCCAGTCGAGCCAGTTAGCACTCCGCCCTCCACTTCCAAACAGCTCCGAAAATGGATTGCGCCGCTGGCTCTGGGACTGATACTTCTTCTGATACCGGTGCCTTCCGGCCTGAACGCGACAGCGTGGCACTACTTCGCACTATTCGCCGCTGTCATTGCCGCCCTCATCACGGAACCGCTGCCCGGCGCAGCCATCGGTCTTATCGGCGTTACAGTTGCCGCCGCGCTCCTGCTGGTTGGGAAAACGCCGGCCGAGGCCACCAAATGGGCTCTCTCGGGATTCTCCAATGACGCGGTATGGCTCATTTTTGCTGCCAACATGTTCGCGCTGGGATATGAAACCACCGGTCTTGGCCGGCGCATCGCGTTGCTGCTGGTCCAGGCACTGGGCCGCCGTACTCTTGGTCTCGGTTACGCCATCGCGCTCTCCGATCTCGTTCTTGCTCCGGTGATGCCGTCCAATACCGCGCGCAGCGGTGGCACGGTGTATCCCAT
>JBEKPJ010000101.1:0-13410 GCA_049520935.1 Terriglobales bacterium | reverse complement strand
TTCTCTGTCATCCCGGCGTCGCTGACTCTTCGCGAAAGCTGCATGCAGCAAACCTGCACGTGCAGTTTGAGCGGCGGACGGAGGCCAGCGCGTAAGCGCGCCTCCTCCGACCCGACTGCAGTAGGCTGTTTCTAACGAGCGCTCTCCCCGTCAACTACTGCATCTCTAATTAGTAGTTGCCATGCGATCTGGCGATTTCACTCAGAACCCGCGGAGGCAAGCGATACACTTGTCCCCAACGGAGTGACCTTCGCGCCTGATCGTTTACGACTCGACGGCTTCAGGGCATAGAAGAATCTATAAGTTTGTTATCAAGAGTCTGAGGGGTTCGATTCCGGCCCGCGCCTCCAACATTTCCTCATCTTGGCCGAGTTTTGCGCGGTTGTTAAAGCCAAACGACCCTGAACATCCACCGCCCCATCAACAAAACCGAACGGTTGCATGATGGTAGTAGAAGCGGCCGGGGGCAATTTGGCGCGGCCACATTTTTTTTACGCCCTGAAACGATCCGCCCCTTTTCGACACTATACCAATAGTGGAAAATGTCGCGCTCTACGGCGACTGCACCACAGTTTTGGAATCTCAGCCTGGCAACCACTGGGTCAGGATTCCGCTAAAGTGCCGGAACCGACCGGGGAAGCGGTTCCGGTGCTTTGTAATTGCCTTTTCCCCGCTGGAACGCTCGGTCTACTGACTAGGAGTCTTGGTCTTCCCCGTGCCTGCCACCCGCCCCATTTCGACGCATGGACGCCGTCTCAGCGGTCATACGGCTTCGGCAATTCCACCGCTCGCTTCCGCCGCCGATAAGGGCCGCACGCCGCCACCCGAAGTGCTAAACTGTGTGCCACTTTCTGGTCCCCGGGGCAATCTCTTGCAATTCCACTCCTTTGACGAAGACTATCTGGGTCGACTGCGAGCCGGCGATGGGCCCACGCAGGAGCACTTTCGCAAATATTTCACCGCCCTGATGAAGGTGAAATTACGATCTCGGCTGAACTCTCGGGAAGCGATCGAGGATGTGCAGCAGGAAACTTTTGTTCGGTTTTATATCGCCCTGCGCGATGGCAAGATCCAGCACGCCGATCGCCTGGGTCAATGGGTGAATTCGACCTGCAATAACGTGTTGCGCGAGACCTACCGCCAGAACGTGCGTACCGAATCCTTGGACGATGACGATGCGCCGGAACTTCCGGCCGCGTCCCTGGATGTGTGCAAGATTGTCGCCGACCGGCAGGTGTCACAAAAAGTCCAGAAGGTGATCGAACAACTTCCCGAACGCGACCGGCGAGTACTGCGCGCCATATTTTTTGAAGAGCGCGACAAAGACGAAGTATGCCGAGAGCTGGGCATAACCCGGGACAATCTGCGCCTCCTATTGCACCGGGCAAAACAAAGACTCAAAGATCTATGTGACGACGGGGATGATTCACTGAGGCTGGTCCCGGCCTAATGGCTGTGCAACGCCGGATCGCGCCGGCGCACTATGTGTTATGCGGAGGGGGATTTTATGGACCACGACGTAGTGGCTGGTCAAAGAATGACGGAAAGATATCTGCTCAACGAACTCGATCCCGGTTTGCGCGACGAATTTGAAGAGCATTATTTCAGCTGCACGGCATGCGCTGCTGACGTGCAAGCGGCAGCTTTATTGGTAGAACAAATCGAAAATGGGGCAATTCCGGACACCAACCTTCGCCCTGTGCCTGTGATGCCGCCGATCCAGACCCGGTCCCGATGGCTGCCCTGGCTTCGACCGGCGTTTGTCATTCCGGTGATGGCCATGCTGCTGGTGGTGGTGGGATACCAGAATCTGGTGACCTATCCGCAAATGGCGCGTCAACTAAGCAGTCCGAGGGTATTGCCTTTGGCACAGGTCAATGTGGGCACCTACGGGGATGCGCCGGCGCTCAAGATTCACCAGGGCCAAGGTTTTCTGGTGTATACGAGAATTCCTCCCGACGCCGCGTATTCAAAGTACAGAGTAGAACTATATAATCCTGCGGGAACGCTGGAATGGTCGCTCGAGATCCCAATGTCATCCGGGCAGGATCAGTACCCAGTGTATGTGCCCGGAGCCAATCGGGAGGCCGGGAGATACAGCCTGAAGGTATACGGAATTACGGCCGCAGGGGATCGCAGGGAGGTCGGTCCGGCGTTATTCGAATTACAAATTCAAAAGTAAGCTCGCTCAGAAGAAAGCTCGTCAGAAGTTAGACCAAAAGAAGGAGCTAACAATATGGCAGCAAGTCCCAAATTGCCGATGATGTCAGGGTCCGCCGAGTACCACATGTATCACGCCGAGGCTTACATCCTCCGGGGCGAACTCGAGCACCCGATCAAGCAGCCTATCCAGGAATACGGTCGCGTCGTGCTGGAGCAGACCCGCCGCGAAAGCCTGATCACCCAGTCGGTCGGGGAAACCAACATCGAAGGTCTGATTTCGTTCCGGCGCGGGCATACTCGCGTCGCCGGCGCCCACGTCAAAGAGAAAACGGATATCTTCGGCCAGGATCACGCGGGCTGGGTCACGCTGTCAACCGCGGCAATCGAGGGATACAACGTCGAAGACATCATCACCGCCGATCGCGTCGTGGCGCAGCTCTCAACACAGCATCCGATGAGCAAGGGCCGGGTTCCTCGCGTGAGCTTTATCGGCACACGCTTCGACAATCTGCAGGTTGGCGGATACCCGGTCGAGGTCGAGCTTGACCTGGCAATCTGCGGCCCCAAGCCTGAAAACGACTGCCACTATCTGCAAAACCCTGACTTTCTCGATAGTGTGCACCGCCAGCTCGATGGCATTGTCGACTCCGACGACTTTCCCGAGAGCCTGGGGGGGCAGTACGAAACCAGGATTGCTTACATCGACGGGCTGAAAAAGCGCGCCAAAGAAGAGGTGAGCCAAGTTGTCCCCGACGACCGGAACGGCTATCCCAAGCTACGATTCTCGTTGGTCAAGAAGATCAAGCCGATTCCGCTTCCCGGAGTCAGGACGTTCGGCAATCAAATCTTTATCCCGAATTTTGGGACGGTCGCGCTGGCGGAGGTCGAAATCGGCATCAAAAACGAGCACCCTGACTTTCGGCACCGCAACGGTGACGATCCCCAGCCGCCGTCAAGCGGCAGCAATTACTTCACTCTGGATATGCTCGACATGCATCTGGGTTGCCCGGCTAGCGGGAAGGCGAAAGGCCCCAGTGCCAACGCCAATGGGACGAACGGACCCTCACACTAGAGGTTTCGGCAATTCGACTTTCGAATTCTAATCGCGGGCATTACCATTGACATTCCGCCCCATGCGCCAAAAGGCAGGGCTAAATGCTCAAGGGTTACCAGCGTCGGGCGAATTGCTCCGCACTAGTCGGACGGACGCGTGGCGGAAGTGTCCGGCTTTGGCAAGGTGTCTTTAGCCAATCTCGCGGTGGACCTTGCCATCGATGCGACCACGGTCGAGGCGGGCGGAAGCCCTTCGCGGCGCTGCACTCTGCCAAGCCGAATAGCCACTGCCGACGAAGACAATGGACACGGTTTGTAGTCGTCGTGTCGTTTCTGCTCTTGGCCAGCAGCCTGGCATGCCGCCGCGATGATGGTCCGCAGGGAGCCTTCGACGGAGCCAACGAAGCTCTGCTACATGGTGATCTGAAACGAGCTCAAGACGAAGCCCATCGACAATGCCAACGGTACCGGACCTCGAACCCGGAATGGGCTTGGAAGTTTCGAACCCTCGAAGCCAGAGCAGAGATTCACCAGGGACTGTATGAAGATGCCCTAAAGCTGCTTAAATCAGCCCCGTTGCCTTCTGACCAGCCAGACTTGGTTATACCCATCTTGACCCTCATTGGAGAGGCCAACGCTAAGACCCACGACGACTTCTCTGAAGCCGAGCGCTCTCTGAACGATGCGGCTATGCTCTGTACGACGTCTGCCTCTGTGAGTTGCGGATATCTTCTCAACGAGCTAGGGGTTCTGGCCAGCGAACGAAACCAGTCTGGTTCGGCAGAACGGCGGTTTGAAGAGGCCCTTGTCTTTGCGCGTTCCCGAAAAGAGCCGTTACTCGAATCCTATGCTCTTCTCAATCTGGGATACGACTCGCTCGTGGCGGGGCACTTCGATGAAGCGACTGACCGATCGGAAGCTGCCTACCAGGTTGCGAAGGCTGTAGGGGCCAGGAGACTGGAACTTAAAACGCAGAGCAACATAGGCTGGGCCCATTACAAGCTCGGTGACGCGACAAAGGCCTTGGAATTGTTCGAGGGTGCGAAGGAGCTAGCAACGCAACTTGCAGATGTCTCGGACCAGGAGAACTTGCTCACAGACATTGGCTACATCTATATGGACGAGCGCAAGTTCGACCAGGCCGAGCAATCGTTCGAGCAGGCCTTAGGTCTAGCCCAGACAATTAACGCGAAGGAAGACATCTACAACGCCCTGCGTGTGCTGGCGCGGCTCTCCTTCCAGACTGCAGATCTGGCGAATGCGAGCAAGTATGCTCAGAAAGCTCTGGATATTGCACGACAGGACAAGAATCACCTCGACGAACTCTATCCCATGCTTGTCCAGGGACAGATCGCCGCTCGCCGCGGCAATACCGGCGAAGCCGAAACGACGTTTCTCGCGGTCGAGCACGACAAGGACTGTCAGGTTTTTCTAAAGTGGGAAGCGGAGCACTCGTTGGCGCATCTCTACGAAGACGAGCAGCACCCGGATGCGGCGGACCAGGAATACCGCACTGCGCTTGCCACGTTCGAGGCAGCCCGCGGCGATGTGCGACACCAAGATTCCCAGATTTCCTTTCTCACCAATGCGGCCCGTATTTACGACGACTACGTTCATTTTCTGGTGGCACGCGGGAAAACAGACGACGCGCTCCGCTGGGCCGACTACAGTCGCGCTCGCGCTCTGTCGGAGGGATTGGGATTGCTACCGAAGGGAGGTTCGGTTGGAGCCCCGCCGTTGGACGCACGGCAGATTGCGCAGCGCGCCGGAGGCACGCTTCTGTTTTACTGGCTGGGTGAGAGGCAGTCGTACTTGTGGGCCATCACGTCGAAAAAGGCCAGCTTGTTCACGCTTCCTCCCGGCAAGGAGATCGACGATATTGTGCATCGGTACGGCAAGGCTCTTGGCGGACCACAGGATGTTCTGGTTTCCTCCGACCGAGACGGCCAGTACCTTTATCAAACGCTGATTGCGCCCGCGCAGTCGTTGCTGAAAAGGGATGCAAAGGTTTTTGTCATCCCGGACGGCAGTCTGAATAACCTTAACTTCGAAACGCTTCTCGTCTCTTCGGCGGATACGTCCAGCGCAAGGCTGCACTATTGGATCGAAGATGTCTCGATTGCGAATGCGAGTTCCTTGCGGGTGCTGGCCGCCGCCGCACAGGGGGGCAGGCAGGAACGTGCTCCCACGCTGTTGATTGTCGGCAACAGCGTTGCAGCGAACGACAAATATCCCGAACTTTCAAGAGCCGCGGAGCAGATGGAAAACGTTGCCCGACATTTTCCTCAGGGCGACCGGAAGATCCTCACGCGAGAACGGGCGACGCCATCCGCGTATCTGGCCAGCCGACCAGAGCAGTTTTCCTATATCCATTTTGTGGCGCACGGAACGGCCAGCCGCTTAAGTCCGCTCGACTCAGCGATTGTGCTGTCCCGAGAGGGCGCGGAAAAAAAGAGCACACAAGACGAATCGTTCAAGCTTTATGCGCGCGACATCATTCGCCATAAGTTGCGAGCCGATCTGGTTACGATCTCAGCCTGTTACAGCGCTGGCGAGCGCTCCTATTCCGGTGAAGGCCTGGTCGGGCTCTCGTGGGCTTTCCTCAGAGCGGGCGCCCACAATGTGGTCGCCGCCCTGTGGGACGTTTCGGACGCTTCCACTGTACAGCTGATGGACAGGTTTTATGATGAGTTAAATAAGGGAGCCAGTCCGGATGCCGCTCTGCGCACGGCCAAACTGTCTCTGCTGCGGGGTAAGGACTTCCACAATCCTTTTTACTGGGCCCCCTTTCAGCTCTACGCGCGGCTGGGATGAGAAGATCAGACACTTCCCCAACTGGGAAGGTGCTGCAACGCGCTTTTTGCAAACCATTCCGTTCGTGGCTCGCCGCGATTCAAGAAACGATAGGCGAAGAGTTTTCACGCGCAAGACGTCGTGACTTTCTGGCGAAGGTCTGCTAGCGATCGCTCGAGGCGGTCGGTCAGCCACTGCTCGAAAGGCCTGCGCTCGGCCTCGGGGATATAGCGAAATTGGATACCTACATCACCCTCGGAGTTGGTCCAGGCGACGCTGCCACTGCCATGGATCAGTTGGGTGGTTTCGGGGAGCAGGAAATTCAGTTCCACTTGATCTCCGGCGCTGACAAGCGACTTCCCCCCAGTCGGAGTTACTCTCAGACCGACACCTCCTTCTCCGATATTGAGGATGGTGGCATGGGCGAGCGATAAATTCTTGCCACTGAGCGACGCGCCGATCTGGACAGGTTCGCGATGCGATCTCCGACGGTTGGCGACAAACGATGATTGCGCCGCTCGCAAGCAGCGCTCGATCTGCATCATCGAGGCGGGTTTGTGAATCAGGAAGTGGACGTGCGCGGCAAACGCCTGACGCAGGTCCAACATGTCACGCACAATGGCCACCACGATGCAGCGCCGATTCAGTTTCGATTTGCGCACCGATTCTAGGAATTCGGCCACGTTGTCCACTTCGCGCCAATCCACGATCAGGGAATCGAACTCTTGGCTCGCCAAACGTGTGAGGACGTCATCGGCGTTCTCATCGACTGTTGCCTGCATTCCCAACTGCTTCAGGACCCTTTTGGTGGTTCCCAGGAACTGTACGTCGCGGCATAGTAGCAATGCATTCATCTCAACGGTCGGCTTCCTGATGCTGGTTTCCATAGTCTCCTTCGGATCTCGAACCGCTAAATTGCTTATCGGCCCCGGCGCGCGAAGGTTCACGTTTACGGAAAGACGGGCCTGAGAAAGCGAGTTACTGAAGTGTGGAGCGCGACTGAAGTACCGCAAGAGGGGATGAAACAAGCGCTTAGCCGAGGAGCCCTCGATGTGTTTACCGAAAAAGAAGAGCCCGGTATTTACTTTGGCCCCTCTCCCGACGTTGGTTTCGGCAGACCGAGGAGGTCGACCGAGGGAGGGGGCACGGTGTGGCGGCGCGCCCCTCCTCGTGGCCGGCCCGTCAATCGCAGTCGCAGCTATTATCGTTCACTGAAGTTTTGCCTCTATGCCGCGATTTTATTCGACGTCCCATGAGCCATCTCCAACTCTGCCTGCAGCCAATCGTCCATCTCATGCCCGGCAGTTTTGCCTCGCTGCTCATACAGTTCGTAGGCCCGCCGGCGGATTCTCTCTTGCAGTTCGCCTGTGGACTCGGTTGGCCGGCTGGTTGCTCGTGACGTTGTGGTCGTAGTGGGCGTAAGAGCCATGGTTATGTCACTCCTTTTTGTCTAGCGCTGACCTTCTGTCGTAAACCGTCCTCGATATGCAGATACGTTATCTCCGGGGCGAGACTTGCTTACTGTCCCGTCGGTGGCCAGTTTCACTGGAACCCTGCCGGCTGTCAGTGAGGGCCCTCACACTGAAAATGTGATGAAAGTTCCTGATGGCTACCTGCGGTTTATTTCTCTTTTCTTGCTGCGCTTTTGTAGTAACGTGGAATCACGGGGCTCTCCATGAGAGATTTTTTATGGGCTATGTGTGCATTCACGGCCATTTTTACCAGCCTCCTCGAGAAAATCCTTGGCTCGAGGCGATTGAACTCCAGGATTCGGCTTACCCTTATCACGATTGGAACGAGCGCATTAGCGCCGAGTGCTATGCGCCAAACGCAGCGGCCCGGATCCTGAATGCTGAGCATCGGATCATTCGGATCCTGAACAACTACGAGAAAATCAGTTTCAATTTCGGCCCCACCCTGCTTTCTTGGTTGGAGATCAAGTCGCCGAGAGTTTATCGCGCCATTCTCCAGGCCGATCAGGCCAGCCAGGAAAGGTTCTCCGGTCACGGTTCCGCGATCGCGCAGGCCTACAACCACATCATCATGCCCTTGGCCAATTCGCGCGATAAGTACACCCAGGTCGTATGGGGCATCCGAGATTTCGAGCATAGGTTTGGGCGCTTTCCCGAGGGCATGTGGCTCCCGGAAACAGCCGTCGACATCGAGACTCTGGAGGTGCTTGCGAAGCTGGGGATCAAATACACAGTTTTGGCCCCCCGTCAGGCGCGCCAGGAAGGCAAAATTGGCGGGCGATCGTGGAAGGACGTGAGCGGAGAGCGGATCGATCCCTCGATGCCCTATCGTCTCAATCTGCCCTCGGGCCGAAAAATCAATTTGTTTTTCTATGACGGGCCAATTTCGCGGGCCGTCGCCTTCGAAGATCTGCTGGCCAACGGGGAGGGATTCGCCAAGCGACTCATGGCCGGGTTCGCGGAAGACCTGAGGCCCTGGCCGGAATTGGTGCATATCGCGACCGATGGAGAGACCTATGGCCATCACCACCGATACGGAGAAATGGCACTCGCCTCCGCCCTGGCTTACATCGAGTCGAACGAGCTTGCTCAACTCACCAATTACGGAGAATACCTGGAACGGCATCCGCCGATTCACCGCGTGGAAATTGTCGAAAACACTTCGTGGAGTTGTGTCCACGGGGTGGAGCGCTGGCGAAGCAACTGTGGCTGCAATTCCGGCGGTCACAGTGGGTGGACTCAGGATTGGCGCCAACCCTTGCGCGAAGCTCTGGATTGGCTGCGGGACGCGTTCGCCCCAAAATATGAACAGCGAGCTCAGGAGCTATTGAACGACGCGTGGGCCGCGCGCAACGAATACATCGATATTGTTCTGGATCGCTCGCGGGAGAGTGTAGAGCGTTTTTTCAAGAAACACGCTTCGCGCGAGTTGGACCGCAAGGAACGAGTTGAGGCGCTGAAGCTGATGGAGTTACAGCGCCAAGCCATGCTCATGTACACCAGCTGTGGCTGGTTTTTCGATGAGGTCTCGGGCATCGAGACCGTTCAGGTGTTGCACTACGCCGGACGTGCGATTGACTTGGCGCAGCAGGTGTTCGGAGATCAGTTGGAAGCCGATTTTCTTTCTCGGCTGGCAAAGGTGAAAAGCAATCTTCCCGAGCACGGCGATGGAGCGCGAATCTATGAAAAGTTTGTGAAGCCCTCGCGGGTCGATTTGCTGCGAGTGGGTAGTCACTATGCGGTCAGCGATATTTTTGAAGCCTACGGCGAACACACGGAGCTGTATTGCTATGCGGTAGACCGTAAGGAGCGCTCCAGTCGACAATCGGGTGACACCAAACTTGCCATGGGCAAGGCCGAATTCATATCAACCATTACCCATGAATCCGCCCTTCTGGAGTTTGGCGCAGTGCATTTCGGCGAGCACAATGTGATTGCCGGTGTTCGCGCGGACCCTGCCGACGCTGTCGCAGCAGGCGATGGTGCAAGACTAAATGCCCTCATCGAAAGGTCGGCGGATGAAGTGGAGATACGTAGCGGCCTGAGACAGATCTTCGGCGAGGTGCATTCTCTTCACGCACTCTTCCGAGATGAACAGCGGAGAGTCCTTGGCGTGCTCTCCAATTGTATTTTGGCGGAAGTCGACGCCGCCCATCGTCACCTCTACGAACGCCATGCGGAATTTATGCGATTTCTGACCAGCTCCGGGATGCCGCTTCCGAAGAGTTTCCAAGCATCGGCGAGGTCCGCTCTGAACAGCTTTCTCCGCGACGCGCTGGTAGCGGAGGAATTGAAACCCGACCATGTTCGGTCCCTGCTGGCGGAAGTGCAGGCGCTTGAGATTCTCTTGGATACTGCCACGCTCGAATTTGTGATGAGAAAGAGAATGGAGCGCATGGCTGAGGCTGTGGCCACCAACGTCGCTGACGTTGGCCCGATTGAAAAGCTCCGAAAAATCGTCACTCTTTCCCACTCCTTGCCCTTCGCCGTCAATCTCTGGTGGGTGCAGACGCTTTGCCATGAATGGATGGGACAAGCCTATGGCGAGTTCCTGGCGAAGGCCGATGCCGGTGACAAGAGCGCACAGGTCTGGATATCGGAGGTCTCCGCGCTTTCTGAGCAGTTGCTCTTCGTGCATCCTGGAGGAGAGACGATCGAGGTTCGTCCCGATGGTCTGCTCTCGAAACGCATGCAGAATAGCGCCTAGCCGATGCTCGTCGCCGAACGGGTAGATTCCACGGTTCTGGCGAGCCCGCAGAGGGAATCGCCGCCAGCGAAGAACTGGCTCCCCCTGCGGCTCGCACCCTTGTCGGCGTCGAACCGGACGAAGCGAACTCAAAAATCAGTTGCCCATCCCGTCCAGCGCCGTTCTGGATGCCATGCGAAAGCCTTCGCGAACCCAGAAATCTCTTTCTTCGCGAGACTTTCCATGAATCCTGTTTCCCCTCGACAAAACAAACCACAAACCACCCCCCTCCGGTCCAAACCATGAGTCTGGGCCCTCCGAGAAACCGAAACCGCTTAAAATCATCTAGGAGAAGGTCTGCAAATCTCGAATTGGCAAAAATCGACGTCGATGACGGAACATTGCGGATCGAAAACGGAGAACCTGCAATGAAGCGAAAGTTCCTGCCGCCCACCGCGCTCGTTCTGCTAGCACTCTTGTCGCTACCTCTGAATGCGACTGACGAAAATACGACTAGCGAGGCCTGGGCTCGTGCTTTGCTTGCCTGGCGCGCCGAGCGGGCAACCAACCTTCAGGCTCCAGAAGGCTGGCTATCATTGATCGCCCTCGGATGGCTGAAGGAGGGCGATAACAGTTTCGGGTCTTCCGAAGACAGCCGCGTTCAGATTACAGGCAAGGCGCCGGCGCACATTGCGATCGTACGGCTCGAAAAAGGCAACCTGCGCTTATTGCCTCCAGCGGAGGGTTTCCCTAACACTCTTCTGGTCGATGGCAAACCCGCCAAGGAGCAACCCCTGCTTGCGGACGACGCCGACAAACCGTCGAAGCTGACGATCGGGACCTTGGCCATCATCGTGATTCATCGCGACGACCAATTTGCGCTGCGCGTCAAGGACCGGGAAGCCCCAACCCGCACCGCTTTCCACGGCTTGCGCTGGTATGCTCCGAACGAAACCTACCGCGTGCACGCGCGCTGGATTCCCTACACCCCCCCAAAAAAGCTCGACATTCCCACCATTCTTGGCACCACGACCCATATGCCGGCGCCCGGCGTCGCCGAGTTTACCATCGATGGACACATCCTGCGTCTGGAGCCTGTGCTCGAAGACCCAAAGTCGAGCGAGCTCTTCTTTATTATGCGGGACGCCACGAGCAAAACCACAACCTATGGCGCGGGACGATTTCTCTATACCGAGCTTCCCGAACATGGCGTAAGCCAGCCCGGCGAAGTCTGGCTCGATTTCAATCGACTGGTGAATCCACCCTGTGCATTTACTGCCTATGCGACCTGTCCCTTGCCGCCGCCGCAAAATCGGCTGGCCGCGCCGATTCCGGCAGGTGAGCAGCGTTACCACGATTGATGGCGATTATCGATCGCCGATCTTGATGGTCGGAAATCATGGATAATAGCTCTGTCAGCAACACGTCATCACCATTTTGCTCCGGGAGTGCTGCATGAGATGGCTGTTCATTGTGCTCGCAATCGTCGGCATCATCGTTTCTTCGCTTGCCCTGCGTGAGCATTACCGTACCGATGCTTCGCCTTGCAGCATCAATGAGCGCTGGGATTGCGGCATCGTGAACCACAGCCCCTACGCCATGCTGTTTGGAATACCGGTCGCCGTGATCGGCATCGCCGGATATCTGGCGCTCGGTGTGCTGGCATTCTGGAGAGCCTATCGCTTGACCTTGGTGGCGGCCGTGGGCGGCCTCGGCTTTGCCCTCTATCTTGCGCATATTGAATCAGCAGTGCTGGGCGTGTGGTGTATCTATTGCGTCCTGTCGCTGGGAGTCATTTCACTGGTCAGTCTGCTGGCGCTCGGCAAAGTGATTTTCGACCGGCTGGCCCACCCGCAAAGAGCGGCATGAACGCACACGACTCGTACGCCCGGGGTGGGCACTAGCTTTTTGGTGGATGCGCCAGTTTCCACCCCACCTGGCGCATCATTCCGAGCAACACTTCGGCGTCATTGGGAGTCAACTTGATGCGCCGGATCAAGCGGCGCAATTTCTCGTCCGGAGCCAGCGCCCGCGGCTTGATGTATCCGCTGTCGTAAAGGACTTCGAGCAGAACGAGCGTCAGTCGCTCGATCTCTCGCGACGTCGGGAGGACCCGCTTCTCTGAGGGCGGCGTACTTGAGGGAGCGGCCTTGCGCCCGCGAATGAGTTCGTAAAGGCAGACTGCCACCGCCTGCCCCAGATTCATCGATCCATGTTCTCCCCGTGTGGGAATCCGCATGAGCCAATGGCAGTGACTGAGTTCCTGGTTCGACAGACCATAGCGCTCAGAACCGAAAAGTATCGCCACCGGCCCAGAACGCAATGCCTGCTTGATCGCCCGCCCACCCGTCTCCAGCCGCTGCAAACGATGCTGCAATTCCCGCCGCCCCACCGCCGTCGTACCCACCACGAGCCGGCAGTCCGCCACGGCCTCGGCCACGCCTTCGTACTGCTCGGCCCGAGCCAGCAAATCTGCTGCGCCCACCGCTGACCGCGCCTCCCGAAACGCCACCTCGTAAGGATTCACAACCCGCAATCGCGGGGCTCCAAAGTTGCTCATCGCCCGCGCCGCCGCCCCGATATTCAGCGGATTTCGTGTCGCCACCAGAACCACCCGAAGATTCTTCAAATTATCAGCCATTATGTTGTCGCCCACGAGTGCCATCGTTATTGCCGAGTGGACTTGAGACGCCCCTTCTGCGAAGCAACACTTCCGGTTCGTCCATCAGCTGGATTTTGAGCGTATTCGCGATTTTTCCAACAGTTACTCAACTCTGGCGTACCCTGGGCACGATGAGCACGTTACTTCAGCAATGCTCACCGAGAATAAGCCGACACCCGTCTGTCCAACAGTGCCATAGAGATATTACGTTAACGGTCGCAAAGGGAAGAAGCTACGTTTGGTTTTTCAGCCCTTCCCCAGAAACGACGAAGTGAGGCGCGTCGGAAGAAGGCGTGAATATCCCGCCGCAACAGATCCGTCATTTCAACAGCCTATTGATTCGTAGCTTCGATCTTTCACCAGATGGCAAGCAACTCGTGATGGATCGTGGCACAGCAAACCGAGACGTGGTGCTGATTCGGCATGTGCGCTAATGGACATCCCATCCTAAAGCAAGCCAAGGCGGAGTACGCGAAGCGCGTGCTGAGCAGCACGTTGTCCGGGAGGGTTAAAGTCCCTCTGGCGCCCAAATGAGGGGCGCTATATCCGAAAGCGGGGGTAATTCCTCGCTGGCCGAAGAA
>JBEKPJ010000100.1:0-15771 GCA_049520935.1 Terriglobales bacterium | reverse complement strand
GGACTACGCTTAACCATTTGGGTGGCTCCTGGAAATCGGCTCACGAAGATGCGAACTTCGCGGCCTCTCTGTTTTACGACAGGATTTCCAGGGTCTCCAAATGGTCCTTCCCTTTAATCGCTTCTAATCAACTCAAAATCCGTGCATAGTTTAGGTAACATACAGATAGACGGTTAACTCGTGACCCAAGTCCTCTTTAACCATATCCTCTTTGCCACCGATTTTTCACCCTCCTCTACAACGGCGCTGCCCTACGCCGCGGCCATCGCCCGGCACTTCGGCGCAAAACTATATCTCGCCTACGTGATTCCTACCGATGCATTCGACTTGATTCCGGCAAGCCAGCGAGACTCGGCACTGGAAAATATGCGGGGACACGTTGAAGAACAGATGGCTGGACTCCGGGCGTCGACCCTTCTTCCGGGAGTTCCGCATGAAGTGCTCGTGGATCACGGGCATGTTTGGCCAATGATCTCTCTAATGGTGGAAAAGCGACAAATTAATCTGATTGTTATCGGGACTCACGGTCGGCGCGGTGTCGAAAAGCTGCTGCTAGGATCGACTGCGGAGGAGATTTTACGGTGTTCGCGGGCTCCACTCTTGATGGTAGGCCCAGATAATTCGGTGCCCCCGGAAACGGTGGCCAAGCCGCGGCGCATTCTGTATGCCACGGATTTCTCCTCAGAATCCGAACCCGCCATGCGCTACGCGTGCTCTCTAGCGAAAGAATATAGTGCCGCGCTCTTCTTCTTACACGTTACCCAGGATGCGTATCAAGAACCAATCTCAACCCGGATGAAGCCTGCCGACTTCTTTTGTCTGCGCTTCAGTGAGAAACGCTGGGCATTGGAAGAAGGGATCACTCCTGAGTACCGCGTTGAGTTCAATCCCGTGGCTGCCGAATGCATATTGGAGACTGCCGGCAGGTTACAGACCGAACTGATCGTGCTGGGTGTGCGTGGGACTCACTATCCGCGATTAGCGGCTCACTTGCCTGGACCAACCGCCTACGATGTAGTTTCTCACGCGCGCTGCCCCGTGCTGGTCATTCGGGGCGGCCCTCAATTAGAGAAATAGAGACCTCGATTCGTCTCCTCTGAAAGACCGCGCCGGCATCGTTTCTTGGAGTTTTGGGGGTTGGCTGAAACTACTGGGCTCTCTTGGTCCTGCTCGATGATGGGTCTGACAACATCGGACAATTTTTTTTCAGCAAGGAATGTATTGCGGCGGAAAGACGCGCGGCCCCTTCCACCTTCACTAGAATTGCGTCTGCACCAGCTTGCCCGCTTTCGCTTTCAACCTGTGCGGAACTGTCTAGCGTGAAAATTAGAACCGGCAAAGATGGCAGAAGGTTTTTTATCTCGCGCGTCGCTTCTAATCCATTCATCACCGGCATCAAAACGTCGATGACAACCAAGTCTGGAGAACACTCCTGAGCTTTCTGCACGGCTTCCAACCCATTTGCTGCTTCTGCACAAACTTCTATATCCGTGTCCAATTCAAGAAGGGTGCGGATCTGCCTGCGCATCAATGCGCTGTCATCGGCAACAAGAATACGTTTAGCCATCGAACCGCGCTCGGGCCCCCAAAAACAGGGCACACAAAGACTCCAAGGGAAGCATCAACGAGTTCTGGAAAATCCGGCATCGCGCTATGAGTGTAGGTAGTTCTCTTATTTACTGTAGGGAGCACGGGCAAAGTGCCTAAGTTTGTCTCTTAACCGCAGCGAAAGCCTCGGCATTCGTCTGTGTTTTACGGTTCTGTTCAGTGGCAAACGGCACGTGCCTAAGCTGCCAAGCCGATCCACCACAGGACCTTGCCCAGGATGCGCCAGTTGACTTCCGCACTCAGCGATACTGGTTCGTAGTCACGGCTGTCGGGCATAAGCAATTCCGTTCCATCGAAGCGCTGCAACCTCGACACGATCAATCCCTTGTCCTTGTGCCATGCGACCACGATCTTCCCATACGACTTCGAACGCTCCACTTGCGAAGCGTCCATGGCAATGACGTATCCATCCTGAATCGCCGGCGAAATCGAATTGCCCTTGACACGAAGGCAGCTCGTGAATGCGGGGTTCGGGCACATTCACTCGGTGCGGCAAACATTGATTCTGGCGGAGCCTGATCGAACCTAGCCACGCGGTCTCCCTTTACGCCATGAGTTCCAGCACGAACCGGCAACAGAGGTATTACGACTAACCGACCCCACAAAAAAGGCCTTCATTTCTAACGAATTTGTTATAACATTTGGAGTGCCTTTTAGGTGAGACTGGTATGGCAGGCTCAACACCCTCTCCCGCATCGAAAATTCTCTCTCCCTTGCCTCAGCAGCATGTCTGGGCACGCTATGCGGTCGCGCTTGCGACCGGCGTGCTGTCAATATTACTGCGCGGTCTTCTTGAACCCTTGCTAGGGCACGCTGGCTTCTATGTGACGGTCTATCTAGCTGTAGTCTTCTCTGCACTAGTTTGTGGTCTTGCGCCATCAATCCTGACCGCCGTGGTTGGCACCGCTGGTATCGTGTATTGGTTCATCGATCCGCGTAACTCATTCCGGATCGCTGACTGGAGAGATATTCATGGCCTTATCGCTTGCGTTTTAGCTTGTGCGGCTTTAATTGCTCTCGGTGAGGCCAACCGCAGGAAGCGGCTGCGACTGAATGAGGCTCGCGAAGAACTGGAACGGCGAGTGGAAGAGAGGGCTCATGAACTTTCACGAGAAGCGGCAAGAGTAAGAGCGCAGGCGGAGTGGTTGGACGCCGCCAATGATGCAATCTTTGTTGGCGATTCCGATGAAAAGATTGCCTATTGGAACAAAGGGGCCGAACGCCTGTACGGATGGGCAAGGGCAGAGGCCATAGGCAGATCGCCTCACGAATTGTTACGTTCAGAGTTTCCCATCCCATTTGAGGAAATCGCTAGGCGCCGTCAAGAAGGGGATTGGCAAGGAGAGCTTGTCCATACGAGGCGGGATGGCACCAAGGTGACTGTTGCCAGCCGTTGGACAGCGCTCAAAGACGCGCACAACAATCTTACGGGCTGGTTCCAAATAAACACGGACATCACAAAGCGTAAAGCGGCGGAGGAATCTACACGTCAACTTAGCGCACAATTATTGAGAACGCAGGATGAAGAACGCCGAAGGTTGGCACGGGAACTCCACGACAGCGCCGGACAGATCCTTGCAGCGCTGGCAATGAACTTGGGGCAGCTTCAAGCATCCATCGAGCCGAATGCGAGGGCAGCACAACTACTTGCCGACAGTGAACGGCTGTTGAAGGATGTAATTAGTGAACTCCGTACAATTTCACATTTGTTGCACCCGCCTCTGCTGGACGAAGTAGGTCTTCCATCTGCACTCCAGTGGTACATCGACGGATTCGCAAAGCGGAGCGGCATTGACGCTAAGCTGCAACTTACACCCAATCTCGGGCGCCTGCCGTCAGACTTTGAGATCACCATTTTCCGAATCGTACAAGAATGCCTTACCAACGTACATCGTCATTCGGGCAGCGCTACAGCCGAGGTTCGTTTGGCCCAATCAGACGGCCATCTTCGGATCGAGATTCGCGATCAAGGTAAGGGCATGCCGGTCGAGAAGCGGCTAAGTCTCTCGACAGCAGGACCAATGGGAGTTGGTCTCCGGGGCATGCGGGAGCGGGTGACACAGCTTGGTGGAACTCTGGATGTCCGGTCGAGTGATTCTGGGACTGCCATTACTGCTCTGCTGCCCGTTAAACAGCCAGTTCCCGCAGCCCAGATCGGCGAACAGGTTGCGTAGACTCTTTTTTTGCGGTACGGATTACGGTACGCAAATGTGTTGGCTTATACGGACTTGCAAGGACTTATTATAGGTGGCCGCCCTCCTCTTGCAAGTCGTTGTATTTCTTTATCGTGGTTGTTCTTTCACAGCGGTAACACAGGTTCAAATCCCGTCGAGGACGTACCCGCTTTCGGGGCGGTTCCTCGCGTCTTCAGGCGGACCGGCAGCTTCGAGCGCTTCTCGGCTTGTGCCTGGAAGGGGCGAACCACTTAGACGACAACGAGCGAGCGTCGGTTTCGACCGGGCTCTGCTGTGTGAAAGCACACCCGAGATAATGGTCCATTAACAGTCCACGAATTATTTCCGAACCTTACTAAAACGCTTCTGTAGCGCCATCCGTGCCGCGTGTTTTCTGTTAGTTACAAGTGAAGATTTCGCTGTCACGGCACACGTCGCGAATTCGAGTTTCGTCGTTCCCGCGGATCAGGCGCGCCACTCTGGAGGATTGTGGTGCGGATGGAGAGACTCGAACTCTCGTGGGTTTCCCCGCCGCCGGTCCGACTTGCATATGCGGCTCTGTGTCAGAGCGCTTATGGCCCGTCGAAATGGTTCTCCGTCCGTGCCCCGTATTATCACGCGTTGCGGAGCAATTGCTGTCGCAGGAAGGCGCCGACGTCGTCGAGCGCTTGTTGAGCAGCCCGCAGAATAACGTTGGAGGGAAAGACGTGGATCATGCCCTCCCATGTATGGACCTGCACTATTCTTCCCGCAGCCTCAAGCCCCTCCCCGTAGCGAATCGAATCGTCGAGGAGAACTTCGTCTTCCCCCACCTGGATTCGTACAGGAGGGAGCCCAGCCAAGTCTGCATAAATAGGCGATGCCAGGGGATCGCGCGGATCGTGCGTGCCGAGATAGAGCCGCGCCGTCGCCGCCAGCGAATCCCTGGTCATGAGGGGGTCTGCCTCCGCCCGCGTTTCCATGCTTTCACTGGACAGTGCGAGGTCCGCCCAAGGAGACATCACAGCTGCGGCCGCAGGACACAGACCGGATCCCTCTCGTGCTTGGGCGACCAGTAATGACAAAAGTGAAAGCGTGAGGCCGCCTCCGGCAGAGTCACCCACCAACGCAATTTTTCGAAAGCCCTGCTCAGACAGTCCCTCAAAAGAAGCCCGGGCATCGTTAACAGCCGCGGGAAACCGATGCTCAGGGGCTAAACCATACTCGGGGACGAAGGCGGGTACTCTCGCCCGCGCCGCAACTTGCCCCACAAAATGCTGATAGGCGCGCGCCGAACCAACGACGTATGCGCCTCCGTGAAGGTACAGGATTGCCGCATCGGCGGGTGCACCGTTCGGCCGGCACCACCATCCGGGCACACCGCCGACCTCCGTTTTCTCGTAGGTCACGCCGTCGGCCGGGGGCGTCTGCTCCATCAATTCATCGAACGGCGGACGCGCCGAAGGTCCGGTCACACTGCCTTTTGTGTATGCAAGTATCGGGCGGAGCTTGGCCATGGTGATGGCATCTTGCGGATCGAGAAGGTGTTTCGTGATCATCGTCAGCTCCCTTTTCTTGACAGTCTTGTTTCTTGACGGTCTTGGCCCAGCGCCCTCCAAAACGGGACGGCGCCTCTCCGCCCTCTACGCCTCTCTTAGCAGTTCGGTGCGGTACTTGGGCGCGAGCGCCTTTACTTTCTCGATGAATGCAGCTTGTTCTTTTTCGCCATCAGGCAGCATTCATGGGAACGGGAAGCAGGCACGGAAGGGCGAGTTCACATAGTCTGGACGATGACATGAAGCTTTCTATGTGTTCAATAACATAGGAAGCTGTAGGTGTGAAACTTCGCCATTGCTCCGAGGTATGCGGTGAGGACTTCACTGTGACCGGACTCCAGCGCTGCGACGAGGAAATCCACGGCCTCTTTGGTGCGTGTGTTGACTTCTTCTAATTTCATGTTTTTTCCCTTCCATGAGAAGGCGCTGTGATGTCAACCGAAGTTTTTGGTTTTGGGCTTCGATTGTGTGCCTTCGTTTTCTAGCGGAGAGGTCTTATGCAGACGGGCGAGGGTTCAGTCACAGGTCGAGCGAAAGCGAGCCGAAGGGAAACCTTGACGGGTTCCTCGCCCGTCTGCATGATTCGGAGCAAAACGAAGGCAGGACGACAGGGATGGGCGGGGGCCGTGTATTCAGGTGCTGTTAACCGTAGAGGTAAGAGCGTAAATTGGGGCAGTACTCAACCACTAAATCCCGTCGGTTATCGGCAAGTCGCGCAACGGAACCGGGGAAGACTGGACAATAGAGGTTGTCGTTTGTCCATGTACGAGAACCTTGTTTAGCACCCGATCCAAGTCTCGAATCTCCTTCAGATACACTTTCAGGATGAAACAGTCCTCGCCTGTGATCCGGTGACACTCCGTGACTTGCGGTATGGACTGAACGACTTCAGCGATTTTGTTCACGTGGCCCGGAAGCGGGCGTACACTCACAAAAACCATCACGTTGTACCCCAACTCTTTCGGGTTCAGCTCTACCCTGTAACCTGCAAGGATCCCGCTTTCCTCTAGTCGGAGCACCCTTTCCTTCACGGCCGGATTTGACATTCCAATTTTGCGCGCAAGTTCCGAGATCGGGGCCCGTGGCCTTTTCTGTAGAAGGTGCAGAAGTTCGAGATTCTTTCGATCCTGCAATAGACCTCAATTATTCACGTCATTTGTCCCCATTACTTAAATTATGCAAGCAGCTACACCATTACTCCTTAATTATGACATTTACGAAGCTTATGTGGCCATGCGATTGTTGAATCATGCATGATCACAACAGGAAGACCTGGACCCACGCGATGGCTGATATCGAGCCCAACTTACGCCTCCATTATGTAACTGCGGGAGAGGGAGAACGCACTATCGTGCTCCTGCACGGATTTCCACAGACTTGGTGGGAGTGGCGCGGCGTGATCCCGACGCTGGCGGACAGCGGCTTTCGTATTGTTGCTCCCGATTACAGAGGTGCGGGCCACTCCCAGCGGACGCCAGGAGGCTACGACAAGCGAACTATGGCCACAGATCTTCATCGGCTCCTCCGCCAGCATCTTCAGGTCGACGGCCCGATCATTCTCGTGGGCCACGATATCGGCCTGATGATTGCCTATTCGTATGCCCAGTCCTACCGAAACGATGTTTCCCACCTGGTGATCATGGACGCGCCGCTCCCAGGAACGGATGTGTTCGACCGCCTGAGATCCAATCCCCGCCTGTGGCATTTCGCGTTTCATAACGCAATTGATGTGGCGGAGATGCTGGTAGCCGGGCGTGAGCGACAATACTTGCAGACCTTTTTCAACGTGCGCAACTTCGATCCTTCCGTGATCGATCTCGAAACTTATGTGTCAGCCTATTCTGCGCCTGGGGCAATGCGTGCCGGCTTCGAACTCTATCGCGCTTTCGAACAGGACGCGGACGACAACCGCAAGGCTCTACAGCGCAATGGGAAGCTCACGATTGCGGTATTGGCGATCGGTGGTGCAATCAGCAACTCCGGGCCGCTCCTGGAGGAAATGATGCGGGAAGTGGCGGATAACGTGACCGCGGTTCGTATACCCGCGACCGCGCACTGGATCGCAGAGGAAAACCCGAGGGCGTTAACGTCCGCCCTGCTGGAATTCGTGCAGCGCTAGGTGACGATGACTGCAAGTTGCCAAACGCATTGATGTGCTCGATCAGAAGATCTCTAGCCAACGCGCGTCGCAAACTGCAGACTGTCAGTAGCGAAACGACCGACAGCCTATGAACTCCTCGACTGTTCTAATCGAAGTCAACTGTCGATTCCGTGTCGAACTGATCGCCGCGCTTCCATTCGCACTTATTCGGCTCTTGTCGAGGCCGGGTGCACATTGGGGTTCTCAGTATCAGGTTGGTGCTGCAATCTTTCTGTCGGCCTCGAAGGCCCGGGAAAAAACACGCAGTCACCGTGAACACGGTATCGTTCTATGAATTCCTCCTGGTTCGCAGCATCATCATGAAATGCAGAGCCTTTGGGACAGTCCACTCACATCAGCACTGTTGAAGACACGTCCAGACATCATGGAGTGACGGAACTCGTTGCGACGTTATAAAGAGGATGGTACGTTTCACCGGTAACCCACAGGCGGTGAAGAAGAACAGCCAGCTTCCGGGCTACAGCCACAATGGCTCGTTTCTTGCTGTTTTTCCCGCCCCGTTCGAACATTCGAGTGCCCCAACGTTTGAGGTCACTGTCCGGGCCAAAGCGTCCCAACAGATATTGAGCACACTGAACCAGCAGAGAGCGAAGCTGTTTGTTGCCAGCCTTGCTGATTCTTAGTTGCTGCTCGACCGAGCCGGATTGGTGGCGACGTGGTGTCAGCCCAAGATATGCAGGGACATCTCTGGAATGAGCGAACCGGCCGGGGTCTCCTATGGTGAGCACGTACTGAAGCGCTGTGATCGAGCCCACGCCGCTAATCTGACGAAGCCGATTCGTCTCTGGATAGCGATCTTGCGCCGTGCTCTCAATCGCCTTGTCCAATGAATAGATTTGCTTGTTGAGATGTGAAATCGTCTCCAGCAACGGGGTCAGGCTCACCTTCAGCTCATCCGGAATGCACATCGCGGCCTTGCTTGGAAAGCACGAGGTCCCGAAGTTAGGGACACGCAATCCGGCTGACTTCAGAACGCCACGCACCGCATTCATTAGTCGTGTTCGGTTCTTGACCAAGAGATCGCGAGCTTTCAACTGGATGATGTCAGGGTAGAGTTCCTGTTTGCGATGCGCGATCGGAGAGAGCAATTTCGGATCGACACGCGCGAGCCTGGCAAGCATGTGCGCGTCGACTTGGTCTGACTTGCGAATGCCGTCACAAAGAGCGCAGATAAACTCCAGTTTCGGGTCAAATCGGAACTCGCCTCTTTACGGGCACGCATGATGGCGGGCCAACTCCAGCTTGATGGACAGGGTTTCCATCTGCTCTGCCTCGAACGAATGGACGTTATTAACTCCGTACGCCGGAGCGATACGGACGACCAGTCAGGATTCTTAAAAGGCTGCATGTACGACATAACCGACCGCTGTCTTCATCGGTTCTCAAAGTCAGCATGAAATCGATTAAACATCTCGCCGCCTACCCCGTCAGCCTGCCACTCGCGGCAGATGACATTCTTGAATTTCATGCGGCCCGGTTGTTGCTTTTGCTCGAAGTCTGCGGCACGGCAGGTCGTATAGATGGGCTGACCAAGATGGCAAAACTCGATTTCTTTAACCGCTATCCCGATTTCTTTGCCGCAGCTACAGCCGCCAAATCAGCCGGTGCGCCGGACGCGCCGATCATCGCTCATGCCGGCGATGCCGTGGAATCCGCGATGGTCCGCCATCATTATGGGCCCTGGGATCTGCGTTACTACCACACACTTGCCTATCTGGAGGCCAAACAGCTCATATCGGTGAAAAAGCACAAGAATGCCTACCAGATTTCATTAACGAACTTGGGCCGGGATCGAGCTAAAACTCTCATTTCGCGCCCGTCATTCCGTTCCATAGTTGATCGTGTGCGGCAGGTCAAGCAACAGTTTGGAAAGATGACTGGTAATTCGCTCAAGCAGCTTATCTACTCCATGTTTGAGAAGGAAGTAGTGGAGCGTCCTTCAGGAGAACTGATCGGATGAGCGGGCCATTTCTTTCCGTCCGCCCTATCGATCGCAAACTGTGGAATGGATCAACGGAAGCGCTTGAATTCGAAGACGGTGTCAACGTTCTTGTGGGCGTTCCCACCACCGGCAAGACAAAGTGGCTGCAAACGCTCGATTTTCTCCTCGGCGACTTCGGCACCAATCCTTTTGAGAATTCGTCGGACCCAACTCTTGCCGAAAAATACGACGCGGCGAGCACATTGCTCCTCATTGGCGGGGAGCAGTTCCTCGTTGAACGTCGGTGGAAAGAAGCTGGCGCCAAGACGAAGCTTTTTGTGAACGGCAGTGCGATCAGCCCATCCGATTTCCAATCCCTCCTCCTGGAAAGGCTCAATATTCCCTCGTTGCATTTCCCGAAAGGGAATCCCATGTCCCCGACAGACATGGCCCCAGCTTAGTTTTCGTATGTTGCGTCGTCACATCTACCGGCAACAACGGTTTTGGGGGGACTTGGCGGACCAGCAGCCATCGATGGAGCAACATGCCTGCCTCCTGCAGTTTCTCGGTTTGGCTGAACGGCTCTTTACACCTGAGTACGGCCGCTTAGTCGAGCTGAAGATGAAAGCGGAGCGCTTGACAGCACGCAGAGAACAGTACGGACTGACCCTCAATGAACTCGCCGCAGATTTGCTGACCGAAGCTGGATTCGCCACGGGAGTTACGGAAGCCGGAGTCCATCGCGCAGAGGCTAGTCTCGCTGCCGAAGTCGCCTCTCTTCAACAGAGGCGGATTGACTTAATCGCGGAAGCCAAGGATAAGAACATTGAATCCGGCCAGCGAAATGTTACGGATCAACTGGCCGAGAAAAGGGCCGGCCTGATCGCTTCATTGGAGAGTTTGCGTCAAAGGCTCGCTTCCGCTAATGAGCGCTCAGATGAATTGCGTCTTTACATCGCTGATCTGACCGAAGAGCTTGACCGCATGGCTAGGGCCGAGGATGCTGGCAATGCTCTTGCAGACCTGCACATCACTCACTGCCCTGCCTGCGATCAACCGGTTGCGGATTCGGAGATCGATACGAGCCAATGTTTTCTCTGTCATCAAACACTGCCGCTTGATGATGGAGCCAGCGACGGGGGCGACACGAGGTTGCAGTTTGAACGCGACAGACTCACGGGAGAACTCAAAGAAGCCCAGGAGCTCATGGAGACCGTAGATCGGGACGTGACAAAGATTCGCAAAGGGATCGCCACGTGCGAGGAAGAATTGCGTTCAACCGAGAATCAGCTCGCGCCAGCTCGGAATGCTGTCTCTGCTTTCGTGCAGAGCGGAGTCAGCGCAATTGATATGACGCTTGGCCAACTGAATGAACGCCAGCGCCAACTTGGCCGTATCCACGGTGCTCTGGGAATTGGCACCGAGCTCACGTCTCAGATCCGAGCGATTGAAAAAGACATTGAGCCGCTTCAAGAGTCCGTTGACGAGGCCGTAAGCAGGGTAGACTTTCGCACGGCAGAGTCGATGCTCTCGAATGGAATGAACGATTATTTGAAGGCTATCGAGCGCATGCGGCCAGGCGCATGGCGGCACAATCCTGTGACGGTTGAGCTGTCACGCTATAACTTCAATATAAGGGTCGGAACGAAGCGATGGGACGCTGCGTTGGGTGGAACGGACAGCCTCTTTTTCCTTATGGCGTATCAATACGGCCTTCTGACATTGAGTGCGCAGCCTGGATGTCATTATCCCGGCATTTCCATAATCGATCTGCCCGGTGAATTCGCTGGGGAAGCTGTCGAAGATAAAGAGAACTTCATCGTGCAGCCTTTTATCGACCTGTTGGCGTCACATCAGCTTGCCGGGGCGCAAACGATCATCACGGGTGCAGCGTTTAAAGACCTCCAGAATGTTCGTCATCGCGTACTTCATGAGGTCTATGTCGCTTGAAAGCTCAGCAGTGCCGGATGAGGAGCACAGTGTCGGCCGGCGCAAGACAAATTATTCCTCAGAGTCGCGTTTGTTATGACCGATCGGGCGAACTTCCGGAACAACTGCGGTTCGACGGCCCCTCAGTGCTTCAGGTGCGAAGTAAGTTACTGTACCCAAAATGTACCCACGAGTCGGTAATGGTGCCATTGTTGGCCTTTGGGGCGACATAAGAATCAATAACTTACGCTTTTTCAACAAGGATGAATAGTTCGAGCCCGACTAGTACCCAAAAAGGGTAGGGAAGTGTGTCATGCCGCCCGTTGTTTTTTGTTGTACACGGGCCTGTAGCTCAGCTGGGAGAGGGCATCGTTCGCAACGATGAGGTCGCCGGCTCGATCCCGGCCAGGTCCACCATTTGCCCAGCAAGAGAAGCATCGCATTGATGGAGCCGGGGATGGAGTGAACGTGGCCGGTTCATCGCTGGGCTTGCGCCTTCACTGCTGCCGAGCAGGCGTTCAAGTTAGGCACAGTTTTCTTGAAGTTCAGTGGTTTCAGCTTCGGCGCACTGATTTCATCAGCCGCTCCCAGTTCCCGTGAGCAAATAGTTCCTTCTGCTCCAGAGACAGTGCCGCTTCTTGAATGAAGAGCCTGCCCGATCTGCCTGGGCGGTACTGGTAAGGGTAGTCCGTGGAGAACAGAATGCGCTCGGATCCGACCACTTCAAGTGAGCGCTGCAGATAGGACTGACTCCACATACCACTCGGCGTGACGTAGAGGTTCTGCTTGAAGTAGTCGGCGATAGGTCTCTGGAGATTCGTCACTCGCGCCAGTGAACCCAGCCGCTCCAGATAAAAGAGAACAACTTCGCCCCAATGGCCGAGGATAATTTGCAGATCAGGATACTTATCAAACACGCCAGCCAGGATCAGACGGACGAATTGGATGCCCGCTTCGTAGTGCCACCCCAGGCCGAATGCCGCAAAGGCGGTATCGATCTGGTTGCTGAAGCCTGAGTAGTAGACATCTCTTACGGCGCGTTGAGGAATCTGCGGATGGATAAAGAGTGGAACGCGAAGTCTTGCCGCGCTCTCGAACATCGGGAAAAAGTCCGGGTGATCGAGGTTCTTCTCGCGCGTACGACCGCAGAGCATGGAACCCATCAACCCAAGGCGGGTGACACTCCGCTCAAGTTCTGTCGCAGCCTCTTCTGGTGATGCAGTTGGCAACGTCGCAAAGCCCTGAAAGCGAGTGGGGCACTTCGCTACCGTTTCGGCAACCAGGTCGTTCGTCCGTCGTGCCAGAGTCGCGCTCTCCTCCGCCTCAAGGTTGTGCAATCCCGGCGTAGTCACTGAGAGCACCTGGATATCGACACCGCTCTCATCCATCAGTGCCAGTCGCTGCTCTGCCAGATTGTCGAGCCGCTCTCCGATCTCCCCACGATCAAACCCACCTGTACCCTCTTCCCCCGTCGGAGACGCCGCCCAGGCAGCGCGAATGTCCGCAGTCACAAAATGCTCTTCGATACCAATTAGCTTCATCATTGCCTTGCCTCTCTTCTGTTCATTTCGCGATCTTTCGCTCGCAGGTGCGCCAGGGCTGAAATGCCGCCATCCCTTATCTGGACAGTGCAAATTTGACCCGGACAGTCAAAATATACTGGGCAACGGATCATGGCGGAAGGCGCATCGATCGCACTTTATAGTTGCGTCGGACGCTATGTCCGGGATACGCTGCGTTCAATGCATGGCTGATTCTGACCTGAACTTGTTGACCGCGCTGGATGCTCTGCTTGCTGAGGGGAGCGTGGTGGGCGCCGCTCGGCGCTTGCGTCTCAGCTCGTCCGCGATGAGCCGGACGCTCGCGCGACTACGGGAGGCGACGGGAGACCCGCTGCTCGTGCGCGCGGGTCGTCGACTGGTGCGAACCCCACGCGCTACCGAACTGCGCGAGCGCGTGCGTGATCTGGTACAGGATGCCCAAACCGTGCTGCGTCCTGCCGTTGCCTCTTTGGATCTGGCCGGGCTGAAGCGGAGCTTCACAATCCGTTCAAATGAGGGATTTGTAGAGGTTTTCGCTGGACAGCTCGTTGCGGCGGTAACTGCAGTAGCGCCGAACGTGCAACTTCATTTCGCCTCGAAGCCTGACAAGGATGTGAGAGCCCTGCGAGAGGGATTGGTAGATCTTGAGATCGGCGTGCTCGGGAAGTCCGGGCCCGAGATCCGCGTACAAACGCTATTCCGCGACCATTTTGTTTGTGCAGTTCGTGAGGGGCACCCTTTGTTTCGGACAGGTGAGATCACGGCAGAGCGATACGCAGCGTGTGGCCACGTCGTTGCTTCACGCCGTGGTCACGAGAGTGGTCCGGTAGACGAGGCACTGGGTACCCTTGGCCTCTCGCGAAAGGTAGTCGCTGTCGTGCCCAGCTTCCGAGCAGCTTTATCGGTTGCGAGTGTATCCGATCTACTGGCGCTCGTAACTGACTCGTTCTTTAAAGCGACGCAGGGACAGCAGGCCAGGTCTGGTCCGGCTGAAGTCAGGAGCTTCCCACTGCCGGTTCGCACCGAGGCGATCACGGTCTCACAAATGTGGCACCCGCGCCTCGACGCCGATCCGGCGCATCGCTGGCTGCGAGGCTTGGTGCTGTCGTCAAGCCGATTTCGTGCGGCGCGTTATCAGTAGTCAAGGCATCGCCGGGACGGGTTGCTCTCTCGCTCTGCTTGTGAAATAGATTGTGGAATGAAAATTGGGTAGGTGGATAGTTTGGATTGGGATCACCGTGTTCCGCCCGTCGCGTAAACCAAACTGCTCACCACCGAAATTGGTGCGGATTCCAAGCACTGTGTCGTCGTCCAGAGTGATGAGTTCACGTTTGCTCGCGACTAAGCGCACCAGTGTCGTCTTGCCGCAACTGTCGAGGGCCGGTAACCATGACCACCGGTGTGTCCTTGAGTGCGGTCGTGACGTGCTCGACGGCGAAGCGAGGGAAAAGTCCACGATGTAGGGAGTCCATCTCGGATAATGTCTCCGTCTGAGTCGGATTATAAGCTCGTCTATGTCGGATTAAAGGCCCGTCTGGTTCGGAACGGAAGCTTCGCAAAGCAAGCTGACGGTGCTTGGCGTTGCTGCACATCGCCGCGAGTTGCTAAGCGCGCTTCTTCACGAGCCGCATTCCCTGGAGTCGCCAGCTCTTTTCCACAGACGAAACTAGTTGCTCCTGGCGGGCCTTGACGAAAGGAGCGTAATGCCGCTCGGTGGTCTTTACGCTAGAGTGCCCCAGCAGAATGGAGACTTGGTCAATGGGAACGCCTGCCAACAGTAGTTCTACGGCAAAGGTGTCCCGGAGCATGTGGGGATGCGCCCTTTTGTCGAGTTTTGCCCACTTGAATAGGCGCTGCAGGCTGGCGTGCCAGCAATTGCTGGCACGATAATGCAGGCCATTACCAGTCCAGAAGAAGTACTTTGAGTTGGAGTTTGGCAGCGTGCGCAAGAGCTCGACTACGTGAGGCGGAAGGGGCACGTAGACCGGCAGCCCTGTCTTCTGCTGGTACAGAAATAGGCGATTCTCCTTGACGCGCATGCGCTCAAGTGTTACCGCATCGTTCAGGCGCAAGCCGCTGTAGCGCATGAGAAGCAAAAGAGCTCGTACCCGGACCCGGTGTCCGGGGTTCGTGCTCCAATGAGACAGATCGTGAGTTACGTTCACCAGCTTCTGAAACTCTTCTTGCGAAAAATAATCAGTGGGCACCGGTCGGACCTTAATTGGGCCCAATTCTTCGACCGGGTTCTGTTTCAGCCAGCGTTTACGCACACAGTAGGAGAAAAACGAGTGCCAGCGTTCCTGCCGTTTCTGGGCGGTGATGGGTGCGACCTTCCAGGATCGACTGAGCAGGCCAAGTTCGTCGTCCGTAAATTCGTCAATGTAGGTCAGGCCTCGACCCTGGGCAAAGCTAACCAGCTCACGCTGCATCAACGAGAATTTGTAGAGCCAGCTATGCGATAACCGCTGCCCCTGCTTCCTTGCGATAAATGCGTCGAGCGCGTCCTTAACGGTCACGCGTGCCGGCGAGGGGTCGGCCGCCTCCGCGTCCATCAGCCGAGCCTTCTTTTCCGCCTTCTCCCAAGCGCGGGTGCGGGCGCTCAAGCGCACGAAGGCGCCTGTCGTTTCGACTGTGCCCATGATCCATTTCGGGCAGTGACAACGTCTGTAGTAGGGATCTGACTGAGCGCAAGGAGGGTAGTGACGAGTGTAGACGCTCAACATAAATGCCTCCGGTAGAAGGTGGGCCCGCCGGAAGCATTGTACGATAATTGTACGGAACTAGTGTAGTGTCCAACAAATAACTGGACAATATGAATCGGGTTCGCTATGCTGGAGTCATGCCACGATCCGCTCCCGCACTCGCCCTGGCAGAAGCCGACCAACAGCAACTTCGACAGTGG
>JBEKPJ010000099.1:0-16012 GCA_049520935.1 Terriglobales bacterium | reverse complement strand
GGTAGCCTGCTATGTTCCCGCGCGCGCCGCCGTCCGAATCGACCCGCTAAAAGCACTGCGAACGGAGTGAGGCGCTGGGGACAGGAACTCCGGGCGTATCAGGTCTTAAAGACCATCGACGGTCCTCAAAGTCGGGGTGCCCCATCGGTAAGGACGAAACCTTTGCCAACCACACACTGGTTCCGGGCGGTCGCGAACACGGCTTGACCAACCACGGGATAAGCTTGCGAAACTGTTCTGCTTGCCTTCCCGGCCTGCATATAAAACAGAATACTCATTCTGTTTTATGGGCGCAATGATGCTCTTCGACCAGATTGCGCGGCCCACGGATTGATCGCCCGGCGCGTACAGGGCAGAGCATTCATGGAGCGTCGGAATACGTGCAACTTCCCGGATTACTCCCCGAAAATGCGTTTATGGACTCTTCGTTGGGGGAAGTGTCGACTCTCCGCACGACACTCTAGTTAAAAGCGAGGGACGGGCAGTGGGACCGCTGCCAACGCTAGAACGACTGTGAGAACCGAGCCTCCAGGAACTCGCACTGCTGCTTGATCCGGGACTTAATCTTAAGCGAATATTGAAAGGTACACATATGGCGAAATCGGTTTCCCTCTTCGGCCTCGCCTGCTTGTGCCTGCAAAGCGTATCTGGTGCGGCAGCGCAAGGCGTGAACGCGCATCTCCCGGCCTTCCAAGTTTCATCGCAATTGATCGGGTCCACGGCGGCTCGGCTTGCCACCCAGAACACTCTGTTCAGGGAGCAGTTCGAAGATGACATGAGGGCCTCTCCGGAGAGCGAGACTGCCAGGGGAAACTACCGGGATAACGCATTGCTCGACGACTACTCGCTGGCGGCCAGCGCGAAGCGAAACGCCGTCGATCGCGCTTATCGGGCGAAGCTCGAAGCCATTTCTACCGACGGATTTCCGGAGCAGGATCGCCTCTCCCACGATCTCCTGCTTTACGTTCTGCAGAATCGTATTGCCGACTACGAGCTGAAAAATTATGAGATGCCCATCTCGCAAATGCAGGGCATCCACACCCACCTTGCCGATCTTCCGAACTCTGTACCGCTTGATACCGTAAGGCATTACGAAGATTACATTGCCCGTCTCCACCAAATCCCCCGCGCTTTCGAACAAACTATCGAAGTACTGCGCCAGGGAGAAAAAGACGGATTGATGCCGGTCCGGATTCTGCTCGAGCAAGTACCAGCTCAATGTGAAGGAACCATTGCCGAGGATCCGTTCTTGGCCCCGACGAAGAAGTTTCCCGCTTCCATCTCGGCTGACGACCAGAAGCGCTTGACCGAAGAGATCGAACAGGCAGTGAATTCGGAGGTGCTCCCCGCCTATCGCCATTTCGCGGATTTCATCGCAAAGGACTACGCTCCGCAGGGCCGGACCGCAATCGGATTGAACAGCTTGCCGGACGGCGCTCGCCGGTACCAGCAAGCCATTCGAGAGCAAACCACCACGGATATGTCTCCGGCGGAAATTCACGCGCTGGGTCTTCGAGAAGTCGCGCGGATCAACGGGCTGCTTACCGATCTTGCCCATAAAGCAGGGTACAAAGACCTGAGCAATTTTCGCGCCGCCCTGAACAGTGATCCCAAATACGTCCCGAAATCTCCGGATCAGATCGTGGAGGATTTCCGCCGCTATGTTGGCCAAATGCAGCCACACTTGCCTGAACTCTTCGGAGTATTCCCGAAAACCCCGCTGACTGTCGAAGCGTCGCCTGCCTCCCAGCCCAACAATCCGACTCACTACATGTTCGGCACCCCGGATGGAGCCAGGCCAGCTCGCGTCGTGGTGGCTACCTCAGACTATGCCCATCGAAAGCTTCTGAGCGACGAGACGCAGGCCTACCATGAAGGTATCCCCGGTCATCACCTGCAGATCTCCATCCAGCAGAGGCTCACTGGCCTGCCGGAGTTTCGCCTTCACGTGATCAACAATGCATACGCCGAAGGCTGGGCGGTCTATGCAGAGGCGCTCGGCAAGGAGATCGGGTTTTTCCAGGATCCGGCTTCAGACTACGGACGGCTCAATTTGGAATTGATGCGTGCGGTCCGCCTGGTCGTCGGTACGGGAATTCACTCCGAAGGTTGGACCCGCGAACAGGCGGTAGCCTACTTCCGCGAAAGCGGCGCCGGAGATGAGCCAACGATCCAAGCTGAAATTAACCGGTATATTGCATGGCCGGCCCAGGGCCTCAGCTACCAGATCGGTAAGCTCAAGATTCTCGATCTCCGCAACCGCGCCCAGCGGCAGCTTGGTTCCCGCTTCGACCTCCGAGCGTTCCACGATGAAATCCTCAGCGGAGGAAGTCTACCGCTCGACATGCTGGAGGCCCGCGTCGCTAACTGGATTGGAAGTCAACTTCCCAACGGCGCCAGCCGATGAAGGGCCCGAATACTCGGCAAACCGGACGTTGCCCATAAACGGGCTCCTGGGAAATCAATAATGAAAACGACTTCGAGTGTTTGGCGAGCACCGGAGTGAACACCCCTGGCACATTGTTTCCTAATTACTGAACGAGAGGCTTCTGCCGTGTGAAACCCGTGGCGGATTGTGAGCCGTCGCGTTGATTCTTCAACACCGGTGACTTCATACAATGCAAGACAGCAAAGAGAAGAGATTTCTCACGATCAGATCGCTTGTTTTCGCAGTTTTGTTCAACGCCGCCATCAGCGCTTCACTGTAAACCGCCCACGATAGGCACTCGGAGCAATCCCAAAGCATCGCTCGAACGCGCGCCGGAAATTATCGCCGTCGCTGAATCCCACGGAGCGTGCAACGCCGTCCACCGTGCACTCCGGCGCAGAGAGGCGCTGCCGCGCTTCATCCAGTCGCACCCGCCGCACAAACGAAGCCGGGCTACTCCCAAACTCTTGGGTAAAGCGCCGCGAGAACTGACGCGGACACAGCGAGGAACGCGCCGCCAGTGCCTCGACCGAAAGATCCTGCTCCAGGTGCGCTACAATCCATGGCAACAGATCCGCAAAGCGACTGCGCGATTGTGTTTGAAACTGCAATGGCTCGGAATACTGCTCCTGCCCTCCAGACCTCTTCATGTACACGACCAGTTCGCGTGCGACGGACAGCGCTACTTCGGACCCGAAATCTTCCTCAATCAAAGCGAGCGAGAGATCGATGCCCGCCGTCACTCCCGCGGCCGTCCAGAATTTCCCGTCCCTCACGTACAGGGAGCCAGGATCGACTCTCAGCTTCGGATAACGTTTCGCCAAATCCGAGATGAACCTCCAATGCGTCGCCACCCTGCGACCGTTCAACAATCCCGACGGGGCGAGGCCATAGATTCCCGTGCAGATCGACGCGATCCGTCGCGTCGAGCCCGCATATTGCCGCAGCCAGGCCGTAAGCTTTCGATGGTCTTTTGATTCGCGCAAGCCCCTGCCGCCGGGAATGAGCAGTGTGTCGACATCTCGCAGTCCGGAGAGACTCCTTTCCGCCGCAAGCGTGAGCCCGAATTCCGAGCGAAAGGTTTTCTCCCCCAGCGCGGCGATGGTGACTCGATAGCAAGCGTCCCCGCCTCCCTTCGGCGAGTTGACCTGCGCGCTGGCGAACGCCTCCATCGGTCCGACTAGGTCCAGACCCATTACTCCGTCATATCCCAGGATCACGATGTGTTTCGGTTTCATTTTGCCGTTGGACGCTACGGTACAGCGCCACGCTTCCCAACCCTTTTCGAAAATGTCCTAAAAAGACGGATAATTGTCATTTGAGACTCCAGAGTGTAGCCCTAAACTGATCCCGTTCGCAAACTCTAAATGCAGGAGATCGACCAATGGCCAAAAAAATCTGTTACAGTGTGATCACTCTCATCGCACTCTGCGGAACGCTCGCTATCGCCAGCCACTCCCTTCAGGCAAATACACGCTGCGACTCCGCGCAGTTGTGCACTCTCAAGCCACCCGTCAACGGCATCATCAACGTCGCGGCCATCGTTTCCGATAACACCGCTCTGATCGATCTCGCAGGCCCCTGGGAAGTTTTTGGCGATACCATGCTCTCTCCCCAAGGCGGGCCCTGGCGCGGCGGCGACGACATGATTATGCCTTTCAATCTGTACACCGTTTCCGACTCACAGAAACCCATCTCCGCCGCGGGGCTTCAGGTCATTCCCAACTACACATTCGACAACGCCCCCAAACCGCAAGTGATTCTGATTCCTGCACAGGGAGGCCGAAGCGAAGCACAAAAGAACTGGTTACTGGAGAACGCGAAAACCGCGGACTTAACCATGTCGGTTTGCACTGGCGCCTCCATGCTCGCCGCTTACGGTTTTCTGGACCATCAGAGGGCGACCACCCACCACCTGTTCGTCGACAATATGCAAAAGAAGTACCCAGCAGTGCATTTCGTGTCCGGACTCCGCTACGTAGACAACGACAAAATTGCTACCGCCGGAGGCCTCAGCTCTGGGATCGATCTTGCCTTGCACGTTGTGGAACGGTATTACGGGCGCGAAATCGCACAAGCAACGGCTGACTACATGGAATACAAAGGCGAGCTCTGGAAGAGTCCGCAATATGGTGAGGTTAAGCCCATCTCGGGTTTGTGAGCGAGAAGACGACTGGTTTAGGCTTTGCACCATGACCGTCTGCAGTCTCGGGTGTTCCCAACCCGTGGCGGAGAGTACGTGTACCGGAGAGTTCAATGCAGAAGAAGATGCTCAATTTCCGTGCTTTGGCATTCCTTGCACTAGTTCTCATGCCCGCCTCAGTCTATCAAGTGCGAGCGCAGGCGGAGAACGCTCCTTATCCGGCTATGGCTCCTCTTGATCGGTATATGATGCCCGACGAGAATTCTGAAATCGCGCTCGCGCGCAGTGCTGCCCCATCCTCAATCTCGGACGGAGCCGAGGTGATGGTGCTGGGACCGAAGGGATACAGGACCGCAGTAAACGGGATCAACGGCTTCCTCTGCATCGTGGAACGATCATGGGGCGCCGCCACCGATGAACCGGAGTTCTGGAATCCAAAAGTGCGTGCCCCCATTTGCTTCAATCCTGCCGCGGCAAGAACTTTTGTTCCCATCTTCTTGATGAAGACCAAACTGGTCGTGGCAGGAAAATCGAAGACGGAAATCGTCGAGGCGACCACATCGGCACTGGACAAAAAAGAACTGCCCGGACTGGCGCCCGGAGCGATGTGCTACATGATGTCGAAGCAGCAGTACTTAAGCGACCGTGACAAGAGCTGGCATCCACACTTGATGTTTTTTGTCGCGAGCGACGTGGCGAAAACCTGGGGAGCCAATCTGCCTGGCTCACCGGTGATGGCGGCGAATGACCCTGAAGAACGAGTGACTATTTTCCTGGTCTGGGTTGGCCAATGGTCCGATGGGACGCCGCCTCCACCAATTGTGCCCTGATCTTGCAATGCGACGCCGCCAACTGAGAACTTGGCCTCAAAGCGTTCCGAACGAATGATGGGTAAATCAAAAGTTATTCAAGACCGGAAGTCGGCTGCTAAGAGGCGCCTCAGCACGGAACTACGGTGGATAGCGCCGGTTGTCCACAGTTCGACGAAGGCACATCTCGTGAGATTCTCGACACCTGGCGGCATACCGACGTAGGTCCAAACTATCTGACAGAACAGTCATTGCATACGCGAAACAGCACGGCGAAGATCCGCGCTTACCCCAAGCCTTGCATCTAGCTGTACGTGCTACCCGTTTCGTTTGCACGAATGTCGACACCAGTAGGTTCTCGAAGGCCGCGTTCGATTTCCTCCAGGAGCACTATCCGCAGAGCGAATGGGCAGCGAAAACAAAGTATTACTACTGAGAAGCCTCAATCCATCGGCTGAGAAAAGGCGTGCCCGGCATCACCCCACAAACTGGAACGGCTGGGAGAATCGGCCCTCCAGGAACTCGCTCAGCTTGGCTGTGGCCTTGAACTGTGGGATCGGCCCCAGTCCCTTGAATGCAGAAGTGAACGCATTGGAAAGACTCCATAGCGTTCGCGCACGGAACTCTTCGTGCGTCGGCTCGAAGTAAAGGTCATGTACGGTGGGGGCCAAGTGCTTGGCGGCTTCCAACTTCCCCTCGACGAATGCCTCGTTGATCACAACCTTTGCCGTGACGTCCGTCAAGTTCGCTTCTCTTCCATGGTTTCGACCTGCTTTCGCATCGGCTCGAGGTTTCGCTGCATTCGGTCAACACCCACCGAGATGCAGTCAATGAGCGAGAACGACTTCGAGTGTTTGGCGAGCACGGGCGTAAACGCACCAGGGACAGTGTTTCCAAATTGGGGCTCCGGGGTGTCTCAAAGGTCTGTGGCGGACACTGTCAATACGTGATCAAGGCAATGGTGTCGGGATCAAGTTGGTTTTGCGATTGTCATCCATCGCTAGACCCCACCGTCGGCGACGACCGCCTGGCTCAGCACCGCTGATGTTGGTGGTGAACGGTACGGCGCTCATGTTTGTGGCACTGTGTTTTCTGATCCATGAGCAGGGCCTCAAAGATATCTAGGCACCGTTTTTGCAAGAAGGAGCTATTCCGATGACGGGCGAACCGGCTCTCGAACAACTCGGCCGCCTGACGGAACGTATCCTCACGTCCTGGGCGACCGTATTAGCAACAGAAGACGTCCGAAACGTGAACACACCAGGCACATAGATGTTCCTAATTGCGCTCGACTCTCGAACACTGGCAAGCTGAAACGAGCCGAGCGCGAAACAAAGGGTGATTGCTTCACGCAGACGTTTTCGCAGGAGGCAGAAGACTATGAATACGGTGCAGGCATCGAAAACGGCCACCTCGATCTTCATCGGCAGGTGGACGCCCAAGGTCTTGTTTTCGCTGAAACAGCGGCCCTATCGACACGGACAGTTGCGCCGCCAACTGGGAACCATTTCACAACGAATGCTCACTAGAACCCTTCGCAATCTGGAATCCACGGGTTTAATCGCCAGGCAGGTGACGCAATCGAAGGCAGTTGCTGTCCAGTATTCGTTGACTCAACTTGGAAGGACGATCATTGCTCCACTCGCAGGCATGTGCCGCTGGGCAAAGCGGTACCGCAGGAAGGTGAGCGCTGAGGTGCGACTTCGGGAAGCCGAATCAGAATAAAAGGTAGAAGCAAGATTTGTTCTTGCGAGGACGTATCCTCTCCGCCGAGCGATGCGTAATAGCAAACAGAAGGACAAAGATCGAAAGGAGAATGGTATGAACATCGAAAACAAGACAGTTTTAATCACCGGCGCGAACCGAGGCATCGGACGCGCACTGCTTGAAGAGGCCCTGAGGAGAGGCGCGAAGCGGGTTTATGCGGGTACGCGCCAGCCCTTTACACATTCCGATGGGCGGGTCACGCCCCTGACCCTGGATGTGACTAACAGCGCACACATCCGGCAGGCGGTCAGTGAGGTCGGCACGCTCGACCTCCTCATCAACAATGCCGGTATCAATCTACCGGATGATCTGAGCAGCCCCGAGCTCATCGAGCGGCACCTCGCCGTTAACTTTTTCGGGTTGTCCAATGTGACGAGGGCTTTCTTGCCACTGCTGAAACGCTCCAAAGGAGCCATCGGCAACATTTTGTCCTTGGCCGGGCTGGCTCCCGTACCAATGTTTGCGGCCTACTCCATTTCGAAGGCCGCCGCGCTCAACATCACACAATCATGGCGGGCATTGTTGGCGCCTCAGGGCGTGAGAGTCCACGCCGCCTTGCTAGGGCCTATTGACACCGACATGATTCGCAACTTGCCGATACCAAAAGCCTCGCCCGAGTCCGCCGCCGTGGGCATCTTCGATGGACTGGAGAAGGGCGAAGAGGAGATTTTCCCCGATCCAGTGTCCCGATCTGTTGCGGAGTCTTGGCTTACTGGCCCAGACAAGGCATTGGAGCGCCAGTTCGCAGCTTTTCTGCCGCTGAGTGCGGCCAACGCTGCTTGACTGCATCAGACGAAGCTAGACGACTGATGAGCAACGGCCGCGCGCCGCACCGACGAGTTGATAGGCAGGCCGAGACCCAACATCGTTGCTCCGAGATGCACCGAAACGTAAGCGATACCCGAAGGAAGGAGATATCGCGATGACGACCATAACCGCAAAGACACACAAGGTAGGAACCCATGACGAGTGGCTTGTGGCACGACTCGAGTTGCTCAAGGCGGAGAAGGAACTCACACGGCGCAGCGACGAAGTGGCACGTCAGCGGCAGGAACTGCCCTGGGTTCCCATTGACAAGGAGTATCGATTCGATACAGGGGAAGGAAGCGCCTCGCTTGCGGACCTCTTCCGGGGCTGCTCGCAGCTCCTCGTCTACCACTTCATGTTTGGGCCCGACTTCACCGTGGGGTGTCCTTCGTGCTCGTCGATTGCGGACGGGTTCAACGGCATCGTCGCGCACCTGGGAAAACATGACGTGATGCTCTGGGCGGTGTCGCGGGCGCCGTTTCCGAAACTGGACGCGTACAAGTGGCAGAAAGGCTGGACGTTTCCCTGGGCGTCTTCCTTCGGCAGCGACTTCAACTTCGATTTCCACGTCTCGTTCACCGCTGAGCAACTGCGCGATGGGGCCGAATACAACTTCCGCCGCGATGACCCCATGATGAACATCGGAAAGGCCGGAACGCCGACCTCTACGCCTGCTAAAAACGCGGCCACGACCGGAACCGACGTGGGCACGTGTACGCGCGAGCGGGAGGGCATGAGCGCCTTCGCGCTCGAGGACGGTATCGTCTACCACACTTATTCCACCTACGCGCGCGGAGTGGACGCCATCTGGGGCAAGTACCCCTGGCTCGACCGTTCGCCCAAGGGACGCAACGAGGGGCGTCTGCTAGCGCCTCCACGATGAGTACTACAACTTGAGTACTGCACGTGATGAGCGAAGCAGTGCTTCTAGCGACGCTTTTGCGGGAAAGGAGATCAAGGCCCATGACTATCGAGCGGACTTCACAGCCAGCCTTCTTCGGCACCTCAGCCCTGCTCTTTGCCGGAAGCGCGGCGCTGACGACCCTCTGGTGTGGCTCCATGTCAGCCATGGGAGAGATGCCGATGCCAGGCGGGTGGACGATGTCGATGGCATGGATGCCGATGCCAGGGCGTACATGGCTGGGCGCCGCTGCATCATTCATTGGCATGTGGGTCGCGATGATGGTGGCGATGATGCTGCCGTCGTTGGTGCCAACGTTATGGGGCTATCGCGAGACGGTTGGCGGCGCAGGCGAAACCCGCCGGAGTTGGCTGACTGGGCTGGTCGGTATCGGCTACTTCCTCGCCTGGACTGTGTTCGGAATCATTGTTTTTCCACTGGGTGCCACGCTTGCCGAGATCGAAATGCAACGGCCCGCGCTGGCGAGACTTGTTCCGATCGCAATCGGCGGCGTCGTCGTGATCGCCGGCGCATTCCAATTCAGCGTGTGCAAGGCCCATCACCTCGCTTGCTGCCGAAAACCGTCGGGACGCGAGGGTGCGTTGCCGGCGGACGCTGCCACGGCTTGGCGATACGGGCTGCGGCTCGGCCTTCACTGCATTTACCGCTGCGCTGGCTTTACGGCGATCCTCCTCGTCATCGGGGTGATGGATCTGCGGGTGATGGCTCTGGTCACGGCAGCAATCACTGCTGAACGTCTCGCACCGAATAGCAAGCACGTCGCGCGAATGATCGGGTTTGTCATGGTCGGGGTAGGGCTGCTCTTGATTGCGAGGGCAGCAGCCGGGCTTGGGTAACGGGTCCAAGCCGTCAACCTCGCCACTTGCATCGCTAACGATATAGGGTGAGTTATGGAATTGACAAAGCGCAGTGAACTTCGACGCATGCCCGTACGTGGATCCCACGAATGGGGCACGATCAGCCGCATCTTGGACGAGGGTTTCCTCGCGCATGTCGGATTCTCGGTCAACCATCAACCGTTTGTGATTCCCACGCTGTATGGCCGTCGCGGAGAAACACTGTACCTACACGGTTCGGCCGCCAGCCGCCTGCTAAGGGAACTTGAAACCGGGATCCAGGCTTGCGTAACCGTAACGCTTGTGGACGGCCTCGTGCTGGCGCGATCGGCTTTCCATCATTCCATGAACTATCGATCCGTGGTTGCATTTGGAAGGGCAAAAAAGATAGAGGATCCCGTCTACAAGAATCAGTGCTTGCAAGTCATCTCCGAGCACCTCATTCCCGGTCGCTGGGCTGAGGTTCGGGCTCCCAATGCGAGTGAACTGAAGGCTACAACCGTACTGGAATTTCTCATAGATGAAGCCTCTGCGAAGGTCCGAAGCGGACCTCCGCTCGAGGACGAGAGCGACTGCACTTTGCCAGTGTGGGCAGGTGTATTGCCGCTGGCGATTCGAGCACAGGAGCCCATACCAGACTTCCAATTGCCAACTGGTGTTGCTCTTCCCGGCTACGTGGTGCGCTATGATGCGCGACTGGCTGGCGAGAGAAGACGTTTTGATCCATCGAAGAATGCTTCCGCGAACGACTGGTCTTGATCGATTTCAGAAAACGAAGGAGAAATGATATGGCAACGAATAAAGAGAGAGACAAGAAGAACCCGAAAGAGCATGTCGCGATGAAGACACCGCCGGTCGTATCGCAGCAGGATTGGGAGGCAGCGCGCCAGCAACTCCTCGCGAAAGAGAAGGCCCTGACTCGCTCCCGTGATGCGCTAGCCGCCGAGCGTCGACGAATGCCGTGGGTGGCGGTGGAGAAGAAGTACGAGTTCGAGGGGTCTAAGGGTAAGGTGAGCCTGCTCGACCTGTTCGAGGGCCGCCGGCAGTTGATCATCTATCGCGCCTTCTTCGAGCCCGGGGTGTTCGGCTGGCCCGAGCATGCCTGCCGCGGATGCTCGCTGGGCGCCGATCAGGTCTCGAACCTGGCGCATCTGAACGCCCGCGACACTACCCTCGCCTGGGCCTCACGCGCGCCGCAGGCAGACATCGCGCGTGTAAAGGCGCGGATGGGCTGGGAGATGCCCTGGTACACCATGACCGACAGCTTCGACAAGGATTTCGGTGTCGATGAATGGCACGGCCACAACGTGTTCTTCCGCGACGGCGACAAGGTGTTTCGCACATACTTCATCAACAGCCGCGGCGACGAGGCGATGGGAAGTACCTGGAGCTACCTCGACATCACGCCGCTCGGCCGCCAGGAGACCTGGGAGGACTCGCCAGAGGGCTATCCCCAGACCGCGCCGTACAAGTGGTGGAACTGGCACGACAACTACGACGCCGAACCCTCGCCTCATCCGAAGTGGGTCGACATCATAACCGACCCTGAAGGAGCCGCCCGAAGGCGCGCCGAAGAGGAGAAAGCGAGCTGAGATCTTGGCGCCGCGATCTCACCACCACGCGGAAAGTCAGGACGATGACGAAGCAGATGACAGGACTCGGGATCGAGCGACCTCAAAGATAGAAACAGCGCCCGAGTCGCGAACGGAGCGAACGATGCCGTACTTCATGAAAGATGAACCTGCGGTTCCTAAGATCGCAGACCGGAAAGCTTTCGAAACCCAGCTGGATTCATTACGCGTTCGAGAGAAGGCGCACACTAGAGAAGGTGATGCCATCGCGGCAGCCCGCCGGCGGTTGCCCATGGTCGAGGTAGATGGCAAAATCCAGCTGACCGGGCCACACGGACCCCTTACCTTGCTCGATGCGTTCGAAGGCCGTCGTCAGCTCATCGCCTACTACTTCATGTGGCACACTGGCCATCCGGCGCCGGAGCAGTGCGAAGGTTGCACGTGGGTCACCGCCCAGGTCGGGGAGCTGTCCTACCTTCATTCACGTAACATCACTCACGCGGTCTTCTGCCAGGGGCCTTACGACGAAAGTAGCCGATACCGCGACTTTATGGGCTGGCAAATGCCGTGGTACTCGGCAATGCCCTCCCTTGACACGCTCCTCGTCGGACGCCAGGTTGGCCTGTTCCACCTCGTGTGCTACCTCCGGGACTGCGACCGCGTCTTCGAAACCTACTGGACGAAACGCCGTGGGGCGGAGGTTATGGACTACAGCTACGCGCTCATGGACCTCACTGTGTATGGGCGGCAGGAGAAGTGGGAGGACTCGCCGGCCGGCTGGCCGCAACAGTGCACCTACACGCGGACTAGCAGCGGCTCGCCTACTTGGGAACCAGAGTGGCCGGGCGGACGCCCCATCGCGCAGTGGCCGCGACTCGAAGCCGGACGCTCCGACGACCTGGGCACCGGCAGGCGCTGAACTGGGGGTCTAGTCGCGAATTGGCTTCAATGACCGGAACTACTTGGTCACGCAATTGCAGCTGTAGTCGTGGCGCGGAGGTCGATGGAAGGCATGATGAACCGCATGGATGGTCATGAATATCTCGATGGCTCCGGCCGGGTCGAAGCGCGTTACCTTGCCTTCCTCGAGACGGTCTCCACGCTTCGACCGAGTCTGCACCGCTACTGTACCCGGATGACGGGTTCGGTCATGGACGGGGAAGACGTCGTGCAGGAGGCCTTGATCGAGGCTTATCGGAAGCTGGACAGATACGACGAGAGCCGTCCAATGAAGCCATGGCTGTTTCGCATCGCCCACAATCGCGCGATCGATTTCCTGCGAAGAAAGGGAGTGCGGGACGAAGCCGAGGCGGCCGCTGCCCCGCCCGACGCAGTCCCACCAGCCGAACCAGCCGCACTAGGGATCGGAAAAGCAGTGGAACACCTTGTCGAGTCCCTGCCTCCGAAGGAGCGCGCATGCATTCTTCTGAAGGACGTATTTGATTACTCGCTGGAGGAGATTGCGGAACTCGTCGATTCCACCGTTGGTGGCGTTAAGGCAGCCCTCAGCCGCGGCCGAACGAAATTAGCTTCGTCTCCTGCTTCGTCGCCGTCAGTTCGAAGTGCGAATCCCGAGCTAGCACAAATCATGCAACTCTATGTGGATCGCTTTAATCGACGCGACTGGGACGGCGTGCGTGAATTGATCAGCGCCGACGCCCGGCTCAACGTTCTCGATCGGTTCGCCGGGAAGTTCGCAGACGCACCATACTTCTTCAACTACGATCGGTGGCCGTGGCCCTGGAAACTGGCGCTGGGCGAGGTGGATGGAGAACCGGTGCTCATTGTTCTTCAACGCGGTGCCGACACATGGACCTCATACTCGGTCATTCGTATGAAGGTGATCGGCCAAAGAATCGAGCAGATTGTGGACTACATTCACTGCCCATGGATGATCCAGGCAGCCACCTCCATCTCGCCCGTTGGAGGTGGCGAGACGCGCGCGATTTAACCCGATGGCCTCGCCCCAATCGGCAGGGCTAATGGCAAGAATGACTGTGAGAACGCGTCCAGAAACGCGCCCAGCTTGGCGGTCGCCTGGAATTGAGAAATCGGATTCCAGTTCCTCGAATGCCGAGGTGAAGGCGTTGGAGAGACTCCAGATTGTGCGCTGCCGGAACTCCTCGTACTTCGGCTCGAAGTACAGGTCATGCACGGAACGGGCAAAGTGTTGGGAGCTTCGAGTCTGCCCTCGACGAAGGCTTCATAGATGACCACCTTCGCCGTAACGTCGGTCAACTCGCTTCGCTGCCACAGCTCTACCTGCTTCCGCATTGGTTCAAAGTTTCGCTGCATTCGATCAACCCCGACCGAAATGCAGTCGATCAGCGGGAGCGACATCGTGTGCAGGGAGGACCGGCGTGAACACACCTGGGAGAATGTTTCCAAGGAGGTCTGGAACTGGGAGCATACCCAGACGTTAGACTGTTCTCGTGTCGGTGATCATGTCCGAAAACCGCGAGTCTCCGCTTTGAGTGAGTGAGAAAATTGCGCCTATGGAATTGCCGGATCGGGAAATATGCTATCGCGCCCTGCAGACCCGAGATGCCCGCTTCGATGGTCTATTGTTCGTTGGAGTGACCTCGACCGGCATCTATTGCCGGCCCGTCTGTCCGGCCCGCACGCCACATTTTCGATATTGCCGTTTCTTTGGCTCCGCCGCTGCAGCCCAGGAAGATGGATTTCGGCCGTGCTTACGTTGCCGGCCCGAGACTGCTCCTGACTTAGCCTCATGGCGCGGAACTTCGAATACTGTTTCCCGGGCGCTCGCTCTTATCGCCGATGGGGCGTTGGATGGTGACGACACGAATGTCGAGAAATTGGCTAAGCGCCTTGGAGTAGGAGACCGTCAACTCCGGCGATTGTTTATCGAGCATTTGGGCGCGTCACCTATCGCCGTGGCGCAAACCCGGCGTGTGGTCTTCGCTAAGCAACTGATTCATGAAACCCGTATGCCCATGACCGAGGTGGCTTTGGCGGCAGGATTCAGCAGCGTGCGCCGTTTTAATGAAGTGTTCCAGGACCTGTTTCATCGTCCTCCCAGTGCCTTGCGACGGGAGGGCACCTTACATTCGGTATCTGGCAAGACGGGGGTCACGCTCCGCCTGCGCTATCGACCGCCGTACGACTGGGATTCCATGCTCGCTTATCTGGCGCAGCGTGCGATCCCCGGCATTGAAATCGTGGAGCACGACAGTTATCAACGCACGGTTGAGTTCGACGGATGCGTTGGATTCGTCCGAGTGGTGCATCTCGCTCAACAGCAGAGCTTAGGGGTCGCGATCCGCTTTCCCAGTGTTCGTTGCTTGCCTGCAATTGTGACCCGCGTGCGACGCTTGTTCGACACAGGCGCAGACATCGGAACCATTGATGAACATCTCTCTCTCGACAGAGTGCTCGCGCCGCTGGTGGCACAACGTCCTGGGCTGCGCGCTCCGGGCGGGTGGGATGGGTTCGAATTAGCGGTGCGGGCTGTTCTTGGCCAACAAGTGAGCGTTGCTGCGGCTCGCCGTCTGGCTGGCGAACTGGTTCTGCGGCACGGCAAACCTTTGCCGGTTACCCCTGACACTCACCCAGGCTTATCGCATGTATTTCCTACTCCAGAATCTTTAAGGAGGGCAGAATCCATCCGGCTTGGAATGCCGTCTGCACGGCGAGCGTCATTAAAGGCGCTGGCGGAAGCTGCGGTGGCTGACCGGAACCTGTTTCGCCCGTTTGGAACCATCGAAGAAGCAATCACCCGACTCCGCTTGATCCCGGGCATCGGCGAATGGACAGCTCAGTACATCGCCCTGCGTGCGTTGCGCGAACCGGACGCTTTCCCCGCCTCTGATGCCGGCCTGCTCCGCGGAGTGGCATTGATCGATGGGATGCGTTCCAGCCCAGATAGCCTTCTCAAACGCTCCGAATCCTGGAGGCCCTGGCGTGCATACGCTGCGCAGCACCTGTGGGCCGCCCAATCGGTCCGAATCCCAACCGGGGGGACGCATGGCTGAGGTCTTGAAGCTATTCGTAAATCGACTCGACACACCGATCGGCACGATGCTTGTCGTGAGTGACCGCGAAGAAAATCTCCGAGCCGTGGATTGGACAGACTATGAAGCGCGTGTGCGACGACTCCTTCGTCTCCACTACGGTGATAACGGATTCCAACTCAAACCCAAGCATAACTCGAATGATTTGACGGATGGGATCAGCAGATATTTTGCGGGAGAACTCGAGGCCATCGATGCTTTACCGGTCGAAACCGGCGGCACGCCTTTTCAACGTCAAGTCTGGGGTGCGCTGCGCAAAATTCGCTGTGGCACGACAGTCTCCTATGCGCAACTTGCCAAGCGCATTGGCCGTCCGACCGCAGTTCGTGCCGTGGGCCTTGCCAATGGCGCAAATCCTGTTGGGGTCGTAGTCCCGTGCCATCGCGTGATCGGCTCTGACGGATCGCTCACCGGCTATGGTGGCGGAATCGAGCGGAAGCGCTGGTTACTGGAGCACGAACAGCGAGCACGCTAACAAAAGAAAACATCAGGATCGCAATGAACGCTGGTAATAGAGGAGAAGATGCAATGAACAAAGTGAATATTGCTGAAAAGCTGTCGCAAATCACGGCTGATGGGTATCCCCTTGACTCAGGTAGCCCCAATATCTAGTATGCCGGGATGGTGGCAGAAGAGTATCCGCGGAATGTAATGGAGTTGGAGACGAAATTTGCTACGGAAGAAGCGTGTCGTGC
>JBEKPJ010000098.1:0-16960 GCA_049520935.1 Terriglobales bacterium | reverse complement strand
CCTTTCCGGTGGTGCTTACGGTGATCTGTTAGAAGCGGCGCTGGCCCTCGCTTCCATCTATGCTCTGCGGAGCAATTGGCGTATTGCCGTTCCTCTCGTGTGGGTGGCCAACACGTGGGGATGTTTGGACGCGCTAAACGTATTACGCACCGTCTTGCGGGTGAATTTGCCGAGCTTCAACCTAGGTACCACTTGGTATATCTATACGTTTTACGCTCCCTTGGTAGTCGTTTCACATTTGATGATCTTTTGGATTTTGATCAAGTCTAGGTCTTGGAAGAAATAAGGTTTCGAAGGAGATCATGCGATGACACAGAAAGACGAGCACGAGGCGACGCCTCCTTGGGATGCTGCGTCGGTAAACCTGATGTCGAAAGAGATGGCGCCCGGCGTGTTTGCTGTAATGCCTGACGACGTATTCGCCAAGGATCACGTCGCTACGACCGCGGGCTTTGTAATCGGCGAACGAACCGTTTTGGTCGTCGAGGCAATGCTGAACGGCGATCTTGCTTCCCAACTCATCGGCCTTGTCCGCAGGGAGACCTCGAAGCCGATTCGCTTCCTGGTCAACACGAGCTATCACGGTGACCACGCCTACGGGAACTATGTGTTTCCGGATAGCACCGTGGTCATCCACCATCCGGCGACCAAGCGCTACATGGACGAGAAGTTTGAGGACGATCGCCGCTTCATGCTCGGCCTCATGGGCAAAGGCAAAGGTATTGAGCGTGTGCAGTCGCGCAGCGCCGATATCAGTGTCTCGGACATGATCAGCGTCGATCTCGGTGGTCGCACGGTCGAGATTCGTGACTTTGGATTTTCGCAGACGCCAGGTGATTTGGTGATTTGGACGCCGGACGCGAAGGTTCTGTGGGTTGGCAACATGATCCAGGCTCCTTCTCCGGCGCTCCCGTGGCTTCTCGAAGGACGTCACCGGGAGACCATTGAAACGCTGACGAAGGTGCGCGATTTCCTCCCCAAAGACGCGACGATCATTCCGGGACACGGGCGCCCGATGCGGCCAGCTGATATCGACTTTCCGATTCGGTATCTGCGTGAGCTTGATACCGCGGTTAGCGCAGCAATCGCAGAGGGTCGATCGGTGGAGGCCACGCGCGAGGCGGTCGGTATGTCCCACTATAGCGAATACAGCCTGTTCGAGTGGGCGCATAACTCTGTCAACGTCCCTGCGGCCTACCAGCTCCTACGGGATTTGCGCGACCGGGAGGCGTAGGAGGGACACGCATGGCAGCACGCGAGACAGCGAATCGTCTTCGAGGTCGGACCAGGGCTGGGATGGGCTCTGGCAAATCCCGTATGACCGAGAACATGCAGGCGGCGCGGTTGCTCGCGACGAAGCGAAGCTGAATTCCCCGATCAAGTCTGAAGGCAGCCACGACGTTCGGACTTATGCCGCCGACGTCTCGAATAGAAAAGTCTTTCGGACATCGCCAACGGTGTCAAAGGCGGCGAGTAGTTGTTTCCTTATTGTGGGGAGTACTGGCGCCGGGAAGTCGAAGAATTGTGAAAGTGGAGAAAGAGAATGTCTCGTCGCCTAAGCAAGACTTTATCGCTGTTCCTGGGAGTTCTGATGTTCATGTTCGGATTCCTTAAATTCTTCCAGCCATTCCGTAGATGGTTTGATATCCAGATTCAACAGAGTCATCTTCCCCATGAGGCGATTCTCGCGGGCAAACTGATGGAAATGGTCACCGGGAGCCTGTTCTTACTGCCATGGCTTCGGAGATCATCGACCCCAAGAAGCAGAGATCAACTCCTCCTGGTCGCGTGTTCGATCCTCGTTGCTCAGATGGGCACGGCAATCTATGTCCACCTGCAGCCTCAGGTACCTGCTAGCGTTCTTCCTCTCGGTATCAAGCCACCTGTGATTCCCGTTGTTGTTCTCCTCCTCGGATTGTTCACTGCTTTTGGTGTTTGGAAGGATCTGCGAGGAGAGGCTAAAGCTAGTAAGCGGATTCCAGATTCGCATATACCTTGGCCCGCGGAGCACGCACCCGCAACGGCGAGAGTCTTTGCACAGAATATCGTTGATGTTGCCGCCTCTCCTCAAGCTGTCTGGTCACAACTGATCGATTGCGTTGCGTGGCCGCAGTGGTACAAGCATTGTTCGGATGTGTCCATCCTTCGTGGCGGTTGGTGCTTGAGTTCCGATTCGAAGTTTCGATTTAAAACATTAGGCTTTTACTTCGAGCCCGAAGTCGTAACGTTCGAACCGCACCATACTCTTGTTTGGTCGGCCAGGGGGCCCGCAGGAACGAGTGGCTCTCACGCTTGGTATATAGAAGCGACACCCGGGGGCTGTCGCGTCATCACGGAAGAGTCGCAGAGCGGTCTGCTTCTTTTCTTCTTAGGAGCGCGCACGCGCGAGCGGCTCCTGGTATCGCACGAAGAGTGGCTTCGTGCCCTCAAGGAACGTGCGGAAGAGATCAGAAACTAAATCGATCCGATGCGCGACTGAGATGCTCTGCGGCAGTTCGAGCCCAACCATTTTCGGTCAGAGCGCGGAGCAGGCGTGTCGAACCTGACAGGAGTTCTTCACCGCCGGCTCATCACAAGCGACTCACTGCATCGTTGAACAACAGGAGCACAAAAATGGCGAATCTCTTCGAATCGGTTCAATTCGGGTCATTAACTCTAACCAATCGCGTCTTTATGGCACCGCTTACGCGGAACCGCGCCGACGCAGATGGTGTGCACAGTGACCTCGCTGTGACTTATTACGCGCAGCGGGCATCGGCAGGACTCATCATCACGGAGGCGACGCAGATTTCTCCGATGGGGAAGGGATACATCAACACTCCCGGCATTCACTCTCCTCAACAGGTTCAAGCGTGGCGCCGCGTCGTCGATGCCGTACATGGAAAAGGCGGGCGAATCTTCCTTCAGCTGTGGCATGTCGGCCGGATTTCCCATTCATCCTTATTGCCGAACAACGCGCAACCCGTTGCTCCCTCCGCAATCCGTGCCAATAGCCAGACGTTGATTGCCACGGGTCTGGCACCGGTTTCGGAGCCGGTTGCCTTGACGGCTAGCGGGATCCAAGAGACTTTGGCCGATTTTCGGCGGGCAGCCGGCAACGCGAAAGAAGCCGGATTTGACGGGGTCGAGATTCATGCGGCGAATGGATACTTGATCGATCAATTTCTCCGAACAGGATCGAATCGGCGAACCGATGAATATGGAGGTGTTGCGTCGAATCGAGTACGCTTTCTCACGGAAACAGTTGAACGCGTCCTGGAAGTCTGGGATAGCAGGTATGTGGGTGTGCGAATCTCTCCGACGGGTGGTTTTAACGATATGACGGACGACAACCCACTCGAAACCTTCTCCGTCACGGTTGCTAGACTCAACAGCTATGGACTCGGGTACCTTCATGTCGTTGAAACCGCGCAGAACAGCAAGGGAAGCAGCGAGGAGGATCTCGCCGTGTCGGCTCACCTGAGAACACTTTGGAAAGCTCTCTACGTTGTGAATGGCGGATATGACGGGCCCGGGGGAGAGGAAGCATTACGGACCGGGCATGCCGACGCTATCGCATACGGCCGAGCGTTTCTGGCCAATCCAGATCTTCCAAGGCGGCTGCAACTCAGAGCGGCTCTGAATGAACCGGACCCAACGACTTTCTACGGAGGAGGTGCAGCCGGCTACACGAGCTATCCCTCGCTCACCTGAACCGTGCAACATTGGGATATGCGGGCACGATTGTTTGAATCTGCGCCTGATATAGCGTTTTGATATCCCTGCAGATGGGTTCGAGCGCCGGGGCCAACTTTCGAGCCGCGGAGTTGATTTCAACAGGCCAGTGGCGGCAAAGCCGAGCACCAGGGCATGGGGCAGAGGAGGTTTTCATGAACGACCAGACTACGCGCGGCCTGAGATCGCAGAATCAACCAGTCGCTGTGGCGGCACGTCCTCCCCTTCCTCCATTTACGCGTGAAACTGCGACCTTGAAAGTTCGGCTCGCGGAAGATGGTTGGAATTCGCGCGATCCAGAAACGGTCGTGCTGGCCTACACGGCAGATTCCCGCTGGCGAAACCGCACGGAATTTGTCAACGGACGGCAGGAAATTGTATCTTTCCTGAAGCGCAAGTGGGCAAGAGAGCTGGACTACCGGTTGATCAAAGGACTCTGGGCCTGCGAGGGCAATCGGATCGCGGTCCGTTTTGCCTATGAATTCCATGACGACTCGGGAGACTGGCTCCGCGCCCACGGCAATGAGAACTGGGAATTTGACGAACACGGCCTGATGCGCTCACGTTTTGCGTCCATCAACGATCTGCCGATCAAGGAATCAGAGCGCAAGTATCATTGGCCGCTGGGACGTCGCCCGGATCGGCATCCGGGATTGAGCGATCCCGGTCTCTAAGTGAAGGACAAACGCGGCAAGCTGCAAACGAACACATAAAGGAGCAAGCCCCTGTGGGACATGGAGTTTACACTGTTCAAAGCTTATTTTTGTCCTGTCATACATTTCCTGGATCTTCTACGGCTAGTTTCCGTCCTACCAATGACTGCGTACGGGCTACGTGCGCGGTTGGATCGTCGGGTGGCTTTTGCACACGAAAATGTTCCGGGTTGAAGCGATGAAACTGGGTCGGATTCTGCGAACCCTTCTCGTCTGCCTGCTGGGAATGCTTTCCTGCGTGAGGGCGCCTGCCGACACTCAGCCTCGAACCCTCTTCCAGTTGCAGCACACCGGATGGACCGCCAGGGAAGGCGCTCCTAGCCCGATTTGGTCGCTGGCGCAAACAATGGATGGTTATCTGTGGTTAGGAACGGATAGCGGGCTATTCCGCTTCGACGGCGTGCATTTCGATCGCTTTAAGCTGAGGTCAGGCCAGAGGCTCAATTCCGACAATATTTCATCGCTGATGGCTACCTCCGACGGAGGCCTTTGGATTGGTTTCCGCCCCGGCAACGTGGGCTTCCTGAAAGATGGGCGAATCCTCAGTTATGGCGAACCCGAGGGGCTGTCACCGGGGACGGTCTTGGGGTTCGCAGTAGATCGGGAAGGCACAATTTGGGCGGCGGTCAACGGTGGCCTCGCCCGGCTCGAAGGCTCACGCTGGCGACGAATCGGGGAAGACTGGGCATATCCAGGAAAATCCGCAAAGGCTGTGTTCGTGGATCGCGAAGGAACGCTTTGGGTGGCCAGCGAAGACACTGTAGTTTTTCTCCTGCGAGGCCAACGAGTCTTCCAGAAAACCGGCGAGCACGTCAGTAGCAGGGTTTTCCAAATCGCCCAAGCGCCGGACGGAACCTTGTGGATGGCAGAACAGGGCAGTGCAGTAGTAAGGCCGATCACTTTGCCCGGGAGAGAAAACAGCCAACCGTCTCCGATCCGCGTAAAACCGTACCATCTCCTTTTTGACCGCGCAGGCAGCTTCTGGGTCAGCACCAACAGCGATGGAATTTATCGTTTGTCTTTTTCAGACTGGATCAAAGGGCAGAAGCTGGCACAGTACAGCCAGAGACCTGAAATCTTCACTCAGAGAGACGGTCTCACATCTGATTATCCGTACGCAATTCTAGAGGACCGCGAGGGAAATACCTGGGTCGGCACAGCCAACGGATTGGACCGCTTCCGCGAAAGCAATCTTGCAGCCATTCCGCTTCCCACAGGAGCCGGAAATGACTACGGAGCGACTCTGGTGGGGGGCGAGCCAGGTGCTGCTTGGGCTGTACGTCATACCGGTCAGAACGAGTTGTCCTTGATGGATATTCGCGGTACGACAACCACGGTGCACTGGGTTGCGGATCAATTTGTACGTTGTGCGTATCGCGACCCGGACGGCAACATTTGGTTGGGAGGAGGACATGGCGGGGGTCTTTGGCGGCTCACCAGCGGGCGGGCTGTGCGGATTCCACTCCCGGAGGAGACCGGGAATTTCGATGTTCAAGCAATCACCAAAGATCGTTCGGGAGGGTTTTGGGTCTCCATTATTCGTAACGGGGTCTTCCGGTGGGCGAATGGCGTCTGGACGCCTTTTGGCAACCGGACGGACTTGCCGAAGTCAATGCTGGTGACCCTGCTAACCGATTCCGCCGGCCGGGTATGGTTTGGCTATATGGGCAGCACGATTGCTGTCCTCGACGGCAGCACCCTCAAGACATTTTCGTCCCAGGACGGACTGGATGTAGTAAACATCGAGGCGATCTACGAACATGCCGGGCACATCTGGATCGGTGGCGAACACGGACTGGCACTTTTCCAGGGAAACTATTTTCAATCGCTGACCGCCGATGGTGACATTGCATTGAACGGAATCTCGGGCATCGTTGAGACCTCTGGCGGCGATTTGTGGTTAAACGCCACGCCAGGGATAATTCATATCCCGGCCGCGGAAATCCGGCGGGCATTGGAAAACCCTGACTGGCACGTGCACGGTGAACTGTTCGATTTTAGGGACGGCCTTCCTGGAACGGCTACGCAGTTCGCTCCCCTCCCGACCGCAGTCGCGAGTTCCGACGGGAGGCTTTGGTTTAGAACCACGAGCGGCGCGGTTTATATCGATCCCGAGCACCTTTCCAGAAATGCGATTCCACCTCCCGTCTTCGTTCGATCGCTGGACTCGGAGGGCACGGAGTATGCGCTAACCACGAGCTTGAAGCTGCCAGTTCGAACCACAAGAGTGCACATCGCATACACCGCCCTGAATTTCTCGGTGCCGGAGCGAGTCCGTTTTCGCTACAAGCTGGAGGGAACGGACAAAGATTGGCAAGACGTGGGAACGCGCCGCGAGGCCTTCTACACTAACCTGCGGCCGGGACATTATCGGTTCCATGTCATCGCGTGCAACAACGATGGGGTTTGGAATGAAGAGGGAGCTGCGCTGGGATTCAACATCCTTCCTGCTTTTTACCAGACCAACTGGTTCCTTCTGTTGTGTGTCACTGCGGCCGGATGGTTAGCCTGGGCTGCTTATCGGTGGCGAGTGCGTCAAGTGACGGCTCGCCTGGACCTGCAATTTCGGGAGCGCCTCTCAGAACGGACACGGGTTGCGCAGGACTTGCACGACACCTTGTTGCAGGATGTTCTCAGTGCTTCCCTGCAACTTCAGGTTGCCGAGGCCCACTTGGCCCACGATGCGCCAGCGAAGGCGAAACCCATCGTAAGCGACGTTCTGGCCCTGATGGGAAACGCGATTGAAGGTGGTCGAAAGGCAGTTCGCGGTCTGCGCACGTGGCACGAGGAGGCAAGCGATCTGACGCAGGCATTCTCCCGGATTCCGCAGGAACTCGCCATGCCGCCAGAGGTTGGTTATCGCGTCACGGTGGAAGGGCAATCCCGGCCATTGCACCCATTGGTGCGGGATGAGGTCTACCGGATCGGGCGCGAAGCGTTGGTCAACGCCTTCCGGCACTCCGCAGCGAGAAGCATCGAAGTGGAATTGCAATATGGGACGGACCAACTGCGGATTCTCGTCCGCGACGACGGCTGCGGGATCGACCCGCAAGTGCTGCACACCGGACGCGAGGGACACTGGGGACTCGCAGGTATGCGCGAGCGGGCGGAAAGAATCGGAGCCGGACTCAAAGTGTCGAGCCGCCCCGCCGGTGGAACCGAAGTTGAGCTGTGCGTCCCGAGCGGTGTGGCCTTTCGGTCTTACCATCCCAATCGGTTTGGATGGATAGCCAGACGGCATCCGCGAAATGCAGAGCCCGGCATCCAGGCGCAACCCAAGGGGCCAGAAGCATGAGCAAAGACACCAGCCTCCGTATCTTTAGCGTGGATGATCATCAACTGATACGCAAGGGAATTGTGATGGTCATCAACAATCAGCCGGACATGCTGGTGGTGGGCGAGGCATCGTGCGGACGCGAAGCCATTCAGGGCTTTCGGGAGCACCAGCCCGATGTTACTCTCATGGACCTCAGACTTCCGGATATGAGCGGCATCGACGCCATGATTGCCATCCTGACAGACTTTCCCAAAGCTCGCGTCATCATGTTGACAACCTTTGAAGGCGATGTGGAGATCCACCGCGCTCTTGAAGCTGGAGCCCGTGCCTATATGCTGAAAAGTATGCCGGCCACGGAATTGGTGGAAGTGATCCGCCAGGTCCATGCCGGGAAGAGACGGGTTCTGCCCGAAATCGCGGAACATCTCGCCAACCATTACAGCGACGATGCTCTCACTGCTCGCGAGGTTGAGGTCCTCCAGCAGATCGCCGGCGGCAACGGCAATCGTGACATCGCCGAGAAACTCTTCATCTCGGAAGGCACCGTTAAGGTTCACATCCAACACATCATGGAGAAGCTGGGCGCCAACGATCGAACCCATGCGGTCGCCATCGGAGTGCGCCGTGGGATTATCCAACTCTAAGAATTCGTCGGCCTCAAGCCAGTCCGTAAAAAGTAGTAGGAAAACATTCCACAACCCACAGATGCCTTCTTGAATCGTAAACGCTACTCTAGCTCCGGAGTCGTTTGGTCATTGCGAACGAATACCCCGGAGGCTAAGGCTGCGAAGGATATTCTCGACTTTTCCCGGGGGAGGGCCCGGCATTGGCTTGCTCGTCTTGCGAGCAGCCATTGGCTTCACGCTGGTCGCTCAAGGGATCCTCTACCTGTCGGACTCGCGCGCCCCAAGTCTCGCGATGTGGGCAGTTGGTCTATTAACGGTCGCGAGTGGCGTCTTGGCCGTGATCGGGTATATGACGCCTCTCGGTGGCGTTGTTGGAGGCCTCATTAGCGTAGCCAGTTTATTCCCGTGGTTTCCTGGGCCCGCTCCAAATCTGTTGGTCACACGGCTAGCAACTATCCTGACCGCCGCGATCGCAATCGCAATCGTTTGCCTCGGCCCCGGAGCATTTTCGCTTGATGCGCGCCTGTTCGGCCGCCGCGAGATCATCATTTCTAGGCGTTCGTCTTCGTCCAAATCCTGACTTGTACCGGTGATCTCTGGTTTTTGCGTTTGCGCGTTGCATGGAAGCGCCGGTGTACCGCGAAAGTGTTACCTGCCGACGAGTCTTCAGTAGTAGCAAAAAAACTGCATAACTCCTGATGTGTTCTTGTTTGCCCTAGTGCAGAGTGTAACTACAAGAACACAATGTGCACGCCGGTCCACCGAGGAGAACCTTATGCGGAATAACTGCTCGCCCTATGGAGGAGAACAGATGGAAGCGACATCTGGATCCTCGGCCACGACCAGCGCCGCTCTCACCAAGCAAGAAAAGTGCGCTTCGGAGGCGAAACTGACACAACGCGTTCTTGCTGGGCAGAACGATGCATTTTACGAACTCGTGCGTCCTTACGAACGGGCAGTGCTTATGGTCGCCAAAGGTATCCTGCACAATGAAGCCGATGCCCAAGAAGCGGCCCAGGAAGCCATTTTGAAGGCATTTACAAATCTGGCCAAGTTCCGCGGTGACTCGAAATTCAGCACTTGGCTCATCCGAATCGCCACCAACGAAGCTCTCTTGAAGTTGAGGAAGGACCGCCGCCGGAAGCTCCACGTATCATTGGACGAGCAGCGTACGGACGAGGCAGGCGATTATATTCCCCGAGATTTCGCTGACTGGCGCGAGATTCCCTCCGAGACGCTAGAGAGGAAGGAGTTGCGGCAAGCGCTTTCGTGTGCCCTGGCCTCGCTGCCGTCGAAGTATCAGTTAGTGCTTGTCCTGAGAGACGTGCAGCACTTCTCCATCGCGGAAACCGCGGACGCCCTCGGAATTGGCGAAAGCGCGGTGAAAACACGCTTGCTGCGCGCCCGCCTGCAGATGCGCGACGTCCTGGCGCCGGGGATGGGCGGAGGTTGGGCCGCCGGTCAGCGGGGATACAAGCAAGTGAAGGCAAGATGCCGGCAACCAGTTCACGGTCCCTTTGCAGGAAACCTCATATTGAGGAATTTGCAGAACTCATGAACGAGATTCAAGGAGGATGAACAATGACAACTCTAGCTCAACCGGCAGCTGCACGACTGCTGTTCCGGCGACAACCTCTACGTATGGAACAGTCGAGCCTCAGGGACTGAACATCGCTTATCGAGAGGCTGGCGATCCCGCCAATCCCAAAGTGGTATTGCTGCATGGATTCCGTGCGTCCTCGCACCAATACCGCGACTTAGTTCCCGCTCTGGCAGACGGGGTTCAACTAATTGCTCCGGACTATCATGGGTTTGGAAATAGCGATCTCCCGGATCCAGCGAAGTATGCAAACACATTCGGCAAGATCTCGGAAGTGACGGCCGGCTTCCTGAAGCTCAAAAGGTTTGATCAGTACGGCTTGTTCGTTCAAGGCAGAGGTTAAGGGAAGCCTGATAAAGGTTCGAGGATCGTGTTCCGTATGACCTCCTCTTGAGCTCCGGCGGCAAGTGTGGTCGTCGGGGGCCAAAGTTTTGGCGGATGCGCTGTACGAATTTCTTGGCTGCCGTGAAACTTTTCAGGAGAGTCTTGTATCACACCGCTGTCGGTTCAGTCCGTCAGGGAAGTCTTTAGGCTCCGCACTGACGTCCGAGTCTGGAAGAACTCGCTGTGGCGCCACGTTCTCCCCTGCCCCATTTACGGGTGAAACTGCGAGCTTGAGAGTTCGGCTCGCAGAAGATGGTTGGAATTGGCGCGATCCAGAGAAGGTCGCGCTGGCCTACACGAGGCCCCAAAGTTCTTGACGGGACCTGTCGGGGCTCATTTGTATGACTCAATCGGCCCAACTCGCAAGCTCGCCCGATCCCGCAATCCAGGACTCGGGAGATCGGCGCGTGCAGCGACACTCTGCTCTGGTTCGTGCGACGCACTGGATCCATGCCGCCAGCTTTATCGCCCTGGTATTAAGCGGCATCGCCATTCTGCTGGCTTACCCACGCATGCATTGGGGGAAAACCGGGACGGTTGGAATGCCTTCGCTCTTTGACCTGCCACTGCCGTTTGTGCTCGATCTGGGCATTCGCGGCCCCGGTCGCTACCTGCATTTTCTGGCCGCATGGGTGACCTTATTTACCGGGTTGGTGTATTTGATCTCCGAACTCCACACCCGGCACGTTCGCAAGGATTTGCTGCCCAGGAGATCCGATCTCGGCTTACAGTCGATTCGAAAGTTAGTTCTCAATCATCTGCGTTTTAGGCGTCCCACCGAAGAAGAAGCCCAGACCTATAATCTCCTCCAGCGGCTTTCCTACCTGGGGGTGGTGTTTGTGTTGCTCCCTTTCATGTTCGTCAGCGGCTTCGCCATGTCCCCCGCCATCGTTTCGGTCTTTCCGATAGTGGAAACGATGTTCGGTGGCCGCCAGACTGCCCGCACACTCCATTTTTTCGCCGCCGACCTTCTCGTCTTGTTTCTCGTGGTTCACGTCGCCATGGTCATCCTGTCCGGTTTCGTCAAGCGCTGCCGCGCGATGATCACCGGTTACGCCACGCCCCGAAAGGCGCGCTCATGAATGACAAAGTCTCCCGCCGCAAGATCATTACGACTGGGCTGGCAGCCGTCGCCGGGGTCTCTGGTCTGGGTGTTGCCGCAACAATTGCCGATCGTTACGGCCTGCTCGCGCCCGACCATCAAGGTGTGTGCGGCGTCGGTGAAGCTCTAACTTATGGGGCCCAGCGCTTGCTGATGGCCAGTCATTCGCTGGCCCGCGAATTCGGCCGCAGCGAAATTTCAAAAGTGCATCCTGTTAACCATGAGCATCCCGACTATGACCCGTACAAGCGCCTGCTCTACGGAAAGTTTGCGGACTGGCGCCTCTACGTGGACGGCATGGTCGCCCGCCCAGCGGCCTTCTCTCTCGACGGCCTGAAGCGCATGCCTTTCCGCAGCCAGATCACCGAGTTGGCCTGCGAAGAAGGCTGGTCCTACATTGCCGAATGGACTGGGGTTCAGCTTTCTTACATTCTGAATCTGGTCGGCGCCAGCGCGAAAGCCAAATGGGTTGTGCTTTACCCATTCAATGATTTTTGGGGCAGCATTGACATGCCCGAGGCATTGCATCCGCAAACCTTGCTAGCCTTCGGAATGAATGGCGAAGACCTGACCGCCGATCATGGCGCTCCAGTCCGATTGCGCATTCCACGTCAACTTGGCTACAAGAACCTGAAATTCCTTGCGCGTATCTCCGTCGTCGACTCATTGAAGAATGTCGGCGACGGCAACGGCTCAGCCGCGCCGGAAATCGGTTATTCGTGGTATGGCGGCATCTGACGCCCTGCCACGAGCGAATTGCCACCAGTCGTTTACGACGCGAACCAACGTCGGACGCCGCAACATTGGTGGGCTGGTTGGCTTGGTGAGGCGGTCGAAAAGCAGGCGCAAATCATGAGCAGAGAGACGAGCCCGATCTCAGAAAACGAAACTGGCCCCCGGGCTGACCTTTGCGCCGCATCTGGGATTGTCGTCGAGATTCCCCGGCCCTTGAGCTATTCCGGCGTGCGCTGGCTGTTTCTGCTGCTGGTCTTGTCCGCGCGTTGTTCCTTTGCTCAAACTCCTTCGCAAGCCATCGTCTGGCATCCCTGGTCGGATGAAGTGTTTTCCCAGGCAGCACGCGAACACAAGTTCGTTTTGCTCGATCTGCAAGCCTTTTGGTGTCATTGGTGTCATGTGATGGATCAAGAAACCTACAGCAATCCAGCGGTGCGCGGGCTGATGAAACAAAGCTATATTGCAGTCAAGGCCGACCAGGACTCACGTCCCGACCTATCTAACCGCTATGAGGATTACGGCTGGCCGGTGACGATCCTGTTCCAAGCCGATGGCAGCGAGATCGTCAGGGAAAAGGGTTTTATTCTGCCGAGGCGGATGGCGTCGCTGCTCCAGGCGGTCATAGATGACCCTTCGCCCGGTCCCTCCGTCATACCGGAAACCGCGATCACCTATGCCACCACTCCTTCCTTTTCGACGGAATTGCTGGCTGAGCTCAATAAGGAGTTTGGATCGCAATACGATCTGCCCGACAAAGGATGGGACTTCGGTATTAAGTACCTTGACGCGGACTCCATGGAGTACGCCAGCGAACTGGCGCAACACGGCAACAAACTGGAGGAGCAGCGCGTCCGAGATGAATTACGGGCGGTAGAGAAACTGCTGGATCCGGTCTGGGGGGGAGCCTATCAATCGCTCGTGGTCCCTCTGGTGGTCGGCGATAATCCTCCGGTTGCCCAGTATGAACGCATTCAAATAGCCGGAGGGCTCGATTCCAGCGGCGATAGTTGGAACGATTCACACTTTGAGAAGCCTCTATCAGTCCAGGCTCAGATGATTCGTATGTACGCCCAGTCCTACGGTCAATGGCGTGCTCCAGAGTATCTGACTACTGCGGAAAACGTGCACCGCTACGTGCGCCACTTTCTAACCAGTCCGGAAGGCGCCGTCTATGCCAGCCAAGATGCCGATGCCGAAGGGGACAGCGGCGCTGAATATTTCGCATTGGATGATGCAAAACGACGCGCCCTTGGTGTTCCCCGCGTCGACCAGCACCTATATGCTCGGGAAAACGGATGGATGATCCAAGCTCTATGCGCGCTTTATGCTGTTACTGGAGTTGCGCCGACGCTGCAGGAGGCAGAACGTTCCGCCCAGTGGGTGATCACTCATCGTAGTCTGGCGAACGGGGGATTTTCTCACGGTGAGCACGACTCCGCTGGCCCATATCTTGGCGACACCTTGGCAATGGGACAGGGCTTACTGGCTTTGTACGAGGTAACGGGGAACCGCGTGTGGCTGGAACGCGCCGAAGGTGCTGAACATTTCCTAGCCAGAAATTTCGCCGCCAGCTCGGGCGCTGGCTTCGTCACCTCAAAGACTTCCACCGACCGGGCTTATAAGCCGCACGCTGAGCGTGGTGAGAATGCGCAGCTCGCACGTTTCGCTAACTTGCTTCATCACTATACCGGCGATGAGGCTGACAAGGAGACGGCAAAGCAAGCCATGCTTTATCTGGCTACGCCTGAAATCGCGAAAGCCGGGCTTTCCGCACCTGCGCTGCTGGCAGCGGCCGAGTTCAAAGCTTCCCCTCTTCACATTACTATCGTCGGTGGCAAGAAGGACGCGGCTGCGGCGGCGCTGTTCCATGCGGCTCTGAAGGGAGGCGTTGCCTACAAAAGAGTCGAGTGGTGGGACCGGACGGAAGGTCCCTTGCCGCGGACCGACGTTTCCTATCCAGTCTTGAACTATGCAGCTGCGTTTGTCTGCAACGGCTCTAGCTGTTCTTCAGCCATCGTCGACCCACGGGACCTTGAATCTTGTTTCGCAAAAGCGGTTGAATGAGAGTGTGTTTAGTCGACACTGATCCCGTTTGTGGCCCCGGACGAAGTTGGGCCTAGCGAATACACAACTGAACGGTCCCTGGGCGCCGGTACACTTGGTCTCATCTGGAGCCTTGTTAATGGCGACCTTCATGGCGCTTGCGAAATGCGGCAACCCTCAGTTTGTTACCGCAGATATCCATGCTGCACCAAGTCCTTGTACCGCTTTTGCTGGTATCGAGGAAGAAGAGCACACAATCAGGATTCTGGCACTTGCGAATGCGGCTTGAGTCGTGATCGGCGAGCAGGCGCGCGAAGGCAAGTGCTATCGGTCTTAACACATCCTCGCCCTGTCCGACCGTCCATTTCTGCTGTAGTTGTGAACCTCGCTCCGTATGAGAGAGCGCAAAGGTCATTCGGGGTTCCCGCAGAAATCGGTTCGTCTCTTCAAGCGGGTGTCTTCCCACAACTCCGCGTTCAACGACGTGCTGAAGAGCCGTCCTCAATGTCTCTCGGTAATCTCTCGCGCAAGCGAGCGCGTGCTCCAACTGCGAAGCACCAAAACGGCGCTTAATATCCCTCAGGGATTGTTCACTCAGCGACTCTGACTCACGCAACCAATCCAGCAGATCTCCAGGCTGTGCCAGCAGATCGACTTCCATCCCTTCCTGGACAATCAGGGTGTTTACAAAATCAATCGCAGGATCATTCCCCACCCACAAGAACTTTTGGCTTTTCGTTGAAACTTTCATTCCCATTGCGCATCTCACAAGTGTAACGGTAATAATTAAAATACATCGTTACACCACAAAGCTCAACCGAGGAGACCTAAATGGCACGTTTAGATGTGATCGACCCCGCAAAAGCAACCGGCAAGGCCAAGCAGTTATTGGACGCAGTACAAGCCAAGCTCAAGATTACCCCGAACATGACACGAGTGATGGCCAACTCCGCTGCGGTGCTGGAAGGCTATCTTTCCTTTAGCGGCGCCCTTTCCGGCGGCTCGCTGGACGCGAAGCTGCGCGAGCAGATCGCCCTCGAAGTGGCCGAGTTGAATTCCTGCCAATACTGCCTGTCGGCCCATACGGCGATTGGAAAAATGGTGGGCCTGAAGGACTTGGAGATTGACGAAGGGCGAGATGCCAAATCCGACTCCCCAAAGACCGCAGCGGCGCTACAGTTCGTACGCCAGGTGGTAACCAACAAGGGCCGTCTGAGCGAAGGTGATGTCGAGGCAGTCCGCCGGGCCGGATTCAGCGACGGCGAAATAGCAGAACTGGTGGCCAACGCAGCTCTGAACATCTTCACAAACTACTTCAACAACGTTACGGCCGTGGAAGTCGATTTTCCAAAAATCGACCTTCGCAAAGCTGCTTGAGATACAGAGCGAGATGGCAGTCTTCGGCTAAGAGGATGATCGTGTCGCTAACGGCGAGTGCCGGGTCGCGGAGATGCTGTCCGGTACTCGCCGCAACGCAGAGATACACCGTCTTGAAGCCGGCCACTTCCGCTGTCGAAGACAACTTGCCGACCATTTCGGCGGAAATGCACCGCTTCTATGCCGAAAAGGTCGCTACTGCGACTGCAAGCGAACCGCACATGCAATAAGCGGGGACGCGGCAGCCTTCCCCAGCCTGGCGGCGCCGATCCGCCGTCAGGCATTTTCATCGAATCATACGGCGATTCGTAATCTAGGGAAGGCCGTCTATGCATATCGCTGAGATTTGGCGTTATTCCGTCAAAAGCTTGGCTGGGGAACAGCTCCCGGCCGGGGAAATATCGCGCCTTGGGGTGCCTCATGATCGCGAGATCGTTATCGTCCGAGGCGATCATGTTGTAACCGCTCGACGCTATCCGAAGCTCCTGCGGTTGCGTGGCTCGCTCGATCCACAGGGTGCTCCCACTATCAACGGTCATTGCTGGGACACAGCGGAAGCCCAATCCATGGTCGAGCAAGCTGTGGGTGGCCCCGTACATCTGGTTCAAGCAGACGGTCCCGAGCGATTCGACGTGCTTCCTCTGCTGGTAGCAACGGATGGCGCCATCGCCCGGCTGGGGGTTGACGGTCGTCGTCTTCGGCCCAACATCGTGATCGGCGGCGTGACGGATTTGGAGGAGCGCGATTGGCCGGGAAAGAAGATTCAAGTGGGTCCCGTCCTGATTGGCGCGGCACAGCTTCGCCAACGCTGTGTGATGACGACTTATGATCCTGATACGCAGATGCAAGATATGAAAGTCCTGAAACGAATCATTGCGGAGTTCGGCGGAACCATGGCACTGGATTGTGCGGTGATTGCCCCCGGTCCCATCCACGTGGGAGACGCGGTAGAGATCATTTAGGAGAAATCAGCTATGAGCCAAATTCTTGTTCCTCCGTTTAACGAATCAAGCGCCAAAGCCAAAGTCCAGCTCGCCGAGGATGTCTGGAATACTCGCGACCCGGAACGAGTAGTTTTGGCGTACACGGAAGACACCGACTGGCGGAATCGCACCGAGTTTCTGCACGGCCGCGAAGAGGTCAAGGAGTTCCTAAAGGGAAAATGGCAGAAGGAACTCGACTATCGGCTGAAGAAGGAACTGTGGGGATTCCGCGAAAATCGCATGGCGGTGCGCTTTGAGTACGAGTGGCACGACACAGATGGCCAATGGTTCCGATCCTACGGCAACGAGTTGTGGGAGTTCGCGGATAATGGGCTGATGCGGAGGCGCTATGCCAGCATTAACGATGCTCCCATTCGGGAAGAAGAGCGGCGCATTGCGTGACAAT
>JBEKPJ010000097.1:0-17045 GCA_049520935.1 Terriglobales bacterium | reverse complement strand
GGGACTGTATCAAACATGGGGGCGTTCACACGACTGGCAGTGCTATAGCTCGCTGCTTCCGGAAATCCGGGTGCCACTCACGGAACAGATTATCCAGCCGATTGTTGAGGACGGAGCAACGAACCTGCAATAAAAGATGGGCTCCTTCGGCGGACCAGCGCATCGGCTGACGTTTGCCCATCCTTTGATTCACCAAATGGCTCATCGCAGACTCGGCCATGGCGCTCGAAATCTTCCGGCCTCGTCGCGTCTCGGCCGCGTAGTTCCTCAATCCATGCCAGTTGCTGCGTAAATAATCGCGCAGGTCAATCAGGTGTTGCCGGAAGCGGCGTACCCGCTCTTTATCGTCAATAGATCCGGAACCCTCCAATCGTTTGGTCGCACAATAGACAGCCTCCATACGCCCCACTGCCGCCTCCCGTTTACCGTTCCGAGCTGATATCGGATGCGAGGCACCTTTTCCGTGAGCAGCTGTTTCAATTCTGTATCCGCGACACCCGTCGCCCTTGCGACCTTGGAACACATTTGCTCGATAGGCCGCAGACGCATGCTGATGTGAAACCAATCGAGTACCCGCTCCGTTGGCTTCCCTGCCGCAGCAACTACAAGATTGCCCAACCCATCGGCTCCATCCGCCAGCACTCGCACTCGCGACTCGGGTGTCCAACCGTTGGCTTCCAGTGCCGCCTTCATGTAATCCTTCGCCAGGCACAAGCGGTGTTGGGGTACCCAAGCAAAATAGTCGCCCAACTTGCCCTGGCGCTCCATTCGGCCGGCCACAACTTGATATTCCCGCAACCACATCCTTCCATCCGCTCGAACATAGGTTCCATCAATGGCGACGCTGAGACTGTTCGCCGCAGGAACCGGTTCTCGCCTCGACTCTGGCCAGTCGTACTCGCTCGGCTCGATGACTCGCTGTTGCAGGCTGGCACCAACTTTAAGCGTATGCCGCCTCAGCGTAGCGTGGGACACACGTCCCGGGAGCAGCTCTTGCAGAACGCGCGCGGCTCGACGATACGGCACCTTGCTGCCCCAAGCAGCGTAGAGGTATTGAAGCTCCGGAGTTGTGCCGGATGCCTGCCTGCCATGGAGCGGCCAGACCGTGACTCTCTTGCCCCCTCGACACCGGCAGCGGAGATAACGGCGGCAAGATACTCGAACCACGCCAAAAATTGTTCTCAGGCAGCGCCTCCGCCGATCCTTGATGCGCTGTTTGCGCCCGCACTGAAGGCATTTGCGATGAGCGGCTTGCAATGCCTCTACCTGTCTGTGAATCACGCCAGCCTGCACCTGGCTGAGCACCGTTTTACCTTCTTCCAAGGTGAGACCGATCGCTTCAGGCCCGATTCCTGTACCTTCTCTCTCCACCTGTGCCACTAACTGCCGATCCAAAACGCGGCCTGCGAGCCGCACCTCGACCAAAATTCGGAACTCCATCAACAATCCTCTCCACACAAATAACCACGCCCTCTGGTAACGGATCACCCGAGCCCCAGTTTGCTTATTTGGATGGTCCCGCCCCCATGTTTGATACAGTCCCTGACAAGGCAAGTGATTTTTATCGATGGCGTTGGCGAGCACTACGAATGCCCGCTGACCGCCGGGTGCCCGTTGGGCTCCGTTCTGGTCGTTCCGCTCCAGGTCGACAATGATGTCATTGGTACCATCAAGCTGTACGAGCCGCGGAACAAGTCCTTCCTAAACATCAACAAGAGCTTAGGAGAGGGGATCGCGTGTCTTCTTTCCAATCAACTTCTGAGTGCGCGCTATCAGCAGCAAAAGACGCTGCTGATGAAGTCGGAACTGAAGCTGGTCCATGCCCAGATCAATCCGCACTTCCTCTTCAATGCGCTCAACACAATTGTGGCCATTCTCCGCAGGGATTCCAATCGAGCTCGGAGTCTGTTGATGGATCTGTCCGATTTCTTCCGCAAGAACCTTAAGCGAAGTGGCGATTTCTCGACACTCGAGGAAGAACTCGACCACGCGAATTCCTATTTGCGTATTGAAAAGGCGCGTTTTGGGGACCGGCTGGCGGTGGAGACCGACATCGACCCAGCGTTCTTCAAGATGAGAATTCCCACTTTCACCCTACAACCGCTGATCGAGAACGCGATCAAGCACGGGATTTCTCATATGCTGTGCCGCGGTATGGTTCGAATCCATGCTCATCGCGAGGACGGTCACGCGATCATCGATATTGAGGACAACGCGGGGGCCTTTGATGAGAAAAAGCAGGCCGAGAGCGGCCTCGGGATTAAAATCGTCGACACCCGAATCAAGAACCTGTTGGGCAGTGATTGTGGTACCACGGTCTTCTGTGAGCCGGACAAGATGACGCGAATCAGTATCCGCGTGCCGTTGGAGAAATGTGCCCGATGATGCACGCTTTGATCGTCGATGACGAGCCCTATGCACGGGAAGAATTGGAAGCTCTTCTGCTCGAGACTGGCGAATTTGACATCGTTGGAAGTTGTGGCAACGTTCTCGAGGGGCTCCGAGAAATCCGCAAGGAAATGCCGGAGGTTCTATTCCTTGACATTCAAATGAACAACGTGGGGGGATTTGAACTGCTGAGCATGATTGACCCGGATATCATGCCGCGCGTGGTTTTTGTCACCGCTTTTGACGAATACGCAGTCCAGGCGTTTGAAAAGGATGCCATCGACTATCTCGTCAAGCCCGTGCGGAAGAACCGTTTGGCAAAGACTGTGAGAAAACTCAAAGAGAACCTCGACAAAGGAAAGCGCCCAGTCTACGCCACTCCGGACATCCAAAAGATTCCGTGCGTCCTGATCGACCGGATTAAGCTCATCAGCCCAGCGGAAGTGGATTATGTCCGATCGGACGCCTCGGGTGTACACGTGGTCTGTTCCAAGGGAGAGTTTTTTACCGAGCTCACGCTCAAGGTTCTGGAGGACAAAACCGACCTTTTTCGGTGCCATAAGCAATTCCTGGTCAACCTGAAAGGGATCGATGAGATAGTTTTCCGCGAAAGCCCGTTTGCCGAAGTTAAGATGAAGACCGGCTTGATGGTGCCGGTCGGCAGACGGTTCCTGCAAAGACTGAAAGACCGGCTTGGCATCTGAACCTGTTTCCTCTTCCGATCCTGCCTTCAGTCCTCGAAACTAACCGCTTGCCGAGACGCTGCCACCGTTCACTCGGTCCATGGTTGTGCCCGATCGAAGTATGATCGACTGGCATTTGTCTGGGAGCGCCACCCCGGTGTTCGGGGATTGGGATCTCGTAGCCGGAACCTACGTGATTGGCGCGCGGGTTACCCGGCGACTCGAAAAAAGTGATCGTCGAGAGGGTGGCGCGCTCGACGCAAACGCGGTTATCGGTTCGATTTTACGACACCAAGTTGCCGAACAACGGTGCGAGTCGAACCGCATTGAGAAGCCAGACGGCAATTCCATAGGGCCACGAAAGCGATCCTCGAGGACGAGCATCACGTCGCGAGGGACCTCCGAACCATGATGTCGGACAGTGACCGGCAACGAGTTCTCGCAAAGTTGAGGAATGCTTGCCCAGATCTCGATGACGCACTGACCCAGTCGGCTCCTGGTATCGAATGCGATCGCGCGATCGTTCCTCCGGTCTTGAGAATGAGATTGCCGTCCTGCAAGATGATCTGGCTCGAATCATTCGCCGCCTCGAACCGAGTTTATGGGGATGAAACGAGACGACAAGACCGGTTTCTCCCCCGCCTAAGGTGCGCAAAGGGGTTCGCCTCTCGGCTCATGGGTCTCCATCGAAAAAAGCTCTTGTGCCGAACAGAACTACTGTCGAAAGATGCGCGATGGAGGTGGTCTTCTAGCGCTCTCGATGCTGGCTGGGAATCGCGCCGCCTCAAAGAATTTCTAGCGCGGCACAAATCACCGCCAGCCGCGCCTGCATCGGCGGCGCGGAAGGCCCCGCCCCTCCGCTCGAAACGGTGAACGTTGCTTCCGCGCCATCTCCTTCCATCTGCCTACGTTCGGTGTCCTGAATCGACCGCTTGGCGACCGCATCCTGCCGTTTACTCGGTCCATTGTTCGGTACGAGCCGCCGTATGGTGAACTAGCGCTCGGTTGGAGTTCGCAGCGGCGACCGGTAGTTCCGTTCTTAACGAAATCAGGCGCATAGCCGTACCGGGAACGAGCGAGGGCCGGCGGCGTCTCCGACCGGAACGGGAATTCTAAGGAGAACCCCATGTCATTTACCAAACAGCAAGCACTCGATTACCACGCCGGGGCGCGTCCGGGAAAGATTGAGGTTACTCCCACAAAACCGTGTCGCACGCAGCGGGATCTGAGCCTGGCCTATACGCCGGGCGTGGCGGTCCCGTGCTTAGAAATTCAGAAGAATCCGCATGACGCCTTCAAGTACACGGGCCGGGGAAATTTGGTGGCGGTGGTGACCAACGGCACCGCGGTCCTGGGGTTGGGCGATATCGGCGCCCTGGCGGGCAAGCCGGTGATGGAGGGCAAGGCGGTGCTGTTCAAACGCTTCGCGGACGTGGATGTCTTTGATATCGAGGTCAACAGCCACAATCCGGACGATGTCATCAAGGTCTGCCAACTGCTGGAGCCGACCTTTGGCGGCATCAATCTGGAAGACATCAAGGCCCCGGAATGTTTCTACATCGAAGAGACGTTGAAAAAGAGCATGAAGATTCCGGTGTTCCACGACGACCAGCACGGTACGGCCATTATTTCCGGGGCGGCGTTGCTCAATGCTCTGGAGGTGGTCAGAAAAGACATCGCGACCATCCGACTGGTGATCAACGGGGCGGGGGCCTCGAGCGTGGCGACCGCCGAGCATTACGTTCGGCTGGGCATGAAGCGGGAGAACATCATTCTGTGCGATACCAAGGGAGTGGTGTACAAGGGCCGCACGGCGGGGATGAATCCTTACAAAGAGCTCTTCGCGCAAGAGACCAAGCTGCGAACCTTGGCGGAAGCCATGGTCGATGCCGATATGTTCCTCGGACTTTCCGTTGGAGGGGTGGTGTCGCAAGCGATGGTGCGATCGATGGCCGCTCGTCCGATCGTCATTGCGATGGCCAATCCGGATCCGGAAATCACCTACGAAGACGCCAAAGCCTGCCGCTCCGACATCATCATGTGTACGGGGCGTTCGGACTATCCCAACATGGTGAACAATGTGCTGGGGTTCCCCTTCATCTTTCGCGGGGCGCTGGATGTGCACGCGACGGCCATCAACGATGAGATGAAGCTGGCGGCGACGCGCGCCTTGGCGAATCTGGCCAAAGAAGATGTGCCGGACTCGGTGTGCCGAGCCTACGGAGTGGAGCGGCTGAAGTTTGGAGCGGATTATCTGATTCCGAAGCCGTTCGATCCGCGGGTGCTGATCTGGGAGGCGTCGGCGGTGGCCGAAGCGGCCATGCGCACCGGGGTGGCGCAGGAACCGGTCAACCTGGAAGAGTATCGGGAACAACTCGAGCGTCGTTTGGGGAAAGCCCACGCCATCTCGCGGGTGATGATTCAAAAAGCGCAAGCCCAGCGCAAGTCGGTGGTGTTTCCGGAAGGAGAGAATGAAAAGATCCTGCGCGCGTGTCACACGCTGCTGGAGGAGAAGATTGCGGTGCCCATCCTGTTGGGGAACCGGGCGACCATCCAGGCCAAGTCGCTGGACCTGGGGTTGGATCTCCAGGAGGTGCGGGTCATCGACCCGGCGGCGTCGGCTCAGCGCGAAGCCTACATTCAGGAACTGTGCCGGTTGCGGCAGCGTCGGGGCGTGACCGCGACCGAGGCGGGCACGCTGATCAATGACCGCAACGTTTTCGGCTCCATGATGGTGCACCTGGGGGATGCCGATGCGCTGGTCTCCGGGGTGACGCAGCACTTTCCGGATGTGCTTCGCCCGGCGCTGCAAATCGTGCGCATGCGGGAAGGGTTGCACACCGTTTCCGGGTGCTATCCCATGATCACGCGCAAGGGAGACATTTACTTTCTGGCCGATTGCAGCGTCAATATCGATCCCACGGCGGAACAACTGGCGGAAATCGCCCTCTGCGCCGCCGAAGCGGCGCGCCGGTTCGATGTTGTTCCCCGGGTGGCGATGCTCTCGTTCTCCAGCTTTGGGAGCACCAAACACCCGCTGTGCGAGAAAGTTCGCAAAGCGGTGGAACTGCTGCACCAGGCCGACCCAACCCTGGTGGTCGACGGCGAGGTGATGGCCGACGTGGCGCTCTCTCCCGAGATGCTGGAGGAAATGTATCCCTTCAGCTCGCTCCAAGGTGGCGCCAACGTGCTCATCTGCCCCGACCTCAATTCGGCCAACATTGCCTACAAGCTGCTGGCCAAAATCGGCGGCGCCGAAACGCTCGGTCCCATTCTGATGGGGATGAGCAAATCGGTGCATTTGGTGCCCCGCGGGTCCGAAGTAGAGGAGATCGTCAACATCGCTGCCATCGCGGTCGTCGACGCGCAAGAGATCGATCACGCGGAGTGGCGTTCGGAGGTAGAACCGGCAGAAGTGCGGGACTGATCGAGGCAAACAAATTGGCTGTGTCGACCTGTCGCCATAGCCCGTTTCTTGTCGTTGGACGAAGCGGCGGTTTCGGCCCGGCGAGACGAAATGCAGAGTTATCAGGGCCACCGGAGGGGGCAGCCAGCGACCCACGCGCAGACGTCGTGAAGTTCCTATCGACCGCGTGTGTGCTGGCCGATCCTTTAAAGCCGCAACCGCACCTCGTTAAGCGCGCCGATTCGCTGCCCGCCCTAGACGCTCACTGACAATGGAGGTCGGGCATTCTCGGTCGGGTCCCGAGTACGTTCCAATGGATGGCAGAATATATCTTCGTTTTCTGCCAACATCGACGCGTCTCCATCTCAAAGACCGGGCGCCCAGTTTGGCGAGCAGACATCGATCCCTAACAGTCGCACGGGTAGTAGCACGCGGCTGGTGCAACTCGATGGAATTTCTAATGAACAATGCCTTTGATTCGGTCGAGCAATTGCCGGGCGCCGAACGGCTTGGCCATGATCTCGAACATGCACCCCTCGCATTGTTGCCGTTGTCGTATCGTTTCTGAGGTTGGATCACCGGACATCAACAGAATTCTTGTCTGAGGACACAACTTCCGCGCCTGCAGAGCTAGGTCGATGCCGTCGACTTCCGGCATATTGACATCAGACAGAATAAGCTCCCGTTTCGGGGGGCGTGACCCTGAGCATAACCCAAGGGCCGACCGAAGGAGCAGACCGAACACCGATGATTGAAGAGAAGTCCTGCGACTACGAGTTATTACGCATGCTGGCGCAAGGAAGGAGTAACAAAGACATCGCCAGCTTCTTGAACGTTAGCCCTCCGATCGCTAAGCAGCGCCTTCAGGCGTTGTTTCTAGAGCTTCTGGTTACGAAGGAAACAGCCTCGGTTGCCGGATCATCCTCGGAATGCCGCGGGATAAAAAAGCCACAGCCGGCGTCGGCGGCTGGGGCCCCCGAGCCTAAAGCGATGCTCTACGGGTTGCCTTGTGCCAAATGCCGTGCCTACTATTGCGCTGACCTGCCCGTCTGTCCAGTGTGCAAGTCGTCTGATCGGGTGTCGCCCAACGCCACGCCCGCATTGCCAGTAATTTCGGCCATGACCACTCCAGACCCTCGCGACACGACGTCGCGAGCAGCCAGCAGCGACCACTAATGGAAGCGTGCCGTGCACAGATAGCAAGAGTCACTCGAAACTTTCGCACGCTAGCCCCAGTCGTGAGCGGCCAGCGGTTTCTGGCCGAGCGCAGACGACGCCTGTATCGAGGCATCCATGGCGAATTCGGTAATTCGAAACAGCACCAACCAAAGGCCGTTCATTGGCGTCGACTCTACACCAACGCCGCGTGAGGATTCGCACATTCAACCGACGGTTGCGGGTGATAACCTTGGCGTCACCACGAAAACCATCGACCAACAGTCGGCTGCACGCGATGAGGCGGTGATGGATTCCCATCCTGCTTTCTCTTTGTGGTGGGACCGTTGGCGACGAGAAGCAGAGACTCGTGTTTCGGTGGCGTCCATCGCGAGACCCTCCTAAATTAGCATCGCCAGAGAACGACGACCCGCTCCAGACGAAGGGACCATTTCCCTCGCTTCGCCTCAGCTACATCGTAACCCCTCCGCTTCTTATTGAGCCCTGTTTCGACTCCGCGAAGCGATCAATCGCTACCCGCCGATCTTTTTCTCAAAGCACTTTTCCTGACGTCATTGTCGTTGGTCACTTGATAGGCAGATTCGTCGCATGCCGCCAGAGGCACGCAGCGAGCTTCGAGGCTGTCGACCTTCCGCTCCCCGCATGAACATCCCTACGTTCAGTACTCCAAAGCGACCGCTTGCCGACTGGCTGTTGCCGTTCGCTCGATCCATTGCTCGGTCCGATCTGAACTGTGGTGAACTGGCGCTCGGCGAGAGATGGCGGCGCGGCCCACAGTAGTCTTCTTCAAGAAGGGCCGGTCTCGGCCGCGGACCGTCTCCGGGGCCGGCGCGATGGTGATTGGCGGCACGGCCCATTTCTCTTCACCGAGGAGTTCTTTATGCCGGAGCAGGCGGAACTGTCCAAAGACGCAAAGATGGCGATGGTGTCGCAATTTCTGGGGTTCATGCTGGACGCCTACGACATGGCGTTGGTACTGGTGATGGCGCCAATTTTGGTGAAAGTGTTTGTGTCGCCCAAAGGCAGTGCGGCCTGGCAGTACATTGTGATTGTGTTTAGCTACTCGATCACCATGGCGGCGCGGCCGATTGGTTCGGCGTTGTTCGGGCGCTACGCGGACAAGATGGGGCGAAGATTCCTGCTGGTATTGACCATCGGAGGCGTGGGCGTGATGTCGGTGCTCGGCGGCTTCTTGCCGACCTACGCCCAGATTGGGGTGTGGTCGTATGTTATTTTCTGCACGCTGCGATTGTTGATGGGGATCTTCTTCGGCGGGGAATACGCCGTGGGTCACACCTTTGCGATTGAGTATGCGCCGCAGAAGAAACGGGGCATGATTGGCGGCTTCATCCAGTCGGGGTTTCCCCTGGGCTATGTTTTTGGCTCGCTGGTGTTCGCTCTGGTTTCCTATGGGACGACCAAGGAAGGCATGCTGGCGTATGGCTGGCGCATCGTGTTCATGACCGGGGTGATACCGGTGTTTCTGGCGCTCTACATTCGAAGCCATCTGCACGAGTCGCCGGAATTCGAAAAAGCCAAAGCGGCGGGCAAGATTGAAAGATCTCCGTTCTTGAATCTGTTTAAGCCGCCGCAACTGTTTGACTTCCTGCAGGTTTTCTTTTTTATGACGGGCCTGTTTCTGACCGACTATTCGGTGTACGGGTTCCTGCCCAACATCCTGACGCTGAAGGGGCGCGGTTTTGATACCACCACTTATAGTCTGATTTACGGTTTTGCGCTGTTCATGGCGTTTTTGGGCTACAACTTTTACGGCTGGCTGTCGGATCGAACCGGGCGGAAGATCTTGACGCAGTGGTATTGCGCCTTTCTGGTGGTGTTTGGCATACCCGTGTTCTCCGTGCTCTATCATGCGGCGCTGGCGCGGAATCTGTGGCTGGCGGTGGTTGGCACCTGCATGGCCGCCATGCTCAAGCTGGCCTGGGGAGTGGTTCCCGCCTATCTGTGTGAGCGCTTTCCGACCAAACGGCGCGCCGCCGGAGTGGGCTTCGGCTACTCTTCGGGCGCGCTGCTGGGGGCCTGGTTCAGCGCCTATGTGTGGTGGGCCCACCAGATCCCGTTTGTGGCTGCCATTGAAAAACAGGATATGTGGCTGTCGCCATCGGTGGTGCTGACCATCGGTGCGGTGATGACGTTCATCAGCCTGCTCTACTCTCCTGAGACTAAAGATCTCCACCTCGACCAAGTGGGCGAGCGGGAGCGGGCCCACGAAGCAGGGAAGAAGCCAGCCAAGGAGCCGGCCGAGGTGGCACTTGCCGGATAGACGTTCGGAGGCACGAGTCGACAGATCGGAGATGTTGATCGGCTTCTAGCAACGCCCAGGCCCACTCTTTGCGAGTTCGCACCTCGCAATGCACAGAATTTGACTGATAGAAATAACAATGAGGGACCCGACTTGGCATCCCACTGGCGTGTGTCTGTTCTCGCTTTAAGACGAAGTAGGTTCGGTGATCGCGATGGGGATGGTGTCGGTAGTTCCATCCAGGGTTCCGGTTACCTGGACGTTCTTTCCGACAAACGGCTTGGCTTGATCAGCATTGTGCGGTTTGTACGATGTGCCCGCATCGTCTTTTAACACCAGATCGCCTTTAGACTTGGCCACCTTGCCCACAAGAACTTGGTTAGCGCCTTTGTATCCAGCATAACGACACCGTTGTAAATGCGTTCAACGCTTGGAATACTCCGGAAGGTTCACTGAAGCTCGATTTCCGCTATTGAGCGGACGCTGCGTTGCGAATAACCCTTCGTGCTCGGATCACAACATCTCGGTAAACTGAAAGGGTAGACACTCGTTTTGGTAAGTTTTGCTAGACGCGGAATCGTCATTACTGCCCTCAACAGCCAAAGCAGCCCCGCTTCCTCGCTGCGGGCTCTCGCAATCCAGAGTGACAGCAAGAACGTGGCCACGGGCATTTCCGCGTTGGATTTCGAATCCGAAATGGCTATGTCGTGCGCTATCTCTCGCAATAGCGGAAGCGAGCGACGGTCCGAGCAATGAACTCCGAAACCATTGTTAGCGCTCCTCTGTCATGCCAAGGCAGGATCCAGCGGACTCATCGGAAACTCGTCCCCCGGCGCTCACGAGTGCGGGCCGCGTTTGTGCCGTGGATGCGTCGCCGTGGCGCTCGCCTTTCTCGATGCCTGCCATGCTGCCGTCCGGGTGCGAATGTAATCTCTGTACTCGCGATTGGTTTTCAGTCGAGGCATTGTGTGTTGAACGCCACCCTTGCCATCGGGAACGGGCAGTCGCGAAACCAGTTCGGCTTGCACTTCTTGCAAGTGCGACACCTTGTCGGCGTTGGGATTCGGCTCGGCAGCCACGGGAACGACTACAGCTTCGAGAGGATCGTCGGTGCGCGCGGCGCTTAGCGTTAGTACGCCGTCCACATCGACAGCGGCTGCATCGCGCGCGGTCAGGTTCGGCAGATTCCAGCGCGTTTCTATCGTTTTGAGAATCGAGGTGTGATCGAGCGGCGTAGCATTCGCGGCCACACGAAACACAGTTCCAGCCTCAATGAGCGGCGACACCAACACGGTCGGCACGCGCGGACCAAACCGCGTGAAATCGAAGCCGTACTCTCCTACGGAATTGTCCGGTGGCATCGCACCGAGCGGTGGCCGAACGTGGTCGTAGCAGCCTCCATGCTCGTCATAAGTAATGATCAGGAGAGTCTGGTTCCAGTTGGGACCGTTGCGCAGCGCGTAATAGGCCCTATGCCGAGATACGTGTTCGCGATTAACACATCCCCTTTAAGTCATTGAATAGAGGCAGGTTAACACCTATGAATTTTTATTCATTTCCTTCTAAGCTATTGATTCTACGTAAGGCCAAGTATTGGGTTTTCGGCATTTTCGGCATCAATTGCAAATAAGGGGACTCATCGACTGTGCAAGCGCGACAGATTTTCTTTGTAGCAGAGTGCTCGTTTTTCATCAGGCTATTCGGGCGCGAGTCCCGCGATTTGATCCGGTTGAACGATGCGGGATCGCAAGGATTCCTGCCAATCGCGGGATGGCCAATAGCCAGTCCAGGGCCTGACGTTCTTCGCCCGTCAGCCGCGCAAACACGGTGCCGCAAAGCTTGCGATGAACTAAGGCTCGCGGGTGTCTTGTAGTCCGCTCCAAGATCGAGAAGGCCGGCAATTCGAAGTGCGCATTCGTTAGTGCTCCCATGATTGCACTTCGTGATATCGCTGCCCGTCCCATGACGAAAGCCGTTTGGTAGCCCGCAAGCGCCGCCACGTGACGAGACGGTTTTAGCAGAGAATGCAAGAATATTCAGTCATTTGCATAAAAATACATCCGTCTTAGCCACTTCTTCTTCAATAGTTTACGGGCGATGTGTTAATCGCGAACACGTATCTCGGCATAGGGCCTATTTGCATTAGTTAGCGATTCCGATCGCGTGTTTGAACGTCTCGGGTCGGTCGAGCACCCGAAGCATGTAGTGGGCGACATCGGCGCGTGAAACAAAGAGCCCGCTCCGGAGGTTCTGGCCGATTGCGATCCGGTACCTGCCCGTCAGCGGCTTGTCAGTCAGCCGTGGCGGCCGCACGACCGTCCAATCCACATCGCTGCCCTGAAGGATCTCCTCCATCTGCGCAAGGTCGGCGTAGTGCTTGCGAAGCGCGGCCTTGGTTAACGGGCCGAACAGGTGTCGCATGAAAAAACCATCGCCCGCGTCGTACCTCGGAGGGTTCGGACGGCCCGGAGACGGTACGGTCCCGATCGGTGCGGCGCTGACCACGACGATGCGTCGTACGCCGGTTGCCTTCATGGCCTCGACGATGGCATGTGTGCCCCGCCAAGCGACTCCGGCTTCTGTCGCCGAACGTGCACCGAGCCCGGAGAGCACCGCATCGGCTCCCTTGACGGCCGACTCCAGTGCTGCCCGATCCGGAGTCGCCAGGTCGGCGATGACGAAGCGCACCTCTCTTGTCAGCTTCTTCGCATTTCGCACAACTGCGATGACGTCATGCCCTGCGGCGACAGCTTGCTCGACGAGTTGGCGGCCGATTCCACCGGTTGCCGCGAAGATCGTGAGTTTCATGATTGTCTTCCTCTCAATTTGTGAAGTCGGCGACGTGTTCGACTGCCCATTCGGAGAAGGTGAGCGCGGGTCGGCTCAGGATCTGCTCCACTGTGTCCGACGAGGGGCCCGGCTGTTCGACACGATCGGCCAAGTAGCCGAGCATCCTGTCGGGTACGTCCGCAGGAACGCCTCTGGCGATCATCGCCTGTCGGACCTCTTGTGGAGAGATCTCCTCCCACAGGAGGTTCTTCCCGATGGCCTCGCCAATGAGGCGGACCTTCTCGCGTTGGGTGAGAGACTGCGGACCAGTGAGGAGATACGAGCGGCCGCAATGTTCCGAGGGCACCAACACCCGTGCGGCGACAGCGGCGATGTCGCGCTCGTGGATCGTCGAGGTCGCCGCATCACCGTAAGCGCCGCGCACGGAACTGCTCAAGCGGATCTGGGGCGCCCAGACCCGAGCGTTGGAGGCGAAGTCGGCGCACCGCAGAAAGGTCCAGGGCAGCCCGGAGGCTGTAACAGCATCCTCGACCGCTTTGAACTGATCGGCGAAGTGACGAGACCCGCCACCGTGCTCTACGGTCGCCGCCGACAGCAGCACCACTCGCTGCACGCCCTGTTCGGCCGCCAGCATCAGCAACTCCGGCGCCGCATCCCCGAGAGCGCGCGGGCTGAGGAGGATCGCCTCGATGCCGCTCAGTGCTGACGTCAGCGACTTTGGGCGCGAGGGGTCGCCGCCCACTACATGGGCGCCGCCGTGCAGCGCGGCAGTGGTGGGATTGCGGGTCACCGCCACCACCTTCTGCCCATCATTCAGCAGCAACTTCACCACTTCACGCCCCACGTTTCCAGTCGCTCCGGTGACTAATATCATGACAATCCTCTCATCTCCTCGTGCAGGGTTATTGCCGTCTCAAGAACCTTTTGGTCACGTATTACACCTTGTCAAAAGCGGCGGACGCGCCGACCACGGAGCGCGTCGCTTAACCTCCAACTACGATGGTTGAGCCCGCCATGCGAGCACGCTGGTCGCTGCGCCCAACACTAAGGCCAGCCCGATCAGTAGCAACGACTCCCTGAGATCCAGTTTGGCGATCATGAGATAGACGATGGCCAAGGCGACGGCCGCTCGCATATGGAGAGAGACAAACAGCAGCGGGTGCCACGCGTGGTGGCGGAGCGTCCCTGAGGTCCCCTCGCGGTCATCGCCAGGGGCCAGAAGGACACGCATCCGTGATCGGACAATTGGTCCACCGAGGAGGCCCATGAGAACCATCGCACCGAAAGAAACGCGTACCCATCCGAAGTTGAAGACACCGACTCGAACGGCCAAGTAGATCCCAGAGACCACAATCAGCCCGACGGCCATTGCGATGTATCGTGGCAAGCCCCGCAAAACTCTCACCCACGGTAATCCTTGCGCGGATGTGTTCGCCCTCCGCAGGGATTCAAGACTCAGCCACTCAAGAGCGAGACCGATGAACAGCGTCAGCATGCCGACGATGTGCACAGACAGAACCACTGATCGAACCATCATGAATCTCCCTGGAGCCACCTCAAGTCTCAATCGGTAAATGGTGTCTGAGGTCGCGCCCAGGATACCGAGACGCCGATAGCGATTGATTGACGTTGGGTGGAGAACGTTCAGGGCTGCCGCCCTGATTTGAAACTGCTCACACACAGGAGACCGTCGAGGAGCATGTCTTGTGACAGGTCCGCGCAGGCTTTATGCGGAAATCGGCGACCTTCTGGGGATTGGTCAGGATGTGGACGGACGGGATGAGGGCAACGGAGAGGCTTTGAACTTTGACCGCACTGCCCGGATATGCTCCTGCGCCCCCTGCAACATTTGCTTGTAGTCCCCTTCGCGGAGTTCAAGCATCGTCGCTATCGCGGCGTATCTGGTAGCCAAAGATCCGCCGAAGCAGGAACACCGCGCGCTCACCCGGCGTCAGGCGCTCCAGATTCACGAAGATCGCCATGCACAGCGACTCATCGGCCCGCAAAACTGCGATACCCATCGGTGAACCGGCATCCTTGGGCTCCATCGTCATGGCTTGGTTGTCTTCGGGACGGATCGTTCTCGATTCACAGCTATCTCAGCCTCGCGACAGTTACGGATGGTCGTAAGTGGGCCTCGCGAAGGCCGTTGCTGGTTGATGTCGTCGAACGCTCTCAAGGCTCATTCGCGACGACACTCAGTATCAGCAGAACAACTTCTGGAAGCAGCAGCCACGGCGTAAAGAGGGAACGGCGTCAAGCAGAAGACCCTGGCGGCTCCCATCAACTGAACGCCGGCCTGTACAGGGAAGACCGGCGAGGCGGCGGCCTTGTAACAGGTTCACGCTGTGACCACCGGCAAGTGGGCAAGCTTCTCAGGATTGGTCACGATGTAGATGGCCCGGATGCGACCGGCAGTGGCATCCAAGGTCAGCACCGAGTGTGGATGCCCGTTGGGATAATAGTTGACGACACCAGCCGCTCCGTTGATCTGCATGATGCGCTGCACCAGATTTGTCGGAATGAGTTTTCTGAGACCGCCCAAGATCGCGCGGGCGACCCTGTCCGCCCCATAAACCAGGTTCGGCACGGCGGTCGCGTTGCCGCCGCCATCGGAGTGAAGGACGACATCACTCGAGAGCAGCGTTAGCAGCCGGCCCATGTCACCACTACCGGCCGCCCGGCGAAACCCGTCCAGCAGGTCGTCGTGCTCACGCACGGAGGATCTGAACCGGGGACGCACCGCGCGCACATGCTGCTGGGCCCGCCGCAGAATCTGTCTGGCGTTGGCCTCGCTGAGGCCGAGCGCCGAGGCAATCTCGGCGTACTTGTAATCAAAAACCTCCCGGAGGAGAAAGACGGCGCGCTCGACCGGTGTCAGACGTTCGAGCATCACGAGGAAGGCCATCGAAAGCGACTCATCGAGCCGCAAGACACCTAAGGGATCGCTCCCCGGATCGGTGGCAAGTGGTTCAGGCAGCCATTCCCCCACATACTCCTCCCGTTGCACGCGTGCGGACTGGAGACGGTTGATGCACAAGCGGCTCACGATGGTGATCAAAAACGCCTTCGGAGACCGGATATCGGTATCGGAGGCTTCCTGCCACCGGATGAACGTATCCTGAAGCAGGTCTTCGGCGTCGGCCACGCTGCCTATCATGCGATAGGCAATTGAGAAGAGCAGGCCGCGGTACCGGCTAAACGCCGTCAGCCGATCCTCCGAATCGGGTCGCGGTTCCGTACCCGAAGGAGGGAGGTCATCATCAGTTTGCATGCTCTTCCATTTCCAGAACTACTCCGGTCAACAAAAACCACTTGAGAGCCGCTCCACTCACCAGTTTGTGCCTCCGAACGGAATCATGGACTGAAGACCGGCAAACTAAGTATTTTGTGACAACTTAACTATTATCCTTGAAAAGGGAGGGCCAGCCGGTCCCGCCCCTCAGGTTAGAACGACTGTGAAAACCGACCTTCAAGGAACTCACCCGGCTTGGCGGTTGCCTTGAATTGCGGGACAGGCTCCAGCTCCTTGAACGCCGATGTCAACGCGTTGGAGAGGCTCCACCATAGTCCGTGGCTTGAAGTCCTCGTACTTCGGCTCAAAGTACAAGTCATGCACGGTCCGGGCCAGGAGTTTCGTGCCTCCAGTCTGCCCTCGACGAATGCTTCGTAGATGACCACCTTGGCGTTGACGTCCGTCAACTCGCTCTTTTGCCAGGTTTCCACTGCTTCCGCATTGGGTCGAAATTCCGTTGCATTCGATCGACGCCAACCGAGATGCAGTCGATCAAGGAAAACGACTTCGAGTGTTTGGCGAGTACGGGCGTGAACACCCCCGGCACATTGTTTCCTAATTACTGAACGAGAGGCCTCCGCCGTGTGAATCCCGTGGTTGATTGTGAGCCGTGGCGTTGATTCTTCAACACCGGGGACTTCATACAATGCAAGACAGCAAAGAAAAGAGATTTCTCACGATTAGATCGCTTGTTTTCGCAGTTTTGTTCAACGCCGCCATCAGCGCTTCGCTGTAAACCGCCCACGATAGGCGCTCGGAGCAATCCCAAAGCATCGCTCGAACGCACGCCGGAAATCATCGCCGTCGCTGAATCCCACGGAGCGCGCAACGCCTTCCACCGTTGTCGTTTCTCCGTAATTCGTATACTGGTGGCATTTCCACTCGGAATTTATCTTTGATGTGTATAGAGATTTTTCTCTAATTAGGTTCTTCCTCAATTTCGGTGCACGGACATGAACTTGATCATCTAATGTCAAAGCAATGTCCAATGAATTGAGCGCACAGGATTTACTGCCACCCGGGATCGGTCTGACCTTGTCAGGGTTC
>JBEKPJ010000096.1:0-17490 GCA_049520935.1 Terriglobales bacterium | reverse complement strand
CCGATGGCGGCGTTTCAAACGCTGGTCGGACTTGGATCTGGGCATAAACCCACGAAATATGAGGAGATACGGGGTGCATCCGACCTGGGCGAGCCGCCAACTAAGGGCTGACCACTACCGCTAGTGGCTAGCCGAAACAACCGGATAAGCAGAAGTTAGTTAGCCGATCCCATCTGACTGGGGGTTTCATGAAGCCGACCTTTTCTGTCATCGTCCCGGTCTTCCTCGTTGCCTGTTTATTAGGGTCAGTCCGCGCCCAGACCAACGATAAGAAGGACGAAATTCCGATCGAACGCTGCGATCGCCTGCCGGTGGTCACCATGAAGGTCGCGGGACAAAACCGGCGCTTCCTGCTCGACACCGCGGCCGTCACCTTCCTTAATCGGAACTCTTTTGCATCGGGTGACTCCGCGCAGGTCCACATCTATACGTGGAGCGGAAGCGCCGCCACCAGCGCTCGCGAGGTCTTCTTGCCGCAAGCAGAGCTGGGCACGCATAAGCTGCACGATCTGAAACTCCCGGCGATTGACCTGAGCGCCGTCGGCAAGGCCTGCGGAGGGCAGATCGACGGAATCCTGGGCGTGGATTTGCTTGACCATATGGGGATAACGATCGATTTGAAGCGGGGAGTGGCCGTACTTGCGCCAGTTGCTGAGCCGGGAGATTCCGGAGACGCGCTTGCTGCGGCAGAACGGGACTTGGAGTCCTGCATTGTCGCCTTCAATCACGGAGAGGTGAAAGCGATGGCGGAGTGTTTTGATCCGGAAATCGTTTTCTATACCCAGCGTGGTGAGTATCGGGGACGTGAGGAGGTTATGCGTTATTTGAGCCAGCGCTTCTTCAAGGATGCTCCCCGACCCCATTATGACGCGATGCCGCATGACGTGCGCATCTTTGGGGACGTCTTGTGGTACTCCTACGATTTCTGGATCGATTCTCCCAAGGAGCACCTCGCCGGACATGGGATGACCATGTGCCGAAAGGATGCTGGGGGCAGGTGGCGCATGCTCAGCGTGGATAATTCCCTTAAGGAAGCGGCCGGTGCCCCTGACCTAGTGCACTGATCCGCCACCGTGAACTCTCGCTTCCCGGGGTGTGGCGTGTTGTGTCAACTTCGCCTGACTCAGACTGGCACGGGTGACAGTCCGTCTGCTCCGCTATGATTTCGCGTTCGAGAAGCCGACTTATCAGGACAAATCCCTTCCAAGGGCGCAGTTTGACTCAACCGGGTACCAAAATGTGCCTTACGTACACCGGAGAGAAGAAATTTTTGTCTGTTTGCATGTAGTCAAACGAATGTCTCCTTTCCATCGCGCTTCGAGTCATCTCAGGGAAATGGAAACCGCTAATCCTTCATGAACTCAGGAGTGGAACCCTTCGCTACGGCCAACGCCAACGTCGTATGCGACTGAACCTCACCGCACAGATAAATTTGCTCAACGGGGCGCTGCCGCGAATGAGCGTTGGAGGAAGAATTGTTTTTGTAACCGGCCATCTTGCGCACTTTTATGGACCGTGATCATCTTCGCCGCTGGCGTTCCACGTCGACGCGCCAATTTATATCCAGTTAAGAAGACTAGGTCTCCAGCAGCGCGCGTAACTTGTGAGCGTATCTGCGGCTTGACGTGACCACCGTTCCTTCTGCCAGTACGATGTCGTAAACCCCATCGAACATCGGACGAATCTCGCTAATGCAGGCACCGTTCACGATGGCCGATTTCCGCACGCGGATGAAGTGGTGTGGGGCCAGCCTCTCTTCCAGGTGTGCCAGGGTTTCCCGCAACAGGTGACTGTCTCTGGCGGTGTGTATACAGGCATAGTTTCCCGTGGCTTCGATCCACAAAACGCTGGAAACAGGAACAAAGAAAATCCGCTTCTTGTCCTTCACCACAAAGCGTTCCAACGGACGGAGATTACGGAGGGATTGGAGCAGTGGTTCGAGACCTCGATTTGCTTTCCCGCGCTGTTCGAGAACCTGGCGTGCGTGAACCAGGGCCTTGGCAAATCGCTCCTTATCATACGGTTTCAAGAGATAGTCAGCCGCGTGCACCTCGAATGCACGAATGGCGTGCGCATCGTGAGCCGTGACGAAGACATAAACGGGAGCGGGGTCGGTCGATGGCTCCACATTTTCGATGACTCCAAAACCATCCAGATCGGGCATCTGCACATCGAGAAAAACGATGTCGGGATGAAGTTCATTGATCTGCTCCACCGCACTTATTCCGTTCGCCGCCTCGCCGACAACTTCAATGCCGTTGTGTTCGGCCAGATAGCGACGGATACCGCGCCGGGCGATCGGTTCGTCATCGACGATGAGGACTCGCGTCTTCAAGGGAACTCCTCAGTGGAATGGTAATGATGGCCTCACAGCCTCGACCGTCGCCCCCCGTAAGTTGCAGCGACGACTCGTCGCCGTAGAGCTGTTTCAAGCGTGACTGGACATTGGTGAGTCCAACGCCGAATCGCACGCGCGATCCCGGTGCCGGACCCGGGCCATCATCGCGGACACAGAGCCAGACTCTGCCGTTGTGGCGTTGCGCAGCGATCTCCAGTCGGCTAGCGCCGGAATCGACGCTGATGCCGTGCTTGATGGCATTCTCAACCAGTGGCTGAAGCGCCAGGCTCGGTACATAGACTCCGAGAAGGTCAGGTGGCACATTCATGTGGACTTTCAGCCGATCGTGAAAGCGTGTCTGCTCGATCTCCAGATACTTGCCGACAAACTCGAGTTCGCTCTCGAGGGTGATCTCGTTCTCCCGGCGTTCGAGGGCCATGCGCAGCAAGTCGCCGAGGCTGACCAGCAGATGGCTCGCAGCATCGACGTCTTCCTGCATCAGGATTCCAATCGTGTGAAGACTGTTGAACAAAAAGTGCGGATGTAGCTGGCTCTTAAGGTTTTCAAGTTCGGCGTGGGAGAGCTGCGTCTCCAGTTGCGCCGCTCGAGTCTGGCGCTCCATAGCGGCCTGGTAAAAGTGGATCGACTGATACAGTCCTAAAACTAACCAGTACGTAAGCAGGCCAGTCAGGCTCATCGATAGAACACTGCCTGTGAACGTCGGGAGAAGAAGCGGCGCACCAGGATTGGTGATGCGAAAAAGTAACCGCAGAAGTCCGCCGCTCAGTAAGTATTCGGTGACAGATGCCAGGGGAGCCATCAGGAGCGCCGTGATTGTGTGGATCGCTATATGAGTTACAAACCTCGGCCCCGTCAACGGGAACCGCTTGGCTAGACCAATCAGAAGCGGTGTGTACGCCGCCCATACGTACCAGTAGACGAATTCGATCACAACGAACACCCAGTTGACGTGCCCGCCGTGAACTTTCGCCAGCACGATCTCCTGCACGGTGAACAACAGTCCCACAATCGTCCACGCACACAGGATCAAAATCCATCTCGTCCGTCCCATACCTGGTGTGGCCAGCAGCAAGGGTGTGTCGCTCCCTCCGGGACGGATTATAGCGGAGACTTCGAACGAGACATCACTGCGGACAGACCGCTTGTCTCACTGCGGACACCGCATGTCACTTTTCCAGCAAAGACTGGTTCTTCGCGGCATATTGTCCGGTGAGCAGGAGCATCGCCAAGGAGTTCCAGATGAAGAGGAGTTCCACATGAAGAAGATTCTGACTCAGTACGGAGTGTGTGCGCTTGCGGTCGCTCTGATAGTGCCGTTGGCGCAGGCGCAGTCGGCAGGAATTAAGGCCGCCTTCGCAGAAGATGCGGGAACGCTTTCCGACAAATTCACCGGCCTCGCGCGCGTTATGTCGGGCAAGTACGACTGGAAGCCCGGCCAGGGCGTTCGTTCCGTCGGCGACGTGTTCAACCTGATCGTTAAGGAGAACGGCATGCTCGCCGCCGCGCTTTCGGGCACACCGAATGCGGGAGCAAAGGCAGCGCCCATCACCGATCCGGGAAAATTGCAGGAAGCTCTGAAGGCTTCTTACGTCGATCTGCAAAAAGCCATTACGAGACTTTCCGACAACGACCTGCAGGCGCCGGTGAAACTGTTCGGAGAAGACATGACGAAGCAGGGAGCGGTGATGCTGATTCTCGAAGATCAACACGAGCATCTGGGGCAGTCGATCGCGTACGCGCGTACCAACGGCGTGGTCCCGCCCTGGTCTAAGTAGGAGCACCGCACGGTGGGACACTCATTTCGCATCGTCTAGGAGGGAGTATCGATGACATTCAACTGCTGGAAATTCAAAAACTGGAAATCCAAGGGATACAGTGTTTGCGCCATTGCCCTGCTTGCTTTCACCGCCGGATCGCTCATTACTGTGCGCCTTGCTCACATTGACCACGCGAGGGCCGACAGTAATCGGGTCTTCGAGCTTCGCATTTATCACACTGTACCGGGCAAATTGCCGGCACTGGAATCGCGGTTTCGAGACGTCTATTCAAAGCTGCTAGCCAAACACGATCTGCAGGTCGTGGGTTACTGGGTACCTGAGGGGGCAGCCGATTGGGAGAACACATTCGTCTACCTCGTGGCTCATTCCAGCCGGGAGGAAGCAAAAAAGAACTGGGACGCAATGCTGGCCGACCCCGAGGTTCAGGAGGCAATCAAATCCGAGGAGGCCAACAAGTTGGTCGAAAAGATAGACCGAGCGTACATGCGGTCGACGGATTTTTCGCCGATGAAGTAGCGTCGCATTTCGCGGGATTCGACTCGTCAGTCGAGTTCGACACCGGAACCCTTCCTCCAGGGCTGGCGACATTTAACTACGATTTTGTCATCAACGACAAGGTTCACCATTCAGGCCTCGAAGTCTGGCAAGTGTGCAAAATTGATGGGCAGTGGAGGATCTTGTCCGTCGCCTGGACGATCGATTGATAATCACAGCCTTGCATCAGGATATTGCTGGCCGAGTAGAGATATCTCACAAGAGGTGAACAGAAAATGATTAAGACCATGATCTTATCCCTGTGCCTTGTAGCTTCCTCACTTTCGCTTAATGCACGTGCCCAGGACGTGCGCCAGTATTCTGAGGGCCCGGTCACTGAGGTGGACTACATACAAGTTGAGTACGGGCATTTTGAAGAGTACATCGATTGGCTAAATTCGACATGGAAGCCGACCATGGAAGCCTTCAAGAAAGCTGGGCTAATCATCGATTACAAGGTTTTCAGACTCACTCCAAAATCACCGGATCAGCCCAATATAAGTCTCTGGATCACTTTTAAAAATGCGGCTGCGGCTTTAGATAAAGGCGTCGAGCTTGAAGAAGTGGCCAAGAAAGTAATCGGTAGCACCGAGGTTCAGAACAAGGCCCGAGCGGGCCGGAATGAATACAGAAAAGTACTGGGAACCGAATACGTTCGTGAACTTATTTTGAAATGAAAATCGTTATGTGTGTGCATGTTTAAAGCGCGCGCCAATATTTATAGAGTTTGCAATGAGCGGCTATTGCGCGAATTCTGAGGAAGGTTGTGGGTACGATCAGCCATGTTAAACATTCCAACCGTAACCATCCGATTGATGGTTCTCGCCACAGTGAGCCTTTCCCTGATGCTCGCCGAAGACGACGCGTCTCGATCAGGCCCACCCGCCACTCCCGAGCATGACGTCGTCCAAAACTATCATGGCCGACAGGTCCATGACCCCTATCGATGGCTCGAGCAGACGGGGGCGCCCGCGGTAGAGCAGTGGATCGATGCGCAGAATGCCTACACGGACGTCGTCATGAGCGGCTTCCGGGACCATGGCGCGATCATCGAGCGTGTCGGTCAGCTCGCCCTGACATCTACCCAGCGCTCCAATCCACAAATCGTCGCCAACGTACTGTTTTACATGCGACAAACCCCGCCGCAGCCGCAGGCCGTGCTCGTGGTCGAACCCTGGCCAAACGGGGAAGCCAAAGTGCTCGTCGACACCAATGCCACCCAAGGCGACACAGCCATTACCGATTACTGGCCCTCGCCCGACGGCACGGAAGTAGCGTACGGCACCGCCGAGGGTGGGACGGAGAGTATCACTATTCATTTTGTCGAGGTGTCGACCGGCCGCGTAATGCCAGACGCCCTGCCCTATGCCGGTGGCGGCACTACACCAGGGTCACTCGCCTGGGATGCGGATGGAAGGGGCGTCGCCTACGTGCGCCTGCCGCTGCCGGGCAGCGTGCCGATCGCGCGTGCGGAATTCAATGCGCGGCTGTATCACCATACCCTCGGCACGCCCGCCAGCGCCGACACCGCTGAGCTCGGCAAGCCACCCTCGCCGATTGCCGAACACAAGCTGATCAGCTCGGCTCACGGCGGCCATGCGGCTGCATTCATCTATTACGGCGATGGCAACTTCGAGAACGTGTATCTACGATCCGGACGCAGGTGGCGCAAGATGCTGGGCATTGACGAGTTGGTGCGCACGGTCGATAGCGAGACCCAGGGCGCCACATGGGAGGGCGATCGTCTGCTCGTCTTGTCCTATCGCGATGCACCGCTCGGGCGGCTCTTGGCGCTCGACAGCGACGGTCACAGTCGTGTGCTTTTGTCACAGCAAAACTGGGCAATGAACGGCGTGACGGCCATCAAGGGGGGCTTTTTGCTCGTGGAAATCCGCGGCCCGGACTGGCGGGTACGCCAATTCAACAGCGACGGAGTGCTCGTACGCACCGTCCCATTGCCGTCAACCGGCATCGGCATCAACGCGATCACCAGCACCGAAGACTCCACAATCGCTTTGATTGGCTACTCCGGCTGGTCGATGCCCCAGCGCTGGGTGAAGTACGATGCCGCGAGCGGTGGGGTCACGACGGTATTCGAAGTCAAACCGGCAGGGGATTACTCCCAGGTGCACACTTGGCGGCTCGACGCCCCCTCTACGGGTGGCGTGCGCGTGCCGATCACGGTGATGGCACTGGGGGATCCGCGCCGCGATGGAGAACGCCCAGCGATTCTGAGCGCGTACGGCTTCCAGAGCATCGCGGAGCAGCCGTCTTTTGTCGGTCCGATGCTCGCTTGGCTCGAGCGGGGCGGGGTCTACGCCTGGGCCAATATCCGCGGGGGTGGCGAATACGGCGAGGGTTGGCACACGGACGGGAGCCGCGCAAACAAGCAGCACTGCTTTGATGACCTGCATGCCGCGGCGCGGGCACTGATCGATGCTCGCTGGACCGACGCTGCGCACCTTGGAATCGTCGGCGGCTCGGCCGGTGGGCTGCTCATGGGCGCCGCCCTCACGCAGCACCCGGCGGATTATCGCGCGGTGGTTAGCCAGGTGGGCTTATATGACATGCTGCGCTCAGAGCTCTGGCCAAACGGGGAGTATGGCACCTACGAGTTCGGCACCGTTACGAATGCCGCCGAGTTCGCATGGCTCAACTCCTACTCTCCCTTGCAGCATGTGCGTCCAGGCACCGCCTACCCGGCCGTGCTGCTCATCACTGGCGAGAACGATCCACGCGTCGCGCCGTGGCAGTCGTACAAGTTTGCCGCGACGCTGCAGAAGGCCAACGCTTCGCCCCGGCCCATCCTGCTGATCACACGCCGCGGCGAAGGCCATGGCGTCACTTCTTCGTTCAGTCAGCGCGTGAGCAACACGGGCGCGGAGCTTAGCTTTTTCGCGGAAGAGCTCGGCCTGGGGCCAGCGGCTCCGCCGACCTCACCGTCTAATAATACTCCGTGACCTTTACGATGTGGACTGGGCCCGTTTCTCAACCCAATTGAGAAACGACAGCCCATACAAACTCCAGAAATTCGTGCCTCTCTGTCATTTCCGAACGGGACGCTTAGTTTCAAGGCGACTCGCCATTGCTCTTCCAGAATTCTTTGAGCTGGCTCCATCATGCCAATTTCATTGTGGTCGATACCTTTAACAGCGACGAGACGAACGGTCGCCGCGCGATTTGCCTCCTTGGCGAGCCGAGTCATTGCAAGAACCCACTGACGTGCCCGATCATCCCTAGATTCCCGGTGACCGATTCAATCGTCCATTCGACCTCGAACAACTCCTGGTGTTCGATTAGGCCTTGGAAACGGGACCGCTTCAAGTACGCCACATCGCGTTCCTCCGGCGAAACAGGCTCTTGATCCCACGGCAAGGATATTTCGCCCAAATAACGCCGCACCACCCGGCAGACTGCCGCACGCCACGCCGTAATCGGCGACAGAGGACGCGGAATGCCGCGCCCCACGATTGCTACGCCTCCGCCGGAGTTGACCAGATCGTACAGTTCTTCGATCGTCCGACGGCGATCCATCCAGTGAAACGATTCGCCCATGGTGGCGAGCCGGAACTGTCCGAGAGCGGAAGAGCGATCCTCGGAACTTGCACACCACCACTCCACGTTCTTAACTCCGGCGTGACGCGCTAAGTCGGTGCCCTCCACGAGCATGTCGGGTTCCGAATCCACGGCAATCACCCGCTCGAAAAGATGAGCAACCCGGAGCGCTACCGAGCCTGGCCGCATCCAAGGTCGAGCAGCCGACCCGATCCATCCAATCGGAACGCTTCCTGGAACAACTTCACGAGTACAGGAGGATACGGCGGCCGAAAGCGCGAGTAGTAGCCCGTCGCGCCCTCGTACCTCCGCTCGGCTTTTAGCGCGTTGGTCATTTGGCAATCAGGTTTCTTTACTTTGCCAGTCCGCGCGCACTCCGTTCAAGGAACACGCATGTACCTATTTGTCGCTGCCTTCGGTCTCATATAGAAGATGACCGATTTATACGAGTGCAGGTGTGCGACCAAGCGCTGAGGCCACAGCCGCGCAAAGCGCGACTCGTCGCCCCGTCCGCAAGGCCCGAGTTGCCGGTTAATGCCGTGAGCAGAGGCGATGCGCGTCACAGAGAAGGCAAGCCCGATGGCTTGATTGTCGCCGGCGAAGCGAGCTCTTCCTCGCCGGAAGACGCACTGATTGCCATCCACGCAATGTCGTGAATCGGTGTATCAATTGCAACTATGCGAGCCATTCTCGAAACGGTTCCACTCAAGTCTTCTATCTCGGTGGGCCGGCCAGCCTCGAGATCACGCAACAGGCTCGGTTTATTCGTTTCTGGGAGGGAATCACAAAAATGGATGATGCGGGCGACCTCATCATCGGCGAAGCCGACGCCGTGCGCTCGACCGACAGTGACCACTTCGCGGATTGCCCGTTCCAGCAAGGTGCGCCCAAGTGGAGTCGCACGAACCAGGCCGAGTGGCGACCGAGTTAAACCGCATAATGCTGCGACCGGAGCCAAGAAAGCAAACTTCCGCCAGAGTTCCGTGTGGATATCGCTCGAAATGTCGGCTTCAACGCCCGCTCCTTGAAAGGCCTTGGCGATGTCTCTCACACGATCGCTTCCGCCCCCATTGTTCTTCACGGCCGTTGACCATTCAAATTCGCCAATAACGATCTTCTGGATGTTGCCGTGAGCGGCAAAAATACCAGGGTGGATGCGTTCCGCGCTGAGAGTGGTCAGTCCTCCGAGCACATTCTGTTTTGGAACATCGTGCGCGATCAGCCGTTCGGCAATATCTACACCATTCAGCAAAGGGAGGATGAGCGCGCCACTCCTCGCCAGGGTCGCGGCCGACTGGGCGATTTGAGGAAGCGAGTAGGTTTTTACCGACACGATGGCCCAATCAACCGGACCAAAGCCCGACACCCCGTCTGACGCTTCAACTGGAACGACGAATGACTCTTTGGGTGTGCGCACTTCAAGCCCGCGCTGCCGCAAGACGGCGAGGTTCTCTCCGCGCGCGAGTAGACAGACGCTATGGCCTGCACCGGCGAGGAGGCCGCCGTAGTACCCGCCAATCCCGCCGGCCCCTAAGATCGCGATGCGCACGCAGTCCCTGTCTCCAACCGTATTGGAATGTCAATCGTGCTCAGCCAGCGCATAGGCTAAAGGTGCGATGAACTCCGTGACTCTCCCCATCTCGTCCGGGCGCACTTTGTCAAAGGTGTCTGCGGCCGTGTGATGATAATCGAAGTAATGGCGGGCATTCTGCAAGGGCGCAATCGCCGGAACACCCGCCTGATTGACAGCCCTCAGATCGGCACCCGGAGCATCACTCACATTCACAATGCCGCCGATCGGATCGGCGAGCATCTTGAGAATCGGGGAAATGGATCTCAGTTTGTCCTCGGTTGCGGATACATTCAACCCAACAGGTCGGCCGTCTCCGTAGTCGATTTCAATGGCAGCAACGTGATCGTGCAACTCCGATTTGTGACCCTCGGCATAGGCGCGCCCTCCAGCACCGCCGTTTTCCTCATTCATCCAGGCAACGAACCGAATCGTCCGCTTGGGGTGGGGGCATACCTTCTTAATGACCTGGACAACATCCATTGCAATCCCTACTCCTGTGGCGTCGTCGAGAGCTCCCGTTCCCAAGTCCCAGGAATCGAGGTGCCCGGAAACGATGACGATCTGCTCGGGCTTCTCGTCGCCTTTCAGATCGGCGATGACGTTGTAGCTTTGTGCGGGAGGAAGATCATGTGGCGTGAGCGTAAGGTGAATCTCAACGGGTCCGTCTTTGGCGAGTCCGGCGATCAGGTCCGCATCTTCCGCGGACACAGCTGCGGCGGGGATTTGCTGAGTCCCTTCCTCATATCTGGTCAATCCCGTATGAGCCAGGCGAAACCTGCCCGAGCCCACGGAGCGAACCAGCGCTGCCAACGCTCCTTTCTTTGCGGCTCGGGCAGGCCCATTGCTGCGGTACTGGACAGCAGCGGCGTAAGCCTCATCCCACCGCCCCGCCTCGGCTGCAAAATCATCGAAGAGGTGATTGAATAAGACGATCTTTCCCTTCACCTGATCTGCCGGCAGCTCGTCCAGTTGCTCGAAGCGATCGATGACGAGAACCGGCGCCGTGATTCCTTGATCGGGAGTAGCCACCGTATTTCCGAGAGCCGTGACGATCACCTTCTGAAAGGTGCCTTCCACTTGTCCGGAATAGTGAACCAGTTCAGCCTCTTCTCTGCCGCGCACCCAGTGGCGTACGGTGACCGGCTCGAGGCGCACCTCGAGTCCCAAGGCGCGCAGTTGCTCGGCGACATAAGTGACGGCGGCAGCCGCTTGGGGTGATCCGCTCAGCCGCGGACCAATATGATTGGACAAGAATCGCACTTGCTCGTAGCCGTAGGTCGAATTGCGCGCCATCTCGCGGATGGCATCGGCGTCTGTCTGAGTCTTAGTCATAATTGAGGTATTGTCCTTATTCTTGGCGCCCGCCGGATTTTGCCCGGGGCTCGCGCCGTGCGCGGCTGATCCGAGAACTGCCAAAGCGCAGACCATTGGCGCACCCGCAAAATCAAGCAGCGACATGTGCCCCTCCAAGAACTTTGAACAGGCGTTCGATGTCCTGTCCATCGTTATAAAGATGAGGGGCGATTCTTATGGAGTCTCCCCGGATGCTGACAAAAACCCTCGCCTGCCTGAGTAGTCCAGCCAATTCGCTGGGAATGCCTGCAGGATGCCGAATACCAATCATGTGGCCGCACCTCTGCTCCGGCGGAAGTACGGCGTAGCCTTCTCCTCCCGCATAATCAGCGATCCTTCCGGTAAGCCTCGAGATTGATTCTTGGATGTTGCTCACTCCCCAGGCCAGAAGCTGCCGCAGAGCCGCCATGGCCATCGGGACCAGCACAAATTGGGGGAATTCGCCCATGTCGAAGCGGCGAGCACCTGGCCGGTATTCGTCTCTGTAGTCAACCAATCGAGCAAAATCTTCGCTTCCGGCGCGGGTCAGCCAAGACTGCTCGAACGGCGTGCCAGATTCTCGCCACTTCGGAGCTACGTACAGATACCCAAGCCCATAGGGTCCGAGCAGCCACTTGTAACCAACTGCGACCAAAAAATCCGGCTGCACGCTGGCTAGATCCAAAGGGCAGGCCCCCAGAGACTGACTGGCATCGATCACCAAAGCCGCCCCCACTTGCCGGGTCCGCTCTCCAATTCTTTCCAGGTCGACCTTACTGCCGTCGGTCCAGTGGCACTGCGGCGCAGCGACAATCGCGGTCGTTTCATCGATCGCATCGTGCAAGGCTTCGGTCCAGGACGTGTTACCTTGGTGCCTCACGGTTCTGATCCGGCATCCAGTTTTGCGCGCCAACTCACGCCACGCATACACGTTTGACGGAAACTCCTGGTCCAGTAAAACGATGTTCTGGGCCGACGAAACGGGCAGATTGCGAGCGGCTATCGCGATTCCGTAGCTGACTGCCGGAACCAGCGCAATTCCATCGGCCTCGACATCCAATAGACGCGCCGCCAATTCCCGCAATGTTTCAGCTCCGGAAAACCACTCGGGAGCCGTGAGCTTCCAGGGGCTCTGCTTCGCGCGCACTGCGCCGAGTCCTGCCTCGGTTACAGACTTTAGTTGCGGCGCCATGTTGGCGCAGTTCAAATAAGTGACGTTTTCGGGAATTTCAAATAGATGCCGCGGATTCTCAATTAGCATCGGATACCTTGCTCCTTCCACAACCTATAAATGGCGTTTAGCTCCTGAGAGAAGTCGTTTCGCCCTGGAGGGCGCGAATCGTCCTCCGTGCTAGCGCGAGATGATGGTCATCATGTTCAGCAACAAAATAGATCCAGTCCACCAGGCGCATCGGCTCCTGCAAACGAGGATGGATGGCGATGATCCCGGCCTGGTCCTCCTTCAGTTCTTCAAGCCGGTGCGCTAGAGCTTCTCGACCAGCGGTCAGCCTCCGGAGGATCTCCGCAATCGGAACTCTCCGGTGATCGGCGATCTCAGTAGAACGATTCTCCATGTCAGCCGCCGACAACACTTCCGCGTGATTCATGAACTCACTCAGACGCTGATCGTCGAGCGGTTCAAGATCGACCAAGTGACCGAGATGTTCCTTCACCGACCACTTCTCATTCACCCGTGCCGCCAGCATGGGTTCCGGCAGACCTGCCACCAACTCCTTCGCGCGTACGGGTGTACCGCGCAGTCGCTCGAGTAGCGGCGGAAATGTCCCGATGGGCAGATCGAAAGTGAATTTGCGGTCCAGCCATGCCGTTTGCGGAACCATTTGAAACCTCCAGGCCGCGATTAGCTGCTCGGCGCCCCTTACGATACGGCTTGTTTCACCAGAAGCACCCCAAAGCAACACAGGGCCGCACCAAACACGCGCTCTACGGTTCGTTCGGTTCGTTCGTACACCTTGCGAATGAAGGTGGTGGAGAAAACTGTGGAAACAAAAAAACGCCACAAAACCGATGTGAGCACAATGCCTGCCAGCATCGTTCCCCGGACCGTTCCCGTTGTTGCCGGAGTGACGGCGACCGCGAAAATACTGGCGAAGAAAACCACAGTTTTCGGGTTGGCGAGATCTGTCCACAGACCGCGCCAAAAGTGTGCACGCGCGGATACGGTCTCGAGGGAAAGCGAACTGGCCAATTGGGCGCCGATTCGACGATGCCAGAGCATTCGCGCTCCCAGCCAAGCGAGATATGAGCCCCCTAAGAGCTCAATCCCTGTCATCAAAGTGTCGACGCGAGTTAGCTGAGTGACTCCGAAAAGCCCGATGCTCGCGTAAACCGCGTCGCCCAATGCAGCACCGAGCCCGGTGACCAGGCCAGCCGATCTGCCGAAATTCAATGTGTTCTCGACCACAACGAGGACGTTGGGGCCAGGACTGACGAGCCCACAGAAGAACAGCATCACAACGGTGAGAACCGAATGCAGATCGGTTTGCATGAACTCCTCCGTTCTTCCTTCATACTGCCAGTTTGCGAAGATTCGCAGAATGATAAAATTAAGCAAATCTTGACATATTTCATAAATATTGAAAGAATGTTAAGTACAACTATTATGAATAATAAGGGATTGCTGGCTGACGACAAAAATGTGACCTTGCTCCGTCTTTTGGAAAAGAATCCGCGTGCCTCCATCTCCGAGCTGGCCCGTCGCGTCAAAATGTCAAATCCTGCAGTCAAGGAGCGAATTCTCCGCTTGGAAGAATCCGGTATCCTGGCCGGCTATCGACTGGAACTGAACCCCAGGGAACTGGGCTACCATGTGACCGCCTTCGTGCGGGTTCGGCCCCTTCCCGGTCGCCTCAACAAAATCGCCGAATTGGCACAGACGATTCCCGAAATAACCGAGTGCCATCGTGTCACGGGCGACGACTGCTTCATTCTCAAGATCTTCTTGAAAGAAATTTCAAACCTGGATCACGTACTGGACAAATTTCTGGCTCATGGGCAAACCACAACCTCGATCGTGCAATCGTCGCCGGTCCCCCCGAGGAGCCTCCCTCTCCCTCCGGATGCCTAGCGGCGGCAGCTTCTCAACCGACCCGGTTGAAACGATCGGCGGGAAAAAACACGGTTTCGTGCTACCAAGTTCTTTCGATTCCGGTTTCGCCAAGGACAAAGACCTCACCGCTTGGCAGGCGCAGTTCGGCTTGGTTGTCCGAGATCACTTCGAGCACAGCCAGCCCGGAATTCACCAGGCCGGCGATTGCTGCCAACACGAAAGCTCTGTCGTTTTCAATGTGTGCGATCACTTCTTGCCTTTTCCAAACAAAAATGCAACGTTTCACCCGGCTTTACGAAACGTGAGATTGAATCGATATCTGCCGGTCAATGGATGAAAGCCCGGTTTGACCGGCAATAAGCCGTGAAATCGCAGCCGCGCAGGGCCGCCCCATACCACCACGTCGCCGTGTTCCAGGAGAATTCGCTCCGGCCGATCCGAGCGACTTAGTCCTCCAAACAGGAAGACTGCGGAAACGCCCAGCGAAACGCTGACGATCGGCTGATTAAAGTCCTTTTCGTCCTTGTCCTGGTGCAACGAAAGCTTGGTCTCGGGTTCATAACGATTGATGAGACAGGCGTCGGGAACGAAACCGCCGAAGCCCGCCGCCGCGGCTGCGCTTGTGGCCAATGCTTGAAACGATTCGGGCATTCCCGGCCAAGCAACCCCGCTTTCCGGATCGATGTGGTCATAGCGGTAACCCGATCGGTCCGTTACCCAGCCAAGCGTTCCGCAGTTCGTCATCGCCACCGACATACGGAACCCGCCCGGGGTCACCATATGGCGCAAGGGAGCCTGTGTTGCTACCTCCGCTAAGTCGGTGAGGAGAGCGCTTTCGTAAGATTGCGCGAAGCCTGAAAGCATGGCGGCCCCAGGGCAAAGTGCCCGGTTCCCGACCTCCATCTGCCCGGCCTGATCAAAGAGTCCCATCAATTTATTCATTGGGCATCGTGAAAAATGATGCCGATCGTATGGCGTCTTCCGGAACGTATCCGGCTCACGCCGTGACGAAGATTCACGCGATAAAACCCGCGCGTTCCCCGCACGGGGCGATGATGCACCGCAAAGGCTACGGCGTCTCCCTGACCAAGCGGCACGACCTCGGGACGAGACTGCATACGCGGACGCTGCTCGGTCAGAACAAACTCGCCCCCGGAAAAATCCTTCCCTGGTTCGGATAGAAGAATAGCGACCTGAATGGGAAAGACATGTTCCCCGTAGAGATCCTGATGGAGGCAGTTGTAGTCGCCTTCGCCGTACTGAAGCAGCAGGGGTGTCGGCTTCCCCTGCCCCGCGTCATGGCACGTCTGGAGATACTCAGAGTGCTTTTGAGGATAACGAGTGGCGACTGCCATCGCCTCGTTCCACTGATTCGCGACGGACTTAAGATGCGGATAAAGCTCAGTTCGCAATTCCTCGAGAATGCTAGGCAGGGGGTAGCAGAAGTATTTGTATTCCCCCCGCCCAAAGCCATGCCGCGCCATAACCACGCGGCTGCGGAACAAGGTTTCATCGGGATACATCGCCGCAATGGTTTGGCACTCGTCGAGAGATAAAAGACGCTCCATCCGCGCGCAGCCCTGTTGGTCAAGGTCACGTGAAATGCGTGCCCAGTCGAACCCTTCCACCCGGTTGACCGTGCAAGACCGTTGTTCGAGCACTGATTTCATGCGTGGATCTCCCTTTCGTTGGGGCATCTCAGCAACTGGACACCTTCTCAGACGCGCTGGTATCCATACGCCGGTGCCTTTTGAATTTTTCGAACCTGGTCCGCACTTGCCTTGGAAAGCGCGGTGATTTTGTACTTTGGCATGGTGTGTCTCCTTCGGACTCACCGACGAAACCGATTCTGACCTACGTTGCCAATGTGAGCACTCCGAATCTTGCGATCAAATTTATTTGTTTTGCCACCACTCCAGGCCCGCCGAAGCCAGTCTCCTCAGGCACTCTGAGGCAAAGGCGAGGAACGCGAAGTCCGCCGTCTTTCGATGAACGATGGAGCCCACCTGAAGCCGAGCAATTGCCAGAGCGAAATCACGTGAATCGTAAATGCGAGCGGAACCAGGAAAGCTGGCACGAGAACCAGCGGAAACCTGGTGATCAGCACCGAGGTAGGCGTCGTATGAAACAGTTGGACCGGCCCGGGATTGGTTGTGACTCCAAGGCCCACGGCTACGACCAAGTCAGTCATACCCAAGAGATTGAAAAGGATCGCAGCGCGCCTTCCGCGAGGACTGTCGAGATGACGTGCAACCGGGAAAGCGAAGCTCCAATCAAGATGTCTCCGATGCCAGCCGGCAACGCCCAAAGCGCGGGCATTTCCCCTGCTGCCATCAGGAGCAGGAAGACGATGCCCAAGAGCCGCCAAACGTTCAGACGGGTGAGATAGGTCTGATTCGATAACAACCTCCGCAGAGAAGCGGATGAAATCAGACACAGTGTGAGGAAGAAGGATACGACTACCAAGGCGATTCCAATCGGCGGAATGCTCTCGGCGGTCTGCGGCTGAAAGACTCCGCGATGGGCGAGCACGGCGGTGGCGATACTCCACAGAGCGAGAGCGGTCGAGGCGACGATGGCGACTTGGCCCTCTCGCTTCGAGTTTCGAGCACGCCACAGCATGACCGAGATCGCGATTACGACAACGGCCGAGGCCAGCGAAATGCCAAGAGAAAATAGCAACGCCATAGCGAACTCCTTGTCGACCGATCACGCCGCTCACTGCTGTCGCGAATCACTTAGCCTGCGTTGGATCGATAGCGCGCGGTCCTCGAAAATGGTGAGCGAAGTCATCTCGGTTTCGATTCGCGGCCATGCCGGAAGGCTCGTGATGCGGTTACCTAACTCCGGTGCGCCGTCAGCTGGTAACACCGGCGCCAGACCGGCGCTGCCACTTATCGGTCCCGCCGCCAGGATTTTTTCATCCTGCAGCTTCTGGTAAGAAGGACGACCTTCATCCACAATGTTCAGTTGCGTCAGGCATTCGATGGCGGGTGCTCCTTCGCCATCGTCCCCTTTGCGCTTCACCTCTACGCTTCAACCCAAGAAACAAAAGGCGACATTTGCCGTTGGCTCATGGCTTAGGTTGTGGCTTAGGCTTTGCTTCCGCCAGGCGTATCTCAGCGCTGATGTCCTTCCGATTTTGTGTAGCCCACTGGCACATGCTGCTTAGCCCGGATTATGCGTGAAGGTGAAGAGATCTGAAGACAAAAGAAGCCTCCTCTGTTACAAACATGTTATCTAGACAATGTTTGGGCAACAAAAGAGGCTTCCCTAATGTCAGAAGATA
>JBEKPJ010000095.1:0-17994 GCA_049520935.1 Terriglobales bacterium | reverse complement strand
CGCGCGGCGGCCACTTCGCCGCATTTGAACAGCGGGAGTTGTTCTCGGCAGATGTCGCCGATTTTTTTCACTCGCTTTGAAAGGAAGACAACCTGTGGGCCTTGATGAAGCAATTAAAGAGTATTTCGCGGGATGGAACGCGCACGACGCCTCAAAGATAGCGCCGTTGTTCGCAGAGGCCGGAACCTATGAAGATCCGGTGAGCCGCATGGCGGTACGCTCGTTTGATCTGCCCACCGTGCTCTGGTCGATTGAGACTGTGTTGCCGGATTTTGCGTTCGAGATTGCCTCGGTCACCGCCGGCGATAAGGGCGCAACCGTTGAATGGGTGCTTCGCGGGACTAATTCCAAGCCGCTTAAGCCCGGCATTGACGCGACGGGGAAGGTCACGAGCCTTCGCGGCGTCGAGATATTCGAAGGCGTGAGCGGCTTCACGCGCGTGCAGCGCTACTTCGATCAGAAGACCCTCTATGAACAAATCGGCATGCAGGTCATCGTCGAACCGCTCTCGCAGGGCAAAGCGGTTTACGGATATTCGAAGCGGGTCGCGTCCGGCAATCCGGCGCCGCCCGCCATCGTCGGAATGACCTGGATTCGCTTCCGGGACCAGTCGGAACTTGATCGCATCCGGACCCACTCCGCCAAAATCATCCAGGATTTTCTCGACGAGACGGGTTTCATCAGCATCGTCACCGGCGCCGCCGGTGACCGGGCGTTCACCGTCACCGCCTGGGAAGACGAAGAGGCTCTGCACCGCGCCCTTAATAAGTCGCATTCTCACGCGAAGCATGACTTCCGCACCGGGGACATTTCTCCCGGCGTATGGACCAGCGTCTGGAAGCCCGAGCATATCAACCGCATCTGGACGCGCTGCCCGGCCTGCAGCCAGCCCAATGACGTGACCGACAACCACCACGAGTGCAAGAACTGCGGCGCGGCGCTACCCGAACGGCCGCCTTATTGGTGAGGAAGAATCCGGGCGATCCGCGGTTGATCGCTCCAAGGCAACTGACATGGATGGAGTTTTGAAACGATGCCCAAGAATCGGCTGGAGGCTTTTAGCGACGGAATCATCGCGTTTGCGATCACGCTGCTGATCCTCGAAATTCACATACCGGACTTGGGTCCGGGCGTCGATAACCGCACCATGCTGAGGGCCATCGTCGCCCTGCTGCCGAATTTCACGGTATATGTCATCAGTTTTCTCGTCTGCACGGTGTGGTGGGTGTCGCACCATACCTTCATTCACGACCTGCACTCGGTGAATCGCGTCCTGCTCTGGGCGAACAATTTCTTTCTGATGTTTATCGCCTTCATTCCTTTCCCGACCGGCCTGCTCGGGCGCCATCCCGGCCATCCCGTCGCAACAGCCTTCTACGGCCTGGTCTGCATGCTCGCGGGCTTCGCGTTCTGGCTGATGCGTTGGTATGCCTCGCTGCGCGGAGGACTGATGAAGCCGGAAATCGGCGAGGCGGTGCTCCGTCGCCGCGTCCGGATTTCGCTTATGAGCCCGCTTTTGTACCTCGCCGGAGCCGCGACCTCGCTCATCTATCCGATTTTCGCCCTGTGCCTGTATGCGGCGATCCCTGCCTATTTCGCCTTTACAACCCTGGGCCACGGATCGTCGAAACACGCGGGGGGCAATCCATCCTACCAACCTGAAACCTAGGAGAAAAACCATGGAAGCACTAAAAGCAGGAACGAAAGCGCCCGATTTCACGCTACCCAGCACCCCCGACCAGAAAGTCTCGCTTTCGGAATTCCGGGAGCTGGATCCGTCGCGCAGCACGCCGCTGCGGCCATGGCACAGCCATGCTCGCATTCAAAAGGTGCGTCCCGGCGACATTGTGCCCGTGGAGATCGAAATCTGGCCGTCGGCGACACTCTTCGAGGCCGGATCAACGCTTCAGTTAACGATCCAAGGTCAGGATGCGGCTGGATACCCTGCCTTCGGTCATCGCAATCTCGTCAACCGTGGGTTGCACACTATTTTCACCGGGGGGCAGTTCGACTCCTGTCTGGTAATTCCCATAAACCAATCGAGCCTCCTCATCTCTTAGTACAGGTCCCTCCACTGATTGTGGTCATTTTCCGTAGAGTTCGGATTCCGGGACCACCGGTTCGAGGTTGCCGGCACGGGCGGAGCGGTGGGAGGCGGTGAACATGGATCCGCGGGCGGGGACGATGGGAGCGAAGCTCATGAAACCGATCTTCGGGGCGATGTCGTCGTAGATGGCTTCCATGCCGCCGCGGATTGTGTAGGTCTCGTGCCAAAAGCCGGTGCCACCGGAGTCGCGGAGGAAATTCTTCCACCAGAGGCGGTGCGGCTCGGAGCGGGTCCAGGCGAGGAGAGATGCCATGTCGCGCCAATACTGACGCATGCCCACGTGCATGGGGAAGAACGAAAAGACGAAGTTTTCGTGGCGGAGCAGGCCGTCTGGCTGAGCGGTGACGGAGTTGGCGATCTTCGGACCGAATCCGAGGACGGTTTTAAGGCCGATGAGACGGTTGACGCGCATACCGAGGTAGACGACGGCAAGGTCGGGGTACCCGGAGAGATCGACGGTGCGGCGGTTGACGGGAGTCGGCATGGGAGGCTCCTGCGATGCATCATGCAGATTTTTAACTGAAATACTACAAAGCTCTTCTCAGAACATCGAAAGACATCTTAGCGGGGATCTTTTCGGCATCCGTTGCAGCGAATTGTATCGCTCCTGAGGCGCATTGCAAGCCGAGAAGATCGTTTGCCCCGAAAGGGCCAGTGTTTTGGGGTGGGAAAACCGGGCGAATTGCTGCCCTCCTTGCTTCGCCCGCATCCGAGGAATTGCCTATGATGCCAGCTTCTGTTTTGGGCTGGAACCAACTCCCGATTCGATGAGCCATTCTTTGATATTGGCGCCAATAACATCAGGATGATCCTCCTGTAAGTAGTGAAGGCCGGAGCTAAGCTGCACCACTCTGCAGTTCTTAAGCCCCTTCGCAAAGCTCTCGGCAAAGGCCGGCGATGTCAGGGCACCCGGATTTCCAACGAAGAGCAGCTTCTGGTAAGACGACTGCGCCAGGGCGCGATGCGCTTTCTCCATGGTTGAATACACATCCGCAGGTTCTCCGGCGATCGGCAGTTCATTCGGGAATCGCCAGGTGGATCGTCGCGACTCGGGAGTCGGAAAAGGCGCCCGGTAAACAGACATCTCCTCGTCCGTCAGTTTTCGCACGGTTGCCGAGGGAAGGACTCCCTCGATGAATGCGTTGCCTTCAAGAATCATCTTCTCGCCCACTCCAGGCGTCCGGAACTTCTGGAAGGTTTCGATGGCATCAACGTGAAAATCCCCCCAAGTGGGCATTGGCCGGATGAACTCCATAAAAGCGAGTCCACGGATAAATTCCGGCCTGCGTGCCGCTAGGTGAAATGCCAGCGCGCTTCCCCAGTCTTGGGCTATGACGAATGCTGAGGAGATTCCAGCATTATCGAGGAACGCATCGAGGTACCGCACATGATCGGCAAACCGATACTCGATGTCGGGTTTTCCCGATTGGCCGAACCCGATGAGATCCGGCGCGATGCAATGCGCCACCGGTGCAACCAGGGGAAGGATATTCCGCCATATGTATGACGAGGTGGGGTTCCCGTGCAGAAAAAGCGCGGCCGGTGCTTCGGGATTTCCCGCTTCCCGGCAGGCCATCGTGGAACCCAGAACATTCACTTGGGGCAGTTCGACATCATAAGGAATCTTCATTTTTGCTCTCCTTGAATATGGTTTGGAAAATAATGTTCTTGAAGCGATCGAGCGCCGCCGGGCCGCGGTCGACTTTCATACGGAGAATTGCGCCCTCCCAGGAAGACAGCAGGAATTCGGCAAGATCCATCGGATCGAACGTTGAATCGATTTCACCGATGGCTTGAGCTTCGGCGATGCACGAGGCAAACGGAGCGCGCCATTCCTGGAATATTGCCTCCAGTCTTTGGCGCAAGAGTTTGCTTTGAGAGGTAGTCTCGATGCTGAAATCGCCGATCAGGCAACCGCGATTCCACTTGGCGCCTGCCAGTATGCCGCTGATGATGTCCAGATAGCGTTTCAGTCGCTGCCGGGGAGTAAAGGAATTGTCGTCCAAAGCCTCTCTGACAGAGCGCTTGAGGTTGGCAAAATAGCGGTCCAATACTTCCTGGGCAAACAGTTCCTTAGAGCCGAAGTGATTGGTAAAGGAACCCTGCGGAGCGCCAGCGGCTGCGCAGATGTCACGCACGGTCGCCCCTTGATATCCTGCCCGGAACATCACCTTCAGTCCGGCATTGAGAATGTCTTCGCGAAGCGAGGGTTTGCTCATCCATCTATAATACGTACGTACGTATTACCTGTCAACCTCCTTTTCACGATGGCCAAAGCAAGCGTGTATGAGGTCACGGGCAAGCGTATTGACGAACCGAAGGTGTGCGAGACGGTGGCCAACAGACTGGTGGAATCGCCATTATGCGGGGGTGGCAGCGCTGGAGGCCACGGCGAAGGCCGCGCTCATGTGAACGCCCGCCATGGACACGGTCCCCGGCGTCAAGTTCCACACCCCCAATATGTTTCAAAGAGCTACTCGTCTTAGCGTACGATTTCTAACATCCTCTGCGATGACCTCCTGTAGCGGGATGGAACGGGGCACGACCATGCCAGCACGCAGCGTAAAACAGGACGATCCGCTTGAGGATTTCGCGGTCCGCGAGATTTCACTCGATGGCATTGCCAAACGGGTCTATGTTGCAGGTTCTGGCCCGGCCGTGATCGTTATGACTGAGATGCCCGGCATCAGCCCGCACGTGGCGCGCTTTGCCCGCTGGGTTCGGGAAGCCGGATTTACGGTCTTTATGCCTTCTCTGTTCGGCCGCGACGGCGCCGTGCCGAACGCCGACGAGGGTGCTGCGGTCTTCCAGCGTGCGTGTGTCAGCGCCGAATTTCGTGCATTGCAGGGCAACGCATCAAGTCCGGTGACACGGTGGTTGATGGCGTTGGCCCGGCATGCGCACAAAGAGTGTGGCGGCCCCGGAGTCGGTGCCATAGGTATGTGCTTCACCGGAAATTTCGCGCTCACCATGATGCTCGAACCTGCGGTTCTGGCGCCCGTTCTTGCACAACCCTCGCTGCCACTTAAGGAACCCGCCGGGCTCGAGATTTCAGCGGACGAATTGAAGTCGGTCCGGGCGCGTCTAGATCGCGAGAACTTGACTGTTCTCGCCTATCGGTTCGAGGGCGACAAAATCTGCAGAGCCGAACGCTTTTTAGCCTACTCTGCGGCTCTTGGGGAGCGCTTTGACGGACGGACGTTACCGGATAGCGCAGCTAACCCAGATGTTGCGCCGTTCTTTGCTCGCCATGTTCCATATCCCCATAGCGTCCTGACTCAGCACCTTGTCGACGCTGCTGGGCAGCCCACAATCGCCGCCCGCGATGAAATTCTCGCCTTCTTTGCTCAGCGGCTTTCCCGAGCCGGCTGAATCCTAGACTCCAGGTCAAACTCGGGATCGGGGCACTTATATATATATGTTTGTATCGTCGCCTCAGAAAGCTGCGCAGCCTGGACATTGAGAATGCGACCCCTCAGTTAGTAGTCCATAATATTGACTATCAACAATATAGACTATATAATAGGGCAATGCCAGGAAAAATCGACCCGACCTTTCCGGCGCTTTTGCGTGCCGCCCGCGCTACCTACGGATCAGCCATCCGTGAGGCGTTAATCGACGCCGGGTATGACGACGTGCCGCACAATGGCCTTTACGTGATTGGAGCCATCGCCCGAAGCGCGGCGCCGCTCAGTCAGATCATCAATGAGCTTGGAATCTCCAAGCAAGCAGCCGGGCAACTTGTCGATACACTCGTCGTGCGCGGCTATCTCGGCCGGTTCGTGGATACAGAGGACCGCCGCCGGCTGACAATCACGCTAACGGAAAGAGGTCGCGCTGTTGCCTCAGTGTCCAAGGCAGCAATCAAACGATTGGATGCCGAATTGGAGAAACATGCAGGCAGTGAATATTTCGAGCACACCCGCGCCACTCTTGCCGTCATTGCCGAAGCCGGTCGAACACGAAAGACGAGCGCATGAAAGCGGGTACTCCAAGCAGAACCGCCCAGAGCGTGGCAAACCGCCGTGCCGAGCATCAGTTGTTTGACTTTCCTCACGTGTTGGACGACCCTGTCGCCCTGTGGATTATCGGGGCGAACGCCGCTGTGTCGATCATGTTCCGCGGCTTGGCCGCATATCTTCCCGGAGCACGCGACATGCGCGCTTTCATGGTCGCCCGAAGCAGGTACGCTGAAGATCAGCTCGCAAGGGCGATAGCAACGGGAACCTCTCAATACGTCATTTTAGGCGCCGGCCTGGATACTTTCGCATATCGCAACCCTTATGCGGATTCCGATTTGAGAGTATTCGAGGTTGATCATCCCGACACGCAGGCATGGAAACGACGCCGTTTGGCTTCAATAGCGATACGCAAGCCTTATCCCGTCACCTTCGTTCCCGTAAACTTCGAACGTCAAAGGCTGGAAACCGAGTTGGAAAGGGCGGGATTCAAGCTCCACGAGCCGGCGTTCTTTTCGTGGCTGGGAGTGACGCCGTACCTGTCAAATAAAACAGTTATGGCGACCTTCGCCCTGGTCCATTCGCTTTGCCCGGACAATGCAATCGCTTTCGATTACGCGCATCCGCGCGAAGGGCTGTCTAAAGCCGAGAAGCTGGCGTTTGACGCCCTAAGCGCCCGAGTGGCGCGGGCGGGAGAGCCATTCCGCGGTTTCTTTAATCCCGAGGTTTTGGCAAAGGACCTGAAAGAGATCGGCTTCCGACGGGTGGAGCATCCCACGACCACTCAAATCAACGCGCTCTATTTCCGTAATCGCTTCGATGGCTTTCAGGTCCGAGGTCGACTCGGTGGATTGATGTGCGCGTACTAGCACAGATTCCAGCGGCTGCTGGTTCGCTGAGGCTTCCTGGTGAGCGCAGATGAGGGCTCGGTATTGCAACGAAACGTATGAACATATCAAAGAATGGTTATGGGCTTGAAGATAGAGATACGGGCATTTCAGACTGAGGAACTGGCCCAGACGGCTTTGGCAAGGCGCATCAGGGCCAACACCAGTCGCGACCACGGTCCTTAGCGTACTTTATATTCCGTTTCGTGAGGCGACCCCAAGTTTATTATCTGCGCGTTCCACCCGGCAACTTCGCTCGCATCATGCGGGGCACAGATGGTTTTATCCCTGGCTTCACATTTCCGTGATCGTCGATGGCATCCCATCCGGAGTTGGCAATGTAGTAGAACTCGTTGCCGATCACTACTCCGTGGGTCGGATCGCCCAGCGTATTCGTCGCCCGTTCGATGATCGTCTCCGACTCGATTTTTGTGAGAGTCGCGTTCAGCGTAAAGACCACCACGCGCTCGGGAGATGTTCCATTCTGCACCGCGATCAATCTTCCGTGGTCGAAGTACAGCCCGTCAATGCCGTTGAGCGCAAACCTGCCGGCCATTGAAAGCCAGCGCACCTGCTTGGTTGTAATCTCCAGAACTCCGATGCCCCGGACATAATCCGGTACGAATACATGCTTGCCGTCGGGATGCATCGCCGGAGTTTGCGGGGAGATAAAATCTCCGTCGTCGATACGTTGCATGGCCGAACCATCTGCCAGCACACGGTACACGCCACCTCCGTCTCCATCACTGACAATGGCATCGCCCTTGGCAGTGAGCACCATATCGCCCAAGGCAGTTCCCCGCGGGCCTTCAACGCGGTGGAGCAAGTTTCCATTCTTTAAGTCATAGCAGAGCACCGCCGACCTGCCCCAGTCCGATTCGGCCGCGAAACTAAAGCCTTGCATTGCAACCTCGGTTGCCCATAGTACACCGCGCGAGGGGTCAATCTTGATCGCCAGGATGGGCCAATTGTCGGGTGCTTTGGCAAAGTCGGAACTGGCTCCGGTCGTCTCGACTGAAACGATTTTCTTCTCCCGCACGCTCGTAATGAGGAACCGCTTGGTACGCGGATCATAATCCACGTCCTCCGCCAGAAGGCCCGAGTCGGACAACAGGAAGTCTGTGGATCCCAGTGAAATCGTTTTTCGGTTCGCTTCCATGCCAGTTTGAATTTTCGCGAAGTTTACGTTCTTGAGGAGAGGAGAAAAATCTGGGGAGGTTTTAAGCAAGTCGGCAGACTGCCCCATACGAACGAACGCTTCTACTTCGCGAACCGCTGCATTGAGATCTCCGACGCCGACGTTCGCACGGGCTACTTCTAATAGTGAATCAGGGGCCGCATTGAGCAGTTCTTGTAGTTTGGTCGCACTCGCCAGATTCGCGTGCCAATCCTTGGCGGTGTGTGACTTTTGTAGCTCTGCTTGGAGGCTCTGGAACTGTTCCATCGCGGACCCGGATTTCTGTGCAGTCGACACGCCAACCAGAACAAGCAGGAGTGGCGTGAGAATTCGTCCGTTGGTGTGCAAAATCATTTCAAATGCCCTCCGATTATTTAGACCGTTAGCATCAAAGCTGTCATGGCCAGTGCCGTCACGGCATATTCTGCCATCCGCTTCCCAGCTGATAAGCGGCATTTCTTAACACAAGGATGCGCGGCTTTTTGATAACGACAACATGAGGCAACGCCTGGTTCGGCGGACTTGTCAAGGAGGACGGTTTTCATCATTCGCCACCCCGTGCGTCTCTACTGGTGGATGAGATCGATCCAGCTAAGATGCTGCTCGCTGTGTATGCGGCACTGGTAAAGCTCGACAGCAGTTCCCGGAAGCCCAGGCAGAAGATCCTCGCTGAGCTCGTTACCCGTCTTGAACGATGTGGGGGGACGCTCCTGATCAGGCGACCGGTGCTCCTCCTTAGATAGAAACATTCCGATTGGCGTTGCGCGATCTGTGGGAAATGAATGGAAGCCGCTCGCCCGCAAGCTGTAAGCGAACCAAGCTCTCTCAACCCTCGGACTATCGCAATAGCGCGAGGCTGCCGGTGAGGGAGCGCACCGTCTGCCCATCACCGAGTAGCGCAATACCGAGATAGGAGACTTCGCTGTCATTCGAGGACGCCAGACTTGTTCGATACTCATCATAGGTTTTCGCGGTCTGTGCGAGAGTGGTGAAGTCTACCACCGTTAGCTGTGCTTCCTTCGCCGCCTTTCGCAATTCGCGGATGCGCTCCGGCGGCGCTGCGAGAATCGTAATCGCACGATCAAACAAGCCGAGGTGGATGGAGCCGCCGCCGTCAGGAATATCGGGGCCGATAAAGTCCAGCACGTGCCGCCCCAGCGACGCACCCAACAGCGCCGCAGTGTTCGCGCGTACGCCCGGCGGCAGGCCAGGATCGATCAACATTACGCAGCGGGCGTTGTGAATTCCGCTCACGACACGAATCTCTCGCTGACCTCGCAAACTGGTTCCACCGCTCGCACGGTCAGCGCCATGTCATACCGGTAGCCGGTGCCGATCTCGGCCGGTTGGAGCAAATGCAATTCGTGGCACGGAGATTCGCCGAACCGCATCTCCGCGCCGCCGGCCCACACCGGCGATGTCCGCACGTCTTCCCAGTTTGATCGCACTAACTCGGCGACCAAGGGGCCACCCGGCGTGCCCACTCTCGGAAAATAGCGGAGGTTGATGATGGGCGCGAGCGCCGGTCCGCTGTTGGACGGATGATCGATCCGGACCACGGCCTCAACCAAGCGCCGGTCCTTGGCCGCCACCGTTCCGGCAAAGCATGCGCCCGGTCCCAGCTGCGGCGCAGCCTTGCTCGACACGTTGAAGCTGCGCGTCATGTGGATGCTGCCCATCACTTTCGGAAATCCCTGAAGCAATCCCCTCATAAGCGAGACATCCTGATCCACGAAGATATAAGGGCACGTCATCACTTCCTGATCGCCGAGCCGCGCAGCCACCAGAACGAAGAACTCGCGGTAGTTCGCCCGCACGGGATCCAGCAGTTCGACGCCCGAGTCCGTGCAGGCCTGCCAGTCCGCGAAGAATGCCGCACAGCGCGAGGCATCGGCGCTCGGGGCGAGCCCAGGTGGCAGCACGTCTCGAACGGCGTCAGCCTCCGCTCGAAACTCGATGACTAGCAGTGAGCCGGCATAGTGCCACGGCGGAGCCGGAGCGAGATTGGCGTGGCCGTTTGGCGAGAGGGGCGTGGTGTAGCCTTTCAACATGGTGAGATTCCTTCCAGCGCCGCTGCCAGTCTCGCCATTCCTTCGTCGATCTGCGAAATGTCTGGGCTGGCGTAGGAGAGTCGAAGCGCACAGCGATCGGGGTACTCTGCCATGAAGGCCGCACCGGGCACGAAAGCGACTCCGCCCTCGCAAGCCGCATTGAACAGTTGTAGCGCATCGATTCCATGATTGAGGCGCAACCAAATGAACATGCCTCCGCGCGGCGGAGTGTACGTCAACGCCCCGCGCAGGTGTGAGTGCATCGCCGCCACCATCGCGTTCGCCCGCGCGCGATACAGCGCTCTCAGGCGCGGGAGATGCCGCTCAAGCCGGTTGCTTTCGAGATACGCCGCCGCCGCGTACTGCGCCAATGTGGACGTGTGTGCGTCTTGCACCTGTTTGATGATGCAAGCAGCGCGCACCACTTCCGGGGGAGCCAGCAACCATCCTAGGCGCAGGCCCGGCGCGAGAATCTTCGAGAAGCTCGAACAGTAGGCGCACCGCGCCTTGGCGCCCTCCACTTCTCCGGCCAAGGCCGCGAGTGGCGGCGGAGGCGGTTCGTCAAAATACAGTTCACTGTACGGGTCGTCTTCGAGAATCAGGAAGTCATACCGTACCGCTAGTTCGAGAATGCGCAGCCGCCGCTCTCGCGAAAGCACCGCCCCCGACGGATTGCCGAACGTCGGCACTAGGTAAAGAAGTTTAGGGCGTGCCCCTCGAATTCTATTTTCCAGTTCCTCGACATCGATTCCTTCATTGTCCGACGCCGCTGTGATCACCCTCGCCTGGCGCAACCGTGCGACGTCGAGCATGGCCGGATACGTCGGTCGTTCCACTGCTACGATATCGCCTGGATTGAGGACCGCCTCGCTCACTAGCGCGATCGCCTGCTGTGAGCCGGTTGTTACCAGTAGGTCCGCGGGCTCGCAGGCGATCCCCCGTTTGATCATCAGCTTAGCGATCGCATCCAACAGCGGACCGGCTCCGCACGTGAGGCCGTATTGCAAGGCCTCGACACGCCCCGGTGAGAGAGCGTCGCTTACCGCCAGGCGGATGCCTTCCATGTCAAACGCTTCGGCCGGCGGCAAGCCTCCAGCGAAGGAGATCATCGCGCGACGGCTCGTCAATTCGAGCATGCCGCGAATGGCGGAACCGGTGAGGCCGGTCATTCGATCCGCCAGCGACGGAGTCTCTGAATTCAGAATCCCTGATTGCATGCGACAACAGGGTATCCGGCTGCCCGTTTACCGTCTTGGACGAAAGTGACCTGAGGCGTATTGGCCGGGGGTCGTGCCGGTGATCCGCTTGAAGTGCCGTGTCAGATGACTCTGGTCTGCAAACCCAGCCAGTGCCGCCACGTCCGCGATCGACTCTCCCAGGGCCAGTGCTCCGGCCGCCCGGCGAACGCGAACCTGAGTGAGATACTCGTGGGGAGGCATTCCGACGATGCGCCGGAAGCTCCGGATCAGGTATGCGCGATCTAGTCCTGTGAGCTGGACAAGTTCCGCAAGCCGGACCTTGCTGCCGTAGTGAGCTTCCAGGTAGTCCCTTATCGCGCGAATCGCGCGAGGCTCCGCGCCTCCCTGCGCGGCCGAGGGAGAGTCGCTTTCCGACGCAAGCAAACCTGTCAGCGTCTCGATGAGCAGTTCCTCCTCGCGGAGCGGATCGAGCCCGAACTCCAGCTCTCGATGTGAGAGAGCGAGTTGATTCGCTATGGCGGGATTTCGAATCACCGTGCTCCGGAAGTGGGGATGCGACCCTCGTGCCCCCGCGTACCGCGCGAATACGCCCGTTTCCACTCGTAACATCCGATATGTGAGAGGGTGATCACCGGCGGCATACCCTGTATGGACTTCATCGGGGTGGATGACGACCATTGAACCTACCGGAATCTGGTGGTCCATTCCCCGGCACACATTGCCGCCAATGCCGTCTTCGATTACGCCGATGGAATAGAACTCGTGACTGTGGCGCGGATAATGATGCACTGTATTGACCGAGCGGAAACACTCCACGCCCTCAATAGAGGTTGCCTTCCAGGAGTTGCGGTCGCGTATCATTCTAGGACCTCAGGATAGCGCACAACCCGCCAAAACATGTTCTTGGGCCGCGCGAATTTCTATCAAGCAGTGTGGTTACCTGACTTCTTTCACCGTGATGCTGGGCGGCTAGCTTGCTGTATAGGATTGAAAAGATGACCTGTCAATACGCCGTTGAAGCTCTTCGTCTGGTGAAAACATCGTCTTGAACCTAGAGGCGAACTGCGCAGATCCATGCCTATCGAGATGCGCAAGGCGCTTCTTAGCTTCGTCGATGCCCGGGATGTGGTTTACTGGCACCCACCATAGCGCTGCATAGGCAATCGCAACCTTGTCGCCCACTCTTCTCGATGCCGTATCTGCCTTGGGAGCTCCGGGCTGCCGTCGAGTTACCCCATCACGACGGGCACCTGTGGCGACGCAGTGGTTGCATCGGTGAATCGGACGATGGCCTCTGTTGCCCGCAAGGAGCCGCTGGCCATGCGCGTGTGTTGCCGCATTGTTTGTACCCGCGCTCGAATGTGATTCCCGGCGGCCGGGACATGAACCAGTTCGGTATCCCTAACACGTCGGCCTTACCCACAACCGTGAAACCGTATTTTTGGTAGAAGTGAACGTTCTCGGACTTGTCGGTCTCCAGGTACGAGAGCGAGCGGCATAGGTCCACAAGCGCGCAAAAGGCAGTCAACATGACACCACCGATTCCATGGCCTTGAAGGTCGGGGTCGACTGCGACGGGACCGAGATGCCAGTGCGGCTCGACGGGGTCGCGGTGCGCCCACTCGCCAGCCCACTTTAAGACCCGCAGAGGCGTGCCGATCGGATTGCCAAGAGCTACCGAAGGAACCACGCGCAATTTTTCCAACACTGCTGGCTGGCAGAGGCCGGGACGCGCCATTCCGCACACTCCCACCAGCGCATCATCCCGGAAAGCGCCAAAAATCAAGCCTCGGTGATAGAGACCATGCAAAACGGGTATAAAGAACCGTTCCAGCGCGCGGCAGCGACGCTCGGTATCTGGTATGCCGAACGCCTGGAGGTTAGCGGGGTTGTTGCACATGCCGCGCCCGAGAACACGGGCTGCCTCTCCAATCTCGGTGCAGCGCAGCTCGCTCAGAGTATTGACAACGTCCATTAAGAATCCTTTAGGAATCAGTAGAGTCGGAGTTCCTCACTTCATCGCTATGGCCAGGATCAAACGGGAATGACTTAGCCGTCGCACAGCCGATGCTGCGTTCTATCCAGGAAAGAGAGACCGATGGACCCGCGAACCCGCGACTTCTTCTAGCGATCTTCCAGTGCGAGGTAGCGTCTGATCGAGCACTTTGCCCCCTCACCACTGGTCGCCTTGCTTTCTGAGGTTCCACAGAATCCGAAGTCCGAGGAGGGGTTTGTAAAATCGTTTTGTCCAGGCCATGGTCTCCTGTGTTGTCCGGACCTGGCGCGTTGATGTCGCCCTTTTGGGTAATTGTGATCATGGAGCCTTCTTGGTGCTATTGCGGTGAGCAAGCGTTGATTGAATCTTGCGGCATGTGTAACGACTCCTTGTTGTCCAGACGGTGCCTTCCATCCACTCCCAGGAAACCGTGAATTCATCAGAGCGGTTCACCTCGTAGACAAAGCGATCGGTTGGGAACGACAGGCCAGGATGATTGATGGTTGCGAGGGTAAGTCTTCTCTCCCGCCAACCGTCAGTCTGATAAGCGGCATAAGCCGGGTCGTCAAGATCGATGATCACAAACTGGCTGTGATCGCGATCGTACCCCACCAAATAGTGTCCGATGAAACCTTCCTGACTTTCCTCAATCTCAGTCCAGCCTTGCCCCAGTGAATGGGGATAGCGTCTTGCCACGTGATTCGGGTTACCGACCTTCAGCAGCCCGCTTGAGCTTCCCTCGCTACACGACCACTCTCCGCGGAAGTTGAGCCCCACGGGCGGTGGAAACCGCTGATCCACGGGAACAATCGTTTGCCCCCTGGCCGGAATAGTCAGGGTCAGCCATCCCGCCATGCTGATCACGACCGCGAGCCATACGTCGAATCTGCCCATGCTACCTCCACGATGGGAAACTCTTTCTGCGTGCAGGCGCATATAGTGAGCGCTCACCGCTGCTTTCACTGATCGGGAGGGCGACCGCTGCCCCGGCTTGCCGCCCACAGATTGGACAGCGAGAAGAAGAAATCGAATTGGTGATGAACTCACAGCTCGCACACCTCGTTTGGACTCTTTGGCAATCTAACTAGCCTTAGTCGCGACTTCTGCTCACGGATCCACGACAAGTTGGCCCTTCATGCGCCCGTGGCCCAAGCCACAAGTGACGGAGCATTTGAATTCATAAATACCGGCTCTTCGCGCCACAAATTCGATCGTTGCCTCCTTGCCCTTCAGGAGTTTCCAACCGTTCTTGGGTTGAGGCGATGTGAATTCGAGGCCCGCGGGCGCAGCTGGATCGGCGCCCTCGGGAACAGTTGCGATTGTGATGCCATGGTCTCTGTCGATCGCAGTGATCTTGAGCCGGACTCTGGTCCCCTGCTTGACGTGCACGGGAGAAGGCGAATATTCGTACTTCTTCGCGGTCATTTGAATAACCTGTACATTCTGCTCACGCTGCTCTTGCCCCACGGTGCTGGGAGAAAATAGGAATGTCGAGACACACAAATAGCAGGCGAGTTGTAGTCGCATGATTTCTCTCTCCCAATTTTTGCTGGACTCTGATGCTACGGACTTCTCTTACGACTGGAGCCCTGGAATGCAGCAGGTGTCGTTCCCACCATCCGATGGAAAGTGCTGGTAAAGTGGCTCTGGCTGGCAAAACCTGCGGACAAGCCGATTTCCACGAGGCTCGCGCGGCTGGTGCGCAGCATCCTCTTACTCCGCTCCACTCGACGCGCGAGCACGTAGGTGTGCGGCGTCATGCCGATGGTTTGCTTAAACATTCGCGCGAAGTGATGAAGGCTGAGGTCCACGACCCTCGCCAACTCACCCAACGTCAACTCGCGGTCTAGGCTCGATTCGATATAGTCGAGGATGCGCCTCGCCTTGATGCGCGTAAGTCCGTTCGACGGCAGAATAGTAGACGCCTGCGACGCAGTGGAATGACGGCGTAGCAGCGACACCGCCAAGTCCATCACCAGCGACTCAACATAGAGGCGCTGCGTCGAGCTGTGACCGCTTAGTTCACGGTAGAGATTGCGGCAGACCATTTCGATTTCCGGGTCACGGAAGCGGAACCGGTCGACCACATCGAGTTCCTGTCCGTTACCAAACACCTCGGGCGAAATGACGACATCCAGGCGGTCGCAGGAACTGTTCCACGACCATTGGCTCGGTACGCCGCGTGGCATGAGTGTCATTTCGCCATGTAGCATATCGCTAACGAAACAACGCCCCTCGCGCGTCTGTCGCAGAGCTTGCACCGGAGACATATTAAACATCAATACATGCGCGGGAGTGCCGTCCATGGCAAGCTGGCCGGGGGGCTCGCCGAGAGTCGCCTGGACTATGCTTCCAGGGAGCTCCAGTACGTGTAAAGCCTTCGGACGGCCCACGCCCTGTTGATCTAGGTTCGCCAACCATCGGTCGCGATGGCTTGGTGAAGATGGGAGAGTGGTTGAGTCCATCGTGTCTTCCCTAAAAACCGCAAACAACGCAAAGCTACACTGCCGTCCGGCAGCGTGAGGTTGCGGCAATATCCCCTTCACCATCAAGATACCCTGACCGGCTTGGGCTGTCTTTCAAATTCTTGCTACGAACGGGACTTTGCCAGCGGATTCGGTAAACGTTAACACGAAACACAAAGCGCGTGAGGGCCAAAATGGTCCTACTACTAGCGGAGTTGTGCTAGCGGAAGGAATGATCATGCCTTCCCGCTGTGGTCGCCTTTCGAGCGTATCTGGGCCGATAGGGTGCCTGCCCAACTAGCCCCTGTATCATCCAACAAGGGGTTTGCCAGTTTAAGCGCTTCAACTTCTGGCAATAAACGACGCCAATCGATAAACGATGCCAATCGACAACTATCGCAACGCGTGATATGGCTCGAACATGACTAGACACATTGCACTCTTGCGCGCGGTAAATGTTGGGGGAACCGGAAAACTCCCCATGACTGAGCTGAAGGCCATGTGCATCGGTGCCGGGTTTGGTCAGGTGGAAACCTACATTGCCAGTGGCAACGTGGTTTTTGAAAGCAAATCCTCACCCAAGAAAGTGAAGTCTGAACTGGAGGCACGTCTTCTTGCCTATACTGGCATATCTGTGGGTGTTGTAGTTCGCACGGCGTCCGAAATGGAAGCCGTTCTGAAGGCAAATCCGTTCCCAAAGGCGGCCCCCAATCATACCGTCGCGATATTTCTCGATGAGCCTCCACCATCCGATGCCTTGGCTCATGCGGCCGGGGCAAACGAAGAGGAAATGCGTCTCGGAAAACGTGAGATCTATGTCCACTATGGTACTGGGATGGGAAGGTCCAAATTGAGAATCCCGGCTGCGAAGAACGGTACGGCTCGGAACATGAATACGATTGCGAAGCTTTTGGAGATGGCTGCAAAGAACCTTTCCGGTCAATAAAGCGGACACTGACTCAGTGACAGCACCTTGTTGTTCGAGTCGCCGGCCGCGAACGTCTGAAGATGCGGAGGGCGCCTAGTGTCGGTCAGCAATCGCCTTTAATTAAGAGCGGTTAGAACGTAAGCGGTCGAGCAACCCACCTAGTCAAGCCGCAGAGCCCGTGGTGAAATGCGGCTATGGATCATGAGACGAACGTAGCCACGGCAAAACGACGGACACGGGAAGAGATTCGGCAGATCGTGTCGGAGTTTGCAACGAGCGGCATGCAGCAGAGTGAATTCTGCGGCAGTCGAGGGATCTCGCGAAGTACTCTCGATCGTCATCTGAGAAAACAACGTGCCCATGATCAAGGAGCAGGGCCGGCAATCGATTGTTGGCGGTAGAGATAAGGACAGCGAGCGGGAGATCGGCGAGCAGCAGCAGCGGGTTGGTGGTGGGGTTGACCAGTGGGCGCAGGATCGAAGTGAACCCGGGTTTCGATGCGGACACACTGGAGCGTCTGCTGACGGTGTTGGAGAAGGTATAGGGCGATGCTCGGATTTGGGCCAGCGACGCGGATCTACGTGGCCACCGGAGCCACTGACATGCGAAAGGGAGTATGACATGAAGCTGATTCAACGATTGTTCAACATGAATTCATCATGAACTGAACCTGCGGTTCCGTCCGCAGTAGTCTATCGGCACCGGCGTGATTGGTAACGATCGGGTCGGAAGCTGTCGAGACAATATCCTTCGCGCAAGCGATGGGGATTGCCGTGAGGGAATCTCCTTGACTGCCAGCGTCAAGGTGGTCAGAGGGTTAGGCTGGACGACACGCCCAACATATGTGAACCGCCGTAGACATCGTTAGCATGGACCAGCCAAAGGCGCTGATAGGCTGAAGCCAAAAGGTAAAGCAGTCGGTTGACTTGATAACCTTTACAGGTCACATGGACATTCAGACTGCCGGTGCGAAGGCGGGGGCTAAATCAGTCCTGTCGTTAAATCAGAACATGGAAACCCCGCTGGCCTCCCCGGAAAATCGGGGAAAGCGCCTCGCAAGAGTCGCCGACAGGTTTGCGGGGAGAGGATGCTGGAAAAACCGCAGATGGGTATCCCCTTGACTCAGGTAGCCCCAATATCTAGTATGCCGGGATGGTGGCAGAAGAGTATCCGCGGAATGTAATGGAGTTGGAGACGAAATTTGCTACGGAAGAAGCGTGTCGTG
>JBEKPJ010000094.1:0-18008 GCA_049520935.1 Terriglobales bacterium | reverse complement strand
TCAAGGATTTCACTCTCGAAAGCGGGGTCGACCGACATGAAACGCCCCATCGAACTCGCGTAGTAGCGGGCACCGAAGTAGTCGTTCCCCGATTCGGTATCGCGTTCTTTGCCGGTGAACTTGTGAGTAGTCACCGAGGCCCCTTCTACTTGCTTGCCGAAGGGCAGGTAATCCATGTTGTCCAATAATGCTTGGTTCACCCCTGTCACCAGCCGCGTCGAGCCGAGGTGATCCGTGTGTACGAACTCGGTCGTGCCATTGGTGTATTCGGCGACGAGATCGCTCCCAGCATACACATACTGAACCGCCCAGGTACCATTATAATCATTCGACACCTTGCCATCCGAACCGTAGAAGTACTCTGTGAAGCCGCCTCCTGTGTTCTTTCGCGCCCGCTTCCCGTTCTCGTTGTAAACGTAGCTCGCAGTTGACCCGCTGTCCACCTGCACGATACGGTTTTCCGCATCATAGGTGTAGTAGTGCGAGCCATCATAGGTCATGTTGCCTGCAGCGTCATACTGATAGCCAACCAACTGGTTGTTCGTAGTCGGCGTTGCCTGGAAGCCGTAGCAGGTTCCTGCGGTCTGAGTCTGGGCTGTTAGATTGCCCCACTGGTCCAAAGTCCAGGATAATCCCTTGCAAGCTTGCCCCGCAGCGCTGTCGGCCATGCTCTGGATGCGGTTGAGTTGGTCGTAGCCATAGGTGCGAGAGAACGTCTGGTCGCCTACCGCCGTCCAGGAAACAACGTTGCCATTGTCCGAACTGCCTGCGTTGTAGCCCATTGTGACGTCCAATACGCTACCTGAAGGCGTGGCGTCGGTACATGTTAAGAAATAGTTGCCTCCAGTGTTCACATTCACGCGACAGGGCTGCAGGCGGTTGTTGATGGCCGGAGCATCTGTCAGACCATTGCCAAATGAAGCCTTGCGTATTGCCCCGTTGGCCCAGTACCCAACTGAAGGATCCAGTGAATAAAGCGTTGCCGGATGCTGTGCGTCGCTCAAACTGCTAGTAATGGTGGACAAATGATTTCCTGCATCGTGGGCGTAGGAGATCGTTGTTCCTGTCGGGTTGCAGGCGGTCGGACTTCCCGCCATCAACACGCCAGCAGGATTAATGGAAGCGAGATTTCCCGCCAGGTCATAGGTTTGACAAACCCAGGTCCCATTGGGCGAGAGCGACGGGGTCTGCTCCCACTCTCGAATGACGCGCCCCATTGCGTCGTAGCTGTAAAAAGTGACTGTGGCTTGCGCTGACGTTGAGCCGCCATACTGATTGTAAGAGTTTACAAGCCGTCCCACAATATTGGTGAAGCCCGAGCCAGGAGCCACATCATAGTCGTAGAAGTTCGCTGGCGTGATTCCGTCAGAATAGGTCACGCTTGTGACCCGATTCAGTGCGTCGTACTTTCGCGTGGTCGTGACAGTGGCGGTGCGAGTTTGATTAGGCATGGGCGCAATCTTACTGGTCACATTACCATCATTGTCGTATCCGTAGGAGATTGTCCCGGACTCCGGGTTGTTCGCAGTAAGGAGTCGCGACAGCGAGTCATACATGAAAGTGCGTTGTCGGGAACCGGACTGCAGCACGCTCAGCAGATTGCCAAGCGGATCGTATCCGTACGTCGTTACCCAGATTGGGTCGCCCGGTGCCGGACAACCATTGGAACTGACAGTAGCTGTAGGTGAGTTGGGCTCATCCACTTCGAACAATCGATTCAGGCCGTCCACCTTACTCCGACGCCAGTGTCCGGCTTCATCTGTGACCAACGTCGCATTGCCACAATATGCGATTTTTATGATCGAGCCATCAGGTTCGGTGACCTGCTTCACCCGGTGCAGGGGATCGTAAGCATTGGTGGTGATTCCGTATGTGGAATCCGAAGTCTTTCGATACGGGTTGCTGGTTGTGGCTTTGTTCCCAACGGCATCATAGGTTGTATCTTGGTAGTCAGCGCCTTCCGGATCAGAATTAAGCTGACTCTCTGAAAATCTACCGAGATAGTCGAAAACATTCGTCTGCACTTCGCTTACGTTCGATGTGATCAATGTCGTGAGCGTAGCCGAGACTGGCGGTGTGGCGTCGTGGTAGGTGACGCTCTTTCCTCCGTGATCAGGATACGATGCTGTTAAGACACGAAACATTGAGTCGTAAGTCCAGGTCGTCTCCTGCTGGTTGGGATCGGTGACAGAGGTCATGAGACCAGTGCTAAGATCGTAGTTGTAATTTGTGGCTTGCCCCAAAGCATTCGTGACGGTTGTGGGATAAGCCCCGTAAAACGTCGGGGAATAACCATAGGTTGCCGCCAAATTACCCAGTGGATCGATCGACTCATAAATCTCTCCAGTGTCATACATATTTGTGTACGAGGTTACCGGAGACCACGTTGCGCCGGACTGGCAAGGCGTGCTGCTAAGTTGTTGAGTCGTCGAACTGAGATTTCCCCGAACTACTCCCGGCGGGCTGACGTGCTGTTCCGTGACACCGGAAGTGGTAAGATAGCTTCCGCTATCATACGTATAGTCAGTTTCTGAGCACTTGTTAGCGGCAGCATTCGAAATGACGACCGATGCGGGCAAGTCAGGGAGATTTGCTGTCAAGTAGTTGCTGTTGTTTTGAAATTCATAGGTTGTTGCTATCTGCCTGAGGACTCCTCCGGGCGCACCAGGTCCCCAATCGTAGTCGGTCTCGCTGGTTACATTGCCGAAGATGGGTCTGTTCGTTCCATATCCTGGATCGTATGATTTTGCAATGGCTTTTACGAGTCCGCTGGTGTAGTCAGTGGTTTGAATATAGGTTGGTACGATACCATCGCCGGTTGAGTAGGTAGTGTCGATCTCTTGTAGTAGGGGTCCGGTTTTGCTCGATCCCTGATAGCTTTTTGTTGCCGTTTCGTAGGTGGGACACCCTATCATCTTGAAGACGTGAACCACATCGTTGCCCAATGGATCGGTGACCACATTGGTGACCGTGCCACCAGACCACGTGCCCCACGTGTAATTCCATGTGTACGAGGTGGTACCATTAGTGAAAGTGCGCGAGGCTACGGCGCGACTGACGGCGGCAGCCGAATCACAGGTCGGGATACTGATTGTTTCCCACGTGTAGCTGATGCTTCCTCCGGTAGGCAGGCCGAGCGTGGTCACGTTGCCATAGCTGTCATAGCTAAACGTCCATTTCGTGGTGTTCGGTAGGATTAGCGTGACAATCATCGAAAACGGAGTGGACAGCGAATGTGAACTGGGGAACTCCAACACGCCTGACTGGCCAAAATCGGTACTTAACGCGACGTTACCGAGGCATGCCTGAAGTTGTTCTGCGGCACCATCTGATCCCGTGTAACTGTAGAGCGTTGAGCCAGTGAGCGTTGAGCCCCCACTTACGCAGCCCGTTTTACTTGATGAAGAAGTGGACGCGAGCGGAACGGTTCGCCCCAGCGTGTCTTCGGACGGCCCGTAAATATTTCCGTTGGCGTCGGTAAAGGATGTCAGCGCAACGTGCCCCGTGCAGACAGTTGTCGTGGTGCTCCCGTTCAAGTTGCCGGTCGTTGATTTTGTGCATGGTATCCATTCCGCTGCGAGGGGCTTCCCTACTGTGGAGGAGACGTTGCCTTTCCGATCTGTGACTACGAATGTTGTTGTCACGCCATACTGGTCCGGGTTCGATCCGGTCACATGGAATCCGGTGGTGTCCTGCGAGCCGAAGGACGTACCATTGCCACCGGAGGAAATGTCTTGTAACAAGTGGAGAGAACCGTCCCAATCCCTAATGGAGTAATCCGAAGCCGATTCTGAGACATTGCCGTTATTGTCGGTTTCAAACACGAGGGTGCGTTGCAACCAGACGGGGAATGTGTTCGTCAGATACGGGCCGAGGAGAGCGGGGTCCTCTGCAATTTTAGCGTCGCCAGCCGCAGACCCATAGTTCCAGTAGTACACGGCTTTGTTAGGGGGATCTGGATAGGACTGAACTTGCCAACTCTTCGAATTGGATACCACGAAGAAGGAAGGATTGACCTTGCCGCCGCGTTGCGGATAGGCCAGAGGCAGGGGAATATGGAGCGTAAGACCTCCATTACCCAGATTGACCGTGTCTATTTTGGACGAGTCGTATGACCCGTATGCTTTAAAACCACTCTCAATGTTGGGCTGCACCTGCGAATACGCGGAAACTGCTAACAAGGCGATGCCAGCCAGAACGGGCACACCGAATACGAAGCGAGCCATTGGCCCACCTCCAATTTGGGTTTCGGTTCGCCCCCTCAGGAAACCGTGGCAGCGACTCTAAAGAAGCACCTAATCGATGTCAAGTTAAAAGCCGATGAAGGAGATGTAATCACACTGGTGCGTGATGGACTTCACGTCATTAGAACTCAATCATTACACCTAAACGTGTGGGTTCGCTGGTATTATGCTGGCGGCTAGCATAGCAACGTGGAGGTGTCGTATCTCCCCTCCACCCCGTGCGCAGCACGGCTAAAAACCTCAACCCCTCCACGGTACTCCGGGAGCACGAAAAAGCTACCCCTCACTGTGCCGGAATCGCCACACTGACGGGTCAGGATCGACCCTAGAATCGGGACCGGAAAGCGCCGCTAATCCGACCCCGATCAGGGCGCGGATCGGCAGGGTAAAACCGCAAGGGCCGCGCCCATGTTACTGGTAGCCTAGTTTCTTCATGAGCACGATAAAGTCATCGTCTCGAACGTACTTCTGGAAGGACGAATCAGTGCGGGGATCGGGCATCTTTTCCCCTTGGAGAACGTTGTCTTTGTGCTGAAACGCGAGAGAGAGATTCGCGAGCGCCTGGTTCTTGTCGCCCTCTTCCGCAAAAGCGCAGGCCAGATTGTAGTAATTCAAGGGATATTCGGGGTCTTGTCGGATGGCACCGTCTAGGAGTGCCCGCGCCTTCTTCAGGTCGCCACTCATCCCGTAAGCCATCACCAACTGGTCAACGAGAATGCGATGCTGATCGGAAGTGAGCTTGTTCCCAGCTCGTTCCAAGTCGAAGGCCTTTTCGAATGGCCGTAGGGACTCAGCAAACTTCTGTTGCTCAAACAAGGTTTGGCCAAAATATATTTGCATGTAGATGTTCGACGGATGGCGAACGGTTAGCTCCCGAAAATCACGCTCCGCCTCAGCAAATTTCTTGGCTCGATACTCCTGCTGCGCCTGCTCAGCCAGCTTGTCCTTCGCCGCGGAGCTTTGAGCGATGCTCGGATCGCCGCCCAATACAAACAATGCGCACGCTACGAACATTGACAATGAGCGGAACCGCATGTGCCTCCTCGTGTAGGTCGCTCTCCAAAATCGTTCTTGTGCATCCCGGAATGCAGGCTCCCTGTCCTGTCGTTCAAGACTTGGTCTTGTGTTTCGCCCAGGTCGCCAACAGAAAGTAAAAAAGTCCAGAGTAGAAAATAACGTTGGTCGCCTCAACGACCCAGAGGCTGATCCCGTGTACGTTACGAAAGACGATTAGGCCTACGGCAGCACCTGGCAGTTGCACACACTGAACCACTAACCTAATTGTGCCCTCGACGCCGGACTCGGGAAAATTCAAGGTCACCCTCGGCATAAAAGCCACGACAAACCCAAGTGCCAGCGCGCCGAATACCCTTCCAAAATACGGGGATTGCCTCATCGTCAAGCGCGGAAACCCTTTCCCTGACCCTGCCCGAACTATGGGCAACTCTGCTTTCCGTTCTCATCGGTGTAACAGATTTTATGAGTTACTTTCGGAGTCAATCCATCAGTCGCATTTTGCAAGGCCATCCATCCGAAGGTGTTCATAAAGGTCTGTCGAGCAGCAGCTATAGCCATATTTCTCCGCGCGTCGCTGATGCGCGACTCGCTAAGGAAGTGATAGGCAGCGGTGACTCCGAAATAGTCCCAAGTTCCGTACCAGCGCTGGTACCCCTCATGGGCGGGCGAGGTCATATCCGTCACCGTGTGGAGCGCGTTGCCGAATGCCGTCATGGCACCGGGCGCAATCCCCGTATGTCCGGAGGCAACCCAGTCGGCCTGAATCTGCTCAGCCGTTTGCTCGTTTTGATGGATGTAGTCACTCGTGTCTCCGGGCGCAGTTGTTGTGTTCACCGCGTCGCCATTTGACATGCCGTGCTTGTATGAACCCTCTGGACTCTGGTCCTTGTCCACGTCGGCGCTGGCGGTTTTCAGGCTTTGAAGCTGACTCTTGGATAGCCCAGGAAATGCTTCGTCGATGATCTCATTGTGGATATACCAGGGCCAGAGCCCATTCCGATCAACAACCGCTAGTGGATTGTTTAGCGCATAGGCGTATCGATTCCATGTCTGCGGCAGCCAGAAATCGACGCTCAAATTCGAAGGGTCGGGCGTCATAAAGCGCCCCATCGTTGAAGCGTAGTACCTAGCTCCGAAGTAGTCGTTTCCCGATTCGGTATCCCGTTCTTTGCCGGTGAACTTGTAGGGACTCGGAAGCGCTATGCGAAATGAACACACGCTGGAGTGCGTCATAACGGTGGTCTTTGGCGTCATAAACATGAGGCACGCATTCTAGAATTACCCCGTCTTTAGGTGTTCTGTTTGATCCTTGCCACATCAGACAGAAAATTCCCAGCGAATCGCCTATATTGGTTCGCAGCGATGTCCCTGCGCTTGTCGAAGTCGGAGAGTCGCCGTTTAACCAGAGCTTCGGCTTTTTGTCCTTCTCCAAGAAGCCGGTACGCCACAGGTAAATGATAGTCGGCTCGTTCAACGAACGAAAATCTGGATTCTTCCAAACAGCCTACGATTGCGCTTATTGAAGAATGCTCTCGGAGAAAAGGGATTCCATACAGCACGATCAACTCGGCGATTCGCTTTGATTCCAGGATATGGCCAGTGGGAGGAGCGTTTGGGTCGAAGAGCCACTCCAGGAACCGATTCTCAGGAGTCAGATAACCAAGAGCCGTACTTAAGCTCGGAAGCGGACGACGCTCTGCACCTTCCGTGAGATCGACCAACGCATCCTCGATCTGCCGGCAAACGATGCTCGCAATCGGATTTAATCCGATCAGTCCGTCGGTCCGATTTAACGAAAAATTGAGGCCGATACTACCTGTGAACCCAGAGCTTAGCTGAGTAACCAAGCTCCCCTTTTTCAAGCTGAAACCTGATGGCGCAAGTTCGGCAGAAATGGTCTCAGATACCCGTTCCTTGACGGCTTCCGTAATGCCCATTCATTCACCCCTAATACTTAAAGACGCGCACGGCGCTTGGCCCGACACTCGACGGCAACCCCGCATTCGAAGCGTTCCCGCCGACCAATCGTGCCCCCTCGCTCTTCATTGCTCCATATACCGCACTTTGGTTCGAATTCAGTGCAGCAGTCGGTCCATTCTTTGCTTCCCCGAGTTGCAGGTTTCCAGAAGGCCCACCAGCAGCGTAGCTGCGAAAACTTACTCTAGCGTATTGTGCGCAATGTACCCCCGGAGATACGGAGCCGAGTCCAGAGACATTTCTGCTCGAAACATTGCCGTCAGAGCGGGCGGCCTACGGTCCAACGCTCCGTATTGTACGCAAGACACCCCCCTCGATCCGGCCTCAGTTTGCTGCGTACAATGCAGAAGTCCGCGGAGCAACATTGCATACAATGTAGAGCATTTTTAGATTAGCGGTGCGGCTCCAGAAGTGGCCGTGGTCGGCGAGAAACTGTGGGAGCCGCGCCGGTGATCTAAAAATGTATTGGACTAAACCGCCTCGATGGTGCCGGCGCTATGGGCATTGAATCGGAGGAAGGCTTGCGGAAGAGCGATGGCGTTGTTCCGAAGCGGAGTTCTGACAGCGTGTCGGGTACCCAGAGAGCGAAGATCTGTGGCGTGCAGAGCGAGAGGGAAACAAGGAGAGCAGCCGCGAAGGGCGTGTGAAAACACGTGTGCGCGGACTTGTTTTGGGCAAGTCTGCGGAGGAAGAGGTTGAGAGCCAAGCGTTCTCATGAAGTGTCCCGTAACGTTGGGGATGCACAGGCCGGGGTTAGTGGCACTGCGATTCGAATCATCTGACCGCGGTGGCAGACCGGGCATAGCCGGAGAGAAATGCCAGTCAGTTCCTCATACTGGTCGCGGTAGTCCTTGGGCGGTTCGGTCGCGGAAACCGCCATGCCTAAGAGTTGGCGGCAGCGTTCCAGTTTTTCTTGGCGGTGGCGATTGCCCAGGAAGCCATAGTAGCGGATGCGGTGGAAGCTGTCGGGGAGTACGTGGAGCAGGAAGCGACGGATGAACTCGTCGGCGGACAGGGTCATGGTCTTCTGCTGGCCGTCCTGGCGATAGTCCTTGTAGCGGAACTGCACTTGGCCGTTTTCGATATCCAGCAGGCGATGGTTGGAGATGGCGACGCGGTGGGTGTAGCGTCCTACGTAGTCGAGAACTTGCTGGGGCCCGGCCAAGGGGGCTTTGGCATAGACGACCCATTCTGCTTGGCGGAGCGGTGCGAGATAAGCCGCGAAGGCAGAGGGAACCTGAAGCGGGTGCAGGGAGGTAAAGAAATGCAGTTGACCGGCGTCGAAGGCCTGCTGCAACAGCTCGAGAAACAAGCGGCGGAATAGGCGCGAGAGCACGTGCACGGACAAGAAGAAGCCCGGACGGCAGGAGACCCAACGGTCGCCGTCCGGGGAGAGTCCACCACCGGGAACGACACAGTGCAGGTGGGGATGAAACATCAAATTTTGTCCCCAGGTATGGAGCACGATGAAGAAGCCAATTTCGGCACCGAGATGTTTGGGGTCGGCGGCAATGGTTCGCAGGGTTTCGGAAGTGGCCCGAAAGAGAATGTCGTACACCACTTTCTTATTTTGGTAGGCGATGGCGGCAATCTCTTCCGGGAGAGTAAAGACGACATGGAAATATTGGGTGTCGAGGAGCTCGGATTGACGATCTTCGATCCACTGGGCCCGTGCCAGGGACTGGCATTTTGGGCAATGGCGGTTGCGGCAGGTAATGGGGATCTCTCCATTACCTGCCTTATGGGGAGTAATTTGTATTGGGGAGTCCGATCAGCGTGGTGTCAACTTCTATCTGATTAAGCAGATTTGGAAGGTTTGCTGACTCTCCATAAGGGTGACGTCCTCTTGTTAATGTGGTTTGGCCATTTCTGGCCAATCAAAAGGAGGACATCATGTTGGAGACGTACTTTTCGGCGCCCAAAACCCTTCGTCGCTTACGCTCTGGTCCCAGTGGGCCATATATCGACGGCTTTGCCGACGCTCTGGAAAACGCGGGGTACTCGCACGCGAGTGCGATTCGTTACCTGCGCAATGCAGCACACTTGGGTCAGTTTCTACAGCGCAAGGGCAACGACTTAGCGGTTCTCGACGCGCGCAGTTTGCAAGCCTTCCTTCGCCACCTGTCGCGCTGCCAATGCCCTTCATCGAACGGTGGAAGAACTGACCACCATGCTCGTTTTGGCGTGCACCACTTCCACAGCTATCTGGTGCGAAGAGGTATTTCTCGACCTACCTTAACCCCAGATGTTCAGAAGGTGATACCGGAAATCGTCATCTGTTTTCGTGATTGGTTCCAAAAGCACCGCGGCGCAGCTGAGCCAACTCTGAAGCAGTATTGTCGTGGTGCCAGCGAACTAATCGAGGCTTTGAGTACGGATACTCGGCATTGGAATGCCCAAAGTGTGCGAAAGTTCGTGCTCAAGCGGGCCACTCAATGTGGCGCCGGCACCGCTCAAAAACTGATCACAGCCACGCGGGCTTTCTTGCGTTATCTCAGCTTCCGAGGAGAATGCCCAACCCATCTCGATCAAGCAGTTCCAGCATTGGCGCATTGGCGCTTGGCAACACTGCCACAATGCCTCACAGCAGAGGAAGTCGACCGCATCATCAAGGCCTGTGACGGCAGTTCCATCGGCCGCCTGCGCGACCGCGCCATTATCCTACTCTTGGCTCGTCTTGGGCTTCGCGCCGGTGATCTAGCTCAGCTTCGTCTTACTGACATCGAATGGGAAAACGGCACGCTGCGGGTCATCGGCAAAGGACGCTTCGAAGTTCGGCTGCCACTGCCCCAAGATGTCGGCGATGCACTGCTTCGCTATCTGGAGTGTCGGCCTCAAGTCGACCATACGGATCGAGTCTTTCTTCGCAATATCGCCCCCTTCAAGCCGTTTGTCTCAGTCCATTGCATTTCTGGTGTGGTTAAGCGCGCTATGCGGCGCGCCGGTGTTAAGTCCCAGGCGAAAGGCGCCCATCTGTTGCGTCATACCGCTGCCACGGAGATGCTGCGCCATGGCGTTCCCCTCGAGCAGATCGGTTTGGTTCTGCGTCATCGCAGCATCGATATGACGGCGTACTACGCCAAGGTGGACGTCGCATTGCTTGAACAAGTTGCCCAGCCGTGGCCGGAGGTGAACTCATGACCCGCGCCGTGAAGAACTACCTCGCCGCGCGGCACGCGGCGGGATTTGATCTCAAGAGTGCGTTCTATTTGTTGCACAGCTTCGCGCGCTTCGCTGCCGCACGACATGAGACCCACATTCGCACGGCAACAGCAATCGATTGGGCCAGTCGCACCGTGTCGGTAGCACAACGAGATGCGCGGCTGAAAACGGTTTGCCGTTTTGCTCGTTATATGTGTGCTGAAGACAGCCGACACGAAACGCCACCCGCGCGTCATTTTGGTTACCACAAGAGACGCCCCGTACCGCATATCTATTCGCGCGAGGAGATCAATCGCTTGATCGACGCAGCCTTGCAACTCGGGCCACTGGACTCATTGCAACCGCAGACCTTCGCGACTTTGATTGGCCTGCTTGCCGCAACTGGTCTTCGGATCTCTGAGGCGTTAGCCCTGCAGTTCTCCGATATCACGCCCCGCGGGCTACTGATCCGAAAAACTAAATTCCAAAAAACTCGTCTGGTGCCACTACACCCTACGGTGGTGGCACACGTAGAACGTTACCTGAAGCGTCGTCGACAAACGCGTTCCCATGGGCAGGATGTGTTCATCGATGAGAATGGCCGGCCACTGCGATATTGGGAAGCTTATACAACATTCCAAAGACTCTTGAAAACGGCAGGCCTCGCGCCATCTGGCGGTCGTCGCCACCGCCTGCATCACCTTCGTCACACATTTGCGGTCAGAGCGCTAGAGACAAGCCCCACTGGCCGTCAACGCGTCGGCCGACATATGTTGGCCTTAGCGACTTACATGGGACATGTCAACATCGATGCCACGTATTGGTATTTGGAAACCACACCGGAACTGTTGCGCGACATCGCTATTGCCGGAGAAACTTTTCTTTGCGGAGGGCGACAATGAACCTCATCGCACCGCACATCGAGGCATTTCTGCGCGAGCATCTTGGCCATCATCGAGGTGCCAGCCAGCACACTTGTGACTCGTACGCCTACAGCTTCCAACTCCTGTTCGAGTTCGCGGCAAAGAGGCTCAAGTTGGCTCCGTCGGCATTGATGCTGGAACGGTTGGATGCCGAACTGATCAGCACCTTTCTCCAAAATCTAGAGGATAGTCGGCGCAACTCAGCGGAAACAAGAAACATCCGCTTGGCAGCCATCCGCTCTTTCTTTCACTTCCTTGAACATCGCCAACCAAGCGCACTGGAACAGATTCGCCGTGTCCTGGCCATTCCTTACAAGAAGACCAACACTCGTTTAGTTCCTTATCTGGGGCAGGAGGAGGTGCAGGCGTTGCTTGATGCACCCGATCCGGCAACGCGCGCAGGGATCCGTGACCGAGCCATGTTGCACCTCGCCGTCGCGGGTGGTCTCCGAGTATCGGAACTCACAGGCTTGCTCACTAAGCATGTCGACCTGTCCTCGATGAGCATTCTGGTTCATGGTAAAGGTCGTCGAGAACGGGCACTTCCTCTTTGGAAAACGTCGGCCACGGCAGTCCGTGCTTGGTTGGCTGTGCGTGGAACGGTCGCCATACCCGAGTTGTTCGTCAACGCGCGAGGACGACCGATGAGCCGTTGGGGGTTCGCATACCTACTGCAGCATCATGCAAAGACGGCGAGTCAGACGTGTCCATCATTGATAAAAAAACAGCTCTCTCCGCACGTGCTGAGACACACCTGTGCGATGATCGTACTCCAAGCGACACAGGATATCCGTAAAGTCTCGCTCTGGTTGGGACACAGTAATCTTGCGACTACTGAGGTCTACACCCGAGCCGATCCTACCGAGAAGCTGGAAGCCATCGAGGCGATCGTACCGCCACATCTGCGGCGGGGATCCTTCCGGCCTCCGGATAAGTTGATTGCATTGTTGAAGGCCAAGTCTTAATGGAGAGTCAAAGAGGCGTGTGGCCTTTGCTGCACGCCTCACCGCAATCGGACTCCCCAATACAAATTACTCCCCATAAGGCAGGAGTCGTAGGCAATGCGTTGGTGCTGGCATTGATCGCACTGTTCCAGATGACCGCCGAGGGCGGCGGTCCGGCACAGTTCGATGGCACTCATGACGCGGCGCTGGGCCGTGGAGAGCGAAGCCGCATGTTGTTCACGATAGGCTTCGCCATAACGACGCAACACGTCGGCGACTTCCAGCTGGGGACGATCCATGAACCAGCACTCAGTAGTACTGAGCCATAACCGGTGTGGCCGCCGTGGCAACTGGGTGCGGGAGTAGGTCGAGCGGACTGCGGGTGGAGCACACCTTGCTGGTCGCGATGCGGAGATATATTGCGGTGGTGGCCAGGCTGCGATGGCCCAGGAGCAGTTGAATGATGCGAACATCGGTGCCTTGCTCGAGGAGGTGGAGGGCGAAGCAGTGCCTCATGGAGTGCGGGGTGATGGGTTTGGGGATGTGGCAGAGGCGGTGAGCTTGCTGGCACGCGAGTTGAACCGCATGTATGGTAATGTGCTGCTCCGGCTTATCCCCGGGGAAGAGCCAGCGCTGGTTCCTTTCGACTCGCCACCACTCTCGCAGGATCTGCAGCAGTTTCGGGGAGAGCATCACGTAACGATCCTTCATTCCTTTGCCTTGCTGGACGCGCACCACCATGCGCTTGCTATCGATGTCGGGAGGCGTAAGAGCGACGGATTCGGAGACGCGCAGGCCGGCTGCGTAACATGTGGTCAAGATGGCACGATGCTTTCTGCTCTCGACACAGTCAAGAAATTGAATGACTTCCTCGGGACTAAGGACCACGGGCAGCGTCTGCGGCCTTTTCGGAGCGGGGATGATGTTCTGGAAGTCCCAGTCCTTCTGGAGAGTCACTTTGTACAGGAAGCGCAGTGCGGCAATGGCGATGAGGATCGTATTGGCGGCCAACTTCCTTTCGTTGGTTAGGTATACCTGATAGGCACGAACCTGCTCAGGTCCCAACAACTCTGGGGATTTGTTGAAGTGGCCTGCGAATCTTGATACCTGCCGGACGTACGAGCGCTGGGTGTTGTCGGCCAAATTGCGGATCTGCATGTCCTCGATGAAGCGTTGCCGAAGAGAAGTCATGGAAAGCTCCTTTGCGAAGTGAAATGGGCTGCTCGAGCAGTCTATTCATGTTCTCGCAAGGGAACGTACGTGGCAAAGGACGAAGTAAATTGGGACTGGGGCGCAACAGGTATGTCTGGGGCCTCTAGCAACGATCCTATGCGCTACTCATACCGCGAAGCGGTTTAGTCCAATTGGTGCTGCACGCAGGACTTGTACGCAACAAAACGTGAAATTTGGACTGGAAGGCAGTTTTGAGGCGTTTTCGGACTCTAAGAACGCCTAAAAGGGGCTCCTTAGAGTAACTTTTCGCAGCTACAGTGCTGGTGGGCCCTTCAGAACGAAAACGCGCCGTTGAGCGAATGCTGTGACCTTGGCCGCGCCGGAATCGTTATCGGGTGAGGTTTGGCCGATCCACCCGAAACCACTTGATGATGAACTACTGTCCTCGTGGATGATCCGGATTGCCCGAGCTTATGGCGTCAAGCCCTCTTCCTTTTGGAACCAATTCTGGCCTATGGCGGATATCTCTTTTGCGATCATTGATCACGGCCTTAAGGAAGGACTGCTTCGCTTGCTAAGTGGAAAGATGTCGGTATCGTATGAAACGACCGCGAACACGACTTTGCTGCCCTTCGCCAGTGCCGATCACATGCTCTTGCGGGCCACCCGTCTTCGATTTTGCCCCTGCCGCCTGGCGCAAGATGTCACTCCCTACTTCCGCCGTCGCTGGCAGATGCTACCCATGCTTGTGTGCGAAGTCCATTCCATACTGCTGCTGGCCGCATGCCAACAGTGCCGGGAAAGGCTTCATCCCGAACTCGTCCCCATTGAAGCAGCCTCCATCGCCTCCTGCTATCGTTGTGGCCATGACCTCCGGCAATCAACCACTCACCCAATCCCCCGCAGTAAAAAGTACGAGCGTTGGCTTGCCTTTCAAGGCCGCCTGTTAAAGCTGATGGATGGGCATACGCCTGGATCCTAGATGGAACTCCCGACCAATAGACCGCCAGTTCGCTCCGCCTGAGGGCGCCGGTTCAGCAGGCCTTCCCACTCACTGAGAATTTCTCTACTGTCGGCCCGTCAATGAGCGACATTGCGATAGTTCGCCAACTCGGTCAGCGAACTACGGAATGATGCGATGCCGTGATGATCGAGAAGGACACGATGCCGATGAGAACCGCAAGCACGAATGAGACAACCGACGCCACAACCAGACGTGCGATGAGCCGTGACACCCGCGCTGCATCTTCGTAAATGGAGGTCGCCAACGCACCTGCAAGACTCGAAACTCCCAGACAACACACAGCTGTCATCAACCAAACCGTAGCCCATCGCTGCACGTAGGCTACATCTCCCTCACGCCCTCGCACGCCGATCAAGTCACCAGCCGCGATCCCGTACCCCATCGAGTGAAGATAGCTGAACGCGGCACCAGCGGAGAGCAAGACGGACAGAGCCCCCAAGCCCCAGAAACGAACGGCATCTTGTCGATCTGTTAGCGTTTTCATCCGAGTGGAAAGTTACACCCTGACAAGAGGAAATTCCAGATCGCTGTTGTAAGCAGGCAATGTCGTTCAATGAGAAACTGGCCGGCCCGGGTCAATGAGTTCAACCGGGAATGTTTTGCTCCCAACCGCGTAGTTCCCGAGACACTCCCGACGGCGGTTTATTTCTGCCAGTACGTGATCGTGCGAGAATCGGTTTCCAAAAGTTTCCTTTCAATCAGTTCTGGCGTCCACACCCAGACCTGGCGGTAGGTCCAGTTGCGAAAGGTATCAATTTCGTATTCGTAGTACGCGGCGTACCGCAAATTGCCATCGGCATCCTGCCATTCGGCGCTCACCGGGTTCCGCTCGTCAGGGTCAAGATAGTCGTAATGGATACGCGAAAGCTCGCACTTGCCGTCGTGGTGGCAGGCATAGTTTTCCGCCGTGTCGCTGCTGGGGTGTTCATTGAAATTGTCTCCGAACTGCGACGGAAACTCGGGCGGCTCCCAGAATGAAGCCAATTTTCCCGCAATCACAGACCAGCTAAGGCTTACCCCGCCAAATTGGTTGAAGCTCAGGTAGTGCTCTTCTTCGGTTTTCGCATCGTACGTTTGCAGAAAGTCTATTTTCCCGTCCTTGCGCATACCCCACTTTTCTTTGAAGTGGCCATCGGCGTCTCGTTCCGTATGGATGCGGGCGATCTGCTTTCCGTTGCTGTCAACCGTGATCCAATCGATCGTGTGGCCGTACTGGTCATAGCTGAAAGTCTGCCGCCAATAGAGCGTTCCCTGCTGGTAGAGGGTTTGTTCGGTAATACCCCGAGGCCCCACGACTTCGTGGCGCATCAGTTCGCCGGTCGAGGCATCTTCGACAAAGCGGTCGAGGGCGTGTCCGCTCGCGTCGTAGACGATACGAACAGCTTGGCCGTGAAAAACTCCATTGACCATCTGGCCCGACCGAGTGTGGTTGCCTTCCTGGTCATAATCGCACTCCTCACACCAGACCGGCAGAACGAGGGTTGGACCGCCGGGCTGCGCCCAGTTTAGGGGTTCGTTCGTGGATTTGTATTACCGAGACCGAGGCGACCGGTCCCGCCAGATCGTCACGTTCAGCGTCTGTGCGGTGTTGTTGGGTGAGCGCGAGTGTGGCTCATGCGATGAGGGACGGGCAAAGGACAACGAGACGCAGGATTCGCACGCAGAGTGACTCCACACCGCGAACATAAGTATAGACCTGAGGGGACTCATCCCGTGCTCAACTGTTGTAAGCGTTTCAGCTCACCGAGAATCGGGCCGACCTTCGGGTCAAGGGTCAAAACGCGTTATCGGGATATCACGACAACCGAGCTTGCTTACATACCAGACGGCCTCCTACAATTTCAACCGTGACGCGATCAGCCACCAGAGCCTTTTTCTTACTAGGAGTTGTTTCCGTAGCCGCTTTTTGCTCCCCCAATCGTCCGCCTAAGGTCGAGATGATCCGAGGACGAATCGTAGCCTATTCCAATGTCAAATACTGCTTTAGCGCGCAGGCACTATGGTCCTTGATTATTCGCCTTGAGGATTCCACCACAAAGGGGTCATCGAAGTTCATTCGGGTAGATTTCTCAATTCCATGCGACGATAAGTTGCCAAATTGGGTGACCCGAAATTCGTCCGTCCAAACATTTCAACTGACCCGAGAACCCCATGAACTAGATGCGATCTTGAATAAGTTCATGGACTGCAAGAATGAAGTTCCTCCCACGAATTGTGATGTGCAGATGTGGAAACGTGTCTCCGCGACAGGAGACGAAGACCTGCCATTTGGCCAGCGATTGCCAGCCTATGGTTCGGTGGATTTCCCGCCTGACCGGGGTGAATAGGCGACAGCGTAACTTTGCGCCGTTTGTTCGCCTTTTCCAATGTAAATGAGCGTAATCGCGATATTACGACAACCACGTCCGTCAATCCGAGAAGAGGCACCAGTAATAAACTGGACAGCTTACTGGTTCTGCGTTTCGTCCCTCGTGGGGTAAGACATCAACCACATCGCTCTGTCCCTTCCCCTCCGGGTAGCGAATGAAGTCAACGGCGTTACCCGTACCGTAAGCTCGACGAGAGCCATCTGCAAACACAACAGTAAAGATGGTGTAGCCCATTCCAGATTCACCGCTCTTGTACAGCTTGTTCGCAAACTGCGCTGGCAGACGCTGCGGACTATCAGCAAGCGAGTCCACATCCGAAAGCGAAATGTAGCGCTTTCCATTATCTTGCTGCGGATAGACGCCCCAGTGCCTGATGTACGGCCCCTCGGGTACGACATAGACACACGCGAGAACTGTTCCATCTTTCATGCGTGCCGCACAGGGCCAATAGGGAAGATCCCCACTCCTGCTCGGAGCGATCGCACTGAGATCATCTCGGAGTTTGTCTGGAAATCTTGGAATGTGTGGCCTTACTAGCCAAGGTCCTCTAGAGTTGCTCATGTGCGGACTAATGGATGAGAAAGGTTTATCGGGTGACCAACTGTCTTTCACGCCCGCCAATTGGTTCAGAAAAGATATACCAACGTGGGGAATGAACGGTAACTCACGCCCCGTCCAGTTTGTTTTGAGTGGCCGAGTAGCATGTTCTTCCACATCTCCGACGATGAGTAGTATGCCGTCTTCGAGAAGGTCGACGACGGTTAAATTGCAAGTGTAGAAATGGTCTTCATCTATGAACACACGTGTGACAATTTGTTCAACTATGTTCTCCGTTATGCGTGGGTCTGATCGCCCCAACCACTGGAATGCGAACCTACGAGGCAATTTCTGCCCGGCTTTCTCTTCGGCGAACTGGGCAACATCTTCAAGCGCCGTCGAAACAAAGGCCGAGAATTCTTCGCGATTCATCGGATCAGCACCCGCAATCATCTGACGATGACATTTTAGCGGTTTTTGACAGCCTCAACTGTTGCAATCAGGGAGATAACCGGCCAATATCCTGGATCACACCCTCCCACCTGTAGTTAAGAAGTATATTTTCTTTCAGTTGGAGTTTTCTTCAGGAGGCGGGGCTCCGCTTCCGGCGATGATCTTGGCGGGTCGGAACCAGAGGCGGAACCCCTGTTAGGTACGAT
>JBEKPJ010000093.1:0-18042 GCA_049520935.1 Terriglobales bacterium | reverse complement strand
GTTGCCGTCCATACCACTTGTCTTTCGGAAACGATCGGCGACGACATCACGCAAATCATCAGCAAGGCGAAAGCCGACGGAAAAATTCCCGAAGGCAAGCACGCGATTCACGCGAATACACCCAGCTACGTGGGTTCGCACGTCACCGGCTTCGCGAACATGGCGAAGTCGCTGGTAACAAACTTTGCCGAGGGCACGGGGGAGGACAAAAAGCAGATCAATATTCTTCCCGGATGGGTTGACCCGCCCGACATGCGTGAACTGAAACGACTGGCGCGCCACATGGGAGTGCCCGTCGTCATGTTCCCGGACACCTCCGATGTTCTGGATGCGCCGCAAACGGGCAAGCTTGCACTCTATCCGAAAGGCGGCGCGACCATCGCGCAGATTCGCAGTTCGGGCGACAGCCTAGGCACGATCGGGCTCGGGCATTCCGCCTCCACGCGTGCCGCCAGCGCACTGGAAGAAAAGTGCGAAGTCGCGAACGAAATGCTGGAGCTGCCGATCGGCCTACAGGCGACGGATCGCTTCATCGAGACGACGCGCGTAATGGCCGGAGTGAAGGTGCCCGATGTCGTCACCGACGAACGCGGACGTCTGCTCGACATGATCACCGACATGCATCAGTACGTTTCGGGCAAGCGCGTGGCGTTGTGGGGCGATCCCGATCAACTGGTCTCGCTCTGTGATTTTCTGATCTGCCTGGACATGAAACCGGTCTACATCGTAACTGGCACTCCCTCGACCCGGTTTGAAAAGCGCGTGCGCGCGGTGTTGGGCGACTCCGTACCCGAAGTGAAGATCCGCAAGGGAGCCGGGGCGGACATGTTCCTGATGCACCAATGGATCAAGCAAGAATCGGTGGATCTGCTGATCGGCAATACCTATGGGAAATACATTGCGCGCGACGAAAATATTCCCTTTGTGCGGCATGGCTTTCCGATTCTCGATCGCGTCGGTCACGCATATTTCCCAACCGTTGGTTATCGCGGCGGCATGTATTTGCTCGAAAAGATACTGAATGCGTTCATGGATCGCCAGGATCGGGATTCGCTAGAAGAGAAATTCGAACTGACCATGTAGGAACGCATGACATAAAGAAAGAGGTTCGAGGCGTGGAATGACCGACATTCTCCAGGAACGCGAGCGGCAGGTCTATCGAAAGGGTAAGGAACCCTTCGCGATCGACTGCGAAAAACAGAGCGTGGCGGGCTCTGTCAGCCAACGCGCCTGCGTTTTCTGCGGTTCGCGGGTCGTGCTCTATCCCATCGCCGACGCTCTTCACGTTGTCCACGGACCCATCGGATGCGCTTCCTACACCTGGGACATCCGCGGCGCGCGCTCTTCCGGTCCGCAATTGCATCGTCTGAGCTTCTCCACTGACTTGCAGGAAATGGATGTAATTCGCGGAGGCGAAAAGAAGCTGTTCGCCGCGCTCTGCGAGTTGATTGACGCCCATCAGCCCAAAGCCGCATTCGTATATGCCACCTGCATTGCCGGCATTATTGGCGATGACGTAAACGCGATCTGCAAACAAGCCAGCGAGGCAAAGGGCATTCCCGTGCTTCCGGTTCATTCCGAGGGATTCAAAGGAACCAAGAAAGACGGATATCGCGCCGCCTGTGAAGCATTGTTTCAGCTGATTGGAACCGCCCCACCGGAAGGCATCGTTCCAACCAGTATCAATATTCTCGGTGACTTCAATCTGGCCGGTGAGATCTGGATGATCCGAGAGTACTTCGAACGCATGGGCATTCAGGTGGTCGCTTGCATAACAGGCGATGGTCGTGTGGACGATATACGCCGCGCGCACGGAGCAGCGCTGAACCTGGTGCAATGTTCCGGTTCGATGATGCATCTGGCGAAGAGCATGAAAGAACGTTGGGGAACGCCGTTTTTGCGCGTCTCCTATTTCGGCATTGAAGACATGGCGCAGGCGTTATACGACACTGCCCGCTTTTTCAAGGATCCTGAAATCATGCGGCGCACCCAGGAACTCGTGCGCCAGGAACTTGACAAGGTCATGCCGCAGATCGACGCCTACCGGAGGCAGGTTCAAGGCAAGAAAGCCGGGATCTACGTTGGCGGCGCATTCAAGGCATTTTCCTTGGTGCGCGCACTGCGGCTGCTCGACATGAAAACAGTGCTCGTCGGTTCGCAAACCGGTAGCCGGGAAGATTATGAGCAACTGCGCGAATTGTGCGACGAAGGCACGATTATCGTCGACGATTCGAATCCGCTGGAACTCGCGGGATTTCTCCAGGAGAAGGAAGTCGATCTGTTCATCGGAGGTGTGAAGGAGCGTCCCATCGCCTACAAACTCGGCGTCGGTTTCTGCGACCACAATCACGAGCGGAAAGAAGCGCTGGCGGGATTTGCCGGCATGGTCAATTTTGCGCGCGAGGTACATTCCACGGTGATGAGCCCGGTGTGGCAATTCACGGCACGCAAGCGGAAAGGAATGGCCGTATGAGCGCCGACGTAAGTGGGACCGCGGTTACTACGTCAGTTACGAATACGACCGCGACCCTGAACATTTTGCAGAAGCCGGCAGTGCCACCCAGCTATGTTTCGACTCGGAATGCATGCAAGCTTTGCGCGCCGCTGGGTGCGGCCCTGGTGTTTCGCGGAATCGAAGGGGCATTGCCGTTCCTGCATGGCTCGCAAGGGTGCGCGACCTACATGCGCCGCTACATCATCAGCCATTTCCGCGAGCCCATGGATATTGCCGCCTCGGGTTTCAGCGAGTCCAGCGCCATCTTCGGCGGCGCAGAAAATCTGCGACGCGGTTTAGAGAACGTAGCCTCGCGCTATAAGCCCGGCATGATCGGCGTCGCGACCACTTGCCTTTGTGAAACCATCGGCGAAGACGTCGCCGCGATGGTTCGCGAATACGCTCTGCTCAAGGGCCAGCAGGCGGACACTGGAACGGCGCCGCAACTGGTCCACGTTTCCACGCCCAGCTATAGCGGCACGCACGTTGACGGTTTTCATGCGGCGGTGCGCTCGGTGGTTGAAACGCTTGTCACATCACAGCCCGCGCCGTCGCATCATATCAACTTGTTTCCGGGTTTGGTTTCCGCGGCGGATCTCCGTTATCTGAAAGAGATCGCAGACGACTTCGACATTTCAGCACTCGTGCTGCCGGACTATTCGGAAACGCTCGACGGTCCGGCGCTCGACACCTACGAAAAGATTCCCGCTGGCGGAACTCCGATCCATGGCATTCGCTCGACAGCCGGAGCGCGCGCATCAATCGAGTTCGGACGCACCATTCGCGATCGTGACACGGCGGCTGCATTTCTGGAGAGCACATTCGGCGTCCACGCCCATCGCCTAGGCTTGCCCATCGGCATCAACGAAACCGACCGATTGTTTTCGGTGCTCGAAGACATCGCGGGACGGCCCGTCCCCGGCAATCACGAAATGGATCGAGGACGCCTCGTCGACTCCTACGTCGATGGGCACAAATATGTCTTTGGCAAGCGCGCCATCGTTTACGGGGAGGAAGATCTGGTCGTGGGCCTGGCGGCGCTGTTGGCGGAGATTGGAATCATCCCGGTTCTATGCGCTTCGGGCGGAAAGAGTGGAGCGCTCCGTCAGGCCGTTGCGGAAGTTGCGCCGAATCTCCCCGAGTTGTCGGAAATCTGCGATAACACCGATTTCATGTCGATCGCCGAGCGGGCCAAGCTGCTCAAACCCGATCTCCTGATTGGCAACAGCAAAGGTTATGGAATCGCGCGCGATCTTGGCATTCCGCTGGTGCGCGTGGGATTCCCAATTCACGACCGCATCGGAGGGCAGCGCATTCTGCATCTCGGCTATCGCGGAGCGCAACAGCTTTTCGATCGCATCGTTAACGCGCTGCTCGAATTCAAGCAGGAAACTGCCGAAATTGGCTACAGCTATATGTGAGGAGGTCGTGATGGCATTGGACTTAACGCAGCATCCCTGTTTCAACTCCGACGTACGCCATCGCACCGGGCGAATTCATCTGCCGGTTGCGCCTCGCTGCAACATCCAGTGTAATTATTGCGACCGTAAGTTCGATTGTGTGAACGAGAGCCGCCCGGGTGTGACCAGCAGCGTGCTTTCGCCAAAACAGGCGATGGCGTATCTCGATCGCGCCGTCGAAACAGCCCCCTACCTTAAGGTGGTTGGCATCGCCGGCCCGGGCGACCCGTTTGCAAATCCAGAAGAAACAATGGAAACTCTTCGCCTAGTGCGCGAGAAATATCCAGAGGTGCTGTTGTGCGTGGCGACCAACGGTTTGAACGCCGAGCCTTATATCGCCGAACTCGCAGAGCTGCAAGTTAGCCATGTCACTTTCACGGTGAACGCCATCGATCCGGCCGTTGGAGCGCAGATCTATGCCTGGGTGCGCGACGGACGCGCGATCTATCGCAAGGAAGCCGCCGCGGGTTTACTGTGGGAGCGCCAGAGGCGAGCGATCGCGTTGCTCAAGGACAAGGGCGTAATCGTGAAGATCAATACGATTGTCATGCCCGGACTCAACGAAACGCACGTTGAAGACGTGGCCGCGGAAATGCGCGTGCTGGGTGCAGACATTATGAATTGCGTCCCGCTCTATCCGGTCAAGGGCACCGCCTTTGCAGATCGCGAGCAACTGGAGGTCGCGCCGATGCGACAGTTACGGAAGAAGGTGCAGATCTACCTTCCACAAATGGAGCATTGCACGCGTTGCCGCGCAGATGCAGCGGGATTGCTAGGAGAACCGCAGCGCGAGGAACTGATCGCGCTCATGCGCGCGTGTGCCGACGGCTCCATCGACGACGAAATTGCCGGTCCAGACCGCCCTTACGTCGCGGTCGCCAGCATGGAAGGTTTTTTGGTGAATCAGCATCTGGGTGAAGCAACCCGGCTCTGGGTGTTCGGCCCCGGAGGTTCCGGTCCGCGGCTGATTGAAACTCGCGCCACGCCGGAACCTGGCGACGGCATGGGACGCTGGCGCGAATTGGCACAGACGATTCAGGATTGCCGAGCCGTGATCGTTGGCGGCATCGGCCGAAAGCCGCGCTGGGCACTGGAACAAGCAGGTTTGAAAGTCATCGAAGCGTCCGGGCTGATCTCCCAGGCCATTTCTACTCTGTACGAATCGGGAGACGTTCCGCCCTCGATGCGCAAGCCGTTTCGCGCCTGCGGGAGTGGGACTGAATGCCGGGGATCGGGCGTGGGTTGCGCATAAAGCTGTTTACAAAATTGGAGGAGGTCGTCATGGAGAAGCCGGAGCATCACATTCTCGTCTGTGCCAGCTTTCGGGTGGCGGGTGAAGCCAAAGGCACTTGCCACCGTAAAGATTCAATTTCTCTACTGCAATATCTCGAGACCGAAATCATCGATCGCAATCTCGATGCCAGGGTTTCGAGCACGGGATGTCTGAAGCAGTGCGAGCATGGACCAGTGATGGTCATCTATCCCGAGGGCCATTGGTATGGCGAAGTCAACGAAGAGAAGATTGATGAAGTTCTCGATGCGATCGGGGAGGGTAGAGTCGCAGATGGCGCGCTAGCCTAGGCGCTGCAGGAGTCACTGACAACAAGATGAAAGCCAGCAGCGGCAAGGTTCCGTGGATCATCGACACTACACTACGCGACGGCGAACAGGCCGCAGGTGTAGTCTTTTCGCGGGATGAAAGAGTGGCCATTGCGCGTGCTCTCTACGAATTCGGCGTCCCGGAATTGGAATGCGGCATTCCGGCGATGGGAAAAAGCGAGCGCGACGACATCTGCGCCTTGCTGGAGTTGGGCTTGCCTATCCGATTGACCGGTTGGTGCCGGGCCGCGCTGCAGGACCTGGAAAGCGCTGCTGCCTGCGGACTAAGCTCGGTGCACATCGCATTTCCGGTCTCAACCGCGCAGTTGTGGACCATCGGCAAGACGAGAGATTGGATCGCGGAAGAACTGCCGCACATCGTAGCTACGGCACGGGCACACTTCGACCACGTATCCGTGGGCGCTCAGGATGCCTCGCGCACCGAACTGAGCTACCTTCGCGAGTTTGTCGCCCTCGCCTGCAGTAGTGGCATCAATCGGGTGCGAATAGCGGACACGGTTGGCAGATGGAACCCGCTCGAAACCCATGACGCGTTCCGTGATCTTCGCGACGTGGCGGGGGACGATTGCTTGGAGTTCCATGGCCACAACGATCTTGGCATGGCGACCGCGAATACCATCAGCGCTATCCAAGGGGGCGCCGATTGCGTTAGCGTCACGGTGAACGGCTTAGGAGAGCGCGCCGGCAATGCGGCGCTGGAAGAAGTAGCGATGGCAATACGTCACTCCCTCCGGCTGAACATGGCGCTGAAGACAGAGCAACTCGACGGCCTGTGCATCCTTGTCGCGAAGGCATCCGGCCGCACCATCCACTGCAACAAAGCTATTACCGGCGAGGCAGCTTTTCTCCATGAGTCCGGGATCCATTGCAGCGGGTTGCTGAAAGACAGGAAGGCATATGAGCTTTTCCCCGCCGGTGAAGTGGGACGGTCGCAGCCCGACTTCGTCATCGGTAAACATTCCGGTTCCGAAGCGGTCGTGAACGCGATGGCGCGGCAAGGGATTCTCGTCGACAGGAAGGAAGCTTCCGAAATGTTGCCTGAGATTCGCCGTCGCTGCGTAAGTATGAAATCATCATTCCCAGTTGCGGACTTGGCGCTCTTGTTCAGGACCCCGCGAAGCCAGGCGTGAAGTTTGCATATGTCGGGTGAAATCGGCTTCAGAACCGTCATTTCTGAGACAATCATTTCTGAAATCAGTCCAACCACTCCCGCGAAAAGAGGGTGAGCGCGCTCGATGATTAATTCCGTCACCATTAACCGCAAAAAGAACAAGGAGTATTCAAACCCGTGTCACTTCGCCAAGTGTCCAAATCCTGGCCGCTACCAACTGTACGCGCCGATTGGTGCCGACGAACTCCCCGATTGGCAGGGGCAAGCGATTTGCTCGAAGCATCTGGTGGAAGAAGCTCGCCACCGCCCGGAGATTGTGATGTCGCTGATCGACGTTCTTATTGACGCGATGGAAGAGCATCAAATGTTTTAGAGGCGCAGCCTCGGTGGCGTTGCGTGAGCCCGCGCGATGCGCGCCACGGATGCTCCTTCAACCATCGGCCCGCGAGTCTGATTCGGCTGGCAGATTTGCCTGCCGAGAGATGGCTAGCACCTCTCCCCGGTAGTGCGGCAGGTTTTCCGGGTGGTTTTTCTGCAGCTATTCAATCATTCAATCAGCTTTTCGCGCACCAGACAGCGAAGGTCCCAAGCATCGATTGAATTGCGAGCATCCATCACAGCGCACTCTATTGAATGGAGCGCACCTCGCTAACGCGGGCGAGCGGTGAACTTACCTTCGATGGCACGCCTAGATCGTGCGACCCCGGCGAGGCGATGGTTTTGCCTGATTGGCCGGGACTCTCCGAAGTCCAACCAGCGTCTCAAAGACCTTCACGGCAAATACTTATGCCGTCTTCTCCGAAGTGATCCGCGCCGCCCGTTGTGCGGTCACCGAGTTTCGAACAGCCTCGTTCCCCCTTCCTGCACCTTTCCCCTGCTGACTGCGGGGCCTACTTACTTTGAGGACTCATCTCGCCAGTTTGCCCCGCTCTGTCTCGGTCGCTAGCGTACGATCTTTGACGTTTGGTGTAGTGATCCCTTGTTGTTTTTCAGTGGTTTACAAATCGATGAAACAGCCCAAACATCGGAACATGGGCGCCCGATCAAATGGATCCAGCAACCGGTTGAAGAACCACTGGCTTACATTCCTTAACCTACAATGATGTCCATTTCGCCTCCCTTCATTTGGGACGTGACGTGTTCATCTCCCCGTTACCCCAGTCACGTTCACGATGCTCTGAATTTCGTGTACGCTACGTCCATGCGACCCTCTTTTGCTTCCGTTTTTGTGGCTCTCTTTTTGTGGGTGACCGTTTTCCCCTCAACTGTCACTCTCACTCAAGAACAGTCAGTAAAGCGGAAGATCATAAGCCAGGTAGTTCCAACGTATCCAGAGCTAGCAAGAAAAATGAACATCACTGGAACGGTCAAGGTGCATGTTGTAGTCGCTCCCAACGGCAAGATGACGTCCACTCAAGTCGTTGGCGGCAGTCCTGTGTTGGTAAAATCAGCGGTCGACGCCATTGAGAAATGGAAATGGGCACCGGCTCCGCAGCAAAGCCAAGAACTCATCGAACTCAATTTTCATCCATAGCGGGCCTATTGCGCCAAGAACTAGGGGCCGGGCATGTCATGGGAGCGGAGGTTGTGGCACAATCGCTCGCGATGGCGGAACGCTCGGAAGATCCTGCAGGTGCCTCCAGTAACGACTGTGGCGAGCGGTAGACTGCGTTCCGCAGGAAGGGCACTCCGAGCGGGTGCGGCCCTCGGCACGGACGAGCCAACCTTGCTCGGATTTTTCGAACCCCAACAAGGTCAGACCTATCTCGGGTGGCAGTAAATCCTGTGCACTCAATTCGTTGGACATGGCTTTGTGATTAGATGATCAAGTTCATGTCCCTGCACCGGATTTGAGGAAGAACCAAATCAAAGATAAATTCCGAGTGGAAATGCAACAACTATACGAATTACGGAGAAACGACAGCGATGCAGGCAAATGAGGAGCAGACCGCAGCAGCCAAGTCGCCGGACGACACCCTGACGCTGGTTTCGTTGGGCATTGTCGCCTTTGTGATTGCGATTGTGGCTCATGAAGGATTGGGGCATGGGCTGGCAACTTTGGCGGTAGGCGGGAAGGCGGTAATGCTGACGACGTGCTATTTCAGTTCAAGCGGGAGTCTGAGCCGGTGGATTCCAGCGGCGGGCGGTATAGCCAACGCGGTAGTCGGCTTGCTGTCCATTCTGGCTTTGCGCCTGTTGCGAACGGCTGGACCGCATATTCGCTACTTCTTCACGCTTGTCCTCGCATTCAACCTGTTCTTCGCCGCGGGCTATCCGGCTTATTCCGGCTTAGCGGCATTTGGAGACTGGGCCGCAGTGATTTCGGGGCTTTCGCCAGCATGGCTTTGGCAAGTTCTGCTTGTCGTATTCAGCGTGATTTCTTACTACCTTTCGCTCCGCCTGCTGGCCGTGGAGATGCGTCCGTTCTGTGGCCCTGAGGCGAGGGAGGCGCAGGCGCGGCTACGGCGAATTACGCTGATCCCGTTTGTCGCCGCACTCTGTGCCGCGAGCTTTGCCGGAGCTTTGAATCCTTCAGGATGGACCATCATCTTTACCGCTGCGCTGCCGGGAGCCGCAGCTGCGTTCGGGCTCACGCAGTTGGATCATTTTTCAGGAGCTAACGCGAGCGATTCGTCTGTTCCGGCGGGTCCAATCACGCTGAGCGCGAGATGGATTATCGCGGCGGTTATCATTCTGGCTCTGTTTGTCGGAGTGCTTGGGCCGGGAATCAAATTTGGCCAGAATTCGTGAAGCGTAAGGTTGTAGCTCCAATTCCTGGTCGGAAGAGATATTGGCCGAGTTGCACAGGATTCAGGGCTGTCACGGTCGAGGCGATGGTTTGAATGGAATGTTCAAACTGCTTCATTCCTTCGCGTTCATTCGACAGCGGGCCGACGGCCAAAGGCCATGGCCTCAGGCAGCTTGCCAATCACCTCGGTCAGGGCCCTCTCGCCTTTGGAAGAGACCAGCACGCGCTTTCCTGCGGCAGATAGTGACTGATGATATTGGCGATCGTGTAAGGCTCTCAAGAGCTCCGCCTGGCGTCGCCACAGTTGCGAATCCACTGGTCGATCCGTTCGGTACAACCGTTATGAAGATAAGTATTCGAGACAATGTGGAAAACCGCCGCCTTCCCGTTCAAAGAAACGGCAGTGGCGCCCGTGAATCCTTGGCCTAGAATTTCAACCGTCTTTCCAACTTTAGCGGAGGTGGTCACCAGCCGGACAAACGGCCCCATGCCGGGGTTTCTCCTCGTAATTCTCTGGGAAAAGCTTGTACTGGAATCGTTATTCGTAATCTCTACTGATGGACCATCCGCAGCTCGGCATTTACGGTGCGAACCTTCGAGCCCGCTTGACCGCTCGTCTTGAGCAAGGTCTGGATGGTCTTCACCTGCGAGGTTAGTTGGGCGATCTGCTCTTGTTGTTGCTCAATGAGTGCCTGCTGTTCTTTGGTCGCCTCAATCAGCAGTGCGGTAAGGCGGCTGTAATCAACGCTCTGGGCGTCCTTGCCGTTCTGGTCCCAGGTCACGACCTCGGGGACGACCGCGCCGACTTCTTCGGCAATTACTCCCATTTCGTGCTTGCCGTTCGCCTTCAGTTCATAAGAGACGCCACGGAGTTGCTCGATCTTCGATAACGCGCCGTGCAGCGTTTCGATGTTGGTCTTCCAGCGGCGGGAGCTGTATACGTTCCAGCCATCGCTGACGGCTGGACCTGCACCCTGCGCGATGGTGAAGACATTTGCGGGCGCGGCCGTGCCGATGCCAACTTTGACCTGCCCTGCGCTGCCCAGCGGGCCTCCGAGCACCAGGGTGTTGCTCTGGCTGACGACTGCGCCCGCACCGATGGCGGTGGCGTAGTTCAAGTTGGTGGATTTGTTGTCTGGACTGGCACCGTATCCCAAGGCAGTGTTGTTGCTGCCCGTGGCGTTGTAGTACAGCGCGCCAAAGCCGGTGGCGGTGTTGTTGCCGCCCGTAGTGTTGAATGCGAGCACCTCGTAGCCGCTAGCGGTATTGTTGCTCCCCGTAGTGTTGTATTGGAGCGCCTCGTAGCCGCTGACAGTGTTGTTGCTGCCGGTGGAGTTCTCTTCGAGCGCCGTTATGCCGTTCGCGGTGTTTCCGTTGCCGGTGGTGTTGAAGTAGAGAGCCTCCAAGCCGCTGGCAGTGTTGCCCGTGCCTTTCGTGTTGTTGGCCAGAGCACCTGTCCCGATGGCAGTGTTGAAGTTGCCGGAACTGTTGTTTTCAAGCGCGCCCAGGCCTATGGCGGTGTTACTGTCGCCCGATATGTTAAAGAACATCGCATCGAAGCCGATGGCGGTATTTCCGCCTGTGGTGTTGCTGGCGAGAGCACCTACGCCGACGGCAGTGCTGTAATTGCCGGTGGTGTTGTTTTGAAGCGCCGAGACGCCGATGGCCGTGTTATTGCCGCCCGAGGTCGTGGAGTTCCCAGCGAATCCGAGAAAGGCGTTGCCACTCGTGGCCGAGCCGTAAGCAAACGGCGTTCCCCCCAGATTAAAGCTGGTGGCGGAGTTCACCGCGCCATTCACGTCAAGCGTGGCCGCGGGCGCCGTGGTGCCGATGCCGATCCCCGCCGGACTCTGGAAAATGGTCGACTTTCCGAGCTTGGTCGCGCTCAACCACAACGGAACGTAATCGTTCGCGCCCGTGCCGCTCACATTACTACCGATTTCGCTGCCCGCGTTGGAATCGCTATTTCTTGTTGATGCCAAGCTTTGTTGCGCCTGGAGTGCGCTGCAGAACAGCAACAGCAGCGCCGAATACATCGCTACATGAACCTTTTTCATTTTGATTTTCCTTGGCGAATTGTTTGAGAAAGCCTGTACTGAGTCTCGTCGAGTCGGGCTTCTGAGGTTTCACCCAGATAGTGCAAACGGCGGTGAATACGTGTCACGCCATCTTGAAACGAAACAAACCCGACCCGGCTTACCGCATCCCGTGTGGATCCCCACTGCGCCACACGGGATGCTATGGCGCGTTTGCCTGGTGAAAGAAACAAATTGGTTGCGGCCCTCAAGAAACGTTGGCTATTTGTGGCTCTCAATGTCTCCTTCCGCGTTTTCCACGCGCACACCGCTGCTGCCGATGTTCACTGGCACTGCGTTCCCGCCCATAGTCAGTGCTGAGACAACGGTGCGAAACTCCCGTCCCCCGTTGACAACCACGAGCTCCAGATCGATCCAAGATCCGTCCGGATAGTTAATGGTGGCGGTGCCGGTGCAGTCGGAGTTGATCGCATAGGTGCCAGTTTCGGCGGCGAAACCGGAAGAAGTGGGAGCGCCGTTAATCACGACAAAGTCCTGTTGCGTGAACTTTCCCTTTCCATCGAAGGTTGTCATCGCGACTCCGTTTTGCGGCAGCACGATGCCGGGCCCAGGTAGGAGTTGGCCGGAGATGGTTTGGCCGTACTTTCCTTTTAGCGAAGCATTCGAGCACGCCGCCGCGTGCGCCGTGGCTGTTGCCGCAAGCATTAGGCAGGCCACTGCCGCCAGTGTTGTTTTGCAGAACTTTCCTTTGCAGAACCAGATTTTCATTTGTGTCTCCTCAAATCTTGATTTTCTGGGCCCGAAGACCTCAGTCGTCCCGTTCGAGCGGCAGAATGGCGTGACCTGGCACGATTGGCAATGGAGCCGATCTGACGATTCGCTGTTGTTTTTGTGACCTCGTAAGCTGATGAAACGGTGGCCTTTGGCGCTGGAGCACAGAGTCGATGTCGAAACCTTATCCTCTTCTGGTGTGGTCGCAATATGCCCGCGCGACCACACCCGCGAGTCTTCTCTACCGCCAATCGGAGGGGCGACGTTCAATGTCTGGCGAACCGCCTTTTCCCGATGCTGCCGCTTGCAATGATTCCCTGGTTCCCGCCCGCACTGACCACTACGGTGTCGATCTCTGAACCGCTATCCACCGCGACGAAGTTCGCGACTACCGGCGGCCGTCCGTCGGTAAAGTTGATAGTGAAGGTGCCGGTGCAATCGGAATTCACCGTGTACGTACCGGTGGCCGGTGTGTGGGTGAAATCCGCAACAACCTCGCCACTCACCGTGACTGTGTCGATCTGGGTGAGCCCACCCTTGCCATCGAACTCAGTCATCGCCACGCCTACCTGTGGCCCCGTGGGTCCTTGACCTCCCAATTTGTTGCCCTGGATGGTGAATCCGTAGTTGCCAGCGATGAGCTTGTTATTGCAGGCAGCAGACGCACTCTGCGCGTATCCTGACCCCAAGGTCGCGACCGTTAGCAGAACCAACGTGGCCACATTTACGACTAGCTTCTTGTTCATAAATTCTCCTCATTCATTGATTTCTTGCTTTCCTCAGCGCACCCCCGCTTCTTTGCGAAGCAACTGCCGAAGTGTGTGTACTCTTAGCGCGGAACCTGAATCCGGTCAATTGACCCGTCCTAAACCGTCGCTGACTTGCTAAGGGAAAGTTGCCGAAGGAGTTATTGAGTTCCATGAACAGTCGTCTGGGGTAAAATCAGGTTCCTCTGGGTGAAGGTTCATGAACCCGCTTGCCAGTTCCAGCCGCCGCGTTCGCACCGGACTCTTCGAAATTGACTTTGGCTCTGGCGAAGTCCACAAAGAAGGGCGAAAAGTGCCCATGCAGGAGCAGCCTTTTCGGGTGCTGGCCATCCTGCTGGAGCACCCTGGCGATGTGGTCACCCGCGAGCAGTTGCAGGCCAAGTTGTGGCCATCCGATACGTTTGTGGGATTCGATGAAGGGCTGAACACGGCCATCCGGAAACTGCGCGTCGCCTTTGGTGACTCCGCTGAGAACCCACGATTCATCGAGACCGTTTCCCGTCGAGGGTATCGCTTCGTTGCACCGGTTCGGGAAGCCGTCGCGGCGACTCCTCAACCTCTGCATAGCGTCGTCGCTCCCGTCGCTGCCACCGAAGTGGAGCACGACCGGCCTCGGCGTATCCGGCGGCCAGCTTTGATGCTTTCGGCGGCTGCTCTGCTCGTACTTCTGGCCAGCATCGCATACCTGGCTCACAGGCATTCGTCCACGAAACCAGCCGCCCAAAAGCGAGTGATGTTGGCGATCCTGCCTTTCCAGAACCTGAGCAATGACCCGGAGCAGGAGTACTTCAGCGATGGTCTGAGCGAGGAGACCATTACGGACATGGGCCAACTGACCCCCGCGCAATTGGGCGTCATCGCTCGCACCTCGGCGATGGCGTATAAGCACACAGATAAGACAATCAGCCAGATTGGGCATGAACTAGGTGTCGACTACATTCTGGAAGGAAGCGTGCGCCGAGACGGTGAACGGGTCCGCATCGCCGCCCAGTTGATTCGCGTGCAAGACCAAACCCATCTCTGGGCGCAGAGCTATGATCGCGAGCTCCCGGACTTTCTGGGTGTGCAGAACGAACTCGCGCAAGTGATCTCGCAACAAGTCGGTCTGCGACTCACTTCGGGGAAAATGAGCGAGCTGGAGACGACGCGTGGGCTGGATCCCGAAGCGTACGACATCTATCTGAAGGGCTTGTATCACTGGAACATGCTCACACCGAGCGGCTTCAGCCAAGCAATCAATTATTTTCAGGAGGCAACGAAAAGGAATCCGAAGTATGCCTTGGCTTATGCCGGACTGGCGGACTGCTATGCCATGCTTCCCATGATCGGCGATTCGCCTCCCCGGGAGTCGTTTCCGGGTGCCCAAGCGGCAGCGGCAAAAGCTTTGGATTTGGATGATGCACTGGCCCAAGCTCACGACTCCGATGCGCGGATCAAGTTGTTTTACGAGTGGAACTGGGCTGAATCCGAGCGACAGTCCGTGCGCGCAATTGCGCTGAACGGGAACCTGGCGGGAGCGCACCTTCGCTATGCCCATCTCTTGTCAAATGTCGGACGGCACAAGGAGGCGCTTGCCGAAGCGGAACGAGCCCGCGAACTCGACCCCCTCTCTTTGATTACTAATGCCCTGTTTGGAATGTTCCTTTTCCAGGCGCGCCAGTACGACGCTGCTGTCGAACAGTTGCAGAAGACGATAACAATAAATCCGCATTTTTGGGTCGGCCATCTTCACCTTGGAAAAGTCTACGAGCAGACAGGAATGTATCAGGCAGCGATTGAGGAGTTCACAAAAGCCCGCGATCTGTCCGAGGGAAACTCGGAGACGATTGCTTCGCTGGGACACGCGTACGCACTATCCGGTAGGCAGGATGCTGCGCGAAATGTGCTTGAAGAACTGAAGCACAATTCGCAGAACGGCTACGTCCCGCCATACAACATCGCCATGATCTACGCCGGCCTAGGCGAAAACCATCACGCACTGGACTGGCTCGAAAAAGGGTACGAGGCTCGAGACGTGCATATGATATTTCTCAAGGTTGATCCCAAGTGGGACTCCTTCCGTACGGATTCCCGCTTTCGGGCCTTGTTGGAGCGTATGGGATTCGACTCGAGACAGCAGTAAAGGGCAGTTCGTGGGCAATGGCGCGTGCCTGACGAATCGTTGTCCTCTTCCAGTGAATGTGCTTATATGCCTACGGACGTCGTGAAATTCGGAGACGGACTTGAACTTGACCGTAATTCCTACGAACTGCGCCGCGCTGGCCGTGCTCTGAAGCTGGAGCGAATCCCCCTCGACATCTTGTTCCTGCTGGTCGAGCGCAAAGGTCAACTCGTTACTCGAGACGACATCATCGGAAAGATCTGGGGTAAGGATGTCTTCGTCGATACCGATAGCAGCATCAACGGGGCCATCCGGAAGATTCGCCACGCTCTAAAAGATGATCCTGAGAATCCAATCTTCGTACTAACAGTAACCGGCAAAGGATATCGGTTTATAGCAGCGGTAACGGAGGCCGAGATTCGGGACCAGGAAGGTGGTGGCAAGAAACTCGATTCCTCGACCACAATCCCTCAGGATCCATCTACGTCTCTCACGACCCGCCAAGAGCGACGAGCCTCGTTAACGTCGTGGCCATGGGTCGCCTCGCTGGCAGCTTTGCTCGTCGTTGTTCTCGCCCTGGCCATCTTTGGGCTCCGCCTGCGCTCCCGGTCGCAGTCTGCAGCTGCCCAAGGCCGGGTGATGCTGGCGGTGCTACCCTTCGCCAACCTGAGCAATGATCCGGAGCAGGAGTACTTCAGCGATGGTCTGACGGAAGAAACCATCACGGACTTGGGCGAACTCAACCCGGAAAGACTCGGCGTGATCGCTCGAACGTCCGCTGCTACGTATAAGCATACCAACAAAACGATCGCGCAAATCGGGCACGAACTGGGAGTTGATTACATCCTGGAGGGTAGCGTCCGGCGAGAGGGAGGTGTCGCACGCATCAGCGCGCAACTGATTCGGGTCAAAGATCAAGTCCATCTGTGGGCGCACAATTATGACCGCGAAACCGGCGGACTTCTCGCACTGCAAAACGAGCTAGGCCGAGCCATCGCACAGCATGTTCAGGTGAAGCTCGCGCCGCCTCATGGCGGTCGTTCGACCAACAAGTACTCACCGAATCCGGAGGCTTACGAGCTTTATCTCAAAGGCCGCTTTTACCTGAACCAGCGAACCTACGCGGAGATCGATAAGAGCACCGAGTATTTTCAACGCTCGATCGATAAAGATCCCGGTTTCGCACTGGCCTATGCGGGGCTTGCCGATTCCCACCTCGCTAACTCGATTCGGTCCCCACAAGACTTCGACCCAAAGGCAAAGGCAGCGGCCTCCAGAGCATTAGAACTGGACGACGACCTTGCCGAAGCCCACGCCGCGCTGGGAGCAGAAAAAGCAGACCTTGAATATGACTGGCCGGGCGCGGAGCAGGAGTTGAAGCGAGCGATTGAACTCAATCCGAACTATGCCGAGGCTCATTTTCGGTATGCGTTATCTTACTTAATGCCGCAGGGGCAGTCAGAGAATGCCGTCGCGGAAATGAAGAAAGCCTTGCAGCTGGATCCATTTTCGCCGATCTACAACACCGTCTTTGGACTGACCTATTTCTATGCGCGCAGATATGACCAGGCTCAAGAACAATTCAAGATGGCGATCCAGTTGAACCCCAATTTCTTTGTCACGCACTACCACTTAGCATGGTTGTATTCGGAGACCGGGCAGTTTGAGAATGCCATCAGCGAACTCACCATGGGACGGCTGCTTTCACGCGACGATCTCACGGTAAAAGCAGCCGCACCAGGCGAAGTGGCCCTGAGAAAGGCATTCGCGGTAGAAGGCGCCAAGGGATTCTGGCAGCAGCTTCTGAGGTCGAACGAAAAACTCGTAGGCAACATCGGCGAGTTCGACGTTCCGCAAATTTATGCACGGCTGGGAGACACACAAAAGGCCCTGAAATCGCTCGACCGCAACTACGAAGAACGACGAGCTCTTGGCACGCTTTTGAATGTCGATCCTGCTTTTGACTCGCTGCGTTCGGACCCGCGCTTCGGGGATCTGGTTCGGCGTATGGGGCTCCCTCCGAATGCCAAGACCGACTAGGAAAGCTGTCGGCACGGACCGGCAGTAATCCGCTCTGGACGAAGGGACGAAGACTGAGGGCCTGAGAATTTGCTGGTCAAGCGTCGGCGAAGTCAGGCTAGCTGCGGATTGAATCTGTCAACCGTGTGTTTGCTCTGACGCTTACTGTACTCTTGCTGAGTTCGCTGTAATACAGAGTCACCGTAACGTCTTGGGGATTTTGTTTGAAGGCAAAGTGATACTGAAATTGTATGTGCAGTTTCCTTCTGGCGACTCCCTTAGCGAAGTGGCCTCGAAACTCCTGGACATTTGTGCAAGGGGCAATATCCGTGAAGAGATTTCTTCCGATGGCTCTGGACCTTTCCACTCCTGCCAAACGAGATTCGTAGTTGTTGTACTGAAGAATAGTACCCGCATCGTCCAGTTGAATCGCGCCAAAAGGTAGAGCGTCGAGTTCGACTGGAGTGAGGGTGTCAATAGGATCGGCGCTAACGCCGCTAGCCGACTCAGGGTGTAGGTGTTCTTCCGAGACCATGTCCGAGATCGTGAGTAGCTCGCCAAAATGCATTGGATGCCCTCGCATTCACCTGAGACATTATCGGCCCAATGCCGATAGTACTTTACGATCTCTGCTTCCACGGAATTGTTCACTCCCAATACGTCTGTAGCGGGTTTGAACGGTGAAGATCTCGCCGATGATCCGATGATCTGAACGCGGTGCCGTCGATTCTTATAGGGTTGAACCACGACTCACGCATCACACGGATGCGTTCGGCCTGTCTCGATCTCAAGTGCTAGCCCACATCATTCATGAAGAGTGGAGTGAAGTGCGGTTGTTCGTATGAGTGATAAGTAGTTGCGACAACGGCGGAATTTCCTTCGATCGGGTTACTGATTCCAAAAGAATTAGCCGG
>JBEKPJ010000092.1:0-26071 GCA_049520935.1 Terriglobales bacterium | reverse complement strand
ATACTTCGTCAGTTCGCTTGAACTTGTGGGCGGAGCCTTACTGTTTCTGGGCCTTGGGTCTAGAATCATCGCACTACCGCTGACGATCGATATGCTGGTAGCCTACATCACAGCCGACCGCGAGGCGTTATTTTCCATCTTCTCGGATCCCGGCAAGTTCTATGCCTCCGACGCGTATACATTCCTCTTTGCCTCCGTGCTTATTCTCGTCTTCGGCCCGGGAACAATCTCTGTCGATTATGCGATGGGCTATTTGTGGAGGAGGAGAGCCCCGAGGCCGCAGACCCTTCGTGAGAAGTCGGCCCTCGCTACCTGATTCGCAGTATGGATTGATCGGCAGTCGCATCTGTTTGAATCGATGAGGAGCGGGCCACGGTGAAACTCTGCACACAAGCTCTAGTTTTCGACGCTTACGGTACGTTATTCGATGTGCATTCGGTGATCGCAGTTTGCGACCGCAAGTTCCCCGGCCAGGGCGCTGAACTGAGCAAGCTATGGCGCACCAAGCAACTGGAGTACACCTGGCTGCGCAGCCTCGCTGGACGGTACGAAGATTTTTGGAGTGTGACGGAATCGGCCCTGACATTTGCGTGCCGTAGTCTCAGTCTTGAGTGCCCTCCCGAGACGCGCCAAGAGTTAATGGAATCTTATCTGCACCTTGAAACATTCCCTGAGGTGCAGGCGACATTGAGCAAAGTGTCGCAATATAAGCTGGCCATCTTGTCGAATGGCTCGCCGAAGATGCTCGCTGCCGCGGTGAAGCACGCGGGGCTGAGAGGGATATTCAGCGACGTGATCAGCGCCGACGAAGTAAAGATCTATAAGTCAAGTCCGCGCGTGTACGGGTTGATTTCGCAGCATTTGGGCGTGCCTGACAGTGCGATTGCGTTTGTATCGTCAAATTTCTGGGATATCGCCGGGGCCAAAAGCTTTGGGTTCTGGACGTGCTGGGTCAACCGATGGAGTCTTCCTGCAGATGAACTGGGTGTCACGCCAGATGCCACTGTGGACGATCTGGATAGGCTGATTCCTGTTCTGGAGGGATGAATTCGTTCCTCCAGGTGTGTAGCTGGCAAGATATCTGGCATAGATTTTGCAAACTACCTATCGAGCATCGTCTCTTCTCCCAGATCTCCCGCAACTGGCCTGGCGAACCGCTCGACAGCTATCAGAAGATCCTCCACTTCGTTCGTTCCACCAGACTGGCCACGCCAAATGCGGCGCCCAAAGCTTATCGATGAGTGCTCCTGAAGGGACAATGAAATTGAACGCTGTGAGTTAGAATGATCTGCTCAAAAGTTCGGAAAAAATCCGCCTACGCAATTAAGGAAGATCCGATGGAATCTAACAGCACTGCCGAGCTCAAGATGGCGGACTTGGCTGCAGAGATGGACACCATTCATTTTGCCAACAGCCTGTACTGGCGCCGAGGCGAAGCGGTCACTGAAGAGGAGAGGATTGAATACTACCGCAGGCAAAAGCGGCTAGACGAAATACGCGCCGAACTCGCGCAACTGCGCCCAACATCGCATTGACACCTGCATACTCCGCATGAGAATGGTGAATTTCTTGGTGGCGGATAAATCGAGAGTTTCGGTACGATGACGGCCACCATGCTAGATCAAGTAGTCTTTGCGAGAAATCCCTAGCTTCTCCATCTTGGATTGCAAAGTGGTCCGGTTCAACCCAAGCCGGGCTGCGGCTCCAGTCGGGCCAGAGATCAAACCTCCGCATTCGCGCAGAACCTCGATGATGCGGCCTCGTGTAATGCCGACCAAGGACGAGTCCGAGTTGGCCTCCGACAGGGCCTTCTGCTCTCGTAATTCGGCCAAGGGCGCGCTCAGTATATTGGTCGAGGATGAGATCACCGACCGTTCGATGAAATTCTCTAGTTCCCGAATGTTCCCCGGCCAGTCCCAGCTGAGGAAAGACTCCATAGCCTCCTCAGGAATGACATCAATGTGCTTCTGCATCTCCCGCGCGAACTTGTTGACAAAATGGCGCACCAGCCTTGGAATGTCCTCGGGCCGGTCGCGAAGAGCCGGCATGTGTAATGGAAACACGTGTAGCTGGTAAAACAGGTCGCTGCGAAACCTCTTTTCTTGTACTGCCCGAGGCAGATTGACGTTGGTGGCGGCGATCAACCGGACATCCACGCGGATAGTCCGCGAACCCCCAAGGCGCTCAAACTCGGAATCCTGTAATACGCGAAGCAGCTTGGGTTGCAGCCCAAGGGGGATCTCGCCAATTTCGTCCAGGAACAACGTGCCTTTGTCGGCTACCTCCAGGCGGCCCACCTTCTGGTTGACGGCTCCAGTGAACGCCCCTTTTTCGTGTCCGAACAGTTCACTCTCCAGCAAGTCAAAGGGTATGGCGGCGCAGTTCACCTTGGCGAAGGAGCGATGTTTGCGTCCACTCATGCCATGGATGGCACGTGCCAGGAGTTCTTTGCCGGTTCCCGTTTCGCCAGTGATCAACACCGTGCAAGCGGTCTTAGCAACAATCGAGGCGTTCTCCATTATTCTTTTCAGCGCCGGACTGTTGCCGACGATACCATCATAAGGAGTCTCGCTCGGTTCAAATCCCATTATGCCTTCTCTTGCCTCAGCTTTTCCTTTGACTATTGCAGTCTCACGGGACGCCACGTTCAGGACGCCGCCTCCAACTTCCTTCATCACCTTGCTTTCGGACAACAACTGCAGGCACTTCCCGCTGCCTCCGGGCCAGGCGTTCTCTTTCACGGCTTTTGACCTTTCGGGTCTGCCGACAATAGTTCCGCAGCAAGCCGCCTGGTCAGAGTAACCGGGCCTGAGAAGTCGCAACATCCGGGTTTCTTCGGATTTGGCCTCGTAATATTTACCGGGTCAGCTCATGACCCTTATTCTCGCTCGTTGCACACGATTGATTGGCATCGTTGGTCGTAGCGGCATCTCCAGGCGAATCCGCCCGCCATGGTCTCCGTATAATTACGGATTCACGAGCGCCGGAGCACGGATGTCTAATGCGTACGGGACACAGACTCACAGTGGGAGAACGTCACCGTGCCGGGGCCGAAGAGACGTTTGTTGCTGGCGGACGACCATCCGGAATTGTTGGGAGAAATTCAAGAATTGGTGGCGACCCAATTCGACGTGATTGGGACGGCCGGCGACGGCTTAACTCTGGTCAAGATGGCAGAAGCTCTGGAGCCGGACGTGGTGGTCACTGACATTCGCATGCCAGGGCTCAGCGGAATCGACGCTGCATGTGCCATCCTGCAACAGAAGACTTGCAAGGCCGTGGTTCTTCTGACGATGTACAACGATTCACGCTTGGTCAAGAGCGCGCTAGACGCCGGTATTCTGGGCTACGTTCTCAAGGTGGCTGCCGGAGAAGACCTCATACCCGCCATCGAGGCAGCGCTGTTGGGGGCAGTATTCGTCTCGCGGCAAACTGGCCCGTTCACTGGCGGGAAGAGTGTATGATCGTCGTCGATACTCCTGCGCAAAGGCCGCGAATAGGATGTGCTGTTATGGCCCTGGCCACTGTGCTTCTTGCCGAAGACCACGCCATCGTTGCCGAGGGTTTAGAGGGGCTCCTCAAGGATCGGTTCAAGCTGGTAGGAACGGTTCATGATGGACGTGCACTGCTTGCTGCGGCGGATCGTTTGCGGCCTGACGTCATCGTCACCGACATCTCCATGCCTCTGCTGAACGGCCTTGATGCCGTTCGTAAGATCAAGATAACCTTGCCGCAGACCAAGGTGGTCGTGCTCACCATGCACGGCGACCCTCAGTTGGCCGTGCAGGCATTCCGCGCTGGTGCTTCTGCCTATCTTCTGAAGATGTCGTCCGGAGAAGAGTTGGTCAGGGCGATCGACGAGGCGTTACAAGGCAGAGTCCACCTCTCTTCCCTGATTTCAAAGGATCTGATCAGTGTCCTGTTAGAGGCTAAATGCCATCCTGCCGCCGGGAAGTCTCAATTGACGCCACGTCAGCGTGAAGTCCTTCAGCTCATTGCAGAGGGCCGAACCATGAAGGATATCGCGTCGATCATGAACATTTCCCAGCGTACAGTGGAGACACACAAATACGCCATGATGGAGAGCTTGGGCGTCGATACAACCGCGGGCCTAATCCAGTACGCTCTGCGCCTGAAACTTGTTTCATAAGAGGCCGTCTCATGCCGACGAGCGGAGGAGGGGGCATGAAACCACGACTTAGACAGCAAAAGACAGAAGGAAATCAACCGCGGCGCCCTGAACGCGCTGTGCCTGCGCCGCTCTCGCGGACCGTAGACTCGGGACCTATCGCAGAGAATGAAGCGCGGCGCGGCGCACAACTGTACTCCCGGCTTGTCAACTCTCTGGATTGCATTGTATGGGAAGCGGACGCCAGAACCTTTCAGTTCTCGTTTGTCAGTCCGCAAGTGAAGCGGATGCTCGGCTACGCGCCGGAAGAGTGGCTTGCGCCAGGGTTCTGGGCCCAGCACGTCCATCCCGAAGACGTTGAGTGGTGCACCAAGTTCTGCATGCAGGCTACAAAAGAAGGGCGGGACCACGAATTTGAATACCGCATGATCGCGGCCGACGGCAGGACAGTGTGGATACACGATGTGGTCAGCGTACAGGGTGGGCCGAAGGGTCCCCTGCAACTGACCGGCGTGATGATTGAAATTACCAGCCGGAAGGTTGCGGAAGCCGCCCGGAAAGAGAGCGAAGAGGAATTCCGGCTGGTATTTGAAAAGAGCGCCGCCGGCATAATCATCGGCGATACCTCAGGGCGAATCATCCGCGCCAACCCGCGGTTCTGTGATCTTGTCGGGTTTTCGCAAGACGAATTGCTAGGACGGACGGCGATGGAAATCACACATCCCGCAGATCGCGAGGCAACTCAAGCTTACCTGGAAGAAGCCAAGTCAGGTCGAACTAGTATCTGCGAACTGGAGAAACGATATGTCCGCCCAGACGGCCAAGTCGTTTGGGGCCGCATCAGTGCGGTGTTCGTATTTCCCGATACCCACGCCCCATATTCGATCTGCGTTGTGCAAGACATCACCGAGCACAAGCGGGCCGAATCACTGGTCGCGCTGCAAAAGGAGACCCTCGAGATGGTCGCCCAGGGGATGCCGTTGGAAGAAAGCCTGACGACCTTGTTGCGCCAGGTAGAATTGGGCACCGGTACGCTGGCTTCGATTGTTCTTCTCGACGAGGATGGATTGCACGTGCGGCACGGAGCGGCTCCAAGCCTCCCGGAGGCGTTTATCAAGGCCATCGATGGGGCCCCGATCGGGCCGCGGGCGGGATCATGCGGCACGGCGATGTACCGGAGGGAACCGGTCATCGTCACCGATGTGATGCAAGATCCGCTGTGGGAAGACTATCGCGATCTGGCGGCGGCGCATGGCGTGCGCGCCTGCTGGTCGATTCCAATTCTGTCGACGGACAGCAGAGTTCTGGGATCTTTCGCGATGTACTACCAGGAACCACGCGGCCCGAGCCCCGTTGAGATGCGCCTTGTAGAAGCGGCCAGACACCTTGCCGGTATTGCGATCGAGCGCCAGCGGGCTGAGGAACTGCGGCGCGAGAGTGAGGAACGTTTTCGAACAATTTTCGAGAATGCGGGAGTCGGTACATCGCTCGTGGACCGGCACGGGTACCCCATTAAATGCAATCCGGCTATCCAGAAGATGCTCGGCTATACCGAAAACGAACTGCGCCATATGGTGTTCACTGAATTTACCCACCCTGATGACATAGACGTCGATTGGAAGCTGTACAGCGAAGTGGTGACCGGGAAACGCGACAGGTACGAGATTGAGAAGCGTTATATCACGAAGGATGGCCAAGTGATGTGGGGGCACCTGACTGTTTCACTGATTAAGAACAGGGATGGCACTCCAGCAGAATATACGGTTGGTATGATCGAAGACATCACCGAGCGCAAGCGCGCCGAGGAGTTGTTGCGCGATAGTGAAGAACGATTTCGCACTATTTTCGAGAATGCAGGAGTCGGTGCGGCACTGGTGGATGGGGAAGGACGCCCAATAAAATGCAATCCGGCTCTTGAGCGGATGCTCGGCTATACCGAGGGCGAACTGCGCCATATGGTGTTCACCGAATTTACCCACCCTGATGACATAGACCTCGATTGGAACCGATACCGCGAACTGGTCGCCGGGAAACGCGACAAGTACGAGATTGAGAAGCGCTATATCACGAAGGATGGCCAAGTGATGTGGGGGCAATTGACCGTCTCCCAGGTTCAGAACCAAGACGGCACTCTGACCAAATATATGGTTGGTTTGGTGGCAGACATCACCGAGCGCAAGCGCGCGGAGCTGGACCTGAAGGTCGCTCACGATCAATTGACGAGGGAACTGGCGGAACGGACCCGCGCCGAAGCGGAGATTGTTCGTCTGAGCGAACGGCTGATCACAGCACAAGAAGAGGAACGAACCCGGATTGCCCGTGAGCTACACGACGACCTCAGCCAGCAAATCGCAGGCCTTGGCATCACACTCAGCAATATCAGGCGCGAGATTCCAGCAGATCAACGTGACGTTCGTGAGCAGGCGGAACGGGCTTACGACAAGTTGTTGACCATCGGTGAAGGCATCCGGCATCTGTCGCACGAGTTGCATCCGGCGATTATCGAACACTCGGGGCTCGTGGCCGCACTGGAATCTTACTGCACCGAATTCGAGGTGCTGACCAAAGTCAGTGCAACGGTCCAGGCCCAAGGTCGGTTCGATGACCTGCCCGCCAAAACACAACTCGGGATCTACCGAATTGCTCAGGAAGCCCTGTACAACATTTGGAGGCACGCAGACGTAAAAGAGGCGGGGATATGCCTGGCACGCGTCGGGGAACGTGTGCAACTGCAGATCTCAGATCGAGGCGTCGGGTTTGATGCCTCTCAACCGTCCAAAGAGGCGGGATTGGGTTTGGTTAGCATGCGAGAAAGGGCAAGACTGCTGGGAGGATCTTTTACAATTGCGAGTTCCCCAGGGGAGGGAACAACAATTGCGGCCGACATTCCCATAAATGCCGCCCCTTATGCGGGTGTTTCGGTGTATCAGATTTAGCGAATTGACTCGCCGCCCTAGTCTCCTCTTATTTCGCACGATGAACGAGGCCCACCATTTGTTCGGGAGAAGATCCAGAATCTGGCCCTGACCAAAAGAGACAATGCGTGCACTAAAGTTGAGCCAGAACCGATTTAAGTGCAACCCGAAATGGTTTTCCGGTTTTTAAGTACACGGAATTTACATCGAGAGCATGCAAAGTTGTGGGGTGGGGTAATCTCGGGGGATGAAATGGCGACTACGAAAGCTGGTATAACGAGTGGAATGCCACAGCCGAACGGATTTCCGCTGAAGCTAATGCGCAACTGGCTGCCGGTCATCGCGTAAGCGCCCGCGACGGCTACCTGCGCGCAGCAAATTACTTCCGCACCTCCGAATTCTTCCTGCACGGCAACCACGAAGACCCGCGAATTTATAGCGCCTACAAGAAGTCGATCCGCGCATATCAGCTCTGCCCCGGCCTTGACCCGCCAAGATCTGAGCCGGAAGCGGAGCCCCTTCTCCTCCTGAAGAAAATCCAACTGGAGGAGAATACCGCTTCCCACCTACAGCTTTTAAGGGGTGCGACTACAAGATTGGCCGCAGCGCGTTGTTCAGGAGGGTTGAAGTCCCTCTGGCGCTCAAATGAGGGGCGCCATATCCAAGAAGCGGGGTTCGTAGCCTCGCTGGCCGGAGAAAGCGGAAGGTATGGAGACGTCTAAACGTGCACGAAGGCCAAAGCTGGAGACAGCCAAGACCGACCTGAAGCCGCCGCTTGCTGTGCTTCGGAGGGCAGGGTGTCCACCGTGAGGTGGGATCCGAAGGGCCTGCGGAGAAGTACCGGGCCGTCATCGGGGTAATGCCGAGATGAGCGAGTTTTTGGGACATTGCGTCAGAAAGTGACCGTCCGGGTGAAACAAAAACCGGCCCAGTGTCGAAGTCGCAGCTATGGCTTGTATGCCGCGGAACCTCGCAGTGGTGTTGGAGTTAACTCGCGGAAAACCACCAAGCTCGACTGACGGCAGGTCCCACACTCCAGGTCCTTCACGCGGTATCGGAGGACGCAAAACCGAACCCTTGCGCAATGAAGGCAGCGACGGTAACCGATTGATTTGTTACGTCGTTGCCGATCCTACGTACAAAAAACTCACTTATCTCGGCTTGGGGCCGACTACTCCACCCAGCTATCGCCGGCTTGCATATCGGCGCTCATCAAAGTAGGCCGAGCACTGAGAGTTGAGCATTGGTCAATTCCATTTCGTGGGCAAAGACGATTCTAGCTTTATGATCTTCGTTGAGAAGTTGCGGATCGAAGTCAGGGATAGCGGTCTGAAGGTGGTGCAATAGTTGACCTTGGAAGGGCAACGTCACAGACCAGAGGGTTGTCCCTTCAGGATCGCGATAGCCGACGATTCGATAACCGGGACGTGAGCCGCCTTCCACACGCTGAACGACTCAGAAAAATGGACTACCGACCGCGATCGACTCCGAGTCTTGAGCTTTTGAGCTGCCGTCGCGAGAGGTTCAGTTTAGCGTAGATAGGCCCTTAGGCGGAGCGGCCAACTGGTTCGACGGGTGCTCGTTCGTTCCGGCTGCTGGCTGCAACCTGTCGATGTTCACGGCTGTGGCAGACTTCACTGACGCCAGTAGCTCATTGATTTTCGTCAGCAGGTCCTTTTGTTTAAAGGGTTTCTGAATGAATTCACCGTCGGTGCTTGACCCAGGACGCCCAGCCACAATCTCACTGGAGTAGCCCGAGATGTAGAGGACCTTCATTTCCGGTCGGGTCGCTCTTAGCTGGCATGCCAGTTCCGGCCCGCGTAATCCCGGCATCATGACATCGGTGATCAGCAAGTGAATCGGTCCCGGATGCCGCTCAGCGACCCCTAGCGCCTCGATGCCATCAGCGGCGAGAAGTACTTGGCATTCTATCGTCTTAAGTATCGCTGGCATCGCCACCCGAATCGCCGCAGAGTCCTCCACCACAAGGACGGTGGCAACCTGTCCCCGCAAGAGCGCAGATTCCGGTTTGGCCTGTTCGGGCGCGGGCTCCTCCTCCACGAGAGGCAAGTAGATATTAAAGCTCGAACCTCTTCCAATTTGGCTATCCACCCAAATGTATCCATCACTTTGCTTGACGATACCGTATACACTGGCTAGGCCAAGTCCGGTTCCTTTCCCAGCTCCTGAGGCACCTTTTGTTGTGAAGAACGGCTCGAAGATGCGCGCTTTTGTTGCCTCGTCCATACCGATCCCGGAATCGGTCACCCGCAGAGCCGCATAACTCCCGGCGGGCACCGACAGCGGGGAATGAACTTCACCCTGGTTTAATGTGACATTCTGCGTTTCGATGGTGATGGTACCTCCGTAGGGCATGGCATCACGAGCATTGGTGGCGAGGTTAAACAAGACTTGGATAATCTGAGAAGGATCTGCCTTGACGAGCCCTAGGTCTGTTGCCAAAACAGTGCTTAACTCGATGTCTTCGTGGATCAGGCGGCGCAACATCGTGTTGGCTTCGGACACGATAGAATTCAGGTTCAGAGACCTTGGCTGTAGCACTTGCTTCCTGCTGAATGCGAGCAGCTGAGAGACCAACTGGGCAGCATGTTCGCTAGCCTTCCGAATTGCGGTCAGCTCTGCATGGATCGGGTTATCTGATCCAAGTTTGTCCGGTAGGAGGTCAACATACAGTGTGATCACCTGGAGAAGATTGTTAAAGTCGTGGGCGACGCCACCGGCAAGTTGTCCGACGGCCTCCATTTTCTGCGATTGTCGCAATTGCGCTTCGAGTGACTTGCGAGCCGTGATGTCTTGTTTGATGGCGACAAAATGGTGGACTACACCGTCTGCGGAAAAGACCGGGGTGATGGTCATTTCTTCCGTGTAGCAGGCACCATCTTTGCGACAGTTGACCACTTCGCCGTGCCAAACCCGGCCGCCTAGAAGTGTGTTCCACATCTGCGCATAGAAAGCCCGCTCGTGCTGCCCGGATTTCAGCACGCTGGGGTTTTGGCCAATGGCCTCACTGGCCTCATACCCGGTGAGCGTTGTGAATGCCGGATTCACCCACAGAATCTGTCCCTTGCGGTCGGTGATCACAATCGCGTTGGCTGCCGCCATCAAGGCTGCCGTTTGGATACCGAGCTGTTCCTCGACTTTCTTGCGCTCGGTAATGTCGCGCACGATGGCCGACACTCCAACCACTTTGCCCTCGCCGTTTCTGATTGCTGAAGCAGTCAGGGAAACCTGGACGAGGGTGCCGTCTTTTCTCCGCCGTTGTGTTTCTAAGTTTTGGGATGATTCTCCACGCTTGGCCCGGTCGAGAACATCTTGAAGCTCTCTTTCTTTTTCTGGTGGCACGATCAAGGTGATCGACTTCCCAATGGCTTCGTCGGCTCGGTAGAGATAGAGTCTTTCTGCCGCGGAATTCCAGCTGGTGACGATCCCGTCGAGACTTTCGCCGATGATGGCGTCTTGAGAGGATTCGACGATAGCCGCTAGTCGCTGCGACACACCCTCGCTCTGTTTACGATTGGAAATATCATCAAACACGGCAATGAAGTACTCTCGTTCTGGACTGTAGACGGAGATGGACAGCCATTTGCCAAAAGGTTTGAACTCGATTTCGAATTTTTCCGGTCGGCCCGTCGTGGCAACCCGGCCATAAATCTCAAACAGTTCGGGATGCAATTCTTGGATGCCAGGGATTGCCTCTGTCGCCCTCTTGCCTACCACGTTCACCAGGCCCGTTATATTTTCGAAGGCGCTGTTGACCTCGACATAAACGAAATCGGTTGGACAGCCATGGTCGTCGAACGACATCTTGCAGTACGCAAATCCATCTAGCAGCCCCTCGAACAACAAGCGATAACGTCGTTCACTGAGTTCTAGCGCGCTGGCACTGCTCTGCCGCTCGTGGTCGACTCGGTCGATTTCCCGAGCGGTCCACACGGTAAACCCCGCCATCAAGACGATATTAAATACCACGATGGCCGCGATCCCGGTCCAGAGATTGTCGCTGGAATCCAGGGAGCGTACGGCTCCGAGCGTCAGCGGAATCAGAACGGCGGCGGGTAACAATCTCCATGCCAGGGCTGCTCCAAGGCTCGAAGACGCGAGGAGTGCGCCGAGGCCGCGGTCCGTCCGCGCGCAGATCACGCCCCACGAGAGAAGCAAAAGAGTCGCCGCCGACTGCAGAGCGATGTGAGTATGAAAAGTCCGAGGGGTAAGGATGAAATCGAGCAAGCCAAAAATGGCGGCGCTGCCAGCAAGAAGAGAGAGGGACTGCGCTAACCCGTGCCGTCTGCTTACAGGGTGGTCCAGAAGCAATAGTGCTAATCCCAGCAGAACGAAATCCAAGGCGGTGATCGGAGACATGAGGCCCGGGCGAATACTCCCAAATGCATCTGCGGCGCGTTCGCGGAACAACAACTGATCGATGCCGAGTTGCCAGCCAAAGAGATACTCCCCGAAGCTCAGAAGACCCAGGACGGCGGTCATTGCTGCCAGAGATTGGCCACTGATTTCCTGAATACGAAGAAGGCGCTGCTCACGACGCTCTCGCAGCAGCCACAAGGAAGTGCCGATGAGCACGAAGCCCACGGCCGCATTCGGCTTGATCACGACACCCCCCGACACCAGGCTCTTTAGGATGATGATTCCAAAGGCCGAGCCTACCGGGCCGAGAAGGCCGACTACGATTGTAAACAGACTAATAAAGGACACGAAGTAACGCAGTCTTTTGACTCGAGGTGACGGTAATTCGCCATCACAATGCCGCATTGCCTCTGAACGACGGTGTGCCCCCACGTTGGCCTCATCTCTCTTAGCGACGATCGCAAGCGTCAACCGCGTCAACGGAGGCGACTGTACTTCTGGGGCTTCGCGGAATCCGTCTTTGGCCGAGGCTTAGCTAACTGAGCTTACAGAACTCGCTCGGTCGAACACTGTAACAACCATCACGAGTCAGTTGTGACGTTGTCCGCCTTTCCCCTGTCTTCATTCTGTCTTGCGCGCTTTCATTCCACGAGCGACCGAGTTAGTGGGACTTTCGACTTCCGCGACCGTATTTCGGCAGTTATGCTGCTGACAACCAGAGCCTGAGGTATTGATTTCAATAGCTTACACGGCCACAACCATGGCAGATGACATGCGTAGGTACCCTGGGGGAGGTGTGTCTTTGGAGTCCAGACCTCTGGACATCGTTCGGGTGGCCATCTTTTCGCACGATTTTCATGGTGTTATATCCCTATGGGATCGCGTTGCCGAACGTCTGTACGGTTGGAGTCAGGAAGGAATTGCCGCCCGCTCGATCCACGAACTTCTGCAAACGCGTTTTCCGGTCTCGCGGGAGGATGCTCTAACCACAGTTCAGAGCACCGGCGAGTGGCGTGGACAATTGATCCAAATATCGCCCGCAACGGCGACCAGATTCGTGTCGAAAGCCGTTGGAGTCTCCAACTCGATACGGGCGGAAAAGGTGTGGGCGTATTGCAAGTCGATTGCGACGTTAGGGAGCTAAAGCAGTTCGACGAGAGCCATCACAGCGAAGTTGACGCCCGCATGTTGGTCGAGTATTCGCCGCACGGAATCTTTGGCGCAGATGCGCAAAGCCGCTACCTGGATGGGAACCCCGCAGGAAAGAAAATGCTCGGCTACACGAAAGCGGAGATCTTGTAGCTGAGCCTTGGGGACCTTGTGGCGCCGAATGAAGTGCCAAATATCGCTCCCGAGGTGAGTCGCCTTGCCGACGGCAAGGTCGCTCGGGGCGACTGGCGGTTCCGTCGCAAAGACGTCTCTATTTTTCCCGACGAGCTCGAGACCGTAAAAAACCTGGGGGTCAAGCGGCGATGGCGATGGGGTGAGTTGCGATGAACGGTTGCAGTTGGCCATTGATCGCAGCAGTCTTGACCTGTAGCAAACAGTGTGCCCCCGGCTTGCTCCAGCGCATGTGCTACTTCTTGCACATCCGCCAGTTGATCAGTTGGTTGACTGTCGATTCCACGTGCGCCGTGGACACTCGTTTCTGCTGTCGAAATGCCTTCGCGTATCCACGTACAGCAGACTCGTTGGCATCGAGATACGATCGCAATTCATCGAGCTTTAATTCGACAGATTGGAAGCGCTGAAGGAGTTTAGGGGAATCCCAAGCATCCTCGGCCAAGCCTGCCCGAAAGGTCTTCATCCCCCAGTCCGCCATCTCTACCCCATGATTCCAAAGCTGCCATTGGATTCGGTGAAGGTTCTTGGAATGGAACGCCAGTCTCCAGCCGTATACCGGCGACTCGGGAAGATAGAGCAGTTGTTTGCCGATGCTATCGATTCGTCGCGCTACATGAAACCAATCCAAGCGATGCTCGCATCGTTTTCCAAACCAGCCTACGACCCCGCGCAGTCCATCTTCCCCATCGGAGAGAATTCTGACCTTGGTGTCTGGACCGCCTCCGCAGTGCCGCAGAATGGCTTGCACCCGCCGCTTGGCTTGTCCATCCTCCAGGTTTCTTACTACCGCAAAGGCATGGCCGCCACCCGGCGTGGTCTCCACTCTTCCGGTGAGAACCTCCAAGGACTGCTTCTGCCGGATGCCGGAGGTGATCGCCTTAACGAAGGCCCCATCAATTCCCACCACCATCTCCATTGCAGGCTCGGCTGGTACTTGAGTGTTGCTTTGCAAATTATTTGGCGTAAATATTTGCACTCTATATATTGCGTAGGCTCGGGGCATGCAAACGGTGGGCGAGATGTCCTCGGCAAGTCGCGATCTCGCTTTGCAACGATTTCGGCTCCTTGAGCCACATTTTGAACATGACCGACCCCTGAGAGTCATTGCTACAGAGGCCGGGATACCTTTTCGAACCGTGCAACGGTGGGCAGCTCAGTACCGGAAGTTCGGTCTGGTGGCTCTTGCCCGCAAAATGCGTGGCGATAACGGAGTGCGTCGAGCAGTTTCAGCCAACCTCAAGCCAGCAATCGAGGGCTTGACACTGGAGAGGCCTCCGCTTCCGATCAGTTCGATATACCGTCAGATCAAACGGTTTGCGCCTTCAACGGGTGAGAGCACTCCGAGCTACTGGACTGTCTATCGCATGGTTCGTGACCTGCCGGAAGGTCCTCTTGCGCTCGCCCACCGAGGCAACAAGGCACGAATTGTCACCCAGATCGAACGCGTACTCGACGTAAACCGACTTAATATTGTCTCAACCGAGGTCGTCGAGGCGGCAAGAGACAGCTTGGTGATCGGTCACGGATAGTCAATCAGGAGCCCACGCGCCAAATAGCGTGCAAAGATCTACGCCAGATATTCTGCCAAGCTACAGTCTATCGTCCGATGACTGTTTCGCTCAGTGTACAGCGCGAGAGGACAAAAACTCCCGCGCTGCTGAGCATCGGCTCGATGAGTCCTCCAGGCTATCCCTCAGCATAGTTGCATCCCTGCAGAGCCCGCTTCCGTTTCACCTGACAGAGTCATTGCAGCTTCAGCACGTCCATTCGCCCCAATTTCTCTTTAGCCTGTGATACGCCAGCAAATGCGCTAGCGCTACACCGAAAACCCTTCAACCAACCCGAAGGCAGCTATCGATTCGTGCTTGCACTGTCGGCGGATATTGCCTATGCTGTTGCTGGCCTCACGAGGGCCGTCGGTCCGCGTAAAGGGCACAGCCCATCCACAAGTAGTTCCCGTGATAGCCGACTTCCTCCCCGAATTCGCGGACAGCGGGCGATCTAGGAAGGAAGGCTCCATGAACGACGCACTGGATCTTTCCCACTCTGCGCGCAGACTACCTGCGCGAGCTAATCTTGAACACCTGAAAAACGAAGCCAAGCAACGTCTCAAGAGCATGCATTCGCATAATGCTGCGGCTCGGCTGTCTGAAGCGCAACTGCTGGTCGCGCGGGATTATGGCTTTCCGAGCTGGCGCAAGATGAAGTCGTATGTCGATGCGCTGAGCGATGTCGGGGAGCGACTGATCAACGCGGTAGGTGACGGCGATTTGACGACGATACGGGAAGTGCTGGATCGGCATCCGGAACTCGTGAAGGCAAATACGGAAATCGATCAGCGCGCACTGATGCCGGTGGACTACAAGGGGGCGCCGGCGAAGCCGCGCGAGATGCTCACGCTGCCGCTGCTCCATCTGGCGATTATTGGAGGAAACGTCGAGGTGCTGCGGTTGCTGATTGAACGCGGTGCCGATGTGAATGCCCGCCATGCGGAAGGGCGATTGCCGTTGCATGACTGCTTCGAACTGAATCACGATGATTTCACAAAGATTCTGCTCGAGGCCGGAGCGGAAGTAGATGTTTGCGCTGCAGCCGCATACGGGATGAACGATCGGCTGCGGGAAATTCTTGCAAGTCATGCGGAGGATGCGAACGATTTGCGGACGGGAAATTCTCCGCTGGGATGGGCGGCATACGGGCACCAGCCGGAGTCGGCGAAGATATTGTTGCAGTATGGCGCGGTGGTGGGTCGCGCCCCATATGACGCAAGAGCATGGGGGCCAGCCGCGATGGTTGCATCAAAAGATGTGGCGCGGGTGTTACTGGAACATGGCGCCGATCCGAACTGGCGGGATGAGGAAGGGAACACACCGATTCATTGCGTGATTCAGAGCCGGATTGTGCGGGATCCGACAGAGTTCGTGAGGGTTCTGGTTGCGTTTGGTGCGGACTTGGGCTTGCGGAATTCTGACGGGAGGACTGCGCTGGACGAGGCCTTGATGCATACGGGAAAGAATGCAGAGACATATTTCCCAATTCGTCCAGTTGCGGCGAAGAGCTTGGATGAAACTATAAAGATTCTTGGTTCGCGACAGATGTCCTGAGCTCCTCGTCGTTGCCTCCCAGTCAACGCCAGAGAGAACAAGAGTCCCGGTTCGCGGTTGGTCGGCTGTCGTTTGCTTCCACGGCGCAAAGGTCTTGTTGCAAAGTCCGTACAAAGCGCGTCAGCGCATGAATGCCAGTTTTCTGCGCGCGCGCTTCATCCACCGGCGCAGCGGAACCAGCTTACTCACACGCAGGAGGGAGCGAAACTGCAAAACCAATTTCCGCATCACCGCGAAGCCGGGACACTGCTGTTTGAAAGCGCCTACAATTTCTGCCTGTTTCGGAGTCAATTGGGTGCGGAATTTGCTCAACAGCGCAGCGGACACTTGCAGTGAAATTCGTCTGGGAGCCGGCGCCGTTGATGTTTCCTCCCGCGGCCGTGCTTCGGTGGACACGGTCGTGGTCTTCGCAGGCGGCTGGCGCCAAGGGGAAAGAAACTTAGCCAGCGTCGAGAAGGCGCCTGCATAGCCGCGTTCTCGGATCTCGGCGAGAAGGGTGCGACCATGCCGGCAACCGGCGGCCCAACGTTGTTGTAAGTAGCCCCGGAACCATTCGACCATCCCTGGTCGCGGTTCCATCCGATTGCGTTCGGGCAGCGTGTCCAGACGTAGCCAGCGGTCAAGGCGCCGTCGGTTGAGGCCGAGATGGCCCGCAATTTGGGTCACCTTCATGCCAGCGTTCTTCATTCGGTGGATGGTTTCAAACAGTTCTAGCTTTTCCTGCCGCCGTACTCGGGCGACTTCCGCGTGTTGCTTCTGCACGCTGGATTGGATTGAGATCTGTCTGGTCTTACCCTTCTCTGCTTCCTTGGTTGGACCAGCCGCTAGCACGGGTGTTGCTCTTGGGAGTGAGGCGCAGGAATGATCGCCGGACCGCGAGTTCGCGCTCCACCACTTGACGCAAGTTCAGTGTTAAGTGAAAGCGGTCGGCGACCTGCCGGGCTTGTGGGGCGCCGGCACGGACTCCTTCAGCGTGAACACCTTGACGGTCTCGGCTGACCTTCATCACTTCGGGATGTTGTACCAGCCACTCCCGAAGCACCTTGGCCGAGCGAGTGGGCAATAAATCTACAACCTCACTTCGCTCCAGATCGACCAAGATGGTACCGAACGACTGACCTTTACGCCACGCCCAGTCATCGACACCCACGACTCGGATCGCGTCTTGGCCAGCAGATCCACGGGTCCCTTTGATGACCTGGCGAAGCCGCGTATGTCGACTCGACGGCATACTCAGCCGATTCAGCAATCGCTGACCAGAACGGCCGCCCAGCGCGCGGCCTACCAGCCGATGGACTTGACTCAAACGGTTGGTCTGCTGGGAATGCGGGAGCAGCACGTCGGCGACGCGCTCGGTAAAGATCTGGCGCGAGCACCGGCGACTAGGGCAACGCCAACGACCCATCTGGACCTTGAGGGTAACCGATGCTCCCTGCGGCGGGAGGTCGCGAAGCTTCCGCCAGTAGCGACTATGGCGGGAATGGGAAGTCACTCCACAATCAGGGCAGAGGGCGCTCCCTGATCCCTCCGCTTCGAGGACCCAACCCAGCTCTGCTGGCACCACGCTTCGCACTGTCAAACCGTTCAGATTCGACAGCAATTCCTTGAACGACAACTTCTTAGCTATTCAATTTTGATTACCGAGACTCGCCGGCGGTTGCACCAAACCTGAGCCAGAACCAAGTTAAGTACAAGATGTTTATCCACAAGGTAAATGCAGTCCTTCGGACCGGAAGTCTACAAGTTAAGTGCCGCAAATCACCGTTGTCTACAGGTTAATTGCAGCTCGACAGCGTGGATAAAGTCGAGTTGGCCCGAATGCCCGAAGATTGGCATCCCCTAAATTCAGACTAATTTCCCGCCGCTGCCGATACCGCCTTCGCCGTAGCAGTTGCCGCGGTTTGCCATTTAGACACGACGAATTCCCAACCGATAGCGCCCAGATACAAGCCGGCGGCGATTATGTAGAGAAACCGGAATCCGAAATACATCGAGTTGTACTCGAGCAGGCCGCCGCACATTGCGCCGAACAGATTCGCCGACATCACCCCGGTAATGTCGCCGCGGGATTTCAGCAGCGTAGAAAAGACAATGCCGGAAAAAAACATCGGGCAAGTCAGCAGCGTCGCCGTTCCGATCCGGCCATCCCAGGTCGAGGGCAGCCCGCCGTTCTTCGCGACCCACCAACCCACGGCCAGCGACGCCAGCAGCAATGTGTACGGGAGAGCCAGACGGTCGATCTTGAGTTGCTGCACCACCAAGTTAGCCAGGAAGGCCATTACCATGATGGCGGCGATCACTACTCCGATCACTTGCCAGGAATTGCCGAAAGTAAGCCCCAGTTCAGTGATGCCCTTGGTTTCGATCAGCATGAAGCCCGCCCCCAGAAGGAAGAAGGGAAGATTGCCGCTCTGCGGCCGCTCCGGCAGGAAGTTGGAAATCAGAAACAGTGACAGGGCCAACACCAAAACGACCATCCCCAGGTACGAGACGGGATAGATTCGCGCCGGCATATAGAAAAACGGCCAGTCATCCGTCGAGACGTCGGCATGGATGTTCGGATTGGAGTACGTCCCGGTTTTGTCCAAGAAGTTTTTTTTTGCGAGGAGATCCGGCGGCAAGGTCAGTGAATCTTCCGACTCCAAGAATATTATGCCGGAGTCGTATCCGATCATGTAACAAAGCGGCGCGCGCCCGTCGAAGGCGTTCTTGAGCATCAGATAGATCTTGCGGCCCAGTTGATCGTTGAGCACGGTAAAGGTGAGCGAGATCATCCCGTGGGGTTTCAGACGCGCCCGAGCCTCCTGCATCGCTTGCACTGTGTAGACGAAGGAGTCCAGCCGCACACTCGACGCCTGGCTCAGGAGAGTATGGGAGTCGAGCAAGCCGAATACGATCAGGTCATACCTTTGGTTGGTCGTGCGCAGGAACGAGCGGGCATCGGTATTGACCGCGCGCACCCGCGGATCGGCGTAAGGATGTTCGGGATGGCCATCACGCCCCAGCATGAGAATCGCGGGATCGATCTCGATTGCGTCGACATGCTCGGCTCCGGCACGCAGCGCGGCGGCAACGTCGTTGCCTGATCCCGCGCCCACGATGGCAACATCCTTGGGCCGCTGCTTGATTCGATAGGGCAGTTCGTAATAGTTGCGGGCGATGCGGACATCGGAATCGGCTGGCCATCGGTCGCCGGAATTGATGAAGTCGTACACCTTCTGGTAGTAGTGGCCCGCGGCTCGGATTTCCATGAACCCGTGCTCGCCGCGCCCGACCTCAAGCAGTTGATAGGGAGAATAGATCCTCTGCCAGGCAGGGCTGACCGGCCATTCTAGAATCAGCAAGGCTACGATTCCGGCGGCGAGGCTCAGCCTTAGCACCCTCCCTTTCCGGACATGGAAGGCGAGCAGGAGAGCGAATGCGATGAGGAACCAGACTGCCGGGGGCGTCCAGTAAGCACTCACCAAAAACATCAAGAGGACGCCGGCGAGGCTGCCCAGCAGATTCAGTCCGTAGGCGGTCAGTTTTTCGCGGCGCTGCATGAGACAGCCGCAGAGCTGTCCGATCGGAACAAATGCCAGCGCCGTCATCAGAAAGACAACGGAAAGCACGTAATAGCTCTGCAATGCCTGCCAATATTGGCCCACCTGGGGCAGACCCATATTCAGCTGCTCACGAAAAGGCAAAACATAGAGGATGTGAAACTGCTCGTAGTTCATGCCGTAACGCATCGCAATCATAAACAGGAACTGCCAGCACAACAGCGGCATCGTCAGGAAAAGGGGCACGCGGTCGCGGCGTCCCAAGGCATAGCCCAGTCCCATGCCGGCGAAGCAGGAGAGTAAAGATAGGTTTTTGTAAAGAGAGAAAAAGGGAAATACCGTCGCCTGCCAGCGGATGATAGCGAGTTCCAGGAACAGGCTGAGTAGCGCGGAGGCAACGATTGCAGGATTGATCCACTTCTCAGGCACCTCGCGCAGCAGGAAACCGGCCTGATCGGCAGCGGCACTGTCCCCGTGGTCTTCGACCCGTCGCAGCCACCAGCGAAACAGCAGCGCCAGCGAAATGATTCCAAGAGCGGTCAGCAGGTAAACCGGCAGCCGCAGCCAAGGCACGACTCCGTCCCGCAGGTAACAACTGGCAAAAATGGTGATCAGCGGCGCCAGACTGCTCGCTGCCAGCGTCAGCGTCAGCAAGCGCAGGTACGATCGCCCCATCGAGGCCTCCATCTGAAATCAGTCGCCTGAAACACGCTGGCCGGGAACACCGGAATTGCTCCCGGTCCCGGCCTCCGCTTCGTTCAACCTAAGCGTCCGCGTCAGTTTCTGGGCGCGGGATCGGCACACTTACTACTATCGAAGGTCATGGCCGGTTTTGGACCATCCAAATGAGCACGCCACATTACGAAAGTGCTTACGGTTTTGAGGTCTGAGGATGAGGCTTTCCTCGATCCGACGAGTGTAGTCACCGAAGGGTTAGCTGCGGTAAATGAATGCGAGGTACAGGAGTGCCAGTGGTTGTTGAAGCTGCACACGTACGGATTGTTAAACAACTCTTTTCAGCCCACCAGCCAGATCCGGGGGTTACGGCCTATTGGCGGCAACGAGCCGAACATGTGCAAGGGCGGCGAGCTGCATCCAGCGCATGCAGAAAGCCCTCACGCAGATGAATGTGCAGTTGGCCAATGTGATCAGCGATCTGAGTGGAGTGACCGGGCAATTGATTGTGCGCGCCATCGTGGGTGGAGAACGGGATCCGCAGAAATTGGCCGCGCTCAGAGATCGGCGCATCCACGCCAGCTCGGAAGAGGTTGCGAAGAGCTTGCAGGGCAACTGGCGTCCGGAGTTGCTGTTCTTGGTGAAACAGGAAGTGGACACCTACGACACTTACCAAAAACGCATTGCCGAATGTGATGGGCAGCTGCAACAGCAGCTTGCTAGTTTTGCGAGCGCGGCGTCAGCAGTAGCGGCTGCACCGGTGACCGAACCACAAGCAGACGAGCAGCCGAAAGAAACGAGGGTAAACGACCCGTGTCGTTTTTCCTTCATCAGGAAACACGACAACCTGCCTGAGTACCAGCCAAGGGGTGGAACCCAGGAAACGCCCCCTTGGGGCGCCGTCGACGACGTCTTCCGGGGTTTTTCCCCTCGCTTGAGGTGGGAGGGCGCCGTTTTCCGGGATTTAGGGTGCACAGGGAAAAGGAACGTGCAAAATGTCAGAAAACAAGGTGGTACACCATAACCGGTCTTATAGGCAGTTACTCGCCTGGTAACTGTGATTGATCGGCGACCCCTTGAAATGCCACCATTGCATTAATTACGGAAAAACGACACTCGCTCACGGATCCTGTGCGAAATAATAACTTGCACCTGCCCCCTCGCACTCTCGCCAACCACTGGGGTGTGCTATTGCTCGCCCACGATCTGCAACGCGTTCTCCTGGGCCTGGGTCTCCGAACCCCAAACTACGGACGCAGCCGAGGCAGCCTGGGCCGCAGTTCCCCAGACCACGCTGTAACCCGTGTCGGTGGACGTTCCCCACACCACTGAAGAGCCCCACAACACGGACTCTCCATAGGCGTCTGTTCCCGAGAAAACCGACGTGCCCCAAACGACCGACTTACCCCAAACGACCGAGGTGCCCCAAACCACGGAAGATCCGGTCACCAGGTAGTAATTGCCGGCAGCATCCTTCGCCACCGTCGGCGATTGCGCCACGCCTACGGTGGAAGGAGCCAGGTCGGTGTTCACTAGGACGTTCTGGATATTGAGATACCCGGCTCCGATCGTGAAGACGTCGTACTGGCTGGTGTAGGTTATGCCCGTGGTGGGGTCCGTCGCCGTGCTGCTGGTTGGAAAATTCTTATAGGTCGACACCATCATCCGTGCTTTGATTTGATCCGGGGTCAGGGCGGAGTTTTGGTTCAGCATGAGCGCCACCGTCCCGCTGACGACCGGGGTGGCCATGCTGGTCCCGTTCAACTTAAAGTACGTGCTCGAAGCCGCCGTGGTGCCCTTGGTGTTGTAGTAGTCGGTGGGTATGGAATTCGTAGACGAATACAGCGTCGCGCTGGTCGAAGCCAACACCGAGATAACCTCATTCCCGGGCGCGACAATATCCGGCTTTACCACGTGATCGAATAAGGTTGGCCCTTTGGAACTGTAGCTGGCGATCAGATCATCGGTGTTATAGGGAGTCCCCATCGGCTTCATCGCGCCCACGGTCATAACATAAGGATCGTTGCCAGGAGCGTTGATCGTGCCGTAGCCATCGGTGCTGGCGGCGTTGCTGCGTCCATTGTTTCCCGCCGCAACGGCCACGAAGATGCCCGCCTTCCAGGCCGATTCAACTGCCTGACACAACGGGTCCAATGTATAACTTTCGTAAACCCCACGGCCGAGCGAAAGATTAATGATGCGGATGTTGTACTGACTCTTGAGGCTGACGGCCTGTTGAATGGCGGCGATGACCTGGCTGTCGGTGCCCGCGCCGTTCTGGTCGAGAACGCGAAGATTGATGAGATTGGCGCCGTAGGCCACTCCGACAAACGTCTTTGAAAAGTTCGATCCGGTGGAGTTGGCGCCGTCTCCCGCCAGGATGCCGGCGACGTGAGTGCCGTGACCGTAGGCGTCGGTGGTGCTCGAGGTTTGACCGCTTACGAAACTCTGATTGTAAACGATACGGGAGCCGAAATCTCCACTGTTGGTGATTCCGCTATCGATCACGGCAATGCCGATGCCGCTACCGTCGTACAGGTTCCAGCCGGAGAGCGCGACCACCGCCCCCTCGTAGAAATCAGGATTCTGGGAGAGCAGTGCTAAGCTTGGCCCAACCGGCCGATCCAAAGAGACGTATTTGACTTCGGGATCCTTTGCGAGTTCGGCCAGCATCCTGACGGGCACACGGAACGCGCCGGCGTTTATGCTACGCAAGTCGTGGTGCAGCAGGCCGCCCCTGGCCACGACTCGATTGAAATGCGACGGAGTCGGTACGGTGCGATACTGAATGATAACGTCGACCGCCCCCCCGCCAGGCACGCGTTCGAGGTCCGGCGATAATTTCTGGGATTGCGCTCGAGCCAAGCCCGGGACGAGCATCAGCAACAGAAGCACCACGCCCAAAAACCCCTGTTTGGGCTTGCTCGCGAGCTTTCCCGAAGCCGCGCTATTCCGTTCGTTTCTGCCGATTGCTTTGTCCGCCTTGAATCTCACAACGCCTCCAACTTCAGACCCGCTAGGGTCGACTACTAGCTTTCAGCAGCACGACAGCGGCCAAGGGCGGCTGACGTGCAACTGGTTGAGGCGTATAAAGGCAACGGGTCGCGAATTTGATGAGGAGGACAATCTGTCCTCAATTCCGCGCACAAGCGGGACAAAATGTCCCGCAGGTAGATAGGGAGAGACTCCAGAGACCGGGCGCACTCTGTTCATTGTTCTCTGCCAAATTCTTCTCTGCCAACTTCTGTAAGCAGCACCCGCGGCAAAACTTTGACAAGCTTCGCGAAGGCCAGCGACCAGCAGTGGCGTGGGCAGTTTTGTTTTTGAACTCGATAGGATAGCGCTAAAAAAGGGGGATTGATTGCGCGGATGCCTACTTCACAAATTCACAGGCACAAATTGACCCTTCGGGTTCCCGGTGATGAGGAGTTGGCCAAAACCAGTCATTCGGTCGCGACAGAAGGCCCTACCAGAAGTTCGCTCCCGGCCAGAGATCAAGCCACGGCGCATGCTGGCTGGTCCGCAGGACTCAAATCCGGCCCCCGCAATTACAGCCTTAAGCCCCAGTTCTGTGGAAGCTGGCTACACCGGGCTGAACGGAATCACCTTGACTGTGACGGGCAGCAACTTTGTCTCGCTCTCCACGGTCGAGTGGAACGGAAGTCCGCGTCAAACGGAACTGGTTTCGAGCACCGAGGTGCAAGCCCAGATCAACTTTTCCGATGTGCAGAACGCGGGCACAGCGACAGTAAGCGTGTCCACGCCGAGTCCGGGCGGAGCCACCTCGAACGCGTTAACCTTTACGATCGTAGACAACAGAAATGGAGGCCATAAGCCTTCCCGCTCCCCGCTATGAGGTCTCAGAGTCTCAGACCAAAGTTATCCTCTATAGTAAAGCCGTTGAACGCGAAGCACTGATGCGCTCCGCTGGCACGACAACGCCTAATCCAGAATTTACCAATCTTTTCCCATTGAGATTCAGCAGCGCCCAAGGACGACTAGACATTGCAGAACTAGGGACCCGCAGAGGGGAAATGCTGAGGGCGCTAGAGGACTCTTTGGAGGCGCATGACTGGTTCGTCGACAGCGCCAAACACGGGCGCGTGATCACTCACAAACGGCGAATCGAGTTGCCGGTCCCGAGCGGCGTAACGCGATATTTGCGATTTTACCCAGCATACTCTTTTAAGATTCGAGAGTACTGGGGTCGGTTGTACCTCGGTATTGACTACACTCTTTCTGTCAAGAATGTCCTAAACGTTGTAGAACTACTCCGCAAAGTTGGTGCGGCTGATTTGTCTGGTCTTTCAGCATCAGCGTACTGGAATAAGTGGCGTCGTGGGCGCATTGTCTCATGCTCAGCGGAATGGACAATTGTCTTCTTCTATGAATTTAAGAGCGAGCAACAGATTCCCAGTAACAAAGTGATCCCGAACCTCCCAAGGAGGCTGACGGACACACTTCTCATCGCCCTTCCGACGCCATTCGACATCTCGCGGGCAATCAAGCAGGCAAGTCTTGCATTGGAACCAGGTGCATCAAGAACTCGCGCGGCAAAATCCAAATTTTGTTATGCCGTCGCGAATGTCCGGCGTTTGCGGGTATTGCGAATGCTCCCTGTTGATCCAGCCACCCTGTAGGCCAGAGTCATTGAGTGCTCTTTGGAGGATGGTGGCGTTTTGTGCGCGATCTGGGCTAACCATGAGCTGAAAACCTGAAACCGGAAACCTAAATTGCTTGCCGCCATCGAAGGAGACCTGTAGCCCGGCGTCTGAGAATATCTTGATCAGTTGATCGGCGAACTCGAATGCTTCAGCGTTCCGGCCACAGCTGAGACGGTCAACTGCTTCCCCTTTAACGGCGCCAGATTGTCTCGCAACGATATAGCCTGGTCACGTGTAATCGCACGTGGTGAAGCGTGGCGAATTGGGGTCCAATTGTAGAACTGCAGAATAAATTGCCAGCCTGGAAAAGGGCTTGCTGCGCTACGAGCCATCGAAGGGAATTGTGAGCATGATTACACGCGCATGCACGAAGTGGTCGGAATGTTACTCAAGGATGTTTCACAGTTGCTGTACGATGGTGATCCATCGGCTGCGCGGGCTCATATCAAACGAAGATTAGATGTTGACGTCTATCGGGGGACTATGCTAAATATTTAGCAGTTATGGCTAAGAATTTAGCAGCTGCCCAATTAAGCCGAAGAGAACGACAGGTTCTGGACGTTCTCTACCGGGCCAGACGTGCGACGTGTGCCGAAGTGCAGAAGACGATGACAGACCCGCCCAGCTATTCAGCGGTTCGGACGTTTCTGCGCATATTGGAGGAGAAAGAGCTAGTTCGTCACGAGCAAGATGGGGCACGATACGTTTACATCCCAACAGTTGAGAGAGAGCGTGCGAGCCGATCTGCTTTGCGCCATGTCCTGAACACATTTTTTGAAGGTTCAGTGACCCAGGCGATCTCAGCCCTGTTGGACGAGGACTCGAAGCATTTATCGGAAAAAGACTGGCAACGACTCAGCGCGATGATTGAAGAGGGGCGCAGGGAGAATAAGTGATGTCCGGATCGAATGTTGTTCCACTTCTGATTGCGTGTGGTTTCCGGGCCAGCTTTCCACTGGGCATAGCCTGGCTTGTCACGCGGCTACTCTCCCGCTCATCGGCGGCAACGCGTCATTTCATGTGGGCTTGTGCGATCAGCATTGCAGCCCTTTTACCCCTCATGACGGTTGCGATGCCCCACTGGAGTGCTAGGACGCCCGCGCCGCTGACACGGCTCGCGCCCCCCGCGCAGATAGAAGCTGTTCCGGCTACTCGATCGAGTGTTGCCACGACGGAGCTAAAAGGGCCCGATGCAACGTGAGCTTTCGGCAAGCGTGCGTGACGACCGCTAGCGCGCGCTGTTACGTTTGTTGAGCCGCCGAAGAGCGGCCGAGGGCGAATCGCATGAATGCAGCAGTCATTCCTGAGCCAATCGCGC
>JBEKPJ010000091.1:0-18911 GCA_049520935.1 Terriglobales bacterium | reverse complement strand
CGATGGCGTGGCGTGCCACGTCGATGGCCCGAGTCAATGCAATCCGCTCCTCGATAGTTGCCTCGAACCAGTTCCGAACGTGTCGGGTCGGGATAAGCAGGACGTGTCCTGGGGTCACCGGGGAACCATCCCAGAACCCAATCACAAGAGGATCTCGATAGAACACCCGGTCAGGCTCAGGCACGCAGAAAGGGCAGTTCTCAGGGATCAACGGCTCACTCCATCTCTTGGGCGACGAACGATTTGCAACCGCCCAGGCAAGTTGAGTGCAACGCACTCGACGCAGCGCCAGTTCGCCATTGCGCGCTTTGCATAACGAACGGCATGACAAACAAGGCAACGATGTTCATAGAGCGGCTTCGGAATCAAACGTGTCTGTCGCAGCCCACGCCGGCGTGTCGTGAGCGTCGAGGCGGGCGCAAATCCCGCTGCTTCGACGAGGGCACGCCATTCTGGTCCGTGAGGCGCAATCCCTTGGCCGTGTAACAGCAAGGCCGCGGCATGCGCGACTTCGTGGCACAGAATCTCTTCCTGCCTACTCCTGAGTGCGAAGAATCGTGGGCTCAACTCAATACATTGAAGGTCTTCCAGCCAGCGGGCGATCGTGGTCTTGAGACGGGGGTTTCGACTAAATGAAACATGGGCCGGGAGTCCAGGGACCCGCCACACGCGGGACCAGCTTGCGACCGCCGCGGATAGGTTCTTAGAAAGATGCCTCATGTTTTCAAGATTCGATTGCCGAGAGTCAGACGGCGTCCTCGGTGCCTAATGAGGTGGACTCCACGGAACTCATCGGCAGGGTCTCGGCAATCACACTTCTGAATTAATCATTTAACCGTAAACGCTAACGCTTCAGGGTAACATCAGACGTGACCGCCCGGTCAGCCCGAACCGGTACTGCCGGGCGCGCGCAAGCAATGTTGAGCAGGCTTGACGCCCACCGCCTCCTAGGCTGAGGCGGCCGTGTTCAGTATCGATATTGATCCGGGTACCGTTGGTCGCCGTGTAGGTCAAGCGGCTTAGGTTCTCTTCATCCTTCAGCTCCCCACCATGTGCTTCCACAATGTCTTCGAACAGGTTTACGAGATCGCCGAAGTCTAGAACGTCGGCATCCACATCGACGACAACTTCGTCGAACATCCTGCCGAACACCTCATCGATCTTTTCGAGATGCGCGTCGGGTGCGTCGCGGAGTTCGAGCCTCTTGACGATGACATACTTAGCCGGATCGTCTTCATCCTGGTGCGTATCAATCGAGAACCGGAAAAATTCGGTGTCAAGGCTACCCTGACCGTTTCCGCTGGAGTGTGGGATGTCATCCCGCCGCAATTTGAAAGCCGCCTTTGTTGCCTCATAGAGCTGCTGGATTTCTTCGTCGATCTCGGCGGCGAGCAAATCGTGCACGAATTTGGTCGTGGCTATCGTCACGAACTTGGGAACAAAATGGCCGCGCGCCTTGTCAAAATTGTCCAGCGACTTGATCGCGCCGCTCTGGATGCTTTCCAAGTACTCTCGAACGATGGGGGCTCGAACGCGCGAAAGATCGCTTGCCGGAGCGACTGGTACTACCCGCTCCGGTACCTGTCGAATCGCGAAAGTGTTCGAGGCGGTGATAATCGCCTGTGGCGTCTGATTGCCGCGCACCTGCATCTCTCGGGTGACGTAGCGCGGAACTTCCGAGCGCAGATAATCGCGGGTATCGGTCAAATAGCGCTCCGGCCCAAGAGCCTCTTCAGCGTCGCCCTTTAGCGCCTTGAGAAGAAAATACGTCCACACCCCGTGTTGCAATGCAGTCGCGGGATACGATTTTTCTCCCGGCGTGCAAGACAGGAACATTGCGGAGTAAGTCGCTGCGCCAAGGAATTCTTTGAGCTCGTGTGGATTCATTGATGTAACCACGTCGCGGCCAATCGCCATGAAGCCACTCGCGCACGCATCGACGAAGGCGACCGCTCGCTTACATGAACTCGCAGCGAGCGGATCCCTGAGAACTTCGCGGAGAAGCAGCGTCGTGCCCTCGATATTAAGGGAATTACTGTCCCATGCCGTGATTCGGTTGCCGCCTGCGCCGTGGAATCCATGGCCGGCGTAGTAGAAGATGAAGAGATCGTCGGGGGCGAGAGACTTGATCGCAAATCCCAAGTCGTTCTTGAGGCTGGCGCACGTAGCCTCGCTGTCGCGCTATAGCGTGAGGCTCAAGCGCTCGGCAGGGTAAATGCTCTTCAGTACATCGGCGAACGCCTCGGCGTCATCCCGCGCAAAATCAACTTTGGCAAGAATTTGGCCCTCACGTCGAGGCTGGTAATTTTCAACACCTACGACGATGGCCACAACTTGCCCGCCTCCGAGAAGATCGACGGGGGGAGTGTTCGGGCTCTGATCTGTAATCAAACGATTCTGCATAATGCGCTCCGCTCAGACACGGCCCGCGCGCCGAAGCGCGATCAGCACGTCAGCCAACTTTCCGAGCCGGCGCATGACGAGGGGGTCGGTCAGCTTTGCTTCGAAATCGGAACGCTCCCGCTCATTGGCGACTTCGAGCGGAAGAGACACCGTTTGGTCTTGCCGTTCCAGAAATCCTTCCTTGAAGGTAACCCGGTCCGATCCTGCAGATTGCGCGACCACCTCGGCGATCAGGGCTGTCGCATCAATGCAGCGATGAAGTGGCACTTCCTCAGATTGACGTGACCACCGATCGCCGGTGTGTCGGAGCGTTTTCACCGACAATTGGCGGGGGTCGTATTGCGCCCAGCCAAGGCTGAGGTACCGACAATCAGTTTCAGTTGCGGGGTAAAATCCATCATGGCCTGCATAGTCAATTAGGACCACAGGCCGATGCTTGAGAGTGCGCGGATCTGGCTCGTTTGATTTCATAAACCTCACAAACTTTAGTAACTTTATAAGTCTACGCGCTCAGTTTGCACTAGTCAAGCGGGGCCATCTGCGCGGTGCGCGGGGCTGCACTTTCGCACCGTTGTGGACGGTAGACGGGTTAGCCGATGGTGTGGGAGAATGTATTTATAAGCTATTGTAATTGAATGATTTGATTAAAATTACGCATTAACTACTTGCAGTTATCCAGCAGTATTAACTTGTATTTGAACGGCATTATATACTTGTGTTTGCACGGCACCAAAAACTTGCGATAACCCGAGCAGACGAAGGGGTCCATGGCAACGCCGAGCGAGAAACTGGCTGAATCTCTCGATGCGCTCAAAGCGCTCCAGGAAGGCGGGAGACGTGTGTTCCGATCGGATGACCTGAGCCGCGTTCACCGCGAACGCCTGGTCGCCAACGGCTTTGTGCAGGAAGTCATGCGCGGATGGCTGATCTCCTCCAGCCCGAGCGCGCGGGCGGGCGACAGCACCCCGTGGTACGCCTCATTCTGGGAATTCTGCGCGCGCTACTGTAACGACCGTTTCGGTGAGGAGTGGCATCTGGCGCCGGAGCAATCGCTCTTGCTTCACGGCGAGAGAACGGTCATTCCACCCCAGGTGGTGGTCAACAGCCCGAAGGGCACGAACAACACGATCAACCTTCTGTTTGGCACGTCGCTCTACGACCTGAAAGTGTCCGAGATGCCGGCGGCAGCTGATCGAGCGGTGAGGGACGGCCTGCGGCTTTTCTCGCCGGTGGCGGCGCTGGTGAGGGTGCCGGAATCTTTCTTCGCACCAAACCCCATCGAGGTGCAGGTGGTTCTAGGCAGCCTCGCCGACGCATCGGACCTCCTGCGTCTCCTTCTCAACGGTGGCCACTCCGCGAAAGCGGGCTATTTGGCCAGGGCGTTCCGGCAGACCGGCCGGCCGAAGTTGGCGGACGACATCGTCAGCACGATGAAAAGCGCCGGTTATGACGTGCGCGAGAGCAATCCGTTTGAGGCAGGGCAAACATTCGGCGCATCAAGCCGCGCGGTGTCGCCCATTGTCGGACGCGTGCAGATGATGTGGGAATCGATGCGCGATGCCGTCATCAGGAATTTCCCGGCGGCGCCGGGACCGCCGAAAGACAAGGACGCGTATCTGCGCTTCATCGACGAAATCTATCAGAGTGACGCGTATCACTCGCTATCCATCGAGGGATATTCCGTCACGCCCGCGCTGATCGACCGGGTGAGGTGGGGCGGCTGGGACCCGGAACATCACGAGGACGACCGCAAGAGCCGCGACGCCCTGGCGGCGCGCGGCTACTGGCAGGCATTTCAGAAGGTAAAAGCAACGGTGGCGGAAATCATCGCGGATGGCAATGCCGGAGCTCTCGTGCGCACGGCGCACAACGATTGGTATCGTGAACTGTTCCAGCCCTGCGTTGCGGCGGGCCTGATCGAAGCCGGGGCATTGGCCGGATATCGGAACAATCCCGTCTATCTACGCACATCGCGCTTCGTGCCGCCGCGGTGGGAGTCGGTGCGCGAGGCTATGCCTGCGCTGTTTGATCTGCTCGAAAAGGAACCCGACCCTTCTGTGCGCGCTGTGCTTGGTCACTGGCTGTTCGGCTACATCCATCCATACCCGGACGGCAACGGACGGATGGCGCGCTTCCTGATGAACTCGATGCTGGCCTCGGGCGGCTATCCCTGGACGGTGATCCGCGTCAGAGATCGCAACACTTACCTGAAGGCATTGGACAGCGCCAGCATCGATCTGGACATCAATCCGTTCGCCGCGTTCGTGGCAAAGCGGGTGCGATGGTCCCTTGAGCAACATGATCTGAGATTTCCGGAGCCGGAAGCGAGATATGATTTCGACCGCATGGTCGTCACATTCTGGGGACAGGACGGGAAAAACCGCGTGCGGTGCGCCATCAGCAGGGAGGCAATCGACGATCACTTCCACGGGGATGACAAGAACAAGCTGGAAGTATTCACGGCCCACCTTCAGGCCATCGAACTGAAAGCTCGGCAGAAATATCTCGATGGCGAAACGGAACCGGACGGGTCTGTTCTCATCCGCACGACCGACCTATGACGTCGGGACGACTAATTGCAGCAGCTGCGCTTGACGATGTCTTGCGCTATCGGCGCAGCCGGTGCTGTCTTCAGTTCATCCTTGAAGATGCAAAAAATATCTTCTATTTCATGCGGCTCCATTGGGCGAAATGCAGAGGACTGGTCGCCCGTGGTTCTGCCAACACTCAAATACGCAACCCCGAAACACTACCGCTACGTGCTTGACGTTCATCTCATCCCGGCTTTCGGCAAGAGGCAGATCCGCGATATTACCCGCGAAGAGCTGCAAGGCTTTCTCCGCCGAAAACTCGGGGGCGGACTGTCGTGGGAGACCGTGCATCATTTCAAGTGCGGACTGAGCAAGATTCTTGGCGCGGCCGAAGATTGGGGCTACATCGCAGAGAATCTCGCGCAGAAAACCAAACTTCCACGACGGCATTACAGACCGTAACGAGTGGTGCTTAACGCCGCTCAGATACGGGACCTGGCTGCTTTGCTGGATGAGCCAACGCGCTCAATCATGTTGCTGCTCGTGCTCACGGGCTTGCGAGTGGGGAGAGTTGCTTGCACTTCGCTGGGGGAACATCGACGTAAAGGCTCGAATGCTCCGTGTGTGTGAGACGGTGTATGAAGGCCACTTCGACAAACCCAAGACGAAGCGCAGTGTTCGCACCATTCCCATCGGGAAGGAAACGGCGGAGATTTTAGAGAGCGTCCGCCCTGTCCTTGCCGAGCCAACGGCCCTGGTATTTGCCACACGCGAGGGATTGCCGCTCGACCGGCGCAATCTCCTGCGCAAACATGTGAAGCCCGCAGCGAAGAAGCTTGGGCTCACAGGTGTGACGTGGCATCTGCTGCGGCACAGCTACGCAACGATGCTCGATGGTGTGGGAACGCCGCTGGGCACCATACAATCGTTGCTCGGACACGGGGTTCCCGAAATCACGCGCGAGATTTATCTGCACGCGATACCGGAAGAGCAGCGCCGCGCGGTGGAGAGTGTAGAGCAGCTGGTATTTGGACCCAAATGGATCCAAGTTGCAGAGTTGAACCAATCCACGTCGGGCTGCGTGAATTGAAAACAAAGAAGTAACTGGTCGGGGCGCGCGGATTTGAACCGCGGACCCCCTGCGCCCAAGGCAGTGAACGAAACACTATCTCATTGGCCCGTCTAGCTTTTCTCTATGTCGTAGTACACGGTTTTGGACCTGATTTGTCAGTAGTTGGACCCAAGTTGGACCCAAGTTCCCGCTCGGGCTCCCGGCAACATGCAGTCTGTGGTTTTTCTTCCTGCGCGCGCTGATATTTCCATATCACATGGTCGAGCAGGCTCGGCGTTAACTTCGGGTATTCGGTTCGCAGAATCGCGCTCGCCTCCCGGACAAGTCGCTCGCAGAGTTCAGGCTTCACGTTGCGTACTCGCATCGCGTCCGCAACAAACCGGGTGACCATCCGGTCTGCCTTAACGGCATTCGTATCTCCGGTGAGGATGCGCAGATAGTTAAACGAGAGGCCGCTGCCCTGCCCACGGACGGCAGTAAACGCCCGCCTCAAATCGTCACCCTGTCCGGATTCCAGCGCGCGCCTGAAGGCCGCGAAGGTCTCCGCGCCTTGGTCCTGGAGGATTTTGCAGACCTTGTACACTGCCTCGCTTTTCAGGATGCCCGATCTAGAGGATGTGCGCTGGTGATTGCGGAACACGTCGCGCGCCATCTCTTCCCAGCGATTTTCGTAGGGCTGCAGGATTTTCAGGAAATCGCTCATGGTGAGTTCTGCGGAGGCGAGCTTCCTCGACATTTCCCAACCGTAGCGTTCGCACAACTCGCGAACCGTTCGCTCCGTGGACTCGTATCGCACGCCCAGCGAGAACACGGCATCCGTCACGCAGAGCGGGAGAGCAGAATACTCGTACTCCCCACCCGGCATGGAAATGTCTAAATCGCCGAGGTTCCGGCGGATATGGGCTACCAGTGCTTCGATGTCCTCGGTCACAGTGAAACTCCTGCGTCCATTATAGTGGAGGCCACGCCCGAGCGCCACCATTACAACCTCATATACTAGGTATAATGCTAGACAATAGACAAATTACCTAGTAAAGTAGGTAGATGTTAACCCTGTCCGCCATAGGAGCCGAGATCGCTGCAAGGCGCAAGGCGCAAGACCTGAGCCAGGCCGCGCTGGCAAGCAAGGCCTCTATCGGCCATTCGACGCTGGACGCCCTCGAAAACGGCCGCTCGGGTGAGCTCGGATTTTCCAAGATTACCAGAATCCTGACGGCGCTTGGCCTGGAGCTCAAACTTCAGGAAGCAAGTGCGCGCCGGCCCACGCTCGACGAACTTATGGAAGAGGATCGCAATGATAAAGGTCTGGACCGACGGCGCTGAAGCGGGCCTGCTCGACCGCAGCGGCGAGCGCGGCAGCACATTTCTTTATCTGCCCGATACCCCGCCCGCGCGCGCGGTCTCTGTAACCATGCCCGTGCGCCTGCCCTCCTGGGACAGGGGCTTTGGCCTGCCTCCTATCTTCGAGATGAATCTTCCCGAGGGCGCGCTGCGCGAGAGGCTCCGTCTTGCCTTCGCAAAAGCCACCGGTACGTTTGACGAGTTTGACCTCCTTGCAGTCGTAGGGCGTTCGCAGGTCGGCCGCATCCGCTACACCGGCCAGAAGGAGCAACTGGAAGAGGATGTTCCGTTCCAGTCGGTGGATGAGATTCTGGCGCGGAGGCGTGACGGGGATTTGTTCCACTACCTTATCGAGAAGTTCGCCTCGTTTTCCGGCATCAGCGGCGTGCAGCCCAAGATACTCGTGCGCGACGAAAAGGCTTCCGTTGCCTTGAGCTCCGCGCATCCCCGCCTCTCGCAAAGTTACCGGGGCGCGACGCATATCGTGAAATTCTGGGAACCTAACGAATTCCCGCAGCTTGCGGCCAATGAATACTTCTGCCTCAAGGCTGCTCAGGTATGCGGGCTTGAAGTACCTCCCTACCGGCTCGCAGAAGACGGCATGGCGCTCGTCATTGACCGCTTCGATCTCCGCCCTGACGGCACCTATCGCGGTTACGAAGACTTCTGCGTCCTTAACGCCCGGCGAACCGATGAGAAATATCGCGGCAGCTACGAGACCTCGATCATGAAGCGGTTTCAGCAATTTGCGAATTCGCCGCACGTAAACGACGATCTTGAAAAGCTCTTCACACTGATTGTGCTTAACTGCGCGCTGCGCAACGGCGACGCGCACCTGAAGAATTTCGGGATAGTGTATGACGATGTGCTGGGCGAGGCCAGGCTCGCACCCGTCTATGATCTGGTGACGACCGCCATCTACCTACCCAAGGACAGCATGGCCCTCACCCTCAACGGAACCACCAAATGGCCCAGCGCAAAAGAACTGCAAAGGCTCGGTGAGACGCGCATGGGAGGCAGCCCTTCGCGAGTCAAACAGATCCTGGAGCGCATCGAGGCAGCGATCTCCAGCACGTCAGCCGAAGTCCGCGCCTACATCAAGGAACACGGGGAATTTGCGGAAACCGGGGAACGGATGCTTGAAGAATGGGAGAAAGGCTCGGCTCTCTCGCTGAGAACTGAGTAAAGACTTTTCCCCCTGCCCTCTTGCCTCCGCACTACCGGTCATTTTTTCGCGAACAACTGCGCTTTTGCTTGCAGTAACCATCTAGACCTCTAGACACGCCGACGTCTTCCGGTAGAAATCTAGAAACGTAGATGTCCATAGCTCTACTCATCTATTCACTCACTTAGAGTAAATGTGGCTGCTTCAGTCACCGAGGCGGCCTAAACACTAGAGGTCTAGAAGTCGCGAAATCTACCTTAAGACATCTATATATCTAGATGTCTTCCGCGCGGTTCCGAATAACTACCCTTAGAGAAAAATCGAACATCGTGTAGATATCTAGACGACACGACATCTAGCGGAAGAAGTCTAGAACTGTAGAAATCTACTGGAGCCGGACGAATATCAGGGCAAAAAGTTTGGCTTGCCGCGAGGCGGAGGATCGGGTAAGCGTTAGATATCTAGATTTCGTGACATCTAGCGGAAGAAGTCTAGAACGGTAGAAATCTCCAGCCGCGAGTAATGTTGTGCAGATCATAAGCGTGTTGGCGCAAAAAGGTGGGGCGGGCAAGACAACCCTGACATTGCATTGGGCGGTTGAAGTCCAGGCGCAGACCGGCAAAGCGGTCGCTGTCATCGATACCGATCCGCAAAGAACGGCGGTGAAATGGTATCAGCGCCGCGCGCAAGAAACGCCGGAAGTCCTGCAGTCTGAACCCGAACAACTGCCCAAGGCACTGGAATTCTGCCGGAATAAGGGCGTTGACTACGTCTTTGTAGATACCATGCCGCGCGTGGAGCGGTGGCCGAGCGTCGAAGCCGCCCGCGTCGCGGACTTGGTTGTCATTCCGTGCGGGCCTACAGTTCCTGATATTGAGTCCGTCGCGGACTCGGTAGAGATCGTCAAGCGCACGAAAACAAAAGCCGTCATGGTCCTCAATAACGGCGTACCGGGATCGGGGCACAACCAAAAGGTTATTGGGGTTCTCGAACGTGAGTTTGATCTGCCGGTATGTCCGGTCGTAGTAATTCGCAGGACGGCGCTCTTTCATGCCTTCAACGACGGGCGCGCTATCGGAGAGCTAGCGCCGAGCAGCAAAGGCGCGCAGGAGATTCGGAAGTCGTGGCGATGGATCGCGGCCCAGCTTGCTGCGGAAGCCGAACCAAAAGCGCGCAGAAAACGGGTAGGCTGATGGCAAAAGCAAGCGATATTAGCACGTTCACCGTACATAAGCCTGGCCAGAAACCAAGCGCCGCCACGCCAGAACCTGTCGCAACTCCAATCAAGAAGGAGGCCGCAAAGCTCAAGAAGGCCGGATTTCTGGTGACCCCGGAAGCGTTGCAGCAGTTCACTATCCTGAAGGCAGAGCAGGGGAGGGACGACCCTAAGAATATTGGCCCCGCCTTGATTGCTGAAGCTCTGAATCTTTTGTTCAAGAAATACGGCAAGCCGCCCATCGCATAGCGTCGAGACTAGTAGATGTCTAGATGTCAAGACTTCTTCAAAGCGCGGTAGCGAGCCCTTATGGCAGTACGGCCTCGACCGTCTCGATTACTCCTTTCAGTCGCGCCATACGGCCAAGCTTGCTACGGTTTCTTTCCTCCATTGCCAGGCGGAACTCATCGCCTGACTTCCGCCACCAGGAGATCGTCACGGCGTGAACCGGCGCTCGCGAATGCCGGCGCTCCATTTCGATTTGCACGCTCATGTCTGAAAGCCCGTTCACTTCCAGCACGGCAGGGTCGATGACCTTGCGTTGAAAATTATCTGCGCGCGCATACGTATCAGGTGGTACACCCATTAGCTCGCGTAACCGGTCAATGGGAAACGTCTCCACGCACCTGTCCATGTTGGCTCTGAGCTGAATAAGCTCATACAAGGAAATTGCGTACTTACTCGTCATGGAGCAGACGATCTCTGCCTTAATCCGTCCCCAACGTCCGGACGTTTTCAGCATCGGAGCCAACTTACGGGGCAGCCCATAGCGCAGCGTTGCCCGCGTCGCCAGTTCCTTTGCCGAGACATCGAAGAAGTCAAACAGGCCAGTGATGACAACGCGCTGTTCTGGGCCTCCCGCGCCATCACTTTTCTCCGCAACGTAAACCACATTGACCTTTACCGACATCAATCGGGTCAGACTATCCCGAAGCCGATCCGAACTTTCGTGTTTGGAAAACGCCTGCCTTACCGTTGAGAGCGGAATCTCCCATTCGGCATTCTGCTCAAGCAGCTTCCCGCTATCGTGAGCATTCTGATAGAGAAGGTTCAGGATGGCCCGGTCACTTGCCTCAAGCGCGTGGGTGCCAGTCATCTCAATCAGCTCCCCCGGCTTGGGAAAACCCAGATGATTGGTTTTTTGCTCAGCGGTCCGGCTTATCGTGCTCATGGCGGAGAAATACACTACCCCTACGGCAAGTCAAGTAGGGATAGGAGATAAAACCCGCCCATTTGGTAGGGGACCGGCCCGCTGAATGTCGTTCTGCATTCATGCAAGTGCCGCAGGGGGCGCATTTCTGCGGTCAATCTAATCCAGTCGCCCGTTTGGTAGTGAACGTCTCCGCTCGCATCAATCGTGCGACACGTTGGGGACCGCCCATTTGGTAGGAGACCGGCCCGCTGATTGTTGTTCTGAATCCCATACAAGCGCCGCAGGGGGCGCATTTCTGCGGTCAATCTAGTCCAGTCGCCCGTTTGGTAGTGAATATCTCGTTCCGCTCGCATCAATTGTGCAACACGCTATTGTCCGCCCGTCTGGTAGGAGATCCGCCGCTTGAAAGGCAATCCATCCTTTCGTTGGAGAAAGGAAAACGTCGGCTATCGGCCCTCAGTCCATTCCCGTCGCCCGCTTAGTAGTGAACAGAATCCTTTTCCCTGTCAGCGACAGCGCTTCAGCCTGCCCGTTTAGTAGGGGAAAACCGCCCATTTGGTAGGAAATTGCCGCCCGTTTCGTAGGACAAAACCGCCCCTTTAGTAGGAGATCAATCAGGTAAGCGATTGTTGTCCAAAATTTTTTCTCACCCCGAAACTGAAGTTAAAGAGAAATTGAATTTTAGACGGTGGGTAAGTTTTTGCATCACATCTGGAAGCTCAAGCCCATCGAGGGCTCTCGCTTCCCAAAGAAGGGAAACCCTTCCTTGACTAGCCCATGAAACACGGCGGGGGCTAGAGGTCTATATGTAGCTTCAATCCATGCATTGCTTGCATGTCTCAAATCGTGCCGGTATCGTCTGCCAACTCTTTTCGTGGTTGGCCTGCCGGTAGAACCGAAAGACCCACCGCGAAAGGAGAAAGAGCGTGGGTCAGCAGGAAGAAGCCTTCAGGATGCTCGATGCGTTCGCCAGTGTTGGCGCAACGCACTTTGACCTGACGCATCTCGACATCGATGGAGAAAAGCGGGGATTCCGACGGCACCAGTCCATCGCACAACTCAAAAGCTCATTGCCGAAGCTTTTTCCCGGTGCAGCAGAACGCAAGAACAACATCATCATCCGTCCGGACAGCGATAAAACCTGCCTTGTGCAGCTTGATGATCTGGACCCGGCAAAACTGAGCAGGGTAGGGGAGGTCGCTTTCCTGACGCTGCAGACCAGCCCCGGAAATCACCAGGCCTGGATAGCCATCTCCGATCTTACTGACCCCAGTGATGCGAAAGACTTTACCCGGAGACTGAAGAAAGGCGTCGGAGCCGATGCCACTGCCTCGGGCGCCACGCGCGTTGCCGGCACCATGAACTACAAACGCAAATACGAACCCGAGTTTCCGAAAGTCGCTATCCTTAATACTGCCCCCGGCCGTGTGGTCTCCCCATCCCATCTGGAATCCCTTGGGCTGGTCGCCGAGCCCGAGCCGGTAAAGCCCGCGACCGTCATCCCCCTTCGAGTTTCCCGCAGACACGAGAACGCAGTACGCGCCCGGAAATGGCCCGACTATCAGCGATGCCTGGAGCGGGCCCCGCGTAATCACGGCGACACCGGCCCGGATGTAAGCCGCGCCGACTTCGTCTGGTGCATGACGGCGCTCGATTGGGGTTACAACACCGACGAAACCGCTAATCAGCTAATGCAGGTAAGCTCCAAGGCACGCGAGAATGGACAGAGATACGCTGTTCTTACGGCCAGTAACGCCGCTGCAGCCGTCGAGAGAAAAGGGCAGGGGGTAAATCAGGGCCGTTCTCCGTAATCCGGTATAATCCGGTGTCTTTTCCGGTAGACAAATCCGGTATAATCCGGCATAAAATTGGATATGCTTGCAATAGAAACCATCCAGATCACCGCCGATCTCCTGGAGCTTCTCTCGGAAATCGATGAATTCAAAGGTGCCTGGCGGGCGCTCGGGACCATCGCCCCAGACCGGTTAAACGCCCTTCGGCGGGTCGCCACCATTGAGAGTATCGGCTCCTCGACGCGCATCGAGGGAAGCAAGCTGTCCGACCGAGAGGTTGAGCAGGTGCTCGCTGGTCTCGAAATCAAGAAATTCGCCACACGGGACGAGCAGGAAGTTGCGGGCTATGCCGAAGTGATGGAAACGGTCTTTCATGCCTGGGCCGACATACCCATCACGGAGAATCATATTAAGCAGCTGCACCGGGACCTTCTGCGCCACAGCTCCAAAGATGAGCGCCATCGTGGCGAATATAAGACACTCCGCAATGATGTGGGCGCTTTTGATGCAGATGGGAAGATGATCGGCGTCGTGTTTGAAACCGCTTCGCCGTTCGACACGCCACGGCGCATGACCGAACTCATCGCATGGCTTAAGGACGCCCGCGAGCTTCGCAGGCCGCATCCGCTGCTCATCATTGCAGTCTTTATTGTTGTCTTTCTGGAGATCCACCCTTTTCAGGATGGCAACGGCCGCTTAAGCCGCATCCTGACGACGCTGCTCTTGCTGCAGGCAGGATACGCCTATGTTCCCTACAGCTCTCTGGAGAGCGTGATAGAGAACAGCAAGGAGTCCTACTACCTGGCGCTACGCCAGACACAAGGCACGCTGCACAGCGAGAAGCCTGACTGGCAACCGTGGCTCTTGTTTTTCCTGCGCGGGCTGCAGCAACAGAAGCGCCGCCTCGCCGCGAAGGTGGAAAGGGAGAAAGCCTCGCTTTCTACCCTGTCTGAATTGGCGGTGCACATCATGGATTACGTGCAGGCCCACGGCAGGGTCACCACCCGCGACATGGTGCGCGAGCACAAAGCCAGCCCGAATACCGCCAAGGCTACATTCGCCAATCTGGTGAAGAAGGGGCTTCTGGTGCGTCATGGGGCAGGGCGGTCTATCTGGTATGGATTGTCCTAGCACGGGGGTAGCGCCTCGGAGAAGTACCCCCACGAGTGAAGCCCGGAAAGCAAAGCGGAAGCTGCGGCACCTGCTTTACGGCAATATGCCTCATGTCTATAGAGTCATTTATGAAGTAGATGAACAACGGAAAGCGGTGTGGTGCTCCACATCCGGCACGGCGCACGGAAAATGCTCAAAGCGACCGACCTCGCATAAATCCTGCACCTGGGCGGGCGGGGGATTACGCACGTATCCGCGTACAATCGTATTTCTCAAGGTCAATGACACGTAAAGCTTGGTCTGGTACGAGTCTTTGGGTCTCCATAGTGACAAAGGCAGCATAAAAAGTCCCAAAACATGAATAGCAACCCGGAAATTGGTCAGCTGGTTGTCGTCAGGAAGCGGCCGTTTGTCGTTACGGAAATCGTTCCGTCAGCTACAGATATCGCTCCCAACGCTCGCACTTCGCATTTGATCAAGCTGTCCTCGGTCGAGGACGACGGTCTCGGAGAGGAACTCCAAGTCATATGGGAGATTGAACCCGGCACCACGGTGCACGAGAAGTCCACACTGCCGGACCCCTTTTCGTTCGATCACCCCAAGCGTCTGCAAGCCTTTCTGGATGCTGTGCGGTGGGGAGCCATTTCTCAGGCTGATGACCGCGCACTACAGTCCCCGTTTCGCAGTGGTATCGAAATAGATGAGTATCAGCTTGATCCGGTGGTAAGGGCGCTGTCGATGCCGCGTGTCAATTTACTGATCGCGGATGACGTTGGGCTTGGAAAGACCATCGAAGCAGGTCTCGTAGTGCAGGAGATGATCTTGCGCCATCGTGTCCGCTCCGTGTTGATCGTCTGTCCGTCTTCTCTGCAGATACAGTGGCAGGAAGAGATGCGCGACAAGTTCGGCCTTGAATTCCGCATCATTGACAGCGACACCATCAGCCATTTACGCCGTAAGCGCGGTATCCACGTTAATCCCTGGTCGCACTTTCCGCGACTGATAACCTCCATCGACTTCCTTAAACGCGAACGGCCCCTGCGGACTTTTCGTGAGACCTTGCCTTCTGGCGACCAGCCCACCTATCCGCGGCGGTACGATCTGCTCATCGTGGACGAAGCCCACAACGTGGCACCGTCCGGGCGAGGCAAGTATGCCACCGATTCTATGCGCACTCTTGCCATTCGGTTGCTGACGCCGCATTTCGAACACAAGTTATTCCTATCCGCGACACCTCACAACGGCTACCGGGAAAGCTTTGCATCCTTACTCGAATTGCTCGACAGCCAGCGTTTTGCCCGCGCCGTTCCACCCGACCGCGCGCAGCTTGATGCGGTGATGGTTCGTCGCATGAAATCCGAGCTCAAGCTTCATTGGGATGGCAGCCGGCGATTTGCCGAACGAGTCGTGAAGCATCTGGAAGTACCCTACACCGACGAAGAGCGCTCAGCACACCACAATTTGCAACGGTATTCCGAACTGCGCCTCAAGAACGCTGCTTCTGACGGGGAGCGATTGGCAGCTGAGTTCGTTCTCAAGCTCCTAAAGAAGCGACTCTTTTCTTCTCCGGCCGCTTTTGGCACAACGCTTGAAAAGCACATCTCGACTGTAGGCGGTCGCAAGACCACCAGCAGTTATGTGCGGGACATCGATGACTACTACGACGACTACGCCGATGACGAGGAGTACGAGAACCAGATCGGCGAGGTCATGGCATCTGCCAGTCAAGCCCTTTCACCAATCTCCGCCGAAGAACGCACTCTTCTCACGCAGCTCCGCGAGTATGCTGCGAAGAGCACGTTGAGGCCCGACTGTAAGGCCAAAACATTGATCGACTGGCTGAAGAAAACCCTCAAGCCCGGCGGAAAATGGAACGATGAACGCGTGATCCTGTTCACTGAATACCGTGCTACCCAGAAATGGCTCTACGACCTATTGGCTCGCGAAGGATTTGCCGAAGAACGTCGGCTCGAAATGATATATGGGGGCATGCCCAAAGATCAGCGCGAGCCTATCAAGGCTGCCTTTCAGACGCACCCGAAACAATCCGCGGTGCGCATCCTGCTGGCTACCGATGCAGCATCCGAAGGCGTGAACCTGCAAAATCACTGCTCCCGGCTTATTCACATTGAGATCCCCTGGAATCCCAACCGGATGGAGCAGCGCAACGGTCGCATTGATCGCCACGGCCAGAAGGCTGATGAGGTGCACATCCACCATTTTGTTGGCCGCGGTTTCGATTCAGCGAGTACCTCGGGCAAAGTGGGCGATTTGGAAGCGGATCTGGAATTTCTTATGCGCGCTGCACTCAAGATTGAAACCATCCGCGAAGATTTGGGCAAGGTCGGCCCGGTCATCGCGAGCCAGGTCGAAGAGGCTATGCTCGGGCGGCGCACGCGGCTTGACACCACTCGCGCCGAGCAAGAAGCTGAACCCGTTCGTCGGATGCTTAAGTTTGACCGCAAACTGAGGGAGCAATTGGAAAAGCTGGCTTCGCAACTCGATGAGACGAAGCACGATCTCAACCTTACCCCAGAGCACATCGAGAATGTCGTCCGCGTTGGCATGGAACTGGCCGAACAACCATCGCTGATCCCAGTCGAAGTAGAGAACATTTGGCCCGACCCGACCAATATTCTTAAGTCCTGCCCAGTATTCCGTCTGCCTGCTCTCTCGGGCAGTTGGGCGCAGTGTGCCGAAGGTTTAGCGCATCCGCACACCAGAGTCGTCCGACCGATTGTTTTTGACCCGGCCTTAGCCGCGGGTCGCGATGATGTCGTGCTCGCTCATCTCAATCATCGTCTGGTTCAGATGTGCCTGAGGCTGTTGCGAGCTGAAATCTGGTCTCTCGGCACCCACTCGAAGCACTTGTCACGCGTTTCGACCTGCGTGGTTGACGACTCCTCACTCACGCACCCTGTCGTCGTCGCTCATGGCCGCATCGTCGTCTTGGGCGGCGACAACCACAGACTGCATGAAGAGATTATTACCTCCGGTGGGGCCTTGATCGAAGGTCGCTTCAGCCGCCTTAACGTTGGCGAAACCAAAGCCGCATTAGCCGCTGCCACCTACACGCCCGCTCCAGCCGCCATAGAGGCTCGGTTTCAGTCCCTATGGCCCAAACAACGCGATGCGTTGCTGGCATCTCTTGAAGCGCGCCGAGCTGAACGCACCAAGAATCTGGAGAAGAACTTCGAAGAGCTCGCTGAAAAAGAAGTCAACAAGTTAAAGACCATCATGACCGAATTGCAGCGATCCATTCAGGAAGAGTTGGCTCGTAAGGACGATCCTCAATTCACGCTTGATCTGGGAGGTGATGAGCCCGGCAAACAGCAACGCGAACGCGACCTTTCTGCGTTGCGCCGTCGGCTGAAGGAAATTCCCGGTGAGATCGAACGCGAATCAGATCACATTCGTTCCCGTTTTCGTAATCCTAGCGCCCGCTTGTTCCCTGTGGCGATAACGTGGCTGATACCACGCAGGGCGGTGCTTGAAATCACTGGAGCCAGGGCATGAGCGGTATCAGTGCATCCCGGCACCACGCGGACTGGCTTTCTCTCGTGGAGGTGTCCGGTCCATTCGTTTCGATGCCGGTGCTTCTCAAAGCGTTCCCCCAAGGACTTGACCCCCGCGACCCAGCTCAGGCCAAAGCGCTGCGCGATGTCTATGAAGAGTGGCATGAAAATCCGTCTGCTCCCGGACGACAGCGTGCGTGGATTCTGCACGTTCTGACCGACCTTCTTGGTTACCCCGCAGACCAGATTACTGAAGGACAGACGCTGCCTGCGGGGCTGGAAGCGAATATGGCGGAAGTGGGGGAGACCCTACGGCCTGATTTCGCGCTCGTTGGCCCCCCAGGCGCAGAAACAGCCGGGCAAGCCCAATTACTCATAGCAACCTATCCGCTAGAGCAAAAGATCGACCGCCCGGTCATCGGCAAGCACTGGAAAGCCAATCCTGCGACTCGCATGACGGAACTGCTTCACGCCAGCGGCGTGCCTTTGGGTCTCGTTACGAACGGCGAACACTGGATGCTGGTATTCGCCCCGCGGGGTGAGACTACAGGTTACGCCTCCTGGTACTGCACGCTCTGGCTGGATGAACCGCTCACGCTACGCGCTTTTCATTCATTGCTCGGGGTCCGCCGTTTCTTCGGCGTCGCCGTCAATAGCACCCTGTTTGGGCTACTCAAGGAAAGCGCTCAGGATCAGCAGGAAGTCACAGACCAACTCGGCTATCAGGTGCGCGAGGCGGTCGAAGTGCTGGTGCAGGCTTTCGACACATTGGATCAGGATTCCAACCGCACCCTGCTCAAAGGAGTATCCGAAGCTGTCCTCTATGAAGCCGCGCTAACCACGATGATGCGGCTCGTCTTTCTCTTCTCCGCCGAAGAGCGGGGCCTGTTGCATCTGGGCACGCCGCTTTACGACGATAACTACGCTGTCTCCACCCTACTGGAGCAGTTACAGGAAGTCGCAGACCTCTATGGCCCGCAGGTGTTGGAGCGCCGCTTTGATGCTTGGGCACGGCTGCTCGCGACTTTTCGCGCCGTGCACGCAGGCGTACATCACCAGGACTTGCTGATGCCAGCTTACGGCGGCTCCCTGTTTGACCCTGACCGCTATCCATTTCTCGAAGGTCGCCCCGCGGACACAAAGTGGTCTACCACCCAAGCCGAACCTCTGGCAGTCAATAACCGTGTCGCGCTTCACCTGCTGACCTCTCTGCAAAAACTGCGTATCAGGATTCCGGGTGGAGGACCTTCGGAAGCACGGCGCGTTTCTTTTCGGGCGCTCGGCGTCGAACAGATAGGCCATGTTTATGAGGGCCTGCTTGATCACACCGCGGTGCGTGCCACCGAGCCGGTGGTGGGCGTCAAAGGTACCCGCGACAAGGAAGCGGAAATTTCCCTCTCCACTCTTGAAGCCCAACTCGCGCAGGGTCAGGACACCCTGATCGATTTCCTCAAGGACGAATCCGGACGCTCCGTTTCAGCACTTAAGCGGGCGTTGGACGAGGGCAATCTGAACGACGAGCACAAGCTGCTCATCGCGTGTGGCCACGACAAGGAATTGCTGCAGCGTATTCGGGTTTTTGCTGGGCTGGTCCGCGAAGATTCCTTCG
>JBEKPJ010000090.1:0-19079 GCA_049520935.1 Terriglobales bacterium | reverse complement strand
ACCGCTCTGGGAATCGTGGGTTCAAGAACGCTTCCCGACGCCGTCCGAGACGAGCAAGAGCGAGAGTGAATGATCGCGTGGCCATGGGAGTGCACTCCCGTCGTTTGCGCTCGCTGTCTGGTTGCCATGCTGGAGCTCATTGGGATGTCTCGATTGCCTAGTGGTCAATCTACTCTCGATGCAAGGGTGCGGCCGTTCCGTCGGACCAATTTGCAACTGTGACTGCGAACACGAGAATCGGAGGGAGCCCTTTCGCCTGGGACGGTTCCTTCGACGATAAGTACCAGTAAGGACCGGTAAAGGGGCACTTGATATTGCGGATGCTGAACACGAAGATCCCGATTTCCGAATTGTGGCCCCTGCGACTGGCTAACGCCGATGTTGCTAGCCTGACAGTGGGCACAGCGGAGGCCGAGGCGCGGATTGCCCACCGGCGTCGCTTTCTGCCTTGGCCAACGTAGTGAGACTGAGCAGCAGGCTCGCCGTAATTACCGAGACTGCCAGCTTTGAGAATTTGTCGTGTGCTTTCATTTGTCCATTCCTCCGTTTTTTGAACGCTCTAAACTCAGGCAAGCAGGGGCGATGATTAGTTTGGGCGCGGTGGAATAGGCCAACCCACCCGCTCCCATCCACCGAAACGGTCAGTGAGCGATAGAGGTGAAGCGCAAGACCGCAGTCTATGTCCCGGTCTCGGTAGCTTTCAGTTTCCTCAGTTCTTCCTCCGATCCCCGGTGAGTCCGTTCAACGCACCTTGTTCCGCTTTTCAGACGAAGAGGTGCGTTCCGTTTGACAGCTCGCCTCCCGACAGCCGCTGTCGGAGAGGCCACCCGAGCCCTGTACTCCCCTTCCAGTCGAGGTCGATTGGCGCGGTTGATATAGGCATCGCCGAGGGGCGTGATCCGAGCGTAAGCTGCGGTCCAACCAACAAACTGACCAATATCGCCGCGAACCACGGAATTCGCAGCCTTCGAACTTGTCATTGCCTCCTCCTTAAATTATTGTCTCGGCCCGTAAATATTGAGGTCGTTCTCGACCCGAAAGCCCTCGACTGCCGATCCGGAACCGCCTGCATTTCTCTTGGTCCCCTTTTGTCTCTTATCAGCGCAAAACGGCGGCAGATCCCATCATCGATCTCCAAAAACATTGCGACCCTGTAAGCCAATGATTTTCAGTTGTTTATGAATTGACAGAGGAAACCGGGTTCGCTACCCTTACGCAACGAGGTTCTTCCCAGTCGCCTCGAGGTAGCTTCCGTGGGGCAGGAGCGTTCCGAGGAAATCACGCGTTTGCTGCACGGCTGGCAGGCGGGAGACCGCAAATCTCTGGACGCCCTCCTGCCCATTGTTTACAAGGAACTCCAGCGCCTTGCCCACTTTCAACTGCGTCACGAACGTCCTGACCACACGTTGCAAAGCGCGGCCCTGGTAAATGAAGCGTATCTGCGTCTGGTTGGGATGAGCGCCCCGGAATGGGAGGGGCGCACTCATTTCTTCGGCGTTGCCGCCCAACTGATGCGGCAAATCCTTGTCGATTACGCCCGCCGTCACCGTGCCGGGAAACGGGGTGGACAGGCAGAAAAACTATCGTTGGATGACACGGGTTTCTTCGAGCCGGGCAAAAGCCCCGACATCGATGTTGTGGCCCTTGACGACGCAATGAACGCTTTAGCGAAAATCGACCCACGCAAAGCTCGAGTGGTGGAACTGCGCTTCTTCGGCGGACTGAACTTCGATGAGGCTGCCGAGGTGCTCAAGATTTCCGCAATCACTGTGCAGCGCGACTGGTATTCGGCCCGGGCATGGTTGCACCGTGAGATGAGTCGAGGACGTTCGGATGGACGCTGACCGCTGGAAACGAGTCGACGAACTTTTTCAGGCGGCGACGCAATGGCCCGCTGCGCGGCAGGACGCGCTCCTGTGCCAGCAGTGCGGAACCGATGCCGAACTGCTCGAGGAGGTCAGGTCACTCCTCGCGTCTCATCGCGATGCCGGAAGCTTCCTCGATCCTCCCGTCGCGAATGTTGGCGCACAACTTCCCACGCTCGGCTCACCCATGCTGGCTGATTCTTCGGTCGTAGGCCAGGTCATTTCCCATTATCGAGTGCTCGAACCGCTGGGTTCGGGCGGGATGGGCGTGGTGTGCAAGGCGGAAGACACTTCGCTCCGCCGCTTCGTTGCACTCAAGTTCCTGCCCGAAGAAACTGCCCGCGACCCCGTGGCCCTCGAACGCTTCCGAAGAGAGGCAAGGGCGGCATCGGCGTTAAGTCATCCCGGCATCTGCACCATCTACGAGATTGTCGAGAGCGAAGGCCGCGCTTTCATCGCCATGGAGTTTCTCGACGGCCAGAACCTGCGCGATTGCATCGCCGGCCGGCCGCTGCCCATGGACCGGCTCCTCCCGCTGGCCATCGGGATTGCCGACGCACTCGACGTCGCCCACTCCGCAGGCATCATCCATCGCGACATCAAGCCAGCCAACATCTTCGTCACCAAGCGTGGCCACACCAAGATTCTCGACTTCGGCCTGGCGAAGCTTGCTGCGCCGAAACAAAAGACGGGTAGCGGTGACGAGGACACGGTGCTGACGGCTGCCCCGCTCACCCGAGGCCGCGCCGCACTCGGCACCGTGGCCTACATGTCGCCGGAGCAGGCGCGCGCGAAAGAACTCGACCCGCGTACGGATTTGTTTTCGTTTGGAGCCGTCCTGTACGAGATGGCCACAGGCCAGCGTCCGTTTCAGGGAGAAACGGATGCGACTACGTATGACGCGATCCTGAACCGCGACCCGGAGCCAGCATTCCAGTTGAACAAACAAGTCTCGCCCAGGCTGGAAGAGATCATCGGCAAGGCACTCGAGAAAGACCGCGAGCTGCGTTACCAGCACGCATCCGACATGCGCACGGATCTGCAGCGGCTGAAGCGCGATGCAGAGTCGGGCCGCGTGCCAGCCGCTAGTTCCGGGTCAGTCGCAGCGGCTCAGGGAATCCGCACACGCGCGGCGACGAGAAATCTCTGGAAAATCGTCATCTCCGCACTCGCTACGGCAGCGGCACTGCTTGTCGGCGGCCTCTTCTACCGTTCCCATCAAGCCAAGCCGCTGACCGACAAGGACACGATCGTAATTGCCGACTTCACCAACACGACCGGCGACGCGGTCTTCGACGACACGCTAAAGACCGCGCTTACCGTCTCCCTGAACCAATCCCCGTTTCTGAACGTGCTCTCCGAGAGCAAAGTGGCTGCAACGTTGAAGCTGATGACGCGCCCGCCCGACACCAGGCTAACGCCCGATGTTGCCCGCGAGCTTTGCCAGCGGGCAGTCAGCAAGGCTTACATTGCGGGGGAGATTGCCAGTCTGGGGAGCGAATATGTGCTCGGGTTGAAAGCAGTGAATTGCCAGAGCGGAGATAGTCTGGCCCAAGAGCAGGTCACGGCGGCGGCGAAGGAAAAAGCTTTGGACGCGCTGAGCCAGGCAGCATCGAAGCTGCGAAGGGAACTGGGCGAGTCGCTGTCAACGGTGCAGAAGTTTGATGTCCCGCTCGAACAGGCGACCACTTCCTCGCTCGAAGCTCTGCAAGCGTACAGCCTGGGCACAAGGGCTGGTCGTGAGAAAGGCCCTGCCGCGGCCCTGCCTGACCATCAACGCGCCATCCAGCTTGATCCGAACTTCGCCATGGGCTTTCAGGCAGTAGGCAATGACTACTACAGCCTCGGCGAGTTGGGACGAGCCAGCGAGTACCACACGAAGGCATTTGAGCTGCGAGAACATGCCAGCGAGAGGGAAAGACTGGCTATCACCGCCGCCTACTATCAAAACGTTACCGGGGAACGCGAGAAAGCGGAACAAACGTTTCTAAAAGAAGTCGAGAGCTACCCGCGAGAACACAGAGCACATCTCCATCTGGGCGTCGCGTATATCGAACTGGGTCAGTGGGAGAAGGCGGAGGAGGCGTACCGCGAAGATATCCGCCTCGCCCCGGATAATGTCGGCCCATATGGCGGCCTCGCCAGCAGCTTGCTCGCCTTGCAGCGATTCGATCAAGCGCGGGAGGTCCTCCGGCAAGCGCAGGCGCGAAAGCTGGATGATATAGAAGCTCATAATGTCCTCTACGCTCTGGCTTTTCTCGGATCGGACCCGGCCGCGATGGCGCAACAGCAACAGTGGTTTTCGGATCAGCCTGGCCTTGAGCACGCTGCGCTTTCGTTCGCATCGGACAGCGAAGCTTACAAGGGTCATCTGGGCAAGGCGCGAGAACTCACCAAGCAGTCCACAAACTCCGCCATCCGTACGGATAGCAAGGAAAACGGCGCGGTACGGCTGGAGAATGCAGCTTTGCGCGAAGCCGCTTTCGGCAACGCCGCGGAAGCGAAACGGGCAGCGGCGCAGGGCCTGAAACTTTATCCCGAGAGTCCGGGAGTGGACGTGGAAGCCGCGCTTGCCTACGCCATGGCGGGCGAAATGGCACGTGCCGAATCGCTGAGGCAAGATTTAAGCCTGCGTTATCCGCTGGACACCCAAATGCAGTCGCTTTGGCTGCCAGCGATTCGAGCGAAGTTGGCGCTGAATCGCAAGAACCCCGCTGATGCCCTCAACGCTCTGCGACCTGCTGCTCCACCCATCGAGTTGGGGAATATCCAATTTCTCGCCAATCTGTCTTGCCTCTATCCAACCTACATTCGCGGCGAGGCCTATCTGGCCGCCGGGCGGGGCAAAGAAGCTGCCGCCGAGTTCCAAAAGATCCTCGACCACAACGGCATTGTCTGGAACTGCTGGACGGGCGCGCTGGCGCATCTGGGTGTGGCGCGTGCGAATGCGCTCGAAGCTGGCGTCGGCCATGTGGGAACGGCCGGCATCGGCACTGCGCATGTAGGGACAGGCAATGCTCCTGTGGGTCCGGGCGCCTCGCCTGGACGGGCAGAGCAGAGCTCCGCAGCGGACCGCGACGCCGCCCGCGTCCGCGCCCTCGCCGCCTACAAAGACTTCCTCACACTCTGGAATGACGCCGACCCCGATATCCCTATTCTGAGACAAGCCAAAGCCGAGTATGCAAGACTGCAATAGTGCCGTAGCCCCGAAGCAAATTGCATTAGCCTAGCGCATGAGAAATTTCGGATGATGTAGCGGCAGTGGAATGGCACACGACGCAAAACAATCGGTTTTCGAGAATGCGAGCGGCCGCATCACAAACATCATGCGGCTGGGACAATCGCCTGAAGCCTGCAGCGTAGCGATCGCGCGCGCGCGACCCGTATGTAGGAACAGTCTTTGCAAGGTTTCCCCGATGGCGGCGACCAGCGCGGCGAGAGCGACACGCTTAATAAATTGGGGAATGTTCCGGTGGAGGGAGGCTTCTTTTCTCGATAAAAGAATCAGCATACCTCTATTGTCATCTTTGTGATCTATGCCCCAATGATTACAGATCAAGCGAGCGTAGTCGCCAACCGGAGTGGCTCCCCTAGGATCGATGGTGACCAACAGCAAGGTTCGGGAGTTGGAGCAGATCGTGGGAACGGGCCTTGCTAGAGCAGGGGCCGAGCAATATTGGCAGTGCACCCGCAGTTCGGGCAGCCGTAAAACCCTGGTTATAGCCACTTTATCGAGTTCTGTCGAAACTGCCTGTTCACGACTCGATTGCGGAGTGAGAGAAGTTTCGGACCCTGTACGAAAGTCAAGAACCGGAAGACGGGCCATTCGACTTTTTCGGCGCCGCGGAACACACTGTCGTGTTTCCATATCAAGCATTCGATCGTGCCTTCGGGACGATCAGGAGCGCAGGCAAAGTTGTGGGGTGGGTAAGTTAGCGGGATGAAACGGGCAGCGAGGCACTGTCGAGCTGTACTTAATGCGGGAATGGACTTGGCCTGCTCAAGGCCCCGTACCGAGATGAGCGCGAAGCATCAGGGCCGTACGACGAGACGGCAAGGTGCGGCCGGTGGCGAGGTGGCGCGGTGGCGCGGTTTTCTCGTTGCCTCTTTTTCTAATTTTAGTGTAAATTCAAACAACGCATTCCTGCGTAGCTTTTTATGGGGTCGTTCTCGAAGCGACTGGCGTTTCTGTGCATCGTTCTGACCTTTTGGTCGGCGCTGGCATTCGCTGCCCATCATCATTCGAGCGCGACCGAGGGGGCAACCTGCAGGGTCTGTGTCGCTGCCCACTCAACGTCTCCCAAAGCCTCGTCCGCACTAACCCGCACCGCATTCGTTGTCGTATCAATCTTTCGACCGCAAACGGTTTCTGCCAAGCAATGCCTGATAGCCTTCGCCCTGTGTGTTCGCCCGCCTCCTGGCGTCTAAAGATCAAACTTTCAGATGTGAAGCGGCCCGGTTCTTGTCCCGTGAACCGCGTCTTTGATTGATCTTTATACGGACCAATTTCTTCTGGAGGAATTCATGTTGACTTCTTACAAGAAGTCGCTTCATGCGACTTTTCTGGTCGTTGTCTGTTTCGCACTGGGCCTTTCCGCTTACGCGCAGTCGGGAGGGAGTTCAGGATCGATTAACGGTACGGTTCTGGACCCTTCAGGCGCTGTAGTTGCAAACGCGAACGTTGAGATTCACAACGTAGTCAGCGGCTATGACCGAACGACCATCACCGACAGTAACGGGAAGTTCAGTTTTTCGAACGTGCCATTTAATCCGTACCACATGTCAGTGAAGGCCAAGGGCTTCGCTCAGTTCGCACAGGACGTGGATGTCCGGTCGGTGGTGCCGGTGAATCTGAGTGTTGGTTTGGCAGTGGCCACAAGTACCGACACGGTAACCGTCGAGTCTGCGGGCGACTTGGTGGAAAACGATCCCACCTTCCATTCCGACATCGACAAGGAGTTGTTCGACAAGCTTCCCTTGGAAAGCGCGTCGTCGTCTTTGAGTTCGCTCGTCACACTCTCGACGCCGGGAATCGCCGCTGATTCGAATGGCCTTTTCCACGGGATCGGCGATCATGCGGAGAATTCGTTCTCCATCGACGGCCAGCCCATCACCGACCAGCAAAGCAAAGTCTTCTCCAACCAGCTTCCCGTCGATTCCATCCAGTCGATGGAAGTCATATCGGGCGCGCCACCTGCGGAATACGGAGGCAAGACGAGCGTGGTGATTGTCGCAACTACGCGCTCGGGCCAGGGCGTAACCACACCGCATGGCAGCGTGAACGCTTCCTACGGGGCATTTGGATCCTCCGATGTGGCCGGCGAACTGGCTTACGGCGGAAAGAACTGGGGAAACTTCATCTCCTTGGGCGGTTTGAACAGCGGCCGATTCCTGGATCCGCCGGAATTCATGGTATCGCACGACAAGGGTAACGAGGAGAACTTGTTCGACCGCGTTGACTACCAACTCTCCTCTGCCGACTCGATCCACTTCAATTTCGGCTATAGCCGGAGCTGGTTCCAGACGCCAAATTCGCTCGATGCCCAAAATGCGACGCCCTGGATTGGACTCTTCGGGATCGAGCCGCAGATGGCAGTTTACGACGGCATAGCTCCCAACGGCGACTCCGTTGGAGCAACAGACCAACGCTCGAAGATTGGGACCTTCAACATTGCTCCTTCATGGACGCGAGTGCTGAATACGAACACCGTATTTACCTTGGGCGGCTTCGTGCGCCGCGACGATTACAACTACTACCCCAGCAGCGATCCTTTCGCGGACCTCGGGCCGCCGAGTCTGCAGAGACAGTCGGTGGGGCAGAACCGCACGCTCACCAACATGGGAGTTCGATCCGATGTCTCCTACGTCAAAGGGGTGAATAATATAAAAGCTGGCGCGACCTACGAGCAAACACTTCTCCGAGAGAATGACACTCTCGGCATCGTCGATCCGACCTTTAACGCGCCCTGCGTAACTGCGGCGCCAGTGACGGCACAGAACCCATACCCGTACGTTGCAGCCCCAGGTTTCACCGACCCTTCACAATGCACCGGCGCCAACCAGCCAAACACTGGTAGCAACACGGACCCTCCTTTCGCGGCCAACCCGAACGCACCTGGCAACGCTCTTTATCCCTATTTCAATCCCCTCCTGCTTCCCTACGACTTGACCCGCGGCGGGGGCCTGTATACCTTCAACGGCCGCACAGACGTGAAGGAACTCGCTCTCTATGTTCGGGACGCGATTACGGTTGGAAACTGGTCTCTGAACCTCGGCATACGCGGCGATCTCTACAACGGGATTACCATCGCGCGCCAGGCCGAACCTCGTGTCGGGATCGCTTACAATTTCAAGAAAACCAACACGATCCTCCGCGTTTCCTACGCTCGTACCCTGGAATCTCCCTTTAATGAAAATCTGGTACTGTCGAGCATCGGATGCGCGAATGCTGTTCTGAACCCCCTCCTTCTCTGTTCCTCGCTGTCCACGAATCCATTGAGTCCGGGATTTCGCAATGAATTCCACGCTGGCCTGGAACAGGCATTCGGGCGCTATCTGGTCTTTTCCGGCGAGTACATCACCAAGTACACCCATAACGGCTACGATTTCAGCGTGCTCGGCAACACGCCGATCACGTTCCCCATTGAGTGGCACAACTCGAAGATTCCAGGATATGCCGGCCGCGTGAGCGTGCCGAACTTCCATGGCTTTTCGGCGCTGATGGTCTTCTCCAGCGTTTCGGCGCGGTTCTTCACTCCCCAGATCGGCGGAGCCGGCGCGACTCCTGTCGCCGTAGGGCCATTCCGTATCGACCACGACGAGCATTTTAATCAAACAACCCACTTCCAATACCAGCCTTGGAAACTTGGTCCATGGTTTGGCTTCAACTGGCGGTATGACAGCGGCCTCGTGGCCGGCGCAACGCCTTGCTACGGGGTTAATGCTGGCAACGATTGCCCGCAATCAGTCCTCATCAACAACGTGCCGAACGTGAGCCTGATGGCAGCCAACGTGGGCCAAGTACCACTTTCTGGCGATCAAGAGTCAGAGGCCGGGTTCTTCTGCGGATCTCAGCACGCAACTCCGACCGCGCCCCTGCCTTACAATTGCCCTGCCTCGCAGTTCGGCTCCAATCTCATACAGGTACCAGCTCCGAATGCCGAGAATGACGACCTCCACCCGCCGCGTATTGCGTCGCGCAACCTGTTCGATGTTTCAGTGGGCGACGACAACCTGCTCAAAGGCGACCATTACAAATGGAGTCTCACGCTTACTGCCATCAACGTAACCAACAGGTTTGCGCTGTACAACTTCCTGTCAACCTTCAGCGGGACGCACTATGTGACGCCACGTGCGCTGACGGCTCAGCTCGGGTTCCACTTTTAGCCCGCCGTGCGAAAGGGCTCTGGTTAATTTGAGACCAGGGCTCGCACTCGCCTTTAACGCATGCTTGATCTTCCCTGTGGTTGCGGATGTGATCGCACTAAGGTCAAAGACTTGGAGCCAAACACCAAAGGCGTGGAAGCGTAGTGGTCGCCTTCATAGCCCTGCTTTTCGGGGCTCAGAGGTCCTATGGGCAAATATTCTTACGGTAAGGGCAGGAGAAAAGTCATAGAAGAATTTACCTACTGGCAGGGCCTTTGGATACTCGCAGTACTCAGTGCGTTAGCGATGGGAACCCTACTCCTATATGTGCTCGGTTACTTGCATCTCGACGGCGACTGATCGGATGAAGTCATGTCAGGCGTCACTTGACAATGCTCGGAACTCCAGCCCGGCGTGAAAGGCAACCATGACGGAGAGCCGCAAAAGAAAGCAAATGGCCTTCAAGTTATAGATTGTAAGCGGGTTGCTAGGAGCGACCAGGCTTCGGGAGGCCCACCTGCGGGCCTTCGCATGGAAACACTAAATCTCGCTGCGGTTAAATTACTTGCAGGCATTCGGAGGTGGCGAGGCCTATTGCTCCGCAAACTCCAGCAGAATCGATGCCTTTGTTTCCTTTTCCCTCGCTTCAAATCTCCACGGCTTCACCGTCTCCAAGGCGCTCTGCTCAAACACCGGGTTGCCTCCTACCAGGCTTGCTGATTTGACCGATCCTGCCGGAGTAATTACCAGTTCCAATTTCACTCTGCCAGTCAGGTGCATACGCTTGGCTAACTCCGGGAAGCCCGGAGCCGCGCGCGCAATCACTTTTCGGTTGAGTTCCTGCCCCAAACTGGGTCCGCTAAGAACCAGGATCAACAGGAGAGCGCCAAAGGCCGCGCCAGACCGGAATCGCAGATCCCCTCGCGCTTGACTGTATTTTTCGCTGGCCGACATGACGACTCTCCCCGCCGCCTAGAATCCGTAGCGCAGCGAGAACTGCACCAGCCTGGGTGTTCCAACGGTATTGGTAATCTGCCCGAACGACGGACTTTCGATATCCGTGATCGACGGTTTATCGAAGACCGGATGGTTCCATACGTTGAACATATCCGCGGAGAACTTGACGCTCTGTCCCTCCCTCACTGTCCAGCTCTTCGCTAGCGACAAGTCCCAGTTCTGCTGGAACGGCCCGCGGAATACGTTGCGCCCGAGCGTGCCGAAGCCCGTTGAACCGTCGACGCCGACGATGGGCGCTGGAACGAAAGCCGCCGGATTCAAATATTCGTTCAGCCGTTGTTCGATGCTTCCCGAGGTCCGCGCGCTGGCGATCGTGTAACCCGGCGCGAGGCTGGGAGTCGCAGTGTCCGGGATGGTCGTGCCATAAGCCGAGGCGCCCGCCGAGTCGGTGACGTGGATCGGCAACCCGGATTGAAATACGGTGATGCCACTCAGCGACCAGTGCGACAATACGGCGCGTTGCAATGGACGGGCATGTGAGAAAAATGGCGCGTCGTATCGATAGCTGAGCACCAGACGGTGACTACGGTCGAAATCCGACAGTCCCTGCGTGAGCTGGGTCTGATCATTCAGCGGATATTGGTAAAGGCCTGCGCCGGAAGTCACCACCGGATCGATTGACTTCGAAAATGTGTACGCCCCCTGGAAATGAAACCCCTTGGCAAACTGGTGCACCAGCGTTGCCTGCAGGGAATTGTAGTTCGACGTCGCCGCATTGTTGAACAGGAAATATCCGCGCGGATTCAGGCCGAGTACCGGGGAGCGGGCGCCGACGTTGAGTTCCGTATTCTGCGTGATGGTGTACCTGTTGCCGTAAACGTCTTGTACGGTAATTGGGTTTTGAATGCTCGCCAGCCGAGCTTGCATGGGATCGAGCATCGCCGACAGGTGGGTGCCCTCGGCGCCAACATAACCGAGATCCATGACCCATGTGCCAGGCAGGCTTCTCTGAATGCTCAGATTCCACTGCTGGGTGTTCGGAGAAACATAATGCTGGGGTGCCGACATGGCGGTTTCGTAATAGGTGCTCCCGGTGAAGACGGGATACATGTCGGGATCCGAGGTCGGCTGTCCGTTGGCCGGATTGATGAATCCGAGCAAGTGCGACGGCTGCGGCACGAAGTTCGGATCGACTACGCCGCCTTGGGGCAACAGGCCATTAAACAAAGTTCCCAATTGGCCGGGTGCACCGAATGCCTCAACGTTGGGCGTGAAGGGCGCCTGACTGCCCAGTTGCTCGGCTAGTGCCAGACTGTCCCGCTCATAGTAGAGTCCGTAACCCGCACGCAACGAAGTCGTGTGCCTCCCTAGAAAATCGTAAGCAATTCCGATTCGCGGCCCCCAATTCGACGCGTAGCTGTTGGCACGGCCGGTTTCGCTGGTAGTTCCGACCAGCCCGGGAATGTCGAAGGCACTCACCGATTTTGGATACACAAACGGATTATCACCTTGTGCCATCAAGCCGGGAATCACATTGGCCATATGGTGCAGAGCATCCTGGGGAGCGCTCATTAAGTCCCACCGCAGTCCCAGATTTAAAGTCAGGTTTCGCGACACTTTATAGTCATCCTGAAAATAGCTCGCGTAGTCGTTCAGCAGGAACTGGTGATTCGACACGCCGCTGGCATCGAACGAATACGACGGTACGCCCAAGAGAAACGTCTGTAAACTTGTGAAATACAGCAACCCGTTGAAATCCTGCGGGAAGTCCCGGTTCATTCTGGTGTGGGTATACAGGCCTCCGAAGCGCAGGAAGTGCTTGCCCAGCGAATAGCTAACCGTATCCTCCCAAGTGTAGTTGTGCTGCGCCTGGCTCATGTTCGCGCTGTCATTTGGACCAATTCCCAAGCCCAACACGTCGAAGCGGTAAATCTCGTTGGTCACATTATTGCTCGGCCGCACGATGCCCAACTGGCTGGCCGTTACCGGGTCCTGATCCGCCGTCTGACTATGGAGATCCAGAAATCCGAAGCGCAATTCATTGACCACCCGCGGTCCAAATACATGGGTCTCGGTCGCGCTGAGGAAGCGGTTGCTCACTGGCAAGTCTACTGGGAAACTCAGGTCTCCGTAGGTCAGCGACTCTCCCGGGGTACTGGGCACGTCGCCGGCGCCAAATGGAAGATACGAAGTAAAGTTGGAGAAGAAGAAACGGGCTGCGATTTTGTTTTTTCCGTCCTGAAACTGACGATCGTAGCTTGCCGTCGTTTGGTCATCGTTAAACCGGCCCGGTTGGCTAAGATTGAACACCGCTCCCGCGTTTGGATTGGAGGGATCTGACGGGGCCAGGGACGGAATCAACCAACCTCCGCCGCCTCCGCCAAACTGGTTGCTCTTGACGTTGAGTAGAGCCAGTACCACCGGATCAATTGCAGCGGTCGTATTTCCGAACGCTGCCATCGAAAGCGAAGTCTCCGAGCGATCGTTGGGCAGGACCGGAATCACGGTGCTGATGATCGCCCCGGGAGAAAGTCCGCTCACCTGCCGCGTTCCCTGATAATTGAGGAACAGGAACCCGCCCAAGGCCTCACGCCCGAGTGGTCCACCCAGACTCGCCCCGAAGAGGTTCTGCCGCACCACCGGCCGCGGCTGGCCTTCTCGATTCTGGAAAAATTCATTGGCGTTGAGAACATCGTTGCGGAAGAACTCGAACGCTGATCCGTGCCAGTTCGAAGTTCCACTCTTAAGAACCGCGTCGATGTTGCCTCCGCCATTGCGCCCCTGAGTCGCGTCATACAAGCTGGTTTGAACCTTGAACTCCTGCACCGCGTCGGGACTCGGCAACGGAGTATTGAACAACTCGGAATTTCTTATATCGGTTACGCTGATTCCGTCCAGCAAGTAGTTGTTGTTGTCCTCCCGCTGCCCGTTCACGTTGATGCCTACATCACCACGTCCCAGTTCCGAGGAGGCGTTCAGGCCCGAGAGCGCGCCCGCGGAAAGACTCAGCAACTGATGGAAATTCTGTGTCGCGAGTGGCAAGCTCCGGATCAGATTGGGCTCAACGGTCCGCCCCGTGGCCGGACTGCTCGTTTCTACCGCGATTACGGGCGGAGCGGTCACCACGATCACTGTTTCCATTTGCTGTGCGGTTGCCGCCGACTCGCTGGGAGCCGCACTCTCAGCGTTATTCAAACAAGGATTGAGCCGGGTTGTCTCCGTCAGACGTACCGAGACGTTGTCGTACTTGCTGGTCGAGAAACCGGTTGCTGAAACCACGACATCATAAACATCCACAGGCAGTGACGCCACGGTGAAATTCCCGCTCCCATCCGCGAATACGGTGCGCAACGCGGTCAGACCCCCTGCCGTCCAGATCTCTACTTGTGCGTGAGTAATGGGCGCGCCCTTTGTGTCAAGTACTGCGCCGGCGATTGCGCCGGTCGAACCGCTTTGTCCGAAGGCCAAGAAGCAAAGCACAAACAGACTTATAGGAACCAAGACGAGAGAAACAATTCTGCGGCTCACAAATATCCCTTCTGTTTGAGTTATCTCTGTCTTCATCTTCGCGTCGGCGAAGAAAACTCTCCGCGCTGGAGCCCGTGTCGCACAACGCCAAGAAAGGCAAAGATTGTCGACCCTTAGCACGATTTCTTGGTCTAAAAGCGCCTGAGACGGCTCGTCAGGGTGAGTTCTCGCGGTTACGCTGCTGGTGGGCCATCTACAGTCTGATCGGCTCGGCGAAACTCAACGACCTCGGTCCCGAAGCCTATCTGCGATAGGTTCTGACCCGCATCGCTGATCGCCCCATCAACCGCATCAACGAACCTCTTTCTTGGAGTATCCAATCCACACCCGCTGCAGTGCTGCAGTGTCCACTTACCCCATTCGTCGCACTTAGCAAGACGGTTCACTTCGGATGCTTACGAGGTTCCGCGTGCACGCTGACGGCCAAAGCTTTTGCGAAAGATTCTCAGAGAACGTTAATATTGGAATACGCCACCGATTCGGAGTGCTACACAAATTCGTCCGACGTCACTCAAGGCGAAAACCGCGCGCGATATTCGGGTTGACGAGTCCCGCAGCGTTGCCCTCCAAGGTAGGGCAGCGTATTGCTTCAACGAACGTGATCTGAACGATTACCAAGGTGCAGGATGGATAGCTTGTGGCCATCGTCTTGCTTTGATCATTCCCGCTAGGCCAACCACGGAGCGCGGCGCTACTCTTCGGCCTATTCTCCCACCGAACATCGGATGTGGACGGCCGCAATTCGGATGATGATCTTTCGTAATCCAGCTCGGAGCGCAACCCTTCAACGGATGGCTCGGTCTTGCCGATGGACTAAGCGCGGACGCATCGATGCGCCTGCGTCAGTTGGCCAGAACTCTCGCAGTGAGTCGACCGCCGAACTAGAGATCTTTCTCCATGCTGTCGTCGAAGGCCTTTGTGGATTCTATGCAGCGGGGAATGTGATTCTCGGCAATGATGCCGGTATGAAAATATCCCACTATCGGACCGAGAGCATAATCGGCGATGGTCTAAAGGAATCGCGGCATCACGGCGTGCCGGATGAAGCGAGGTTCCCACCGCAAGAGTGTGCGATTCGCACCGTAATGAAGGTCCGTGAGGCCATTCGTATCGTGAGTGAACGGACTCGTGCAACGACAGGACTTGTTCCCAAGCGGAATACTTGTCCCCTCGGCTGCAGCGGCCGTTGAGCAACCGAAATGGCCAGAATCAATGACATCATCGATCCACTGCAGGCGCAAGAGGGACTCTTCCCCAAGGAGGAAAGGTTTCGCAGAATCCTGGCGAGCGTTCCGGATGTGGCTTGGACTTCGGACCGGCAAGGCCGGATGATCTACATTAGTCCGAAGGTGGAGGCTCTATTCGGATACACACAACAAGAATTCTGTGGCGACGGCGCCGAGTCCTGGTTGAACCGCATTCACGCCGAGGATGTTGGACGCGTGAAGCAGGCCTTTGAAGCTCTGTTTGAGGCGCAGAACGCCTTTGACCAGGAATTTCGCATCCGCAGAAAGGATGAGTCTTGGATCTGGGTCCACGATCGTGCGACGGGAATCCACGAAGAAAACGGGGCTCTCTGTACCGATGGAATTCTGAGCGATATAACACGCCGTAAGCAGGTAGAAGCTGAACTCCAATCCAAGACCGTATTTCTGGAAGCGCAAGCGAACTCAACCATCGACGGTGTGCAAGTGGTGGACGAACACGGCCAACGGATTATGCAAAATCGCAGGTTGGTCGAGTTGTTGAGAATTCCTTCCGAAATCTTGGCCGACAAGAACAATCCACCTCTGCTCTATCATGTTGCCGCACTCGTTAAGGATCCTCAGTCCTTCTTGGACAGGACCAATCACCTCTATCGTCATCCCCACCAGACCAGCCACGACGAACTCGAGTTCAAGGACGGAACGATTCTGGACCGGCATTCCTCTCCCGTCGTCGACCAGAACGGCGTCTACTACGGGCGAGTCTGGACTTTCCGTGACATCACCGAGCGAAGGCGGAATGAGGGCATCCTTCGGCAGTTGTCACTGGCGGTCGAGCAGAGTCCGGTTGCGGTGGTTATCACCGATCCGCAAGGTAACATCAGCTATGTCAATCGAAGATTCACCGAGTGCACCGGTTATGGGCCGGAAGAGGTCGTGGGAAAGAACCCGCGCATTCTGAAATCCGGGCGTAACTCGCCAGATCTGTACCAGAACCTGTGGTCCACCATCACGCAAGGGCACGAGTGGCGCGGCGAGTTTTGTAACAAAAAGAAAAATGGCGACATTTATTGGGAAGCGGTAACGGTTACCCCGATTACCAATGCAAAAGGCACAATCACCTCCTTTCTCGCCGTGATGGGAGACATCACCGAGCGCAGGCAGGCGGAAGAAGCGCTGAAAGCTTCCGAGAAACGCTATCGCCTCCTGTTTGAGCGCAACTTGGCCGGGGTTTTTCGCACCACGTTGGACGGGCGCATTCTGGACTGCAATCCAGCCGCGGCTCACATGTTTGGCTATGACTCCCCCGAGGAAGTCCTGATCCTGGCGGTGGCAGACTTGTACCACAACTCTCCTGATCGAAAAGCGTTGCTGGACAGGCTCAAGGCCACGAAAAATCTTACCAACCAGGAGATGAGGCTTCGGCGCAAGGACGGTGACTCCGTCTGGGTGAGCGCGAATCTTAGTCTCGTCGACGATGACGGAGCGGATAGCGGGATTGTTGAAAGCACCTTGGTCGACGTCACTGAGCGCAAGCGGGCGGAAAAGCAACTGCGGCTGATGCAATTTTCACTGGAGCACGCGTCTGACGACGTACATTGGCTGAATTCAGAAGGCCATATCGTCTATGCCAATGAAGCGGCCTGCCGCTCTTTAGAGCGATCCCGCGAAGAGCTTCTTTCCTTGTCAATTCCGGACATCGATCCGCTGACCACGAAAGAGGCCTGGTCTGCGGTATGGGAGGAGCTCAGAAAGCGCGGCTCCATGACCTTTGAAGCCCAGCACAAGGCCAAACAGGGACGACTCTTCCCGGTGGAAGTGACTGCGAACTATCTGGACTTCGATGGGCAGGAATACGACTTCGCCTTCGTGCGCGACATTACGGAACGTAAGCAGGCGGAGGAAGCGCTGAAAGCCTCGGAGAAGCGCTATCGCCTCCTGTTTGAGCGCAATTTGGCTGGCGTCTTCCGCACAACTTTGGACGGGCGGGTTCTCGACTGCAATCCGGCCGCGGCTCGCATGTTTGGCTATGACTCTCCCGAGGAAGTCCTAGTAATCCCAATTACGGATGTCTATCAGACGGCTTCCCATCGCGAAGTATTCCTTACAAAACTAAAATCCGAGAAAAGCCTTACCAACCAGGAGGTCAGGTTTCGGCGCAAGGACGGTAGCTCGGGCTGGGCGATGTTAAATGTAAGTCTCGTCGATGACGATCCCGTCGAAAACCTCTCGACCATTGAGGGAACACTCGTCAACATCACGGAACGCAAGGTCGCCGAGGAGCAGGTTCAATCCCTGGCCTACTATGATGCGCTAACAGGTTTACCCAATCGAACTCTTCTGCAGGATCGGTTGTCGAAGGCCCTGGCCATGGCTCGTCGTCAGAAGCACAAAGTTGCACTTCTGTTCCTCGATCTCGACCGTTTCAAAATCATCAATGACTCGCTCGGGCATTCGGTCGGGGATATGCTACTACAGGCGGTTGCAGAAAGGCTGACGAGGTGTGCGCGAGAGCAGGACACCGTCGCCCGACTAGGCGGTGACGAATTCCTCATTGTGCTCACCAACGTAAAGGACATCCCCGACGCGGCCGTGGCCGCTGAGCGGTTTATGGATACGATGACCGCGGGATTCGCCATTCTAGGTCACTCCCTCGCTATTAGTTGTAGCCTCGGTGTCAGCATTTTCCCCGAACACGGCGCGGACAGCGAAACCCTGATCAAGAATGCCGATGCTGCCATGTACAGCGCCAAGGACGGCGGACGGAACAACTTTCAGTTCTTTACAGCCGACATGAATGCTCAGGCGGTAGAGCGATTGACCGTGGAGAACAGCCTGCGACTAGCGCTCGAGAGGAGAGAGCTCTTTCTCGCGTACCAACCGCAGATGGACATTGCCACGGGAAAGATCACCGGAGTGGAAGCACTTCTTCGCTGGCAACATCCGGAATTGGGACTTGTGCCACCCGATAAGTTCATACCCATTGCCGAGAATAGCGGCCTGATTATCCCTATTGGTGAATGGGTGCTCAGAACCGCCTGCTCTCAGGCACGGAAGTGGCAAGATGAAGGCCTCACCGCGGTGTCGGTAGCAGTGAATGTGTCGGCCGCCCAATTTCGCCAAGAGGGCTTCTCCGAAACCGTCTGCCGCGTACTTCGTGAGACCGGCATCCCCCCGCAATATCTCGAGCTGGAACTCACAGAAAGCCTTTTGCTATCGAATGCAGACGTAATGTTCTCGGTTCTTCAACAACTAACGGCTATGGGCCTTAGGCTGACAATTGACGATTTCGGCACGGGCTACTCCAGTCTCAGCTATTTAAAGCGGTTTCCGGTTGGCAAACTGAAGATCGATCGATCGTTTGTTCAAGATGTCGCCGCGGATGCTGACGACGCGGCGATCACGACCGCAATCATCAGCATGGCCAAAAGCCTTAATCTCAAAGTGATTGCCGAAGGCGTCGAAAACGAAGCACAGATGTCATTCCTGCGGGAACATCAATGTGACGAAATTCAAGGCTACTACTTCAGCAAACCCGTCGCAGCCGAGGAAGTTGCTGACAAACTCCGAGCCAACTATTCCAAAGCACACGTCAGGGCTCAAGCAAGCGGGAAACAATCGTGACAGAGGAGCTTGTGAATGTTCCACGGAAAGCGAGTTCTCTCCATAAGGTTGTGCCATCGGGAGTCTAGCCGCCGCGAGGCTCCCGATGTTCGAGCGCGGCAGAACGACTCGTTGTCGCATCCGTGTGCATTTTCCACGGCAACAGCCGTCGCTCGGGAAAAATCGGTGCGCGAAGCGATCGCACAGGTCATCACAAGTGGATTACAGTCCTGCGGCACCTCCCGCCTTGCAAGCCAGCACAGGGATGGGGAACTGCGCCCCCGAGTTCACGCCTTCGCTAACGATGGGAGTCCTCGCACTTCCTTCGCCAAACGGATTGCCCTTAACATGTCGGCACTCGAAAAAGACTTGAACAAGTCCAGGCCTATGATTGCCTCACAAATAGGAGCCTCTGTTGGCAATTGAGGTCAGTTTCGAGAGACCATCAGGCCGGTCGCGCTGGACCTGGATCGCGAAGATAGCACAGGTTGATTCGGCTACCCGTTTGTCGTCGCTGTTCCTGCTGTATGCAGCTTCAGCATGGGCCGCATTGGAA
>JBEKPJ010000089.1:0-19118 GCA_049520935.1 Terriglobales bacterium | reverse complement strand
GGGGTGTGTCTTGTCTGGACCAAAAAATCGAAATCCTCGCGGGCTAAGACCACGAGCTAGGCCGCCGGAAGAGATTTCTAGAATGATTTCCGGATCTTGAGCTCCGTCGCCGTGGATCGAGCTAATTTTCATCGATCCCTCCCCCTCGGTGAGACATCCGGGCTAGGGCCGCGGTTCTGGGGTTCGCATCGTCTTCGGGCGACGATCGCTAGGCCGTTAGGCAGTATGGATTGCAAGACGCGCCCCGCAGGACTCGCGGATCACCAACTGGCAGTGCAGCAGGATATCCCGGGGCGGGATTTCGCGATTGGAGATTCTTTCGATCATGGCGCGGACCGCAGCCGTTCCAATGTAGCCGCACGGTTGATGGAGAGTGGTTAGAGGCACCCGCAGCAGACTGGCATACTTGACGTCGTCGATTCCGACAACTCGCACATTCTCCGGAGTCCTCACTCCGAGCACATCCAGGGTACGCATCAGGTTCGCGGCCGTGAGATCGTTGGCGCAAACCAGTCCGTCCGCGCCGGAAGCCTGCAGAAACTGCCGAACCAGAGAAGCATCCGCCGCATCGCCTTCGACGACCCAGGAAGTTTCGGGAACCACGCCATACTGACGGAGAGCTTCATAGTAGCCCTGCAGTCGCATCGACACCGTCTCGGCGGAGTAAGGACGGCTGAAAAAACCTGGCCTCCGACATCCCAAGCGCAGCAGATGGTCGGTCACGGTGAAGCCAGCGGCGCGATTGTCAATGCCCACACGATCATAGGCACTTCTGTGCGGCGATCGATAAAGATCGCGGTCGAGAAGAACGATCGGAATTCCGGCCGCGTCGAGCGCCTGAACCACGCGTTCATTGGTCGCCACTCCGTCCGGTGTGAACTCAAGCGGAGCAAAAAACACGCCCGCCACTTTTCTGGCGATGCACTGCTGGCAAGCCTGCCAGGTCTCTTCGGCCACGTCGCCGGTCGCATTGACTGCGGTGGCCGCCCAGAGCAGGGCATGGTGGCTGGCTTCCGACGATCGCGCCAATTCACGGCAGATCGGCTCGAAGATCTCGGTCTCCCCTAGCCTCGGAATCACCAGCCCGAAAACAAGCCCGTGCTCGGCGATCGCCTTCTGAACATAGGTCCCCGAACCGGCCCGGCGCTCAATCAGGCCCTCATGCTGCAGGTCGCGAAGCGCGCGCGCCACCGTAGGCCTGGAGGTCTGGTATTCCTGTACCAACTGTGCTTCGGTCGGCAGGCGCTGGCCCTGCTTGTATCTGCCGGAGTTGATTCCCTGTCGCAGATCAGTACTAATCTTTTCGTGTTTGGGCGGCGCGCTATTTGCCATGCTTTCGGTTGTTACAGAAAATCATAATATGATATTACATTTGCATGTCATTGTCCACACAAAGGCAGGAAGCCGTCAAGAAATAACGTCTATGATTTCCTGAATTTATGGTTTGGACGTTTCGATCTCGTGCGCCCGCTTCAGTTCGCGTTGTGCTTCCTGCAGATTTCCCTTGCGCTCGAGCGCCTGGGCGAGTTGATAGTGCGCAGGCGCGTAGCTGTCGTCCATTTTGATCGCGGCGCGAAATTGTCCAATCGCAGCTTCGATGTCGCCGGTACTGAGCAGCCGCTGGCCAGAGTTGGTGGCAAAGGTCGCCGCCTGAAGATTGTTGGTGGTTGCGGCAATTTTCGCGGCCGCGCGGCTTTCCTCGGCCGCGCGCTCGGAGTCGCCCAACTGACGCAGCACCGCCGCCAGTGTCGCATGCGCGCCGGCAAACTCAGGTTGCAATCGGATCGCCTGGCCGAGAGCGTCGGCTGCTTCGGGCAACTTGCCTTGCTGTCTTAACACCGTGCCCAACGTATAGTAAGCCTCGGCATAATCGGGGCGCGCCCGGATCGCGGCTCCAAGTTCGTCGGCCGCCCGCCCGAATTCTCCCTGCTGCCATAGGATCACGCCAAGCGTGTAATGCACGTCAGACTGCGTGGGATCCAGCTGTTCGGCCTTCTGCAGTTCCAAGACCGCCGCGGGCAGATCGTCCTTGAGCTTAAGTGCGAGACCCAGATTGTAGCGGAGAGTGACATCACCGGGTGCACCCTGAAGCGCCGTTCGCAGTTGCCGGATCGCGGCCTCGAAATCAGCGCGCTGCAAATAGGCGATGCCCAGATTGCCGCGATAATCGTTATCGTTCGGATTGATTCGCAGTGCCGCTTCAAATTCGGGCACCGCACCCGGAGCGTCCCCCAACTGAATCAAAGCCAGCCCCAGATTGTTATGCGCGTCGGCGTTATCGGGTTGAGACCCGGTGACCATGCGAAACGCCGAAGCGGCCCCGATCGCGTCCCCTTTCCTCTGCCGCGCGAGACCGAGTCGGGTTTGAATTTCCGCCACGTCGGGCCGCAACTTGGCCGCCTGCTCGAACGCCGCCACTGCTCCGGCAGCATCCCCGGCACGCTGACAGGCCGTGCCCAAGGCAACCTGGAGCTCGTACCAGTCCGGACGCAATTGGGCAGCCGTACGCCATTCCTGGAGTGCGTCCGCGTCCTTCGCTTGATCGGTCAAGGCCTCGGCCAGATAGTAGTGCGCCGCCGCATCGCCGGGCGCCAGTGCAATCGCTTTCCGCAACTCGGCGTCCGCGTCGTCGAACTGGCGTTGGCGCAAGCGAGCAATGCCCAGATGATAATGCGCGGGGGCGAAATTCGGCTGCACGCGCAAGGCTTCCGCGAAGGCTGCAGCGGCTGCGGCAAAATCGCCTTGCTGTGCCAACACCGAGCCGAGATCATTGCGAATGTCCGCCCGCTCCGGCGCCAGCTCGACAGCCCGACGAAATTCCGCTGCCGATCCGTCTTTCGATCCCCGTCGATCGAGAATTCGCCCCAGCAGGCGGTGTGCTTCGGGATCTTGCGGGGCCAGACTCACCGCCTCGCGCGCTTCGCTTTCTGCTTCCGCCAGATCCTTGCTCCGAGCAAGAACATCCCCCAGGCTGATGCGCGCCGCCGCCGCCCGGGGATTGATCTTGACCGCCGCCCGCAGTTGCCGCTCCGCGCCCTCCAAGTCACCCAATTCCGCCAGAACTCGGCCGAGCCAAACATGCGCTTCAGCATTGCCGGGCGAAAGTCGGACCACCTCCTCGAAATCATTCCGCGCCGCAGTGAAGTCGCCCTTGCGAGCCGCATCTTCTCCGCGCTGGTAGGCGAGTCGAGCAGGCGACGGCTTGGCCGTTGACGTCTGCCCCATCAGAACACCGCAGGCGCTCAGCAGACCTGCGCCCAGGCAGGCAACGACTCTGCTCCGATAGCCGTGATCCCTCATCCCTGGCCCATAATTATGACACCGTCTGCAACCGGCAATGACAAATCGATTGACATTTGGCCAAGCCATGCACTATGTAAGATGGGCACGAGGCAGCTGGATCTCCAGCGGATGTGAGCACGGTCCAGCCAGGGATGCACTTGTATCTCCGCCACACAGCGAAGATCCTCAGCCTCATGATGTTCTCGCGAAGAGAGTTCTCTCAAGTTTCTCTCTGGTTGCCGTGCAGCGCGTGACCACGACATTAGCAAACCAGAAATCAGGAGGAACCATGAAGTTCCCGAAATTTGCGACTCCGGCCGTCATCACGCTTGCCTTCACGCTCGCGCTTTCTCCCCGCGCGCAGTCGCAGAAAACAGTTGATGCCGAAGGTCACCAGTGGTGGCAACACGCCGTATTCTACGAAATCTACCCTCGCAGCTTTGCCGACAGCGATAACAGCGGCATGGGTGACCTCAACGGCATTTCCTCGAAAATGGACTACCTGCACCAGCTGGGGGTCGATGCCATCTGGATTACCCCGTGTTTCCCTTCGCCGCAGGTCGACTTCGGCTACGACGTCTCCGACTACGAAAATATCGACCCCGTGTACGGAACGCTGAAGGACTTCGATCGCATGGTCGAAAACGCCAGGAATCACAACGTCCGCATCATCCTCGACTTCGTCATCAACCACACCTCCGATCAGCACCAGTGGTTCCTCGATTCCAAGTCCTCCCGAACCGCCGCTCACCGCGATTGGTACATCTGGCGCGACGGTAAGGGTCCGAACCAGCCGCCCAATAATTGGATCTCCATCTTCGGACACTCCGCCTGGAAATTCGATCCCGCCACCAGCCAGTACTACTATCATGCGTTTTACGCCGAGCAGCCCGATCTCAACTGGCGTAACCCGGCGGTCGAGAAAGCCATGTTCGACGTCACCCGCTGGTGGTACAAACGGGGCGTCTCCGGCTTCCGCTTGGACGCCGTCGATACCCTTTACGAGGATGTAAACCTGCACGACAACCCCATCCTCCCCGGCACCAACGCCTACGGCGATGCCAACGAAGAGAACAAGTACAACGCGAAGTTACCCGAGATGCACACCACGCTCACCAAACTACGCCAGGTAGCCGACGAGAGCGACGCGGTCCTGATCGGTGAAACCTGGACCAAAAATATCGACGAATTGAAACAATATTACGGCGGCCACGGCAAAGAACTGCAGCTGCCCATGGATTTCCTGTTCACCAAAGTCGACAAGCTCTCCCCCGACGAATTCCGCCGCCAGATCGCGGGCGTCGATCAAGCCGGCGGATGGCCGGTCTATCTGCTCAGCAATCACGACATCCCCCGCGCCTACAATCGTTACGGGGACGGCCAGCACAACGATGAAATCGCCAAGCTGATGGCCGGCCTTTACCTGACCCTTCGCGGCACTCCCATCCTGTATTACGGCGAAGAGCTCGGCATGGAAAACAACGATCCCAAGCGTCAGGAAGACGTAAAAGACCCCATCGGCAAAATCGGTTGGCCCCAGGAAAAAGGCCGCGACGGGGAGCGCACTCCCATGCAGTGGAACGACTCCGAAAACGCCGGTTTCAGTACCGTCACGCCGTGGCTGCCCGTTCCGCCCAGCTACAAAACGCACAACGTCGCCAGCGAGGACAAGGATCCGGACTCGATCCTGAATTTCTATCGCCACCTGCTCGCTTTGCGCCACACCGAACCGGCGCTGCTCGACGGCGAATACATCGCGCTCAACGAAAGCGACCCGAACGTGATCTCGTACCTCCGTCGCTACAAGAACGAAGCCGTACTTGTGGTGCTAAACATGAGCTCGACCGCACAAACCGTAAAGTTCGATCTCGCTGCGCAGGGTTTTGCCAAGGCAAAATCGGAAACCCTTCTTACCACCCTGAAACCCGCGCCCTCGGGAACCGAGCACATCCTGTTGCCGCCATTCGGCGTCTACCTCACAAAGCTCACGAAATGAAGCCTCTGCACCGGCCCCGCGTCCGCAGCATTTGCATTTTGGCAGCGCTTGCCTGGGCGACGGGGCTCGCCTCGGCTTGGCAGGTCGCGCCGCAGACAGCCGAAACCGCTGGTCCACTGGCGGGCCTGTCCCCAATCCTCTCCTACATCTCCTCCGGATGGGACACGCTGACCCGGTCCATGACCGACTGCAACACGGTCGTCGATCCCAAACTGACCGCCAAGTCCGTCCTCTATCTACCCGCACATTTCTCGGTTCCAGCCTCGGTGCGCGAAATGGAGCGCCGCTGCAACCTTCAGGTTCGGGAACTGCCGCTCGAAATCACCGCCCCCGGGCAGGCGACCGCCGCCATCGATCCGGAGGGGCTTCTCTATCTGGAAAATAACTACGTAGTCCCCGGCGGCAGGTTCAACGAAATGTACGGCTGGGACAGCTATTTCATCGTGCGCGGCCTGCTCGAAAACAATCGCGTCGCGCTCGCGCGCGGCATGGTCGACAATTTCTTCTTCGAAATCGAGCACTACGGCACCGTCCTCAATGCCAACCGAACCTATTATCTGACGCGCGCCCAGCCCCCCTTCCTCAGCTCCATGGTCATGGCCGTCTATGCCGCCGACAAGGCCGCGGGCCACGAAGACCGCAAGTGGCTGGAGCGCGCCTACCAATTCATCAACCGAGATTACGAGATGTGGAACCGCGACCCGCATCGGGCCGGAGACACGGGTTTGTCGCGCTACTACGATTTCGGCAATGGTCCGGCCCCCGAGAGTCTGAAAGACGAGTCCGGCGTCTACCGCAAGGTCGCCGAATATTTCCTGTTGCACCCCGAAGCCCGGAATTACATCGTCGACATGAACGTCAGCGGTACAGGCGTCTCCCGGATGAGCGGCAGTCAACCCGAACCCATTGCCGGCCCCAGGTTTTCCCTGCAAGTCTGCGACGCGCCCCTCACCATGGCCCGACCCGATTGTGACGCGGCCAAGCAAATCTCTCTCACTGCCGACTACTACAAGGGCGACCGCGCCATGCGCGAATCCGGATTCGACATCTCGTTCCGCTTCGAGCCCTACGGCGCAGCCACCCATCACTTCGCCCCCGTCTGCCTCAACAGCCTGCTCTACAAAACCGAAAAAGATCTGCAGCAGGCGAGCGAAATCCTGGGACGCAAACAAGACGCCGAGCGCTGGCAAGCCCGTGCGCAGGAGAGAAAGGAACGCATCCAGAAATACCTATGGGACGAGCAGCGCGGCATGTTTTTCGATTACAACCTGGACCAGTCCGCCCGCTCGACCTACGAATACGTCACCACGTTCTACCCCTTGTGGGCGGGCCTGGCGACCCGCGAACAAGCCGACGCGGTCAGAAAACATCTCGCCGTCTTCGAACACGACGGCGGCCTGGCCATGAGCAATCGCGAAACCGGAGTGCAGTGGGATCTGCCCTACGGCTGGGCCCCCACGCAGTGGCTCGCCATCGAAGGCCTGCGCCGCTATGGATTCGACGACGACGCCAACCGCGTCGCCTACAAATTTCTCGCCACCATCGCCGAAAACTTCCGTCGCGACGGCACCATTCGTGAAAAGTACAACGTGATTACCCGTTCGTCCGAGTCGCACGTAGAAGCCGGATACAACCAGAACGTAGTCGGTTTCGGCTGGACCAACGGCGCCTTCCTGGCCCTGCTGCACGCCTTGCCTGAAGACTTCCAGGACCGCCTGGCAAAGGAACAAAGCGCTTCACGAGCACCGGCGAACTGATGAAGTGATGTGCGGGCGTGAAGCAGGCAGCGGGCGATCCCGTCCCTACGCCACGCTCGACGGCACTGGTTCTTTTACCTGACGGGCCACCGGCGCCGTCAGCTTTCTCCCCGATTGGCCGGCGCGGACCTCTGCCCCACATCGGCGCACGAAAGTTCGTATGAATGTCATCCCGCGGCGCAGAGCTTGCCGACCTCCCGACCCCACGCTATCGTCTGGCCGATCGGCAATCTGTGGTTGCGCAGCGACCATGCCTGCCCCTCTGGCCGGTCCCAAAGACCATGGTCTCCGTGAGACCGTCCTCGAAGATCTCCGCTCCCCAGACAGCAATGACCGGTCCCGAGCGGCGGAGGCGCGGGCATCCGCCAGCTTGACCCTCCGCGCCCATCCCCCTACTATTCCAACTGAGTCATGTCCGCCGTCCCCCGCTCCGCTCCTCCGCGGCTGAAAATTTTCTGGCTTCTGCTGGCTCTGTCTCGGCTGTCGACCGCCACCGCGCAGCCGCCCGCCACCGAGATTACGCCACCCGCCATCTTCACCGACATCGCGGAAAAAGCCGGACTCACCATGTTCAATGTTTTCGGCGGCATCGAGAGCAAAAAATACATCATCGAGACCACGGGCACCGGCGTCGCCATCTTCGATTACGACAACGACGGGTGGCCCGACATTTTCATCGTCAACGGCACCACCCTCGAAGGCTTCCCCCAAGGCAAGGCTCCCAGCAACCATCTCTATCGCAACAATCACGACGGAACCTTCACCGACGTAACCGCCAAAGCCGGACTCACCGCAAGCGGCTGGGGACAGGGTGCGTGCGTAGGTGACTACGACAACGACGGATGGGAAGACCTCTACGTCACCTACTACGGCAAGAACCGCCTCTACCACAACGATCACGGAGTATTCACCGAAGTCGGCGACCGGTCCGGAACATCAGGCTCGGGAAAATCCTGGGGAACCGGCTGCGCCTTTGTCGACTACGATCGTGATGGCCTGCTCGACCTGTTCGTCGCGACCTATGTGGACTTCGACGTAACCACAGCCCCCGCTCCCGGCGACCGCGCCTCTTGCATGTGGAAAGGGATGCCCGTCATGTGCGGGCCCCGCGGTCTGCCCAGTTCGAGCAATCTCCTGTATCACAACCTGGGGGGCGGCAAGTTCGCCGACGTCACCATCCAGGCGCACATTGACAAGACTCCCGGCCACTACTCGCTGGGGGTCGCAAGTTTCGATTTCGACGACGATGGCTGGCCCGACATTTATGTCGCCTGCGACAGCACGGCCAGCATTCTCTACCACAATAATCACGACGGAACCTTTACCGACGTGGCCGTCTCGGCGGGGGCCGCCTATAACGAAGACGGGCGCGAACAGGCCGGCATGGGTACGACCATCGCCGATTACAACGGCGATGGCAGGCTCGACATTTTCAAGACCAATTTCTCCGATGACACGTCAACCCTGTACCGCAACAATGGAGACGGCACTTTTGACGACGTCACCTTCGCCGCCGGGCTCGGCCTGCATACAAAATATCTGGGATGGGGCACCAGCTTCCTGGACTTCGACAATGACGGCTGGCCCGATCTTTTGCTGGTGAATGGACACGTTTATCCCGAAGTCGACAAACAGCATCTGGGCAGCACCTACCAAGAGCCGCGTATCCTCTACCATAACGACGGTGCCGGCAAGTTCGTAGACATCTCAGAACAAGCGGGTCCAGGAATTACAACCCCGCATTCCAGCCGCGGCGTGGCGGTAGGCGACTTGTGGAACGACGGACGAGTTTCCGCCGTTGTCAGCAATATGAACGATCACCCAAGTCTGCTGGTCAATCAGGTGCGCTCCACCAATCACTGGGTCGCGATCCGCACCATCGGCACCAAGTCCAACCGCGACGGAGTCGGCGCGCGCATCACGGTGAAAACGGCTACGCGCACATTGGTAGACGAGGTGCGCAGCGGCTCCAGCTACGCCTCGAACAACGACATGCGAGTTCATTTCGGCCTCGGCGCCGCAGCCAGGATCGAATGGCTTCAAATCCGCTGGCCCAGTGGACGAGTCGAGCGTTACGACAGCCCGGCGGCAGATGCCATACTCACCCTGCAGGAAGGAGACGGAGTGGCGCTACCCGAAAAGCCCGTGCACTAGAGTTCTCGGGCGAGCGCTGGCAGAGCGATTCGCCAGCGATGTCGGTTCCGGAGTCGAGCCACACGAGGCGGCCCGCGCCCGAAGATTCCGAAACCGGGGAACAACGCAAACTGCCTTTGCAGGGCCCCACCTGCGCTGGTCCGATCCGGAGAACAACCGGACCCCGTGAGCTAGCGGCGAGTGGCTGCGGCATCAAATTTCATCGAACGCACAATCCCCTCGCCTTCCTTCACAAATATCAGCTGATTGGGCTTGATGTCCTTCAAGATATCGACCAACCCGCTCGGCCAGCGCACTTCAAGCAGCTCAACCTTCTCGGCCTTGCCGATCCCGAAGTGAACCCGCAGGTCGCTCTGCGAGAAATAGCCGCCTCCGCTGCGGACTTCGTCGATCTGTTCATGCGCTTTGCCCTCGCCCGCCGGCCGGGTAACACATTTCAACCGGCTGCCAATTCCACTGCGATTCGATTTGCTGCCGATGGTTCGAACCTTGATCCAGTTGTTGCCGGTGTGCGAGTCGCAGCGCAGCAGTTGCGGAAAGTCATTCACCGCATTCACCACCACGTCAATGTCGCCATCATTGTCGTAGTCACCGAAAGCGGCGCCCCGCGAAGGAGCCGGAGTCGAAATGCCATCGCCTGCCTGATAGGAAACATCCTCAAAACGGCCGTTTCGCGAGTTTCTATACAGCAATTTACGCTGCGCGTAGCCCGCTTCGGTTTTCAATTGCTCGACCTCAGGATAAACATGCCCGTTGCAGATCAGGATGTCGGGCCAACCATCATTGTCGAAGTCAACAAATCCGCATCCCCAGCCCAGATACTGCGTGTGCAGACCCAGGCCCGCGGCGAAGGTGGTATCTTCGAAATTCGCTCCGCCCAGGTTGCGGTAGAGAGAAGGCGTGTCCCCGGCGAAATTCGTCTTCAGGATATCGAGATTGCCGTCCAGATCATAGTCGGCGGCAGAAACACCCATGCCGGCCTGCGGCTTTCCGTCCGAACTCAATGCACAACCGGCCTCGATCGCGATATCGGTAAACTTCCCGTTCTTCCGGTTCTGATAGAGAGCGCTGGCCATTGAATCATTGGCCACATAAACGTCCGGCCAGCCGTCGTTGTCAAAGTCAGCCGTGAGTACTCCGAGACCGAAGGTTCCATTCGCCTGCAGAATGCCCGAACTCTCCGAAACGTCGGTGAAGGTGCCGTCTCCGTTGTTGTGGTACAAAATGTTCTTGCCGCCCGCCAGCCCAGGGGGGCCGCACGCCACCATCACTCCTTTATAGAGACAGGGCCCAGACTCGGGCACCGGGGCGGTCGCCAGGTCCAAGTCAATGTAGTTGGCAACGAACAGGTCGAGCTTGCCATCGCGGTCGTAATCGAGGAACGCACACCCCGTATTCCACCGTTTGCCGTTGCCCGCCACGCCGGCCTTCTCGGCGACATCGGTGAACGTGCCATCGCCATTGTTGTGGTAGAGAACATTCCTGCCGAAGTAGCTCACAAAGAGATCTTCGTATCCGTCGTTGTCGTAGTCGCCGATGCAGACAGCCTGCCCCCAACCGTGGCATCCCACTCCAGCCCGGGCGGTCACATCCGTGAAGGTGCCGTCACGATTGTTCTTGAACAAATGGGAGATGGGCTCTTGCCCGGCAGAGAAACCCTCCAGGCGCGATCCGTTGACCAGAAAAATATCGAGCCAACCGTCGTTGTCGTAGTCATAGAACGCAACCCCGCAGCCCGTGGTCTCCAGCAAATACTTGTTCCTGTGTTCGCCGCCGAAAACGGTCTTCGCGTTAAGACCGGACGCGCGCGCCACGTCGACGAAAGCAACTCCTAAGTCGGTCGCGAGCTTGGCCGGGGGTGGTGAAGACGATTCCTGCGTCGCGGGATCGAAGGCCGCGCCCAAACGCGGCGGCCAAGCCAGACCGAGAATGCTCTCGAGCGAGAGGACAAGCGCCGATCGGCTTAGCGATTGCACAAAGCTGCGGCGCGAGGAAAACAAATGCGTCCTATCTCCCGGGTTCGAGGGTGCGAGAATCCGCCCTTACTTTATTGGAGAAGGCTCGGCGGTTGCAAGTTTCGACGGGGCAAGGTGGGCAAGGGGGGCAAGGGTCGCGCGCGGCCCACTCAGCCACCGACAAAAACGGCTCTCCAGGCCGCAGGACCTAGTCATTGCACTTGGGCAGGCTGCCATTCAGCTGTCGCAGCAGGCTCTTCGCCGCCGGCAAATCCGGATCGAACTCGAGCACGCGCAGCACATACTCGCGAGCGCGATCGCGCTGCCCCGCGGCACAGAGAACGCGGGCAATATTCATGCCAATGCGACTCTGACCGGGAGCACGCTGGAATGCGTCTTCCCAAAGATTGAGACCTTCGCGGGTGTCTCCACTCTGCACCTCGACGACGCCCAGATTGGACGCCACATCAATCCGCTGGGGATCGATGGCCAGTGCTTTCCGATAGCACTCGCGCGCACGATTGAGATCTCCCTTTTGCTGCGCGGAATAGCCGAGAGCCGACAGCAGCGCAGGGTCGCTGGGTGATTTTTCGAGAGCCGAGTGAAGCCTGCGTTCCGCCTCCGGAGCCGCGGCGCTCATGCCACGATCGACGAGCGATTCCCAGGCGAGGGCGAGGTCGCGACCATCCTCGTCGTCTTTGGCCGCGGGAAAACGAAGCAGACGCGGCAGGGCCGGCGGAGTCCGGGCGTCCGGCGGCTGCGGAGGGGCGACGATCGGCCTCCGCGGAATGCGATGGTCGGTCACTTCGGTGTGGGCAACATCGGTGCTCAACGAAGACGGCATGTGGCAGGCGGTACAGTCGGCCTGATTTGCATGATGCCTGGCCGCAAGCCCGCCATGACATGCCAGACACTTTTGCCGATAGTAGGCACCGCGATCGGCAACCGAGGGTTCCTGATGTGGATCGTGACAGCTGGTGCAAGACATGGCATCGCCGGAATGTTTCTTGCAGACACTTTGCGCCAGCGCCTCGAATTGGCTCACCGCGCCCAAGCCCGGACCTTGCGGATCGGCAAACACGTAATAGCGGACGTAGTCTGCGAGTTGTTGGCCGGGCCGAAATTGGTAAACGTGCCGTCCCGCCCTTTCCACCGCGACCTCGCCTTCCAGATGGCATCGCATGCAGACGCCATCCCGCCGCAGGGGATCGAGTTTCGCGGGGTTGATGATGGCAGCACTGGCGCCCGCGCCGCCGTTTGCGTGCGCCGCTCCCGGCCCGTGGCACATTTCGCAAGTCACACCCGCAGCCTGGAACGGGGGAAGCGGATAACGGTTCTCCGTTCCCGGGAGCGGAGGCTTGATGACGCTGAAATGACAATGCATGCAACTGGGGACCGCCGGCAGATTCATCGGGATCTGGCTCGAGTTGCCATACGCCGGAGCCAGATCCCATAAGTGCCGGTCGGTATACCAGTTCACGGGAGACTCAAACAGAAAACCATCGCTGGCAAACAGGTAACTCCGGCCGCGTCTGCCGGAGCCAATGTAATAGAGCAACTGGCGCCGGCCCCGCACCTCGGGATCGTTCGGGCGTTCGAAATAAAGCCAGACCTTGCCGTCTTCGGCGGCAATGCGATAGTGCACGCCGGATTTTTGGTGAACGAAATCCGCGGGAATGAGGTTGTCGAGCGCAGACCCGCTGGCACGCGCCATGGAGGTCTTCTCGTAGGCATCGTAGATCGAAGAATGGCAGCCGGCGCAGGCTTGATTTCCCACGTAACCGCTCGCGTCAGCAGTGGCGGGGGGCGATACGCTCTGCGCAAATGCAGACATGGATCCAAAGCAGAACACCGCCAGCCATCGTCGCAGGAAATCGGTCATCCGAGAAACGCCTGTGGAAGGTCGGAAAAAATTGTATAGCAAGGCCGCACATTTGCGTGATGGCGGAGATGCGTTTATGGTGGTATGCGCCCACGATGAGCCGCGTGTGCAGCGCAACACTTTTCGGCAGGCCGCGCCTCTACCTTCTTATGAATGGTCGCATCGTCTTCTGGTCGCTCACCTCCGCCCTCGCCGGATTTCTTTTCGGTTTTGACACGGTGGTCATCTCCGGCGCGGAAAAGACAATTCAATCGCTGTGGGGCCTGAGTCCCAGCCTGCACGGGATTGCCATGGCTTCGGCCCTCTACGGCACGGTCGTGGGTTCGCTGCTCGGCGGCTGGCCCGCCGACCGCTTCGGACGCAAGAGCACGCTGCTCTGGATCGGCGTTCTTTACTTTATCGGAGCCGTGGGGAGCGGCCTGGCACCAAACATCGCCGTTTTCATCCTCGCGCGCGTGATCGGGGGACTGGGTATCGGCATCTCGACGGTGGTTGCCCCCATGTACATCTCGGAGATCGCGCCGCCGAAGTATCGTGGCCGTCTCGCCGGTTTGTTTCAGTTCAATATTGTTTTTGGCATCCTGGTCGCTTATGTATCGAACGCCCTGCTCTCGGGCGTCGGAGACAATGCCTGGCGCTGGATGCTGGGAGTCGCGGCGTTTCCGTCCGTGCTCTACGCTGTTTTTTGCTTCGGCCTGCCCGAAAGCCCGCGCTGGTTGCTGAGCAGGAAAGGCGATCGCGAAGCCGGTCTGCAGGTCCTGCAGCGGATTCAACCCGACGCCTCGAAAGCCGAGATCGCAGCCGAGGCCGATCAGATCAGCGCCGCGTCCTCCGAGCGAAGTTCGTCGGAAAATTTCTGGACCAGCCGCCTGCGCAAGCCGATCCTGCTGGCGATTCTGCTGGCCTTCTTCAACCAGCTCTCCGGCATCAACGCGATCCTGTACTTCGCGCCGCGCATCTTCGAACTTACGGGCCTCGCGGCGAAGGCCGCACTGCTGCAGTCCATCGGCATCGGCATCACCAATCTCGTCTTCACCTTCGTCGGCCTGTGGTTGATTGACCGACTGGGCCGCCGCACCCTCCTCTATATTGGGTCGTTCGGCTACATCGCCTCGCTCGGACTGGTCGCCTGGGCTTTCTTCTCCGGACATCTCTCGATTATTCCCGTCTGCATCTTCGCCTTCATCGCCGCCCACGCCGTGGGCCAGGGAACCGTCATCTGGGTTCTCATCTCCGAGATATTTCCCAACCGTCAGCGCGCGGAAGGCCAGACTCTGGGCAGTTTCACGCACTGGATTTTCGCCGCCCTGCTCACGACGTTCTTTCCCAAGATGGTCTCCGCTTTCCCTCCGGGCTACGTCTTTTCCTTCTTTGCCGGAATGATGGTTCTCCAACTCATCTGGGTGAAGACCATGGTGCCAGAGACAAAAGGCGTGCCCCTCGAGCAAATCCAGAAACAGCTGGGCATCGAATAAGGCGGCGCGCAACCTGCGTGTGGCCGGCTTCGCCCGGCCGTTGGTGCTCGTTGGAAATCGCGGCAGCGTCGCGTTCGAACCCGGTGAATACACCCTCGTCAGTTTCGCCTGACCGATGTTAAGAATTTCCTAAAGAGAAACTCCGGCAGCGCCCCGGCGCGCAACCGGCTTTGGTTCCCGGCGGCGCCACGATTCGGCAGACCTTCGCTCACCCGGTCGGGATGCACTCGAAAAGGAGCGTCGCCTGGATACGTTCCAACGATCCATCCACTTGGACGCTCCTGTTCGTGAGCGGCGCACGCCTAATGACCAGGCTGGGATCCGACGATAGGGATTGAGGGACTGGACTGCTCTTCGCGTGCAGTTCAATCGGCCCCGAAGAATATGCGGCAAGAGGCGAAACTGAGCGACGAGTCGCACTTCGCCTTCGGAATCACTCCTCCTTAGGGAAAGGAATGGCGGCGATGAGCGACAGTGATATCGTCAAAGATTTTCTGGTCGAGAGTTACGAGAACCTCGACCGGCTCGACCGGGACCTGGTCGGTTTGGAGAAGAACCCGCACGATCGGGAAGCTCTGGCCGGCGTGTTTCGCACCATCCATACCATCAAGGGCACCTGTGGCTTTCTCGGTTTCAACAAACTCGAGAAAGTTGCGCACGTCGGGGAGAACCTGCTGACGCGGCTGCGGGACGGCCAACTCACACTCAATCCGGAGATTACCACTGCACTGCTCGGCATGGTGGATGCGGTCCGCCAGATGCTCAGAGAGATTGAATCGACCGGTCAGGACGGTGAGGTCGACTATCCGGAATTGCGGGAAACGCTGACGCGGCTGCAACAAGCAGGGGCGCCCGTCCAGCCGCCGACAGAGCCGAAGGCGCAGGCTTCCGCCGCAGCCGAGGCTATCATTCCCGGCGCGCAAGACATGCCGGCGTCCACGCCTTCCGCCGTGGAGAAAAAGCCAGCGGTGAAGAGGACGCGCAAGTCTGCCAAAGCCCCCACTGTCCACGCCCAGCCCGCCGAGGAGCCCGTCGTCACTCCCGCGCCGGTCGAATCGGCACCGGAGCCTGCCAAAGAACCGGGCCGTACCGGCCACGAAGAGGCCGCTCCCCCTCCACCCACTCCCGATTCCCGCCCGCGAGACGCGGTGGCTGAAACCATCCGCGTCCCGGTTAACGTCCTTGACAAGTTGATGATTCTGGTCGGTGAACTGGTCCTCGCTCGTAACCAGCTTTTGCAGATCTCGAACACGCTCGACGACACGGGGCTGCATGCCGTCTCGCAGCGGATGAACCTGATCGCCACCGAGCTGCAGGAAGAGGTCATGAAGACCCGCATGCAACCCATCGGAAACATCTGGAACCAGTTTCCCCGGACGGTGCGCGACGTGGCCCTTGGTTGCGGCAAGGAAGTGCACGTCGAGATGGAAGGCAAGGAAACCGAACTCGACAAGACGATCATCGAGGCGATCAAGGATCCGCTCACCCATCTGGTGCGCAATTCCGTGGATCATGGCATTGAACTTCCCGAACAACGAGTCAAAGCCGGCAAAGATCGGATCGGCCGGCTCATTCTTCGCGCCTTTCATGAAGGAGGACAGGTCAACATCGAGATTACCGACGATGGCGCCGGCCTGAATGTCGATCGCATTCGCAAGAAAGCGATCGAGCGCGGAATGGCTACCAGCGAGCAGGCGGCCCGCATGACCGAACGGGAGATCTTCAACATGATTTTTCTCCCCGGATTCTCCACTGCGGAAAAGGTTACGAATGTATCCGGCCGCGGGGTCGGCATGGACGTGGTGAAAACCAACGTGGAAAAGATCGGCGGCACGGTGGATGTTCAGTCTAGCCCGGGCCGCGGTACCACGGTTCGGGTCAAGATTCCATTGACCCTGGCCATCATCCCCGCGCTGGTGGTGACCTGCGGCGGCGATCGCTATGCCATTCCCCAGGTCAGCTTGCTCGAACTGGTGCGGCTCGAGAGCGACGAAGTGGCCAAGGGCATTGAACTTGTCCACGGCGCACCCGTGTACCGGCTCCGCGGAAGACTGTTGCCCCTGGTGTATCTCAATCAGGAATTGAAACTCGACACCGCGATCCGGTCCGCGTCCCATCAGGACGGCGCGGTCAACATTGTGGTTCTGCAAGCGGATGAGCGGCAATTCGGGCTGGTGGTCGACCAGATCAACGACACCGAAGAAATCGTGGTCAAGCCGCTGCGCAAACAGCTCAAATCGGTGAAAACCTTCGCCGGATCGAGCATCATGGGCGACGGCAAAGTCGCTCTCATCCTGGACGTGCTCGGGCTGGCGCAGCGGGCCAGCGTGGTGACCGAGACCAAGGACCGCGCGCTGGCGAAAAAGGCCGCCGAGTCCACCAGCGTCTCGGGCGAAAAACAGACCTTTCTGCTTTTTGCCGGACCGCACGATTCCCGCATGGCCATACCGCTCAGCACGCTCGCGCGGCTGGAAGAATTTCCGGCCGCGCAGGTGGAAATGTCGGGCAGCCAGTGGGTGACCCAATATCGCGGCCAGATTCTTCCCCTGGTACGCCTTAATGTCGTGCTGGAGGAGCGACGCGCCCGCTTGCGCACCCTGCAAGCGCCGCCCGATCCCGAAGCCGGACCGATTCAGGTGCTGGTGTTGAATCACGATGGCCGCTCGATCGGCCTGGTGGTGGAGAGAATCCTGGACATTGTCGAAGACCGGGCAGATGTAAGGTCGGCCGCCACCCGGACCAATGTTCTCTATTCGGTGGTGATCGGCGACCGGGTCACCGAATTGCTCGATATCCCGGCGATTCTGCAGAGCGCCGACGTTAGCGCCGACGAACCACGGCTGGCGGCAACCTCCGCGGGGACAGGAAATTAAGACCATGGCTAACACTTCACAGTTTTGCACGTTCTACTTGGACAAACTGTTGTTCGGCGTGGAATTGAAGGGCGTGCAGGAGGTTCTTCGCGCGCTGGATATGACCAAAGTTCCACTGGCGCCCGGCGTCGTGAGCGGCCTCATCAACCTGCGCGGCCAAATCGTCACCGCGGTCGATCTGCGACGGCGGCTCGATCTCGAACCGGGACCTCCCGGCATGTTGAGCATGAACGTCGTGGTGCGCTCCGAGGACGGAGCGGTCAGCCTGCTGGTGGATGAGATTGGTGACGTGGTCGAGGTCGAGGAAGATACCTTCGAGCCGCCACCGGAAACCTTGCACAGTTCCGTCCGCAACACCATCCTGGGGGTCCACAAACTGAAGGATCGCCTGATGCATGTGCTCGACATCGAAAAAGCTTGCCAGATGACGGACGGAAACGAAAGCGCTGCGGGACGGTAACCGGCCCCACCGTGAATCGGGGCGGAGTTGGCCGGGGATGGAAACGAGGATCGAGCACGACCAGCGTCCGTGCGACGACAAGGGTTGGCGTGGGACAGTTCAAGGCCAGCGACCCTGGCACGGCCAGCGCAACCATCCCCGCGCTCCGCAGGATGGCGCGCGCCCGGTCGTAAGTCGCGCGCCACGAGGGAATTTGCACCGACCGTCAGGGTGGATCGAACGGCCGGGTTCGAGAGGGCTCCAAAGCAACTCGGTGCCATAAGTTCGGAAGTCACGGAGAGAAAGATGAAGCCAACCATCGGCAGAAAATTGGGACTGGGCTTTGCGCTGATCCTCGCCCTGACGGCAGCCAGCACCATCCTGCAACATTTCAAGACGATCGAGATCCGCCGAAATCAGGACTACATTCTGAACACGCGCGTGCCCTCGCTCGACACCGCCCGCAAACTGCAACGGGACCTCAATCAGGTGGCGAGCAAGACTCGTCAGATCGTGCTTGCCGGGTCGCAACCGACCCGTAGAGAGGATGCGAAAAAGTTATTCAACGACGCCTGGGGCGCGATCGGCCGAGATGTCCAACGATTGGATGCCCTCGAGCCAGGATGGGTGCTGCAGACGAACCGGGACCGGTTGGCGGAGATAAAGCAACAGCTTCCCATTCTTCGCGAGACCGAAGACCGGGCCATCGAACGGGCGGCTGGCAATGAAGCGGATGCGATCGTTCTCGCCGGCAACGATCTCGCCGACAAGGCCATACCTGTCAACAATGCGATCAAGGCTGCGCTCGGAGACATGGCAGACAGCCTGGACGAACTGCTCAACCAAAACCGGATGGCCCTGGCGGAGGAAGAGGCCTCGCTCGATCGGACCATGGCAACCACCACTCTCGTGGCCTTGGGCGCGGGTGTGCTGGTGGCGATCTTTCTGAGCCGCACGATTTCCCGATCCATCCTGGCTCTGCTGGTCGAAACCGAAGCCATCGCAGCGGGCGACCTGACCCGGCCCGATATGGAAGTGAGCAGCCACGACGAACTGGGCGACCTGACCGTGGCCGTCAATCGCATGAGCGGCAACCTCAAAAACATGATTTTTTCTATCGCGGAACATGCAGCGCAGGTCGCCGGCGCGGGCGAGGAGCTGAACGCTACCAGCCAGCAGATCACCGCCAATTCGGAGGAAACCTCCGCCCAGGCGAACGTGGTCTCAACTGCCGCCCAGCAGGTCAGCCAGAACCTGCAGACCGTCGCCACCGGCGCCGAGGAAATGGGTGCCAGCATCAAGGAA
>JBEKPJ010000088.1:0-20855 GCA_049520935.1 Terriglobales bacterium | reverse complement strand
GTTGCCTCCGCCGACGAACTGAAGGCACGGATCGAGCTCTACCTCAAGCAAGTCAATGAGACCCCTGTGGTGTTTCGTTGGAAGTACAAACTGGAGACGCTGTCCCTGGTATAGCAATTGATGTGTTATTTGCGAATCACTATACTAGTTCGTCATCGGTGCAAGCGGGGGCACGTTTGCTTACTGACCGTTTTTGGTGCAACTCTGCCCAAACTCGGGTGAGCGTGGATTTTCGTTCTTCTCGCGTCCCTGTTTTTGACTCGCTTCCAACTTACGCGCCGCGTCTTGAAGATCAGACTGGGCAACGATGTTATAGCGTTCAAAGACAGAGCGGGTCTTGTGACCGGAGATCGTCATGCTCACCTTCTCGGTGACTCCGGCCCGCACCATGTTCCGCACGGCTATTCTCCGTAAATCGTGGAAAAGCAGACCCTCATATTTCAATTTGTTACTAGTCCAATCTCTCCCACAAGTAGCGCAGTGATTTTTCGTATCCACTGGTTCCTCACACGTTGGGCACAACTGTTTCCCAACGCCCGCCGCAGCGCATGCATTTGCCCAAGTCTTGCGAAAGTCGGAGACAGAGCGACTCTCTACGCCGCCGCCTTTTTTCCGCGCCAATCGGGTGAAGACTTTTTCTTCGGGTCCTTTGCCCCGAATGCATTCTGCGGACCGCTTGGGTCATGGCGACTTCGCGGCCTTCATTGTTCTTCGTACTTCCCACGTCTAGCCGAATCGCGCTCGCGAGCAGATCAATCTGTCGCACGCGCAAACCGAGAACCTCTCCGTGACGCCATCCGCAGCTGTGGCCAACTTCAAACATAGCTCTCAGCCACAACCCGACACGCGCGCATTCTTTCGCCAGCGCAGCATAACGAGATGGCTCCAGAAAACCGCTGCGCGGATCGCTCTCCTTCAGCATCGGGAAGAACGGCACGGTTCTTACTTTCGGCGGTGTGCACTCCTTGCCTAAATGGAACGCTCTCTTGAGTACCGCAATTCGCCATTGATGCTCGCAGCGCACGCCCTGAGCCCCTTTTCTTGATCGTCTTCTTTCACGCCTTCGACGCTCTCAGCTTGTCGCTTGGTGATATAGCGTCGAATTGGCCCGCTGAGGAATATCAGAAACGCGCGGGGCTTCCGATCCTGACCGCAGAGTACCTGTTGCTGGCGTCTGTGAGTAGCCAGGGTGTGCGATCCGAGAACGGGTGAGGGGGGGTGGCGGTCGGGGTTGCCGGGGTGTTCTGAGTGAGCTTTTCTTTTAGCTGTAGGTTTTGTTCTGGCTGTGCCGCTCTGTGGCGCGGCCTTACCGTTCCAGCCTACCGATCTCTGCCCTCCGGGGGGTGAGGAGCCGGCGATCCGTGCCGTGATCCAGGTTCGATTAGCGGCGCTTTCCGTATCTCAGGCCCCTGGCCCTTCGGATCCCAAGTTTGGCACGGTCCGCATTCCCACTCCAAATTTGGTGTCTTGCATACCTCCGCACGTGTCGCGTTCAAATCTGGTGCCAAATCGTTACGCGCCAAGGCCTCTTGCTGGCGTCTGCCGGACGAGCGTGGGCCTGCTTATAGAGTTTTGTAGCTTTGCTCAAGCATTTTCATCGCCGCCGGATAGTCCGTGATCAGAATGATGTCGTTCTCGGCCAGGAAACGAATCAACTCCTTGCGCTCGTGTGCTGGCACTCGCTCTGGCGGCACCTCCGACGCGGTCCATGCGATCGGCCGTGACCCTGACTGGCGTATGATTTCTAATGCACTTGGGTGTCGTAGCGAGGGCAGTGTGATGTTGATGCTCTCGGGATGTATATCTCCAAGCTGCCCGATGCAAAATTGCAGCTCGTCAGGAGTGACATCCCAGGGCGTTTCAGGCCGGCCGATCGGGCCTTCGAACAGGGCACCAATTGGCAACTGAGGCAAAAGTCTCCTCATTTCCTTCAGCGTCCGCATGTCAAAAGAGCTGTTCTGAAAATTGCGGTAGTCCCATCCCGATGCCAGCCGCCGCTCGACTTCGGCTGCGACGAACCGAGTCGTCCCCAGGCCCTTTGTCTCTATGTTCACGACGAAGTCGGTCGCACGCCCGCGCTGCCGATCGTCTAGGAGTGCTGAATGTCTCCACGCGTCGATGAGATCGAGTACCTCTGACAGTGTCGGAATCGTTTCATCCCAGAACGAACCGTCGTACGCCCTTAGCTTCACCGACCGCAACTCATCGAGCCGATGTGACTCAAGCTGGCCATAGCCACTTGACAGATCCTCGAGTCGCTCGTCGTGAAATACGACGAGTTGCTCGTCACGGGTAAGAAAGAGGTCTAGTTCGACGCCATCAGCGCCGCCTGCGATCGCCGCTGAGAACGCCGGGAGCGAGTTTTCCGGCGGCATGCCAAGGCCGCGACACCCGCGGTGCCCCCACAATTTAAGTTTCGCATTTTGACGATCCATCGAAACGCTCTATTCCGCTGTGCTATTCGCAGAGACGGCGCTGTCCTTTGCAGGTGACCATATGTGCACCGCGCTGCTCCAACGCGAGTCGAACCAGTTCTCGAAGACCTTGATAAAGTGGCTCGCAACCTCACCGTCAAGTTTTGTCTCCTCCTTCGGGGTTTTCACGAAGTGAAGGTATGGTGAAGTCCTCCAGGAAGTACCGTCGAAGGAGCAAAGCCCCATGAACAACACCTGGTCATCGATGAGAAAACCGTGCATAAACGGCTCTTCAGCGTAGGCACGGCAGGCAAATTGTATGTTGTTTGTTGCGATGTACTCTGACTTGCTTTCGCAAAATTCCCGGAGCTCGATCGCGCGAGCATCCGCCATTCTAGGCGAAATGAGGGGAGTCGCATTCTTCAAAGCGCGTATCTTTTCACTGCTACCATCTGCCATCAGAGAATACCACTCCAGTGGCTGTTTCCAGCGTTTTGACATGATTTCGTCGCGGATCAGCGCCCACGTCATCTCCATGTCCAGCGCAATGTTCCTCACCTTGATCGGGCTCGGCAGATCCACGGTGACAAGCCATTCAGCAAGTAAGTTGTGAATGTGACGAAAGTCAGGAGGCCCGACCAGTGCCGCGTACTTTTCTGGCATCAGCGGTCCGCCGGTTGGAAGCGTATCAATTGCACGCCGACTCGTGGCTTTTCTTTCTGCGGTATCGCCGAGCAAGGTGATGCGTACAGGGTTTGTTGACTGCCTCCCGCGGTCGATGTCGAAGTCTCGGTCGTTGAGCTGGATCTTCCAGCCAGTGCCTACCTTTTCCGCCTTCCGTGGCCAGATCTCAAGCCACGCCCCAGCAGCTTCGAACGTCAGGCGTCCAATCGAGTAGCCGCACAGGCGCTCAGGTACGGGTGGAGTGCCCCATGGCTCCTCGCTGAATAGCGCAGCGCCTTGAAGCCGCCGTCGCTCGGTTCCGCCACCGATCGCTTCCGAAACCAACTTGTGCTGGTGCATATGCCCGAATAGGTGCATGGCGAACGTTTGAGGCGGGTAGTGAATTTCTCCTTCGAGATCGGCACGGCCACCCGGGTCGAGCCATTCGGCTGGGTGATGGGTCAGGAGCAGGCAGGCTTTCCGGCTTCTCACCCATTCTGGGCCGTCTCCGCCGCATGCGGCCTGGAACTGCTTGAGACTCAGCGTGAGCCGCCCTTGCTCTATGCCGCCCTTAAGTTGCAAGTACGCGCTGTTCAGTCCGACGATCCCGAGCGTCAGCTTGTCTTTGGTGAGAGTGGCCGAGATATCGCCGGGAATACAGCCGTTGTGCACTGCGTCTACCCGGGGCACACCCAGAGTTTTCCACCAATTGCTGAAGTTCGAGAACGAGGCGTCGATCAGTTTTCGATAGGCGTTATCGTTGCTTTCCCAGAATGTGTCACGCACCTCGGTTTTTTGCCATAGCTCCGTCAATGTCAGCACACATGGATCACTAGGTTTCGGCCACGTCATATCATGATTACCTGGTATCGCCATGAACGCGGGCGCAACCTTTATCGACTCGAAGAATTTCCAGAGTCGTTCGAGAAAAGCAGTGACCAGATTGAACTCATTTGTCGTTCCGCTCTGTGTCAGGTCGCCAGTGAAGAGGACGAGGTCGAGCCCACCAGCTTTGCCGATGACAAAGCGAAGATCCTCGTGCAAATCCTTCTCGATGCGCGTCCACGGGTCGCGCATGGTTTCGCGAAAATGGAGATCGGTTAGGTGTAGAAAACTGATCTGTGTCATAACGTTTCCGCCCTCTTTGCAAGCAGGTTCAATAAACAATCGACAAGTTCGGGTGGAGTTCACATGCTAGCAAGTCAGCCCTGAGAAATTCAACCACAGCAGTCGGTGGTGTCGGTGGTCGAACACATTCCTGGGAACAAATGGAAAGCTGAATGGATCGATCCAAACCCCGGCTTGGTTCATTACATCGAGTCTGGTCAGCTGATCTGCCTCTGGAAAGAGCACAAAGCCTTTCTCAAGGAAGAGTCGGAGGCGCAGTGCCTTCGAGAGCATAACGAACACCACGGCTACATTCCAGAATCACCGCTCACCAAAGCTGTCGAGCAAGTTTTCGAGACTGTTGGAGATGAAATTCAGTTCTACCGGGGCGTTCTGTCTGGATCGCCCGATGCACTAGAGCGCGTCAAACAGCGGGCGGGCATGCCGGGAGCACCTAACTCGCCTTTGGCGTACACCCACCGTCAGGGCACGATTCACTTCCCCTTCAACTATGCGCTCGAACTCGCCCGCAAGTTCTGCACGGCGGAACCTTCAACGGTTCTAGTCGGGGTCGAGACAACGGAGCGAGCTAGGGGTGAGCAAGGGTACAGCGCAGAGGGCCTTTGCAGGCTTGCCCAAAATTGTCTAGCCGGATTTTGGGCTCGGTCCGCTCACTCCGGAACGATGGTGGGGCCAGCTTTACAGGCCTTTGAGGAGGGTAGCCATCGTGATGTCCGGCCTCGGACAAACACATGCAAAGTGATCCCCACTGCATCGGGATCGGCAGACCCTATACTCTATCGCCTATCGGCAGGTTGCGTAACGGAACCGGGGAAGACTGAACGATGGAAGTTGTGGTTTCTCCATGTGCGAGAATCTTGTCCAGCACGCGATCTAAGCTTGAAATCTCCTTCATATAGACCTTCAGGATGAAGCAGTCCTCGCCTGTGATTCGGTGACATTCCGTGACTTCCGGTATTGCTTGAACGAGTTCAGCGATTTTGTTCACGTGGCCAGGAAGCGGGCGTATCCTCACAAACGCCATCACCTGATACCCCAACTCTTTCGGGTTCAGTTCTAAGCGATAACCTGCAAGAATTCCGCTTTCCTCCAACCGGAGCACCCTTTCCTTTACCGCTGGGTTCGACATTCCGATTTTCCGGGCAAGCTCCGAAATGGGCGTACGCGGTCTCTTTTGCAGAAGGCGTAGCAGTTCGAGATTCTTTCGATCCGCCAATAGACCTTTACTATTCATATCAATCGCGATCGATTCCTTAAATTATGAAGGCAATCACCCAGCCTTCCTAAATTATGACATTTACCAAACCTAACCGCCATGAGATTTTTGTATGGAGTCAACGAATCTTAAACAGCGAAAGTGCTCATGACCCATCATCAGAAAACGACAAACTGGACACACGGGATGGCCGATATCGAGCCCAGCTTGCGGCTCCACTACGTAACTGCGGGCGAGGGAGAACGAGTTGTCGCGCTCCCGCACGGATTTCCTCAGACATGGTGGGAGTGGCGCCACGTGATCCCTGTGCTCACTGACGCCGGCTTTCGTGTCATCGCTCCCGACTATAGGGGCACAGGCCACTCCCAGCGGCCGCCCGGAGGCTACGACAAGCGCACCATGGCCGCAGACCTTCATCGACTCCTGCGCCAGCATCTTCAAGTCGACGGCCCCATCACTCTCGTGGGCCACGATATCGGGCTGATGATCGCTTATGCCTATGCACAAGACTATCGAGACGACATTTCCCATTTGGTGATTGTGGACGCGCCGCTGCCTGGGACGGAGGTATTCGATCGCCTGAGATCCAATCCACGTCTTTGGCATTTCGCGGTTCAAACTGAGGCACTACCACAAGCGGGTGCAGTTTGACTTCGAAATTGACTTCTCCAACGGCGGCGGAATCAGGGACAAGGGTTTCGTCTCGACATTCATGGCGATGACCTTAGCGATCACGAGCTTGCGGACTACATCGTCAGGGATCTCCGGTTGCTCATGGCGGGCGAGGTCCGCATCCTCAATAAGAAGGTGATCCTTGAGCGCCACAAGCGAGCAGGAACCCAATCGTTCAATAGCAATTCCAGATGAATGCCAACCCCGTGAGCGGGTTGGTATCTGGCCTAATTTACGGGAACAACCAGATTTCGTGCGGCATCCAGAACAGGGAAAGTCCTAGGATCTGTAGAATTTCGGGCCGGATTAAGGTGTGGTGGGGTGTTGCCGCTTGTGGGAAAACCTTCGGTGAATGTCAGGCCAGAATTCCTTAATGCCCTGCGTAAAGGTGTCTAGCCCGATCTGGGTGCCCCACACGCTCGCGGCATTGGGCAAATTACGCTCGTCTCGGGGATGGTAGCTGTACGTCGAAATGCCCGCAGCAACGGCGCCGCCGAAAATCTGAGAAGCGTTGAACTCCGCCCGTCCCGAGTCTGAACGAGTGACAATGATGCGGCTGATGGCGTAACCCGCACGATGCCAAAACGACCCTTTACCTAGCACGTAGTATCGGGGGTCCTGTCGCAGGGCGGAAGGGAAAACGGCCGCGACCATGAAATTCTCGATCGTGCCATCGCCCCACTCTGACGCGTAGCGCTTGGCATATCCGGCAACGCCCTGTCCGTAACCAGCTGATGTATTGCGAGCCTGGCTGAACCCTGCAAGAATTCCGTACCACGGGATCTCGAAATAATCGAACTGGCTCCGCGCTTGTAATTTGAATTTCTGACCTACGGTAAGAGGCGGTAGTTGTTCGGTCGTCTCTACCGTCTGGAAGTTGGGCAGGGCATAAAAGAGCCGGTCGTTGGACCCTACCGTTTGTTGAGTACCATCCTTTTTGTCATCGGCAGTTTGCTTGTCCGACGGCTGAGGAGTCGGCGGGTCTTGCGGCTGTGCGAAGGCAGGCATCGCCGCAAGCAGTAACACTACTATCACTCTGACTACGCACGGGAATCGGGATTTACGCTTTACTTCCATTTCAGTTTACCGTTGTGTGCCTTATTCCCCACTAGCTCATTTGGGTTGAGCCAAACTACAAAGCGACATGGGCCCAAGGGTCGGAACTGTCCTGTTGAAGGAAAGTATGATGACGCAGCCTAACGCAGGGTTGTTCATCTCTAATGGGCGCAACCCCTAATTTGGACGTAATCAATCAATCCGCCACGTCGGGTTCTTTCTTGTTCTTGTTGCCCTTGCCCACGATCTTCTTGCCCAACTTCCCTATTCCTTTTGCGCTCCCTTTACCGATCTTGGCCGCGCCCTTTCCCGTGCCGACTCCGACATGCTTGGCCGTACCACCGGCGCCTTTGCCCAGATCAGCGGCGGCGTTGCCCGGGTGCAAGGTAGCGAGATTGCCAGCGGCTTTTGCAGTGCCTTTACCTATAGCATCCAAGACGATAGAGCTCCAGGCAAGTGCTGTGCGCACACAGTCGCGCACACGAGGCAACGAGGCATGTTCGGGGCCAATGAAGATAAGCCTATTCCCACGGTAACGAGGTTTTGGACCGTGGTTACGCAAAAATTCCATGACCTCGTCGGAGGCGACGCGCGTCTCTTGCTTGGTGTAAAAGTTGTCTGGCGGCAATACCACGAGGCGCAATGCGCCGTCATCAGGGACATCCGCGTGAGGCGTGAAGATGTGACTCCCTTCGAAGAACGACCCTCCGGGCATGAGCTTTCGCAGTACGTCGGCCAGCTTGTCACGCACGTCGTTCTGGTCGTCAAACCCGCTTTCGCCACTTTTCGATTCAACGGAATCAATGACTTCCGATAGGGTTTCCGGACGGTCAGACCGATCAAACTCCTCCGGAAACTCGCCTCTCCCTGAAGTTCTTCACTCTAAATTTAGAGTGGACGTCAAATGCGGATGGCCAGATGTCTCAACCGGGATCGTGCTCGCGCTTCGGACATGGATTGGTTCGTGTGCTCTCGGCAAGGCTGCGTAGTAGCGGTTGGGGGCGGCGTGGTTCAGAAACAGTAGACGGGTCGGCCTCCCAGAGCATGGCCAATCAACCGCACGATGACATCCGCCCGGCGGGTGCGACGGCTGCGAACCTCAGCGATGCCAGGCAGGGTGCCCGCGAAAAAAAGGACCCCGCACTCAAGATTCCGGCGTCGGAAACGGCTGACACGGACCTTCAGCGACAAGGGGACGCCCAACGCCGGCAAGTCCTTCAGCGTTCGCAGGTAGCGGCTGTGGCGAATTCGAGATCTGTTTGCACCCAGGGCACTTTCCTCGATCCGGCGCACTCGCCCGAAACGTCCAGCCACAGTCTCCTCGCTCCAGATCGGTCACAGGGAGCAACCCCGAGGGCGGCAACAACTCATTACCAAACACCGACTTCGCCATGTCCTCCAAATCTTATGCAATTCCTCCCTGGAACGGGAGTGAGGGAGAACCCCAAACTTGAGGAAGAACCGAATTACGGAGAAACGACACTGGGAGTCGCGGTGTCGGGCGAGAATCAAAACCTCCGCCTTGTCGCCGCAAAAAGCGCAGCGACAAGGACGGGGCAACCCTGGGTTAGTTGCACTTGCTGACGCCAGCGATTTTAGTCACCGGTGCCCGTCAGGTTAGAGGTTTGGGGGCTATTGTTGGCGCTGTCGCTTACTGACAGTGACCCCGTTGTGGTACCGGTTGCCGTTGGCTTGAACACCACGCTGATGGCGCACTTTGTTTTCTTTGCCAGACTGCTACCGCAGGTTGTAGATGAAACATGAAAGGCACCGCTGGTGCCGATGCTGATGCTGGTCAAGCTTACGCTCTGTTCGTTCGTCAAAGTGAACGTTTTGGCGGCACTGGTGCTGCCCACTTTCGTCTTGGCGAACGTCGCGCTGGCGGGAGTCAGCTCCGCTTGCACGATGCCGGTGCCGGAGAGCGAGACAGTTTGCGGGCTGCCGGTGGCGTTGTCCGTGAATGAGAGAGTTCCAGTCTGCGCGCCCAGTCCCGTGGGCGTGAAGGTGACACTCACTTTGCACGTCTTGCCAACTGCCAGCGTAGATCCGCAGGTTGTGGAGGAAACCGCGAACTCCGCGCTGGGGACAATGCTGGTGATATCCAGAGTGGCCGAGCCGGTATTCTTCAGACTCACCGACTTGGCGGTGCTGGTGTTACCTTCCGCCTCTTTGCCGAAGGCTAGTGATGTAGGTGTGAGAGTAACGGTAGTGCCGCTCGAGCTGCCTACAGTCACACTCACTGCTGTCGAGGCGATGCCATTCGCGACAACTACCAGACTGCTGGCGCCCGTCTCTATAGTCTCAGGAACCGTAAAGTTCACGGACACCGAGGTGCCGGGAGCGACAGAGCTGTTGCTGGGATTTGTGGTTCTCGCATAGAAGACGTGATTGGTGGAATTGTTTGTGATGCGGACCAGCGGATAGTTGGTCGCGCCCTGAACGTCGTCTCCATAGTAGGCGCCCTGGGACAAGCCGTTGAACTGAGTGCCGGAGATGGAATACGTGGAACCGGGGGTCACCGAGGACGGAGCAGAGGAGATCACCGGAGCCCAGCTGGCGTTCGGCGAACCAACAGGCGTATAGAACTCCGGCAGGGAGCTGAAATCCGTGGACATAATCTGGCCGTTCGGCAGCACCAGAAAGTTGTAATAGTACGCACCCGAACTGCCAGCGTAGTCGACTGTGTCGGCCACCTGAGCGATGGTATTGGTGGTAGAAAACTCGAAGAAGTGAGTTGGGGGTTTGCCGTATCCCGGGCTGGCCGCGAACAGGATGTTGCCATCAGGCAGCAAGGCCGCGGGCGCATCGGCCAGGTCAAAATATTTGCCGGAAATCTCCGGAACGTTAGGGCCAGAACTCCAGGTGTTCGCCGAGGAATCGTAGATCGCCGTGGGGTTCGCAGCAGGAGTAGTGCAACCTGTATTTCCTCCGAATGCGACCACCGTCCCGTCGGGGCGAAGCACCGCTGGTCCAATTTCCCAATTACCGCAGGCCGATGGGTCAACCAGCGAAACTGGGGTGTTGCCGGCGCTGCTCCACGTGCCGGCCGAGGCACTGTAGCGCTCGGCATTGGTCGCGCCCCCATTGGGATAGTTGGTCCAGATATCGATGGTCAGGACATCTCCGTTGGGCAGCAACTCGTAGCCTTGCTCGTCCTGGTAGTCTTGCCCTGCGTTAGGAGCTCCCGTGCTGGTCCAGGTCAAGTTCGTGGCGTCAAACAGGGCATCGGCAGCGGGATTGTTACAGCATGCCGCCAGCATGTAAGTACCGTCCGCCAGGATGGTGCTTTCGGCATCTCCGATCTGACTCCACCCCGAGGGCGCAGAAACCGCCGTCCAGGTGTTGGCGACGGGATCGTAGATGGCGCCCAGATTGGTCCACACCTCAGTGTTACTGCCGTTGTATTCGCCGCCCATAATGATGACGCGGCCATCCGGCAGCACGGCGGAGGCGTGATAGAGCGGTGCATACTGCTTGCCGCCGATCACCGGCAGCGCAGCGATCTCAGTCCAGGTGCCGTTGACATAGCTGCCATTGATGTCAGGCGTCAGCTTGTACCAGGTGGGAGTGTCACCATTGGCGACGATAACTGTCCCATCGGTCAGCAATAGTGGGTTGGCAGAGCCTCCCGGAGGAAAAAGATTGGCTGCGACTTGCCAGGTGCCCGATTGGGGAGGCACGGTGCGATGCTTGGTGGCTTGGGGCGCACCGGCTAGATGACGCGGCAGCTTCGCCAGAAAGTCGGCATATGCGGCAGGATTGTTCTGGAAAAATTCTGCTTTCTTGACGGAGAGCGGTGGCGGAACGGGCTGCGTAGTTTGGGCACTGGTCGAACTTGTCAAGGAATCCTGGCTGGCTGCGTTTTGATTTTGGACGGTCACTGCTGCGAGAAGGACAAGCACATAGAGTGGAGCGGAACTGAAGTAACCGGAACTACGCATAGAATTCTCCTCGCGAATTACCTACTGAATTTTGCTGCGTGTGTCGAACTAGGGACTACAGCTCGGTTGTGACTGTTTTTAATGTTGGCTGCGGATTGGTCCAGAGACCCAGTCCAAGCTGGTTATTGATACGAGCCCAGAAATCGTAATTCTTGCTGGTCTGCTTCGGCGACCGAAGTACTATACACCGACTTTCTACAAACAGAAAGTCAAAGCTGTAATTTCTGTAGTTTCCATCTCGACGTCCGCGCCTGGCAAATGTTACGGGTGGATCACGCTAGAACAATCAAGCTGGAATTTGAGGCTGATCAGGAGGAAAAGCGGCGGATGATCATCAATAAGTACGCGACAATAGACAGATAGCCCACAACCACACCCAGACGGCTCCGATCACGAGCCATCGTCGCCTGATCTGTTGATCCGTAGGCAAATGGCGCTGCAAGTACCGGACCGTTACATAGAACACGACTGCACAGAGGGAAAAGCTCGGCAGCAAGGCGCGGTCGTCAGCCCAGAGGGTCATCTTCATCTTACGGCCCTCGTGCTGCCATTCCCAATAGGCGATCAATGCCCAATCGAACACCTCAAAGGACGACACGAACGCCGCTAACGCGGCCACGATACCGGCGCAAACCATTTTGACTCGCGGTCCCATAGCTCAGGCATCGACCGACGAGCGGCTGCCAATTGGTTAGGGTACTATTCGGTGGCTCGCGCTTGCAGTTCTGAGGCAGGAGTACCTTGTATGGCGGCGTCCATCAACTCGATCATGTGTAGCACCGGTACCCGCTTGCCCGCGCGTTTCAGGCCAGATGAGATTTGTACGAGGCAGCCCGGATTGGCCGAGACCACGATGTCGGGCGTGGTCGAGAGGCAGTTCGTCACCTTCATGTCCCCGAGCTGGGCCGCCGTGTCGGGCTCAACCAGGTTGTAGATTCCACCCGAGCCGCAGCAGATGGCGGAGTCGGGAATCTCCACGATCTCCAGCTGGGGAATCGTGTGGAGCACCTGTCGAGGCTGGCTGCGGATGCGTTGCGCGTGCTGGAGATGGCAGGAATCGTGGTAAGCGATACGCAACGGCAGCGGGTGCCGCACCGCGCGCGGCTCCAGCTCCGCCAGCACTTCGGAGACGTCCCGGCACTTGGCCGCGAACGCTTTGGCACGTTCGGCGTACTGCGGGTCGTTGCGCAGGAGGTAGCCGTACTCCTTCATCGTGGAGCCGCAACCAGCCGAGTTGATAACAATGGTGTCCACTTCGGCGCGTTCGAAACCTGCAATGAGCTTGCGCGCGAAATCGAGCGCCTGCTTCTCCTGTCCGGCGTGGACCGCAAGCGCGCCGCAGCAACCCTGTTCGCCCGGGATGATGACCTCGCATCCCTCGGCGGCCAGCACCCGCGCCGTGGCTGCGTTCACGCCGGAAAATAGCACGCTCTGCACGCATCCGGTCAGCATGCCCACGCGCCTGCGCACCGGGCCTTGCGCCGCAATACGCTCCGGCATCCGGGCGCGCAGCAGCTCACGCAGCGTGATCGCGGGCAGCAACGCTTCCACCGACCGCAGCTTGCGCGGAAGCAGTTTGAGGAGACCAGTGCTCCGCACCAATGTGCGCAGTCCGGATGCCTGGTACGCCCAAGCCGGCCACAGAACTGCACGGAGGCGTTCGGGATACGGGAACAGTTTGAAGATTAGTTGCCGATGGATAGTGTCGCGGGGCGAGCGTCGGTGGTGGCGCTCGATTTGGGATCGGGTGGCTTCGATCAGCTTGCCGTACTGGACGCCGGAGGGGCAGGCGGTCATGCAGGCCATACAGCCCAGGCACTGGTCAAAATGGCGGACGTAGCTGTCGGTGAGCTGGGCTTTGCCTTCGCTGCCCAGCTTTATCAGGTAAATGCGGCCGCGCGGGGAGTCCATCTCTTCACCCCAAAGCGCATAGGTGGGACAGGTGGGCAGGCAGAAGCCGCAGTGAACACACTTGTTGTACAGTTCCGCTGCCGGGGGATTGTGAACGTCGAAAATAGTAGCGGGGTTGGTCGGTTCACGTTGGGCCATCAGATTCCCCCTACGAAGCGTCCTGGGTTCAGAGTCCCGTCAGGATCGAAGCGCTGCTTGACGCGCACCATCAGCGGCTGCGCGTCGGAAGGCGCCCCCCAGACGTCGAGCCCACGCTTAACCGCTACTGGGCAGTCGAGTGCGACGAGCGTACCGCCCAACTTTGCGATCTCTTCGCGCAAAGTGAGCAGCGCGGTGCGCAGGCCTTGCTCGTTGCCTTCGAAACGAGCATAGCCGGCGCCCACATTCTGTACGACGATCTTCCACGCCAACGATTGCGCTCGGGCTGCGCTCTCGGCCCGCGCACACACCGCCGCGAACTGTGTCGGCAGCACGCTGAATTTCGTGAGCAGCGCCGGAGTGGCGCCGTCCCATATGGCTTGATGCGACGTCCAGACGTTTGCGGGAGTCTCCGAAACAGCCTCGGATCCCGCGATCTGCTGGACCTGCTTGACCTGGGCCTCGACGCCGGGGGCCGTGCCGTCGAAGCGGGCGTCCAGATGCGTGTTTCCCTGAGCCGCCCGCAGTTGGAGGCCGGTGAAGGTCAGTTTCGAGGCCTGAATGGCGAGTAGCAGTTGGTTCAGCGATTCGGGCTTGCCGCTGAAGCTCAGGCTGCGCGATTGCCTTGGCAAGGGATGGAGACGAAAGATCGCCTGCACGATCACGCCTAGCGTCCCCAGAGCGCCAGTGAAGAGTTTTGACAGATCGTAGCCGGCAACGTTTTTAACCACTTTGCCGCCACTTTTAGCGAGCGTTCCGTCAGGCAGGGCCACCGTGATGCCAATAACGAGGTCGCGGAGCGAGCCATAGCGGGCGCGCAGTGAGCCGCTGTCGTTGGTGGAAAGAATGCCGCCGATGGTGGCCTGCTCGGGCCACAGCGGGTCGAGGGCGAGCTGCTGTCCATGCTCGGCGAGCATTTTCTGCAAGTCGGAGACGCGGCATCCCGCTTCGACGATGACCGTCATGTCTGCCCACGCGTATTCGAGGACGCGGTTCAGGCGCGCAGTCGAGAGCACCAGATCGCAGGCGGCAGGCGGATTCCCCCAGCCCAGCTTGGTGCCTCCGCCCCGCGGCGCCGCCTTTAAGCCAGCGGCTTGGGTCCAGCGTAAAGCGCGCGCCAGCTCTTCTGGAGTGCCTGGTTCGGCGACCCTTTGCACCTGGACGCCATCGATGGCATCGGCCGCAGTGGCAACGCGGAGATATTCCTTCCCAACAATTTGGGCCAGTTCCGGCCACGAGACTTCGGTCATCGGACCGCTTGCGGTTGGCACAAGCTTTTCTCCTGCTCGGCGTTATCTCATGTCCTTAAAAGCGTTGCGCCAGGCCCGCAATTTCCAGCGGGTGCGGTTCATAGACCCCGGGTTTTTCTCCGCACAACCGGGGCCGGGGAAATATCTTATCGGGGTTAGAGAGGTTCTCGGGATCGAAGGCGCAACGCACAAGCTGCATGGTGTCCAGATCGGGCTCGGCATACATCTCGGACATGAACATCTTTTTTTCTTCCCCCACCCCGTGTTCCCCGGTGATGGAGCCTCCGGCCTTGATGCACAGCCGCAGGATGTCCCCAGCCAACTTCTCAGCTAGCTTGTCCTGCCCGGGAACGCTATTGTCATAGAGCACCAGCGGGTGGAGGTTGCCGTCGCCAGCATGGAAGACGTTGGCCACGCGCAAGCCGACCTCGGAGCTGAGCCGTACAATCTCGCTCATTACTTGCGGCAACGCCGTGCGCGGGATGACGCCGTCCTGCACAATGTAAGCCGGCGCGAGGCGGCCGACGGCAGCGAAGGCGGCCTTGCGCCCCGTCCAAACACGAGCGCGCTCGGCGTCGGACTGCGCGACGTGGATTTCCCAGGCGCCACATTTGGTGCAGACGTCGTCCACCTCTTCCATCAGGGTCTCGACCTCGGGGGCCGGGCCGTCCAACTCAACCAGCAGGAGCCCGCCGCAATTGGGATAGTTGGCTTGCACCGCGGCTTCCGCGGCCTGGATGGCGAGATTATCCATCATCTCGATGGCTGCTGGCAGCATGCCGGCTGCGATGATACCGCTCACCGCCGCGCCCGCCTCGTTAGTGGAGTTGAAGGCTGCCAGCAGAACCTTGATGACTTCCGGCTTTTTCACAATGCGCAGGATGACTTTCGTGGTGATGCCGAGCGTGCCTTCCGACCCCACGAAGACGCCGGACAGGTCATAACCTGGACGATCAACGGTCAGCCCGCCAAGATGGACGAGCGAGCCGTCGGGCAGCACCACTTCTATACCGAGGACGTGGGTGGTGGTAAAGCCGTACTTCAGACAGTGAGCGCCGCCGGAGTTCTCCGCGACGTTGCCGCCGATGGAGCAGACCAACTGCGAAGAAGGATCGGGAGCGTAGAAATAGCCGTCGGGCGCTACTCGAGCGGTCACATTTAAGTTGATTACGCCGGGTTCAACAACGACCCTCTGATTGGGCAGATCTACTTCCAATATGCGGTTCATGCGTGTCAGGCTGATGACGATGCCATGGGCTACTGGCAGTGCTCCGCCGCTCAGTCCCGTACCCGAACCGCGCGCGACAAAGGGGATCTTTTCGCGATGGCACACGCGCACAATGGCTTGCACTTGCGCGGTGGAGCTGGGCAGGAGCACGGCCAACGGCAGCACCCGGAACATTGTGAGACCGTCGCAGTCGTAGGTGCTGAGCTGCTCCGCCTCGGTGATCAGCCCCGACTCCCCAACGATGTCGCGAAATTCATTGAGGATGCGAGCTTCCATGTGCTGCCGCTCTCCTCTCACAGCCAGCCGTCATACCATGAATTTCTCTGGCCTTGAGAACGCGCCATTCTACACCCCTTTCGCCTTCCTCGGCGTCACTTGAAGCGGGTTCGTTTGCGAATGGACGGGTCAACACTCGATTGATTTTGGATGTATTGTCGGTTGACCCAGAACTTATCTAGAAACGCTAGCGCTGTCTGGGAAGCCGGCTGCAGTACAGAACAACACCAACGGCACGCAAAAAGCTTGGAGTCGCGGAATAAGGTTAGGCCCCGCCGAGGTGTCGTCGCGGTGCACTCTTGCTGGCATAGTTGTGCCCGAACAAGCGCGTGACTGCCCGAAAAGGCCGCCCCACTCCGACGTAGACTATTAGCTAAACTAGCTAGACTAGAGCTGCCCGATATAAGGCGACGAGTTTCCCCCAGGCACGATCGGCTTGGACCTTATCATAGATCGGCGCGCCATCGCGCATGGGCATATCGGGTATGCACCATCCGTGCTGGGCTGGATAGACCTCGATTTCTGCTTGCACCCTAGCGGTGGCAAAAGCGTCCCTCAGCTTGTCTTTGGCGTCGGGCTGTTTAGCGTCGTCGTTTGCCGCGATCCCAAAATACATACGCGCTTTAATCTTCGGCGCGAGCAGATGCGGGCTATCCTGTTTGTCAGTCACCAAGCCTCCGCCGTGGAACGACGCGCCCGCGCCAATGCGGTCGGGCACGGTCGCGGCGGTCCTCATCACGAGCGCGCCGCCCATGCAGTAGCCTTGGGTACCAATTTTTTTCGCCTTATTCACCTCTTTTTGCGCGTCGAGGAAGGCAACGTAGGCGGCCGCATCATTTTCGGCCTTGCCGGGCGCGTTTACCGAGGCCATCAGCGGCCTTAGTTTCGCCATCTCGTCCGGATTCTGGAAGTTGAATTTGGAGGCATCTGTGAAAGGCGCTTTGGACACTCGATAAAAGGGATTGGGCACCAGGACGGAATATCCCTCAGAGGCTATATTTCTGCCGATGGTCCGCAGCGATGGCCGTAAGCCGAATGCGTCGGGCCAGATCAGGACCCCGGGATAGGATTCAGTTTTCGACAGTGACTTGGGATGAAAGAACGCGGCGTCACAGGTTCCATCCAGAGTCTTGATCTCGACGTCGGTTTCGACTATTTCGATGCCAATATCGGTGGCTGCGGTCGAGGATGATGACACGGAGGCCGCAATCCCCGCACCCACCACAAGGGCGGCAAAGTCGCGGCGCGTGATCTCTCCGGGATGCGGGTCGTTCATCGTAGGCTGATTTTTCTCGTCGTGTGTCATGGAGTTTGTGCAGAAAGTTTAGCGCATTTGGCCATCAGACTGCATCTGCAGATCGTGACGCCTGGCGTCAAGCGGCGAGACTCCAGAGACCGCATCTCGATTAGCGTCGATGATTGCGCTTCTTTAAGCCAAGCGCACTTCCATAGAAGCGCGCCGGGTTCCATCGATTTGTTACTTGGTTGGAGACACAGTCCGCTCGAAGCGTTGCCGATTGGCGGGGTCGGACACGGCACACGCTGTGCCGGGAAAGCGACTGGGGATACTACTGATAGCACGACCGCGGTTAGGGGTGCGACGACGTAGATCGCTCGTTGCATAGCCGATCTCTTGTAAAAGAGACCTCGTAGGAAACGCGCCGGAGCTAGGAATGATAGCACAATAGAATGGCTGGGTAGTGTTGGGTGCACGAGCCGTTACTCTGCGGCAACCCGAAAACGACAACATAAAAACGAAACTCCGGACGCGGTCCAAACCACAGGAGATACCCCTTGTGCCCAGCCGACCAGGCGCCTGGAAAGCCATGGCGACCACCGCCAGTGGCATCATGGCTTGGGACTATCTCGTTGATTTTGCAAACTCCCTTCATTCTGATTCTTATTCTTAAGGTTCTTGGTTGAGGATGTTCCTTACTCCCGGCCCCCAGACGCCACAACCGGTCGCCGTTTTTTTGGGGAGTAGTGGCTTGCGCGATCCCGTGAGTGGAGCACCGGGTTCTGGGATTCGCATCCTCGCATCCTTTATGGGCGGACGAATGTGAAGACCCTTTACCTGGAATCTCCTCCTAACGTCGAAGGGCACGACGTTAGGAGGCGCACACGGTTTTTACGCCCACTGCTAGAACTGGCCGGGAAGGCTCCAGATCGTCCCACTCTGCGCACTGCCTTCATGGATTTCCGAGACGCTGGGCCCGGCGATGGCGATCGAGGGAAGAGCACCCGCTTGGTACTCAGAAGACGTTCCCCACGCAACCGTGCCATTACCCTGCAACAGGCCGGTGCTGTACCACTCCCCTCCCCCGCCGTCTTCGTGGGCTTCCATGATCGTCGGTCCCGCGATGGCGACCGTGGGCGCGTAGCCGTTGTCGAACTGAAATCCCAATCCAAATTCCAACGAGTTGCCAGCCTGAATGGTGCCGAGCAGGTACCACAGAGCCGGACTGGTGCCTTGATGTACCTCCACAACCGTTGCCCCAGCCAACGCAACCGATGGCGCAAAACCTAGGGTGTAGTTGGCACCGCCTTGAAACGTTACTGTGCCAGTCGTGTTAAACTGACCAGCTTCATACCACAGTTCGCTGGGATTCGACTGACTCGCCTGATGCACTTCGATAATCTGGGTTCCGGACGCCGCCACGGAAGGCGCATATCCGTTGGTGTATTCGATCGCATCTTCCGCCCAGCTGATAGTTCCAGTTGGCGCGACTTTCCCTGTGAGATACCAGAGTCCACCGCTGCCATCTTCGTGGACCTCGACGACATAGCTGCCCGAGATTGCGACCGATGGCGCAAGGCCCGTCTGGTATTTCTTTGCTGCCGTCCACGCTATCACTCCGCCGGTGATACCCACTTTGCCGGTGCGATATTCCAGCGCACCGGCTCCGCTTTCCGACTGGAAGACCTCGACGGCGTTGTCGCCATCGACGGCAATGCGCGGAGCGTAACCAGCTCCCTTGAGTTCGGTGGCGTCGCCAAAGGAGATTTGGGCCGAGGCGGAAACCGGTAGGAGCGCCAATTCTCCTGTGCGCCGGTTAAACCGGCGAGGTGTAGTGAATGAAAGAGTCATACGAATGTGAACTAGCGACCCACATCGGCCCTGAGTCATGCGGAGCCGCCCGCGAGGGCGGCGTCGAAGCGTTGACAAGGGAACGTGCGGGCCGGGTATTCAGCCGCGTAAGAAACTCACTCCGGGACGCCGACGCTGTAGGAGAAAGCGGGAGGCTCCATCCGGTGCACCGATATCGCGAGGTGCAACGGAGTCCGGCGCGGTCACAGACCCCGTGCACGTACGGAAGGACCTCGAACGGGAACCGGGAGATCCCAGGCTCGCCCAGGGAAGCAGTAGCCCTGGGACGCATCGGGAAGTCTAAGGACGTACGCCGATGACGAACGGATCTGGGAAGTCGGACAGACCTACGGTACCGGAGAAGTCCCCGAACAACGCCGGGCAACCGGCAGCGGAGGGGATGGAGGGAAGAGGTCTGGCCAAAGGGAACCTGCCCCCGCAAAACGCGTCCCGGACACCGAGCCGGGAAGACGCGCTCAGCGCGCTGGAGCGGGTACGTCAAGCAGCGGCTAAGGATAAGAAGTTGCGGTTCACGGCGCTTCTGCACCACATCTACAACCTGGAAACGCTGCGCATGGCCTACTTCAGCCTGAAGAAGGAAGCTGCGCCCGGCGTGGATGGAGAGACGTGGCGGCACTACGGCGAGACCCTCGAGGAGAACCTCCAGGATCTCTCCCATAGGCTGAAGCGAGGAGCGTACCGAGCGAAGCCGGTGCGTAGGGTGTACATTCCCAAGGCCGACGGGCGGCAGAGACCGCTCGGAGTAACGGCGCTGGAAGATAAGATCGTTCAGCGCGCGGCGGTCGAGGTATTGAACGCTATCTAGGAAACGGATTTTCTCGGATTCTCGTACGGATTCCGGGCGGGGCGAAGCCAGCATCAAGCGCGGGACGCGCTCTATACGGGACTGCTGACGAGAAAAGTGAACTGGGTGCTCGATCTGGATATTAAAGGCTTTTTCGATGGGCTCTCCCACGAATGGCTGGTGAAGTTCGTCGAGCACCGGATTGCAGACCGGCGCGTCGTGCGCTTGATCCAGAAATGGCTCAACGCGGGCGTGCTGGAGGATGGGAAACGAATACGAGTGGAGGAAGGGAGGCCCCAGGGCGGCAGTGCTTCGCCGCTGTTGGCCAACGTTTATCTCCATTACGTGTTCGACCTGTGGGTCCAAGCGTGGCGTCAGAAGCGGGCGCACGGCGACGTAATCGGGGTGCGTTTTGCAGACGATATCGTGGTTGGATTCAGGGATAAAGCGGATGCCGATCAGTTTCGGGCGGAACTCACGGAACGCATGAAGAAGTTCCACCTGGAGCTGCATCCCGAGAAAACGCGGCGGCTGGAGTTCGGTCCGTATGCGATCGACCAACGGCAGTGGCGTGGTGAAGGGAAGCCGGCGAGGTTGAACTTTCTCGGCTTTACGCACATCTGCGTAAAGAAGAGGAGCAATGGACGGTTCACGGTGTTGCGGCAGACCATCCGCAAACGGTTGCAGACGAAACTGAAGGAGGTGAAAGCCAAACTTCAGCGACGCATGCACGAACCCATCCCCGAGCAAGGCAAGTGGCTGCAGGCGGTGGTGCGCGGACACATCCGCTACTACGGAGTGCCCATGAACCAACCGGCGCTGGCGCTTTTTCGATTCCGAGTCGGCTGGCTTTGGCAACGCTCGCTGTCGCGACGCAGTCAGAACGGTCGCGTCCTCTGGGATCGTATGCGGCGCCTCATCGCTCGCTGGTTGCCTTTGCCTACGGTCTGTCATCCTTACCCTCTGCGCCGCATGGGCGTTGTCACCTAAGGCAAGAGCCGGATGCGGGAAACCCGCTCGTCCGGATCCGTGGAGGGGGTCATGAGCAATCGTGATCCCTACTCCGACT
>JBEKPJ010000087.1:0-20430 GCA_049520935.1 Terriglobales bacterium | reverse complement strand
TCCTTCTCTGTCATCCCGGCGTCGCTGACTCTTCGCGAAAGCTGCATGCAGCAAACCTGCACGTGCAGTTTGAGCGGCGGACGGAGGCCAGCGCGTAAGCGCGCCTCCTCCGACCCGACTGCGGTAAAGCACCAACGCAGCAACAAGTTCTTCATGGTCGCTCACGGTTCACCACTGATGGGTACAGACAGCACTTCCGCACGAACGCTTGGCGAAGATTCTGAACGGCAGGCAGCCCGGAATTATTCCGGGCGCGTCGGCTTCGAGGAAGTGTGGAGCATACTCGCCTCTTTGTGGAAAGGCGGGGGCGATCAAGGAATGATAGCGTCCTTTATCATTCAATACTGAGGTTGGCAAGCCTGCATCAGGTTTTGAGGAGATTTGTCCGAGATGCCGGGCGTTAATCAGGCACTCAGTCCATTTGGCCTGATGATCACGGTTGACAGGGCAGCGCTTGCCGGAGACGACGGAGATTCCCTCCGCCCTGCCGGCGAGCAAATCCATCCAATCGCAGATCGCCGCTGTGTCGTACGTGCGCTCACTCCTTCGCCCTCACTGCTTTGCGGAACTCGCCGCCGTAGGGTGCGGCTCGCCGAAATAGGGAAAATCCGAACGCATCAGCCGCATATCGGGCGCCACCCCATCGCCGAGGGCCGTGTTCGTGACCAGCGTAAGAATCACGTCCATCACGTCGTCGCAGAGGCCGCGGCCGTTGAAGGCGGCAAAGCTGAATGAGGCGGGCGTGTCCAGTTCATACGGTAGGACCGATGGGCAGAGGCGCGCGAGGAGTTGCGTAGCGTAGGCGGATGGGTCGGCCGCTGAGTGGGCGAGCGCGGTAACTTTTTCCACAAAGTCGCGGATCGGTTTGGAGAACAGCGCCACTTCGTCCGCCGGGACCGCGCGGTTGTAGTTTTCCGATGCGTCGTGCAGCGAAGGATCGGAGAGCAAGATGTGGGTGATCATCGGCAGGCCCCAACGCGATACCTGCACCTCCGGCGCGTGTCCGTAGAGCGATGCTGTGGCCCAGGCGTGCACAACACCTCGGCCGATCAGGCTGCTGGGAACCTCGAGGACGATAGCGGTGACATTGTTGCCGCCGAAAAAGTTTTGGTGATTCTGGAACGCCTCCGGGGCAAACCGGTTTTCGGACCACAGAGCTTTTCTGAAGTCACCGAAACCGGCGCCATCGGTGGCGAACAGATCGGGCGCGAGGCCTGCGTACGCCAGGCAGCCCTGATCCGCATTCACGACGCGTCCCGTATTCCCGGAAATGATGAGTTCGCCCGCGGCACCCTTGAGAGCGTCAGCTCCGGTGGCGCGCCGGACCGCGAAGGTCTGAACGTGCCGGTGCTCGCCGCCATCGGCGTGGGCGGGCGCGCCAAACTGGACCTTGAAGGCGACGTCTTCGCGAAGATCGCGATCCGTGTCGAAGCGAAAGGCGTAGAGACCTTCGTCGCGGAAGGTGTCTGGGGCGCCGACGCCGGCGTTCGGATTCACGGTCAAAGCCATGACCGTTGTGCCCGGGCGGCCGCGAAACAAGTAGAAGTCGCAGATGTTGATGCGGGGGTCTTCTTTTGCGGTAGGCGTATCGAAATGATGCGACATGGCGAATCTTCTCCTAAAGGGTTAGACGCGAGGCCAAAAGGTCGATCGTTCGGGTGCGGGGCCGATGGGGCGATCATCCTTGACATCCGCAACCTCATCGGAAGATTTTTCAAGTTTGGAATGGAAACGAAGCAATTCTCAAGTCGGGTTTATCGTGCAAGTGAAGCGACCACGTTCTTCACATTCGTAAAACACTAGCCGCCTTGTCAGGACAAATCCGGCCAACTTCCCCCGAAGCCCGTTTTCTGGCCAATCAACAGACGTTGATAGTTCGGTGGCCGCAAGCGCGTTCCCATCACCGATCCGGTGGAACCTCCTCCAAACCGACCTGTGGCTTGGCATTCTTTTGCGGCTTATTATCAAGCATCCGCGTCTAATTGTGGAGACCGCCTCGTCCATTGGCATAGCTAGGCCGGCCATGGAGGCGGCTGTGCAAATCAGCTCTGAAGGTTGTCTTTCGGGGCTGAGAAAAGTGGGATCGAAAGGGTTTTCATGTGCCCTCGAATCGAAAGCAGCTCCGGGGAAACCGCAACCGACGGCCTTCCGGCAGGAAGGCGCGCTGTTACATCGGCCGCCGCGACCCGCCGGCAATTCCTGGAGTTTGCTGCCGCAGGCATTGTGGCCGCGACGATTCGCCAAGAGGCGGGGGGTGATCAGCGGAAGCACGATATCCCGCACCGCACTTTGGGCCGCACGGGGGAAGAAGTTTCGGTGGTTGGCATTGGCGGGTATCACTTGGGCAGGCCGGGGGTTACAGAAGGCGAAAGCCTTCGTATTGTGAGCAAGGCTCTCGACGAAGGAATCAACTTCCTGGACAACTGTTGGGACTACAACGGTGGCGAAAGCGAAATCAGAGTGGGACCCGCTCTGCGGGACGGCTATCGCACGAGAGCGTTTCTCATGACAAAGATCGATGGACGGGACAAAAATACTGCCGAAAAACAGATCAATGAATCGTTGCACCGGCTTCAAACTGATCGAGTCGATCTCCTGCAATTTCACGAAGTCATTCGCGACACCAACCCCGACCGTATATTCGCTCCTGGCGGTGCGCTAGGAGCCGTGCTCCAGGCACAAAAAGATGGGAAGGTTCGCTACATCGGATTCGCCGGCCACAAAAGCCCTGATATCCACTTGGAGATGCTAAACACTGCATCGGCTCATCAATTCACCTTCGATACCGTGCAGATGCCCATCAATGTGATGGACGCCCACTTCAACAGCTTCGAAGCAAAAGTGCTTCCGGTTCTTCTGAAGCAAAACATCGGCGTACTCGGAATGAAGCCAATGGGAGACCCGTTCATCCTCCACAGCAAGACCGTAACCGCCATCGAGTGCTTACACTACTCGACGAACATGCCAACCAGTGTCGTCATAACCGGTTGCGACTCGCTTCCCATACTGCAACAGGCCATCGACGCGGCCCGTACTTTTCAGCCCCTGACCGAGGATACGGTTGCAAAGCTGCTGGCAAAGACTGCCCAAGCCGCACAATCGGGAGAGTGTGAGCTCTACAAGACAAGCCACCATTTCGACGGAACTTACCAGAATCCGCGGTGGCTGGGGTGATGGGAAAATGAGTAAATAGCGCGTCTCGACGCGGTGAGAACTTGACTCAACAATCACAATTAGAGAAATCTCTGTTGGCGCGGCACGATGCCCTTTTTCGAGTGTCCCGCGCCATCAATGTTTACCGGGATCCAAGGGAATTGTTTAAGGTTCTTGCGATTGAACTGCGGCATATCGTGGACTTCGACTTCGTAGCTTTATTTCTGTACGACCAGACGACGAATAAGATCCAGAACGCCGTTCTCGAAACGCTCGAAGGACCGGGATTCGTAATCCCCTCCGACTTTCCAGCAGAGGAAACGATCACCTGGTGGGTGTACCAGCATCAGGAGCCAGTACTCGTAGTGTCGCCGGACGAAGAAGTGCGGTTTCCCAGGATGATGGAACTGCACAAGCGCTCCGGCTTGGAGTCCTCATGCGTCCTGCCGTTAACAACAGCATATCGACGTCTGGGAAGTCTGAGTTTCGGCGCCCGACACCCCGGGGCTTATGCTCACGACGAAATTCGTTTCCTCTCGCTGGTTGCGGAACAAGTCGCTCTGGCAGTCGACAATGCGCTGCGTGAAGAGGAGCTGCGCAAGCAAAGAGCTCATTTTGAAAGACTGTTTGAATTGGCGCCGGAAGCGATTGTTTTGCGGGATCTCGAGAACCGCGTTTTGAGGGCGAATCGGGAATTCACAGAGCTGTTTGGCTACACGGTTCAGGAGGCGCTTGGGCGCAACATCAACGACTTGATCGTCCCGGATGGATCGGTGAAGGAGTCGGAAGCGCTGCGCTATGCGCTGAAATGCGGCGAACGCGTAGATGCAGAACTAATTCGCAAACGAAAAGATGGATCCCATCTTGATGTGTCTTTCGTGGCGGCCCCAGTCTGCGTGGATGGAAGCATGCCGGAGATCTACGGTATCTACCGCGACATAACGGAGCGTAAGCAGGCGGAAGAAGCGTTGAAACGAAGCGAAGCTTATCTATCCGAGGGGCAACGACTCAGCCACACGGGAAGTTGGGCACGATGCGTTTCGACCGGCGACGTTTACTTCAGCCAGGAGAGTTTCCGCATTTTCGGCTTGCTACCGGAAACGAAAGTGACCCTCGAAACAATACTGAGCAGAGTGCATCCCGACGATCGATCTTCGTTTGCGGAAAGGGTTCAGAAGGCGATCCGCGACGCCAGCGGCTATGAGGACGATTACCGCATCATTCGGGAGGATGGAACCATCCGGCACATTCATGTGCTAGCGCATCCCGTGAAGAATGCGGCGGGCAATCTCGTTGAGTTCGTCGGAACCCACATGGACGTGACCGAGCAGCACCTTTCCCGCAAGGCGCTGGAGGATGCGCTCGCAGAAATTAATTCCCTGAAAGAGCAGTTGTTTCATGAAAATGTCGCGCTGCGGCAGGAAATTGAAGAAACCTCTATGTTTGAGGAGATCGTCGGGAAAAGCAGCGCGTTACAAAAAGTTCTGAAGGAACTGGAAATCGTGGGCCCAACGGATTCCACGGTCCTTGTTTATGGAGAAACCGGCACAGGCAAGGAATTGATAGCGCGTGCGATTCATAATCTGAGTTCGCGGCGAACGAACGCATTCGTCAAGGTGAATTGTGCCGCGATTCCAACGGGATTGCTGGAGAGTGAGCTTTTCGGTCATGAGAAAGGCGCGTTTACGGGCGCGATCTCGCAGCGCATCGGGCGTTTTGAACTGGCGAATCACGGAACGGTATTTCTTGACGAGATCGGCGAGGTCCCACTCGAGTTGCAGCCGAAGCTGTTGCGCGTGCTTCAAGAGAGAGAATTCGAACGGCTCGGAAACTCGCGCACGCAAACCACGGACGCTCGCTTGATAGCGGCGACGAACCGCGATCTCTCGGAAATGGTAGCGGAGCAGAAATTTCGCTCTGATCTCTTCTATCGCTTGAACGTTTTTCCTCTTTATGTCCCGGCGCTACGTGAGCGTCCTGAAGATGTCCCTTTGCTGGTGCGTCATTTCGCCGAACTCTTCAGCAGGCGCATAGGCAAAGCGATTCATACCATTCCTCCGGAAACGATGAACGCCCTCATGCGGTACGATTGGCCAGGAAATGTTCGCGAGCTGCAGAACGTAATCGAGCGCGCCGTGATTCTGTCGACGCGAGGCGTGTTGCGCGTGTCGATTGCCGAGCTGAATCCCAAGGGAAATGCGGTGCCGAGAAGCAAGGAACCGGTGGCGCAGACCCGTAAGCGGATCCGGGTGAGTGTTCCTCCTCTCAACCGAGACGAGGTTTTACATGCCCTCCAAGCATCAGGTGGACGCGTCGGCGGAGCCGATGGCGCAGCCGCGCGGCTCGGTTTGAAACGAACCACCCTGATCGCGCACTTGAAGAGGCTTGCCATCGACCCGCAGACTGTCATAAAGCAGTCGTAACTCTTGTGACAGTGTCATAGCGGCTATGACACCGTGACAGCAATCTGTAATTTCATCTGCTCTGTTCCCTCCAAACTTCCCTAAATCAGCCAGATGCGGGGATCTCGACAGCGCGTATCCATTTGGCGAACGCATTGCCTTTTACACTCGCGAGTTAAGCGGCGCGCCATCGGCTGAGACGCGCAACGCAGAGACAAAAAGACAAAAGGATGGGTAGACAAATGTTGAGGAAATTAGTTTTAGTGGTGCTGCTGGTTATTGGCGGAATGGTTGCTCTACCGGCTGTGGCTCAAGACACGGTCTGGCGCATCGACTCCGAGCACTCTACTGCGCGTCTCTTTCTGGCTTCGTCAAAGAATCCAGGCGCCGGTGACAACGTTGGAGTTGCACGCACCCGCGGCGTGATCGACCAAGAGGCCGGCGATTCCACCAGACCCGATTTTGATTTCACAATCTATCCGGCGGACAAGACTGCAGACGAGAGTGGGAGCGATCGCGATTACACGGTCATTAGCTTCAAGTCAACGCATATTATTCCCGCGAACGAAGAAACATTTCGCGTTACCGGCGATTTGACGTTGAGCTACGTCGAACAATCCGTGACTGCCGATCCAAACGAAGCCTATTCCGGCCCCGTCTACGGTCCACCGGTTCATCATTCCATGACCCAGGAAGCAGTCTTTGAGTTCCACGAGGTTAGCCCTGTCGGAATCCAGAAAGCAAAGGACAACACGGCGGAATGGCTCGCGTCGAGCACAACCTTTGGCGAGGATTTTCCTCAACTCCTCAACGTAGTTTCCAGCACGAACTGGCCAACCTTCGTAGCCGACGAGCGATGCGTAGTAGCGTCCGTCGCTGAGGATTTTTCAGGCCCCTCCTGCACCGGCGAAACCGTCGAACGTATGGCGCGCGCGGATGTCCAATGTGACGTGCCCTCGGTCGGCGAAGATTTCTCGGGCGAGATTTGCACGCTTACCTCCCCGGTCCAAGTCGCGAATGAAGTGCGGCTGCAGCTCGACCTGCATTTAACGAAAGCAGCCCCCGCAATGGCAGCAATTTCCGGTCAGTAACTGCGAGTGAGCAAAGGAATGCGGGGAATCGCCATGCTAAGGACCATGATCACCGACACGCCGTTTGAACAGAGGTGGGTCTTGCAAGGTCGGCTGTGCAAAGAATGGGCAGCCGACCTGAAAGAAAGATGGGAGAGCACTCGCAGCACACGCAAAGGCAGGAAGTCCACCATCGACCTCGAAGACGTGATCTCGGTGGACGCCCAGGGCGAGGGCGTATTGCTCGAAATGGTAACTGAAGGGGCAGCGCTCTTCGCCACCCGGGCCTACATGAAAAACATATTGGAATCGTTGAGCTTGGAATCATTGAAGCAGCCGCCGCAATCGGCACGAAAAAGCGAGTAGTCAATAGCTCGGCCGCACCCAATGCGGCTTACCAGGAGAATTTCAGTGTGGATCGTTCGGGTTGCGTTAGATCGTCCCTATACATTCATTGTTTTGGCCCTGTTGATTCTTATCTTGAGTCCGATCGTGATCCTGCGCACACCCACCGACATCTTCCCAAATATCAACATTCCCGTGATTGCTGTCGCCTGGCAGTATACGGGCCTGAACCCGGAAGAGCTGGAAGGAAGACTCACGAGCGTCTATGAGCGGGTCCTCACCACAACTGTAGACAATATCGAACATATCGAGTCCACCACCGTGAACGGCCAGGCCATCGTGAAGATTTTTCTTCAGCCCGGTGCGAGCTTGGAGACCGCGAATGCCCAAGTCACAGCAATTTCCCAAGCCGTTTTGCGTCAGCTGCCACCGGGAACCTTGCCGCCGCTGATCATTAATTACAGCGCATCGAGCGTGCCGATTCTCCAGCTCGGGTTCAGCGGCCAGGGACTCTCGGAGCAGCAGTTAAACGATATGGGCCAGAACTTCGTACGACCGCAACTGGTGACGGTTCCCGGCGCGGTCATTCCTTGGCCGTACGGAGGAAAACAGCGTCAAGTGATGATCGACCTGAACCAAAACCTGCTTCAGTCCAAAGGCCTTTCTCCGCAAGACGTCCTTAATGCCGTGACTGATCAGAATCTGGTGTTGCCCGGAGGCACGGCGAAGATCGACGAGTTCGAGTATGACGTGCGTATGAACTCCAGCCCCAGGACTGTGGCTGAGCTCAACAACCTCCCGATTAAGCAGGTGGGCAATTCAACCGTTTATTTGCGTGACGTGGCCAACGTACGCGACGGTTTCGCCCCTCAGACCAACATCGTGCGCCAGGACGGACATCGCGGAGTCTTGTTGAGCATCATGAAAGCAGGGACGGCTTCCACGATCAGTGTAGTGAAAGGCGTCCGGGAGTTTCTACCGCGCGTCGCACAGACTCTTCCGCCGCAACTGAAAATTCAGCCCCTCGCCGATCAGTCGATCTTTGTCAGCGCAGCCGTTAGCGGAGTCATCCGCGAAGCCATCATTGCAGCGTGCCTGACTGCCTTGATGATCCTGCTTTTCCTCGGAAGCTGGCGCAGCACTCTTATCATCGCTGTTTCGATCCCCTTGTCGATCCTGACGTCGGTGATTGTGCTAAGCGTGTTGGGACAGACCATCAATATTATGACTCTGGGTGGGCTCGCCCTCGCCGTCGGCATCCTCGTGGATGATGCAACCGTCACGATTGAGAATATCGAGCGTTATTTTGAAGAAGGGCATCCGCAGCGGGTAGCAATACTCGAGGGCGCCGCTCAAATCGCGGTTCCCGCCCTGGTTTCCACGCTCTGCATCTGCATCGTTTTTCTGCCGATGTTTTTTCTCGCCGGCGTTTCAAAGTTTCTGTTCGTGCCGCTTGCCGAGGCAGTCGTGTTTGCCATGCTGGCCTCCTACGTCCTTTCCCGAACGCTCGTGCCGACGCTGGCGATGTATCTGCTCAAAGCGAAGCAACACAGTAACAGCAAGCCTGGGCTTCTTGCACGCTGCCAGCGCGGATTCGAAAGAGGTTTTGAAAGACTGAGGCTGTCTTACCAGCTGTTTCTAACTACGGTCGTGCATCGGAGAGTCATTTTTATCCCTGCTTTTCTGGGTGTCTGCCTGTCGATGTTCCTGCTGGTGCCGTGGCTTGGTCAGAATTTCTTCCCAGCCAGCGATAATGGTCAGTTCATTCTGCATATGCGGGTTAAAAGCGGGACGCGGATTGAAGAAACCGCCAGGGTCGCCGATCTGGTCGAGGCGTCTATCCGCCAGGAAATCCCCGCGCAAGAGATGGACAACATCCTCGACAACATTGGACTGCCTTACAGCACGATCAACTACATGCACTCTACCTCTGGACTCATTGGAGCCGGAGATGCAGACATCATGGTGTCTCTCAAAGAAAAGCATCACCCAACGGCAGACTACGTTCGTCAGCTGCGGCGCACTTTGCCTCGCGACTTTCCTGGGATAACTTTTTATTTTCTTCCCGCGGACATGGTGACCCAGGTCTTGAACTTCGGATTGCCCGCGCCGATTGATATTCAGATCGATGGAAACGACATCGAGGGCAACCGGCAAGTCGCCGAGAAAATGCTCGCCGAACTTCAGCGCGTTCCAGGACTTACGGATTTGCGCATCCAGCAGCCGTTCGATTATCCAACCTACGACATTAATGTCGATCGCACCAAAGCCGTTCAGGGCGGCCTCACCGAGCGCAATGTTGCCACCAGCGTCTTGAACTCCCTGAGTGGAAGTTTTCAGATCACGCCGATGTTTTTCCTCAACTGGAAGAATGGAGTGAATTACAACCTCGTCGCCCAGACTCCGCAATACAGGGTCGAGTCGCTGGAGGATCTTCAGAACACGCCCATCACGGTGCCTTCCACATCGCGGCCCGGAATCCTGGCGGACGTGGCTTCGATCCAACGCGGGACCGAAATGGAAGCCATAAGCCACTACAACATCCGCCGCATTGTTGAAATCTACGGCGCGGTTCAAGATCGCGATCTGGGGTCTGCCGGACGTGACATCAACCGCATCGTCGACGCCAATCGAAAATCGCTGCCCCGGGGAAGTTTTGTCACGATTCGTGGACAGATTCAAACCATGCGGAGTTCTTACATCGGACTGTTAGGCGGTCTGGTGTTCTCCGTCGTGCTGGTTTATCTGCTGATCGTGGTGAATTTTCAATCGTGGCTGGATCCCTTCATTATCATTACGGCGCTGCCGGCTGCGCTGGCAGGCATCGTCCTCTTCCTGTTTGTCACGCACACCACGCTCAGCGTGCCGGCGTTGATGGGCGCGATCATGTGCATGGGGGTCGCCACGGCGAACAGCATTCTCGTGATCGCTTTCGCCAAGGACCGCCTACTGCACCACGGGGACCCGATCCAAGCGGCAATCGAAGCTGGATACACGCGCTTTCGGCCAGTCCTCATGACCGCTCTGGCCATGATTATCGGCATGATTCCCATGGCACTCGGCCTCGGAGACGGAGGCGAGCAGAACGCGCCGCTCGGGCGCGCGGTCGTCGGAGGCCTGCTCTGTGCCACGGTAGCCACGCTGGTCTTTGTTCCCGCAGTGTTCAGCCTGTTGCATAAAAAGCGCTCAGAAATCGATCCAACCACCGTGAAGATCGAGACGGAAGGAGAACCTACCCATGCTTAACCATGGTGATATCGCGATCGAATCAAATCAGAGCCAGTCGACCGTGATCGACCCGCCCAAGATCGACGCCACCAAGGTGGCCGAAACGAGTCCAGCGCGGATCTCGGAAATACAACCTCCGCAAGGGAAGTTTCCGAAAGGTGGCCTCGTTGTTCTTACCGCCACGACGCTTGTGGTCGCGATTGTAGTTGTCTTTGGCATCCATTCTCGGGTCGCGGCTGAGACTCGTCTGCAGCAAGCTACTTTTCAAGCCGCAATTCCGAGCGTGAACGTCGTGCATCCGCAACCTGGAGATCGCGCTCAAGAACTGGTGTTGCCGGGCAATGCACAGGCCTTCATCGACTCTCCTATTTACGCCCGAACCAACGGCTATTTGAAACGGTGGTATGTCGACATCGGCGCCCGCGTCGGTAAGGGGCAGTTGCTGGCGGAGATCGAAACGCCCGAACTCGATCAACAATTGCGCCAAGCCCGAGCGGAGCTGGCCACGGCCGAGGCGAACCTTAACCTTTCGCAAATCACCGCGGCGCGAGACGAGAACCTGCTGAAGACACACTCGGTCTCTACTCAGGAGCGGGATAATGCGGTAAACGGGTACGCCGCCAATCAGGCGACGGTTCAGTCGAACCAAGCGAATGTTGCACGGCTCGAACAACTCCAGTCCTACGAGAACGTCTACGCGCCCTTCGATGGAATTATCACGGCTCGTGAGACCGACATAGGGGCACTGATCGACGCCGGCGCAAACGCACCGAAAGAGCTCTTCCACATCGCTTCGATCAAAAAACTGCGCGTCTACGTCGCGGTGCCAGAGGTCTATTCGCTCGCCGCACACTCGGGCGCGCCGGCAGATCTGACCCTCGATGAATATCCCGGAGAGACCTTCCGCGGCACTCTGGTTCGCAACTCCGATGCGATCGATCCGGCCTCGCGAACCTTGCTGGTCGAAGTGGATGTGGAGAACGCTCGCGGCCGTCTCAAGCCCGGCGCATACGTTCAGGTTCATTTGAAAATGCCGGAGGGCACGCGTTCCCTGGTGGTTCCTGCCAGTGCGCTGCTTTTCCGCAAAGAGGGTTTGCAGGTCGGGGTGGTGCGCGATGGAAAAGCAGAGTTGGTCCGGGTTACGCCCGGCCACGACTACGGCGACAGCATGGAGATCCTTTCCGGCCTGCAACCAACCGACAACATAATTCTCAGCCCCTCGGACTCGTTGACGAGTGGCGCGCCCGTCCAGATCGGCGGTTCCAGGATCAGCAGTTCGAAGACGGCAGGAGTAGAAAAATGAAGCGCAGGAAAATGAAGCACCTCACACTAGTTCCTCTCCTATTTGCGACCATGTTACTCGCGGGCTGCACCGTAGGTCCCAGGTATGCGCGGCCAAACGTACCCACCGCGCCGGTAGACGCGTTCAAAGAAACGGACGGCTGGAAACCGGCGCAGCCGGGCGATCGGCTTCTTCGCGGAAACTGGTGGGAAATCTTCGGCGATCCGCGGCTGAACGCACTGGAGAGTGAACTCACAGTATCGAACCAGGACTTGAAGGCCGCGAACGCTCGATTCGTGGAAGCACGAGCGATGGTCCACTACAATCGCGCTGCACAATTTCCGACCATTTCCACGTCGCCTGGCATCGAATCACTTCGTGATTCGGCTAACACACCCTATCTTCCGGCTACGAAGAGCACTGGCGAATTTGTGCTGCCTTTCGATCTCTCTTACGAACTTGACGTTTGGGGCCGCGTGCGCCGAACCGTCTCTGCATCGCGCGAAGAAGCCCAGGCGACCGCGGGAGATCTCGCAACTGTCAACCTGAGCCTGCAAGCCGAACTCGCGTACGACTATTTCGAACTGCGAAGCGCTGACGCCCAGAAACAACTTCTCGACGACACCGTGAAGGCCTATCGCGATGCTCTACAGCTGACTGTGAATCGCTTCGAGGGAGGCGCCGCTCCGAAGTCTGATGTTGCACAGGCGCAAACGCAACTTGAAACCACTCTGGTTCAGGATACGGATGTTGCCGTGCAGCGGGCGCAGTTCGAGCATGCCATCGCCATATTGATCGGCAAGCCGCCGGCGGCGTTCAGCCTGCCCGCATCGCCGCTCAATTCGACGCCTCCGGATATCTGCGCCGGATTGCCTTCACAACTTCTCGAGCGCCGGCCCGACATCGCCGCTGCTGAGCGTCGAGTCGCCGAGGCCAACGATCAGATCGGAATTGCCCGCGCCGCATACTACCCAACCATCACATTGGGAGCGTCGGTGGGTCTCGAAGGCGATTCCATCACCAACTGGTTTACTTGGCCGAGCCGGTTTTGGGCCGTCGGGCCGTCGGTGGCGGAAACTCTCTTCGATGGTGGCCGCCGCCGCGCAACTTCAACCGCAGCCCGCGCCAACTACGACGCCACCGTCGCCAATTATCGCGAGAGCACACTTACCGCTTTTCAGCAGGTGGAGGATAATCTGGCCGCCCTGCGGATCCTCAGCCAGGAAGCCCAGCAACAAAAGGAAGCCACAGCCTCCGCGCAAGAATCACTGCAGATTTTCACCGATCGTTACATCGGCGGAGCGGATCCATACCTTCAGGTTCTCACAGCGCAAACGATTGCGCTGCAAAATGAACGAAACGATGTCGACATCCTGAGGCGCCGCATGGATGCCAGCGTATTACTAATCAAGGCCGTTGGAGGAGGATGGACTGCGTCCGAACTACCGAAAACAGCGGAACTGCGCTAATCGTCACGGCCATCTGTTGGAGACACACAAAGGAGCACGATATGGATCTGGAACTCACTGGAAAGATTGCGTGGGTAACGGGATCGACGGCGGGCATCGGCTTTTCAATCGCCAAGTCACTTGCGATAGAACGCGCGTATGTCTACGTGAACGGGCGCGCGCAGAAACGCGTGGACGCAGCGATAGCAATCCGACCGGATGCTGCAAAGACCGGGGGTCGATGGCATTGTGGCAGACTTTTCTGGTCCAGCGCGTTTCGCGTGCGAGCGCGAGCGGACGAAATGCTCGTCGCAGCAAAGGGCCTCCGATTGCCAGATATTCGGGTTCGCTCGGTGCTCATGTGAATTATTTCCGGATCGCCGACTACTCTGGGGTTATCGCGCTGTGGCGTAGGCGACGGCCAGTCCGGGTCTTGCGAGTTTGGGCTACGACGCGAATCAATTATGCAAGGGACCGCGCAATCACCAGTGGCGCCTACACTGGATTGGTTAATGTCGGGACGGTGCAATGGTATTTTCAGGTTAGGCCGCCCAGGAAGGGCTTTTATGCGGTTCAGCCTAGTCCAGGAATCGGCGGGTAGGAATGCGAAGAAATGACGCCGAGACAACCTCCAACTAAAGACGGCGGTGGGAGGTTGTGCCCCCAATGTGGTCAGCAGATGACGCAGGTGGGTACGTTTGTGATTTGTGCGACGCACGGTCCGCAATCTGAGCCAAAGCTCTTTACGCCACTTCGTATCTTTTTCAGCTACGGCCACGACTTTAGTGAAGAACTGGTCCGCCGAATCAGATACGACCTGGAGAAGCGCGGGCACGATGTCTGGTTCGACAAGAGCGAGATCAGATTCGGCGACGACTGGCGGCGCTCAATCACCGATGGCATCGTCGGCAGCCACCGGGTCCTGTCGTTCCTCTCGAAACATTCCATCCGCGAACCAGGAGTGTGCCTCGATGAGATCGCAATCGCTCTCGGCGTCAAGGGCGGCAACATCCAGACGATTCTGGTTGAGAGCGAAACAGAGGTGAGGCCGCCCGCAAGCGTTAGCCACATTCAGTGGTTAGATATGCACGACTGGCAAGAGCGGCGCGCGGCGGGTGAGCCAGATTGGAACGAATGGTATCAGGCGAAGCTCGTCGAGATCGTGCAGGTTGTGGAGAGCGAGGAAAGTCGACGGTTTGCCGGCGAGATCGAAAAGCTAGATGGCTATCTGAAACCTATCGCGTCAGATTCTCGCATCGCCGCGCTGCTTCGGAAAGGGTTTGTCGGGCGTCGCTGGGTGGTCGACGCCATCGAAGATTGGCGCAACGCGCCAGACCGCGCCTCTCGCCTCTTCTTGATCACGGGCGATCCGGGTGTCGGCAAGAGCGCGTTCGCTGCGCACCTGACCCACTTCGGACGAGACAAGGTTATCGCGGCCCAGTTCGTCGAGTGGGACAAGCCTGACCACCGGGACGCGCGGCGGGTCGTCCGCAGTCTCGCCTTCCAACTCGCCACTCGCTTGCCCGACTATCGCACTCTTTTGCTCTCACTGCCAGAGATCGGGGAACTCGACCGAAAGAATCCGGCGGAGTTGTTCGAGTACCTGCTTGCCGAGCGGCTCCATCCGCTGATCCGCGGTGGACGGGAGCGATATCTGGTCGTCATTGATGCACTCGACGAAGCTGGTGGGTCCGACCGCAATCCGCTCGTGGAAATGCTTGCACGCAACGCATCACGCCTGCCCGACTGGGTCGGCCTCGTCGTCACCAGCCGCCCGGAAAGCGCGGTTGAGACGCCGCTGCAAGGCTTGAGCCCGTTCGTCCTCGACACTGCGACTGAGGCTAACCGCGCGGACATCCGCGACTACCTCCGAAATGCACTAGCGGGGCAGTTTAAGCAGCGCGAAGATACTGACCACATCATCCAACAAATTCTCGAAAAGAGCGAAGGCGTTTTCCTTTACGTGGAGTCCGTGTGCCACGACCTTCAGCAAGGTCATCTAACGCTGGACCGGTTAGATGCTTTCCCTCAAGGGCTTGGCGGCATCTTCTGGCAGTTCTTTGAACGCCAGTACCCCGACTTGGAGGAATTCCGCAGGGAAATACGCCCAGTGTTGCGCGCGATTCTCGCGGCGCTCGAGCCGTTGCCTGTCGAAATACTCCAGCGGCTTTTCAACTGGAAAAGCGAGCAGCTGCGCGAATTTACTCGGCACCTCGGTTCACTGTTCCCGACTGCAGATGAGGGGAAGACAGAAGTTCTTAAGCCCTACCATAAGTCGCTTGCTGAGTGGTTGGGTAACGAAGCTAGGGCTGGAGTTTATTATGTAAGCGTCCGGGAAGGTCATCGGCTTCTCGCTGATTACGGTTGGAGGCTATACCAGAGGGATTCCAACCCAATGCCTTCATATTTCACCCATCTGTTGGCGCATCTTGCGATACTTCAAAGAACAGAGGAGGTGGGACAGATTGTTAATTGGTACAAGGTTCATCCTATTGAAGCTGGTGGCGGCCTAATTCAGATGGTTTGCAAACGGTGCGGGGGTGAAGAATTTTTCACGCCGCGTGATGACGAGGAACCATCCGAGGTCTGTCCGCACTGTTTCCACGAAGGGGGCCGTGGAATTAGATGGCATGTTCCAAGAGCTCCGAGGTGGATGCGGTAATAGCAAAATCGAGTTGTTGCAGGGGAAGTGTCGACCGGACAAGAACGATACAACGGTCAACAATTTCACGCATTACGGAGTTCGGCTGGTACTCCCGTCCGCACGATGAGGGCGTCAGCAGATTGGTCCCGCCTTATTCGGCTTTTAATTGACAAATCCGCAAGTCCAGCCAAAAGTTCCGCCTCGTGACATCCTCTGAAATCACCCCATTAACTGACGGAATGTCGACGTGAGCCGGAAGTCCTCTTGGGAGAAGTGTGGTCCTTCTGAATGCGGCTCGCAGGGTGATCTCCGCTAAGCCCGTTTCGGGGGCACAAGTGAAGTGCCGAAGTCGTTTCGGACTTACGATCCCATCGCCGGGCCAGCCACCACTAACCAGTCTTCTCTACCGCCTCGGCCACGTACGCGCGGACTGCGCGCTGGTCAGCGCTGAGGGTAGCGGGGTCGCGGTCGAGCAACCAGAGCAGATCGCGCTTTAGAGCAGCCAATTCTGCTGCGATTTCGCCCGAGTCCTGAAGCGTTCGGAGCAGGTTCCACGCGGAGATAGTTGTAGCAGCGTGCTCCGGTCCCCGGAGCCGGCGCTGGATGTCTAGCGTTTCTTCCCGCAGCTTGCAAGCCTCCGCCAAGTCGCCCTGACCTCGCAGCGTCACCGCCAGTTTGCTCATCGAAGTGAGTGTCTCGGGGTGTTCGTGTTCGCGTCCCCGCACTCGGCGGCGGAAATCATGATCGCGTTGATAGAGCATCCCCGCTGACGCGTACGCCCTACACTCGAGAAGCCGACAAGGGAGAACCTCTTACTTGGAACGTCGAGAGTTCTATCGCAAGGTTATAGGGTTCCTCGCGCGCTGTCATTCCAGTGTGCAGATGCGCATTGGACGAATACTTAGGCAAGAACTACTTAAGGCGACACGACTGCAATCTGAAGGCCCGGTTTCCGATTCTATTGGTGGTATGCGCGGGTCGATATTCCGTTTTGGGACATCTGCTTTCCGCTTATAATTGCAGTCCGTGGACGACCACGGGGCGACAGTTCGGCCTCAGCCAGAAGACCTTCCAAATCGGGCTCGATACCCTCTCCTCGATTTGGCACCTCCAAACAGGTGGCACCGCTTCGTTCCGTCGTGGCTGCTCCAGAATGCATGCTGATTGCTCGCCAAAAGCTGCGGGCTTACTTGATCGTAAATCCTCCATAAATGCAGGCCACCATAGCCACCGATCAACGCGAGCTTGCCATCGGCCGACAATGCCATCGCCCTCACTCCTTCCCTACCGCTGCCAAACGGGGGCGAGCGACATTCTTTGTCCAAATCCCAGACGCGGATAGTGCCGTCGAGCGAACCAGAAACCGCGCGTTTGCCGTCGGCAGAAATCGCGACGCCGTCGCATGTTTGCCGGTCGCATTCTAAGCGACGACCCTGATGACCGGCCTCCAAATTCCAAAGCAGGACAAAATTGGTGTCGCAGCTCGCAACGGCCCAAGTACCGTCGGCTGAAAGCGCCACTCTAAAATCCCTTTCGCGCGGGTCGAGATGAGTCGGTCGGTGCACACTGGAAAACTCCGACCCGTGGGGCGGAGGGAGCTCAAACAGTTTACCGACTGGAACGACGGCCAACGGGAAACCGAACTCAATATCAAATTTTGTTGTCAGGCAACGAACAACATCATTGGCATCTCGGATGAAACGGCGGCGTTTCTCGATAGATTCTTCTAACATGAGCAGCTCGTCCGCGAGCCTTTCTCTTTCCGATTGTGGCTTTCGATAAATTTTGTTGAATGACGTCGCTGGTGCGACGTACGCTAAGCGATGCGGCTTAGTTAGACGTTGCTGGCGACCTTTATCATTCGCTATTTTAGTCGGCAAGCCCACAACGGGTTTTGAGTGCTTTGGTCCGATAGGCGGATCTTAACCCACGTGAAGCGGTCGGCTTAGTAAACACTTGCCGACTTATCGGGACCGATCTGGCATTACCTTTTGGACGGTCCGAGAACGGGAAGACTGGAGTAGGACCAGTGTTACTCCTTCTAACCGAGAAAGTTGCGGAGACCAGCAGGACTACTTCTTCCGTTTCTCGAATACCTCTTTCACCACGGGCAAGACCGAAAAAGCACAAGGCCAGCCTGCGTAAAACGCGATGTGGGTTAATGTCTCGGACACTTGCTCTTGCGTCAGACCGTTATCCATCGCGCGCCCAAGATGATAAGTGATCTGCCCCGTCTGCCCGTTGGCAATCAGTGCGCTTACAGTTACCAGACTTCTGTCTCGCGGCGATAGGGCAGGACGCAGCCAGAGATCGTGGAAGAGAAGATCAGTCGTGTTCTGCACCAGGCCCGGCGACACAGAGCCGAAGTTGCTTTCTACCTGCGTAGCCCTTTGCTTCTCGGCCTCCTCATTCAGCGGCAAAAGCTTCTCCTTTGCCGGCGGTAGCTGGTCCGAGCCAATAGCGCGTTGATGGAAGATGTCCTTCGCGACCGCAACACCGGACATGGCATTTGGCCACCCGGCATAGAAGGCGAGATGCGTGATGATCTCCGATAGCTCGGCCGGCTTTACGCCGTTGTCTAAGGCAAGAGCAAAGTGATACGGCATTTCGATAGTCTGAATGCGGGCGATCAGCGCCGCGACGGTGACAACGCTGCGATCACGTGGAGAAAGTCCATTGCGCTTCCAGACACCTTCGAGGAGTGGCCCTCTCGTATACCGTTCCAGTGCGGGCGACACCGAGCGAACATCGTTATAGGTCAAAACCGTAGTTAGCGAACCGCCCTTCTCGTTCTCAGCCATATTTTTCTCCTGAGCCTCAATCGGCTCGATCTTGCAAAGTGCCATGATGCTGAGGGCTAGACCGCTTTTAACAAGAGAGCGTCGGCTAGCATTCAACTGCGCTCCGGCTACAGATTTGGCCTGCCCGGTCGGATCGTCGGATGCGGACTGACTCACGGAACCCTCCCTAGCGCATTACATAGCCGCCGTCGACGGAGATGGACTGGCCGGTGACGTAGCTCGCTTTGTCACTGCAGAGCCACAGAACGGCGTCGGCGATCTCTTCTGGACGGCCGAGGCGCTTCATGGGCACAAAGGTCTGGAGCATCTTGTCCAACTCTGGTCCCTGGCCTTCGGCGATCATCTTGTCGGACATCGGCGTCTGGATCATGCCGGGGCAGACGCCGTTCACGCGAATGCCGCGAGTCGCGTACTCAAGCGCGGCGCTCTTGGTGAAACCGATCACCCCATGCTTTGCGGCGTGATACGTTCCACGCTGATTGCCGCCGATCAGACCTCCGAGCGAAGAGCAGTTCACGATGGCGCCGCTGCCTTGTTTGCGCATAACCTGAAGCTCGAACTTCATGCAGCTCCAGACACCCCGCAGATTGACGCCCATCACACGGTCATAGTCAGCGCGTGGGGAGTCGGCGGTTTCTGCAAGAACATTCTGGATGCCAGCGTTGTTATAGGCGGCATCGAGTCGGCCGAACTCAGCCACGGTCTTCTTCACCATAGCTTCGACCTGCGCATCGTCCGACACGTCACAGGTAACGGCCAGCGTCTTGTGACCTTTGTCAGCCAGCTCCTTCGCGACAGCCTGCACTTCCTTCTCGCTCCAGTCAGCGAGGACGACTGATGCGCCAGCTTCAGCAAAAGCTCTCGCTGTCGCGAGGCCCAAACCAGATGCTGCGCCCGTCACCAGGGCAACCTTGTTTTCAAATGCGATGTTCATTTTTCCCTCCATAGCTCAGTTGAGTGAGGAAGATCTTGTTTAGCGGTCGATCAGCTTCGCGTGAGACGCGGGGTAGCGTTCGCCTTCGACCTTGATCGCGGATGAGGCCTCTTCCAGTGCGCGCACGTCTTCGATGCTGAGTTCAACCGATGTCGCACCGAGATTTTCTTCGAGGCGTGAAAGCTTGGTGGTGCCGGGGATGGGCGCAATCCACGGCTTCTTGGCCAGGAGCCAAGCGAGCGCGATTTGTGCGGGTGTCGCTTTCTTCTGCTTTGCGAAATCCGTGACGACATCAACCAGGGCCTGATTAGCTTTGCGGTTCTCTTCGGTGAATCGCGGGACGATGGCGCGAAAGTCCGTGCTGTCGAACTTGGTGGAGGCGTTGATCTTGCCAGTGAGAAAGCCTTTGCCGAGCGGGCTGAAGGGCACGAAGCCGATACCGAACTCTTCGAGCGCGGGCATAACGGAATGCTCGGGCTCGCGCCAGAAGAGAGAATACTCGCTCTGCAGTGCGGTAACCGGTTGCACCGCGTGTGCGCGGCGGATGTTTTTCGCGCCTGCTTCAGAGAGCCCAAAGTGTTTTACTTTGCCTGATCGGATCAGATCCTTGACGGCGCCAGCAGTGTCTTCGATGGGCGTGTTGGGGTCGACGCGATGCTGATAAAGGAGGTCGATGGTCTCGGTCCGAAGGCGCTTGAGCGACCCCTCTACGACGCGCTTGATGTGATCCGGACGGCTGTTCAAGGCAGTCCACTTGCCGTCATTCTTTGGATCGGGCTCGAAACCGAACTTGGTGGCGATGACCACGTCTTTGCGGAAGGGCGCGAGGGCTTCGCCGACGACCTCTTCATTGACGTAGGGGCCGTAGACCTCGGCAGTGTCGAAGAACGTGACGCCCCGCTCGACAGCGGCGCGGATGAGCTTAATAGCCTCCGATTGTTCCGTTGCAGGGCCGAGGCCGAAGCTCAAGCCCATGCATCCGAGACCAAGTGCCGATACCTTAACCCGCATTATTCGTGAGAAGTGGAGTGACAGGCGATTTTTAGTCTGAGCGATACATGATTGCGACGAGGCTGGAATTTGTTTCGATCGCATTACTGATTCCAGAGCAGTTAGTCGAGGC
>JBEKPJ010000086.1:0-22977 GCA_049520935.1 Terriglobales bacterium | reverse complement strand
ACAATCGCTACTTCGACAAGCTCCAAGACGTCATCCGCGCGGTTGAATCCGAGTTCGCAACCTGGACCACTCGCAACGACGTCCTCCGCAGACTCTGCGCAATTACTTAAGACGCTATGTTTTAGTGCGCTATCGAGAACGTCAGATGCTTCTTCGGGACGATCCGGGAGGTGGTACCGCGCCGCCTGAAAGCGGAAGACCAACCCTTGGATGTGTTTTTCACGTGTCAAGAAGCTAATGACAAACAGCGTCATCCTGGAAGTTACCGCTGGCGAACATCTGCGCCAGAAATTGGCCGCAATGGATGATCTTCTGGGCCTCGGAATCGTTGTTGAGTTGGTTCTCAGACATGCTTAGGTCTGCCGCGTTCAGCGAACTGCGAGCTTTGGCATATCCGTCAGCCCAGACCTGCACATTGTCAAATTCGTTCTTGAGCAACTCGAGCCCGCGGTAGTCGGAGTCTGTCGATGCCGCCGCTGAAGCTAATGCGACGCTGTCGGCCGCTCGACCCTGGAACGCAATGATCGTGTTTCCTGCCGTGGTATTTCCGACTGGATACCCATTCAGGACGATCGCCTGCAGAGTTCCGCCCCACTCTCTGACCGACGCCATTGCCTCGATCGCCGCTCTCATGAAAGGGCGCGAGAAGCCTGATGTGTGAGCTTCGGCGCTCGAAGATGAACCGTCCGGACCAGGCAGAGTCAGAGTAATTCTGTTCTTCTCAAAGCTCAGTGACCCGTTTGTGATTTGCGCGAGCGCTTGCGCATCCACGAACACGCGCCCCTGGTATCGAATGACACCTGCCTGTCCTTGGTAGCCTTGCACGGACAACGCCTCTCTCTCGTGCTGCGATTGCGCCATTGCCATGGCCACCATCAACAGTACTGCCCCGAACATCACCGGCTTATGCTTCATCATGTGGAACATCGACTAGCCCCCGATAAACATTGCGCTCGAAACTGGAGCGTGCCTCATTGCTGAGGCGGTTCTGCTAGACCACTTCCCGGCACGGCGTATTGTGCTTGGGTGAGCGGAGGAAGAGAGTATTCCACATTCATATCCATCAGCAAGTCGACGCGACGTTCCAACTGAAAGAACTTCGTCACTGTAAGGGCCGGAAGCACCTTGTTGAACTTGTTGTAATACTTCTTCTTCAACGCGGCCAGACGAGCGTCGCAGTCGAACATTTGTTCTGCCATCGCTTTGGCCTCGGCGTCGGTCAGGTTCGGGTACTTCTCGGCGTAGTGCTTTATGACGGCAGCGCGACGATCATCCACCCTGGATCGTTCGTACTCGTATTGCTGATAGATTGGCCAGAACACCGCGCCTTCTTTTTCACTGAAATTCATTCCTGTTGTGGTGAGGGTAGTCCTGTCTACCTGCATATTGGCCCTCGCTAGTGCGATAGTGGCGTCGATAGTGGGCCCTGATCTTGAGCACGGCCGAGAGGGCAAAATGCGAGCATCCCGAATGCAAGCATGAGTAATACAGAATTCTTTATCATTGACTGATCTCCTAAGCCGCTAACTTCGTGTCATTCGCGGGCACAGCGGCGCAGTGCGCTCGACAAATTTGTGCGAACTCCTCGAAAGAACGACGGAACAGTTGCACCGGATGATTTAGGCACGCCACTCACCGAACTCATCTCAAATCAAATCATTTCTTATGTTGTGGTTCTGCAATAAACCTGTACCGGACGACCATACCGTGCCCAGTAACGGTCATGCGGACCTCATCTGGTCACCGATCCTGCTCGAATCGACGATCGTTATTACGGTTACATCGGAGTATTCGCGGAGCCCGATTCGCCATAGGACGGCTCTAGGGTCGATTCCACAATTGTGCGCGATGTCTCGGTCCTCTTCATCACGACCATGCACAGCGCCCCCACCCCTGCCCAGAAGAGGGTGCGCGCACGTCGGCACAATGCCAGCGTCAATCCAGCCGTGCCCGTCACGCCAAAGATCTTGGCAATCAGCATATTTCCACCTTCATAGGTCCCAAAGTTGCCCGGGTTGAGCGCACCCACGAGGTTGATCACCTTATTCAGTGCTTCCACGATGAAAGCGCCGCCTATGGCGACTCTTGCTCCCATAAACCGCAGAATGATGTAGACCTCCAAGACTGCCAGCATGTGCCATATGAGATTGAAGATCAATGTTGCCCAGAACGCGGCCGGCGCTTCATCACGAAACCTCAGGAGGTTGTCTTCCGCCGAATCAATCACCGACTGCTTGCCGCTGACCCACCCGCGAAGCCGGGGCAATCGGCCAATCGCCCGCGTGGCACGGCCCACCAACTGCCACCGGTTTCTAACAGACACAGCTGCCAAGATCACCGCTGATATGAGCACAGCAACGAGCACCACCGCGTAGACTCGCCACGTTCCCGAAAGCGGTGCAAGCAGTAAGGTGGCTGAGATTCCTGAAACAGTGACGAGCGCGGCGGTGAAGATATGCAATCCTCCGTCAATCGCACCGGCGGACAGCGCACTTGATACTGGCACTGCGCGACCCAACAGCGATATGCGCGTCCCCTCGCCAACCACCTTTCCTGCAACACCAAATTGTCCGATCCCGTCCGAGATCAATTGTGCGACGAAGCTGCGGGACCAGGAAAGGCCGCTGATATCGCAGGTAAACGCCTGTCTCCAGGCGCATGTCTTGGCCAATTGTGAGAGCCCTCCCAAAAGGATAACGAGAGCGAATCCCCAGCCGACTGCCTGCAGTTGTTTCCAAACGGCCCCCGGGCCGCTTCGAAAGACCAAGTAGCCGAGTAACCCAAAGCCCAGCAGAGCTGCGAGAAACCGCAGAGAAGACTGAATGAGAGCCTTTGGTCTGGCCGCGGTACCGCCCTGGCGCGGCGGCTTGAGAATACTTCTCCATTTCCTCGCCTTCTTCGGTTTGTGCGTTTGCTGGACTCCCATCAGCGCACATTCCATAACTGAGTTAACGGCTCGCATGTCGCTCTCCCCATTTCCGGTCGATTTACATACCTGGACATTGAGGAGTAGCAGATGGATTGCCAATCGGGATGTCCTCTAAAAGCGTTGTTTTCCCATATTTCCCATGAGCCAACCTGCAGTCAGCATGCCCTGCCCAGAAGGAAGTGCCTCAATGTGGGCAGAGTTCGAAGGTCGAAGAGTGTAGACATTGTTGTGCTTCAGGGACATACCGTTCGATCTCGATTGGCACACGGCATGCAAACTGTAAAAAGTTATGTGCGCACGCAAAGCCCGTCGGTGAAGGAGGGGTGCGGCACTTGATCCCAGCTCTCCCCAAGCAGTTACGGATCAAGTTGCCCGCACCTCATCCGACGGTTCTTAGGACGGCAAGAGCGGCGTTTAATTCAGCATGTCACTCATCGCAGCGGCTTTGAAACCACGGTCGATATTGGTCGCAACAGATTTCTCTGAGGCTTCTGAAAAGGCGCTGCACTATTCTCTAGCACTCGCTCGGTTCTATGAGTCGAAGTTTTGCTTGGCGCACGTGGTGTCCTCCCTGGGTCTGACCATGGCAGGCCCTGATGCAATCGCTGCCTGTGAAGAGGCAGTATCGCGCGAGGCCGCGGAATTGAAGAACTCGCTGATTCAAACCGGGGCGCTTACTGGCATTCCGCACAAATTCGTCCTTCGGCAAGGTGAATTGTGGCCGGAACTGCGAGAGATCATCCGACAGGAGAGCGCAGATCTCCTCGTCGTCGGCACGCACGGACGACACAGCATAGCCAAGCTGTTTTTCGGCTCCATTGCAGAGCAGATTTTCCGCCAGGCAGATTGTCCGGTCTTGACCTTTGGGCCACACATCGCTGGCCGCCCATGGTTTGGAACGTCCTCCACGCGTCGTACGTTCCTGTTTGCCACAGACTTCGGACACGCATCTCTCCACGCCTTGCCACAAGCCATCGCGGCTGCCAATCAGTTTGGAGCCAAGCTCGCCTTTCTCAGTATCGTTCCAGAGGCACCATCGAGCACCGACGAAGCTCTGACGGACTGGCAAGCGGATGCGCGCCTGAGAACCCGACGGCGGCTGGCAGAACTCGCCGGCGATGCCGGGCTCGACACGAGACCTGAGTTGCATGCCGAATTCAAATCACGGCAGCCGGTAAGTGAGCAGGTCCTAGAAACCGCCGACAAACTGCGCGCGGACCTTATTATTATGGGGCTCCATGATTCGGCCTACACAGGAGTGATCTCGCATCTGGATCTTGCCACTACCTATGACGTGATTTGCCAGGCTGCCAGTCCCGTACTTACAGTTAACTGTTTTTCAGGGTATGACGTTGGACCGCGTCCGACCAAAGTAACAGCCTCACCTTGGTCGGAGGCCGAGGTGATCCGCAGTCACGGGTTCGGAGTGAAGTGGTAGGCGAGATTGTGACTTGCCGTCGACCAGGTGAGTGACCGCCGCGAACAGAAGTCCAATGGAGACGCCTGACATCAGCATGCCGACCATGCTTTCGAGCGGGCCCAGCAGTCGCCACTTTGATGGAAGGATCACATCCCCGTATCCAACGGTCGCATAGCTGCTCGCCGAGAAGTAAAATGCAGATTCCCAGGACGGAAGGCAAAGCCAGCGATAGCAACTCGCCCACAACAGAATAACGATTCCGTGCAGAGCGATGACCGCCACCGTAGTTTGCATGACGAGTGCAGCGCAGCGAAATACCCGTACCTTACGCGTCTCTCTTGGAATGCTTCTGATCCAAATAATGAGCGCAGCGGCGCCGCCACACTGCAGAGATAGCGTAATCAACACGAGAAGAACGGCGGCCCCGGCTTGTTGAAGCAGTGTCATCGTTCGCGATCGCTCCTCTTAGTTAGAGGCTTCGCACCACACTTATTCACGCATTTCCGAAGAGCCACATGACGGGGTGCAAGCAACCGACGCCTCGTTCTCTTCGGATGCAAAATGCTGCTTTTCAGCGCTGAGAATAGGCTGTCGGTTACAAGTAATGATGATGATCTCATATGAACAATCAGCCCCCATGGCTAATGGGAGTAATGAAAATCTGGGGCGGTTAGTTCAGTTGCTGTCGTCGGCTCAGCTGCTGCAGGCGTCTCCCACTTAATCAGCTTCAGATCCAGCACGAAGATGGAATAGATCACCGGGACGAGCAGCAGCGTGACAAACGTCGCGATAGTAAGACCACCGATCTGGGCGTAGCAGAGAGGCTCCCAGAGGGGTCCCCCGTGAATGGCCAAGGGTATAAGCCCGAGCACAGTTGCGCCGACCGTGATCATTACAGGTCTGAGTCGCACGATGCCGGCATCGAGGAGGGCTTCCTGGAGAGGCTTTCCCTCCTCGTGAGCTTCTTCAATGAAGTCGAACAGTACGATGACGTGACTGACGATTACGCCGACCAGACTCGCGACTCCCAGGAAGCCCATAAATCCGAAGGGTTGTCCCATAACCACCAGTCCCACAAAGGCTCCTGTCATTCCGTATGGAATTGCGGCGAAAACCAGAAGCGGCTTGACGGCGCTTCGGAACTGTACAACCAGCGCAATGTAGATCAGCAGCACGGAGATCGCCATGACCACGCTAAGTTCCTTGAAACCTTTCTGCTGTTCGTCATATTCACCTCCAATCTCGAGGAAATAGCCGGCAGGCAGGTTCTTCTGGAACTCCCTGATTTTCGGCAGGAGCGGCGTGAGCACTTGAGACGGTAAAACACCCGGAATCGGGAACGCGGATACCGTAACCGTCCGGAATTGATTGCGTCGTTTGATTTTCGATACCGCCATTTCCGTTGTGACGTTCGATACCTGTCTCAGAGGTACGTGTTGATTGCTCGTCAAAGAGTATACGTACGCATTTTGAATGTCAGAAAGTCCAGCGCGTTCTTCCATCCGCAAACGAACGGCTATGGGGATTTGTTTGTCAGCCTCCCTGTAGGTTGACACCGGTAATCCGCTCTCCGCCGCGGCCGATGAGAGGGCTATATCCAGATTCGTGATCCCGGAAAGGTTGGCGCGGTCGGGGTCAACCTTCAACCGGACATTCATCGCAGGTTCTCCCCAGTCGTCTCGGACCCGAGTCGCATTTGGTTGGGCCCGGAAGACTGCCTGGAGTTCGCCAGAGAGACGGTGCAGAACTTCGATTTCCGGACCTGAAATTCGGATAGAGACAGGAATACCGACCGGCTTGCCGGTTTCGAGCTGGCGCACATCGACCCGGGCACCCGGAACTTCGCGGCTCAGCGCCGTCTGCAGAGGACCAACGAATTCATTAGTAAAGTGCTTGTCCGAAACCTCGACGAGGATCTGCGCATAGTTGAGCTGTTGTCGCTCGGGGTCGACGGAGAACCAGAATCTGGGGCCGCCGCCCCCGACAAAGGTAGTCAACGATTTCAGAATATCTTTTCGATGATGCTCGTCTCCAAATCGTTCGGCCTCTTGCCGAATGACCGTTTCTGCTCGTTGTGTAACTGCGTCCGTCGCGCCTAGCGGGGCGTCGGGCGGAAGCCAGACATCCACGTACGATAGGTAGGAGAGGTCCTTGGGGAAGAACTGTGGCTTCAGCATCGAGAAAAACACTCCACCCAACACCAGAACGATGAGCGAGCCGGCGAACGTACCCCAACGATGCCTGAGCGCGAAATTACCTACCCGGTAATACAGCGCCGGAAACCCTTGCTGCCGCCGCTCCGACATGGGCGGTTCCGGGCGCTTGGGCGGTTTGATCATGTAGTACGCAATCAATGGAATAAAGGTGAAAGAGACAATGACGGACGCCACCAGCGTACACGTCATCACAACCGGGAGGCTGTACAGGAAAAAGCCTGTATCGCCGGTCAGCATCAAGAACGGAAGGTAGGCGACGATGTTCGTGATGGTGGCGAATACAATCGCTTTCGCCAGTTTAGTCGGACCAATCCAGGATGCAAGATCGCGCGTGGAGCCGGAGCCCAACTCGCGCTTGATCGCGTCTCCGGCTACGACGGGCATATCGACCAACAAGCCGAGCGCGATGATCAAGGTCGCGATTGAAACCTGTTGAATATCAATGTTGAGAACGTGAACGATACCGAAGGTCATCGCCAGCGTCAGTGGGATGGAAGCTGCCATCAGCATGGCGGCACGCCAATCCCAGAACCCGATGAGGGCCACGATTACGACGAGGATAATGGCCTCATAGAGACTGCCCATCAACAGGCTGACAAGTTCCTTGACTTGCCGAGGCTGGTCTGAAGTGCGAGTCACAATAAGGTCGGCAGGCAGTTGCGGGCGTACATTTGCGAGCGCTTTGTCGACCGCTGCACCGAATTTGAAGATCTGTTCTCCTGATCGCATTTGCACCGCCAGGGTGATGGCACGGTTCCGCTGCCAAGTCCCGTTCGGCTCGCGAGAGACCATGTAGTTCAGGTAGCGGGTGGGAGTCTGATATGCACGCGATATGTCGACAAGATCGCGCAAGTAAAGCGGCGCTCCACTCGGCGACGATGCGAGGAGTACGTTGCCAATATCTTTCGTGCTTTTGAATTCGGCGGTTGCATCAACCAGGACGTTTCGCGATTGGGTCTGGACGATTCCACCTGGAGCCGTCACATTCCTCGAGTTCAGGATGTCTTTGATCTTCGTGGGCTGCAATTTCAATGCTGCCAGCCGCGCGTCCGAGTACTCCAGATAGATCTCTTCGGGCAGAACGCCGACACGCTGCACCTTCGCTACCTCTGGTACACGCTGCAGCGTGCGCTGGATCAGGTCGGTGAAGTCATCAAGCTGCCGATACGAATACCGGTTATTGGCTACTTCCGCGATTCGTTCTTTCGTGGATTGAGGATCGCGAATGATAATGGGACCCCACGCGTCGGGGTGAAAGTCGTACTCTTGCAGCCGTTTCTCAATGAACTGCTGTCCATACACTCGGATTTCGTCATCCGACTTCGCCGTCGCAAAATCGATCCCAGAACAGCTTCCCACGGACAACGAACGAACATCGTGCGCGAACCCGTCCCGGTCAGCCTGCGCAGCCAGCATGACAAATGGCCGCTCAATCACAGCAGCGGACACGGATGCCGGGTAACAGTAGAGAACGGTGACTCGGTGGCTCGCATCTCCCCGGCGCTTTTTCTCAATCGCATCCCGCACACCGCGGGCGCGCAACGCGATTTCAAGGTCCGGCACCGTCGAACTGGCGACCGTCAGCATCAGCGCTGAAGTATCTCCAAAGTCGCTGATCCAGGTGATAGGTCCCGCACCGTCAGGAAGGTCCGTGACCTGGTTCAGTCGTTGTCCAATGTCCTGGAATTCCTGCTGGGTGTTCTTGATGTTGTCCAACAGCCTGACTTGCACAACAGAAACGTTGTCCTGGGTGGTGGACTCCACGCGGTCTACCTTGCTGTTTCCAGTGATGGCTTGCTCGACCTTGCGGGTGACCAACTGCTCGACCTTGTCTGCCGAGATACCTGGCCAGGGGGTGATAGCGAGTGCGATGCGCACGGGTATGTCGGGGTCCTTCCGCTTCGGCATGTTCATGTACCCGAACACGCCCCAGGCCAGAGTTGCGAACAAGGCGACCCAGGCAATCTGCCGGTTGTTGACAAAGAATCGCGCGACATTACGACTGCTCTTGGGGTTCTCGGCTTTCATTGAAGGACCTCGACGGGCTGACCATCTTTCAGCAGATTGGCGCCAGTGGTGATGATGCGTTCTCCGGTTTGCAGCCCGCTGACTACTGTGATTTCACTGCCATTGACGGCGCCGATGTCTACGCTGTGGAGGCGAGCGACTTCTCCGGCACTCGAGTTGAAGACGACGAACACGCCATATTTCCCGTCTTTCGCTTGTACGACTGAGGAAAGTGGCACCAACAGCGCCGACGTTCGACTTGCGCGGTCGGCATTCGCGAATTGCAAGGAGCCGATCATCCCCACCTTCAGCAGATGATCGTGATTCGGTATAGCGACTTCGACCTCAAAATTGCGTGTAATCGTGTCCGCCGCCGATGACATGCGGCTGATTCGGGCATGAAATGTGCGTGTGGGGAACGCGTCGATGGCCACATCAACGGGCTGGCCTACCTTTACGGAACGGACAACCGTATCGGGCACGCCGACGACGATCTTTACGGTGTCGGTTTTGGCCAGCGCGAATGCGGGAAGGCCAGGTCCGACGAACGCGCCGAGTTCTACAGCTTTCTTCACGATGTCGCCGTCAAAGGGCGCAACCAGAGAAGTGTCTCGCAGAGCGATTTCCGCCTCGCTCGTAACAGCACGAGCGGATTTCAGCTGCTCCTGACTGGCATCGTATTGCGCGCGAGCGGAATCAAAGTCGGGCTTCGTGAGGCTCTGGGTGTCATACAGATGCGTGGCCCGATCAAAGTCGAGCTTTGCTTTCTGAAAAACAGCTTCTGCGCCTGCTGCTTGCGAGGATGCCTGGTGCACTTTGTCCTCGTATTCAGACGATCGGATGCGGACGAGCACGGCTCCCCGGCCGACCCGATCTCCCTCCGCGACATTGCGCATCCTGCCATCCTGGCCGCGCATATGTTTAAGCGAAATGACATACCCGGGAATTCTGAATGCTAGGGGAACTTCCGAATCGGGCGTCACTACCGCTGAAAAACGCAAGCCGTCGGCGCTGAAGCCCTCTTGCTTCTCGATGGCTTGAGCCTGGACTCCCTGTGGGGGTTGATTGATCGGCTTATTCGCGTCACAGCCGGCCATGACGAGCGCTAATGCAAATGTTGCGATTGTGGTTCTCACGTTTATTCCTCTCCCATCGCGCGGCGCAAATCTGCAAGGGAACTCCAATAAGAAGAGAGCGCCTGCTGATACTGAAAAGCGGCTTCCGAACTTCGAGCCTGAGCTTGTAAGAGATCTCTTACGAGTGCTGCTTGTTCTTGGTACTTGTTACTGGTGACACGGAATTCTTCGGCTGCGGCTTCATGACCGGTGCGGGTGGCTTTCAACAGCAACGCAGCCTCTTTCCACTTGCGGTACTTCAACCCGACTTCAACGCCGATTTGCGATTCTGCCTCTTGTGCCCCGTTGTGCGCTTGCGCCAGCGTGTTGGATTTTTCGCGTACGCGATTGTGGCGGCGTCCCCAATCGAATGGCTCCCAAGTCATCGCAAAGCCGGCCACACCGACGTTCGTCGGAAGCACTTGCACATTCTGAATCCCCATGTAGCTGACTGCGATTCCGAAGTCCGGAATGTACTCGGCTTTGGCGATGCGGCGGTCATACTCGGCTTGTTTTTCCTTGAGGTGAGCCTCGCGGATCTCAGGCCTATTCTCTGACGCCTGTCGGCGCGACTCCTCCAGACTTAGAATTGTCGTGTCCTCCTCAGGAATGGAATCAACCCGAAAAGGAGTTTCAAGATCCCGTGCTAGAAGTTGATTCAGGTGCTCGTGTTGTGTGGCGAGTCCGTTCTCGGCGACTGACAACTCATACTGTGCCTTGGTTAACCGGGCATCGACCTCCAGCGCATCTCCCTTGAGCACGGTCTTCTCTGCGATGTAGCGCTGCGTAACTCGCTGTGTTTCTTCCAGCGTTCGTACTCCTTCCCGTGCTGCATCCACAGCAGCCTGGGTGGCAACCAGCTCAAAATATGCGCTACGCACCTCGGCCGCGGTCTTCTGGCGCTCCGCGCGCACGTCTTCTTTAGCGATATCGCGCCCAAGTTCTGTGGCGCGAATTCCCAGCCCGATTTTGTACTGCTGCGACAGGGGTATATCCATGCCGCCGGTGATGTAGGCGGTTAACCGTGCCGGCGTGTGAACCTTGGCATCTGTTGAAGGAAGAGGTCCGATTCCCGGATACGTCCCGAAAACCCCCTTGGCAAAAGTGAAGTCAAATGGATGTAGCAGTTCGCCACCGAGGACTGAAAATTGAAAATGTGGCATTCGCTTGCTGCGCATCGTGCTCACCTGGAAGTCATACTTTTGCGCTTCCAACGCTGAGTTCTTCACAAGCCGATTGTTCGCGAGAGCAGTGGAGACTGCGTCATCAAGCGTAAGAAGCGGGACGTCTTGCATAGCTTGTTGAGCAAACGACCCGATCGGTGACGCAAATACAAGAATCGTAATAAGCAGTGCGAGATGGTTCGATTTCATCTTTTTTACCTGGAAATTCGGCCGAGGCCGACGACACTTTGAACTTTGAGCGAATCCTGTTGTCGCTCGTGTGCACCAAGATTGCAGGTTCCGTACCAACCATGAGTTCGTTGCAAGTTCTTGAATCAGAAGTGCGAGCATCCAAGAATGCAGAAGAATGCCCATATCCGGTCGATGGGCGCTGCCCTCATGCGGGCACTGGGCGTAGTTGCGAGCGTTCAACCAATCGAGAACGGTGAGGATCCTGTTCCGGGTGACACGCTGAAGATAAGTGGAGACTCGCAGTCGAGGTATCGCTGAGGGGCGGTGGACTTAGATAGTCAAACGTTGATCCGGATGGAGGGCAACGGGAGAAATCGGAGCCAACGTCGAGACGAATCGAGCCCGATATGGTCAGTCAGGACTGCACATTGAACAGCTTTCCAAAAGGTTGAAGAGAAGAGGAAAGCGGAATGCCCGCGAGCGCACCCCATCAATCTCGCGGCATCCCGACACGGTGCGCGATGGCTTGTTAGGTGTGTTTGTCACCGGTGCCCGTTTCCGTCCGAACTGCCCGGCACTTGCATGTTCGACTTACGCTTGCCCATAAACGTGAGCTGAAGACGTTCGCAAACGTCCCGGGAATACGAAGTCTCGGCAACGAACTGGGCTCCGAGCCTCTTGACAAACAAAAGCACCTCTTCCCCGATGGCGTCGATAAACAGCACGTCCGTAAGATCGACAACTAACTCCAGTTTGTTATCGCAGCGCGTGACGAGCGTGCGGACTTCCTCAGCTCCCTTGCCGGTGAATCGGCCTTCGAGCCGACAGATCAGAGCACCGTCTGATTCTTGCGTTTGGACACGTAGCATGATGGCCTCTACATTTCTTTAGCAGCCTCAAATGACTGGCTATGGTCATCCTTGCAGTTGTTCTGCCAGGACTTTTCGCGGAAACTATTGATATTAAACGCTCATTCGGGCGTGTGCCGCCCTTAACAACGGGCACTGCCAGCATGAGGGCAGCCTTTGGTACGGGCTAAGAATCTAAGAATCAAGGCGGCTAAACCAGCCGCCTTGAAGAGTGGAAAGACGGGAGGAGGCTGGACAGTCTAAAAGGTAAATACCAGGCCGGCGGAAGGCACCGCCGAGTGAGTGTATTTGTCAACGAAGGCACCTCGGGTACTGCTCCTTAGCTACAGATCCCCAACGTGGATCGAAGAACATGGCTCCGCCTCCAACGACCGCGAATGGAGACACGATCTTGACGGCAGGCATCTTGAAGAAAGGAAGCTTTACGATAGCGGTACCAGTTTCGGCGTGAACATTCGTCGACATAAATGCCGTGCCGCTGCTCGACAAGAACTTCTGACTATTCCTGAAATAGTCGTAATCCCCTTCGGCCGCGAGCCAGTTCTTGAGGTTAAATCGGTATCCGGCCATCACGCCTCCAGAGTTCGTTGGCTCGTTGGTGATCCCCCCGTCGGTGGCCTGCTTGTTGAAGAAACCGGAACCTTGAACTGTCACTTCATTTCTGACTTCCTGAGTCCAGGACGAGATTCCAAAAAACAACGAGCATAATTGCCAGTTCGGTCAACTTCTTCATTGATTAGTTTCCTCTGTGATTGTTTAGTCCCCTTTGTGGATCTCTTAGCGGGGCACTAGAAGAAAAGCACATCGATTGCCGAAAAAACGACTCTGATTTAAGTGATTGGGAGAGAAGGCGTTAGGCATGAACTCAGCGGCCACACGAGCAGTTTTGACTTGCCCGTATGCTGGCGAACGACCACATGCTGTCAGGCCGAATAATCAGCGCGAGTGATACTTAGCCTGCGCATCTTGTTCTGCAGCGTAGTTCTCTTAAGTCCGAGGCGTTCTGCCGCCCCACCTTTGCCGGCTATTCTTCCGGATACGCCTTTTAAAGCATCGAGGATCGCCTGCCGCTCTGCTTGCTCGAAGGTCGACGCCGCCGCAACAACGTTGCGGCCAACTGATCTGCTCAGCTCGGCTCGCGGCACATTCAGTTCGTCCCCTTGCGTCAGTATCACGCAGCGCTCAATAAAGTTCTCCAGCTCGCGGATATTTCCTGGCCAATCGGCATTCACCAAAGCTTCCATCGCGGGCCTGGGGACAGACCGGATGCGCTTTTGCATACGGCGGGAGAGGCGCGACACAAAAAAGTGGACCAGGAGCTGAATATCTTCGCGCCGTTCGCGGAGCGGCGGAATTTCGATCGGAAAGACTCTCAGCCTATAAAAAAGGTCCTCGCGGAACTGATTATTACGGATCATGCCCTCCAAATCCCGATGCGTGGCCGCAATCAGACGGACATCAACCTTGATGGTCTTGGTGCTTCCGAGACGTTCAAACTCCTGTTCCTGCAGGGCACGCAGCAGTTTCGGCTGCAAATCCATTGTAATGTCGCCGATCTCGTCGAGAAACAGAGTGCCGTGATCCGCCAACTCAAACCGGCCTCGCTTCTGGATGAGCGCGCCGGTGAAAGCACCCTTTTCGTGGCCGAAGAGTTCGCTTTCCACCAAGCCCGAAGGAATCGCCGCACAGTTCAGACGAACAAATGTGCGCCCCCGCCTCGGACTAAGATTATGAATTGCCCGTGCAACCAGTTCCTTTCCGGTACCGGTCTCACCATGTAGCAGAACCGTAGAACTGGTCGGCGCAACGATCGCGACTTGGTCCAGCACTTTGCGAAGAGCGGCACTCTTGCCGACCATGTCTTCGAAGTTGTATTCAGATTCGATTTCTGATTCGAGGTAGAGGCGTTCTTCCTCGAGACGAGTTGCCGACGCGTGCAGACGCCCATACGCGAGCGCATTATCCAATGCAAGCGAGATCTGCATGCCAATCCCCGCGAGGAGATCCAGATCCTCTTGACCAAAAGCAGAGATCCTGCGGCTCGCGATCGACAGCACACCCAATGGCCTATTTTCGGTAGCCAGGCAAGCGAAAGCTAAGGACTTTATCGACTCGGCCTTCAAGGGTTCTCGCAGAGCGGCAGGCAGTTTGTCAAAGTCCTCAGGCGACCAGATTTCCGCCTTGCGCTGACGCAGCTTCTCAAAATCCAAAGCAGCGGCGCTCAGTTCTGCCGAGGCAACCGCGGTCATCGGCCCCTTCCCGTCAGGAAAGTCGTGCAACATCTTCTGAAGCTGGCCCGTTTCTTCGTTGATCACCCAGAAGGCAACGGAATCACACGCAAAATAGGAACGGATTGATGCCGAGGCCGAGTGAAGGACATCGTCAATATCCAATTTCGCTACATGATTATTGATTTCTAGCACGAGGCGGAGCCGGTCGCGCTGGCTTGCAAGCTCACGTTGATACTGCTCTGCAAGGTCCCTAGCCAGTGCGCACTCGAGCGCGACCGCAACGTGCGAAGCCAGGGCGCTGAGCATCTCGACGTCTTCGTGGACAAATTGCTGGTCCGGCATCTTTGGCGTTGACAGAATCCCGTAGCGTTTTAGCGCGGTCGATACTGGGAACAAATAGGTGCTTCGTCCGGCAACCTCTGGTGCAAAAGGCGCCAGGTCAGGGTGTTCCAATAACGTCAACGCCAGGTCCGGGACAAACACCGGCCTCTGTTCGTCTAGCACTTGCGCCACCACACCAATGCGTAGCAATTTGGCTCCACGTTTAATTGCGGGAGCGTCTGCGTCTCGATCAAATTCAAAGCTGGATAAGCTCTCGCAGTCATCGCCCAGCACGTAGAGTTCGGCGCCGTGCAATCTGGACGTGCTCGACAGAACGCCTCGCAGACTTTGCAGAACAGATTTTACCGTGGGCTGATCGGCTAGGGCAGTGGACGCACCCAGCAGCATTCGATATCGATCTTCGGTCTTGGTCATGACGCGTGTGCTCTCCCCAATTCTTGGTTTACAGATCCGACCACGCCTGGTTCGCACAGAAATGCTATTTGTTAGCTCGGACGATCTCGCCAGCCGAACTTCGGTCAAGGTGTCGCAGATATGCAAATCCGACGTATAGCGGTTTTCGCGAACGCGCCGCTTGTTGCGACCGATTTTACCGCTTTCAAGTATCTGCCAGTCAATTTCCGCTGCAATCAATACCCGAAGGATCCGGACGACGTTCTGACCTCGGCGCCGCGGGGCCCCTCTAAATTCTTATCGTTCCCTTCAGTGACCTTCATGGTGTCGATCTCGGCAGCAAATGAAGATCCCGATCGTCCGCTCACAGCAATCGCAGTCAGCAGCGGACCAAGTTCGCGCGTGAAGCCGACCGCGACCAAATCGAATTTCCGTGACGGACAATCGCCAAGATCAACCCGAAAGTATTCTTGGCAAGAGCATGGCCATTATTGGCCAGTGATAATCGTAGGGAACTCAAGTACTTGCGCAGGAGAAGGGATACTGATACGAAGGATTTAGACACAATCAGGGCAGTCGTGCCCCAATACGGGCAGATGAGGTCAAATGCAATTGGATCTTGACCCTATTGGGTCAGGCAGCGGCCCAGGGTGGTTGCTTCTTACCGTAGAGAAAACATGGACATCGCGGGTAGCTCAGCATTTGTGTCTTGGAAAATTGTTCCCTGTATTGAACTAAGCTCTACGTGCCGGGCTCGACCTAAGCAATCCCATCTGTTCGTGCGATTAAACCTGCGGATTGGCCCCGCGAACAAGATTGCGCTCTTGAGCGAGGGTATGGGGGGCGTGTGCTAGCGGAGCGTCTTTCGGGAACGAGATCCCGTGTGGAGCACCCCTCGTATCGACTTCAGCACTTTAGCTCGTGCCCGAGCAGTCTGCGCTTTCACCGTTCCGACGCGAACTCCTAGAACGCGAGCTGTTTCGCAGACTGAAAGATGATCCACATATCGCAGGTGAAACGTTCTCCGCAAAGTCGGCGATAGCCTTGCTGCTGACTCTATTAAGCGCTCATTCGCCCAAGCTTTGTGGCACTCATCCTCGGGACTGGGCCGGTGATCCACCAACGTGTCGGACAGGAGATACTCCCGTTCTTCTCCGATTCGCGAATCCAGGGATACATGGATATAGCGTGATCGCTTGCGCAAATGCATTCTTGCGCAATTGATAACAATAGTGGTCAGCCACGTCGAAAGTTGCGCCTCGCCTCTGAATTGGTTCAAATGCTTGAAAGCAGCCAACAGCGCATCCTGTACCGCGTCCTCGGCATCAGCTTTGTTTCCTAAAAGTCTATAGGCGTATCGATGTAGATTCGGTAAGCGATGGGACAGAACAGCCATCATCTGGGCAGTGGAAGGTGTCCCCGATTCCTGGGCGACACCCTCACCGCGCTCGATCAATTTCTCCGATGGCATGTTATGTTCGCGCTCCTCTTTCGCCAGTGAGGCAGGTGAAGTTCCATGCGACCCCTGCAAGGAAGAATTTCGATGTCATCTGGATGCCGGGGCGGAGCCCGGAAAAGGAACCACTAAAACGGTATCGGAGCTTGTCGTTTTCAGCGACTGCCTTGCCTGCTGCCCTGCCGCGTCGTCGATGTCATGTTTCAGAATATTATGGAGCGCGCTAAGTACCTGATACTGCATCATTGCCGTTTGGTAGCTCTGCAGCAAAAGATATTCCGCTTGCTCGCGGGTAATTTGATTTGTTTGCTGGGCCTGCACGATTACTGAGAAATCAGCCGATGTCTTTTCCAGCACTAAGCTCATGGCGATTTCGTAGGATTTGAGAACGTCTTGCGGCCCCAGTGGCATTTCCGGCTTGCGTGCAATCACATCGGATAGAACCGCGTCAGACTGCATGCTTGTGCCGGGAAGTATTCGCTCCAGCGGAGGCGCATCTACTTGGGTCGCCTTTTCCTTCGCCTGGGCTGCGCCGGGGTGCAACACAGTGCCAAGAATCGCTACAGCAACAAGAAAGGTTTGAAGTTTCATAGGTCTCCCTCTGGCGAGTTGCACATCGTAAAAGGCCGACTGATCATTGTGCGCCGTCGGCGTTAAAAGTTGGCGGCTGAGTGTCGCGGTACGATGCCCGGACCATAGCCACGTTTGATTGCTTGATCCCCTTGGCGATATTGCGGGCCAAATTGTGGGTCGCGCGCAAATTGCTGCCGAAGAAGCGAACATTTCCGTTCACCGTGCTCTCCAGCACAATTCTGCCTTCGCGTGTAAGGAGTTGACTCCGCACCGTTAACTTTGTCGCGCCGCTCACAGTGGTCACCGCACGCTGCGTTTCGCTCCCTGGCGTATATTTCACAACCATTGTTTTCAAGATCAGCAAGTCCGGAATCTCGCTGGCCTTACTGTCGCCCTCGCGGAGGACGTACTTGAATCGCTTCGTGTTATTCAACTCTTCCAAGAGGTTCTCGTAGATCGCCACCTGAAAGGAATGCGCGAGGCCCAGGTGCCCGGGATCAATCCGCTCCACTTGCACACTCCATTGCATGCCAGAACCACTGCTTCCGCCGGAAGGCTTCACCGCTGCAGTTTGGCCAGCCAGCCGACCCGAAAATGCAACTGCAATCGTGACTAAGGCCGCCACACAGGCGCTCCATGAATTCGGTTTACTCGTTTTCATGTGTGACCTCCGAGATGCTTTGCTTCGTTGGCTCGTCTTCGCCAGAACCGGAAGATACGCCCCGGGCCACAAGTTCATTCCTCATGAGTTCCCCTTGTCCTTTTTTCATTTGGAAGATCGCACCATGGACTCCGCCATTACCGTCGACATATTCCAAGGTCAGCGTGTCGTATTTCTCATGGGCAAAGAGGCTAACGACTCGGCCACCTCCGAACGGAACGGCTGCCTTGCCTATCTTCATTGGCACTCCGCCTACCTGCATCCCTTCCTCACCCAGAAAAGCATCCCGCACAGAAGCGATGTTCACCTGTGCGACGGGCTTGCCGCTTTGCTCAAATCGCAACACATTGTCTTGGGTTGACAGCGTTCCTTTACAATTGCTCTTTGTGTTCGGCAAACCCACGAGGTGAGTAGCGCGAATGCTGAGTGGTGCGTTCGCCTTCAATGCGGGAGCGGCGCTCTGGGCCAATGCGCCAATCCCGGAGCACAACAGTAATGCCCAGAGACTGATGAGTGCGCGTCCGCCGAAGCAGGCGCTCTTGTCGTTCCTTAGAACAAACAAACAATACATTCTTCCTCCAAGTTGACTCGAATCGCTGCGTCGACATTTAACTCCTGCAACACTCCTCGAACATGACTCTCCCGCAGGAAGCACGAGCTTATTTCGATTGCTTAGGTTCGGTATCGGGTCTTAGGCTTTCTATCGGCACCTGAAGCGACCGACCCAACATGTCGTTGTAGGTAATTGTGTTCTTCCCGACTAGTACCAGCAGTTCACGCCCTCTTTCGGACTTCGGCGGCAGTTCGCCCAATGGCGGCGTGTACAGTACCACGTAAATCGTGCCGCCCACCTTGACCGAAACGTCATAGCTGGCGGGATCAGATGCACTATCGCCCGCAACCTGACGAGCCTTGACCTCAGTAATCATGCCTACTTGATACTTTGATGTAGACTGGCCAAGAGCCGTCAACGTCAGTAAGCACAAAGTGACTACAACGATTAGCCTCTGCATCGTTCACTCCTCGCGCTCCTCCTGGTCCAGCAATCCGAACCATGAATGACTGTTAACCAAATCAGGAGCTTATTCTTAACATCCGCGTTGGAACGCAATCGACATGCCAATGCTCGAAGCGCTGGGTAGAGTCTCAGCGAGTTGGCGTTGCATGTCTTTGCAAGGCGTCCCTTTCTCGGACTCGCCGCTCAACGCCCAAGTCGCGCCCACATCCGGGCATCCATGCCTAATGCAGGGCAATGGTTGTGACATTCACATAGGCGCGCACTCAGGAACAGCTTTATTCGCGGCTCTTATTGGTTGTTCGGCATTGGCATTGCGCGTGCACTCTCCTCTTGTAGCGAGGCGGCAGGCATATGCCGGCCGAGACGGACTCCGCAGCCAACCAGTTCGGAGCGCCCGAGAGCGTAGTAGACCCGCGCGGCACCGTTCCGTTGTTTGTGGCCCGCGTCTGCCCCTCGTGCATTTGTCGGATCTCTGGATAGGAGGCGATTATGAGAACCCTTGACACACTACCGGGCGAATCGAACACGAGCATCATCTCGTCGATCGTCAACTCGGTCTGCCCACAATGCGGTGGAAGAATGTCGGAATTCCAATGTGAAGGGAGATGCTGCAGAAACTGGCTTGCCGAGTGTGAGTGGGCGAATCAGGCCACCAGAAGCTCCGACTCCCGGCGAGGCCACGCTGGCCGGTCGATGCGGTGAGCTACTACGCGTTTGCGATGCTGGCTAGAAATCTGGAATCAGCCGCTGCGCAAGAGAGGGAGCGTACTTGGGCGGTATCTGACTTGGTGGTGGAGCATCTGAGATGAGTGCTGAGGAGGTCTTGACCGCATTCCGGCGCGACGCTTCGTATCTATTCTTAGGTGCGGCATTCGCCGCTGTCGGCATGGTGACCGCTGCCTTTGCCCTTCTCCGACGCCAGCGCGACTCACTCCTCATCTGCTTCGCATTGTTTGCAGCTTTGTACGGGCTTCGCCTGTGGATTTCGTCGCCCATGCTTGCAATGATGGCGCGGGGTGCAACCTTCTACGCGCGCCTGCGTGGAGCCGTCAATCACGTCACTCTGATTCCCGCATTGTTGTTCTTTATCTCCCTCGGTCTGCCAAGACGATTTGAGCGGGTAGTTGGATACACGGCGGTTGGGTTCGGTTGCCTTCTCGCTGCGGTCACCCTTCTGTTCGGCGACTCGCCCCACTACGAGCGAATAAACAGTATCGCCGTCATCGGCGCGTCGGGATTCTTTCTCATTCGCTTCATGGCGAGCGGTTCTGCTAAAAGCATTGCCCCTGAGGCTGCCGATTTCGGCGTGATCCGCTGGGGTCTGCTGATCTTCGTAGGTTTGGCGGTTTGGCAAAATTCGGCGCAATTCTTCCACACTTCCTTGCCTCGACTCGAGCCGTTTGGATTTGCCGCGTTTCTTATCACTCTGGGCTATGTTGCCGCCAGAAGTACTCTGCGGCGGGATCGACAGTTGAAGGAGATCCAAAAGGAATTGGAGGTAGCCCGTCGTATTCAATTATCAATTCTGCCCAGCGAATTTCCTCCCTCCACGAACTTCCGGGTAGCGGCTCGCTATGTGCCCATGACTTCAGTGGCTGGCGATTTTTACGACTGCATCATTGCGGATGACCATCAGGTTGGATTGTTGATCGCCGATGTGTCCGGGCACGGCGTTCCCGCCGCCCTGATCGCCGCCATGGTCAAGCTCGCGGCAGCTTCGCAACGCGCGTTTGCCGCCAAGCCATGCCAGTTCCTGACCGGCATGAACTCGGCTTTGTTGGGCAACACGCAAGACCAGTTCGTCACAGCAGCATACGCCCACCTGAACTCAGAATCCGGTGAACTGCGATACTCCGCCGCAGGGCACCCACCTCTGTTGCTTGTGAGGAATGGACGCGTCACCCAAATTGAAGAGAACGGTTTGATGCTCGCGGCGTTCGATTTTGCATCGTACTCCACTGCCGTTCACAAATTGGAAACAGATGATCGAATCGTGATGTATACAGACGGCATTGTGGAGGCTTCCAACGCGGCGGGAGATTTCCTCGGCCACGACGCATTGTGCGATCTGCTGACAAGAACTCGAGAGCTATCCCCCGCGATGGCGGCAGACTCGATCATTTCTTCTGTCCGCCAATGGTCGAAAAAACAGGATGACGATTTGACCATTCTCATTTGTGACTACATCAAAAAGAAACGAGTGTGGTGAGAGGTCTCACCTTGGCTGCTAGCTGGATAGTGTTGGATTTACGGTGGAACGGAAAAATGGTGCTCACCGGCTATACCATCCGAGGCTCGATTGTGTTCGCACGCGGATCGATTTGGAAGAGGCTTTGAGCTTTGCAGCTGAAGGTCCGCAGCGGCTATTCGCTCGTTTTCAAGCCGTAACTGATGACCGACTGCTGTGAATGGGCCATCGTTTCATGACATCTTGGCAGCCATCGTCGTCACGATCTGGAACGCTCTTTCCAAATCGAATTCCGCAAAATCTTCCGCCCGCAATACAGGCTGCAATTGAGGCCCGACCTGTTGCCGGAGCGCGGCCAAGCGATTAGCGGAAACGTCCACCGGTTCGTTACGGTACGGACAGCTTTCGCCGGACCAGATCAAGCAATTCTGGATTCTCAGACTGAAGTCCCAGTCGTCGCACCACGTAATCAAGGTCGAAAAAATCGCGCACGGCCAACTTCCCGCCGCGATAGCGCCGCGCGAAATTATTCCGCGAACGCTTCCATTTTGGCAATGCAGCGCACTGTTAGCGGTTTCAGCAACGGTTTTCGGGATACCGGATCGAGCAGAATCGTCTGCGCCAGATCGTTCAGGGGGTCGAGCAGCAATGGTTCGCGCAACGCCACTTGGATCTTGATCGTCTCCTCCTGCCTGCTGACCAGAGATGCATAACCAATGACCGCGTTGTATTGCGTCGAGTTGTTTGCGCCGGTCAACGGCTCGACCAGCCGGAAAAACGGAATCTGCTTTGGAAGCGCGGCGACGGCGTCCTTTACTGCCGCTGCTTGTTTGCTCCTTTTTGCACGCGGGGCATCAGTGGGCATCGAGATGACAAAATCCAGGTCCTCGCTCAAGCGATAGAAATTTGCGTGAACTTTGGCCAGGCACGTTCCTCCTTGGAACACTAGTTTGTTTGCGGTGGGTGCCAGCTATTCCAGCAGTGCCGTGCAAAAACAGTCCTTCTCGATCAACCTCTCTGCAAACCCGGTTCGTTCCCGTGTCCGGGCCAGTGCGTCGCGAAACATCTCGGCGTCTTTGTGCAACCAGTTCATACGTCGGTCAGCTTTGATCGTTCATCACGACGCCCCGCTGCGGCTGCCAGGGAGGTGGGGCGGGAAAGATGCTTTCTTCCAGGCTCAGTGAGGTGACCACGAACCGTGGATTGCTTCCTTTCTCCAAGTGTTCCGCCTTGGCAATCACTCGCCGGGCTCGCGACCAACTCTTTTTCGTACGATAGACAAACTCGGTAAAGACCCGCGCCGCCTTTCCCATCTGCTGCAATTGCCTCTCGGCTTGCGCGCTGGCCGTCGCGATTTCCCGTCGCAGGCGTGCGTTTTGCGCCAAGCCCACCACATAGTCCACTCCATGGTCTTCGCACCAACTCAGTAATTCGTCGCGACAAAAACCCGAATCCCCGCGCACGATGATCCGCACCTGCGGCCACGCTTGCCGGATCTGCGCCACGATTCGTTCCACCTCCGCCACGCTGCCTTCCGCGCCATCGATGTTCGACGGTCGCAAGCGGGCGCACAACACATGCTCGCCACAGACGATGTACAGCGGCAGATAGCAGTAATGCCCGTAGTAGCCATGGAAGAACCGATCTTCTTGCTCCCCGTGCAAGGCAATGTCCGTGCTATCCAAATCCAATACGATCTCTGCCGGCGCTTCGCTATGCGCCTGCAGAAAAACATCCACCAGCATCCGATCCACCCCACCCTCGTCCAGCAGGATCTTCTTATACCGCTCCTTTTCCCTCAACTTCGCCGCCCCCAGTTCCATCCGGTTCAGCGTGCTCTTGCCCGCCAGCGCCCTGCCCTGATCGCGCACCCGTCGCCGCTGTTCCCCCGTCAGATCCTCTTTTTCCACCAACACCGCCAACAGCGGATCCCGCCGCAACTCCTCGTGATCGTTCAAATCCTCGTAGCCCAATGCCAGTCCGTAGATCCGCTGCGCCACCAACTCTGCCACCCCGTGTTCCACCAATTCCGGATCCCGATAGTCGCGAAAGCAGCCAGCGAACTGGCCGATGATGTTCGTTCGCTTCTCCACCTCGCGCAGCAGCAATGCCCCGGCGTCGCTGGTGATCGATCCACCGTCGAATTGCCCGCGAATTTCTCGCTGATTTAGGGGATGAAATGGAAACGGTTCTTGGTTACACTC
>JBEKPJ010000085.1:0-23666 GCA_049520935.1 Terriglobales bacterium | reverse complement strand
TTGTCATCCTTATCCTCTCGTGCGCCTGGGCGTCTTCACCCAAGGTGGGAGCCGGATGCGGTAACTCCGCTCGTCCGGATCTGTGGAGGGGGTCATGAGCGATCATGGTCCCTACTCCGACTGGAAAAGGTGCTGTAGCTCAGGCCATTATGCTATCAGGGTGTTCCGCCCACGAGATGTGTCCTTCGAAAGGAGCATTATCTTGACGGGAGAGCGATTCTCGAGATGCCCGATATCGTCGTATTGGTTCTGTTCATCGAGGTTTGTTTGTTCATTGTCTCCTGCCCATTCCACAATGAGTTGCTCCGTTGCTGGCGCTGAAGGAAATTGGTTTGCGCCTGATGATGTGCACTCCCCCGCCAGCGCCAAAATCGGGGAGTGCGGAGGTCATTCGGGGTGGCTTCTCCGAGGCCGTAACTCTGGATGATCTTTGCCGGCGTGTCTCCCGCATTGGTAGTCTCGAGATCTGGCAGGCCCCGGAGACCGTGCGCGACTTCACCGGAATCTGGCTTCAGAGTATTCCTTTTGCTGAGATCATTTGCCGAGGGTAAACACCATCTGGCGGCGACGGATCTCCCTCATACCGTGCTTAGAAACTCATTTCATCTGGATGTTTTCCAACATTCCAACAAGTTTCGTCGGACCACGCATGGATGCGCGGACCGGCGAACGAAGCACGGCGCGTTTGTCTCCCGAGAACACGCTGCACGGATCGCGGCCAGCGTGCACGCCCGGTTGATTCAGCTCTTAGGCACCGCCCTAGCTCGAGCTACTTTCTTCCACCTAAGATCGCATCGCTTTCCCAGACAGTTCATCTAATTTGTCATGAGCAAGCGGTTCGCCGTTTCGGTACTGGATCTTGTGGGCATGCGCGCTGGTGAGTCCGCGGGCAGCGCAATCGCCCGGTCGGTAGACCTGGCGCAACAGGTGGAGCAATGGGGATACAAGCGCTATTGGCTGGCAGAACACCACTCCATTTCTGGACTGGCATGCTCGGCCACTCCGGTGTTGATTGGTCATGTGGCTGCGGCGACATGCACGATTCGAGTGGGTAGCGGGGGAGTGATGCTGCCAAATCATGCACCATTGGTGGTGGCGGAACAGTTCGGCACGCTGGAGGCTCTGTACCCGGGACGAATCGATCTGGGTCTCGGACGAGCCCCGGGCGGTGATTTCCAGACCATGCGCGCGCTGCGACGGGATCTGGGGCAGAGTGGGGAGGACTTTCCAGCGCTCCTCGATGAACTACGGGCCTATTTGGGGCCGGAAAAGCCCGGGCAAGTGGTAAGAGCGATTCCCGGACAAGGGAGTAATGTGCCGATCACCTTGCTGGGGTCGAGCGGCTTTAGTGCGCAGCTGGCGGCGAGGCTTGGGTTGCCATTTGCATTCGCGGCGCACTTTGCGCCTGCGTATCTGGACGCGGCCGTGCAGCTTTACCGTGAGCACTTCCAGCCAAGTCCCGAATTGCGGAAACCATATCTGATTGTGGGTGTGCAGGTGATTGCAGCGGCGACAGATGCCGCAGCCCGAAGGTTGTTCACCACCGCACAGCAGCGATTTCTGCGATTGATCCGAAACCAGCCGGTAGAATTGTTGCCCCCAGTTGATTCCATGGTACGTTTATGGCATGAAGGAGAGCGAGTGGCGGTGGAGAGCAAACTGGGCGCGGCGATTGTGGGATCGGATGCAACAGTGAAGTCGGGGCTGGAGAAGCTGGTGGTTGACACCGGTGCCGACGAGGTGATGCTTTTGACTGACACCTATGAGCACGCAGACAGACTGCAGTCGTATCAGAGAGTCGCAGGTATGGCCACAATGATCGACGTGAGTCCGACCATAGCCGTGGGAATCTGAAATCCACGTTGGAGAGAGCTTGCCGATCCGTGTTCCGTGTGTCGAACTGGGAGAACAAAGAACTCCGTACCCAGGCGACACGAGAAACGGTAGAACCGTTGCGCAGCACGGGTTTGACTTGTTTAGCTCCGGTGGCGAGGTTGTCTCTACGGTCGTGCTTACGGTGCCGTGTTTTTACCGGCGGCGCCGTCCTCATGCCATGTCGCGATCGATCGAGGAGCAATGAAACTCTATACACTCGCTCCACTGAACCACGCACATCGCGATGAACACGCTCGGAAGGGCCCCCCCCACGTCTCCTCAGCAAGCAGTAGGGGTTAGCCCTTTAGCTGAAGGGCCTCGAACAGTATCGGCTCCGGGTTGCGACTGATGGCGGAAGCCTGGGCACCGAGCAGCTGCTCTAGTTCCTGACGTTCCCGGCTCAAGACGGCGATTTCCCGACCGTCAGAATCGGAAGACAACAACGACATGGACTTCAGCAGACTCGCATATACAAAACGTGTGGGGAAGCCCGCGCTTCGCAACAACTTCGCATACTGATACCAATCGACTGCCTCGTTGTGCCGGTCGTCGAGTGCAGCATCGAGCTGAAGTGCGTGCTGATACAGCGCCAGCGACGGGTTGGTCTCGCCGAGCTTTGCTCGCAGCGAAGCCTCCGCCACGTCGGCAAGGCTCTCTAACTTTCTCTCACCGGTTTGAATGGCAAGGGTGCGAGCCATTTCATAGTCCCGCAATGCGAAGTCGGAGTGACCGGCTCGCGCATTGCAATCTGCCAGCCGCAACGCTACGTTCACCAGAATGGCCGCGGGCGGGAGGTTGGAAGCAGGCCGTCGTGCCACCTTATTGAAGAAGGCCTCGTAGTGACCGATGGCATCCTCGATCTTGCCTTGCTTGTCCAACTCCGCGCTCAAATAGAGTTCGGCATCGGCCTGCGAGGGGTCGAGGATGAGAGCCTTTCGCCAGTTCAGTTCGGCTTCATCGGCGTGTCCGAATTGTTGAGCGAGGATGCCATGATTGACCAGGAGAGCTGTGTCTCGGGGCGCGACCTTGAGCCAACTGCCGGTGAGCTGGTATGCCTCCTCGAGCTTTTGATGCTGGTTTAGATAGGCGAGCCACGCATCGCGAGGGGCGGGATCGGTCGGGTTCGCTTTGATCGCATATTGCCAGGCCGCGATGGATTCTTGGGGGTTGCCCGCTTCGAGAGCTTGACGCGCCAGGCGCGTCTGAAGCGGCGTATCGTAAGGAGCCATTGACGCCGCGCGCTCCAAATCGGCCAGATTGCTACTGTGCAAGGCGAAGTAGTAGTGCACTTGATCGACACCACCCCAAAGCAGCAGTGCGGAGGCTGTTCCTAGCCGCAGAGCGCGCGCGGCGGAATTTGGTCCGGCCAGCCAGCGTAAAGCTGTCATGCTCCTGCTTCCCGCCGCTCGCGCGCTTTCAGCCAGCTTGCGGTTCGAAATCTGCCCACGCGATTGCACCAACAAGGCGGCGATACGCCCGTCCCGTAATTTCCAGATCGCACCGTCAAGGATGAAGTGATGCACGTTCACCAGAGCAGTAAAGAGCAAGAAGCTACGCGTGAAATCAAAATGGAATACCAGGCTGGAGAGCCAAGGGCCGGGAATGAAAAGGGCGATACCCCCGACAACGAGAATCCCAAAATAAGAAAAGGGGCGCCATAGCCGGTGCGGTGTAACCACAGCTTCCCGACTGGCATAGTAGCTGGTGATCCAGAGATATTGTGCGGAGTGCATGACAGCGAGAACGCCTGTGCTATAACGGCTCCGGGGAACCTGAAATCGCTGCAGCAGCGCAAGCAGAGTGGGCACCACGAACCAGAAGCACTGGGTGGAAAACAGGGTTAGCGCCGGGACCATTTTGCGAAAGCCGGCCTGCGAGGTAAGACGAGCCAGACCAAAAGCGGAGCAGGCCACAAATGCGATCGCGAGCAGGATCTGGGCTCGTGAACTGATCGCCGCAGGGATGTCGAGTGAGAGGAACAGAGCGTCGCCGGAAGGTCCGGTGTGGATGCTTAGCAACAGGACGGCGTAGGAAATCAGGAATGCCGCGTAAAGGGCGCGCCGCTCGATGGCCCCAGGCTGGGCTCCGGCACGGCGGGAAAACATCATGAACAGGCCGTAGTTCTGCCCGCTATAGTGCCAGGGGCTGGCGGTGAGATATAAGGTAAAGACCCACGGCAGCGCACCAACCCACAAGTGTGAAAATATCGCCGTTAACACCACCAGCAGCGTTATGTGAACGGTAAAGATGCGATATTTTTCGAAGTCCTCCTTTGTGTGATAGGCGCGATAGATGGTCGCCATGTAATGGGGATAATTGAAGAACAACGAAAGGACATAGAAGAGGACGGACCAGGTGAGCGTGCTCGCGGCGGAGGAGAAGTAGGCGAACAGCAATAACGGAACCGACCACGCGCCGCATCCTACCACTAGGTCTAACCATGGGTGGTAAATCCAGATAGCTTCACGGCGGATAGAAATTTGTTCGTTTTCGGACATTGCAATCGGGACGTGCGGCAACGGTACGTAGCCGCCATTGCATAGCATTGTAGGGGGACCCGGCTCGGCTCCGGATAGCCAAAAGGACTCGACCAAAAGTAACCGCGTTTGTCATGGACGATGCTCACGGTGAAATCGGCTGGGATCAGGTGGCAGGCGCCGGCTAACCCGCACCTTACTGCGAGTGAAGTCCTCTCGCGTTGCATCAGCTTTCCGTGCCAGCCGGACTTTCTCAATCCTCATTTCTACTTTTCGAGAGGAGTTCGATTCACTCGGGCGTCTGCCATTTCGCTATCGCCGGCAGTCGTTCCCTCATTGATTTCGCCCCGAGGCATCTTCAGCTTGGGCCAAAACCCTGTTCTGGTGGCATCACTCTCAATAGCAAACCCAGCGCGGTCAGGACTAGTACAAAGTAGACTGTTGTGGCGCGGCTGGGATGGGCCGGCAAACCGGCGAAGAATGCCTGATACCCTGCTCCGATTGCGACCAGGAAGAAAACACTTTCTTTGCAGACGAGCCACAAAGCCAGAGAGGCGGTCAGCAACAACATGCGTTCGGTTTTACTGAGCGCGAGTGCAGCCCGCCCCCCATCCAGCACCCACACGGGGATCAAGTTCAGGATATTCAACCAGGCTCCGGCACGGGCCAGTGCCGCCCAGAGTGCATCGCCGGTTTGCCACCAGAGAACGGCGCACACCAGGGACGCGAAAAATCCCGCCAAAGGGCCGGCAAGGCTGATCGCGGCACGTGTTTCGGGCGAGACGCCAAGCGCTCGCCAGCGCACGTATGCCCCGAAGCCGGGCAAAAATACCGGCATCTCCGCTGGCAGTCCGCGTCGCTTGATGTCGATAAAATGGCCCATCTCGTGGATCAGAATCAGCACGGCAAATCCTATGCCGAATTTCATTCCAAACATCGCCCAGTAGAATGCGAAAAAAGCCGCAAAGCTCAAAAGAAACTTCAGCTTAAAGATAGCGCCCAACAAGACCTTGCTCTTTGCGAGCACGACAGCTATCGGGCCCACCGGTCCCAGTCGTTGCGCCCACTTGTTGTCGCTCGGCGCCGCGGCAGGTTGAATGCGATCGGCTGCCTTGTCGAGCGAGCGCGCATGATGCTCGATCCAGTCCGCCTGCCTTGAATCGTGCGGCAGCAACGGCAGCCCCATACGCCACAGGTCGCGCGCTTCACGGAGTTGCCCCTTCGTCTCAAGCGCTTTCGCCTCCGAGGCGAGGCGCTCCAATTCCTCAGAATGCACCAGGGCGTGGCACTGGTTGCACACCAAGGCTGCAGGCCCAAGTTCGCAAGCGCAACGCTTGCAATTTCGAATCAGTTCAGGAGTAATGGTGGGCACGGGTATGGACTCAGGTCGCCGGCTTCGATTGTTCGAACGGTCCGTAAATCTGCAAAAGCCGGCCGGCTGTGATCCTCCATGCAATCCGAATTCCTACGATGAGGATGACAATCCCGATCCCCCAACCGAAACTGGGACCCGTATGCCAAAGTTGATAGAATGGCGAGGCAATTCCGAGCAGGGCTAGACCCACTACGACCGCCGCGAGATTGGACGGTAGGTGACTGGACGCTGCCCGGTTGGGGGTTGCCGGGGCCGAGGGGGTGGTGCGCCGTTGTTCGGATTCAACTTCCGCTCCCGCCGGTCGAACTCCTCATCCGACCTCTGCCCGCTGGCAACGATTTGCTGTTCTGTTTTTTGCCGTTGTTGGATCGCGTAGTGAATCCCTACGGGCACCGCCGCCATGGAGACAGCGGCGTAGGTCAACGCCGCCGCCGTGATCTGGTAGCGTTTGCCACCGATTCCGCCAGAACCTTTCATCATTGCTGTCCCTATCATCCAACCAACCGCCAGGGAAAGGTAACCGATCACGATGCCGGTCGTGATCGCGAAGGTGGCGTAAAGGATCATGCCTACGACGGCCGCGCCAATTCCGAACAAAAGCCCACGGACGTACGCCGTATGCGTGTCCTTTGCCAACTCGCCTCGCATCTTCTCCGCACACCCCGTACATGCCAGCGCATCGTTGACGCGGTAGTACGTCGCGGCGATCGGCTGATGGCAAAACTGGCAAGGGTCGTTTCCCGGCAGGTCTGCATATTCCGCCGTGTCGAACTGGGGGCTAGGATTGTCAAAAGTACCGTCGCTCATGGCCCGGAAAGTTACCACAGGGCGTGCAGAAGAAACAGTGATTTCGCGACGGGCTACAGCGGATGGCCTATCATGAATGCAAACAAAGAGTCCCATCGAAGGCTGACGCTGCGTATGGTTTCCTTCGATGGTTTGAGCCCGCCTCTGGGGCTGGACAGGAACAGCCTATTAAGCGAATAGGCTGCGACGTCATAACTCACTGCCAGCGGTAGTGAGCGCAATAATGGCTTGGTCATTCTATCTATGTCACGGCGCCTATCTTCTCTGTGCGGTAATACCTCAGACGCGGGCGTTATCTGGAAACCTCTAACCAAGTCTGCAGGTGCTGGCATCTAATTATGTGGACGTTAGCGCCTCAACGTCAACGATCTCATCGACGGCTGTCGAACCTTCGTTTCGTCGAGTCTTCGCAATCGTGCAGCGTGCCTAATGGCTGGTGACCCCGCTGTCATTACTGACCATGAGGCTCGAGACGTTCACCGGCTCGAAGTCCGATAACGTGAGACTCGTAAGACACGCCAGATCGCTATCGTTCCAGCGAGCGTCGGGTGTACCAATTAGACCCCCGCTGTCTCCGTTGTCGGCCAGGATGATCCCATAGTTACGAAAAGCAGTGATGATAATGGCTGCTTGTGGACTTGTGGAGGCACAAGAGGGAGTCGCGACGGAAGCCTTTAATCGGTAGATCTCGCCTGAGGGTCCGGACATGGTGCAGCTCGCCGGGGGAGAGGATTGTGAAATTAGCGATTCCACGGGAATGGAACTCCCTCCCGTAGCCGTGCAACTCCCCACGCCCGCTGTTTCCGTGGCAGGCCAGACCCAGTAGTTCAAAATATGGTTGAGTGTGAATCGGATGGGATGCTGAATCGTGCCGCTCGGAGAACTGGGTATGCCGGCGCCGATTACCTCGTCGGCGTTGACGAGTAGCGGCGCTACCGGAAGACCTGCGGCGTCGGATGTTCCTTGTCCCTGCGGTGTCAAGGCATTGGAAGTCACGTCGGGCCAAAGCGCGTTCGAGGAATCGGTCCAAGGACCGCCTTCGTATATTCCCTGCCACATCTCGTAAAGGGCGGGGTCGTTTCCCCCGCCCGGCTCGAGGTAAACCAGAACGTGTCGATCTCCGGTCGAGCTGCTCGTGCCTTCCACCGGAGCATTCGCCGGGATTGGACCAGAGGTAAAGTAGAGTTGATATAACGTGGTTGCAACCGATACCTCGGTCTGGTTGTAAGGAACTTCAATGGCGGGTATCCCATTCGGAAAGGGAGCATTCGAGTCATTCCCGAAGAATGGCTTGATCGTTGCCGACAGATAGCCACTGTACATGGGCGCTGCGGGGGAGGTATCAACGGGCAGGTTGGTCGTGGCTGCGTCCACTCGATGGTGAAAAATAGAGGTTGACGGAAAGATGTTAGCCAGAAACACATTGTTGCCATTGATGGAGATGCTTATGTTCTGAGTCGCCTGCGCACCAGTCGAGTCGGCAACTAGAAATTCGGGTGTGTAGGTTCCTTGACCGCCGATCAGTGAACTGCTGATGTTTCCCGTAGTTGCGTTGAGAGCCATCCCTTCAGGCAGTGGAGGAATATTGGAATTCGTGCTTACGGAATAAGTGTACGGCGGAGTGCCGCCGCTGGCGACTATCGTGCAGCCTGCATATGGCGTGCCCTGGGTTCCGCTTGGGCACGAAGTCGTTGCGATCGTCAATGGACCGCTGGACGCCTCTACCGTGACTTTTGCCGTGGACGTGGTCGGGCCGGCGGCGTTGGTTGCAGTCAGCGTGTAGGTGGTCGTCGCCGTTGGGCTGACGATCGTCGACCCACTCGCGGAGGTGGACGTGAATGCTCCCGGGGAGATGGCAAGACTGGTCGCCCCGGTTGTCGCCCAACTCAGCGTGCTGCTGGAACCTACGGTGATACTTGAGGGGCTGGCTGTGAAGGAGCCGATAAGTGGTTGGCCGGCCGGGTTTACAGTAACGGTTAGCGTAGAGGTGGTCGAGCCAGCGGGATTTGTTGCTGTCAGTGTGTAGGTGGTCGTCGTGGTTGGGCTCATGTTCGTTGAGCCGCTTGCTGACGTGGACATGAACGTTCCCGGCGCGATAGCAATGCTCGTCGCTCCCGCTGCTGCCCAAATCAGTGTGCTGCTTGTACCGGAGTTTATGCTTGTCGGATCCGCTGAAAAGGAAGTGATCGTCGGCTTTCCGGCGGGCGAGCCGGGCGAAGTCGTCGCGCCGCAGCCTGCCAGGCCCAGACAGGCAAATAGAATGAGAGCCAACGCGCAAGCGTCCGCTCCGGAGGAACCAGGTTCCCGGGTGCTGAGCTTATTTCTGCAAGACCCGCCCATGGAGTCCATTCGTAAATTCCTTCCTCGCCGTTGAATAGGCCGTCCCAATCAATCACTGGCTGGCTCGTCCAGTTCGCAGGAACGAGTCGTGCCGGAGTGGACTTCTCACAGGTGCTTTACCAAGATCCCTGCTACGCGCAACGCGAGCGAGCCCGTTCTGGTCTGATCCATCTCCTCGAAGAGGTTCGTCTCGCTCAATCTCGCCATTCGGGTAATTGCGTTCCTGGCGGATCCTTCCGCATTCTTTTTCCGAATCGTACGCGAACGGCACCGTGCAAGTGCGCAGCTCCACTGCCTGGCTGGGCCGGTTCTCGGGTTCCTCGCCGTACGCTTCCCGCTCGCCTCGGTCTGCGTGTAGCCTTCGCGTCATGCCGGCAGCTGCAGTTCAAAATCGAGGTCGGATTGCTTAGCGATATGGAGTCATCTCCAGCAAGCTCAGTCTATTGCCCGCGGAACCGTGGCTGTAGCTCTCGGTGGTCGTAGCCCCTTGGGCCACCTACATCCGTTCATAAATCCGATCCACGTGGAATTCGACGTAGTACCATTGCGCCGGTTGGCATCTATCCCCTGTGGCACGAGCGTCAAATCGCGGGCCATTTCTACGGTTTGAAGGAAGCCAATTGTGAAATTACTGGGTTAGAGATCTATGAGCAGGTCTGGGCCCGGAGACCGATCGGACACAGCTCTTGGTGTGAGCCGTCTTTGCCCTACTGCGTTCTTGACATTTCTGTATTTCTGCTAAGGGCGAGCTGCTAGCTGAGTGCCGACGAAAAACAAGACCTCGTTAGAACTTCAGCTCCACGATGGCAGTTGATTCTTGAGTGTCCGGCTGGTATCTCCACAGCTTCACGGCCTTTAAGGAGGACTCCGCCAGTACCGGATGACCTCCAATGTATTCCAGTCGGCGCACAGTGCCATCGGGACTAATCCAGATCTTCAGCTTGACGTTGCCGTGGAGGTTCATCTTTCCGGCGAGTGCTGGATATTCCGGGTCTTCATGGTAGACAATTTTGCGTCCTTGGTCGGCTGCGTTCGCGCTGCCGACTAAAAGCATCGAGACCAGCAAGATGAACTTCAGTTTCGTCATTCTCGTCCCGGTTTTCGCGTCATGAGCTTTCACTAGAAAGTCAATTTCAGTGCCAGCTGAATTAATCTTGGGTCCTGCGCACGACTTACTTGTCCAAATGAAGTTCCGTCCGTGAAGTTGCCATCTGGATTGAAGAATTGCGTGTGATTAAAGGCGTTGAAAATTTCGGTTCGGAACTCGAGATTCGTACCTTCCCGAATCGCCGTGACTTTGTGAATGCCAAGGTCGAAATTGGTCGTGCCCGGTCCGCAGCAAATGGTGCGTGGCGCGTTTCCGATCTGACCCAGCGAGGCGTTCTCGAAAGACGATGGATCAAAGTAGTATCCGCCAGACTTTCGTGGATCGAGGCGCCGGAAGGGCGCGATCTGCTCAGGTTCACCGGGGGTTTCATAGTCAGAACTGCTCATCAACTCTTGGTCACTGCTCGAGGTCAAGCGAATGGGAAAACCCGATTGCAGCGTGAAGATGCTACTGAGAGCCCATCCATTCGCTAGGTGCCGGCTCCAGCGAGAGGTGTGCCAATCCGGAATTTGCCAATACTCGCTAACCACCAGCCGATTCGGCGCGTTGAACAGGGACGGCGACCACGACTTCCTAGGGTCGATCGGATTGACCGAGTTCTCGAAGCTCGAGGCGTTGTCCATCGACCGACTCCATGTATACGAGGCCAGAAACTGAAGTCCGTGGGCCATGCGACGCTTTAACAGTGTCTGCATGGAGTTGTAGGAGGAATGGGCCGCGGGCATGATGCCGAACAGGCTGGCGAAGACGGGCACGCCGTCCGGCGGACAACCAACTCCTGTAGTGGGTTCGCAGAACGGGGAAGAATACTGGCGCAGGCCAACCAGCGTGATCGGCTTCGGGTTTGGCCCGGTTACACTCGCCACCGACCCGTAGGGTAAATGAAGGGTCACGCCCGCCGGAATCGCACCCGCAGGAATGTAGTAGGCACCGTCGGCTCCGAAGGGGCCGCAGGAGAGTCCTGGAATTTGGTTCAGGTCCAAACAAGTTTGCGAGTTGCCGTAATTCTGGTCCACGATGGCCAAGAGGCGATGTCCCTGAGAACCGACGTAGCCAAATTGCCAAAGAGTGTCGCGCGTCAGTTCGCGTTGCACGGTCAGGTGGTAGTGGTCGGAATACTGATCGCGCAGAGTCTGGGGAAAATTACCGTAGAGGGTGATGGGACGAAAGAGCGCGAAATCGACGGGCGAGCCCGGCTTGGGGTCCAGGAATCCATGAAAAGGATTGGGTGTGACCGAGCCGTCCTGGCCGAGAAACGGCGTATTGAAAAAAACGTTGTTGATCGAAGTACTGCCCCCAAACGGCGGCTGGGCGGTAAAGTTTTCACCGAGGATCAGCTCCTCGTCGCTATCGTAGAATATCCCCCATCCCAAACGGACGCTGGACTTACCCGGTCCGCCGCTGATCTTAGCCAGCCAACTATCTACCCAATTTGGTGACCAGGCCAATCCCAGTCGGGGTGCGAATGCCTTGAAGTAGTCCTCGGTAAGCCCTGACGGCACTCCCGCATCTCCAGGAACAACCAGGCCAAGAGGAAATACGGAACGGGCGGGTCCCTGCGGGGAGCAGTCACTGCTTCCGATTAAAGACAGCAGCGGGTCCGACGGACTCAAAACGCACGGAAACTTTGTCGTGGCCTGGCCTGGACGGAATGCCTGGATGCGGTTTCCGGCGTCGGACTGAGGGGTGTTGAACTCCCATCGCAAGCCGTAATTGAATGTGAGGTTGGACTTCAATTTCCAGGCGTCTTGGGCGAAAACGTCGAACTGCGTTGCCCGGACATCGACCGCGTTCGCCGAGCCTTGGCTGTACTCGTCGGGAAGACCGAGAAGATAGTTGGGGACAAGACTGCTGAAACCAACGTCGTTGGGACCACCTCCGGTGAAGAAGAACCCGCCGCTGACGCTATAAAAATATAGCTGATCCAGACGTTGATCGCGGGTATCGATTCCGAGCTTCAAGGTGTGTTTGCCCACGATCCGGCTGTAGGTATCGAGTGCTTGATAAACGTCTCCCGCTTGCGAGAAATTGCCCGACACGTTGTTGCCAAACGCGAAGCCTCCAGCCAAACCGACATAGGGAACACCCTGATCGCGGGCACTATACCCGGGCGTAATCCCCAGACTGGGATTCGCTGGATCGGAAAAACATTGACTAGCGGGCACGAGCTTGCAAGAATCCTGTACCAGATTGGTGCGCTCCGGAGACAACAACTCACCCTGCCCCTGCCGGTAATACACCAGCCGAGCCTCGTTGATCGTCTTTGCCGTGATCGTCCAGGCGTGGGAAAGATTCAGTTGCTGAAAGCGGCCGCGAGTTACGTTGCCAAAGCCGGGCAGGTTTGCTCCGCTCGCCTCGAAACGCGAGAACGGCTCATCGTCGGCACCGTCGTCACCGTAGTAATAAAAACTCACCTGTTGCTGACTCGTCAGGTTGTGATCGAGGCGAAATGTCACCTGGTCCTGTCGAAGCTCAGCGTTCGGCGTAGACCGGAAGGTATCGCCTCCCGCCCCACCCAGGGGAACAAACTGGTTCAGCAGATCGACTGCGGTTGGGTCAAAGCATTGCGCCGGTATCATATTGCCCGGGAAGATGGCGGCATAATTCTCACCGGCCGCGATCGGAATTCCGCCTTGAGCCTGAACCGCCCCGGCGCACCCGCTGCGGCCGTTCAGGGCCTGAGCAACCGTTGCCTCGGCGAGAACGCCCGAGAACTCGGGGCCCGCAGAAAAGTTCCCGGCGCGTTCCTGCGCAGTCGGCACGATCACCGGATCAGAAGAGATACCCTGCCTCACGCGCCGGCCCTCATAGGAGGCAAAAAAGAAAGTCCTGTCCTTTCGGATGGGACCGCCGAAGGTGCCGCCGAAATCGTTCTGCATAAATTCCGGCGTCGTTGGGTCAAAATATCCCTTGGCATTGAGCGCATTGTTCCGGAGGAACTCATAGGCGTCGCCGTGAAGCCCTGAGGTTCCGGACTTGGTGATCACATCCAGCACTGACCCTGAGTTGCGCCCCAAAGCTGCATCGTAGTCATGGGAAATGACGCGAAACTCGCTGATCGCGTCCGGCGACGGCTCGAGCGAGGGAGAATTCACCATCTGGTCGCCAGCGTTGCCGCCGTTGATATTGGAACTGTTCGAGCGAGAACGTCCTCCGTTCACCGATACCACTCCCGGTTGATCGTTTCCGTAGAACAGGTCGGCGCCCACTGTTCCCTGCACCCCCGGTTGAAGTTGCAGTAAATCGAAGGTGTCGCGGGACTTCAGAGGAAGTTGCGTGACATCGAGATCGTCCATCACCACTCCGAGTTGAGCGTTCCCCGATTCGATCATCGACGCTGCCCCAATCGACAGGAATCCCGCTGCGCCCCCCTTCTGCGAAAGAACGATGTCGAGGCTCACCACCTGCCCTATGCTGGCACGAATGCCGCTCGCGTCGAACGTCGCATAGTCCTCGGTCTTTACCTGCAGTTGATAGGTGCCGATCGGAAGCGAGGTAAACTCAAAAACACCCGCGTCGTCGGTGCTCGCGGCTCGCATCTGGGCCGTATCTTGGGAAGTCAAAATGACAAAGGCACTCACCACAGGCTTGTGCGAGGCGTCTCTTATCTTTCCCCGTACTTCGGCAGTGCTCTGGCTCCATGCGGGAAGGGAGCCTGCGACTAGCCAGATGAGGAGGGCGGCCGTCACGCCCCGATTGAAGCCAGTCATTTCCTTGACCTCTCCGTAGTCCTAGAGCTCACGGTAAAGGTAACGATTGAGCTTACGAAAGGTAACCAAGGTAAGCTTGGCCGCTAAAAGGTCGTCCCGGTTCGACAGGTGTTTGAGTGGGCCTCGGATTTTCCGCATCCGATTGCTGCACATCCAGTCCGCATCATGCGTGTCGCAAGCCGGAGAATCACGCGGCTGCGGCGGCTCGAGACTATTTCGCCAACAATCTCAACAAGATTCGCCGGAAAGTCTGCGAACCGCGGAGGGACCAAACCGCAGAATGAACGCTAAGTGACATGAACGCTATGGTTTAGGATGCGCAAGATCATAGTTTGGGTGGCTAGGATCGCTCTTTAGGGGCATCCATCGGAGCCGAGACTGGGCACACACATGGTTTGGGGCTTTGTTCACTGTGCTGGAATTTGTCATTGCTGCCCCAATCGTCGAAGTTGCCCGAACTTAACGCGAGCATCACAGCTTGTTTAGGCAAGGCGCGCGTTGTTTTCGCTCCATACCGGCAGACCAAGCTGTGACCGGAACCCCAACGCCGGGCCCCCTCTCGCTGTTCAAGACATAACCAGAACAATGTAAGGGTTCGCGGTTTCTCACCGGGGCGGTCTGGCTGTACCATTAGTTGAGGCAGCGTGATTGGCGAAGGTCAACATAGCAGGCGCAGTTGCGGGACTCGATCCGGAATAACGGTCATACAGAAACTGCCCGAACTTCCGTCCCGCCCGCCGTGCCCCGCAAGGGTTAACCTTTTGTTTTTTTCTTCCTTTTCCTGGCGAAGTCTTCTAACAAATACTTAAGGGACGCGCATTCCTGAATTACGGCTTCAAGCTTGGGAATGGTTATGCGCAACTCATTTTCTTCAACAATACCGTCAGCCAATGTCTGCGCCACGCTCTCGAGCGCCTCGCCGACTTCGCGGATCAGATGCGAAACCGCGACCAGTTCTTTCTCGAGAGTGATGTTCGGTTCGGGCAGCTTGAAAGCTACCCGCCCGGCCTGGCTCTCCAGAAAATCGAGCGCCTCATAATTGTTCAGCAACACACAGATTTGCGGAACGAGGTGGGCGGGCAGGGGACGATCTCCCCTTAGCCAATACATCAAGGAGCGATAGTTGGTTCCCAATTGTTGGGCAAGCAGGCGAATGTCATATTCGGCTTTTATCTCCACCACTCGGCTGAGTATTGAAGAGATGTCGTCGTCGGGCACAGTTGGTTCCTATCCTCTCCGCTTGTTCAAGAACTGGTTCATTTTGAACGGCGAAGGCGCTTATTCTAACTGAATTGCTTGCGACCCACATCTACGATCCAATCAGTTGACCGCGAACGACCGCGGCAGTGCCGAAACTGGCGGAAATCCTCGCGGAAAAGGAGAGTCGAAGCGATCGGCAATCGCTCGGAAATGGCTGAAAACATTTGACAAAGAGACCAGGGCGAATTAGCTTTCAGGGTCGCATACTCGGCTACTTTTTGCGACTGTTTCAGGAAGAAGGTTCGTGGCGCGGGAGGCCGAATGTCCAAGAAGTGGTACAACTACATCGTTTCTGTCGACGAACCCAGTGCCGAATCGAGTCCCGGGCAGCCTTTGTCAAAGGCCGGGAACAAACCCGCGGGTGGAAAAACTGCCTCTTCGAGCGTTGCCGAGATCGCCTCGAGCGTTGCTCTGGAGCCGAAATTTACTCGGCCGGTCGCTGATCCCGCTTCGTTCGAAGATATCTACAAGGCGGCGGAGATCCCGGCCGCGCCCCAGGGGTATTCGATCCTCAAGGTTTCGCAGATGCTGGAGAGCGAGCATATTCGAAATTTGCCCTCGGACGTGAAAAAGTCCTCGGTTTTGGTGGCGCTTGACGCGGCCGGCGTGGATATTAAGGATGTCGTCCAGGACGCGGTTCGGCGCGACCGGGCGCTCGACACTTTCGAGCGCGTGCAACAACGAGCGGCCGACGAACTGGAAGCGCGCAAAACAAAGGAGAACGCCGACATTCAGGCTCAGATCGATAAGTACGTGACCGAGCAACGGGCGAAGATCCAGAGCAACAATGAAGAAGTTTCGCGGGAAAAAGAGCGTTTTACCGGCTGGCGGCTAAAAAAACAGCAGGAAGAAAAGAAGATCGCCGAAGCGGTAGGGTATTTTGTCAGTGAAAATCCCATTACCACGGGTGCGGTAGGTGCGCCTGTGACCCCATCGAAAACGTAGCGTTCCTGAATAGGAGGATTTATGTGGCAACGGTTGACGCGAGTAGTGCGCTCCTTCGTCGGTTTCTTCATTTCGGTGGCGGAAGATCCGGAAATGATTTTGCAGCAGAACATCCGCGACATGAATGACCAGGTGCCACGCATGAATGAGAGCATTGCCATGGTCAAAGCCAACGTTACACTGCTGGAAAGGGAAGAGGCGAAATATAAAGATGACGTCTCCAGCTTGACTGCCCGGGTGAAGACCGCGATCCAGGCTGGTCGCGACGACATCGCTGGCAGCTATGCCACGCAGCTGGAGCAGACCAAAGGCGCACTGGCTAGAAACCAAGGACAACTCACTACCGCCCGCGCCGCCTTTGACAAGGCGATGGCCGTGAAGCAGGCCTTTATGCGCGAGAAAGAGCGGAAGACGCAGGAGGCGTTAAACGCAATCGCCGACTACCGCCGGTCGCAGTGGCAGAAAAAGGTCGCCGATGCCATGGAGCAATTCGAAGTTGCCGGGATCAGCCAAACTCACGATGAGATGGTGCGCAAGATTGAGGAGACGACCGCCGTCAATGAAGCTCGCATGGATATGGCGATGAGCAATGTGGATCAGCAGAAGATCAAGATCGACGACGAGGCTGAGAAACTACAGGCCAGCGAACTGGTGAAACAATTCAAGATCGAGATGGGCCTGGCATCGCCGCAGGCCGCGGCGCCAGCGAGCACGGAAAAGACCATCGCCGCCAAGGAACGGACTTCTTAGAGGCGTTGGCAGCGCTCGAAGACCAAGATGCAGGCAAGCAATTAAGAACGAGCCAGGGAGGCAAACGTCATGGCGGTGAAAATTGAGAGAGGTGGATGGGTCCTTATTTTCCTGATTGGCGTGGCCCTAGTCGGCTACAGCTTAAATCGATATGGCGTCATAGATCTCAGCAAATGGATGGGCGGGGGGAGCAAGCCGTCTTCCGCTTCTGGCGAGACGGTGGATGCGAGCAAGCCCCTGTTGCTGCCGGCATCCTCTTCGAACAGCGATGCCGAGGTTCGAGTTCGAGTCAATGTCTGGGTGGGGTGCGTGGGCGGCCTGGTGGCCAATGGCGGACTCGACACGCAACCGGATTCGATCTACGGCAAGAAGGGGCTCAAAGTTTCGTTCAAAATTATCGACGATTGGACCGAGGGATCGGCCGCGCTGGCAACCGATAACGTTGACGTGATGCTGACGACCGCCGATGTCTATGCCAAAGATTATGCGCAATTCAAGGAAAAAGGATTCGGGTCGCATACCTTTCTGATGGTTGACTGGTCGCGTGGCGCCGATGGGGTTATCGGCAAGCAGGGAATCAACAGCATCGAAGATTTGGCTGGCAAGAAAGTGGCGTTTGCCCCTTATACGCCTTCGCATTTCCTGCTGTGGAACGGGCTCAAAACGTCCGGACTGAGTACGGCGCAGCGCAACGAAATTTTTAACCAGGCGATCCACACCAAAGACGGCATCGAGCCGGCGACCCTTTTCGCCCAGGAAAAAGTCGACGCTGCCGTGGCTTGGGACCCCGACATGAGCGACGCAGTGGCCAAGCGGCCCGGATCGAAGAAGATCTACGACACGAAAATCGCGAACCGTCTGATTGCTGACATTTTGGTGGTCAGCGACGACTTTTCCGCCAAGCACCCGCAAACTGTGCTGAAGTTTGCCCAAGGCTGGCTGGAGGGCGTTGAGTTCATCAAAACACAGCCGGAGCGCGCTTACAATTTGATTGGGACGGTCAAGGATTTCAACATCCCCTCCGACTTGGCGAAGACCATGCTCGGGGGTGTCAAGCTGGCCGATTATGCTGATAACCGGTCGTTTATGGGCACTGCTGGCTCCAACTCCGATTATGCCAACATCCTTGGCATGGCTCAGGACATGTACCGGGAACTGATGGTCATTAAACACACGTTCAATCCGGAAGAGAGCCTGGATCGCCGCTACATTGAGAAACTCGCCGACAGCTTCACCATGGCCTCCAGCGAGGCGCCGATCGAATATAAGGAGCCGGCCAAGGGAGCAACTCCGATCGCTACGCAACACCGGTCCATATACTTCGATCCTAATTCGTCGGCGATGAGCCTCGATTCGCGCGCCATCGTCGATGAGCTCGCCGGCACGATGCGCGCCTATGAGAACACCGTTGTCGACATCGACGGCAACACCGATTCGACGGGTGCGCGTGCTTACAATATTCAGCTCTCGCACGCACGGGCGGACGAGGTCAAGAACTACTTGATGAAAAAGTACGGCTTCCCCGCCGCACGATTGCGGACCGCCGGCAATGGTCCCGACAAGCCGATTGACAGCAATGCCACGCCGGAAGGACGCGAGAAGAATCGCCGTACCGACATCAAAGTGTACGCCAACCCTTCGAGTTAAGGGCGCGTCACCACAATGATTTGCAACGAAGGTTCCGAACGATAGTGCGCGACGACAGGCCACAATGAGCGATTGGTTCACCATTCGGAAAGAGGTATCTCCCTGGGTCCGCTGGGCGTCCCCATTTATCAGTTGGGGCTTCATCGTGCTCCTTTGGATCGCCTTGCCCTACTGGCAAGGAGCCCACCACGTTTCGCTGCTACCCAGGCCCCTCGGTGTCATTCGATCGTTTGGAATGCTGTGGACCGACTATGACCTGCTCGGTAACGTATTCATGAGCTGGTGGCGCATCGCCCAGGCGTTTTTCTGGTGCGCGGTCGTCGCCATCCCGCTGGGCATTCTGATGTCCAGCTACCGCTGGCTGTTCGAACTTATCAACCCCGTCGCTGCGCCCATGCGCGCCATGCCGCTCACCGCGTTCCTTCCCGCGTTCATCGCCCTGTTTGGCATTGACGAGACCGAAAAGATCGCGTTCCTTTGGTTCGGCATGTTTTTCTACCTTCTTGCAGTGGTGGTCGAAGAGGTCAATCGGGTGGATAACGCTTTGCTGGAGACGGCGTACACTCTCGGAGCCAAGCAGCGGCAAGTGTTGTGGCTTGTGTTTCGCGCGTCGTTCCCGGCGATTTTCTCCTCCTTCCGAATCCTCTATGACATCGGCTGGACCTACGTGATTTTGGCGGAGATGCTGAATGCCCGCAAGGGGGTGGGATACATGGTCGAGGCGGCGCGCAAGGTGCTGGATTTCGATCGCGTCTATGCGGGAATCATCGCCATCGGCATTGCGGCTTTTCTATTTCGTTTCTTGCTGACGTTTCTGGAAGGTCGGCTGTTTCCCTGGCGTAAAGCGGCGGCCGCGCTCTCCGGTGGTGGCGCGGCGGTTCCGAGCGCGACGGCGCACCTGAAGGCGGCCAAGCATGGAGCCTAAGAAATCGAAAATTGCCGTGCGCAACGTTAACCGGTCGTTTATCTCGGCGGACGGTGTGAAAGTTGACGCTCTCGAGAATATCAATTTTGAGATTGAGGACGCGTACTCCCGCGAAGGTCGAGATATTGGCGAGTTCCGGGTCCTGCTGGGTCCTTCCGGATGCGGCAAGTCCACCCTGCTGCGGTTGATCGCTGGCCTGGATCAAGCCGATACTGGCGAGGTTCTGGTCAATGAACAGGCTGTGCACGGTCCCGGCAAAGACCGCGGCATGGTATTTCAGAAGTACACCTCATTTCCGTGGCTGACGGTCGCTGGTAACATAGCTTACGGTTTGAAGATCAACGGGGTTCCCGAAGGGAGGCGCAAAGAGACCGTGGCGCAATTGGTGCAGGATATCGGACTCAGCGGTTTTGAGAACGCTTATCCGGAGACGCTTTCCGGAGGCATGCAGCAGCGGGTTGCGATTGCGCGTACGCTGGCGCTTCGCCCGGCGGTCATCCTGATGGACGAACCCTTTGGCGCTCTCGATGCGCAGACCCGCAGCGAGATGCAGCAACTGCTGCTGAAAGTGTGGGACGAGACCGCCAGCACCATCCTGTTCGTCACCCACGATGTTGAGGAGGCGGTTTACCTGGCAGACAGGATTTTTGTCATGAGTGCGCATCCGGGGACCATTATTGAGGATGTTCAAGTACCCTTCGACCGGCCTCGCGATTTAGCTCTGAAGGAGCGAAATGAGTTTCACGAACTGGCAAATTACGTTCTCGGCCGTTTGCGCAAAGCGCCCGGCAACGGACAGGTGCGGGTGAGTGTCTAAATGGCCCTTGCGGACTTCTCAGGTATGCCGGACGGTGATCAGCCTCGACCTCAAACTCCGCAAGAAGATATCAACTACGTAAAAGAAGCCTTCCATTCGCAATACAATTGGATCGCCATGGGCGGAGTCGGCGTTTTTGCCCTGCTCAGCGCCACGTTTCTGCCCATCATTCTTGGGGCAGGACTGGAGATGATCTATCTGGCCGTGGTGCCGCAGAGCTCCCGTTTCCGACGGCTGGTACGATCCTTGAAGTTCGCCGAGGAACAACGAAAACATCAGCGAAAACTGGACGAGATGCTGAAGAATTTGCCCGCCGAAATGGAGAGCCGCTATGTCCATGCGGCGCAAGTCTGCGCTTCGATCCGTGCCAACTTCGCACAGTTATCGAGCGCATCGCAGATCTTTCTGCAGCAGATTGATACGAGCCTCCAAGGCCTGTTGACCGGCTATGCCCGTTTGCTGCTTTCGGCGGCGCAGCAACAGCAGTATGTGAAGAGCACCGCCCCCGACGGCATCCGGCACGAGGTTGCGGCCCTGCAAAAGGCGCTGAGCAGCGATCCGCCGAAGGTGCAGGAGATTAACCAGAAGCGCATCGAGATTCTTACCAAGCGCCTGGAGAAGTTCGATAAGATTTCTGAAAACCGCAAGGTCGTCGACGCGCAGTGTTCCGCGGTCGAGGACGTGCTGATGTTGGTACGCGATCAATCGGTCACCATGCGAGATCCGCAAGAAGTCACTGACAGGCTTGACAGTCTGGTCCATGATGTCGAGCAGACCGAACAGACCGTGCAGCAGGTGGAAGCGATCTTCAGCGGAATGTCGCCGGACCTTGACGGATTGATGTCGCTCGACGAGACCTCGACTTCCTCAGGACCAAACCGGATGCGGATGTCAAACTAGATGCCAGCCAATCCTGCTACGCCAATAACGACACAAACCGCAGCATTAGAGAAGTATCTCCAGGGTCTTCCTGCATGGGCGCGGGAGCTCTCTGAAAAGTATTATTCGCGGTCGTTCGCCCTTTTCGTGCTTTACGGAAATGTTCGCGACCTGGTACCGCTGCGCGCTCAGGATGAGACCACCTTCGTTCCGCTCGACGTGTTTCTCTCGGGTGCGCTTTTTGGCCAGCGTGACCTGGTTCTGCACTACGACCGTGGCGGGCTGAGCTTCGGTTCCGCCGGCACTCAGGCCGACTTTCGCCGCGCGCTGGAAGGTTACGACAGCTTTCACGCCACCAGTTATTCTCAAGGCGGACTGCCACGCAACCCCGACGCCGTGTTGAACCTGCTCGATAACTATCTGCGCCTGCGCATCGCCGATGGTAAGAAAATCGGCCTGGTAATTGATTTTGCAGAGACCATTGCTCCATCAGGGGATGTTTCCAGTATGTCGGCTGACGACCGCAACGCCCTGGTGATTCTCAAGCGGTGGGCGCGCAACCCCGTATTTCTGAACGCAGACGTCACCATCTGCCTGGTGTCCGAGAACCAGATCGAGCTGAATCAGGGCATTGCGCAGAATCCCGGCGTTTCTTCCATAGGAATTCCGTTGCCGGACTATGCGGAACGGCTGGAGTTCATTCGGACGCAGTTGAAAAATCAGGAACTGCCTGCCGGCTCCGAAGTCAATGATGAAACCCTGGCCAAATTGGGGGCGGGTTTAAAGCGAGTTCAGCTGCAGAGTTTGATTTCCCATGCCGTGCAGAACCGACAACCACTCACGCTCAAATTTCTCTCGAATCGCAAGAAAGACCTGATTGAGGCGGAATCTGGCGGTCTGCTGGAGTTTGTACAGAGTCGTTTCGATTTGTCGTTTGTCGCCGGCAATGACCAGGCCAAACGCAAACTACTGGACGCTGCCAAGGCGATCCACGCAGGTAATACAGACGTCCTTCCCATGGGCTACGTAATTTGCGGACCGGTCGGCACGGGCAAGACGTTCATTACCACCTGTTTTGCCGGCGAAGTCGGGATTCCGGCGGTTACCCTCAAAAACTTCCGTAGCATGTGGCAGGGAGTAACGGAAGGTAATTTGGAGAGGGTATTGACCTTGCTCAAAGCCATGAGTCCGATTGCGGTGATCGTCGATGAGGCCGATGCTCAATTGGGAGAGCGCTCCGGTTCCGGCGATAGTGGCGTGGGTAACCGCGTGTTTGCCCAGATCGCGCAATTTATGGGGAACACAGAGCTGCGAGGGAAGGTGATCTGGTTTTTGTTAACATGCCGCCCGGATCTTTTGCCGGTCGATCTGAAGCGGCAGGGTCGCGCCGAAGAGCACATCGCACTGTTTTATCCGGATACGCAAGACGAACGCCTGGCGCTTCTACGGGCCATGTTGAGGAAAGTTGGCATGAAACCCTTTTCCGAGGACATCGAGACGTTTTTTCTGAAGCGGGCCGGAAGTCTCTCGGGTGCGGATATCGAAGCCGTCCTGGTGCGCAGTCACATGAGGAGTAGTCTGGAAAACAAGTCGGTAGTAGATACCGAAGACGTGAAAGCAGCGCTCGAAGATTTCATCCCCCCCTACTATCCAAACGAAATCGAACTTCAGAATCTGGTTGCCGTTCTCGAATGTACCAGCAAGAGCCTGCTGCCGGCGAAATACCGCGATATTGACCGCAGTGAACTGATCCGCCAGACCAACCAGTTGCTAGCCTTGTCCAGCAAAACCGCCGACTAGTAAGGTTTGGAGCGGGTTGCGCCGCCAACACGCGGTTCGGGACAAACCGACGGGTCGGCCCGCCATGCACCCGTGCAACGGTCAAATTACAATTCCGTCCATGCGGAAAGCACGGCGCGTCGGGACAAAGATCGGAATTGGCTGCGCTCCCATCGGCGGAGCGTTGCTCGCCCAGAAGCTGCGAAATTCCCTTTTTTCCCCAGTGCGATAAAAATGCAGCAAGTATGCCTGGTCGCAAGCGGTGTAGTCCCAGAACCACTGGTCAATGTCCGTTATGCCGACCTGATGGAGCATGGTCAGCGCGTAACCAGCCGCCTCGCGTTCGTAGGCAATCACCGCCGGGATCAGGTCCTCATCCACGGGAGGCTGATATTGACGCCCAATTTCGAATTTTGAGGGCTCCACATTCCACTGTACAGTATGTCCGAAAAGGTGCGCCAAAAGGAAAAGCCGCTGTTCCGCAGTTACAGCGTGATCAATATCGATTTCAGCGCCGTCAAGATCTCCAGTGAGCGGGTCGGGAATATCTCGAGTAACGACCGCAATTCCATAGAAACTCTGCAAGTGCAGCTGAACCTTGCCGGAATACTCCGCGAAAGGAATTCCCATCGATCCATTGTATTCCGCAAACGGGGTTTCAATTTGTTAGTCGAACTGCACGATCTGACCCGCGGGAACCCTCCGCTCTCACCGTGAAAGAGGTGAGAGTGCGGTGGACGGCGCGGCGCGTGAGGGACATCGTTTTGCGCCGATGGTTGAGCCCGACACTGAATCGCATTGGGTACAAGGTTGATAACTACACTTTGGCCTTGAGATGCATTAATGCCATCTAGCCCGGATTATGCGTGAAGGTGAAGAGATCTGAAGACAAAAGAAGCCTCCTCTGTTACAAACATGTTATCTAGACAATGTTTGGGCAACAAAAGAGGCTTCCCTAATGTCAGAAGATAG
>JBEKPJ010000084.1:0-24083 GCA_049520935.1 Terriglobales bacterium | reverse complement strand
CGTGTTTTCCCTCCTTCAGACAATCGTTCCAACAGCTTTCAGTTCGCACACCCACAATCCAACCCACAACTACTGCACCGTTGCGTTCATCCCCACAGCTGTCAGGAATGCGCCTTGCGCCGCCCGTGTCTCATCGCTGTCTTCCTGCGTGTACAGATCGAGCGTCGTCTGAATCTTGCTGTGACGCAGGATGCCCTGCACGGTCTTGGGTTCGACTTTCGCCTTGTTCACCAGCCAGTTGCTAAGTGAGTGGCGCAAGTTGTGAAGCCCGAACCTTTGCCCGTCCTCAATGTGCACTCCGGCTTTCTTTGCTGCCGGTCGCAGGTAGTCGGCGACGAACACGGAAGAGCAGAGCGGCTTCTTTCCCTCGGCTCTCATCGACGGGTAAGTCTCGGCGTTCCAGCCATCGGCGGCAATGAGGTAACAGTCGTCCTGCATGGTTTCCGCCCAATAATCCATGAGGTGCTGATAGACATCATAGTTGTCAATGTGCGGCTGCCCGGTGTAGTGAGCCAGCAGATCCTCAGATAGCGCAGTCGCGACTTCCTTCGGATGGCAATCAGCCTTCAATTGCCGCAGCGTTTTGGCGTTCTTCTCCCGCCACGCGTCGAAGTGTGCGTTCATGCCCGTAATGAAGGCGGCGAACTCTGGGTGCTCGTAGATCATAGACTTGATGGCCGACTTGTCCACGGCGAGATCGACGTAGCCTGGGCGGTTCGCTTTGAACAACCCCTGCCGGAGATTGGGACAGACTTTCCAATAGCGGCAGAGGGCATCCACATCGCGTACCGGAATGCCGCCGCGTAAGTGGCCCTCGATGTCCTGCATATCTTCGGCTTGCTGGCTGTCGATATAGCGCGGTAGGTTGAGGTTGAACTCATTCTTCTCGATCTCCGCGATGGACACCATCCGCGAGTATTTTGGGGTTTCGAGCCGCCTGTTGAAGACATCGACGATCTTGTGGATGTCCTGGGCGCGTAGGCGGTTCTTGGGGCCATCCTTCATATAGCCCGCGCTGGCGTCGATCATGAAGACACCCTTGCGGGTATGGGCGTCCTCCTTGTCGACGACGACGATGCACGCCGGGATTCCCGTGCCGTAAAAGAGGTTGGGGGGAAGGCCGACAATGCCTTTAATGTAGCCCTTGCGGACGAGGGCACGGCGAATGTACGCCTCCGCGTTGCCGCGAAAAAGAACACCGTGCGGCAGGATGCACGCGCCTTTGCCCGTGCTCTTCAGCGAGCGGATGATGTGCAGCAAGTAGGCGTAGTCGCCCTGCCTTGCGGGCGGCGTGCCGAAAGACTGGAAACGGTCGTAGGGGTCGTGGAGAGGATCGATGCCGGTGCTCCAACGTTTGTCGGAAAAAGGCGGGTTTGCGACGACGTAATCGAAGGTTTTGAGCGTATCGCCGTCCTTGAACTTGGGGACGGCCAGCGTGTTGCCCTGCGCGATGAGCGCGGTGGGGTTGTTATGCAGGATCATGTTCATCCGTGCGAGGGTACTGGTGGCGGCATCCTTTTCCTGGCCGTAAAGAGTGACGGCGGTACGCGCTTCATCCCCCACCTTCAACAACAAGGAGCCCGAGCCGCAGGTCGGGTCATACACGGTGTGGCACTCGTCGTCTTCGCTTCATGGATGCCAATGATCTGCGCAATGACGCGGCTGACCTCGGCGGGTGTATAAAACTGCCCCTTGCTCTTGCCACTCTCCGTGGCGAAGTGGCGCATCAGGTATTCGTAGGCGTCACCCAGGATGTCGTCGCCGTCGGCGCGGTTCTTACTGAAATCAAGAGCCTTGTTTTCAAAGATGGCAATGAGGTTGGTGAGCCTGTCCACCATCTCCTTGCCACTGCCGAGCTTCGAAGGCTCATTGAAGTCCGGCATATCGGACAGTTTGTTGGCATTCGCGAGAGGGGCGATTATTTTCTTGTTTATCTGGTCCCCGATGTCGGGCTTGCCCTTGAGGGCGACCATGTCCTTGAAACTGGCACCGGGCGGAATGGTGATCGGTGCATACGGCATCCCGGCATATTTGTCGCTGACATACTTGATGAAAAGCAGGACCAGGACATAGTCCTTATACTGGCTGGCGTCCATGCCGCCGCGAAGTTCGTCGCAGCTTGCCCAGAGAGAAGAGTAGAGTTCGGATTTCTTAAGGGCCATGCCTACACGCCTGTTTGCTTTCCTAGCGGTGCTATTTCCGCATTCCGTGGCAAAAGTGAAAAAGGAGGAACATCTCTTTTAGCCCAAGGAACCCCACTATGGCAACACGATTGGGATTGATGCAATTAACGCGGCGCTTCCCGAATGTCCGCCAGAGCGTCGAGAAACTGGCGGGCCGTGACGATCTGAGCGTCTGCCCACTTCGCGGGGAAATCCTTCAGATTGCCGGTTACGACGTAATGGGCACGCGCAGCCTGGGCGCATTCCAGAAAAATGTCATCATCGGGGTCGGAACAGGCACGCACCCTCTCAGTGGGCTTGACCCAAAACCCATTTTGCCGAATCGCGCGGAGTGCGGACTCGATCACCGCCTCGCTGCGGTTAAATTTGGGTCGCCGGAGCACTTCTTCGTATTCGGCATAGATATCGCCGCTGACGCAAAGCTGCGCGGTGGTTCCTGCGAGCGTCATCAAAAAGGTCCGGGCAGGCAAGCCCTGTGGTTGTAGCAACGCGGAAACCAGAATATTCGTGTCGAGGACGACCCGAATCATTGCTCCGAGGGCCGGCTTTCACGGCGCGCCCTTCGCGCCGCCACTATCTCCGCATCAATTTCGTCCATGGAGAGTTGATCCAGACCCTGCTCTTTCGCGCTTTTCCAGGACGCCTGGAGCCACTCCGGCGCGGAAGGCGAGGTCGTGGTGCGGATGCTGATCTCCTCGTTTTCGGCAAGGGAGCGTCCCAGCAGGCTTTCGATAGCCACTTTCTGGTCCGGCGATAGGTCTTTGGCCTTATGAGTCATGGGTGTACCTGATGCTTCAAGCTGGTTCAAAGCCAGTTTAGGGCGTTTTATTGGCATTGTCACGTGGAATTGCGCTGCCAGAGCGCTACTGGCCGATGGCGGGGATCGCAAAAATCCCCAAAATCAAACCCAAAGAGAGGAGAATGTTGAGATGTCTATAGAGCAACGACTGGTGGATCTGGGCATTTCACCCGATTTGCCCGAAGAGGAGATTGCCGCAAAAGTGAAGGCGCTTCACGAGAAATGTCTGGCAGAACAGCAGGCTGCGCTCGAAGAGTATGAGAGAAAGCTAAATGCTCGTGCACGGTAGTAGGCCCAGGCCGAATCTTGGGGCGTTTTGTTTTTATCCCCTACCCTGCTTGCGGCCACGCTCTGCGGCTGCAGCTGCGCTTGCCGCCGTAACGTGTGCGTAGCCCTCGTCATGGAACCGCGCTTTTTCCTGGGCCTTTTCGCTGACTTCAAGCAGCTTGCTTTCGATTTCCTCGACGCTAAAACCGCGTTGCGCGGCCATCATGCACCAGAAAAAGTCCGCCTTGCTACGATCCGGGGCGCCCTCCCTGGCACGCGGTGCTTTCTGGATACAGAGCCCGTAGTCCGGCCATTCCGGCTCCTTTCCTAACCGGCTGTGTTTGCGTGAACGGGTAAAAGGAACCACGGCGGGGGACTGGTAAGGCTTCGGCGGCGCAACAAGTCCAAGGGCTTCGAGCGCCTCCGGTGTTGTCATTTTTCCGGGGAAGGCGTCGATAATTCTGACCCTCGGAAAGTTCCCGATATATTTGGGTTTGAAGTTGGAGCTGCCGGCCAGGCGCACGGAGCCGCTGGCCGAAACATCCGACTTTATCCCGTCTTTGACCCGGCCGATGAAGTCCTTGCGCGCCTGGTCGCTGGCGAAGCTGGGAACGGCAATCCATGCCTGTTGATTGCCGGGGCTCGTCTCAACCGTCAGAAATGCCACGGGATGCACCCGGTCCAGCTTGTCCTCCGTCAGGTCGTCGAGCTGTATAAAGGCCGTGGTATCGCTAAACGGCCGCACCATGAGATTGCCCCCTGCCCTCGTCTTGCCGAGCGATTTCTTGGTTTTCTTCTGCAGGATGTCGCATTCCTCCAGTTTGGAGGCAACGCGTATCATCGGCGGCAGAACTCTGCGAATATCCTCCAGGGAGTAGGCCTTGCCCCATTGGAGAATCCCGTTGAGGTCGGTTTTGGTGACGTGGATTCGGTTCTGCAATTGCACTTTCGTCTTTCTTGTCTCCTACTTGGACGAAGCGGGTGTGGTGCTATGAAGTCTCAGGAACTCAGCCAATTCTCGCCTGACGTCAGTTCCATGCCCCACTAAGAGATGTCCACCTGTCGGATAACCAACGAAGCGAGCGCCAGGAATGTGTTCTGCCGTGAAGCGTCCGCCCTTAAAGGTCCCAAACAAGTCGTCCTCGGCGCTGATCACAAGGGTCGGCTCTGTGATCTGCTCCAGGTCATAACGCGGAACTGAAAGGGCAACCGCGGCGTCGTTTCTCAGTCCCTTCTTACGCTGGCTAATCGGCTCGATATTTCGGAGCACCGCGAGAACACGTGCTTGCTCCTCCGGTTCGGCATTCTTGAAGTCGGCGGGCGGCGTCGCACCGATTGTCTTCATCACGGTATCGAACGAAAGTTTCGAGGCCGACCAGAAAGCGAAATCAGACCTCAGAGTGGTGTTCATCAGGAACTTCGCGAGTGCCGAAGGTTGTGGCGGCGGCTGGTTGGCCGGGCGTGGTGCAAAGGCGATCGGGAACAGCAGAACGAGCGCTGAGCAGCGCTCCGGATGTCGGATGCAAAGCTGCATCGCCGATGGTGCGCCCATGGATCCGCCGATGACGACGACCTTCTGCAAGTTCAACGCATCCAGCAGGCAGGCATGGGCGTCGGCTTGGGCCATAGGCGATGAGTCCGCCGGCATGGGGGTACGGAGATAGCCGAATCGCGAAGGCGCGACCACCCGGAATCCAACTCCGAGGAAGTTGCGTGCGAGGTCCAAGCTCTGGTCGAAACCGCCGCCGGCGCCGTGAATCGCAAGAATGACAGGTCCGGTCCCCACGTCCGCGTATTCGATCATGCCGCAGGGAGTATTGGCGATTTTGCTGCCTGAAGAGCTGTGGATCCGTGCTACTTCCATGTCGTGGCGATAGCTGGAGTAGACCAATGCAGCCAATACCAGCACGATGATCAAAATAGCGAACTTTTTCCGAATCATTTCGGTCACGGGAAATCGGTGAGTTGAGCTTATCGGGTCCCAGAGTGGGTGCAGTGAGCAGAATCACTTGTCGCAGTGACAAGAAAAAACAGCGGTTTGTGGGCCGCGACAAGGGGCCTGCAGCTCGGTGTTTCTCGTCACTGACTGTTGGCGCGCAAACAGGTAGAAATGAGCGATCTCAGAACTGGGCGATGATCAATCGAGGAGTGACGTAGAACGGCTCAATGAGTCAGATAGGGGATTTATGGCGGTCCAAAGTAGTAGAGATATTGAACTCTGTGAAAGACTCAAGAACGCTCGGCTACGCACACCGCAATCGGATACGGATGCACGGAGAGGAGTTCGATTTGACCTCCAATCCACTTGACGACGAAAACGGTTTTGCCATTGAAGCGATTGCGTGAAAATCAGGAATTGCGAGGAGGCTTCGGATTCCCTTGTCGATCCTGCAGATGACAAACAAGGACCTGGCGGCGAATGCTACTTCTCGCAATGCTGCGTGACAGAACAAGTTCGGTATGCGCCCACGCGGCTTTGCTGACTCACCTTCTTCATCGCACTCAGGAGGCCCAAAACGGCTGTTGACACATCCGAAGCAAGCGAACTCGGAATCTACGCGTGCCTTGTATGCAGGTGCCGCTTGCGCCAAGAGGGAGGCGCGCTCCGCTGTCCCACCTGTTCCCGAGCCTATCCAATCAACGGAGGTATCCCGGACTTCATCGGGGAAGAACTGTCCCGAAGTGCGGACCCCGTATTAAGGAGAATGCGCTTCATCGACCGGATGGCACACATTTACGAATCGAAGTTGTGGTATCCGATCGTTCTAAATGTCTACGGTGGATTTCAAAGCCCATCTCTTGCGCAGTTGATCGGTACGGTATCTCAGAAAGTCCAATCGACCAAAGGCCGCGTGCTCGATATCGCCTGCGGCCCCGGAACCTACGGGCGACGGATTGCGTCACCGTCGAAGGAGGTGTTCGGAATCGACGTCTCCATGGGGATGCTTCGGCAAGGCGCGGCATACGTCGCAGGGGAAGGCACTGCTAACATGCACTTTGCCCGCGCAAGAGTGGAGGCCCTACCATTCGAAGATGGCGTTTTCGACGCCGTACTCTGTTGTGGATCGCTTCATCTCTTCGCCGATACCGTAACCGCTCTGCGCGAGATGGCTCGCGTCATGAAGCCATCAGCGATTCTTTCCGTCTTCACCTTCACCGCGGGTCGTGGTGGCATCCTAAAGTTTGCACGAGTGCGCGAGTGGAGCCTCACGAATCATGGCCTTCATGTATTTGAACTCTCGGCGATGGAGCAGTACTTAACCGCTTCAGGCTTTAGGGACTTCCAGCCAGAACTATCCGGCTCCACGTTGACGTTCAGCGCTCGCAAACAGGCGGCCTGATTGGTGGCGCAAAACCTATGCGGCTGTGGCTGGAGCGGCAACCTCTCGATGGCCAGGCTTCTGCCGCATTCGTTTGGTGCCCTTCGTTGTTCCGGCGGTGATCGCCGGCATTCTCTTGATGGTGGGTGTGTCGATGTTGGTGGTCGCGGCGTGTTCGGTCATGCGGGCGTACAACCGGGATCAGTTGGTCACCTCCGGAGTATCAGCTCTCGTGCGACATCCCATCTATTCGGCATGGATCGTGTTCATTCTGCCGGGGCTGGCTTTTCTCAGCCGATCCTGGCCAATGCTGCTGACCCCGTTGGTCGCCTATGCGGCCTTCAAGATGTTCATCGACCGCGAGGACCGATACTTGCAGCAGCGATTTGGAGAGGCATATCTCGAATACCGAGCCCGTGTCAACGAACTGATCCCGGTTCCGCGGTTCTGGCGTCGGTCTGCTAAGGCTGTGCCAAATGCTAATTGATCGTGATTCTCAGGCTAGCGACACGTTGACGCTGTTAGCTCGCCTGCGATCGTTCTGTTTTCCGGGCGGCGAGGAGGCCGCGCGCCTCATCGGAGCGGTTCGCACCGCCGAGAAGGGCGAAATGCGCATGTCTCCCCTAGCGCGCTGGATCCCTTTCACCGCGCAGCAATTCACTGATGCCAGACGCAGCAGGTTTCGCTGGGACGCGCGTCTCGATCCGGGCAAGATCGCTTCCCCCATGGTCACTGACGCCTACGAAGAAGGCCACGGACGCCTCGTCGTCAAGCTCGGAGGCGTACTACCGGTGAAGAGAATAACTGGACCGGACGCCGATAAGGGCGAACTGCAACGCTACCTCAGCTCCATTGCGTTCTGCCCACCCATCTTGCTGAACCATGTCTCATTGGACTGCGCCGCCGTGGGCCCTCTCACCTTGCGACTTCGTGACCGCGACGACCCAACCGGCGCCGTGATCGATATCGACATTGACGACGATGGCCGCCCGCTTGGTTGTCGCGCCGATCGCCCCCGCACCGTCGGAAAGAAATCCGTTCTGACTCCGTGGTCTGCCACTTGCACCGAGTTTCGCGAGTGGGAAGGTCTGCGAATCCCAACGCGACTGGAGGTCTCCTGGCATTTGCCCGAAGATCGGTTCGTCTACTTCCGAGCGGAGATCACGTCGTTTGTCGCCATCCACTAGGAACCCTCGAAGGGTAACCACGAACGACCTTGTGGTAAGACGAATTATTGTCGCTCTCGGCAATCTAATCGTGTCCCCAATTGATCCTGGTAGCACGCCGGCCACTTCCTATCCCGGAAGTCAAGCCATCGGACGCGCCAACGATGTCCACGACTGCTTCATACTCCCGTAGCGCCAGCATGACTATCCCAGCCGTGAGCAGGGTGGCGTCTATGCTGTGGAACGATCCAACGCTGACACCCAAGCGAGTGAAAACCGCATTGAAGACCGGGTACAAGACCCTCGGGGCTGTAGCTGATGACTTTGGCTGTAGTCCGAGAAGGCGCAGAGCTTGACGGCTACAGGGTCGAAGGGCTCGGGAAAGAGTGGCGCGGGTGGTGTATATCCGGCGCAACGACAAATTCTCGGTTTTCCTGATCACGATATTTCAAATCGGCCAGAGTCTCGGCAGAAATTCATCCAATCCTGGCATAGTGTCCAATGGCACACAATTATCTTGACTCGCGGTGTCCAATGGAGTACAAGGGAATTGTGCAGACGGTCGTCGAGACGCCCACTTACCTCGCCCTTGCCAACAAGCTCTTTAGCGAGGAGGAGCGTGCGGACATCGTGGCACTGGTTGCGGCTGACCCGGAATGTGGAGACGTGATTCGTGGAACGGGCGGGTTTCGGAAGGTCCGCGTTGCACGCAAAGGAATGGGGAAGAGTGGCGGAGCGCGGGTTGTCTATATCTGGCGCAACGAGAGATTCCCGGTTTTTCTGATCACTGTTTTTCCGAAGAACGAGAAAGAAAACCTGTCGATGGCAGAACGCAACGCGCTGAAGAAACGGGCGGATAGTATTTTCGACACGTACGGGAGGTAGCATGAAAACGCAATTCGAGCAGATGATGGATGGCCTTAACGATGTTGAGGCGTTCCTTGCTGGAGAGCACGAAGGATTTAAGGCATATGTCCCCCAGGAAGTTGACGTCAAGGCCATCCGTAATCGACTCGGCATGACGCAAGCCAAATTTTCTAACACGTTTGGCTTCAGCCTTGACGCGATCAAGCACTGGGAGGGAGGCCGCAGGACCCCAGAAGCGCCCGCTCGCACATTGCTGACCGTGATCGATAAGAATCCTGCTGCGGTGCTCACTGCACTGAATTCCGCTGCGTTCGCTGCCGCTGTCGGCTCTTCTGAACGCACTACTGTCAACGTCAGTCGTCAGAGAAAGCGTCAGGCGCCTCGTGGCGTTACAGGACGAAACGCTCATTTTGCCGGGAGAAAAAGAACCGCGAAGTGAAAAAGGCTTTGATTAGAGCGAACGCAAACGGAATTAGCAAGCGAGCGCGAGCGACGAGTTCTTCAACCCACGATCACAATGTCTCTAACGACTTTTCAAGAACTTAGGCGGCCACCCAGAGTCACGTAAGTCGTTCAAACTACAACATAAAGCTGCACTCCGAACGTTGCGACAGAAACACCCGCCGGGAGCGTGGGTCCGACGGTGATCCAATCGCGGTGCTCTGGAGTCTTTCCAATGACTCTGTGCCGTTCTCGGGTTCGTTGAGAAAGGCCAATTTGGGTCCGATCAGGGTCCGATGAGCCGGCCAAACAGTTCCCTTGAGTTCCCTTAGAGGATCAACAACGGGCTGTCAGTACCGTTAAGTTCCAATAAGTTATGTGGGCCAGCGACTCTGTCACGGCAGAGGTCGCGAGTTCGAGTCTCGTCGTCCCCGCCATTCTTTTCAGTAGGTTGGAAGGAATGGCACCCAAAACTCCAACCCACAATCCAGCCCACAATTACTGCACCGTTGCGTTCATCCCCACGGCTGTCAGGAATTCGCCCTGCGCCGCCCGTGTCTCGTCGCTGTTTTCCTGCGTGTACAGATCGAGCGTCGTCTGAATCTTGCTGTGACGCAGGATGCCCTGCACGGTCTTGGGTTCGACTTTCGCCTTGTTCACCAGCCGGTTGGAAAGTGAGTGGCGCAAGTTGTGAAGCCCGAACCTTTGCCCGTCCTCGATGGGTACTCCGGCTTTCTTGGCGGCCGGTCGCAGAGAGTCGGCGACGAAACTGGAAGCGTAAAGCGGCTTCCTTCCCTCAGCTCTCATCGACGGAAACACAAAGTCCTCCTCCTTCGCGAAGGCGCTTTGCTGCTGCCATGCGCGAAGGTGGCCGGCCAGGACCGGATGCAGCGGGACATAACCGTCTGATGCATCGGGTTTCGTTTCTCCGTCTTCACCCTTGGCCCAGCGCTTCGATACCCGAATCCTTCCCTCGCACCACAGCACGTCCGCCCAGCGCAGCGCCAGAATCTCCGACGAGCGCAATGCGGTCGCCGCACAGGTGAGCACCAGTGCGAAGTGGAGCGGGGAGGGGAGGGACTTCAGTATCGCGAGCGTCTGGGCCGGGCTGATGATGATTGCCCGGTAGCTGGACTTGGAACGTGTCTCGACGTGCTGCACCGGATTCTTCGCGACGTGTTCGTGCAGGATGCCGACCTTGTAGATGCGGTGCATAAGGCCTCGTATCTTCGCAATCGTCGTCCAGGCAAGTCCGTTGGTTTCGTTGAGAGACTTCAGCCACTTCTGAATATCAAGCGCCTTGATGTCCTCCGCGATATTCTCACCGAATCGTTTTACGAGGTAATCGCGGACGTAGTGCTCAACGATGGGGATGGTGTTCGCCGATTTCGGGCGCACAGCATCCGCACCGAAATCGGCCTTAAGGTAAAACTCCGCCAGAAAATCAAACCGGATGCGGCCAGGGCAGGGGGCTTCGTTGATTCTGACGAGTAGTCCGAGCTTGTCCACCTCGCGCCATGCGGCTTTCTCGCTCGGGAAATCCCGAACAAGGCCGATGGGCAGGGTGTTTTCCACTCGTCTGCCGTCCCCTGTTTTGACCCTGTACCGGAGCACCCAGGTGTCTCCTTCCTTGCGCGGCACTTTCTTCAAACTTCCTCGCTGATAAGCCATAGCTCCTCTTTTCAGCGGGGACTGCCGGTTGCAGGATCGCATGAGCTTGCGCTGCGTGCACGAACAAATGGCCACCGTGTCTTTGGCGGCACGTTGGTACCCTTCGAGAATCAGGCGTTCCGTCCGAGCACTCCGAAACCTGAACGTGAGAAGACGCGTCAAGCTGTCAACCAGTGGATTCGCAGTTCCGGAGGGGTTTTCGACGGAATGATCGACTTCGATAAGGCCGTGCGAGACCCGAGCCACCTGACGATGATACTGCCAGAATACGATAGCGGAGACCATCTGCACCCGAGCGACGCTGGGTACAAAAAGATGGGCGACGCCGTAGACCTCTCGCTCTTCGAGGAGCTGCAATGAAGTTCCTCGTCCTCTGCAGACTCAAGAAGAACGGCGACGGTCCGCGCAAGGCGTTGCGTCTCAAGCACCTCGAATATATCCAGATGCACAAGGCGAGCATCCTCGCAAGTGGGCCGGCGCTCGATGAGGCGAACGCACCGTCGATGATGATCCTGTTCGTGCAGTTCACCGACAAGCAGGCAGTCGAGGACTTCATTCAGCACGAACCGTACACGGCATCGGGGCAGGTCATCGAGTCGGTGGAGGTTCATCGCTGGGCTCAAGTGCTTCCCGAGCCTGTACCGGGGTCGCTCGGGAGGGAAATCGAGAAAGAGCGCACAAGCACGCCCGCATAAACGACGGCGAGTGAGCGACAACACAGGTCAACAAAGAACCAGCCAACTGGAGAGCGATTGCATGAACAGCACGACGAGTCCGCCCGACGCATTTCCAGGGCACGATGGAGGTCACTGGGCGCCTGTTGCAAGCGAAGTCGTGGCCTCGTGGCCGCAAGGGCATTTCGCCGAGAATGTGGCCGTCGATCCGGCAGGGGCTGTGTATGTGAGCTTGCACTCCCATAACCGCATCGACCGCTTTGATCCGAAGACGCGGCAAGTCGAGGAGTTTGCGCGGCTGACGGCGCCGGCGGCGGGGCTCGCATTTGATGCCGCCGGGGCACTTTGGGTCACCGGCGGAGCCGCGGGGCAGGCCCCGGGATACATATGGCGCATCCGCTCTGGTCAGCCGGAGCCTTGGGTGGAGATTCCCGATGCGCTGTTCATGAACGGCAGCACGCCACACCCTGACGGTCGGACCTTGCTGGTTTGCGAGAGTGTCACGGGGCGCATTCTCGCGATCGACCAGAAGGAGAAGCGCTGGAGCGTGTGGCTTCAGGATGATCGCCTGCGCCCGAAGGCGCCGCGAAAGCCGGGCGCCAACGGAATCAAGTTGCATGACGGATGGGCGTGGATTTCGAGCACCGACCTCAACCTGGTTGTCCGATCAAAGATCGCCGCCGACGGGAGCGCCGGACCAATGGAAGTGGTCGCGGAAAAATTGCACGCGGATGATTTCGCCTTCGGCGAATCCGGAGCCGCCTATCTCGCGACGCATCCCGCGCAGACCGTCTTGCGACTTCAGCCCGATGGCGGACGCGAGACGATCGCTGGACCAAATGAAGGCGCCGTCGGCTGCACCGCTTGCGCATTTGGACGTGGAGCGGAGGATCGCAAATCGCTCTATGTGACAACGATAGGCGGCCTTCTGTACCCATATCGGGGAGAGATCCAGGATGCAAAACTACTGCGATTGAACGTCGGGGAAGACGGACAACCGTTGCTGCCGGAGCGCCATGACCGCTCTGCCCCATAAGTCAATTGGCGTTGTTGTCACGCACCGCGAGTCGGTGGCCAATCTGGAGGCCTTTGAAACTGCGGATGTCGGTCTTGCTCATCTGCCGGGCTATTCAGGAGAGCCAACAGGCAAGATTTCGGAAATAGGTTCTTGCATCCTCCAGCGCCTGAGGAGTCTCGCGAATGGTTTTACCGGCTTGTTCGGTGACGAAAGACGGGCATCCGCGGCTGGGATCGAGGTTATAGTCGAGAAAATGGTGAAAGCTTGAATCTGCGATGGCGCGGCCAGAGGCCCGTCAGCCTCAAACGCCACAATCAAATTGAACTCACGACCAGTAATAGTGCTCACACCGGTTGCGATCACGCGGCTTTTTGTCTGGGCTGGAGAAGAGATTGCAGCCTCATGAGGATGAGCGGGAAGGTATTCGATGGCTTTGCCCTGATTATCCCTGTGGATAACAGGGTGAACCAGCGCAATTGGCGCAACGCGCTGGTAGTCGCCGTTGCTTCCTGAATGGTAGTTCGGCCAGGAAATGTTCGCTGTTTCCGTGTCTTCAATTTCTCTTCGACTCGGGTTGCTCTCCTGGTTCTTCGAATGGAAGTGATGGGCCGAGCCAATTCCGCCAAGCGTGCAAAAGGATATCCCAAGATCTTGGTGGTCGCGGGAGGTCAGCAAACCACCGCCACGCTTCCGAAATCTGCCGATTGCGGCACAATCGTTAGCGCTTATCCCTCCACCCGCATCTACCCCAAAAAGCCAGAGTTGCTCGAAATCGGACGTGTCAAGCCTCGACAAGACTCTGTCGTCGCCGTCATGGTTGTTTTCCCGATTTCGGCAAATAACTTGGAATTGGCGATTTCCAGAGCTGTCACGGGCATCGGAGAGAACCTCTGCCAACATCGAGAAACGCTCGATTGACCAGTCATCTTTCGCGTATGGGATTGTAGTTTGCAACAGAATCTTCTTCACGGATTTGAGCCTCGACTCCTATTTAGCATTCAGTCGGATTCCCGCGCTACGCACCCAGAAACATGGTACGGGTGCGCAAGGTAAGTACAAGTCTGGGGCTTTCTCTCAAAATCGATAGGAAATCGTGGCGTTGCCAAAATTCACGGTGTGGCTTGGCGGCGACTCTTTCAGGAAGGTTCCAATAAAGAAGTGCTGAACGTAAAAGGTAGCGTTGACGTGGCGGCTAGCGTGAAGGTGGTTTTGCGACAACAATCGCATAGCTTCCTGTTCGGCGACAATTCAGACCTTGGGTTATGAAACCAAAGCTCAGGCCCTAATATAGAGGGGATTCCCGTCTGGATCGGCCAGAGTCAGAATCCTGGTGGGATAGCCCGCCGCGCGAATCACGTGCCGGAGCCGGAGCCATGTCAGATCCACAGGAGCATCTCCATTCACCCACATTCCCGCGCCTCTTTTTCCCCGAATTAGATTGTCCGCCGCGAGGTCATCGTAGGCGACGAGCACGGTGTTTCTGGAGACGCGCAGGAGCCTCGCCATCACTCGCGTCGAGGGTAGCCGCGCCCCACAGTGGACGGAGCGGCTGCGGATAGCCCCTGCTATCTGATGGTAGATTTGCCGATGTAATGGAACCTTCGACGCCCTGTCCAAGTCGATCGGCGGCACGACGAATTCTCGGCGATGACCCATAAGTGGCCCTATCGAGTGGCTCTTGTCATTATGCGCCCATCGCGCAAATATAGTGGGGTAGAAGCAAGGAGGGAAACCCATGATCTCAGGTGGCAACGCAACCGTATTCGTGTCAAACATGGATCGGGCTGTCCAGTTTTACACGGAAGTCCTGGGGCTTAAACTCACCAACCGCTTTGGCAACGACTGGGTCACCGTCGAGGCTGGCAAAGGACTCACCGTCGGCTTGCATCCGGCTTCTCCGAAGTATCCCGTACCAGGAACGAAGGGGGCCATCATGCTCGGACTGGAAATCGATGAGCCTATTGAAAATGTGGTGGCGCGGCTCAGCGGAAAAGGCGTGCAAATCAAGGGCGCCATTGTGCGGGATCAGCCTGGAAGTTTCGCTCATCTGGAAGATCCCGACGGTAACGAAATATATCTGTGGGAGGTCAACCGACAAGTCGTCCCTGCAACTGAATTCGCCCACGCCGGAACGGTGTAGCTGGTTCTCAACGCTGATTTGCCATTGGTGCAGTCGGAGTGAGGCTCAGAATGAAGTTCGCGAGAATCGTGTTTTCTATAGCGGGAGCTTTGGGACTCCTTGCAATGATCCCGATGTATCTCGCTCCGGGCTCCTATCGCTATTACGGTTCCTTGGGCGGAATCGTCGCATGGCAGTTCGCATTCTTTGTGATTGCTACGGACCCGAAACGGTACCGGTGGATGATGATTCCAGCCTTGATGGAAAAGCTGTTTTGGGTCCTGGCGCTGGTTGTCTGTTACGTTCAGGGGCGGATGACTTTGGCTGAGGTGTCTGGCGGTACGATCCCTCATGGTTTGTTGGGCGTGTTATTCGTCATAGCATTTTTCAAAACGCCGCGTAAAGCTCCATCGACGCTCTAGATTACCCACCATTATCTTCTCTCTATTCACGCATGATGATGTCCTGTGCCATGCATGGATCAGCTTGGGTAAAACTCACCCCTAGGCGTCCTTTATGTTTTCGTCGGGACAACGTCCAGAAACTCCAGCACATTTCCGCAAAGGTCGGAGAAATGACAAAAGCGGATATTTAGTTCCGGAAAGTGCGCAATCGGACGGACGACCCTCACGCCTTTGCTGACGAGTTCCTCAAAAGTGGCATCGAGGTCGGCCACGGCAAATGCCATATGTTTCTTGCCGATGAAGGATGAATACAACTGATCCGGAGGTTGCCAGTTGAGCTTCTCCCTCATTCTCTTTTGTTCAAGCAGCTCAAGCCTGGACTGGCCACATCTCAGCATGGCGATCTTCCAGTCCGGAGCATCTCTGATATCGTCCTGGATGGTGATGACGGTGAAGTTTAAGGTGGCCTCGTACCACTGAATCGCACTTTCCAAATTTGGGACGATGATCCCGCAGTGGTCAAGAAACTTCACCTCGATCATGGTTTCTTACTCTTCCGGGCTTTCATCCCCGTTGTGGCCTTGGGCGGGTTTCTCGGCCCCAAGGCCTTTACCGACAAGGTCACCCCACCGGGGTGAATTTCCAGTGTCCAGATCGAAGAGATCAAGTGCGCGGGCGACCGTGTGTTTCACGAGGTCCTCAATGCTGGTAGGACGCAAGTAAAGAGCCGGGACGGGTGGCATGATGATGCCCCCGATCTCGGTGACCGCCAGCATGCTCTTCAGGTGCCCGAGATGCAAAGGCGTCTCGCGGACCAGCAACACAAGACGCCGGCGCTCCTTGAGGCAGACGTCGGCGGCCCGCGTCAGGAGGTTGCTCGTAACGCCGGTCGCAATTTCAGAGAGTGTTCGGACCGAGCATGGGGCCACAATCATCCCCATGGTCCGGACGGAACCGCTGGCGATGGCCGCGCCCACGTCGCGCGCTGGATAAGATACGTCAGCCATGGCGTGGAGTTCCCGGTTTGTGAGCGAAGTTTCGTAGGCGCGTGTCTGCTCGCCCGCCGGGGTTACGACCAGATGGCTTTCAATTCGCAGGTCTTTCAGCGCGCGAAGCAGCTCAACGCCGTAAGCGATGCCGGTCGCTCCGCTGATACCGACAATAATTCTCTGCACAGAATTCACAGCCATCAAGTCTGAGCCTCAGCCAGGCGCGCCTCGGGGCGGGATTGATCACTGCGGGCCATTAGCGTTTGACGAGGCGGAAGCCGAAGTCGGGACCGAGTCCGCCCTTGTAAGCCAGCGAAACCCAAAGCTGGGCTTGCGCTTCCATTAGACGCACATTTGCAAGCGAGCCCAGATCAAAGGCCTCGAAGCCCGTGGCCTTGATGAGAGTCTCCGCAGTGCGTTTGGCGTCCTTGTCATCAGCGCAGAAGAACATCGCCAGTGCCCCGTCGGGATAGACCGGATGCGCCATGTTGGCGGCACCGGTGATATTGAAGGCCTTGGCGAACTTTGCGCCGGGGGCGAGGCGCTTCAGCGCCTCCACCCCCGAATGCACCCCCTCGGGCAGCGTGCCAGTTGGGTTGGAGCAGTCAATCACCACCTTGCTGCCAAGGTCGATTTTGGGCAGAGACTCGTATGCCGCTGTCCACGGCAGAGCGATGACGATTATATCGCCGAACGCAGCGGCCTCCTTGAGCGTGCCCGCTTTCGCATTCGGGCCGCAGCGCGCAACGAGGTCGAGGGTGTCTTTTGCTTTGGGGTTCTGTACCCCGAAAAACACTTCATGACCCGCCTTGACCCAGGACGTGCCAAGGGCGCCTCCCACATTACCCGCGCCGAATAAGCCGATCTTCATAAGCTATGTGTTCCCTTCGTTTGCTCTATTGCTTCGGAAAGCCGTAGGCGGTCCAGTTCGCAATCACTTTGTCCTGCAACTCCTTGGGATAGTTCCGCGCGAACGAGGTGCGCACCGGCAGCCTCTCGCCCCAGTCCTCCGGAGGCAGGCAGTTATAGACGACCTTGTTTGTCTGCCCCGCCATCTTCTCTGAGGATTCAAGGAAGGCCACGAGCGGGCTGGTTGCTTCCTTGTTCAGGTGAATCTCGCCTGACATGGGATGGCACCGGGTTGCAAATCCCCAAACGACCTCGCGCGTGTTCGTCGCATCGATGTCGTCGTTGAGCACAATGATTTTGGGAATCACGGCCCCGAACTTGGATTTCTAGAAGACATGCTGCGCAATGGTGCGGCACAGCTGCTCCGCCGTTCCGCCGGAGCGTGCGCGCCAGTCCTTCGTCACGGTCACGACCAGCCAGTGATTGGCGCTCTCCAGCGTGACCCAGGCCATCGCCACCGGTAAACCGGCGTCCCGGAGCTCGGCGAGCAGTTCCGCGGCGCTCGGAATCCCTTGCGCCGTGTGGTCCTCTTCCACCGGTTCGCCCGCGACCACCACCGGCAGGATCGGATCGTTGCGGTAGGTGAGGGCGGTGACGTTATAAACTGGCTTCGGCGTGCCGGGACCCGGCCAGAGATAGCCAGCGTATTCCCCCATCGGTCCTTCGGGCGCCGTCTCTTTGTCGGACAGGTATCCTTCGATGACGATCTCCGAGGTTGCGGGAACTTCCAGATCGACCGTCTTACACTTCACAACGTCCACGGGCCTGCCGAAATATCCGCCCATGTAATCGGCCTCGCTGACCCACGCCGGCAGCGGCATGCCCGATACAAAGGGAATGAACGGAGGCCCTCCCTGGAACAGTGCAAACGGCATCGGTTTTCCTTGCGCCTTCCACATTCCGTGAACCTGCCCCAGATGCTGCAACGGATGCACAATGCCGGTCATGCGTTTGCCGTCAAGGAGCATGACGCGGGCGATGCCCCAGTTTGTCCACTTGCCGTCCGGCGTGCGTGCCACAACGGTGCCCCAGCTGTTAATGTATCGCCCGCCATCTCCGGCATGGAGAAAGGGCGTCGGCAGGCGCATGAGGTCCACGTCTTTGCCAGTGAAAACATTCTCCTGGCAGATACCGGTTGGGACGAGTCGCGGTGGGATCGGCGCCTTTTTCTTTGCACCCACAAACGCCTCGATGATTTCCTTTCCGCTTGCCTGCGCCGGAAGGCCGAGCGACAGCGCCACACGGTTTAAGTAAAGTCCCGGCTGGCGGCTGGTTCCAGCAGGCGCGCCAAAGGCGCGAAATCCCTTTTCAATGCCTTTGATTTTCGTGAAGAGCGGCGCCGGAGCCCCGAGTGCGTAGCACCGCCGGATGATGGCGGCCATCTCAAGATTCCAATCCACCTCCTTTGGAATGTCGATCGACTCTCCCAGAGCGCGGAGCGCGTCAATATATTCGCGGGGATCGCTGATGTTAGTCGGGTTCATTTTTTGCCTCGTGCCTTGGGCGATTTTCGTCGCATGAACTGGAAGCCGATATCACGGCCGTAACCGTGTTTGATGGCAAGAGAGATCCACAGCAGCGCGAAGGGCTCCAGCACGCGGCACTGCGTCAGCGGACCGGCATCCAGGGCTTCAAACCCTAGCTCGTCCGCAAGCTTCGCGACGACTTTCTTTGCTTCCGCGTCATCGCCGCAATAAAACAAGGCCACCTCTCCCTGCGGAAACTTGGGGTCGGCCATGATATTGAATCCCACCGTGTTGAATGCCTTCACGACGTGCGCGGCTTTCGCCCACTCCGCGATGGCCTCGCCGGCGGAGGCGTGTGTTCCAACGGCCAACCCGGCCAAGCCCGGAAGGAGCGGGTTGGTTGCGTCGATCAGGATTTTCCCGGCGAGGGTTCCCGCGGTCTCAATTGCCTCCTGCGCGGCTTCCCAGGGTGTCGCCAGCAGGAGAACATCGCTCGACGACGCCGTTTCCTCGACCGACCCCGTCCTAGCCGAAGGCCCCGCGTCGGCAAGGAGCGCCTTTGCCTGGACTTCGTTTCCGCTGCGCACGCTGAAACAGACCCGATGTCCGTTCCGTGACCATGCCTTACCGAGCGTGCCCCCGACATTTCCTGAACCTATAATCCCGATCTTCATGGCTGTCTGCCTTTAGTTGTTTGTGGAAGGGTGTATTCGATTTGTTTACAGGTTCGCGAGCCTGAGCAGAGCTTTCGACATCTCGTCGGGGGCCGCAAGGAAAGGCGTGTGGCTCGTATTCATGGTTGCCACCTCCGCGCACGGTGTTTTTGCCAGCATCGCGTCCTGCAGCAACGGCGTCACTGCGCCGTCCTTTGCGGTCTTTAAATAACAGCGGCGCACGGTGCCAAAACGCGCGGCCGTCACATGGATGGGGGTGTTGAACGGCGCGGCGGGTTCGGGCCGGGCGAGGGACTGAAGCCGCTTGAGATCATCCTTGGAAGCGTCGGCGGCAAATACGTCCTTTAGCGCTTCGGCCTTAATGGAGACCGTGCTCCAGTCCGCCGCCGGAACCATGTTCGGTCCCACAAGCGAATCAACCGCCGTCTCTGACACTTTGGTGATCGAGTGCCCATCCTCTAGCAGGTAAGCGCTGGCATAGATGAGGGTTGAAATGCGCTCGGGCATGCGCTCGGCCACTTGCGAGATCACGATTCCAGCCATGCTGTGGCCGACCAGCACGACCTTTCCAGTGACGCTGCCGATTTCCGCGGCAACGGTATCGACATAGGAGTCGAGTGAAATGGCGCCGACCGGCGTTTTATCCTGTCCGCGGCCCGGCAATTCCGGCGTGCGCACATCGTGCCCGGACGATTTCAGCGCCGCGGCAACGCGCTCCCAGCACCAGGCCCCAAGCCACGCGCCGTGCACAAGAATGATGGTGCTCATGTTCCTCTCCCCTGTTGTGAAAATCTTCGTCCAGGAAAGGAGAATGGCATATGGCAAAAAACTTCGCTACGCACTTGGAGGTATGGTACCTACCTTTGGGTAATCAATGTCAGGTACCGTGCAGCGCTAACGCTTCGAGGCCCGCTTGGACGAAGAGGCTTTCTGCGCCTTGGACGCAAGGTCGAATTTGCTGCGCGCCTGGTCGCGTTCGGCGATATGAGCCTTGGCCCAGTGGCAGAGGTCCACGAGTGGCTTGATCAGGCTCCTGCCCATGTTCGTGAGTCCGTACTCAACCCGCGGCGGCACGACGTTGAAAATCTCCCGGTGAATAAGCCCGTCGCGTTCCATGCCGCGCAAGGTTTGTGTCAGCACCTTGGGCGAAACTTCGGATATCGCCCCCTGAATTTCGTTGGTCCGCAGAACGCCCTCCTGCAGTATGTGAAGGATCGTAATCCGCCATTTGTTGGACAGAAGATCGATGGCGTCTCGCGACTGCAAGGCGCGATCCCTGATGCTGATGATTCTCCCCATACTTCCCCCGCGGTAACTACTGCACCTGCAAGTGCGTAGCAGCCTTTTGTTCCATGTGGCACCCTGAAGATTACATTTTGTGATGAGATTTCTCAAGCGGAAGCTGCATATGTGGAGGGGGGTAGTTCCCGGACGGTAGGTACTATACCTCCAAGTGTGTAGAACCAATGCAGGCTAGTTGTTAGGTTGCGGCGCACACACAATAACCCGGAAGGAGAAAGCATATGGACACAATCTTGGTCACCGGCGGAAATATCGGAAATCATGTCGCCGCGCAGCTTGCCGAGAGGGGAGCGCGTGTGCGCGTCCTCGTGCGCCAGATGATCCCGAATCCAGTATGGAAAGGGCAGGGTATTGAACAGGTGGCGGGCGATCTTAACAATGTGGATTCGCTCACTGAGCCATTTCAAGGCGCAAAGAAATTCTTCTCCATTTTTCCCCTCACGGAAAACCTGCCGCAAATGGCGGTGAACACGATTGAGGCGGCGAAGAGAGCCGGAGTGGAATATATCGTCCGCTCCTCCAGCATGGGCGCAGCCACGGATGCGCCGATCATGGCGGCGAGGCTGCATGGCCAGGCGGAGAAATCGCTGGAGCGTTCCGGCATTTCCCATACCATCGTTCGGCCCAGCGCATTCATGCAGAACTACCTCCTGTCCGCCGCAAGCATCCAGGCGCAAAGCGCATTCTATATGCCGCAAGGTGACGCACGGATAGGGCTCGTGGACGCGCGCGATATCGCCGCGGTCGCCGTGGAGGCGCTGACCGGCACTGGCCATGAAGGTAAGAAATATTCCCTCACCGGTCCCGAGGCGCTCTCCAATCAAGACGTGGCGGAGAAGCTTACGCGGCTCCTCGGCAGGAAGATCAATTACGTCAACGTCACGGATGCCCAGGCGGAAGAATCGATGCGGGCCGGCGGGATGCCGGAGTGGAATGTGCGCGCGATGCTCGAACTTCTGGGAGTTGCCCGCGCCGGCTTTATGGCCGCCCTATTTCTGGATGCGGAACTCGTGCTCAAGCGAAAACCGATTTCATTCGACCGTTTTCTGGCCGATCACAAGGAGACGTTTTCGGGCAAGAAGGACGCCGCGACCGGTACCCGCTAGGAGTGCTAGCGCACAGCAAAGCTATAACCCTTCAAGGAGAAAAGAGATGAGCCTGAAAGACCCCAATGTTGTCAGCAAGTCGCACCCCAAGCGGGTTGCGATCGTGATCGCCAATCCGGCTGTGTCCACGACCACCCAGTGGCCCGTCGGCTTCTGGTGGAGCGAACTCTCGCATCCTTATTACGTTCTGACCGAGGCCGGATATGAGGTCGAAGTGTTCAGCCCCAACGGCGGCAAGTGCGAAGGGGACGGCATGTCCGATCCGCGCGATGCCTCCGGCTACTCCGCGTCCGATCTCATCAGCATGGGGTTTATTTCCACGCCGAAGCTCGCTGAACTCGTGGCAAGCACAAAGAAGGCCTCCGACATCGACGCGGCGAAATTCGACGCAATCGTTATCGCAGGGGGCCAAGCCCCCATGTTCACCTTCGACAAGGCGACGAGCCTGCATAAGAAGTTCGTCGAATTTTACGAAAAGGGCAAAATCGCCTGCGCGCTCTGTCACGGGGTCGCGATCCTCAAATACGCCAAACTGTCGAACGGCGAATATCTCGCCAAGGGCAAGACCGTGACGGGGTTTGCCAATGTCGAGGAAGACTTCGCGGATAACGCCGTCTGGTCGATGAACCTGCTGTCCCGCGACAAGCATGTGATTCCCTGGCGGATCGAGGACGAGATGAGGAAGATCGGGGCGAACTACGTGCAGGCGGGACTATGGCGCGGCTTTGCGATCCGCGACGGCAATCTCGTCACGGGCCAGCAGAACTTCTCCGGCGAGGAGACCGCGCGTCTCTTGGTTGGGACGCTGGGGCGGTAGCCCATGCAGGAGCGAGTCGCACTGGTCACAGGAGCTTCGGGCGGCCTCGGGGCGGCGATCGCGTCGCGCCTGGCCGCTGGGGCCACTTTTGTTTTGCTCCACTATCGAGTGGACTCAATGAAGGGCGCGGCGTTGGAGCGTCAAATCCGGGACGCTGGCGGGCGGTGCGCAATTGTTGCGGGCGATATCCGGACGGGTGCGGGGATCGCGGCATTCCTGAGCGAGATAGACAAGGCCCTGTCCGCAAACGGGCTCGAAAAACTCGACGTGCTTGTCGACAACGCGGGCATCGGCGGCTTCGCGACGGTTGAGGAAACCAGCGAATCCATGTTCGACGATATCTGCTCGACCAACCTGAAAGGAACGTTCTTTCTCACTCAAGGCGCGCTCAAGAGGATGCGCGACGGTGGCCGGATTGTGGTCACATCGTCCGGCGCATCGAAGCGCGCCTCGGGACCCATGGCCGCTTATGCCATGACCAAGGCCGCTCTTAATACTTTTGTCGTGTACCTTGCGCAGGAGGTCGGACCCCGCCAGATCACCTGCAACGCCCTCGGTGTTGGCCCTGTGGAGACGGCCGCCAGCGCCGCTTTCTTCGGAGATGAGAGCCGCAGACGGGACATCCTCTCGCATACCGCGCTCCACCGCCTGGCCACGCCCGACGATATAGCGAAGGCGGTCGCCCTCTTCGCATCGGCCGAGAGCGGATGGATAACCGGCCAATATGTGGAGGTGAGCGGTGGCTACCGTCTCTAGAAGGACTTTTATTCTAGGAATTGCCTGCGCACCGTTGCTGCTTCGTGTCTCAAGGGTGACGGCCGCGTCCTCCAAGGACGCCGCAAGCGCCTTCCGTGTGCGGATACCCGGCGCCAAGGTGGAGCACATACTGAGCCAGGTTCGCGCGGCTCATTTGCCGGAGGACATCGGAGATCCAAAATCGTGGCAGTTTGGTATGAGCTATTCCGCGATGCGCGACATCGTCCATTACTGGACGACATCCTACGACTGGCGCAAGTCGGAAACCGAACTCAATCGCTACCCGCAGTTTCTGGCGCGGATCGAAGACTTTCAAATCCACTTCTATCACGTCCGTGGAGAGGGTTCCCGCCCAGTGCCGCTCATTCTCACGCATGGCTGGCCGGGCTCCGTCTATGAGTTTCATTCCGCCATCCCGTTGTTGACACGGCAAGGCTTCACGGTTGTCGTCCCGTCTCTGCCGGGATTCGGCTTCTCCTCAAAGCCGATAGCGAAGCCCGTCGGCCCGGTCACGACCGCGAGGCTGTGGCACAAGCTCATGACCGAAGTCCTGGGATACGGTCGCTACGGCATTCAGGGCGGCGATCTTGGCTGCATCGTATCGGCGCATCTGGCATTCCAGCATTCAGAGAATGCCATTGGGCTGCATCTGAATCTGGTGCCCCCGCCCGGAAAGCCCGATTCCGAGCTGAGCGCCGAGGAGCGTGATTGGCTCAAGGCATCCCAGGAGTTTCGCGCCCGCGAGCTCGATTATTTTGAGGAGCAGGCACATAAACCGGCAACGGTGAGTCTGGCCTTGAGCGACAACCCCGTAGGGACCGCGGGCTGGATTCTGGAGAAGTTCAAAATCTGGAGCGATTCAGGCGACCGCTTCGAGCCGACCTTCACCAAGGACGAGCTGCTCACGGACGTGATGATCTACCTCGTGACAGGCAGCATCGGCTCATCAGTGTGGTTCTATCGCGGGCTGCTCGATGAGACGGGCGGGAAGACGTTTCCCGGCAAGGTAACGGTGCCTACGGCGGTGGCGGATTTCCCGAAAGACCTGCTTAACGGCCGCCCACCGAAGAGCCTCATCGAGTACGGTTACAACCTCGTTCGCTACACCAAAATGCCGCGCGGCGGCCACTTCGCC
>JBEKPJ010000083.1:0-24985 GCA_049520935.1 Terriglobales bacterium | reverse complement strand
ACCAGTGAGCATTCGACCTTAGCTTGCCGAACCTGATCCCTCTGACAGACTGCGCCCGTGCGCAGATCTAATCAAGTTTCTGGTACCACTGATCGTTCCGAAGGCACGATCCAATGCTTAATTAAGTCTAAGGTCTTCGCGCTGGGTCCCAACATCGGACGGACGATTTGTGCGCTTGAATAATTCCTGGCGATGGAGATAGCGAGCGGATCACCTGGCCCGCGGAGTTAGCGATTGGACTTCGCTCGAACCCAGGTATTGATATCGGCTTGCGGGACAACCGTTCCTGCAGATGATAGAAAAACGCTGACCGATCCCGTAGCCGGTCTCGGTCAACGGAAGCTATCCTTGGCTCGCAGAGTTTTATCAATGAACAGTCTTATTTGGCTTCTGCGATGTGTGCCTGGTGGCCGGCATCGGCTACAGCCTGCAAGAACGCGTCTGCGCTTGCAGGCGTTGACGCCCTGCCCGAAAGAATGTTGCGAAAGGTCATGTGCTTGCCATAGATGGCGCGGGTCGAGTCATTGTCCTGCTCCACGACTGCACCTTCCAAAGTCAAGCCGCCAAACACGCCTTTCGAGCGCGAGTAGCTGAGGACTTCCGTATTCAACTTCCAGTCGGTTCCAGCCGTGGCTTGGCGGCCTACCGGACCGGCCGCAACGGATCCGTCACCACTAAGTTCGAACTTGCTGGAGAGCAGATGCTGCAAACCGCGGTCGTTCATGACCAGCATGACCAGATCTACTTCTTCGATTCCGATCTGCAATCCCCAGCTTCCGCCACCAATGGAGATGAAGGCGGGAGCGCTCCAGCCAGCTGCAGTGCGGCACGTGGCTACGCCGCGCCCGTGCTTGGCGCCAAAAACAAATCCACCCTTGACCAGATTTGGCACTACGACGATGCACTTCGCACCGTTCAATACGTTTTCCGGGATTCCTTTGTCGGGAGTCGCCATAATGCTGTGCAGAACATCGACGGACGATTGCAGGCGATCGACCGTGTCTTCGCGCGATGAACCTGCCCACGCGAGGGTTCCAACCAGCCCGACCAAACTCATCAATAGTAATGACATTGCTTTTTTCATAGATAGATTCCTTTGGGATCTGAGGAACTAAGAGGAGAAGACTTCAGATGGGCTGCCTTAGCTCAGAGAACCTGAAAGAGAGAGAAGAAGTACTCGTCTCGATTTGTATGATCGCTCAGGCGAGCGGAGGAAAGCTGGTCTACATTGCTCACTTTCGAGGGGGCGTCACGAAAGCTTGCCTGACGCCAGGCAGGTCGTGCCGCAAAGTTATTATGCACGATGAGCAATCTAGTACAGAATAACCATCCCGGGCGTGTCATGGTTGGGTTGACTGAGATGCGCAAACATTTCAGCCACGTTCCCGACGACGAAATCGTTCGGCGCCTGGGGAAAAAGAGAGTGAGTGGCAGATGGCTCTTCGACACTGGCGCGATCGTATTCGTAGACGGCTCGCGATGGTCACTACCTCGGTTTCGACGCTGTTTGCTTCGGCTACGCGGCCGGCTCGCGGTTTTGCATCGCAAAGGATGTGTCCGTTTTGCGGGCTGATCACGCCACGGTCGCAGATGTCTTGCTTAGAGTGCGGGAAGTCGCTTGCTCCAGCGACAAGATAGTTGAGTTCGCATGGAGGAGCCCGTTTTCGGAAGCGCTCAAAAGAGCGGAGGAGATAAACATGCTTTGGACTATTTTCGTGGTGTTACTGATTCTGTGGGTTCTGGGTTTCAGCCTCCATATCGCAGGCGGTCTGATTCACCTGTTGCTGGTCGTTGCCCTGGTGGTGCTGGTCATTAACTTGTTGAGCGGCAGGGGTGCGGTGGTGTAAGACCGCCGCATGAAGCTTTCGAGGATCCAAATGAAAACGAAATACCTGCACCTCTCGGCTTATGCTTGCGACCAATGTGCGGGCCCGGTGGTTGCGGGCTCAACCGCAGTTCGTGAAAACGAAATATCGAACGAGACCGACGTCCAGGACGTTGGTGCGATTTGCTTGTCGTGCGGTTATCGGCAAAGCCAGGCGACTGAGCCGGGCTTGACTCGCAGCTTTCCGCCGGTGCGATGGGAGTCGGTGAAAGCGGTCGACGCAAGTCTCAGCCGGTCCGGATAAGACGCAGGCCGAGGTGGAAACCAAGTTCCACGGACTAGTCGTGCAGAACGAGGGTCAGCAGGGAACGGTGGACCTGCAAACTTCCTTCGGGGCCGCCGGAGTACTCGAAAAACCGGGCTTTCGGAACCGGTTGATGAAAAAATTCGCCCGCGATCGCGTGGTTCCGGCCATTTCGGCCAAACTCTTCTGACTGATCTTAGGGACCCACCTCATCCGCAGCGTTCCCGTTTCGCCGGCGCGAGGGGAGCCATGAACGATGACTATATGCCCAACCTGGATGCTGGTTTGTCGCTCAAGGGCGTCGCCGCGCTTGCTCGTTGCGCGCGAAAGCTCGTGAAAGTGAGCGATTCTGCACAGTATTCGCCGCCGAAATCGACGAGTCTGGACCATCGAGAGATGCAGGCCTGTCAAACCAGGCGGCCTGCGTCTGCTTCACCACCGGGCTTTGGTCACGACCAAGTGAGCTCGCAGGAGGTTTTTTATGCCGCGAGAGGTTCAAGTCGGAACGGTCCTGCGAAGGCAATGGCCGGAGCTCTTGGGTGTGGAGAGTGAACCCTACGCGTCGAACTGGAGCGTGGTCAAGGTGCTCGACGGCTTCGCGGTTGAACGCAAGATTCGCGCTGCGGGATGGAATTTCTTCTTTATCGCGTCCGAAGTGAAGGCGATCTTTCTTGGGGCGCCGGAGGCGACGAAGATCCAGCGTGCAGTGAATCGAATTCTAGGCAAGACGAATCAGCAACACTTCAACGGCCTTGAAGTGACCGGAATCGCTCGCAAGCGGTTTCTGGGCCTGCCCTATGTCGTCGTTTCGGCGCACCCGCGTCATGTGCAACGGAACTGCTACCTAGATGACGCCGAGGCCCGTAGATCGTTGATGCCTGGTCAGAATCGTATAACGCCATCGAGGATACTTCGCCAGAGTTCCGGGGAGAAGGGCGTGCCTCTACCGGCCGTTGCGGATTGAGGAGTGTCGGCTTGGCTGCGGTCCGCTATTTGTCGTGACCGGCCCGGACGCCGCAGACGTGGCGGGGTCTCAACCCTTAACCTGGTTTCCGCACGCTGGCCGGCTCTTACCGCGAGCACGAAGTGAACCGTCGCCAGCAGAAAACGAGGATCGTCAGAATTGACTGCGAGTGCATCCACGGACTTTAGAGCATCCCCCGGTAGTTCGACGTGATCGGCCACCATGACAATCGGCACTTCGGGCCGGACTCGTTTGATCTCATCGGCGATGACTGAGCCATCCAGGAGGCCCAGGTGGCATTCAAGAACCACTGCGTCAACGGACCGCGACATGAAAAGCCGGAGCCCCTCGGAACCAGTGGTGGCCGTAGCCAGTTCGTAGCCGTTTTCCAGCAACAAACTGAGTTGAGCCGGATCGCGGTGGATGCACAGCAGGGTGGTTGTCATCATCGGACCTGTATACAAGCCGGGTTCCCACAATTCTGTTCCTAAAAGCTCAGTGCACAGGCTACCGGCAAGCGGACCGTCGACGACCGCCGCTCGATGCGCGTCCGTCCATCCGCGGCTCTGCCTTGGGGCGAGCGGTCCCTCGAGTGGTCAATTTTGACCAGCACGCAGGTTAGTCTTCGTTCGATACTAACCGTAAGCAAACACTGATGTTGCGCAAAACACCCGGACTGGAATCCGGGTAGGACCGTCGGTCAAAACGGCCTCTGCTGATCCTTTACCGGAGAGAGTGAGAAAACAGGTGGCACTACCAATCACCGTGGTAACGAATGGATCATTGGAACTCGTCCCGTCGCTCTCCGTGGTACAGACCGTTCCCTCGGCCTGCCAGCGACTGCAGACGAAACCGTCCTTGCCAAGTCGCATCGCGGTCATCGGGAATTATCTTCCGCGCCAATGTGGAATTGCCACTTTCACCACCGACCTGTGCGATGCTCTGTCGGCGGAGTACGGATCCGTTCAGCTGATGGCGTTGCCAGTCAACGACACGGAACAGGAATATGACTATCCCGAGCGCGTGCGATGGTCTCTCGCCCAAGATGACGTGCAATCGTATCAAGACGCGGCTGAATTTCTGAATTTCAACAATGTCGACATGGTATGCCTGCAGCACGAGTATGGAATCTTCGGCGGTCCCGCCGGAAGCCACATTCTGCATCTGTTGCGGAGTTTGAAGATGCCGGTGGTAACCACGCTGCACACGGTTCTACGGGAACCGAATCCTGACCAACTCTTGGTCATGGAAGAGATCGCAGAGATTTCCGATCGGCTGATCGTGATGAGCCAGCTTTCCGCACAGTTCTTGCAGGAGATATTCAAGGTGCCAGGCAGCAAGATCGACATGGTGCCGCATGGCGTTCCGGACTTTCCGTTTCTCGATCCCAATTTCTACAAGGATCGATTTGGCGTGGAAGGCAAAGCCGTACTGCTGACCTTCGGCTTGCTCTCGCCAAACAAGGGCATTGAAAACGTCATTCAAGCCCTGCCGCAGATTTTGTCGCGGCACAGCAACGTCATGTACATCGTCGCAGGCGCGACCCATCCTCACGTTTTCCGTCGCGAGGGGGACAAATATCGCAGCAGCCTGCAAGCCCTGGCAAAAGAAGTCGGCGTGGAAGAGCACGTAATCTTCCACAATCGTTTCGTTAGCCCTGAAGAAATGGCTGCGTTCATCGGCGCAGCCGATATTTACATCACGCCTTATCGCTACGAGGCACAAGTTGTTTCGGGCACACTCGCCTATGCACTGGGAGCGGGTAAGGCGATCATCTCGACTCCATATTGGCACGCGATCGAATTATTGGACGACCGCCGAGGGGCGTTGGTGCCGTTCCAGAATCCCGAGGCAATTGCCCACAAGACAATCGAACTCCTGGACACGCCAGCGATTCGCCATGCCATGCGCAAACGCGCCTATCTTTTTGCGCGAGACATGATCTGGAAACGTGTGGCAGAAGGCTACATGGAAAGCTTTGCGCGAGTTCGCGGCGACCGCCTGGAAAATCCGCGCGTACAGTTTTCCGCTCGCGCTACGCCCAAAGCGCTTGATCGACTGCCGGAGCTGAAACTGGACCATGTCACCGCCCTGACCGATGACACGGGAGTGCTGCAGCACGCGATCTTTACCGTCCCCAATCGTGGCGAGGGTCATACCACCGATGACAATGCGCGCGCGCTCATTTTCGCGGTGATGCTGGAGCAGTTGACAGATGCGGATGATCCACAGGAGCGGGAGAAGACAAAATTACTGGTTACGGATTATTCTGCCCGCTATTTGTCGTTCCTTGAACACGCATTTAATTCCGCGAACGGCAGGTTCCGGAACTTTCTCGGCTACGATCGCCGGTGGAACGAAGCGGTGGGCTCGGAAGACTGCCATGGCCGGGCGTTGTGGAGCCTGGGAACTGTCCTCGGAAGATCCCGGAATCAAGGCTTGAGGAGCGCGGCCGGCCGTCTGCTCGAGTATTCGCTTCCGGGAGCAGTGGAGAACTACAGTCCTCGCGCCGCAGCGTACACACTTCTCGGAATTCAGGAGTATCTCAACTCGTACCCGGGGGACCGGGATGCGCAAAAAGTAAGAGCTGTGCTCAGCCGGCGCTTGCTCGAGATGTATGAGTCGATCCGGCGGCCTGACTGGAAGTGGTTTGAGAACATAGTCGCATACGGCAATGCGAGATTGCCCCAGGCCATCCTGCGAGTAGGTTCGGCGTGCTCGAATGAGCGCATGGTCTCTGTCGGCCTGGAAGCGCTCGACTGGCTGATGAAAGCGCAGCATTGCGAAACAAATCATCACTTCGTACCCATCGGTTCGCAGGGATTTTATCGCCAGGGTGGCGAAAAGGCACGCTTCGATCAGCAGCCAATTGAAGCTGCTGGCGCGGTCTCTGCCTGTATCGAGGCTTATTCTGTGACGGGCGATCCAGCCTGGTACGAGCAGGCATGGTCGGCCTTCAAATGGTTCCTGGGCGATAATGATTTGCAACTTGCTCTTTATGACTCTGTCACCGGCGGTTGCCGGGACGGATTACATCCCGAACGTGCCAATCAGAATCAGGGAGCGGAATCAACCCTCTCGTTTCTGATGGCGCTGCGCGAAATGCAGGCCGTACAGAGTTCCGAGCGTCACCCTGAAAAGCATTCCCTGAAAGGCTGAACGATCCCTCTCATGACGACCTCCGAAACCACACTTGTCGCTACCGAAATCACGCACTACCCATCCCTGCTTCTGCGTCACCCTGGCAACCCCATCCTTACGCGCAAGGATTGGCCGTACTCCATCAATAGTGTGTTCAATGCCGGCGCAACACGGTTGCCCGACGGAACCACGCTCCTGCTATGTCGCGTCGAAGACCGCCGCGGCCTGTCGCATCTCTGCGCTGCGCGGTCGAAAAACGGTATCGATGGATGGAAGATCGATCAGGAACCTACGCTGATGCCCGACGCGCATCACTATCCGGAAGAAATCTGGGGCATCGAGGATCCGCGCATCACCTTTTTACCTGAATTGCAAAAATACGTGGTGACTTACACTTCGTATTCGCGCGGCGGGCCTGGTGTTTCACTGGCTCTGACCCACGACTTCCGAAGCTTTGAGCGTTACGGCGTCATCATGCCCCCGGACGACAAGGACTCGGCCCTTTTCCCGCGTCGAATCGATGGATGCTGGGCGCTGATCCACCGTCCGATGACGACCCTCGGGTCGCACATGTGGATTTCCTATTCTCCCGACCTGCGCTATTGGGGCCGACACCGACTGATGCTGGAGGCACGCCGCGGCGCGTGGTGGGATGCAAACAAGATCGGTTTGTCTCCGCCGCCGATTGAAACTGCCCGAGGATGGCTCGTGTTCTATCACGGAGTGCGCCACACGCCTTCCGGCTGCCTGTATCGATTGGGCTTGGCGCTTTTCGATCTCGAGAATCCGGAGAAGTGCTTGCTGCGGGGCGATTCCTGGATCTTTGGGCCTGAGGCGTCCTACGAACGACATGGCGATGTTGACGATGTCGTATTCCCGTGCGGATACACGATGGATGCCGATGGCGACACGGTCAACATCTACTACGGCGCTGCTGATTGTGCGATTGCTCTGGCCCGGGCCAGCGTGCGCTCGCTGCTGGAGTGGCTGGATGCCAACGGAAGTTGTGAGCGCCGGCATCGCGCGGAGGGTTGATGAATCCGCTTCTCTCCATGTTCCGCTTCGCGATTGGTTGCCACCACCAACGCAGCGATGTGTTTACGATCCAGAAACGGACCTACCAGGTCTGCTTGAAGTGCGGCCAGGAATTCGAGTATTCATGGGCCTTGATGCGACCGGTACGACCGCGTCTCGACGAGACTTCACAGGGACCGCCCGGGTCGAAACGGCACCCGGAGAAGCACCTGAGATGACCGGTCGTATCACCGGCGTCGAAGTCTGAATCTCGATGTGAGCTATCTTGCTCAGACGCGAGAGTGAACACCTGTCATTGTTGATTCTCCTGAGTGTGTAGACGGAGCCGCGAACGCTGATTCGCAGCTCTGATTCCCCGGTTGCTCTCGCTCCGCTCCCGACACGGCGAGGCGACCACATCCAGCCAATCGGCATTCTTCATCCGTGTGGAACGCCGCGAAACGAAGCGGCGGGACACGAGTCGACCCTAAAAGTCTCGTACATCGAAACTGTGGCCGATGCCTCCAGGCGGAAGAGAGGCATCAACCGAGAAACAAGGAAGGTCAAATATGCCTCTAATTCAACTGCTAGAAGTTCTCATCGTGGTGGGCGTCCTCCTGTGGCTGGTGAATCGCTTCATTCCCATGCAGGGGACCATCAAGTCAATTTTGAACGGCGTCGTGGTGATTGCCGTGGTCCTGTGGTTGCTGAATGTGTTTGGGCTCTTTAACTCGCTTTCCCGGATCCACATCGGCACCTAAGCGGAGACTAAAGGAAGCGAGTCACGCCAGGGCTGGGCGCACCAAACCGAGATCAACGAAAGCAATCCGGCAGAGGTTTGCCGCAGGGGGATACAGTGAAGACCAGGATTTTGTTAGCCGTCGGAATCACCGTCAGTATGGGCGCTTTTGCTCAATCCAATTCTCGTCCCAACATGATGGTTGAGCCCAGTAGTCCAACGTTTCAATTCCAGGTAAACGTAGTCAGCCGCAGTGTACAGGCCGTCAACTATCGCTACCGTGGCGGATCCACAAAGTTGGATTTCGCAGGCACCGATTTAATGTCGGCCGCGAATGGTGAAGCAAAAGTGAACAGCAAGGCTGGGTCGGTTGAGATCGAAGCGGAATTTCGCGACCTGCAAGCGCCGACGAGTTTCGGCAATGAGTATCTGACCTATGTCTTGTGGTCGATTTCGCCCGAAGGCAGGGCGGTGAACCTGGGTGAAGTTCTAGTCGGCGATCACCAGCGCAGCAAGCTCCACGTGACCACCACCCTCCAGGCCTTCGCTCTGATCGTTACCGCGGAACCGTATTATGCGGTGCGCCAGCCGAGCAATGTGGTGGTACTGGAAAACGTGGTTCGCGAAAACACCAAGGGCACGACCGAACCGCTCAACGTTAAGTACCAACTGATGGCTCGCGATGGCTACATTCCCACCGGCTACAAGTTCGACCCGGTGGTTTTGAATGCCAGATTGCCGTTGGAGTTTTTCGAAGCGCGGAACGCTCTGCGTATTGCGCAATCCGAGGGGGCCGAACAGTACGGCGGCGATACCTATCAACATGCTGTCCTGTTGATGAACAATGCGGATGAATCTGCCATACGAAGACACGTTGAGAACAAGCCGCTCATCGCTGTTTCCCGCGAAGCCGTGGAGACCGCCGAAGATGCGCGAGAAATCGCGGTCAAGAAACTGGACGAGATCCGCCTGGCCAGCGAACGGCAGGCTTCGAGCGACGCCCAGTCCCAATCGCAGGCGCAAGCCGAGAACGCGATTCGCCAGAAAGATCAGGCGCAGTCGGCCGCGGCGCTCGCGCAAGCGGCAAAAGATCACGCAGAACTGGATGCAGACAAGGCCCGAGCTGACACTGCCGCAGCGCAAACTGCGACCGCGCAGGCGAGGAGCGACCTGGCGACCAGCGAGGCTTCGTCAGCCAATGCGGTTTCCGCTGCCCAGGCTGATGCGGAGCAGTCCCGTTTGGCTGCCCAGCAGGCACAGATGAGCGCACAACAGGCGGAAACCGACAAAGCCGCCATGCGCACACGATTGTCCGAGCAGTTGAACTCCATTCTTCAGACGCGTGATAGCGCCCGGGGTCTCATCGTGAGCATGTCCGATGTATTGTTTGACAGCGGAAAATACTCGTTGAAGCCGGGAGCAAGGGAGAAGTTGGCGAAGGTTGCCGGCATTCTGCTCGCCTATCCCGGACTGGACATTGCGGTCGGCGGCTACACAGACAATGTCGGTAGCGACTCAATGAATCAGACGCTGTCAGAGAATCGTGCCGGATCAGTACGCGACTATCTGGTGCAAGAGGGAGTGGCGACGAATTCGGTTTCGGCCAGGGGCTTCGGAAACACATTGCCCGTAGCTACGAACGATAACTCTTCGGGACGCCAGCAGAATCGCAGAGTCGAACTTCTTGTGTCCGGCGATGCCATTGGCAGCCCGGTAAACGCGACAACCGGAAGCTTGCAGTAAGGGCAAGGCAACGAATTGATAAACGGAGGCAACACTTATGAGACTAGTTGGAATGATCAGCACAGCCGTTCTTTCCATGGCGCTCGGCGTCGCAGTGCCGGCGTTGGCCCAGGAGCAACACGAACAGGATGAAAAATCGAAGCCTGCGCAGGAGGAGAAACAGGCGCAACCGGAAAAATCTGTAAAGCCACAGGAGAAACCCGCGGCGCAGGAGGAGAAGAACGCCAAGCCGGAAGAGCACAACGCAAAGCAGGGGGAGAAGAACGCCAAGCCGGAAGAGCGCAACGCGAAGCAGGAGGACAAGAACGCGAAACCGGCCGAGCGGAACGCGCAGCCGCAACAGCATGCCGCCAATAACGGTGGCGGCCGCATTCCTGCAGACAAATTCAAATCTAATTTTGGACAACAGCACACATTTCGCGTCAGCCAGTCCGACTACAGCAGCCACCGCTTCCAATACGGCGGCTATTCATTCGGATTCGTTGACCCGTGGCCGAGCAATTGGCTCTATACGCAAAACGTCTATGTTGTCGAAATCGACGGCGTGTATTATCTGTGTAACGCTTCGTTTCCTGGCGTCAACCTGGCACTCAGTTTCACGCTGTAACCAGTTTGTCCGGCGTCGCCAGCGAAGGCAACCAGCATAACTGAGTTTGGCGCGAGTTCATTTCTTGGGCTCGCGCCTCTTTTGCGCCCGCAAGTCCGCGGGAATCAGTTCCGCAGTACTAGGTTCGACATCCACCAAGGCGAGCAAGGGGGGCAGACTCATCCGCGGCGTCAACCATCGATCCGGCCCGGTCAACGGGACTGGTCACCAACCGCTTGTGGAGCAGACCAATGGTCGCACAACCCCGAACTCGGCAAGCACGAGGCAGGGAGCGGCCGCCTGCATGACCTCCAGGTCGAGCGTTGGAGGATTGGCGTCGCTCGGCCAAGGAAAGCCACCGGTGTTCGCACTTTCGAAAAGACCGCGATTTCCGTGATCGCAGTTCGCCACGGTTGCCCGTCTTCCGTCATTGAGCAGTTTTGACCAGCAAGAAAGCCGTGAACCGCCTATAAACCAGGGTGAGCCTCTCAGCAGGTGTTCGTCTCGTTCTGCGCAACTAGACAATCGGGAGCGCCGCACTGGAATGAGAGGAAGAAACACATGAATTCGATGTGTTTTGAGCGGGATCTGGGGCGGCGAAAAAGGAGTGAACTATGTTGGGTACGATACTGATCGTGATTTTGATCTTGGCGCTATTCGGTGCACTGCCAAGTTGGCCGCACAGCCGGAATTGGGGCTACTACCCGAGTGGAGGGTTTGGACTCGTCCTTTGCATCGTGGTTCTGCTGCTGGTTTTCGGTCGGATTTGAAACATGGAGACAGGGAACATGGCCAGGCGCCATCGCCAACACGTGGCGCCTGCTTTCTGCTAGTTTTGGCAGTCGGCTCCCGGATCCAACAGCATGCCGCGCCCGCTCGGTACAGGAAGGCTCGCCCGCTATGTCGAGCTGTACTCTTGCCATGGCGGTGCGCGAGTAGTTTCCCGCGCCATCAGTCGCCGAAATAGATAGTAGAGTCTGCCCGCCGGCTGCGAGCCGAGACCGGGCTCAGGCCCCCGGCGACTTCCTGAGAATTACTTGGTTCCGGCTCCATCAACATTCCCAGGCGTTGCCCGCTCATTCCACTCTCCCATTTTCAATCACGCCGTCGGGTCGCAGATTCCTCAACCAGCGATGCCAAGCAGAAGATGATTGCTTGTATGACCCGCTTCGTCTCCTCCGGACCCTTGACTGGGATCGAATCGACACCGGCTTGCTTAGCAGGATAGTCATTCCCTCCCTCAAACAGGGCATCCCCGATATAAATCATCTCGGGCAGTGAAAGCTGCAGGAGGTCCCGCAATTTCCCTATGCCATAGGCTTTGTCGATGCCGGGCTTGGTGATATCGATCGATGTCGAGCCTCCAATGCGCACCGAGAACTCAGGAATGTAAGTGTCCAAAATCGCTTTGATTGCTTTCCGTTTGGAATAATCGGGATCCCACTTGTTCTTTTCTTCCAATGGCGCTTGCTGGCCCAATGCGGAAAATGTCATCTGGCTCCCACGGTCTTCGGTGACTTCTCCCCACACCTTCGCGACTTTGTAGCCAGCTTGAGCGAGCGATTTCCTGAGAGAGTCGAGTATCTTCTCCCTCTCTGTGGGGGAGAAATCCTCTTCATAGAGTTTTTTCCACTGCCCCGTGTATTGATAGAACTTCGTTCCACAGGTGGGAAGCAGGGAGAGTTCCAGCAGGCGTTCGTCCTGAGGAAGTTTGGAGACCACTTGCGTTTCAAACTGCGGCCAATCGCCTCCGGAGATCACTGCCACTTTCACAATTCCGAGAAGGTCGTGGAGTAGCCCCGACATCTCGGGATCTACCGCCGATTTGCTTTCAGCAAGCGTCCCGTCAAGATCAAACACAATCAGTTTTTTCGTGATTTTCATGGAGTATGATTCCCCTCGGTGGTCTCTTGGAGTTTACGCGGGAAGCGCAATATCGAGCAGGTTCACCGGGCCAAGCAGGCGCAGCGTTACAGAGCCCGATCGCCGCCGGCGGCCGGAATACGTCGCCTGCAGGACGGCATAGGTCGAGCCGCCGTGCTCGACCTCACTGCAGACCAGCACTCTCGGTGCAGCAGCGACGCCGACAAAAGTCTTTCGCATTCGACCGGCATCGTTGTTTCTGCCAGAGGTACAGCCAAGCGCACCCTGCGCAAAATCGATGCAGGCAAGTGCCCGTCACGTCAGTATTCTGCTGAATCTCGCCAGCTCTCGAACGACTGGATTCCGCTTGTAAAATGAGGGGGTGTGGGGAGGAGGGATTCTTCGGCAGCGAGGGACAATCGGCTGGGACTCAGGGACGCCTATGCTCGGTGTCCTACGCTTTCCACCGCTTCGGCTGCCGAAAGCTTTCGATCACGATGGGGCTCGGTGCGGGGCAAACCCGTATTCAGTTCGCACGATTCTCCAACGGCCGCGCCACAGGTGGTGCAAGGCACAGCCAAAATTTGCTCTGCGGTGAGATCTTTGGCCTTCACCATCGTATGATGCAACGCTCCGCTTCCGGAAGATGCTCAATATTGCTCACTTTCGATGCAGCGGCGGCGGCGGATGGGCACGGTGCAGGCAGATTTTGGGTTTTGGCAAATTGTGAGCAAAAGTGACCATCTTTACGGGTTGGAATATGGCAAAGTTTACGGGAGTGTCGTTCACTCTCAGAGAGGCCCTTTATGACATCCCCAATCGCATTCGCCAAGAAAGGGTACGACCTCAACCCGAGGAGTTTCCTTGCCACAATCGGCGTGGGCAAAAAAGAGATGAGTTTTCCCAAGAAGGAAACAATCTTCACCCAGGGAGATGCGGCGGACTCGGTCTTCTACATCCAGGAGGGCAAGGTTCGGCTGACGGTCGTATCCAAGATTGGCAAGGAAGCAACCCTCGGCATATTGAGTTCGGGCGAGTTTTTCGGAGAGGGCAGCCTGGCCGGACAGGCGTTACGTATGGGGTCGGCGACCGCCATGACCGACTGCGAACTTCTGCGCATCGACAAGAAAGCCATGATGGAAGCGCTGCATCGGGAACACGAATTTTCCGACATGTTCGTGGCGTATCTGCTGGCACGGAACATCCGATATGAAGAGGATTTGGTAGATCAACTCTTCAATTCAAGCGAAAAGAGACTCGCTCGGATACTGCTTTTGCTGGCTCATTTCGGCAAGGAGGGGGTGCCCGAGACCGTAATCCCCAAGATCAGCCAGGAGACTCTCGCCGATATGATCGGTACTACCCGTTCCCGCGTCAGCTTTTTCATGAACCGGTTCAGGAAGCTCGGCTTCGTCGACTATGGGGAAGCTGGACTGCAGGTCCATAGTTCGCTGCTCAACGTCGTTCTTCACGACTAACTCTTCCACACCGAACGCGAAGCGTCCACCATAAACCCGCCAAGGGCGCGAACAACCACCTCGGGAAAACTAACTAATTGTGAAAAACTGTGCAGAGTAGACCATTCCTACCGTTCTCCCGCGTTCTATGATGGACGCACAAGAATAGGAATCGTTGCATCTACCACGCTTGCAGCCATTCGGAAAACAGACAGCTGGAAATATGACCGATGTAACCCGTCGCCCGATTCGAAAGCTGCGTAACGCTGCCCAACCGCCGCTCGTACACAGCGGCGCCGCTCCGGACTCCGATCGAGCCAGGAAGCCAGCGCTGGCCGAGCCCATGGCCAGCGGCCAGCAACTTACTCCCGGAGATCGTGTCGAGGGACTGGGCGACTTCGGTAAGCCGACGGGAGCATTCGGCACGGTTGAACGAGCGAATGAAGACGACGCCGTCGTCAAATGGGACAATGACGGTCGCATCCGAATGCACCAACCCTGGTTCAAGAAAGTCTAGGCCATTCCGCGGGCAAAGCCGAAGTGAGCAATTCAGACCAGCTACTTTCTCTGCGTTGAGCGATCATCGCCATGAGATAACCGCGCGATTAAAACGCAAATCAATAGCTCGCAAAGGAGCAACACTGTGGCATCAGCTACCAACCTCACAGAAGGCAAGAACGGACGGAACGAGCTGCAGACATGGTATCTGAGCGAGCACCTGGTGAATATGCCTTTGACCGAAGCCGAGAAACACGAAACGCGCATCGCAGGCTCCAATTCTGCTCAAGCGAAGAGGATGTGACCAGCAGGCTACCTTGAAAAGGGGGCTCATGACGACAATCGATCAGCAGAACAAATGTGAGCAACGACCACGCCGGTGTTTGGGTAACCGGGTGACGAGGAGTGCGGCCAGGCCTGCAGAGAAGCGGGAACCGAAGAGGTGCAGATTGCCTCTCGCGGTGAATGTGGAAGCTGCCCGTTTGACGGTTAAGAGGAACGGTAACGGTTCTAGGTGTGCCCGCAGAACCTCAGAGTGACCGAGGAGTCTATCGCTATGAAGACGTGCCGAGTTATGTTCTTGCTGCTGGCAGTAGCACAACTGGCACTGTTGCCAGGGCTCGTAAAGGCGCAATCCATGGTCGATTCTGCAGACTCCTCTAGTGTTGTCGCCTTGCCAGTAAGTGCCGCCATTCCGGCGTTCCTACAATCGGGGCCAACGTACGTACGTCCGCCGGAGGCGACGAAGCTCCGTAATTTCTTGTTTGACGCCTTCGGACCGTATCCGATCTTCGGCGCAGGGTTCGCGGCGGGCATCAACCAGGCGTATAACACTCCGCCGGAGTGGAAGCAAGGCGCTGCGGGCTATGCCAAGCGTGTGGGCTCCGACCTCAGCATCGCGGCGGTGTCCACGACGACTCGCTACGCCCTCTCGGAAGTGTTTCGCGAAGACACGCTGTTTTACCGCTGCGAGTGCAAAGGCGTGTTGCCCCGCCTGGGACATGCCGTGCTTTCCACGTTCACAGCGCGCCGCGGCATCGATGGCCATCGCGTCTTTTCCGTTCCCAATCTGGTTGCCCCCTATGCCGGCACCATGATGGCCGTGTATGGTTGGTATCCCGCCCGCTACGATTACAAAGATGCATTCCGAATGGGCAACTACAGTTTGCTGGGGTTTATCGGTGCAAATATCTCCCTTGAATTTCTCTATCGCGGGCCGCACTCCTTGCTCACTCGTATGCACCTCAACGATGCACGTGGAGCGCCAAGTCCATGATCGAGCCAAAATCTACGGCGGTTGCGGGCATGGATACTCGAGTTCCGACACAACAGACGACGCTGCTGTTTCCCCTGGTGAACTCCTTTCTCGGTCTCATCAACAAGTTTTTCCAGTGGTTCGGCGATCTGGGCGTGTTCTTCTGGCAAGTCTTGCGCGCAGCCGTGACGCCGCCGTTTGAATTTCGCGAACTGTTTCGACAGCTCGACGAAATCGGATCCATGTCTCTGCCACTGGTTGCCTTGGCCGGTGCCGCTATCGGGGTGGTACTTTCTTTGGAAGCTCGCTACAGCCTTACTCGGTTTGGAGCCAAGTCCCTGCTTCCTGCGGCGATCGTGTTCTCGGTTATCCACGAGACCGGTCCGATTATCACCGGGCTGGTAGTGAGTGGCCGCGTGGGCGCTGGCATTGGCGCGGAGCTGGCGTCCATGAAAGTGACCGAGCAGATCGACGCCATCGAGGCGTCGGCGGTGAACCCGTACAGGCTCCTGGCTGCGACCCGCATCCTGGCGTGCATCCTCATGCTTCCCTTGCTCACCCTGGCTGCCGATGGTTGCGGCTTGGTGATGGGCTGGGTTACGCAGGCGCTGGCTGAGCCGCTCTCGTTCCACCAGTTCATCAATAGCGGCTTTAAGGGCGCCGACTTCAATGATTTCCTGCCGCCGACGTTCAAGACCATGGTCTTTGGCCTGATCATTGGGCTGGTCGCGTGCTTCCAGGGAATGCGTACGCAGGGGGGCGCTGCGGGCGTGGGCCGTGCCGCCACAAGTTCGGTCGTGTTGTCTTCGTTGTTCGTCATCCTGGCGGATGTCGTGCTGGTGAAAATCATTCTTATATTTTTCCCATGAGCACTTTCGGTGAGCCTTAATGAAATGGCTCGCGAGGCAAGTATGGAAATAGCCGAACCAATTGCGATGCTGCCCGAGGTAACCACCGCAGCCACCAGCAGGCCGGCGATTGCCGTTCATGACTTGCACAAGTCTTTTGGCACGCAAAGAGTCTTGAACGGAGTCAGCTTGACGGTCAGGCGGGGCGAGACGCTGGCCGTGCTCGGGCGCAGTGGTACCGGAAAGAGCGTCTTGCTGAGGGTAATCATAGGTCTGGAGAAGCCCGACTCGGGATCGGTCTGCATCCAGGGACAAGACATTGCCGGCCTGGCTCTGGACCTACTGGGCGAGATCAGAATGAAAATGGGCTTTCTGTTTCAGCAGGCTGCGCTCTACGATTCGCTCACGGTCGAGCAGAACGTGGCGTTTCCGCTCGAGCACCATAAGAAGGCGATGTCGAAGTCGGAGCAGAGCGGCCGGGTCAGGGCGTTATTGGAGGAGGTGGGCATGGAAGCCAACCTTCGAAAGATGCCTTCGGATATATCCGGCGGAATGCAAAAGCGAGTAGGCCTCGCGCGTGCGCTGGCTTTGGAGCCGGATATTCTGCTGCTCGACGAACCTACCGCAGGTCTGGATCCCATTAGCGCATCGGAAATTGATGATTTGATTCTCAAGCTCCAGCAGGAACATCACATGGCATCGATCGTGGTGACGCACGATCTCCATAGCGCGAAAACGATAGCCGGGCGCCTGGCGCTGCTCCAGGACGGCAATGTTGTGATCGAAGGCACCTTCGAACAGCTGCAAGGAAGCGACATCGAATTTGTTCGGGAATTTTTAGGGCACTCGTAGGGGGATATATGTCGAGAGCGGCACGGTTGGGAGCGTTCATCGTTGCGACAATGGCAATCCTGGTGGCGGGTGTCTTCATCATCGGGAGCAAGCAGTATCTTTTCAGCTCCACGTACCGATTGAAGGCGCAATTCGACAACGTGGAGGGCCTGGATGCAGGAGGCGATGTGCGGGTGGGCGGAGTTCACAGTGGAACCGTGCACAGCATTGTGTTGCCGAACAAGCCCGGTGAAAAGGTCACCGTCGTCATGGACCTTGGCAAATCGACGCATGAGATCATCAAGCAAGACTCCGTAGCCACCATCGAGACCGAGGGACTGTTGGGCAACCAATATTTGGCGATCTCGTTTGGATCCGCCGGGACAGCGAACGTGCGGGACGGCGATACCATTGCGAGCGAACCGCCACTTGAAATGTCGGACCTGCTGCAAAAAACGAGCGGCATTTTGGATAGCAGCCAGCAAGCCGTCCAGAACGCCACCCGGGCGACGGCCAATCTTGACTCGATCAGCGCTAAGATCAATGAGGGGCAGGGAACCGTCGGCGCGCTGGTTAACAACCAACAACTTTATAACAACCTCACCCAGACGACGGCCGCCATGCGTGACACGATGGTGCAGGCGGAATCAGGAGTCAAGGACTTCCAGGAGAATATGGAGGCCCTGAAGCACAATTTTTTTCTGCGCGGGTATTTCAAGAACCGAGGCTACGAAGATTCCGCCGAGCTGGCACAGAATGCGATCGAACGCCTGCCGCCGGGCACGGCGATCAAAGAGTTTACCTACTCCGCCAAGCAGCTTTTCGATAAGCAAGATTCGGCCAAGCTCAAGAACCAGAAGTCACTCAACCTGGGTGGCGATTTCCTGGCCAACAACCAGTTCGGGTTCGCCGTGATCGTGGCTTCTGCCGGCATGGAAGGCGACACCCAGAAAGACCTGGTGCTCACCGAAGCCCGCGCCATGGTTGTGCGCGAGTATCTGGTGGAGCACTTCGGCTTTGACGACAGTCAGCTGAAGACCCTGGGAATGGGCAAGCAGGCAGATGCGAATTCGGATGTCGGCTGGGGCAGGGTGCAGATTCTCATCTATCCAGCAGGTACCGCGATTCCGTCGAGCAAGCAGACCGAAACCGGCAGCCGCTCTAACACCACACCAGACCAACCGGTTCAGGCGTCGGCGACGGGCTCCGAGAATCTACAGTAGCAGCTTGCTCCAACTGCACCTGCAGTGTGAGCAACCCGGTTCCGCTCCGAGTTCTAGCCGCGCCTCGGGGCGCGGCCAACTCCTTCGGCAGCGAGGCAGAGATGAGGAAGAGATAGCGAGTCACGTGGTCTTGCAATCGACGCGACGCGTGCTTGCCTGGCGATCCTACTGCGTGGTGCGTGCCGATTACCATTGTCCGAGCCCCCACTAAGCAAGCCCGGTTTCCGCCGGGCGGTGATGAGGTGAGTCGGGGGGACGGTTGCGCATCGGGCGGATGAAGATAATAAACGCAAGCAGACAACGCTTCCGCTTTATGCTTTGGCGGTATTTGTGTCCTTCGCGGCCATTAACTCCGCAAGCTTGTGGACATTCATAGAGTGTTCGTGAGCCTTTGCGGTGAGTCCGTGCGCCGTCAACGGATCCGCTTTGCCGTGGGCGACAGCAGCTGCGGCGTGGGCATGGGCTGCGAGGTTGTGGAGCTCTGCGAGTCGATTGTGCGGGCTTTGTGGCATTCTGTTCTCCTGGCGGCTTGTCCTTGGGGCGCGATTAGTCCTGAGCATTGTGCCTAGCTGGCGTTTCGATACTCTGGGGGGACGTCGTCCTCCGCCACTTCGCGCGTGGTCACTTCCGAAACATCTGCGTCCTTTGCGTTCTCCACACCATCCACGGCGTCGGCTTCGAACGCGTTTCCCTGTTCTAGCAGTTCCTTCACGCTTTCAGAATCAGCGTCGGAGACGTCCGATATTCCCTGAAGATCGCCGGACTGCCCGGCTGAGTCCGGTCCAAGCTCGTCTTGGTGCTGGTTATTTCTCGCACCCATAATCGCCACTCCGATCCATTACCCATCGTCGGGCAGATCCTACACTCGAGAACGGTCGACAAAGCGCTGAAACGTTCACACGGTCAGTGCTTTCGCCTCCGGGCAAGGCTTTAAGGAACGCACGTTCTCACGAAGAACCTTAAGGAGTCTCTTGCCTACGCAGCCACAGCTACGGCCGTGTGCAATGTGCAGTACAGAGGATGCGTGTTTTCGATGATCTTCTTTGCCGTGGCCACTTCGGCAGCGGTCCCGTGCGCGATCACCAAGAATTGATCGGTCTTTAGCGCTGTTTCATATTTCACAATGCTGTCCTTTGGTATGCCGATACTGTAGAGTCCAGCTCCCAGAACGCCCAGCGCTCCGACCTCTACGGCGCTTTCGAGCCCCGCCACGATCCAGGCAACGATCGGTCCCGCCGCTAGGACTGGACCAAGACCCGGAATCATGAAAAAGGCAGACCCGAATAAAAGCCCCCAAAACCCTCCCCAGAACGCGCCCATCTTGCCCCAATACTTCATGCGGTCGCCGGTGTTGTAATAGCCGACCACCTGCTCGTCGGTATGGTACCCTTTGCCGACGATTGACAATTTGTGCATGTCGACTCCGCCACGTTGCAGCTCCTGGATTGCCAGATCGGCGTCGGAATGTTGGTGATAGATTGCAACCACTGAATTCTCTATGGACATTTTTACTTCTCCCGGCCACTTGCCGTCGTTCTTGGAACGCTAAAATAAGTCCCACCGGCAACTATGACAGCGCGCGAGCGGGAAAACTGTCTGCTATTGCTCAGTGTGATGGAGATCGCATTTGTACGACTTGCGCCAGGCCGACGTCCGAGGATGCTGGTTGCGCGCGCCTTCTTGGGCCGCGTTGTGAACCTGTGGTTGGTCCGCAATGCTGTCGGTCATCGCGAAGCGATGATCGACAGCCAGGGTTGCAAGCCTTTCACCTGACTGTGTCTTCCGTAGCGATGGCAAAGCGACAGAAGGCGCCTTATTTGGTGTCTTGCGCGTTCGCGGTTTCCTCAAGCTCTTCCTCGGTCTGTTGCCAGCCGGATTTGGGGTCATATGCCTTCATCCCTTTGGCGAGAACTTCGGTCTTTCTGCCGAGATCTTTTTCATAGACGACTCCATCCTCGTTCACGATGAATGTCATCACGCCCGAGGATCTGTATTCCGCGGGATATGCCACGAAGGCGAAGCCCGCGCTCATTTTGCCATTGACGACATAGCTTTTCGCCCCGCTCGCAGTAATTTTCTTTTGCCGCGTCAGGATACGGTAGTAATAGCCGCGGTAAGGGGTCGGGGCACCGGGCTGGCCATGGGCGAGGGCTTCGGCAGATGCCAGCAGTGGACCGATGGGGCTTGGCGGTTGGCCGTCGGCAGCTTTCCAATAGAGCCCGTTGTGCTGCCCGTCATCGCTGAAGAGCTTCTGGGCATACGCGTCGTGCTGCGCGGCATGGTATTCCTTCTGCGCCGCTACGAGTTGCTGACAAACGCTGATCGCTGATGTTTCGTTCTGCCCGATTCGCCTGTACAGAATTTCCGTTTTGCCCGCAAGGGTGTCGAAATACCATACATTGCCCTTGTTTACGAGGGGAATGGGCGTGGGCCAGTTTTCCGCACCGATATATAAGGTAGTGGTTCCATTCGGTTCATTGACCACGCGGTGCATTTCCTGATAGCGCTTGACGAAATTTGCGCGGCTCTCTGTGTCTTCGGCTTCATCTCCCGAGGAAACGATGCGCTTTCCGTCTGGTCCGAGGATCTCGAGCATTGCTTTTTCGTCGCTACCCTCCGCGGCCGCGACCAGCGCGCTGCTCGCGTCTTCGGGCGAGGCAAATGTTTTCTGGCCTGGCTCCTGCGCTGTGGAACTGATTGAGAGGCATGCTGTCAAAAGAACAGCGCCCACTGCCAGTCCAGGAAGATTTGCCCAAGAAAAGTTGCCGCATATGATGTTTGTTCGTCGCATCTGTCTGCTCCCCCAATTGCAAGTTTTATCGTCTAGCGCGACCTATGGCCGCTGGACTAGTGATGTCCGCCGCCACCACCGCCGCGAGACCCGCCTCCGCCACGGGATCCACCGCCACCACGCATGGCTCCCTGCATGCTGGCCGCGCCGCGTGACGAAGCGCTTTTCGCCGGTCCGCCTTTCCCGTAGCTGCTGAAGGCGCCGCTTCGGGTGCCGCTCTGTCCACGCGGTTCCGCGTATCCTCGCGCCGCCCTGGTATTTCCGTTGAATGCCCTGGCGGTCGCTCCGCGGCTGTTATTCAGCTCGCCACGCCCTTCGTTGCCGCCCGCGGTAGACCGATTCCCGCTGTTGGTGCGGTCGCGTGCTCCGCCGCGGTTGCCATCAAATCCGCGCGCGCTTCCTGCCCGGTAGAAACTGCTCCGGTTGTAGAACGTGTTGCTCCGGGAATAGTATCGGCCGCCGCCGTACATCGCGTATCGGCCACCCCAATTGAACCCCCAGTGATTCCAGCCCCACCCATAACCGCCAAACCAACCGATCCCGAAGCCGCCCCCCCAAGACAAGTACGGGCCGCCAAACCAAATTCCGGGATACGGATACCATCCGGGCCATGCCATGATCGGATCGCCGTAGACCGACCACGGGTCATACGCAGGAACGTAAACCAGATCCGGGTCGGAGGGCTCAACCACGATCGTCGAGTCTTCGGTCGTAACCCTTTGCTGCGATGTGGTCTTAAGATCACCAGCACTTTGCGCGCGCCGACGCATCACCTGCACGGCATCCATTACATCGGGCTGCTGATTGAAGTAGGCATCGCCGAGCGATGATGCCCAGGAGAGATTCTTGTCCATATTGCCGAGAACAGATGGAAATGCGGCGAGCGCTTTGACGCTTGGGTCCCAGGGCTGCTGGTCCACGGCCTTACCCAGAGCTTCGCCTTTCAGGTCGGGATTTGCCTGTACCCATCTGTCGGCCTCGACGACTTGCTCAGGAAACGTGGACGCCGCCAGGACCTGCGCCACCAGCGAATCCGGATAGAGCGCAATCGGTGCGACCAACCGCTGCAACTGCGCGGGAGTCTGCTGTGCGTAGGGCGGCGCTTGGTTGGCCTGCGCCGTGGCGGGTGGGTCCTGAGTCGCCGCAAGTTGAACAGTCCCAATCGCACACAACCACGTGATCGACAATAGGGAAACGAGAGTTCGCGATACCCATCGATGCCTGGCGAGCCCTGCAGTAGGTCTGAAAGTATTCATGTTATGCCATCTCCTCTGCCCGTGCGTCGCTTGGCGGATACTCCGGACAATTCGCGTTTCGGAAATCATTACCAAACAAACAGGCGAGCACCCGAGCCCGAAGCGCGGACCCTTCCAGCCTGGAAAGAGAGATCGTGATCGGGAGCCGTCACGGCGCTGTCCGCGCCCGGAAGGTACGCTACGGAGGAGCTGAGCTCTTCGATTTCCACCGCACGGTGTTGATTCATGATGACGGCGGCATTGTCCGCCATCGCTGTCGAACCGGTGGCAAACACCATGACGCCTCCGCGTCGTACTCCCCGAACATAGGCTTCCGCATCCGCTTCTGCGGCTCCAAAAGACCTGAGGTCCCGAATCAAATCCACTTCAAAATCAGTGTGCGGAGTACTCATGATTCCATCACCAGTCATCTCTCGCGATTCGGCCAAAACCCGCACGTCATTGTGAGGAAAGCCGCTCGCCTCGAGCTCGCGCACAACATCGTCGACCGAGCCTGCATTTTCAAATAGACCAACCGCTGTTTTTGCCATTTTGTCCTCTGTGATTGTTTCCTAAGAGTCGATCAATCGCTCGCGAAATACTGTGCAGAATGGATCACATCAAGGATTTGCTCGGATGCGCAACCGTGCCCACGATCGCGGATCGGCTTCGAGGATGGCAAGCGAAAGCCATGAGTCGGAATGGTCTCGGCGGCTTTTTATTCCAAAAGTATGTACAAAACTGACCAGCGGGCCAGGCTGAAATCGGCCATACTCCGCAGTGAGATCGAAGCCAAACGGGGGATAAACGGTGATCGTGGCTGCGAAACGCGCAATAGTAGAGGAAGACAGGTTGGCCGGTAGGGACGTTGCCCGCGACACAGCCGCGCTCGACCCAATTTCCGGCATCTCGAGTGACATCCCGCAGTCGGGCGGCATGCACTTAGACTCCGGTTACCTTTCGCCCTTCTTTATTACCGATCCCGAACGCATGGAAGTTGCCTTTGAAAACGCCTGTATTCTCATCTGCGAAGGGAAAATCAGTCGCAAGAAGGACCTGCTTCCGCTGCTGACACAGGTTACAAAGATGGGCAAGCCGTTGCTCATCATCGCAGAGGATGTCGGGGCCGAGGCATTGGCTGCGCTGGTGGTGAACAAATTGCGCGGTCCGCTTCAGGTTGCGGCAGTAAGGGCGCCTGGCTTCGGAGAGCCACGCAAGCGTATGTTGCGGGAGCTAGCCATGGTTACGGGCGGCAGGACGATCGCGGAAGGAATCGACATCCAAGTGAGAAACCTGCAGATTTCCGATCTCGGTCAGGCGCGCAGAATCACCGTCGACAAAAACCATACGGTCGTCGAAGGCAGGACAAATTATGGTCGCCTCAGCTTCGAGCCTTCGTCCTGCACCCCGGTAAACCCTTACGCATCGCCTGCGCAGCCCTTGGCCTGAAGAGAAATCCGTCTTCTAGGCGGTGTCTGAGTAATAGGGAAGCGACCGCGACGACAGCTGAGGTTATTGAAGGCCTTTGTCACGGCAACCTCCAGCATCGCAAATTCGGAAATCTTTGGATGCCAGGTTCCGGCGCTTTTTCGTAGAGCTGAGGGCGCAACGTGCGCTGCTCCTGGAGGCGGTGCGCCCGGCCTTCAAAGCTGGGAACTGGGTAGCCGAGATACTGCTTCGGGGAACAAGGGGTGCGCTTGCTGGCGATCATTCTGTTCATTTCCAAAAATAGCGCCTTGCGATGGTTGATCCGTCTCGGCGGCCCCAGCCTCATTTTGCTCGGGCTCGCCGACAACTCGCTCATTCCGCTGCCCGGCAGCACGGACATCGTCACCATTCTGCTGGCAGCCCACCGTGGCAACCTGTGGGTCTACTACACAATGATGGCCACGGCGGGAGCCATCATTGGCGGCTATCTTACTTACCGAATGGCTCGCCAGGGCGGTAAAGAAACCCTGGAAAAGAGATTCTCGAAGAAGACGACGAAGAGGCTGTACGCGATTTTCGAACGTTGGGGCTTTGCCGCGGTCGCGATCCCCGCGTTGCTGCCACCACCGTTTCCCATCGTGCCCATGCTGCTGGTGGCTGGTGCCATGCAGTATCCGACCAGGAAATTTCTGACCGCTTTGGCGGTGGGACGCGGCCTTCGCTTCACCATCCTTGGCTATCTCGGGGCGCACAACGGCCGGCAGCTTGTGAGTTTCTTCGCGCGCTATTATTGGGATGTGTTTTTTGTTTTGATAGCGTTCTCCGTGGCGGGAGGATTCTTCGGGATGCTGGAGTACAGGCGCGCGCGGCGATCGGAAGGTCCTAAGACTCCGCGCAAAGTCTCACCATCTCGTCGCCGGGCGGCATGAGCCTGCGTCGCGGTTCCGAATCTTGGTCGGAAGCAGAGGTGAACCCTGAATCCTGAACAAAGAGCGATGAGCGACACTTATCGATCGTCTTTCGCCAGCCGAAATGCCCTTGGTTGCGGTGGGCTGGGCTGGTAGACGCCCGCGCAAGTGCGCGGGCGTACCCGTCATAACGCGAGCTCTCTCGATCGATCTAGCCCGAATAATTCGTGATTTTTAAGACAAGAGAAGCCTCCTGTGCTACAAACAGGTTGACTAGACGCCGTTCGAGGCACTTCCGGAGGCTTCTTCGTGTCTGACGATAGCACAACACA
>JBEKPJ010000082.1:0-25861 GCA_049520935.1 Terriglobales bacterium | reverse complement strand
TATCTGGTGGTAAAAAGCATGCGCAGCCTGGGGGTCTGCTACCTGGAAAACCAGGCCCGCGTTTGACACGGCCCCACGGTCTCCAGTTTGGGGCCCACCTTCGGACGCGGCGCAATGACCAACGGCTGGATCGACATCAAGAACACCGACATGATGTTGATCATGGGGGGCAATCCCGCCGAGAACCACCCCTGCGGCTTCAAGTGGGCGATTGAAGCGAAAATTCACCGCAACGCGAAAACCATCGTCGTCGACCCGCGCCTCACCCGAACCGCCGCCAACGCCGACATGTACGTGCAGATCCGTGCCGGTGCTGACATCGCATTTTTGGGCGGCGTCATCAAATACGCCATCGAAAACAACCGCGTCGCCAAAGACTACCTCATCAATTACACCAACGCCTCGTTCATCATCAAAGATGGCTTCAGCCTGCCTGAAGACGGCCTGTTTTCCGGATTCGATCCCGAGAAAAAGACCTACGACAAGAAGACATGGAATTACGAAGAAGGGGGCGACCTGACCGGCAAGCCCGTCGCCGCCACCCCGGCCGAGAAGCCGGCCCCGCCTCTGGCACCGGGCGCGACACCGCCCGCACCGGCGCTACCACCGAAGATCGCCTTCGATCTCTCCCTGGAACACCCGCGCTCGGTCTATCAATTGCTGAAGAAGCAGTACGAGCGCTATACCCCGGAGATGGTCGAGCGCATCACCGGCATTCCGCGGGAACAATTCCTCAAAGCCGCCGACCTGTTCACCTCGGTCCGCAAAGATGGCGACATGCAGAAAGTCGCGACCATCATTTATGCCGTCGGCTGGACGCAGCACAGCTTCGGCACCCAGATCATTCGCACCGCCTGCGTACTGCAACTGCTGCTTGGCAACATCGGACGCGCCGGCGGCGGAGTGAACGCCCTGCGCGGCCATTCCAACATTCAGGGCGCCACCGACATGGCGGGTATCTTCGAGATCCTTCCCGGCTATCTGAAGATGCCGAATCCGGCCGACGTCGATCTCGCGACCTACCTCAAGCGCACCACGCCAACCGAATCCAGGCCCGATCCCTGGCAGTCGTTTAACTACTGGTCGAACACACCCAAATTCGCCGTCTCCTTCCTCAAAGCGATGTACGGGGCTGCGGCCACCAAGGAAAACGACTTCGCATTCAACTATCTGCCCAAAATTGATCGCAACTACTCCTGGGTCAATATCTGGAATGACATGTACGAGGGCCATGTCAAAGGCATCTTTGCCTTCGGCATGAACGGAGTCATGATCGGCCCCGATGCGAACAAGAATATCGACGCCCTCAAGAAAGCCGAGTGGCTGGTGGTGTGCGAAATCTATCCCGATGAAACCAGCGAGTTCTGGCGCGCCCCCGGCATAACCGCAGACGATCAGAAAAAGATCAACACCACGGTCTATCGCTTGCCCGGCGCCGGCTTCGCCGAAAAAGACGGCACCTTCGTGAACTCCGCCCGCTGGCTGCAGTGGAAGAACGTGGCCGTCCCCACCCCCGGGCAGGCACGGCTCGACCAGGAAATTCTCGCCACCATTTTCCTGAAAGTTCGCGAGCTCTACAAGAAAGAAGGCGGCGCGTTCCCCGACCCCGTCCTGAATGCGACCTTTGCCTACACCAACCCCTATAACCCGTCACTTTCCGAGATCGCAAAAGAAATTAACGGCCGAGCGCTTGCCGATCTCACCGACCCGAAGACCAACACGACCATCAAAGCCGGCCAGCAATTGCCTGGTTTTGCCTGGCTGAAAGACGACGGCACGACGCTCTCCGGAAACTGGCTCTACACCGGATCCTGGACCGAGGCGGGGGCCATGACCCAGCGCCGCGGCACCGACGACCCGTCCGGCCTCGGAATCTACCCCAACTGGGCGTGGTCGTGGCCGGCCAACCGACGCGTCCTTTATAACCGTGCCTCCTGCGACGTTGAGGGTAAGCCCTGGGATCCCACCCGCCGTCAGATCTGGTGGGATGAAGCGAAACAAAGCTGGACGGGCGTCGACGTCCCGGATTTCAAAGCCGATTCCGCGCCCAAAGAACACATGGGCCCCTTCATCATGAATCCCGATGGCATCGGCCGACTGTTCGTGCCGCTCGGGGGCATGCAGGACGGCCCGTTCCCGGAATTCTACGAGCCCATCGAGAGCCCGCTCGCGAACCTCTTGCATCCCAACCAGTCGAGCAACCCGGTCGTGAAACGCTACAAGACCGATATGGACAAGTACGCCGCGACCGGCGACAAGGAATACAACGTCATCTGCACCACCTATCGCCTGACCGAGCACTATCACTACTGGACCAAAAATAATCCCATGAACGTACAACTGGTGCCCGAACCCTTCGTCGAGGTGCCGGCCGAACTTGCCGACCGCCTGGGCATCCGCGGCGGCGAAAAAGTGAAAGTCTCGAGCGTGCGCGCGAACTACATCGCAAAAGCGATGGTCACGCGACGCATTCGCCCCATGAAGATCGACGGCAAGGAAACGTTCCAGATCGGCATTCCCATTCACTGGGGTTTCCGCGGCATTGCCGAAGATGAAGGCAAGACGGCGAAGACGCTCACCAATCAGCTCACGCCGACCGTAATCGATCCGAACGCATTCACACCGGAATTCAAGGGCTTTCTGGTGAAGATCGAAAAGGTTTGAGAGCACGACGGGCAGGCGTGCCCGTCTGGTAGCGGCAACGCAAACCAAGTGAAGTGAGGACGGAGAATGGCAGACCGCAAGACACTCCAAGCCGAAAGAATCTCGGCCCATACCGGCCCATCTCCCGGCCTCGGCATGCAGCGCGACCTCGAAGTCTGCAAACTGGTCGACACCACCACCTGCATCGGATGCAAGGCTTGCGAAGTCGCGTGCGCGGAGTGGAACGACATGCCGTTCTCCCCGACCACGTTCGATAACACCTACCAGACCATGCCCGAGACGCGCTGGAATTTCTGGAACCTGATCAAGTTCAATGAGCACCAGAATCCGGACGGCACCATCCAGTGGCTCATGCGCAAAGACCAGTGCATGCACTGCGCCGACCCGGGGTGTCTGGCGGCTTGCCCCTCGGACGGCGCCATCGTCAAATACGCCAACGGCATCGTCGATTTCAATCAGGAAAACTGCATCGGCTGCGAATTCTGCGTCTCCGGATGTCCTTTTGAAATTCCACGCTTCAACCCCAACACCAAGAAGGTCTACAAGTGCACGCTGTGCTCGGATCGCGTCGGCGAGGGCCTCGAACCCGCCTGCATCAAGGCGTGTCCCACCGGCTGCCTCAAGTTCGGCAGCAAAGACGACATGAAGTTCATCGCCGGAGAGCGCGCCAAGCAACTGCGGGACAACTTCGGATGGCAGAACGCCGGCGTCTACGATCCGCAATCGGTCGGCGGAACCCACGTGATCTACGTGCTGCACGACGCAACCGATCCCGAGCGCTACGGCGGCCTGCCGAAAAATCCCACGATTCCCTGGAGCTACACGGTGTGGAAGTGGCTGTTCAAGCCCGTACTCGGAACCTTTGCGCTATTCGGATTCTTGGGCGTTCTCGCCCACTACGTAACCTCCGGCCCGCGGTTGGCGCAACCCGAACCGCCCGAAAAGGAGGACGCGCATGGCTAGCGGCGCCGTCGAACGCTTTGATGACAAAGCTCGCGAGACGTTTGAACATGTGGGCAAAACGACTGTCTATCGCGGCGAATTGCTGCGCCACCCCGTCTACACTCGCATCCTGCACTGGACGGTTGCGCTGTTTTTCTTCCTCGCGCTGTTTACCGGCTTTGGCATCTATCTTCCGTGGCTGTTCCGCTGGTTCACACCCATTTTCGGCGGCGGACCGCTCAGCCGCATCATGCACCCCTATTTCGGCGTAGCCTTCGTCTTCTTTTTCTCCTTGCAGGCCCTGAACTGGCTCGAGCCGATGATCTGGACTGCAGCCGATTCCCGCTGGATGCGCAACATGAAGAAGATCGTGAGCGGCGAGGAAAAGATGGATCCGCCCGACACCGGCTTCTTCAACGCCGGCCAGAAGCTTCAGTTCTGGGAGATCGTCGGCGGTTGTGTCGTGTACCTGATTACCGGCATCATTCTGTGGGCGGGAGCAAGAGCCTTCGGCAGAATTGCGGTCGCCACAAGCTATGTCATCCACGACATCTCCGCCCTCATCATGCTGGGCGGGATCTTCATCCACATCTACCAGAGCACGTTCGGCGAGCCCGGCACCTTCCAGTCCATGATTCGAGGCGCCGTAAGCGAAGCCTGGGCCTGGACCTTCCACCCGGCCTGGTACCAAAAAGTTACCGGGCGCGATGCCCGCGAAGCCTGCAACCAAGCCCGCCGGAGAATGAGCGGCGGAAACCAGGCATAGGATTTTCGCGAGATCAGGTGAAAACGAAGGAGTTCGCCCGCGGAGCCCGGCAAATCACAGGTCATTCGTTAGAATCAAGAATTACAGATCACAGATCAAAGATGCGATACACGGACGGCGATGTCTGCGCCTGCAGCAACGAAATGGCCACGTTGTAGACCGCCACTCCTCCCGCCGTCCGCCCCTCGACGCGCCCGTGATGAGCGTGGCCATGTACCACCAGATCCGCCCCGTGGCGGTCAACGACCTCAGCCAGGCGCGAGCTACCCATGAAGGGAAAGATCTCCGGAGCCTCTCCTTGCACCGTACCGGGGATCGGCGAGTAGTGCAGCACAACCATTCGTTTCGTGGCGCGGAGCTGGGACATGGCGCGCTCCAGTTTAAGCGCCTCCTCGATCGATGCCCGAACAAAGTCCTTGATCTCCCGCTCCCCAAATGCGGTCAGTACGCCGCGCCCAAAGCCGCCCACAAATCCCTTGGTTCCGGCAAAGCCTACCCCATCCCGTTCGTAAGCCGTTCCATTCAGCACTTTGATGCCGGCACCAATCATCATTTGGGCGAGTTCTTCCTCCTTGCCATTTTCATAGTCGTGGTTGCCAAGGACTACGACCGTTGGCAGACGCAAGCGCACCAGAACGTTCAATAGGGGCTCCATCTCGCTCGGTTGCCCGTAATTGGTGAGATCGCCCGCCAGCACCAGGACATCGGCTTCGTCCCGCACGCGCTCGAACTGGTCTTTGAGTTGGGTGTAACTCTGCAGGCTGAAGTGCAAATCCGCGGTGGCTGCAATGCGCATAGCAATCGACTCAGAACGCTCGACGGAGGCCCGCAGGGTCGACGATTTCGTCACACTCGGGAATCGAGGCAATCCGTGACAGGCGTTCCCGCCGCATCTGGTCGAGCACGTTCGCAAACCCCCATTCATTAATGTCGATGGCGAACATGTTGGGATCGACCAGGCTTCCCCGGAAATTGGCATCCGGCCGCCGCTTTCCGATCTCGCCTTCGAAGCGCTTCAGTAACTTATGCCAGATCGCGTCCGGGATATAGTGGGATTGGGCCGGATATACGTAGCGGAACAACATCATCGACCAGAGAAGCATCTCCCAATGTTCCCCGACCAGGGCGAGTTCCCGCTCCCAGTCGAAAAACCCGCGGGTCGCATAAAACACGTGTGCGATATCGGCACCGTCAAAGCGCTCCCGCCTGGTGACAAACAGCTTCGACGCAACCAGTTCCTCGGGAGCAAGGACCCGGGCCCGCACACCGTTCACCAGTGCCGGGACGGCGCGTTCGATCCAGGAATCCTCCACCACGATCACGGCATTGCTCATGCCGGTTATCAGGTCGACGAAGAACTCTCCCTTGCGAGCCTTGGTCAGCCAGACCGGATCGCAGATTTCACAGTCAAAACCGCACTCCCGCAAATACGGGATTACGGAACACGCGGTCTTTGCCGTCAGGAAAAGATCCAGGTCCTTGATAAATCGGCAGATTCCGGTATGCAGCCGCAGGGCGAATGCCCCTGAAACCGCGAATGGGAATCGTTCCTGCTCAAGCAAAACCAGAACCTCGCGAAACAGGGCTTCTTGCTCCATCGGGAGGTCCGCCGGTACCCCAGAGGTTACGGGAAGGCCATCGGAATGTGCGGAAAGCTTCTCGGGTCCGGGCACCGCGGTAAGATGCAGGTTCGCGGCGTGCGGTTGTTGAATTTGACCTGCGCGTACGGCGTTCGGCGCGTGAAAGGCTGCTTGCGAGCGTCTCGATCGCCGGATCCGGGCAAGGGTCCCAACCGAGTCGTGCCTCGGGCAGGTTCCGTTGCCTCAGCCCCGCCGGACTCCCGAGGGATATCAACCGATGCCTTTCCCGGAAGCAGCGGCGATCACCTGTCGCTTGTGACCCGGAGGTTTGCGCTCGTCTTGCTCGCGATGCGCTCCTTGATCGATGGGATCGATGGCCGGTGGCTTGTGACTCCCTAGGCACGTGACAGGTTCCCCTTTTAACGCTTTCCGCCCGTGACCGAAGCCTCGGTTTTCGCCCGTCCAAAAGCAAACAGCAGATTCCGCTGCCTGTCACCCGACTGGTCGGCTCCTGATGGCACGCCCCCGCTTGCCGGGGAGAACTTCCAGGCCCGCGCCGCCTCCAGGGCGACACGATCGAAATATCTGCTCGTGTCGGCCGACTCGATCCTGGCGCTCGTCACATTGCCCGCTTGGTCCACGCTCACCATCACTCGCACCCGAATCGTGCCGTGAATCGTCCGGCGCGCGGAGGGCGAGACCTCGGGCATCACTTTTCTCACCACCTCGCCCTGATTGCCACCGCTGCTTGCGGTCGCGCTCGCCGCTCGGTTCTGATCGCTCGCCGGCGCTGGGTGTCGATGTGCGGGCGCACTTTGTTCTGACGTCGCCGGACTCGGCTTGGCCGGGGTCTGCGAGGAGGTCGCCGCGCCCCCAGAGTTCTTGCTCATGCTCTCGTCGGCCGGCGACGACGAGGCCCCGGTCGCTTGAGTTTCGGGCGTCGGGCCCGAAGGCTTCGATTTTGGAATCAGCGCGTACACCAGGACAGCCACTGCGGCCAGCCCCACTAGATAGGCCAACTTCCTCGATGGCTTCTGCGAATTCGGGGGACTCGGCTGACTCGCTAAGACTGGCGGAGCGATTTTTCTCTCCGTCCGAGTCGGAGCCGGCGCAGTTGCGGGCGCGGGTACCATCGCGGACTCGACGGCTCGCACCGAACCCGGCTCCAGTCCTTCGAAAATCCTTCCGAGCGTCCACCGCTTACCGGCCTCGACCTGCAGGCAACCGGCAGCAATTTCACGAAATGGCGCCGGAACTTCCGCCGGTATTTCGGGGGCGCGGGCGCCCGACCGATCCCAATCCGGCAAGCGACGGGTCAGCACCTCGACCAGCATCATCCCGATCTGCCAAACGTCGCCTGCCACCGATTGCGTTCCCGCTTCCGGCGGATCGTAGGCACTCGTAGTGTTCGCATCGCGCCTACCCTCGCCCGGCCTTGCCAGTGTGTCGCTCGCCAGCTTCACCTCGTCGCCCCTAGCCAGAATGTTTGCCGGCTGAATGTGTCCGTGCACGAAACCCTTGTCGTGCACAAATTGCAGGGCACCGAGAATCGGCGGCAACATTCCCTGCGCTTCTTCTGCGGTCAGCGCCCGCTCGGGGAGAATCTGCGAAAGACTCTCGTCCGCACACTCTTCCACGACGTAAACCAGCGCCGCGCCCTCTCGTCCCGTCTCGAGAATACGAATCAGATTCGGATGACTCAGAGCGCGCGCTGCCTGCCAGCGCCCGAGTTGCGTTTCCCCATCCGCCGAGTCGGCGGGAATCAACTTCAGGGCTGCGTCGTTCCCGTCCGCCTGCGCGGTTAGAAAAACAGCGCTGTGGTCCGAGCCACCCAGATAACTCCGCAGGGGGAATTTGCCCCCGACGGTGCGGCCCACCCATTCTTTCCACATCTCACTCATCTCGAAAGCCTCAATAGCCCGACCATTGTATGCGACCCGGCGCAGATTTGGTCAAAGCCGGCAGGGTAAATCGAATCACAGGCCCCGGAAACCGAGTGCCAGCCGAGCCTTGACCTCTCCCGGCGTTCTACAATATTCCCATGGCGCCCATCCCTCGCGAGATCCACCTCCAGCGCTATATCAGCCTCGCCACCTTCCGCAAGACGGGCATTGCGGTCTATACACCCATCTGGTTTGCCGAAGACGGTGACAAGCTTTATTTCATGACCTCGAGCAAACTGGGCAAGTCGAAGCGCATCCGCAACAACCCGCAAGTCAAGATCGCCCCTTGCACCATCCGCGGGAAGATCACTGGGCCGGAATTCTCCGCCACGGTGCGCCTGGTGGCTCCGGAAGAGGCGGCCCGCGTGCGAGGATTCATCAACCGAAAATACTGGCTCGCCCGCGTGCCCCTGCTGTGGCGCAACACCGATGCCTACTACGAGATCACGGTCGAATGAACCGGGGACGGGCTCGCGCGTGCCTGCCCGGCGAGACGTGTCCCCCTTCGGGAATCATTACAACTCGCTGTGACCGAAGACATTTACGCTGGCTGCTCGATGCTGTTACCATCGAGGGTCGTTTAGGGAACTCATATTCTTAGGCAATTCAATTTTTCCTGGAGGCACCATGGCCGTAAAAGTAGGCATTAATGGTTTTGGACGTATCGGGCGCAATGTTCTTCGCACCGCGCTAGCGGACAAAAACCTCGACTTCGTCGCTGTCAACGATCTCACCGATCCCAAGACTCTGGCGCACTTGCTCAAATACGATTCGATTCTCGGCAACCTGCCAAACACCATCACCGCCGGAGCCGACAGCATCTCGATCGACGGCAAGAGTATCAAGGTCTTTAAGGAGAAAGACCCCGCCGCCCTGCCCTGGGAGTCGGTCGGAGCACAGATCGTCCTCGAGTCGACCGGCCGTTTTACCGACGCCAATGAGGCCAAAAAGCACCTGCGCGGTTCGGTCAAGAAAGTTATCATCTCCGCTCCCGCGAAAAACGAGGACCTCACCGTCGTTCTCGGCGTGAATGAAGACAAATATGACCGCGCCAAGCACCACATCGTTTCGAACGCATCCTGCACCACCAATTGCTTGGCCCCGGTCGCCAAGGTCATCAATGACAACTTCAAGATCATTGGCGGCACCATGACCACCATCCACTCCTATACCAACGATCAGGTTATCCTTGACTTCCCGCACAAGGATCTGCGCCGTGCCCGCGCCGCCGCGCTCAACATGATTCCGACCACGACCGGCGCCGCCAAGGCCGTCAAACTGGTCATTCCCGACCTGGCCGGCAAGCTCGACGGCTTCGCCATGCGCGTGCCGACGCCCAACGTTTCGGTCGTCGATCTGGTCGTCTGGGTGGAGAAAAAGACCACCAAAGAAGAGGTCAATGCTGCCCTGAAGAAAGCCTCCGAATCCGGTCCGCTGAAGGGTTATCTCGGCTACGAAGAGAACGAACTGGTCTCGTCCGATTTCAAGGGCGATGCCCGCTCCTCGATCGTCGATGCGCACATGACCCTGGTCGTTGGCGGCAACTGCGTCAAGGTGATCTCCTGGTACGACAACGAGTGGGGATATTCCTGCCGCGTGCATGATCTGATCAACCTGATGGCAGCCAAAGGCCTGTAGATAGCTGCGCGGGGGGCGGGCGCGTTCGTCTGCCCCCGCGCGAGCACAGATCCGCAATTGGTGATTTCCGAATACATCCAGGCATCGGACTACGTGACACAAAGACAGCAAACCTAACCAACGACGGAGCGCCTTCCATGTCCAAGCTTTCGATTCGCGATCTTCCTATTAATGATCACCGCGTCTTCATGCGCGTCGACTTCAACGTACCGCTCGACAACGGTCGCGTTATGGACGACACGCGCATCCGCGAAACTCTGCCCAGTATCGAATACGCGCTGCGCCACGGCGCGCGGCTCATCCTGGCCTCCCATCTCGGCCGGCCCAAAGGTAAAGCCGTTCCCAAGCTGAGCCTGAAGCCCGTCGCCGAACGTCTGCGCATGTTGCTCGACAAGGAGCTGTCGCGCGGTGAAAACGTCGGCTTTTGTCCGGAATGCGTGGGCGAAGAAGCCGAAGAAATGGCCCTCAAGCTTGAAAAGGGCCAGGCGCTGCTGCTCGAAAACCTCCGCTTCCACCCGGAAGAAGAAAAAAACGACGAGAATTTCTCGAAACAGCTCGCCAAGCTTGCCGAGTACTACGTCAATGACGCCTTCGGTACCGCCCATCGCGCCCACGCCTCGACCGTCGGCATCACCCGGTTCGTGCAGAAATCCGCTGCCGGCCTGCTGATGGAAAAGGAACTGCAATATCTGGGCCGCGTCCTGCAAACTCCGGAACAGCCTTTCGTGGCCATCCTCGGCGGCGCCAAGGTCAGCGATAAAATCGGAGTGATCCAGAACCTGCTCGGCAAGGTCGATGCTCTGATCATCGGCGGCGGCATGGCCTACACCTTCCTCAAAGCGCAGGGCGAATCGGTCGGCAAGAGCCTGGTTGAAGAAGACAAGATCGAACTCGCCAAGGAACTTCTGCAGCAAGCCAATACTCACAAGCTCAAATTCCTGTTGCCGACCGACCACGTCATCGCCGACCGCGTCGAAGCAAGTGCCCCAACCAGAATCGTCAACCCGGGCGAGCCTATTCCTGCCAACATGATGGCTCTCGACATCGGCCCGCAATCGATCGAAACGTTTTCCGACGAAATCGCGCGCGCTCGCACCATCGTTTGGAACGGCCCCATGGGCGTTTTCGAACTGCCCCCCTTCGCCAAGGGCACCTTCAAAATTGCCCAGGCGGTGGCGGATAATGCCGGAGCCGTGACCATCGTCGGAGGCGGAGATTCCGTAGCCGCCATCAAAGCCGCGGGAGTGGCCGACAAGATCACTCACATCTCCACCGGCGGTGGCGCGTCTCTGGAATTTCTGGAGGGCAAGAAGCTGCCTGGAGTTGAAGCATTGACCGACAAAAAGTAGCGCTCCCGTTCCATCCGCGGGACCCGATGAACGACAACGTCACACAATCGATTCGCGAAAGCTACGATCGGGTCGCGGAGGAGTACGCACGCCGTCTTTCTCGAGAGCTCGAGCACAAGCCGTTCGATCGCGAATTGCTCAATCGCTTGGCGGAGGAGACCTGCGGTCGCGGCGAAATATGCGACCTCGGCTGCGGTCCAGGCCAGGTCGCCCGTTACCTCCGCGATGCAGGCGCAGCCGTTTTCGGCCTCGATCTTTCTCCGCGAATGCTGGTACAGGCTCGCGCCCTCAACCCCGACATAACCTTCCACGAAGGAAACATGCTGGCTCTGGGCCTGTCGGATGGAAGTCTCGCCGGAATCGCTGCGTTCTACGTTATCGTCAACCTCCCGAAAGCGTCTTGGACCGTAGCCTTTCGGGAGATGGAGAGAGTCCTCCAGGCGGACGGGCGGTTGCTCGTGGCCTTTCACGTGGGCAACGAAGCGCTTCACGGGGAACAGTTATGGGGCCTGCCGATCGCAATGGATTTTTTCCTCCTGCAGCCCTCCGAGGTCCGCAATTCAATGGAGGCTGCGGCACTTGAGGTTGAAGAGATCGTCGAACGCGGGCCTTATTGTCCGGAAGTGGAGTACCCGAGCCAGAGAGCGTACATTTTTGCAAGGAAACCAGGCACCGTCCGAAAGCGGCAAACACCGCACGGCGCGTAGCCTACAGATAACCTGTCCGGGCATCGCTCCTGAGTTTAGCGACTGCCCCCGTTAGAGCACGTTATGTCCGACTTCGCAGCCCGACTCACTTTCTCTGGTGGCCAGACGCTTGCGCTCGCTGGCCCGGCCGACATCACCAAAGAGACTACCGAAGCCATCGTCAATGCCGCCAACTCCTCTCTCGGAGGGGGAGGAGGCGTCGACGGCGCCATTCACCACGGCGGTGGCCCGTCGATCCTCGCCGAGTGCAGACGCATCATCGCCAAAATCGGCACCCTTGCCGCCGGCAGGGCCGTCATCACCACCGGCGGCCGCCTGCCGGCCAAATATGTGGTTCACACCGTCGGCCCGATCTACCGCAGAGGCCAGCCAGAGCAAGCCGCAACCTTAGCCAGTTGCTATCGCGAATCCATCCGCATCGCCGACGACCACGGAATACGATCCCTGGCCTTCCCGTCGATATCGACCGGAGCCTTCGGTTATCCTGTTCAGGAGGCCGCCGAGATTGCCGTTCGCACCATTGCCGAAGCCTTGCCGGGCCGCACCCATGTGCGCCAGGTCCGTCTCGTGCTCTTCGACCTTGCCACCTGTCAAGCCTACGTGCGCGCCGCCGAGAAATTATCCCAGCAACCCCACTCCACTTCCGTTATCTTCGAGAAAGGTGCTTCATGAGAAAGAAAGTCATTGCCGCCAACTGGAAAATGTATAAAACGCCCGCCGAGGCTCGCGACTTCTTCCGCGATTTCCTGCCTCTGGTCCAGGGCCAGCCGGGAAAGGAGGGCCGCGACGAAATCGTCGTCTGCCCGAATTACCTGGCCCTCGATGTTGCCGTCCAGGCCACTAAAGGATCGAACGTCTCGATCGGAGCCCAGGATCTGCACTGGGAAAAGGAGGGCGCCTACACCGGCGAAATCTGCACCTGCATGTTGCTCGCCGTCGGTGTCACCCACGTCATCATCGGTCACTCCGAACGCCGCCAGTACTTCGGCGAAACCGATGACACGGTGAATCTGAAGCTGAAGTCGGCTCTCGAAGCGGGACTGGTTCCCATTGTCTGCGTGGGAGAGGTTCTCGAGGAACGCGAAGCCAACCTCACCGACGACGTGCTCCGGCGCCAGTGTCTGCGCGCGTTCAATAAAGTGTCGGCCAAGAAAGCCGCCAGCCTCATCGTTGCCTATGAACCGGTCTGGGCCATCGGCACCGGAAAAACGGCAACTCCCCAGATGGCCTCCGACGCTCACGCCATCATCCGCGCCGAAGCGGCGGACTCTTTTGGCCAGGAATTTGCCGACAAACTTCGCATCCTCTACGGCGGCTCCGTCAAACCCGACAATGCGCACACCCTCATGTCCGAGGAGGAAATCGACGGCGCCCTGGTCGGCGGCGCGTCGCTCGATCCGAAATCATTCGCGGCCATTGTGAAGTATTAGCGAGGCATTGCTTGCGCAACATAGGGGCGCCCCCGATGCGCCCCCGTTGCGAAATAGGGCCGGGTACCGCGGCGTGCTATTGCTTAGCATCGCCGTATCGTGATATGAGTAGCCGGTGTTGAACTGGCGAACTGCTCTTTTCTGTGGCAACGCAGATCCCCCGGAGCAGAGAGCGCCGGTTATGGGGCGAACTTCACTTCCCGAAGGTCTGAAAGCCAGTAGCTTGTTCTAGAAGGGGGCCACCATGCCCGTCGGAAAGATCTTTCTCAACTACAGACGCGACGATACCGAGGGTTACGTCGGCCGGCTCTATGACCACTTGAATCGCCGCTTCCCCGGGCGAATCTTCCGCGATGTCACCGAACTCCGCCCGGGCGAGGATTTCGTCGACGCCTTGGCGCGCGAAGGCCAAAGTTGCCAGGTGTTGCTCGCGGTCATTGGCCGCCGCTGGCTTAGCATGACCGACGCCACCGGCCGCCGGCGTCTCGATGATCCCGACGATATCCTGCGGCAGGAAATCGCTCACGCCCTCGAGCGCAATGTCCTTGTGATTCCCGTCCTCGTGGGCGGCGCTACCATGCCGCTCATCGACGAGCTGCCCCCGGAACTGGCGCGCCTGGGGCGCCGCCAGGCCTTGCCCATCAGCGAACTCGATTTTGAGCATGACATGGAACGCCTGTTCCGCACCCTGTCACAGGCATTCGGCGAGCCCACCGAGCCAGCGGCGGGCCCCCAGCTTGTTGATAATGGTCGCGAACAGCAACCCCCAGCTCCGCCCCCAGAGACCCGAAAGCACAAACGCCTGTTTACAATCGTTGGCATTGCGGTAGCGGCGATCGCGTTGTTCGCCATCGTCGGCATTATTGGCCAGAACTCGAACCGTGGGGTCCCCGCCCCCGAAGCGAACGACCACAACACGGCTGACGACCGGCAACCGGATTCGTCCGCCGATGCGAACGACGACCGGACAAAGTCAGCTTCCATGACCGCGCCCGATGCCACCCGGCCTGCTAAACCGCGGGCGGTGGCAAATCCCGCTCCGAAGCCGCAGGGGACCGAAATCGCGGCCGCCAACCCGGCGAGTGCTGCGGCGCCGGAGACCATCCTGTCGAATTCTCCAGAGATGCCGCCGGCCGGATCTGATATAGAGTTGCGCTATCTGGGTGATTATGCCGGATGCACTTTGCACATAAGCGTCAACATCGGAGGCAGGGTGCTCGTCCCTCAGACCAATCCGTTTTATGCCCGGGGGGTGCCCAACGGGAACCGGGCTTACTCGACGACCGGAAACGTAGTTTGTCCGACGGCCATGTGCCGGTCCTACGGTCAGGGTTCGGTCTTCATTCATGAGGGTTCCATCTTCAATGTGGTTTGGCAACAGAACGGCTACCGCACCTGCGCCATGTCGCTCGTTCAGGTGCAATGAAGCGGGAGCGGAAAATTCCGCGTCCCCAAAACCACCGACTGGCCTGAGAAACGGCGAGCGGAATTTGAGTTCACCAAGGAGAGCCGCCAATGAGTGCAGCCGGGACGCCGATAGCCTCCGCCGATCCCATCCTCGAGCGCCTGGAGGATCAGATTACCTGGTACGAGCGCAAGAGTAGTTTGAACGAGCATACCTTCAAGCGGGTCAAGATTGTCGAGATCGTCTCGGCCGCCATCATTCCATTTCTGGGGGCATTCAGCTTTCCGCATGTCGCCTGGGTGACCGGAGGCCTGGGCGTGTTGATCACGACCCTTGAAGGAATGCTTCACCTGAACCAGTACCAGCAGAACTGGATCGGGTACCGCTCAACCTGCGAATCCCTGAAACACGAGAAATTCGTCTACCTGGGAAAGGCGACGCCCTATGCGAGCGCGCCAGATCCGCACGCCCTGTTGGCGGAGAGGATCGAGTCCCTGCTCTCCCAGGAACACGCCCAGTGGGCCTCCGTGCAAAAGCAGGAGTACCAACCGAAAACTGCCTGAAAGGCCATTTTCGTAAGGGGTGACGGAAGTCGCTCGCCTGCCGTCGAGAATTATTGCTTGGGCGAGACGTCGATCCGCAGACGACTGGCAACGGCGCGACCGCCGCTGAACGCCGGGATAAACTTCCAGGTAAATGCCACTCGGATGCGGTCGGGATCGACCTTGACGTTCCCCACCGGTTCGACTGATCGAACTTTTCCACACTCATCGATGACCAAATCCAAAAGCAATTTCGACTTCGCCTCGTCCGGTGATTGAGGATCGGACCCGGGCGGCAACTCGAGCAGGATCGCTTGCGGTGCAACAACATGCCATTTGCCATTCGCTGCGGCATCGGTCTTCGCGTCGTAAATGTGCTCATTTTTCTTCTTTCCCCGGGGACTGAACGACCACGTGCCGTCGACTTGAGCGTGCATGCCGGCCTGCCGCGCCTCGGACACCGCGTCACGAATGCGTTCAATGTCCGCGGGCGGCCACATTTCCGAAAGCGCCCGCCACGCCTCCTGCTCTCGACCGCTGTAAAGAAATGCCCACACGACTTCTAGCACATGGATCTTCACCGTTCGCAGCCGGTGCAAGCGCTCTGCCGTGGACGCCGTCGGCGTTGCCTCCAGGCGGCCATCACTATGCTTGAACTCCTCCAGATCCGGGGCCGGAATCTCGGCCCGTATGCCGGCAATTTCACGGTCGAAGTATGCCTGAAACTCGGTGCTCGCATCCCATAGTTTCCCGTGCGCAAAGCGCAGGACAATCGTCGGCGGCGAGTGCAGCTCGCCCAGTGTAAGCTTCTCAAAACCACTCACCGCCGCGGCGTCGTTGGTCCAGATTTCCACGTTGCCATCCAGGTCCACATCCGCCGCGCTGAAGTACTCTCCCCCGGCAATGCTGCGCAGCAGGCGGGACGGTTTTTCGAGAGAATAAACCCGATATTCCATGCAACAATCGAGGTCGGACTTCTTGATCTGAAAGGCGGCCACCGGCACGCCGTCCCCGAAATCTGCACCGAATGCATCGAGATCGAGCTCGGCTACTCCATTGGCCGCCAGGAGCTCCTGCTTCTCCCAACTGAGCTTCGCGGCGCAGGCGTGCGTCGCAAAGTCTCCATTCCGCGCCGCTCCGACGTGAACCCTAACCCCGTTCTGGAACTCCGCATCCAACACTCCGTCCCCGCCACGGCACACCACACCACCGATTTGTGATCGGATTTGGCACCGGCCGAGCGCCGCATCGAACAGAACCAATGACAGTGCGGCCAGAGAAGCCCAGCCAGCGAGCCGCGGAGTGATTCCCGAGAGGCGACGCAAAGGCAATTTCGCCAACCCTTGACCGCTCGCAACTCCTGGGGTGTCGATTCTCGGCATGGAGAATGATCTCTTCGTACTGGCGCTTCGTCAAACTCGTGAAACGATGGACACCACCGTTAATGGCTTCCAATCCAATAGAAACTAACATTCGAACGGATGGCGAGGGATCTTCTCCCATGAATCTGATCACCGAGCTAGGCAAGGAGGGTTGCTGTCTGCTCAGCACCCAGATCTCGTACCAATCTATGGCGGCGGAGCAAAATTGATGCCGCTGGCAGCGAGGGGTAAAAGCGAAGAGTTGGAAGCAGCCGTGCAACCTTTCCGCCACCTGCGGCGCTTAAGGTCCGACGGACCGACACATTGAAATGGCTCAACGAATGCCTCGCGGCCGGACTGCACCGAAGTCCAAAGTGGTGCCGTGCGGTGCAGACCGCGCGGCGAAGAGAGAGGAACTCGCCCGGTACAGGCCAGCGCCTGAAAGTTGCCCGAGGTTGCGTAGGCTGGCATAGTTGGCATTCAGCAAACGCTCAGCCAATAATTGACAACAATTGCCATCAATGCTATTGTAGGTTCTACTGGAGTTTTTATGCAGACCATGAATATTTCTCTTCCCGACCCGATGAAGCAGTACCTGGAGGAGCAAGTTAGCGCAGGAGCATACAGCAGCGCCAGCGAGTATGTCCGTGAGCTGGTGCGTGCCGATCAGAAGCGCCATGCCAAAGATCAGCTTGAGCAGATATTGCTCAATGCCATCAACTCCGGTGACCCTATCGATGTTACTGCCGAGATGATCGATGAGGTGCGGAAAAAGCTCCGCGCACGTGCCGGGCAACGTAAAGTCTCCAAACGCTAGATGCCGTCCGTCACGGTGCGCCCCCTTGCCTGGCGCGAAATCAACAAACATCTTGACTACCTGGAAAAACAGGCAGGATTGCAGACCGCCGAGCGTTTCTTGGATCGGCTGATCGACAGCTTTGAGGCACCGGCCCATATGCCAAGAATGGGTGTGGTCTGCGGCTTCCGCAAACCGGCTACCCGCTATCTTCGTCGTTGGCCCGTCAAAGAATCTGAGGACTGGCTCATTTTCTATCAGGCGAGGCGCACCATCGTCGAGATCGTTCATGTGATGCACGGAGCTCGTGACATCGAGAGCCTGCTAAACGACTAGCGGCTGGCCCAACAGTCGTGTCACCAGCCGCCATCTGGAGTCTTAGTTCCTGATTATCGCTTGTCAGCGGGATTGAGCAGCACACCTTTCTCTCTTTCTCCGGTGGGTATGAGAGCAGGAGTCGCAGATTGGTTGCCATTTTCTCGCGATTTTGAGAGGAGTGCCACGAGATTTCTCTGCAGTGCAGACTGCGTAGCGGCGAGAGGCAAACTCGAACGCTCAGTTAAGGCTTGAATGGTGCAGAGCGCGCACGTCCGTAACTTACAGGCATCAACCACTTCAGAATTCTCTGCGGACTCGCCGCCTACCGCGCCGTCATGCTCAACAATGCGATCCCGGGGGAGAACGTGCTTAGAGAGGCAAACGGCTGGCGACCCTGTGGCTGAAAGAGATTGACTTAGGGGATGTGGTTATCGAATCGGTAAGCAACTGACTGCGCGCTCTATCGAGCGCTCTGAAGATCGACTGTTCTCTGGTGATCGAAGGGTCCGCTCCGAGCGTCCCCGCCTATATTGCGAAAACAGCCTTGATATTTGCGACCTCGATTACGTCACCCGCTTCGAGTTGTTTTTGGCCGCCCTCGACCACGCTATCATTGACCTTGATCTTTACCTTGTGTTCGGAAGCAGCGATGAAGTAGCCATCCTCGGCCCGATAGATCAAGGCTGCGACGCGGGGAGCGAACCACCGCTTCAGCCGAATGCCGGCCATACTCGATCTGCCGATCAGGGTCATTTTACCGGTCAGAACGTAGCGCTGCTGGTCGGTTTTGCCTTTGACGATGGTCAGCGTGCCAATGGTCCGATGTACCGCGGGCATGGTGTTGACTTGCACCTGGCGGTGAGCAATGCCAGCTCTCTGGACCGTAAGCGGGCTGGCGGAGGAAGCTGCGGCGGCTGCTTGAGCGAGCATTTCCTTCGCTTTTGCCGTGTCCAAGACAAGGGTGCGATCGAGCTGTGGCGGCTTGGCCTTCAGCAGTTGCCCGTCAACATCGAGAGTTCCATACTGCGCAGCGACGCCGCGACATGCGTCGTCACGAAATTCGATCGTATGTTTGCCGATGGTGGCCTTGTCTCCGTCCTTCAGCACGACCTTGCTGATGCGTTGACCGTTGACGTAGGTGCCATTAAAGCTCTCGGCATCTTCGATCACATAGTGATCGTCCTCCGAGTAGACTTTTGCGTGATGTCCGGACACTGCCGGGTTATCGATGCGCAGGACGTTGTCCGGCTGACGGCCAATCGTGACCGTCGCGCCCGATAGCGAGAGCTCTTGTAAGAGTCGGTCTTCAAACTTGAGAGACAGCTTAGTCATTGCACGGCTCCAAAATGCGCGATCTGCGGAAGCACTTCTGGTGTGCCAGAGGAAGCTTCCCTAGGCATTGCTGCTCGATGGTCACTAACTATTCTGCGCCTGAAAACACGGAAGGGAAGAGTACCAAAGTACCTGCCTCCGCTTTTGCCTTGCCGCGAAGACGACATCCGGGTCCGGACGAGACTGGCGGATCGCAAACGGCGCTCCCGGAACGTACTCACCGGGGGAACAGTTTCTCCAAGTGCTCGGCCAGTTTGTGCACGGCCTCGTTGAGAGCAGGAAGGCCGGGGGTATCGAAGCCCACATCGAGGCTTTCGAGGTCCATAGTAACGTCCTTGGTCAGCTGAGTGGCCATTTCAACTCGCTGTTTTACTACCTGCTCCATCAGCTTGTAAGGATCGCTTCCCTTCCCTTGTGCATCGAGCCACTGCTGCACGGCTGCGCTTGCCTGGCGAGCTCGTTCGGTAGCAGTCCGGAAATCCATCAGAACCTTCACATTGATCATTCCGGTCTTGACTGAGTTTTGCAGGTTCTTGAGCTCTTCGTTGGTCTTTCTCAGACGAGACGAAAGCTCGGGATCCTTCTTTGCACTGTCCGCCATGGTTCTCTACTCTTTTCCACCAGCAAAGCCAGCGACCCACATGGCCTTTTCGCGGGTGAGTTCCGACAAGCGCTGAATGTATCGAGAGCTCCTTGATTGGCGAAATGTCATCGATTCACTGGTCACAGCTTGGTATCCGCCGACACAGCTAAATTGAACTGATCGCGCAGAAACTTGACTGCCTCGTCTCGCCCTGGAGATTCACCCTGAGGAGTGGCATTCAAGTACAACACATACAGTTCCGCGGCTCCGTCAGTGTCGCCTTGTTGCGCCTGTGTTTTCGCCGCCTGCAGCACTGCCGCCAGCAGATCTGCCGCTCGTTCTCGCACCGCTTTGACCAGGGCATTCCGGGAATCGACTTCCAGATCTGTCAGAAACTGTGCCCCGTCCGGTTCCAGGCCTTGGTTGGTGATACCTGCGGTATCGTCTGCTTTGACGTCCTGCAAAACGACTGTCGTGGTGTGCTTGTCCTTACGCACATCGGCAGACTGCCCGACAAGATTACCCGCCCGGTCGCGAAACTGGAATTCGATCTCCGCCGATGCCGTCAGATCAATGGTCTTCTTTGTGTAGTGATAAGACTCAACCACGGTCTCGACGCGGCTCTGCTCCGTCGTCTCTAACTTATGTCGCAACTCGTCGACGCTTTTCTGTGCCTGCTCGACCGCATCATTGGCATCGACGATCACCTGCTTCTTCTTGTGCTGGGCTTGGGCGTCAGCCAGTGCATGTTGCGCCGAGCTGAGCTGCTGTTGAGCGGATTCACAGTCGCTTTGGATTTTCAGCCAAGCCGGATTTTTCGTCTCGTGCGCGCCCGCCCGGTATTTCGATTCCGGAGCCTCCAGGTTCGCCTTCTTGACCATGCGATGTTCCAGAACCTGTCCGACGAGCGTGAAAATGGGCTGTTGGGCCTCCCCAGCCTCCGAGGAACTGCGCACGACCGCAATCGGCATCCCGGAGGAATCGAGCCCGCTGGTGATCGCGTCGGCAAGCTGCTCGGCGAAACCATGGCTGTCACGACGTGAAGTTTGATCGCGAACCACGATGCCAACCGAGAGTTGGGATCGCTTTTGATAGATTGGTTCGTAACGGGCCACCTCATCTTTCAGACTGTCGAGATTGGTAATCCCGTAACGTACGGCCTGTTTCAGGTAAAGCCACCCCACGCCGGTTCCGGATCCCGACGCCTTCTGCAGATATCGATTGGCTTGGTCCAGGTAGTAAGCACTGATCTTGGCGGAAAGGAAATCGCGTTTGACGGTGATTGCCGGGTCATCCCCCAGAGAGCTGGCACGATTCCACAGAACATAGGCCTCCAGCGCCGCACTCTCGTCAGTTGGGTTCTTGATCGGTACGTGCGACTCCTGGATCTTTTGTGCCCGCCGCACGGCAGCGCTGATATAGTCGTGCGACAAAGCCGCGAGCTGCGACGTTACCAGGGCGCGCTGCTTCTCAGGTAAGTCGGCGAGTACGTTATAGGCCTCGACAAACTGGTTCTTCCTCACGTACTGCTCGCTCTCGAGAACAGCGGCGTTTGCCGCCTGCTGATTGCCTTGGGCCTCGATTTGAGCGGCCGCATTGTCGGTGGCTGCCTGGACCTCCTTGCGGTCGGGAAAGATGGCCGCCGCTTTGCCGAACTCCACGATTGCTTTTTCCCAGTCCTGATGAGCCGCCAGTCTTTGTCCGTTGTCGTAGTGGTATTTGAACGCGGCATTGATCACGGCTTCCAAGCGGGGCATTTCGGAAGCAAATGCGACATAGGGACCGAGCGAGCTGACGGCCTGGTCGTAACGCGACTCTAATATCAACACCTGCGAGTTCACGACGGTCGTTTCCAGTTTCCGCTGCTCGGCCGTAATCTCACGCTGGATGCTCAGCAGAGGAGCATAGTCTGACCGGACATCCAACAGGCGTTCTACGTGCAGCTTGGCGGCAGTCAGTTGCGAATACCCAGGCGTACGGTCTTGCAGGGCTTTTCGGTATGCCTGCAGGCGCGTCTGATCTGCTCGCGCCAGGTTGTCCAATTCCCGCCCTATATCGTCCATTAGCCGGGAAGCGGGTTTGAAGCCGGGAGACGACTGGCTGGCGGTTTGCGCTTCCGAGCATGCCTGCCGCAGCATGGCGATATCTGGCGTTTTGGCGGCGCTTGAACTCTGATAGCGCGAAAAAGCGGCTTCGGCGGCCAGCTCATGAAAACCCGCGATAGCATCTTGCGCCGAGGCTCGGCGTGCGGAAGACGGATAACGGGTTGAGAAATCCGCCCAGTCGCTGATCGTGTTGGCTCGTTGCGCCCGCAGAAAGTCAGCAAATTCAACGTCCGGAGCAGCGATAAACACCAGCTGCACACCGGGCTTGAATGCTGGGATCGTTGCATCGCGAGGCGATGAAGACACGGGCGTGCCGCGAATCACGGCTTGTTCAGCTGCCGCCGCTGGCGTGAATTCAACGCTCCGTTCGAATTTCAGATTGCTGGGGACAACACAGACGGACTTGCCGTTTGCCGTAAGCGTGAGTACGCCTTCCGCGCCGCGCTGCAGCGAACTGGCGCCCGCCAGGGACGCGCGCGGAAGCCCGCTATAAGTATTCTTGTCGAGCCTCGATACCCCGTCACAGTTGCGAACTTCGATCTTTCCATTCAGTGCTGCTTCCGTGATCTGTACATACGCCGGGCCCTGGGGGCCGTCGAACAAAACCACGGCGGTCACGGAGGCATCTTTGGCATAAGTCGTGATCGATGCTGCCAGCACGAGAACAACCGCGAGGCAGCAGCGTTCGAGGCGAGAGATCTCGGTCGGCCGCTTCGAAGGCGACGGGAAAGAAATGGCTTTCCACGACTTCATAAAGATCCGGATACATACATTTTCTCGCAGGAAGGAACGGCTGAAACAAGATCGATCGCCCAATCAAAACTAAAGTAAGTGGGAACGGAAACGTGGCGGAGCTATGATGAAGATGCGTGCCCGCAGACTCGATAACTTGTGCGTTTGCGCAGATTTACAAGGACAGCCCATTAGAGATTTCTCATGGAATTGCCAAAATCACCCATCCACCCGGTTGAGCAGCCGGGGTCTGGCGACGAGCCCACCTCCGGGCACCTGCAGCAGGCGAGTCGGGCGAGTCTCGGAAAATTGGACCGCTACCAGATTCAGGAAGAATTGGGACGCGGTGCCATGGGAGCCGTCTATAAAGCCTTCGATCCGGTGATTGCCCGTACCGTCGCGCTCAAGACCATCTTGATTGACAATAATGCTCCCGATCGCGCCGAGATGATCGAAAGGCTCAAACAAGAGGCCAAAGCGGCCGGCGGACTGGATCATCCCAATATCATTACCATTTACGACGTTGGCGAGGAAAACGGTGCTGTTTATTTGAGCATGCAGTTCGTCAAAGGAACGACTCTGGCCACGCTATTGGCAGAGGTTGGCGTGCCTTCCCTGCCCACGCTCCTCTCTTGGGCTGACCAGATCTTGGCAGCGGTCGGTTTTGCACACGCTCGCGGCGTCATTCACCGCGACCTGAAGCCGGCCAACCTGATGGTGACCGACCAGGGGGCCATCAAAGTCCTCGACTTCGGAATCGCCAAAATCGACAACTCCTCCCTCACGCAAACCGGGCTGGTCGTAGGTACGCCTGGCTACATGGCTCCTGAGCAGATCGCCGGCAGGAAAGTGGATCATCGCGCCGACATCTTCTCCCTGGGGGCTGTCTTCTATGAATTGCTGACCCGCGAAAAGCCCTTTGCCGGCGACCTCACGACTGTCCTCTACAAGATCGTCAATGAGGATCCCGTCGCACCGTCGCTCATTAACCCGGCGATTCCCGGCGGGATCGATGCCGTCATTCGGAAAGCCCTCGCCAAAGATCCCCGGGACCGATTCCAGACTTGCGAGGAAATGCGGCAGGCCTTCCTGAAGCAGTCCGATCGCGCCCCGATCGCCCCGCCGGCGGCTGTTCCCCCGGAGAAGCTGGTCGCCAACCGGCCGCCCAGGCCTGCAAGCGCTCGGCGCGCCCCTCAACTCGGGGCGACTCCACCGCGAGTCTGGCCGCGTCTGATTCTCTGCTCTGCCCTCCTTGTGATCGCCGCAGCGAGTTGGGCTCTGTACATTCGGTCGCGAACAGGCGCTCTGCCTCCACTCGTTACCAGACTCGAGAGCCAGATCCGAGCCCTCACTTCAGGCGCGGGAAAGCTCAATGACAACCCCGCCGACCGACTTCGCCGTGGCGCAGATGAGCACGGCATCGCACCCGCCCGTCCTCAGAATCCAGAGACGGCCGTTGCGCCGGCGGCCGTCTCACAACCATCCACAATCACAGCGACTTCAAGTCCCGCAGCCACACCGACCTTGCAGCCGGTCGCGGCGCAGTCCACAAGCGATCATCCGATAAGTGAAGGCTTACCCGTCTCCGGAGGGCCGGCATCGTCTTCACCGGTGGCGACCTCCCAGAAGCCTGTCGATCCATCCCCGACCGCTTCATCGCAGGCGGTTGAGTCGGGTGACCACAATCAAACTGCAGCCGCCAACGACTCCCTCACCGCGTCTTCTGCCACCCGCGACGATGACAAGCAAACTGCATCGCCAGGCACAGTAAAGCTTCCCGCCCGTAAACACGCTCCGGAATCGGCTTTGACGGTAGACGGTTTCAGTCGGCAGGACATCCCGGATCTGCTGAGCCAGGCCGATTCCTCAGCAGCGCGCGCCGACTATCGTCTGGCGCGTTACGAATACGGACTAGTTCTAAGACTCGATCGCAACAATCTCCAGGCGCGAGAAGGTCTGCGACGCTTGGCGGCCGCATGGCAGTCGCGCTGACTCCCGTCAGTTCGGTACGTCCACATGTTTTAAGTTTCGGGTTGGGGCGGCCGGATCCAGCCATTCTCTTTTTGAAAAGGCTACACAGTACACACGCCGAAAGGTGAAGACCCGCGGGCAACCAAAACCGCTGCCAGACCATCCATCGTCTTATCCGCACATAGGCTGGATCCATGCTTCGAGGTCCGACGGCGCCGGGTAAGGGAACGTATTCTCGCCGGGCTGCGCTTGTTTGTGCCGTCGTGTTTTCGTTGCTGTGCGCACGCGCGGCACGGATACCTCACGTTCCTCATCTCTTGGCGTCCCACTCGAGGATCTGTAGCATCCACCAGGAACATGGTCAGTGTTTCGACGAGGATAGTGGGAAAACCTGGGCTGCTACGCGAACCTTTGCTCCGATGCCCCCCGCTCGTAGCTATACAACTGTTACGTCGGCGATGGTTTCACTCCCACGATTCCTGCAAAAAGGATTTCACTACAACCGTCCGCCGCCATCCTGTTAGAACGCCCTACCTGTCAGTCTGCTAAAGAGACGCTGGTTGTATAACCCGTTGCACTGCCTGAAGCGGTCCAGGCATTGCCTCCCGGCGAGTAGTCCATTAGGTCTTCGGCAGCCTTCGCGAGGTTGAGTCGACGGGTTTGAAGCACGAGAAAGGAGCATCGAACATATGGTTTCCTTGAAACTGGTACGTGTTATCGAAGAACACACTAACGAATTGGCCGACGAGATTGTGGCGAAATTACATGGTGATCCCAGGACGCATAGCCTGCGAAGAATTCCTCGGCCGGAGTTGCGAAAGCGAATCCAGGAAACGCTGTGCCAGTTTCATGCATGGCTTCTGACCAGCGCCGACCACAATGTACAAGAATATTATCGCGAGTTAGGAAAGCATCATGCGGCGCAAAACGTGGCGCTCCCCGACCTTTGCTGGGCCATTGTATTGATGAAGGAACATCTGTGGCAGTTCGTGGAGCGGCGGGCATTGCACACGACTTTCGTGGAGATTCACGCAGAACTCGAACTCATACGCTTACTCGACGTGTTCTTCGACAACACGATCTGCCACGTCGCGGAAGGCTATGAACGGGCGCGAACTGAACTGAGAGGCCCGGACCAGCCGTCAGGAGAGCCGGGGATGCCGCTGATTCCGAGTCGACCAAGGTGGCTCCGCTCGGCTTCAGACCGAGGCCTTGCCGGTGGAAACGGTTGATCGACAAATCGTGCTGATGAATGTCTTTTGTAATTTCAGAACTCCTGACATGGTGTGGTGGAAACCTGTCCGCTTTTTTGCTTTAGAATCACGGCTGCGCAACGGCGAAGCGCATTTGAAGCTGAGTGCCGGGAAACATCGTGTTGGTCTTGTTTAGTGCCTGGCAAAGGGATTCGACGACTCGCGACCGATGGGGCGAACTCAGCGGGACAAGAGTGATGCGAAGCTCACCCTCTCCAGGTTCGATATCCGCCGGTGGGAAAAGACGATGCCATGAACCAAAATCACTCGTTGCTCTCCCTCGGTCTGGACACAAACGTGATGGTTCACCATCGCACTACCAGGAAGGGGAACCGGAGCAGGCAAAAGTTCGGGCTGTTGGGGAGATGGACTCATGATGGGCACAGCATGCCTTACCGACCGCGATAGAAAAATCAAAAAGCGGACAGGTTTTGGTCCGCACCC
>JBEKPJ010000081.1:0-48162 GCA_049520935.1 Terriglobales bacterium | reverse complement strand
TAGGGGATGAAATGGAAACGGTTCTTGGTTACACTCTGTGATCATAAGGCTGTCCTCTTTCGTCGGCTTAACTTCTACTTGACATAGCTGTTATGCCACGAAACGACAGCCTTTCCTATTTTCTAGTGAGAAATTGCGGCTAGTGGCGGGCGGAAAGAATGTGTAGGATCTGCTGCAATTCGTTGCGCAAGTGAGCAACGTTCACCGAAGGTGTCACGGGAAATGGAAGTGTGCTCTGATTTCGCTCGGACTTGGTTTCTTCGCGCAACTGCACTCGCGCCCCGGCGATGGTGAAACCATCTTCATAGAGCAATTTCTTGATGCGGACAACGGACTCCACGTCACGCTTGCGGTACATGCGCTGGCCGGTGCTGCTTTTTACGGGTTTCAGCTGCGGGAACTCGGTTTCCCAGAAGCGGAGCACGTAGGCGGGAAGACGGCACAAGGCGGCGACTTCGCCGATGCGAAAGTAGAGTTTGTCCGGAATAATGATTTCGGCGTTGCGAGTCTTCTTCGAAGCTTTCTTGCGGAGGGTCATCGAGGCCGCGTCTTTAACAATCCTGTATAGCGTTTCTAGCACGAGCCGCGCTGCGGGACAACCCCCAAAAGTGCAGATGGCCGATGGCGAGCAGGTTTTGCCCGCCATGTCTACTAAACAACTGGACATCAGGTGGCGGAACGGACGCTGCTTGCGAGCCGGCCCAGGCTGATTGCCAACCCGGCGAGGATGGCGAGGGCGAACAGGGCGAGCGTTCTCTCGGAGACACCGCCTTTGTGTAAGAACACGAACCAACGATCCCATCCGAGCCCGAGCTCCGCCGGTTCGCCACTGTTCAGGTATCTCCCGAGCAGCTCGATCTGCCCGCTCAGCGAGTAGCCGAGGCGGTAGGTCCAGTTGGCATCGTAGTAGTGTCCGCGCGGGACCTGGTCGGCCATAAAGCTTGTGGCGAGCGAGATCGACTGCACCGCCGCCCCGAGCGCCAGCAGGAGGAGCGCCGTCTTCTTGACCCGAGGCGCGGCACCCGCGAGGACGGGGCCCAAGGCAAAGCAGAGCAGTACGATGGAAGGGACCAGATACCTCGGTCCTACACAATATCCGCCCTCCCACTGCGTATAGCGGCCATAAAAGATGAGATAGAGGAGCGGAAACAGAACGGACAGCGTCCAGACGCCGCGCTCGAAATCCCACAGGCGCCGCAGACCGGTTAGCGCCAGGATCAGCGGAGGGGCAAAGACAAATACCGACTTGCCGGGCGAAAACAGAAATCCGTAGAGGCCGGTCGCGAGCGGCGTGTCGAAACTGTTCAGGCGCTTGGCGCCCTCAGCCGCGGCTGGATATCCGAACTCAAACGGGTTGCCGAACAACCATGCGTTATAGGAAAGCAGAACCGCCACTCCGATCGCGGAGGCCGCACCCAAGGCAAAAGCCTTGTGCAGGGCGGGCTTTCCGTCGCGCAGCAAAACGGCCAAGGCAAACACCGGGATCGCCAGAACGTTGGTCGGGCGCACCAGGGTTGCCAGTCCTAGAATCACGCCCGCAGTCGCCGTGGTTTGCCAAGCAATCGCCGAGTGTCCTCGTCCGAAAAGCAACCAGGCTACGCCGACAAAAATCGCGGTCGAGATGGGCTCGGAAAACAGCCATGCAGAATAGGCAAAGATCGGAGTTGCGAGTCCGACCACTGCCGTGGCAAACAGAGAGTCACGCCAAGGGATTCCGATGCCGGCAAGCAGGCGGAAGAAGAAGGTTACGCTCAGCGCCGCAAACGTCGCGCTGCTCGTGCAGGCCGCGAACGCTACGATCAGGTCGGTGTCGGCGGGCGGAACGCCGGGCAATCGAGCCAGCAGGTACTTCCCGGCCGCATACCAGGGTGTGCACAGCAAGGCCTGGCCCGGAGGATAGGCGGCGCGCGGCTGACCATGGCGATCGAATCTTCCGTAGAAGTTATGGAGTTGCACCGCTTGCGGAACGGAGGTCGAGCCGCGGAGCACCATGCTTTCAGTGGTGTAGAGGGTGTTGTATTCGTCCGGTGTGCGCACACGGCCGGTCGAAGTGAATAAGTAAAAGAACTGGAACGTCGCAAACAGCCAGATGGCGATGTGCTGCGGCGGGTGCGCGAGCGACTCGGATGATGGGCGGCAAAGCGGCACGATGAGTTGATCGTATCAATCGCGGTTCGGTTCCTTGCCTTGATTGTGCATCTGGACGGTTACTTCAGGGGCAGCGAAATCGTTTGGGGAGACGGGGTCGCTCGGTCGGGATCGGCTCCAGATGCGGCACTCTGCGCCTCCACGTCGGAATTGGCCCCGGGCGGCGTTCCGCCAAATTGGAAAAGCCTCTCAGGAGGTGCTTCTCTTGAGAGGCTTGGGGAATATCTGAACGAGCATCCGTCCGCTTAGTGTTTCTTTTTCTTGGCGGCTTTCTTCTTGGTTGCCATGAAGTATTTCCTCCGTTGAACGATTTGTTCTCCCAAGGTTCTCGACAGGGCACCTTGATGCCCGAGCTACCCAACTTCTTGTATGAGCAGCTGTCCTACCACAAGATATTGCCATTAGTATGCAATTTGTCAATGAAAATATTACGGTGGGGAGCGATGGGGGAAAGCTCGTAGTGGGCTTGGTCTTCGAATTGGCAGTAGAAACCGGGTGGGCCGCGAGCGGTTCGTGGGCCCGCCGGCGGTGAAACCGCAATGCCTGTGCGATAATTTTGGAAGATATCTATGGCTGATCACAAAGTCTTCTGCGCAAAATTGAAACAGGAACTTCCCGGCCTGCCCGAGGCTCCATTTGACGGCGACTTGGGGAAAAAGATCTACGAGAACGTATCGCAACAGGCGTGGGGCCAGTGGATGGAACATTGCAAAATGCTGCTCAACGAATATCGTCTGAACCCGGCCCGCAAGCAGGATCAGGAAGTGATCGTGAAGCAGATGGAGCAGTTTTTCTTTGGCGAAGGCGCCTCGCGACCGGCCGAGTACGTTCCGCCTAGTCACTGAGCGGAGCGTTGGGGAGGTCGTGCTCCGGCCAAAAGGCCGGCCGCTTCCGACCCGCTGTCCCGACATCCTCTCCCGTTACCGACCGGTTACCCCCTGGCCCCCGGCTGCATATCCAATTCATCACCTCGTAACACAGGCCGGCGACAATGGAAGTCGTGGCGCCGCAGACGGTCGCAACCAGTTACGACACCCTGATCCTGTCGGACCTGCACCTCGGCGCGGACATGAGCCGCGCGCGCGAGGCGCTGCGTGTCTTGCGGGAGACTCGATATCGGCGCCTGATTCTGCTGGGCGATATTTTTGCCGATCTCAATTTCGGACGTTTAAAGAAAGAGCATTGGAAATTTCTCGGCTACATTCGCAAACTCTCCAATCCCAAGCGCAACGTTGAAGTGGTCTGGGTGGAGGGGAATCATGATCACGGCTTGGCGCCGATTATGTCCCATTTGGTGGGAGTGCGGGTGTACCAGGAATATCAATGGCAATATCAGGGCCTGCGACACATTGCGGTGCATGGTCATCAGTTCGACGGCTTCGTGGTGAGCAACGTTCGCGTCAGCTATTGGATTGGGACCCTGCTTTATCTGCAGTTGCAGAAGTGGGACTCGAAACAAAAGACCCTCACCCGCTTTCTCGACCGGCTGAATACGCGATGGCTGCGGTTGTCGGTAAAGGTGGCTCGGGGCGCCCTGGGTCACGCGCGACACCGCCAGGCGGCGCGCATTTTCTGCGGCCACACCCATGCCGCGCTGCACCAGCGGGACGAGCACGGGACTGACTATTTCAATTGCGGAGCCTGGATCGATGCGCGTCCTACCTATATCACGGTGGGCGAGCAGGGAGTACAGATCCACGAATACGTTGAAACGCAAGACGTCCATTCCGAGGAACCAACCCTGGCTGATTTCGGAGCCCCTGACGGGGCCGAGGAGGAAGAATGGTTCGCGGATGGCGAAGTCATCGACCTCGAGTATCAGTCTGGCCAGTATCAGGAGGACGAACGCGAGAGTGTGGCGACCTGATGTCGGTTTCTGCGACGGATTGGTTTCGCAGGAAAATTGCTTATCGCAAACGGAGCCAGGGGAATCGTGCGCAAACTAACCATCGTTTTCCACCATGCCGGCGGAGGTCATCAGAGCGCTGCCGAAGCCCTCAAGGCCACTCTCGGTAGCCAAGAAAATCCCTGGGAGGTCACGCTCCTCGACATGCAGGAGTTGCTCGATCCGCTCGACCTGATTCGTCGGGCCACGGGGTTGCGTATTCAGGACGTCTATAACTTGATTCTCCGCAAGGGCTGGACGCGCTTTGCGCCGCAACTGTTGCTCGTTCTCCAGCGCACAATCCGCGCCTACCATTTGCCGATCGTGAAACTTCTCCGACAGCATTGGGCACAACACCCCACCGACATGGTGCTCTCTGTAATTCCGCATTTCAATCGCGAGATCGCCGACAGCCTGCACCTCAATGGTGCAGCGGGGGCGCTCGCCCGCCCGCTCCCGGAAAGCGAGAAGGAGCGGCGCACACCGCCTTTTGTGACGCTCATTACCGATTTGGCAGATTATCCGCCCCATTTCTGGATTGAAGCCGAGTCGGAGTACGTCATTGTTGGTACGGATCGCGCTCGACAACAAGCGCTTGCCATCGGCCACCGTGCCGATCATATTTTTCAGACGTCGGGGATGATTCTCAAACCGAAGTTTTACGAAACCATCAGCCTCGATCGCGCAGCGGAGAGGAAACGGCTCGGACTGGAAGCGGATTGTCCGACGGGCATTCTGCTGTTCGGAGGTCATGGGGCGCAGGTGATGCTCGACATCACTCGCCGGCTTGACGAGGCGCGCAGCGGGGTGCAGCTGATCCTGATTTGCGGGCACAACCAGAAGCTCGCCGCTCGGCTCCGGAAGCTGCAGACGAACAAGCCGATAGCGGTGGTGGGTTTTGTTCAAAACGTCGAATACTACATGGCGTTGGCAGATTTCTTTGTGGGAAAGCCGGGGCCAGGCTCGATCAGCGAGGCGCTGCAGTTGCATTTACCCGTGATTGTGGCCTGCAATTCCCAAACCCTGCCGCAGGAGCGATACAACGCGGAATGGGTGACGGAGAACGGATACGGGATGGTGGTGCCGAAGTTCCAGGAAATTGCCGCCGCGATTCGGCGCCTCTTGCAGAACCCTACGTTCACCGAATTTCGCAGGAAGGCCGAACAATACTCCAATCAAGCGCTGTATCAAGTGCCGGCGATCCTCGAACAGTGCGCCGAGCACACGGCTTCTGTGCCCACCCAGGCCGGCCGCTAAACTCGCGGCTGCGCCGGTTGTCGGTCAGCGGAACAGCGAGGCAAAAAATCCGCCGAGTCTTCTGAAGAAACCGCGGGCGGGGGGCTTTTGGGCGGCGGTCGCGGTCTCCGAGACGCCCGCGCCTGACGCTTCGCTAGCGGGCGGCGGAAGAGGAGGCGGAGCGGAGAGGGCCGGGCTTGTGGTCGCACGCGAGTCGACCGGAAGCGCACGCACTTCCCCAGCCGGCGCGGCGGGGGGAGCGTGGTAGACAAAGGGGGCCTCGATCTGCACGTGAATTTCACTGGGCGCGACCGTGTCGTCGAGGGGAGGGGCGGCCCCGGGCATGGCGGCGGACGACGCAGCCGCGGTGGACGTTGTCTCCGCGTCCGCTGACGGATGCGCACCCAACGGCGAGAGCGAGCCGCTTTCGAGGGGCGGATTCTTGGTGGCAACCGGCGGGGGATCCCGGAGTGGCGGGCATCCGCACTCGAGGGGGACGGCCATATCCACACGATCGAGTTGGCCGGAGCGAAATACCAGTTGGTCGGTTGCCTTGACCTGGTAAGTGCGATCGCCGAGCAACTCGGAAACGATTGCCGATGCGGTGTTGCCGGGCAGCGCACGCACGCAGGTATTGCCCTGCGCGTCATCGCTGAAGGCAAAGTGAAATACTCCCGGTCCGACGAGGAGAATGCGAAAGTCCGGAGTCAGTACGGAATCGGAGGACGCGTCGAGAGCGAAGTGCGCTTCCATCGCGCCGGTGTTCATGCTGAACATCAGGTTATGACGGTTCTGGGAAGGGGTCACCGACACCGTCGTTCCAGGACAGACATGCACTTCGCCTCCGCTCGACAAGGTGAGAACGGCGGTGTCGGGTCCGGCACTGATCGAGGAACCGTTGCCTGCGTCATTGCCAACCAGAGACAGTGGGCCGGCGGCGCGGACCGCCGCTACGACCGGCGGTGGCGCGGGCATCAGGCTGGGAACGGTGGGCGCTTCGAACGGCGAGTTTCGGGCCTGGCTTTTACTTCGGCCGAGATGCACGACCAGGCGATTTCCGGCCGTCTCCCAGGTATATTGGCGCGGCTCGAGCAGATCGACGACGATACGCGCTACGGGCGGATTCTGTTGGAACTGGTCCGCGCGGAGCGCGCCGATCTGGTCTGCTTGCACGCTGATGCGCTTTTGCGGCGTATCCAGTCGGGCATTGCCGAGATCGATTACCAGGCGGTCAGGATTGGAGATGGCCTGGATGGAGGGAAGCACCGGCTTGGTGGAGAGGATCTCAACTGCTTGACCTTCCTTTTCCTGGACGATACGGAAGCTCGTGATCGCGGCGACCTGGCTTGCGGAGGAAGAAACGGCGGAGTCGGAGTCCGGCGCCTGCGAACGAAGCGGCGGCGCGAAAGGGAGGACAATTCCGAGCGCGACAAGTGCGCATAGGCCCGCGCGCCAATGGCGACGGGGCGGCGGCAGCCTCCGCTCTGGATTCGGCAGGAATTCTTTCACACAAGCACTTGGGTGTAACAGCCAACATATCACTCCGAGTAGCATGAAAAAAGACTCAGGGGGAACGAGCGCGGTGGAGCGGGGAAAGTGGCGTGCGAAAGATTACGAGTCGGCGAGAAATTCGTATTCGTCGATGACGGCAGCCACGGCCATTTTGTTGGCCGAGCCTCCACCTTCGACGCGCACGACGCGGCCCTTGCAGCGCACACGGATGCTTTCGGTCAGCGTGATCTCGGGCGGGAGGGTCAGCGTAAAATCAATCACCGAGCCGGCCTGAATGGCGGAATCCACATAGAAGCAGATTCCGCGGGCGCTGACGTCGCGCGTCTGCGCCGCGTGCTCCTCGCCTTTTTCGCCATAGCGAACGCTTACCGGCAGGCGAAGCGCAAATCGACGCGTGGTCCGCTTGTCGCTCCCGTTCGCATTCTCATCGACCCGTTCCGGCTGCGTCTCGGTCATCAAGACTCCTCACGAAGCAAGGCTAACGTACGGCAATAATGATCGGAAATCGCTTGTAAGCATGGCAATTAGCGGCAAGACTGTCAAGCCGAGACCAAGCTTCGAAGACTTTGAAGCGGCTCTGATCGGCTTCTGAACGTCTACAATGAAATAGTGGTCTTCGTGCTCGACAACTACGATTCGTTTACCTACAACCTGGTCCAGTATCTTGGCGAACTGGGCGCTGAGGTCGAGGTTCGCCGCAACGACCAGGTGACGGTCGCCTCCGTCGAAGCCATGCGGCCAGAGCGCATCCTGGTTTCTCCCGGGCCCTGCACGCCGCAGGAAGCCGGGATCAGCATTGCGCTGATCCGGCATTTTGCCGGCAAGGTACCGTTGCTTGGCGTATGCCTCGGACACCAGGCCATTGGTGCAGCATTTGGAGGGAACGTGGTTCGCGCGAAGAACCTGATGCATGGCAAAACCAGTCCCGTGGAGCACGACGGTCAAACCATTTTTCGGGGGCTGCCTTCGCCGATGATTGCGACCCGCTACCATTCGCTCATTGTTGCGGAAAAGGATCTGCCGGGTGACCTGGCGGTGAGCGCTTGGACGCATGACAGCGACGGCACCCGCGTCATCATGGGGTTGCGGCACCGGAAATTCCCGGTTGAGGGGGTGCAGTTCCATCCCGAGAGCGTGCTCACCGACGAGGGGAAGAAACTGGTGGCTAATTTTCTGCGCGGGTGATCGTCTGTCCTGCGCTGGTTCCACAAAGTTCCGCATCCGGTCGGCAGCCGCCGCGGAGCGAACGGCGCTCGGCTTGGAACCTTCGGACCCGTTCTGGGGAGGCCCGCGAGAGTACAGGCTCGGCCGGCCTGGTTGGCCTCAGTCGCCGCCCCTTGCCATCTCTACGGCCCGGAGAACGGCTCTCGCTTTGTTCTCGGTTTCTTCGAATTCACGCTGGGGATCGGAGTCGGCCACGATTCCGGCGCCGGCTTGCAGGTAGGCTTTCTTACCTTTCATGAGGAGAGTTCGAATGGCGATGCAGGAATCCAGATTGCCGGCGAAATCAGCGTAGAGGACGGAGCCGCCGTAGACGCCGCGGCGGGTGGGTTCGAGTTCTTCGATGATTTGCATGGCGCGGACTTTGGGGGCTCCGCTCAGGGTGCCAGCGGGGAAGCAGGCGGCGAAGGCGTCCATGGCACTGAGTTCGGGGCGAAGACGCCCTTCCAGTGCGGAGACCAAGTGCATCACGTGCGAGTAGCGCTCCACATACATCAGGTCTCGAACCTTGACCGAGCCGAACTCGCTGACCCGGCCGAGATCGTTGCGCCCCAAGTCGACCAGCATGACATGCTCGGCGCGTTCCTTTTCATCGCGTAACATTTGTTTTTCGAGAGCGGCGTCTTCGGCTTCATCGCGGCCGCGGGGATGGGTTCCGGCGATCGGGCGATACTCCAGCCGTCGTCCGCCCGCGGCGGCGCGCACGAGCATTTCGGGGGAAGAACCAACGATGTGGAAGCCTGAATTTCTCGGCCCCGCACCGAAACGCAGGAAATACATATAAGGGGACGGATTCACGGTGCGCAGCGCGCGATAGAAATCCAGGGGAGCGACCCCGGGCTCGAAATCCCAGCGTTGCGAGAGCACGACCTGGAAGATGTCTCCGGCGGCGATGTACTGCTTGGCGCGGCGGACGCTTTCTAGAAACTTCGGCTTCGGGGTGCGGGGGCGGGCTTTGAGCCTGGAGGTAGAGGACGCGCTTCGCCAGTGAGCGGGCTTCCATCCCGCAGCCAGCTTTTTCTCGATGCGGGTGATGTCCTTTACGGCACGGAGATAGGCGGCTTTCGGGGACTCGCGCGTGACGTCGGCGGAGGCGACGATGTGGATCTGGTGGCGAAGGTGGTCGAAGGCGAGGACGCGATCAAAAAACATCAGCACACAATCAGGGACATCGAGGTCGTCGTCGGCATGTCCGCCGATGTTTTCGAGTTGGCGGACGATGTCGTAGGCGCAGTAGCCCACCGCGCCGGCGGTAAAGGGAGGCAGGCCCTCAATGGCTGCGGGCCGATGCTGCTGCAGAAGCTCCTTGATGACTTCGAAGACGTTGCCGGTGCGGTGGTCGGCTTTCGCGGGAGGGCGCTCGATGGTGATCTGTTGGCCGCGCGATTCGAGGCGGAGAAACGGGCGCACGCCGAGAAATGTGTAGCGGCCGATTTTTTCCCCGCCTTCGACCGATTCCAGCAGGAACGCGTCGGGCTCGGCTTCGGCAACCGCGAGAAAGGCGGAGACGGGAGTGAGCAGATCGGCGGAGATCGATTTGGCTACCGGGACCAGGGTGGCGGTGCGCGAGAGGCGGGCGAACTGTCGGTAGTCGGGATGGATCATTGTGTCCTGTGCAGCCGTGTCTAGGATCGCACGAATCGAGTGCGGGGAGCGAGGCCAGCCGGGCAAGCCCGTTTTCTGCAGGCGGATTCGAACCCTTGCCGAAGGGTTCCCGGTTGAGTACTCCCGGTGCTTGCCTACCCAGATGGCCGGCAATATACTTTGCGAGGTTGCCTGCCGAATCAGGGCTGCCACGCGCGGGAAGAGCCGAGAGATGAAAAGCCGGCGCTCCACAGCGAGTTGTACCTACGCGGAGACTTTTATGACGACGACGGCGTTGGATCTTGAGCAGGAAACGAATCCTTGGCAAGCGCAGGCGGCCCGCTTCGACCTGGCCGCGAGAAAGCTCAATCTTGATGAAGGGCTATGGAAAGTGCTGCGCAGTCCGAGCCGCGAAATTATTGTTCATATTCCGGTGGCGATGGACAACGGACGTTTGGAGGTGTTCACCGGATTCCGAGTGCAGCACTCGATTGCGCGCGGGCCGGCAAAGGGCGGGCTGCGTTATGCGCCGGACGTGAATCTGGACGAAGTGCGGGCGCTGGCGAGCTGGATGACCTGGAAGTGCGCCGTGGTGAATATTCCGTTTGGCGGGGCGAAGGGCGGGATCATTTGCGATCCGCACAAGATGTCGCAGGGCGAGTTGGAGCGAATGACGCGGCGCTATACGGCAGAGCTGTTCGAATTCATCGGGCCGGAAAAGGACGTCCCCGCGCCCGACGTGAACACCAATGAGCAGGTGATGGCGTGGATGATGGACACCTATTCCATGCACGCTCGGCAGACGGTCACGGCGGTGGTCACGGGTAAGCCGATCAATATTGGCGGATCGCGGGGGCGGCGAGAGGCGACCGGGCGCGGCGTGCTGATGGTGTGCGAGCAGGCGATCAAGAAACTGCGGCTGAATCGCGATACGACGCGGGTGATCGTGCAGGGGTTTGGCAATGTGGGATCGAATGCGGCGCGGTTGATGGCGGCGGCGGGATATAAGGTGACTGGCATTCTTGAGGTGGGCGGCGGTCTGTATAAAAAGGACGGTATTGACATCGAAGCGCTGTGGGAATTCCGCCAGAGGAATGGAACCATTCATGGCTTCGCAGGTGCGGAGAAATATGATCCGGCGGAGCTGTTACTGGCGGATTGCGACATCCTGATTCCGGCGGCGACGGAGAATGTGATCACCAGCCAGAATGCAGACCGGGTGAAATGCAAGATCCTGGCGGAGGGCGCGAACGGGCCGACGACGGCGGCGGCGGACGATATTCTGGCGGCGAAGAAGGTCTTCGTGATTCCGGACATTTTGGCCAACGCCGGCGGGGTTACAACTTCTTACTTCGAGTGGGTGCAAGACCGCCAGGGCTACTTTTGGAAGGAATCGGAAGTCAACGACCGCCTGGGCGACATTATGGTTACGGCATTCGATGATGTGGTGCGGTACGCCGAAACGCATGGCGTGAATAACCGGATCGCCGCCTATATGCTGGCGATTGACCGGGTGGCGTATACGATTCGCCAGCGCGGCATTTATGCCTGAGCCCGCTTGCTGAGCCCCACGACAGAGGGGCGGGGCGGTCTACGCAGAGGCCCAATGGCATGACGCGAAAAGCTAAATCCCGGATGTCGCCCGCTCCCAGGCGGCACCGGAGTGAGGGTCAGACCAAACACACGGTTGACAGAATTCGATCCGCAGCCAGCTGGCGTCGCCGCTTCCCCGCGTCACCGGCAGATTTTGAACCTGACGACAGTTCCGGTTGACCCGCGGTCCCTCCCGATGTAATCATGCTTGCGCACTTCCACACCCTGTTTCCGTGTTGTGAAGATAGGTGCGTGGTATTGATTCTAAAAAAATGGGGCATCATGCCTCTTAATCTCGCGAGGAAATTATGAACAACTCTCAAAAGAAACTAAGCCTGTGGACGCTCGCCTTCTGCCTGCTGCTTTTGCTCGGCATGGCTCCGGCGATGGCCAAAGCCCAGACCAGCTCGAGCGACACGAGCACGGATGCGACTGCGACGAAGAAGACGAAGAAGAAAGCGAAGAAAGACGCGGCCGCTGCCGACAAAACGGCAACGGCTGCGCCCGCTGCCAGCGATACCAGCACCGCGAAGAAGACAAAAAAGAAGAGCACCGCTGCCACGGCCGATGATAGCGCGGCAAAGCCGGCCGCCGCCGCCCCCGCTGCCGCCGCCGCGGCTGCGCCCGCCGCGACGACCAGCGCCAAGAAGAGCAAGAAATCGAAGGCGGCTGCCGCGGATGCAGCTCCGGCTGCGAACGCTGCCGCCCCGGCTCCAGCCGCGACTCCGGCTCCGGCCGCGAAAGCTGCTGCCCCGGCCCCGGCTGCGGCTCCCGCTCCGGCGGCTTCGAACAGCATGGCTGCGCCTGCCAAGACCACCGCCAAAGCGGCTCCAGCGCCTTCCACGCCGGAGATTGCGGCCGCGCAATCGGCGGGCAAAGTCTGGGTTAACACCAAGAGCGGCGTTTACCATAAAAGTGGCCGTTATTATGGCAAGACCCAGCAGGGGAAGTTCATGACCGAAGCGGAAGCGCAGGCGGCCGGATACAAAGCGGCGCAAAACGAATAAGGCACGTCAAACCGAATTGATATTAAGGAGAAACCAATGATCAGGAAATTGATGACTCGAATTCTCATCGCACTTTTCGCGCTCGGTCTGACAGTCGGAATGGCGGTCGCTCAGACCGCTAAGGCGCCGGCCTCGGGCACAACCATGGCAGCCAATGCCGATCTGGTCGACATCAACACGGCGACCAAGGATCAACTGAACGCTCTGCCGGGCATCGGAGACGCCTACGCCCAAAAGATCATCGACGGGCGTCCTTATGCCAAGAAGACCGACTTGACGAAAAAGAAGATTGTTCCGGCAGCGACCTACGCGAAGATCAAGGACAAGATCATCGCCAAACAAAAGTAGGAATTGGACCGACGAGTTCGGGCCTTTTTGTGGGGGGGGCACGGCGCAAGCCGTGCTTTTCCCGGAACGAGTGGCGAAGGTTGGAGAATTGAATCGGAGGCATTATGGGTTTACTCGACAGTCTTGAAAATCAGGCGTTAGGCAACGTGCTCGGCGGAAGTTCCAATCCGCTGGCGTCAGGCCTTTTGCAGATGATCCAGAATCAGCCCGGTGGTTTGCAGGGGCTGGTGCAATCGTTTCACGACAAAGGGATGGGCGGAGTGGTTTCCTCGTGGGTGGGCGCGGGGGCAAATACCCCCATTTCCGCCGATCAGGTTCACCAGGTTCTAGGCAGTGACCAGGTCAAGGCACTCGCCGCCAAGGCCGGAATCAATCCCGATACAGCCGGTTCCGCGATTGCCCAGCTGCTGCCGGGCCTGGTGGACAAGCTGACGCCGAATGGTTCGGTGCCGGACCACAGCAATGTTCTGGAGATGGCGAGCAATATGCTCAGGAACTTGGAGTCGAAAGCCTCCTAAATCTCATGGGGCGTGCGTTCGTCGGTGAACGGCGCCCCTGGTTTATTGTCAACATTCAGAAGCCGCTGCCGGGCGACTCTCTTGCTTTCTTCAATCCGCAACTTTGTCTCCGTTGCCTTGCCCCCGGATGTAGAGCATAATCACAGTGACCGCTTTCACTTACCGCCGCGGTCTTGACCGAGTTATCGCGTGAATCTTCCGAACTACATCACGCTCACCCGCATTGCCGCGATCCCGCTGCTGATTTGGATTCTCTGCACGCCACGCTTCGCCGGTGAACAGACCGGGGAGCGGGAGGTTTTGGCGTCGGCCGTGTTCATCGTGGCTTCGATCACGGACGGGATTGACGGTTATCTGGCGCGCAAACGCGGGCAGATCACAACCATAGGCATGCTGCTCGATCCGCTGGCGGACAAACTGCTGATTGCGGCCGCCTTCGTTACCCTGGTGCAGTTCAATCCTGCGCTGGTACCGGCATGGATTGCGGTGGTCATTATCGGCCGGGAGTTTCTGGTGAGCGGGTTGCGGTCGATCGCAGCTTCGGAAGGCTTTACGATTCAGGCGAGCGACCTCGGCAAATTTAAGATGCTGGTGCAGATCATCTCGGTGGTGGCCGTGATCCTGGCGCATCGCTGGCACGAATGGCCGGTGTATGGCATCTACTTCTTCCCGGTTTATTGGATCGCGTGGGTGGCGATCTGGTTCATGGTCGTGCTGTCGCTGACCTCGGCGATCGATTACTTCATTGCTTTCTGGTCGCGGATCGATCGTAAATCGGAAAAGCGGCGGCGCCGCGCCTTCGTCCTGACCCGACGGAGAAAACGCGATGTCCAAGCTGTCTGAAACTCCCGCGGGAAAGGCATCTGGTCTGTCCCCGGAATTTTCCAGGGAGCAACGCCGGTTGCTGCTGACAATCGCGCACGAATCGATTGCCTCCGTTCTGGAGCGCCGGAATTTTCCCGACCAGCCACCAACTCTCGGCGGATTGTCGGAGCCCCGAGGCGTCTTCACGACGCTCTATGCACGCGTCGAGGGTCACCCGAGGCTGCGGGGATGCGTTGGCTATGCTCTGCCGGTACAACCGCTTTATCGCGGGGTTGCCGAAACGGCGTGCGCAGCGGCTTTTGAGGACTCACGGTTCCTGCCGGTGACCAAAGAGGAAGCGCCGCATCTCGAAGTTTCCCTCAGCGTGCTCTCGCGCTTGTTTCCGCTTGGTCCCGAGGCGGTGGAGGTTGGCACTCACGGGTTGGTGATCTCGCAGGGTGGTCGCCGCGGCCTGCTGTTGCCGCAAGTTCCTGGCGAAAATGGCTGGGATCGGGAGACCTTTCTCAGCCAGACTTGTCGCAAAGCGGGTCTCCCGCTCGAAGCCTGGCGCAAGGGCGCCGTCATCGAGGCCTTTACGGCCGAAGTGTTTTCCGACGCCGATGTCGGAGCCGGACGCTGAATTCCTGGAAATGTCGGACGCTTCCGGCGTTACTCGGGATTTCTGCATCCCTAAAGCCTTGTTGAAACGGCGGATTGCCGTCTCTGCCGGGTCAATGCGCGAATGCGGCATCCTGGAGTGCCTGGAGTGTCCGAAGATGGACCGTCCGCCACGCGGGCGTTATCCTATACGCCTTGGCGCTGAATGCCTTCCGTCGAACTCTCGATGATCGTCAAGAACGGGGAGTCCACCCTGGCTCGCTGTCTGGAAAGTGCCCGCTCCCTGGTGGACGAAATTGTCGTCGCCGACACCGGTTCGACGGATGCAACCGCGGAGATCGTCCGTCGCTATGGGGGGCGAGTGATCGATGTGCCGTGGGAAGATGACTTCTCGAAGGCGCGCAACGCGGCGTTGCGTCACGGACTCTGTGACTGGGTGCTGTTTCTCGATGCTGACGAATTGCTGGACCCTCAGGATGCAAGCGGCATTGCCGAACTACTGAGCAATCCATCGGTGTTTGGCTATGACGTTCGTATCTGGAACTACGTGGCTACGCTCACCACCCGCATGTTCGACCGATCGGCCAATCCGAACCCCCGGCGCATGGCGGCGGCGCAGTCGTTTCCCGCCTATGTGGAGCACGTGAACGTGCGTCTGTTCCGCCGCCATCCCGAAATCCGCTTTGAAGGGCGGGTCCACGAGGGCGTGGCCGACTGTATCAAGCGCAAGGGCTTCAAGGTGGCACCGGCCAACTTCGTCATTCACCACCTGGGCATCGCAGAGGACCGAACCGAGGAGCGCAACCGCAAGATCGAGTACTACCAGGAATTGGGCCGGCGGAAACTGAACGAGTCGCCGCAGGATGCGCGTGCCCATTTCGAACTGGGCCTGGGAGAGCTCGAACACTTCCACAATCCGCAGGCGGCGCTGAAGTATTTCGCCCGGGCCATCGAGTTGAAACCGGATTCGAACTTGCTGCATACCTATGCCGGGATATGTCTGGTGCGCCTCGGCAAATCGCAGGCGGGACTTGAGATGTTGGAAACGGCAAAGCAGCTTGGTGCCCGCGACGCGGTCCATTGGGAAGCGATGGGCGATGCCCAATATCACTCGGCGAGATTTGTTGAGGCACAGCGGAGTTACGAAGCAGCCAAGGCGGCGGGGAGTAAGTCAAGTGTTCTCGAGGGCAAACTCGGAGTTTGCGAAGTGCGCATCGGCTCGACCGACAGTGGGCTGCGGCGCATCCGGGATGCGATCGAGCGCGAACCTGAGTTTGGCGAATTGTACGATATGCTAATGGCGGCGGCCTTGTTCGCCGGCAACCGGCCGCTAGCGGCCGAGACTGCAGAACGTCGGCTGGCGGTGGGAACTCCGTCGGCCAACAGTTTTCTTCTGACCGCCGGAATATGGGTAGAGCTCGGAGAATGGGCGCGAGCCTCCCGGGTGGCACAACAAGGCTGCCAGCTTTTTCCGGAAAACACGAGGTTGCGTTCCGCCCTGGCCGAAGCGAATCAAAAGCTCGGAGCGTAAGCACGAATTCAAACGGCCATGGTTGTCTGCTCCGCCGTCTGCCAGCGGATGTCCCCGGGACCAGAAATCCGTCGACCGAGCTGCTTCCGAAGCCAGCCATTGTTGCACGATAGCGACAAACTCCGAGGCGGAATGGAACCAGGTTCGCGAAGCCGCCCGCTATCGCAGCGGTGCGCAACGCCGCCGGGGTTCGGCGTGCTGTTGCACGATTTCAAGGATCTCCCCCAGCCGCTTCTCCAGCGAAAAGTTCTGCCGGACTTCTTGGCAGCCCGCCTGAGCAATGGATTCGCGCTCACCATCGTGCTCCAGGTAATAATGGATCAGTTCGGCCAGTTCCTTCGGGTCCTCGGGGTTGTAGAAGCGGCAATGGGTACCGTCGCGGAACACGTTGTCCTCGGTCCGGTAGGTGAGCAGGAATGTGCCGCACGCCATGGTTTCCAGGGGCCGTGAGACCGTCATCCTGATGTTGTTGCTCGGCAGACCCACGTGAATTTTCAGTTGTTGCAGGTTCTCGACCAGCAACCGCGCCCAATCCCGATGCCGTTCACCGCCGATGTCGTGAACCGCAACTCCGCCCGCCCGGAAATCCACGTCTTCGAGCAGCGGCAGTAATCTGGCGAGAAACTCAAGACGCTTGGGATAGAGTGAGCCGACAAATCCGGCATCGTATTTCTTGGTTCTCCCCGCTCGTGCGCATCCATGGTTGCTGCCTGTCCCGCCGCCCGGCTTGAACATCTCTGTGTCGACCGCGCCGAGCGCGTAGTGCCCCTTGAAACGCTGAGCGTCTTCGAGCGAAGGATAGAAATGGATACTGGACCAATCCTGCAATTGCTCGTAATGGAAGTTATGATCTCCGCGATCCGAGGTCTCGTTGTAGAAGCCAACTCGCGGGACCTTCAGGCCGCACCACTTTTGTTTTCCGTAGAGAGTGTTGAGCCAGACCAGAACATACTCGGGCCCGGAAACCAAAATGGCATCGCATTTCTCTAAGTCTGCCCACTTGGGCATGCTGGCGGCCGCGGCTTGAAACTCGCGCCGGCCAAGCCGATGGATGACACGGCCTTGATGGTCCGTTGGAATCGGGCCCTCAAGAACCTCGTGTCCCATGCGTCGCAAGGTCTCGGGAATCGCCAGGGTCGTCCAAGAACCGAAAATCGTGTTCGTGTGAAAATGTGCGAGGCGCATGCGGTGCCTTGTTTTCCGGGGCTGGTTACGGTTGTGTCCCCGTCGGTTCGAGCAATTTCGCGACCTTACGAAATGTTTTTTTGGGCGGGATTGCAGACCCAGGGCGCCCGATTCTTAGCCGCCGCTAAGGGAACAAGCGTCGGGAGCAACGGCAAGGAGAGGGATCTGCCAAGGATTAGGCTGGATTCATCTGCCCCGAGGATCGCCAACCCGGTCGCCCTGCACCTCGGGCGCAGGGAGATCTGTGTCAGCCGATCTCGCTCGGACGCGAAGCCTGCGCATGGCAAAAAACAAGGGGAGATTGGTTCTCCCCTCGACGCAGTTGAGTTGGCTCGAGCCTACGGCTGTTCGTCCAGTTCCACGGTATCGCCGGCGTAGACGTCTTCGAGGGCGAACACAATCATGGCCGACGACGATGTGGGGGTTACGCCGAGCACCACCACTTCTCCCACGGCGCGGCGCGGCAGATCGCCGACGTGAATGTTGGGGCCTTTGGTCTTGGTGAAGCGGTTGGCCTCAAAAGTAGGCGGACGCACCTGGGTATCTTCCGAGGTTTGCGCTTTGAAGGAGAGCGAATCCACCGGATCCCGTAAGTCGGATGTATAGGAACGCACCACGCGGAAATAGTCGCCTATTTTCACCCCTTGGTTCGACCCCATGTTTAAGTAGAGCTTCATACCCGTGCCGAGCACGCTGTCGAAGTCTTTGCCGAGAATGACTCGTCCAGTCAGCTTTCCGTTCGCCGGTGCGAAGCGGTCGAAGTGACCCGGGACGTGAAACGACACCGGTTGCTTTTCGACGAAGGGAATCGCGACATCGCCGGGGTTGATGGGATCGCAGCTGAACTCGACCTGGCCGATGGCGCTGTGGCTGCGGATATCGATCACGCGCACCCTGCCAATTTCCCCGTAGGGGTGGCCGGCGGCGGCCAATATTTTTCTCTCCCCCGGATAGATTTCGTACTCGTTCGAGTCCCGCATTTCGCGAACGATCGAATAAAGATTGCCTACCTGATAGCCGCTTCCCGCCAGGTAGATCATTTCCCCGTTTTCGAACTTGGTTGCGGTCGGCGTTTCCAGGCCGCCGTTTACGTAGTTGGCATCCGCAATCCGGTCCTTGGTAATAAACCCGGCGCAGTAAATGTCGGCCGCCGTGGGTGTCTGGTAACGCACAAACGGCACGTTGACCGTGGTGTCGATAATGCCGTTGGCGTCCGGGGTAATCGGTGTGGTTGCCTGCTGCGATGACGCTAGGGTAGCAGTCACCATTAGTAGCAATAACGATCCTGTTTTCTTCATGTTACCTCCGACTCCAAACTGCTCCGGGGTGGCCCGAGCTATGTCTCTCGGAAGACAAGGGTTACAGCCGAAAAGTAACAAGGGGGGGAGCCCGGGTCAAGGTTACGAGGGTGTTTAGCCCTTCCGCTCCCAAAGTGTTTTCGATTTTTCAGCAGCTTGAGGTTGCATCTGCGCTTTCAGCCCTGTAATATCTGCGCCGACGTTGAAAACAAATGACCTTGGCTTTTTCCACTAGTCTCGCGCCCCGCTTTCTGCCCATGCGGTTGCCTCGGGTCTGTCTTGCCCTCAGCGGGGACACAGCCGAAGGCATGCTCGACACCGCCGAGGCGATGGCCCGGGACAATCCGCTGCTGGAATTCCGCTTGGACTATCTGAAGCAGCCTCTGGCGGCACTCGGCAAGCTGCATCGTTTTCTGGAGACACACCACTACGTCACGGCAATTGCAACCTGCCGGCGGATGGACAACGGCGGCAAGTACAAGGGATCGCTGGCGTCGCAACTGGAAGTGCTTTCGAAGGCGCGCGCCGCGGGCTGCCAGATTGTCGACGTGGAGTGGCAGAGTGCGCTCAAAGCGAAGCCCGAGGTGATGGCGCGGCTGCGCGGCCGTGCCGGGCTGATTGTGTCGTTCCATGACTTCCACGCCACGCGCAACCTCGACGACACGCTGGCGAAAATGCTGAAGGTCCCCGCCGACTATTACAAGGTCGTCTCTACGGCCACCACCCTTTCTGACAATGTGGCCATGATGAAGTTTTTGCAAAAGCATGGCGGCCAACAGGCGCTGATCGGATTGTGCATGGGAGAGCAAGGAATCATCAGCCGCGTGCTCAGCCTGCGCGCCGGTGGGGTTTTGACATTTGGCGCCAGCAGCGCAGATCTCAAGACTGCTCCTGGTCAGATCACGACGCGCGACCTGCGGGGTATTTATCGTATCGAGCAAATCGACGCCGCGACGCGGGTTTACGGCGTTGCCGGCGATCCGATCGAACACTCGCTCTCGCCCGTCATCATGAACACAGCGCTGCGCCGCGAGAATGTGAATGCCGTCTATCTTCCGCTGCACGCAAAGACGCTCAAGGACCTGATTCACTGCGTGCGGGAGATTCCGCTCCACGGCCTGAGTATTACCATGCCTTACAAGCAGGCGATTCTGCCCTTTCTCGATAACACCGACGCGCACACGGCAAAGATTGGGGCGTGCAACACGGTGGTCCGCGGTCAAGAGGGGAAGCTGTACGGCTTCAATACCGATATCGCGGGGGTGATTCGTCCTCTCGAGCAGCGTATTCCGATCGAGAGTGCAAAGGTGCTGGTGCTGGGAGCGGGCGGAGCGGCTCGGGCGGCGGTGTTTGGGCTTAAAGAGCGGGGTGCCGAAGTGTGGATCCTGAATCGGACCCCCGCAAAGGCGCAGAGGTTGGCGCGGCAGGCCAAAGCGCGGACCATCAAACGAACGGATCTTCGCAAGACCGCGTTCGACGTCATCATCAACGCCACGCCGGTGGGCATGGGGAACACCAAGGAGTGTCCGCTCAAAGACGAGGAGATCCGGGGCCGCGTTGTCTTGGACATGGTGTATGACCCGGTCGAGACACATTTGCTGAGGGTGGCGAGAACCAAGGGGATGGCTGTGATTCCCGGAGTCGAGATGTTTGTGCAGCAGGCGGCGCGGCAGTTCGAAATCTGGACCGGCAAGCCGGCGCCGGCGGCAGATATGCTGCGAGCGGTGACGATCGAGCTGCAGGGGCGTGCGGCTGCGGCCCAGAAGCAGCCCCAGGCGCGCGCTTGAGGGTCCAACTCTGATCGCTCGACAGGGGTGTCGAATGCGGCTTGGCGCAGAACGATGCGCTGGCAGGGACGAGTCTCTCCGAAATCTCTCCCGCCCGAGTTAGTAGGCGAATCGGCGGCACGGGTGCTGTCAGGCGCGGTTTGACGCAAATTGAGACGGAGAAAGGATGCACTTATCGCAAGAAAGGTTGCAAAATCGTCGGACCGGCGGTAATATCACCTTGGATGCGGCTTTTGGCGTCCATCTTGACCTAAAAAACCAAAACTTCCAGGTAGAAACGCAGCCCTAGTTAAAAAAATCTAAAGGGGTGCCCAAAACCCCGGTGCAATTCGGAGAGAATGCATGTCGTGGTACGCGTACTGCCTCACGGAACACCAGACCCTTGCTAATGGTGTTCGCGCCCGCCGTCCTTTCTTGTTAGATGGGATTCAGGGCGTGAACGGTTCTCCGGTCATGAGTTACCCGAGCGGAGAATTCGCAGTTATCGTCAGTGAATTCGATCGCGTAACCGCCAAACTCGACGAAAAATCGGTTCTGGAGCACGCCCGGGTTGTCAGCCAGAGTTTCCGAACCGCTACCGTCCTGCCCTTCCGCTTCGGAACAATTTTTGACACAGAAGACGCGATCCGCCAAGCGGTTCGATCGAACCGGCGCACTTTCTGTGAAAGTGTCGCCCGACTGCGGGGTAAGTCGGAAATGCGCATCAAGTTGACGGTTCGAGACGGCTCTTTTAAAGGAAATATGGAAGAGATCGTTCTACCTGATACTGTGGGGCGCGAGTATCTTACCAAGCTTCGCGAGAAGGCTTCGCGCGAACGGGAACGACAGACCAAGGCGCGGGCGCTTTCTGTCCAGGTACACAAGTTGTTCAACCCCCTGGAGGAAGAAGTCAGCTGCAAGAAGGTCGATGCTGACGGCATGTTGCTCGATATTGCGCACCTCATCGACACCAAGTCGATCGAGAAATATCAAAACCGCTATAGCACCGCGGCCAAACAACTTAAGGATTGCCAGATGGTAGTGACGGGTCCCTGGCCGCCTTACCATTTCTTGCCAGGCAAGGTGCGTACCGTGGCTGGCGACAGCTAGAAGCGGCTTCCAGATCGACGCCAAGCCCCCTTGCTTGCAAGGGGGCTTCTGTTTGGTGTGCCAAGCATGTTCAACAGCTTAGGAGGTGAGAGAAGGGTTAGTGAAGCGCAAGGGTGAAATAACACCCGCCGCGAGGCGGGGCCTGAAAGAAGCGTGGAGCAAAGACGCGAGCCAATGAACAAGAACCGGATAAGAGGCCTACGGTGGCGGGCGCTAGACGCCGCCAAAGTGCAGCATTATGCATTCGACCTCACAGCGGGTTGAGATCGGCTTCCACCCCGCCGTCTAGGTGGTTCACCCTAAGAGGTTGATTTTGGACAAGTTTCCAAAATGGGCTTGCGGAAGATGCCGAGTTACTGCTTTGGTTCGGCAAATGCTTACTCTCTTCATACTGAAGAGGCCGCAACCGTTGGAACCACTTCACTCTCGATGTTCTCGACATTTCACCCTGTCCGTTCCAGTCGCCGGAGCGGCGTCAAACTGAGTTTCCTCTGATTCCCGCCACTAAGCCTCTTTGAAAGGGTGGCCCCGAAAGGGGCCGCTTTTTTTGAAGGTGTCGCTCCTGTACACTCGCGGTTTGCGATGAATTACCCAAGAGCCGCTGGCCTCTCCATTCTGCTGTTCCTGGTTACCCTCCTGAGCCAGGCACCGGTAAACGCGCAAGAAACGTTTGCCGCACCCGACCACCTGCTGCTTGCAACCATGGAGAGCGAACTGCGCCGCGGCCAGACCGAGCTTGGCAAGCAGGACCCCGCGCCTTATTTCACCAGCTACAACGTGAGCGATGGCGAATCGCTGGTGATCCTGGGCGCGCAAGGCGGGATTCTTACTTCGACCCACACCCGGAACCGCTCGGCAGACGTTAGTATGCGCATTGGCACGCCGGCGCTGGATAACACACACGATCGGGAGCGCGTCTCAGGTATCAGTTCCGGACCGCTGCCGCTGCGGGACGACCCGGATGCCATCGCGCGCGTGCTGTGGGCTCTGACCTACCAGCAATACCGCAAGGCCCGCCAGTCTTATACCAGCGTGAAGACCCAGAGCGCGGTACGGGCAAAGGACGAAGATGACTCGCCGGACTTCTCGGAGGAGACGCCCTCGACCTACATCGAGCCGGACTCGGCGACTGGGTTTCCTGATCAAAAGGTGTGGGAGGATTTGGCGCGTCGTTACTCGGCATACTTCCGCCGCTACTCGGAGATCGAGGAGTCCATGGTTTTTCTTGCGGCCACGCGGGCAAGCAGCTATCTGGTGACGACCGAAGGCAGCAGGATCTTCACCCACGGCTCCATCTTTCGCGTCATGATCGAGGCCGAAACCCGCGCCGACGATGGCATGCAACTGATGCGGGTCGAGACTTTCCAGTTTTCCGACCCGTCAAAAACGCCTTCCCAGGCGGAAGTGGAAGCAAGTGTCAAAAAGATGGCGACCGATCTGGCCGCTCTGCGCGCCGCTCCGCTGGCCGAACCCTACAGCGGTCCCGCCCTGCTCTCGGGGCGGGCGGCGGCGGTCTTTTTTCACGAGGTGCTTGGTCATCGAGTGGAAGGACAACGGCAACGGGGCCGCGACGAAGGCCAGACTTTTACCAAGAAGGTGAACCAGCAGATTATGCCCGCCTTCCTCAGCGTGGTCGACGATCCCACGCTGCGCGCAATTGAAGGCACCGAGTTGTCCGGGTTTTATCGCTTCGACGATGAAGGAACGCCCGCTTCGCGCGTCGAAGTGGTCAAGGACGGAATCCTGAAGAATTTTCTGATGGGGCGGTTGCCGGTGAAAAATTTCAGCAACTCCAACGGGCACGGGCGCGCCCAATCGGGCCTGATGCCGGTTGGCCGTCAAGGCAATCTGATCGTTACTTCGTCGAAGACGATTCCCGACGCCCTGTTGCGGGCACGTTTTGTCGACGAAATCAAGAAACAAGGCAAGCCCTACGGGCTCTACTTCGAAGACATTCAAGGCGGATTTACCTTGACCTCGCGCGATTTGCCGCAGGCATTCCAGGTTTTGCCGGTCATGGTCTGGCGGGTTTATGCGGACGGTCGCGCCGACGAACTGGTGCGCGGTGTCGATATTGTTGGCACCCCGCTGACCGTGTTGACGCAGATTGCCGCGACCGGAGACAAAACCAGCGTGTTCAACGGAATCTGCGGAGCGGAGTCGGGCAGTGTTCCGGTATCGGCGGCCGCTCCGGCGATGCTGTTTTCTGAAATGGAAGTGCAGAAGCGAAAGTACGGGGATACGCGTCCCCCGATTCTCCCGCCCCCTCCGGGGGCGGACCAGGAGACGGGAGGTGCGCCGTGATTCGACCCCAGCGGGCAATCCTGTGGCTGCGGCTGCGTCCGCGTTGCCCGGCGGGCGCCAATCGCACCGGCGAAGGGCTGCGCCACCTCCCAGGCAAGGCGGCTACAGATTTCAGGGGAACGCGCGAGTTGAGGTTCGCCGTGATCGCTTGCGCGCTGCTGCTCGGCGGGTTCTCAGGTTTCGCCTGGGCCACAGGTTCGGATGCGGGCGATGTCGTGCTACGGGCTCTTCGCGAGGAGATGGAGCGTTCCAAGGAGAAACTGAAACTCGACAACGTGGCTGCCCCCTATTATCTCGAATATCGCGTTACCGAGATTGATCAACTGGAAGCGAGCGCTGTTTTCGGGGCGCTGCGCAGCAAGCAATGGGAGCGCGCTCGCGTGTTACGCGTTGTTGTCCGGGTCGGCGATTACCGGCAAGACAGCTTCTTTGGCAGCGGAGAGGGCACCATCGACCTGGTTCCCCTCGATGATGACGTTTTCGCCATCCGGCGCCGCATCTGGCTGGCCACCGATCGGGCTTATAAGGCGGCTAGCGAAGCGCTAGCCGCCAAACAAGCCGCGCTGAAACAGCTGAAAGTCGACGAGCCGGTCGACGACTTTACCAGGGCCTCGCCCCTGCAAGTCATCGAGCCGCTGGCGCATTTCTCTTCCACCGACTTCAGTTTTTGGATCCATCTTCTCGAACAGTCCTCCGGCCAATATCGCCGAGACACGCAGCTGGAGAGCGTCGACGCGGGGCTGCGTTTCACGGTTGAGAACCGTTACTTTCTGAACTCGGAGGGCACGGTATCCCGTTCGGGCCGCACCCACTTCGTCATTTCGATTGCCGGCTCCACCCAAGCGTCAGACGGAATGTTGCTGCAGCGTTCTCACGCGGACCAGGGCAACGATCTTCGCGAGCTGCCGACGCGCGATGAATTTCTGAAGACCACCGCGCGGATGCTGGAAACGTTGAGGTTGTTGCGGGATGCGCCACTAGTCGACGAGGAATACCGCGGCCCGGTTCTGTTCTCGAACGATGCTGCCGCCACGGTGGTGACGGAACTGGTGGCGCCGAATGTTCTCGGCAAGAAGCCGCAGGTTGGAGAAAACGCGCGCACGACGGGGAAATGGTCCAGCAGCTACAAGTCGCGCGTGCTGCCGGATTTCGTCGAGGTATTCGACGACCCAGCGCTTTCAGCCATCAACGGCCAGCCGCTGTTTGGCAGTTATACGATCGATGACGAAGGGGTGAAGGCCGAGCGCGTGTCCCTGATCGAAAAAGGGCAACTGGTTTCCTATCTCCTCGGGCGTCAGCCGATTCGTGACTTTCCGGCCTCGAACGGACACGGCCGTGCCGCCGCTAACGCTTCGCCATCGCCGGCTCCCGGCAATATGATTCTGCAATCGAAAGATCCCCAGCCGGATGCGGGGCTGAAGGGAAAGCTGATCGATCTTTGCAGGAAGCGCGACTTGCCCTACGGACTCTATGTGGAGACCATGGGGCCGGGCATGCAGCCACGGTTGCTGTATCGACTCTGGATTAAAGATGGGCGGGAAGAACTGGTCCGCGGTGGCGTGTTTGGAGATCTCGACGTTCGTTCGCTGCGCAGCGACCTGGTGGCGGCCGGGACCGCGCCCGCCATCGAGGATCGGTCGGACCCGGTATGGTTCAGTGTGGCCAGCCCGGCGCTTCTGTTTGATGAATTACAGATCAAGCGGACGCAAGCGGCCAAGCCGGAGCTGCCGGAATACCCGGCCCCCGGGTTGGGGGCGACGGAGCGGCCGTGAGACGACGCCCCTCCCGCGCAAAACCTGGAAAACCGGGCGCGAGGACAAGCAGAACCACCAGTTCGGCTGGCCAGCGTGACCACCCAGTTCAAGATGTTTGCCGCGCTTGGCAAACAGAATCCGGCAGCAAGCATCTCGGCCCGATTCCGGTGCCCGCAGGCGGCGGTTCGAAGGATGGAAAGGGCGGCAGAAGGCGTGCCGATACTCCCGTCCCTCATTCGCTTTGGCCCAACCGTCCACGTTACTTCCCCGTTCGGTAGTGGGCCAGTTTCGTTTTCCACAGGGGCGGTGCTAGGATGCTGACGCCTAGGCCGCTCCCGCGTTTCCGCCCACTCCACAAGTACAAGCGGCCAAAGCCGAGAAAACAGATGACCGTCTGTATAGCCGCTATCACCCAGCAAAACGAAATCGTCACGGTCTCGGACACGATGCTGACTCACGCGCTAGGCTCGGCAGATGCCGTTACATCGAAAATGGACCCGTTCGCAAAGGAATGGTGCGCGATGTGGGCAGCCGACGACATGACACAGTGCGCCCCAATCATAGAGAAGGCAGAGAGATACTTTAGAAACCGGGCGAATACTTTGCAAGTAGCACGCTCCTGTATGAAGCGGGCCTACCAGAAGCATTTATCCGAAATAGCGGCAGATCGCGTCTTAGGACGTTTCCAGATGGACGTGGAGACGTTCACGAAGAGCGGAAAGAGGCGATTTACGGAAACGCAATTCAACTCACTGAACGACGAAATACGCAAGGTGGAATGGTCAGGTCAGTTCCTAGCATTTGGATTTGATCAGCAACGACAGCCGCATATTTTTACAGTTGTAGAACCTGGAATTGATTGCGTCTATGACAGAGTGGGCTTCTGCGCTATCGGTTCGGGCGGCATGGCCGCCGAGAGTCTCTTGTTTCACCTTAGGCAAACCCGCATCTGTACATTTGCTAATAGTCTTATAAATTGCCTGTTTGCTAAATTCATGGCGGAGGGGGCTGGTGCCGGACGCCAGACGTTCGTTTTCTGTAAGAAGTTTGGCTCTACGATGTATTCGATGCCAATCTGGTTAGAGCCAACCGCTAGGCAAATATGGGAAGAGAGAGTGAGTCCTAGAACGCCTGATGATTTCTTGCACTGTGTTGCGAGTGCTGTCAGCGACGGTCAGATTTACTTAGGTTAGGCGCTCTCGCCTAGAGCCTTGCGTACTAGATCGCTTCCAATTGTAGAAGCCTTGACGGTCGGTTTAGGCAGGATCGCGCACAGTTCCTCAAGACTCCAAACGTGATCGCACAACCCCGCTTCCATCGCTGGCGTGACTTTCAACGTCTGGTGAATCCGGCAGAAGTTATAGAACATGTAGTGCAGGGCCACGGAGTGCGCGTGGTTTTCTACTTTCTTGCTGAAAGCGTTCGTCAGGCGAGTGAAGCGGCGCATGTGCATCCGCATCGTAAGGTTCTGGCGCTCTACGTAGGACGTGCTCACATGTTTCGGATCAGGATTCCCGCTCACAACCTTCATGTCAGCGCCGATGCAGCGAGCCGGGGAATAGCGGGTCTCGTTCTCCATCGAAGCGCAAATCAGAGGAATCAAAACTCTTGTAGTGATAGCCGTCCATCTCCCTGTCTTCTTCCACTTTCAGAAGCAGTTCTCGGATAAAATCCATGTCACGTTCCACGTTCACAGCCCTCTTTAATTCGCGTACTTGCATAGAGCACACTCCCGTACTACCATTGGATTGCGCTCCTAGATGGTTTCGCTAAACAGTCCGATTCCAGTCGGACTGTTCGCACGTTTGGGCGGATTTTCCCCTCACTATACAAGCAAGGGAAACGATAATGAAGCACAAATCTGCTTTGCTACTCGGCCTGTCCATGCTGCTGAGCATTCCAGCGGAGAGCACGAAAAAGACCGAAGCTGATTTTGAGTGGACGTTTACCGTGTCAGCATCATCCGCCGGTTCTGCGTCGGCGCACCGTTATTGCCCCATGACGCTCACCGCTGGGCGAACCGTCTACAGCGTCTATTCCCAGTCGTGGCAATGCATCACGTTCCCTGTCGGATCGCAGGTTAAGGGAACGTTCACCAAAGGCGTTAATCTGTCAATAACGGTACACGCGGACGAGATAGAGTTGATGTACTACGCCAAGAACAATAAGCTGCATACGGTTCGCTATGTGGTGGACAGCCAAGCAACCGTACCCTAGCGTTTAGCTTTCTTCCAGCGTGCCCTAGCAGCCTTGGCAGCAACCTTGGAACGTTCGGCCTTCGTCATCGTCTTGAGGCGGCGTTTCCCGCCGATCTGACCGCCCTTGCGCCCTATGGCTGACATGTACTCGGAGATGTTGGCAGGCGGGGCGCTACCGGAGACTTTCGGCAGTTCCGGTTCTGGGGATGGAATCTGGCCGGTGGAAACTGCTACAGTCCAAGCAGCGAGCTGGTTTGGATCGCGAGGACGCTTGCCTTTACCGATGGTCATTGCATCCCAATGATGCCACCGACGGGATGCTAAAGCGACCCTGTGCAAATTCAAACTGGCCCACTACCCCCCGTTCGGTGCAGTTGACGCCTGTTCTGTTCCGCGCTTAGGATAATTGTTTGACTTCACGTGGGATGAGGGCCTGTGAGGCGGCTCTTTCGCCTCACGCCCAGGCTGCAATCATGGATAAGAAGAAACTTGACGCGTTTAGAAAACGACTGGAAACCCGGCGCAACGAACTGCGGCATATGGTGGTCCGCAATCAGCAGGATGGTCGAACGGCTGACGATGAGGCGACGCAGGACGTCGCCGATCGGGCGGCGAGTTCCTATAACAAGGAATTCCTTTTCAGTCAGAGCAATAACGACCGGCAACTGCTCAACATGGTCGATGGCGCTCTTGCTCGCATTCGCGAAGGCAGTTTTGGCGAATGCGTCTCCTGCGGCAAAGAGATTAACGCCAAGCGGCTGGAAGCGGTGCCCTGGACACGCCACTGCATCGAGTGCCAGGAAAAAGCCGAGCAGGGCCTGCTCGAAGCGGCGCAATAAAGGGTCGGTCGGTCATCCGGTTCGACATCCGAAGCCAGGGCTCGGATCAGCCGGAGCAGGTTCGTGGTGCGCTGGAGATTATGCGGCTGTTGTGCGCTGCCGTTCCTCCCTGGTTGACCGGAACGATGGTGCGAGTGGTTTTTCCCTGCACCGCAATGTCTTGCTGTCCGCTTCCCCGGCTCTCCCCCGCCTCTTCACCACCAAGCCTCTCGGGCTTTGACGCTCTCGAAATAGGCCTGTTAGACTGAGTAATTGTCATCCTACCTTTAGGCGAAGAAGGAAGCCCGTGCGCGCAGAAACCCGGCATCAACTGAAACAAGACCGCTTCAGCAAGGTTACTCTCGAGGCGGCCGAAAACGCCGCCCATTGGAGCGAGGAACACAAGGCCAAGCTGATTGCGGCCGTGATTGCCGTGGTTGTGCTGGCGGCGGTAGGGTTTGGCGGGTGGTATTACGTCAATACGCAGGACGAAAAGGCAAGCCTGGAATTCTCGGCGGCAGTGCGGACCTTTGAAACACCGATTCGCCCGGCCGGGGTGCCGGCGCAGCCGGGATACGACACGTTTGCCTCGTTCCAGGAGCGCGCCGGGGCCGCGCACAAACAATTCCAAGACATTGTCGACAAGTATCCACACACTCACACCGGGGAGATGGCGCGCTATTTTGTGGGATTGGCCTCCTCGCAGCTGGGAGATAACGCGGCTGCGGAACGTAATTTGCAGGAGGCGGCCGGCGCTTCCGGCCGCGACCTCGCGTCCCTGGCAAAGTTCGCCCTGGCCGGTGTTTATCGGGCGGAAAATAAGACCCAGCCTGCGGTCGACCTTTATCGGCAGTTGATCGACCACCCGACGACGGTGGTCAGCAAGGCGACGACGCAGCTTGAACTCGCCGGGTTCTACGAGACCCAGCAGAAGCCCGACGAGGCGAAGAAGATTTACGATCAGGTGGCGAAAGAGAATCCCTCGACCGAAGCGGCATCGTTGGCGCAGCGGCGGTCGGCGGCTCTTAAGCCGTGACTTTCAGACCACCGTTTTGGGCGCGGCGAAGCGACCCAGGCAGGCAATCAGCCGGTCGCAATCCTCGACCGTGTTGTACACGTTGGGCGTCACGCGAATCGAGCTTCCGCGGACGCTGACGTAAACTTTTTCTCTCGCCAGAATTTCTGGAAGTTCTTTCGGAATTGCTTCCGTCCGTCGCAAACAAAGGTAGTGAGGCGCGCGCAGCGCTTCGGCGGGCGCGGAGAACCCTAGTTCTGCGGCCGCCGTTGCCAGGCGACGATTGAGGTTGCCGGTGGTCTCGGAGACTTGCTCCACTTCCCACTCCAGCAGTTGCTTCATGGCCCGTGTCGCGGCCGGCAGCAGCGCGAAATTCGACCGTTCGCCCATGTCGAAACGGCGCGCGCCCGAGTCGTAATCTTCCGTGTACAGGATGAGGCTCGAAAAATCACGAGCATTGGCGCGCTGAATCCAGTTTTCTTCGAGCGGTATTCCGTCTTGCCATTGCCGAGCCACGTAGAGAAGTCCGATGGAGTAGGGGCCGAGCAGCCACTTGTAACTGGCGGCTACGGCGAAGTCGGGTTGCACCTGCTTCACGTCGAGAGGCAGGGCGCCGAGCGACTGGGTGAGATCGAGGACGAGCGCCGCGCGTATCTGGCGGCAGGCTTCACCGATGCGCACCAGGTCGAGTCTTCCGCCACTGGTCCACTGCACGTGCGGCAGCGCGGCTACGGCCACATCGGGGGTCAGGCAATCGAGAACGGCGGCGGTCCAGTCGTTGTCCTGAGCACTCGGCCAGGGCACCACTTTCAGCGCAGCTCCGGCTTCTTGGGCTCGCCGGTGCCAAGGATAGTAGTGGGAGGGGAATTGCTCGGCGAGGACGAGAATGCTCTGGCCTTTGCGGAGCGGCAGATTCCGCGCCGCGGCGGAGATACCATAGCTCGCGGAGGGAATTACGGCGATGTCGGCGGGCGCGCTGCCGATCAGCTGCGCCGCTGCCGTGCGGAACTGGTCCGATCCGGAAAAAAAATTGTCGGGCGTGATTTCCCAGGGACGCGTTTTTCGGGCCAGGCCATCGCTTCCGGCTTCGAGCGCTGGCTTCATGAGCGGCGACATGTAGGCGCAGTTCAGGTAGGCGACTTCGTTGGGAATGTCGAAGAGATGGCGCTGGCAGGGAATCATAGGCTAGGCTTTGCTGTTGGGCTCGGATTTGAATTTGGTATTCAGTGTATCAATCGGGAAGGGGATGCCGGTGATGGGTCGCACAACGATGGGTCGCGGCAGATGCAAGTTCTTGTTCCTGTTGCTGGCCGGGCTGCTGGCAGGCGGCGCGGCGGCCGAGGCGGGTGGGGCGCCGGGGGTTCAGACGTCGCCGGCATTTGCGCGGGCGGAAAAACTGAAGCGGGGAATTAACGCCAGCCAGTGGTTCGCCCAGGTGTATGACAAACGCGGCTACACGGCGGAACATTTTCAGTCCTGGACGACGGCCGATGACCTGGCGCTGATCAAGTCACTGGGTTTCGACCATGTGCGGTTGAGTGTGAATCCGCAACCGATGTTTGACAGCCGGGAACCGAACAAGCTTCCGGCGGAGTATCTGGCGTCTTTGGATGCGGCGGTGAAGATGATTCTCGATCACGGGCTGGCGGTCGTCATCGATCTGCATCCGGAGAGCGAGTTTAAGGCGCGGGTGGCTAAAGACGATGACTTCGTCGACCGGTTCGCCGATTTCTGGCGGGCTTTGGCTGGGCATTACTCGAGTTGGGATGCGGAGAGGGTCTTTCTGGAAATCCTGAATGAGCCGGAGTTTACCGACCGCTACCGGTGGCTCGGGGTGCAGGCGAAACTGGCGGCGGCGATCCGGGAGGGCGCGCCCGGACACACGATCATCGCGACCGGAGCGCGCTGGTCGGATGACGACGATCTGGTGTTTCAGGAGCCGCTTCGCGATGCAAACGTCATCTACAATTTTCATTTTTATGAGCCGCACATTTTTACCCATCAGGGGGCGACGTGGAGCGTGTATTACTGGCATTGGCTGCGCCGGCTAAAATATCCGTCCAGTCCGGAATCGGCGGAACCTGTAGCGGCGCTGGTGCCGGAGGAAGTCGACCGGCTGCAGGTGATCCGGTATGGGCGCGAGCATTGGGATGCGGCACGCATCGAATCGGAAATGAGGCAGGCGGCAGAGTGGGCGCGGCGGCGCGGGGTTCCAGTAGTTTGCAATGAGTTTGGGGTGTACCGCGAATACGCAGATCCTGCGGACCGCGCGGCTTGGTTGCACGATGTGCGCAGCGCGCTTGAGCACAACGGGATTGGATGGGCGATGTGGGATTATTCGGGATCGTTTGGCGTGGTGACGAAAAAGGACGGGAAGGCGGTGCCAGATGAGGCGGTGCTGCAGGCGCTGGGGATGAAGTAATATCGGCAGTTCTTGTCAATCCTCGCCTGGGACTGCCAGCAGAGGCGAACCAAAGGTCTCGCTGCCCACAAAGCGAATGGCGCCAGGCGCGACCGCGCTTGCCGCCGCAGTGCACCGGCTTCGCCATTGGTGCTGTTGGTGCCGTTGGGGTCTTCCTTGACACTCTGTTTTGAGGCCTTTATTCTTAGATATTGCTCCCTAGGAGACTTTCGTCTCCGTGTGCACTTCCGCGGGCCTTTGCGGTAATTTGAGTGGGGGCGGCGGAGGTTCCAATGGTCATCGAACTTAAGGATCTGGAAATTAGCCCTGTCGATTTCCGGGAGGAGTTTGGTCCGGGTGTGATCGATCTGGGAGAGGACGTACGGCAGCGCTCGCCTCTCGTCGCCGAGGGGCGCGCGGATCTGGTCGAGGAGAATCACGGCAAACATAAGGTGGTGCAGGACATTCGGGTGAAGGGTAAGCTTGAGACGAGCCTGGAAGTGGCTTGCGCCCGCTGTCTTGATCCGGTGGTGCATGCGGTCGAGCGCAGCTTTGATTTGCTATACCGACCGCTTGGAACCGATTCCGGGCACGAGGAGCTTTCGGTTACCGACGCTGAAGCCGAGATCGGATACTACCAGGGCGACGGCCTGTTGTTGGAAGACACGTTGCGCGAGCAGGTGCTGCTGGCCTTGCCGTTGAAGACCATTTGCCGCGACGGATGCAGAGGATTGTGTCCCCACTGCGGCAAGAATTTGAATGAAGTGCAGTGCGAGTGCGTGGACGAGGTCGAGGATCCGCGTTGGTCGGCGCTGAAACAGATTCGTACCAAGCTGAACCAGTAGACTTTTGGGAACCGAAGGAACATCATGCCGAATCCAAAACGTAGACATTCACAGAAGCGCACTGCCACGCGGCGGGCGCATGATTCATTGTCGAAGCACTCGCTGTCGGAGTGTCCGAACTGCCATGAGCAGAAAATGCCGCACCGCGCTTGCCCGAAGTGCGGAACCTACAAGGGCCGCGAAGTGGTAGAGGTCGAAGAGAAGTCCTAAGTTTTTTCTTTCATCCATGCCAAGCGTAATCGCACTTGATGCGATGGGGTCCGACAAAGCGCCGAAGCCGGAGATTGAGGGCGCATTGCAGGCGGCGCGCCACCACGGCGTGCGCGTGCTCTTGGTAGGACCGGAATCGCGGCTGCGCTCGGAACTGGCGCGCTATCCAGGGGCGCGACGTCTGCCCGTGGATGTGGTCCATGCCAGCGAAGTCATCGCCATGGACGATAAAGTGGAAGTGATTCGCGCCAAGCGCGATTCGTCGATCCGGGTCGGTTTGCGGCTGGTGCGCGAGGGACAGGCGGCGGGATTTGTGACGGCGGGTAACACTGGTGCGGCCATGGCTACGGCGAAAATGGTGCTGGGGGCGCTGCCGGGAGTGGACCGCCCCGCATTGGCGGCGGCATTTCCTACCGTCAACCAAACGGCGGCGATTCTGCTCGATGTCGGCGCCAACGTCGACTGCACGGCCACCAATCTCGAACAATTCGCGGTCATGGGGGATATCTATTGCCGGTCGATTTTCGGCATGCCCCATCCGCGAGTGGGGTTGCTCTCGATTGGAGAAGAGGAAGGCAAGGGCAACGAGCTCACGCGCGAGGCGTTTCAACTGCTCAAACGCCTGCCGATTAATTTCGTGGGCAATGTCGAAGGGCGCGATTTGTACAACGGCCATGTCGATGTAATCGTCGCCGACGGTTTCGTCGGTAATGTCGCCTTGAAGTCTTCCGAAGGCGTGGCGCGGCTGGTGCGAGCCGTTCTCAAGGAAACTTTGAAGGCTACGATCACGCGCCAAGTGGGCGCCTACATTTCGCGCAACGCATTTTCGGATTTCAAGAAGCGACTCGATCATACCGAGTACGGCGGCGCACCGCTGTTGGGCGTCAAAGGCGTTTGCATCATCACCCATGGGTCGTCGAATACCAATGCCATCAAAAATGCCGTGCGAGTGGCGGCAGAGTTTGCCGAGGGCCGGGTCAACGAAACTATCGAGCGCGAACTGGCGGAGTTGCAGCACCTGGTCCTGAGCACGTAGCGGCTCCCCTTGCCCCGGGGTTTGATCGATTGCTTCTCCGCTCAGGTGGAGAGAAATTTCTAAAAACATCGCAATGACAACTTCAACATCTCCCATCGTCTTTCTCTTTCCCGGCCAAGGTTCGCAGGCCGTCGGCATGGGTAAGGAGCTGGCCGAAAATCACCTCGCGGCAAAACGAACCTTTGAGGAAGCCGACGACGCGCTTAGCTACAATCTGTCCAAGCTTTGCTTCGAGGGTCCGGAAGAAAAACTGAAGCTCACCGAGATCACACAACCGGCGATCCTGACGGTGTCGGTGGCGGCCTGGCGTGTGCTCGAGGAGCGAGGCTTGCAGCCGGATTTTGTTGCCGGACACAGCCTGGGCGAGTATTCGGCGCACGTGGCTGCGGGCACGATTCCCTTTGCCGATGCGGTGCGGACGGTTCGCAATCGCGGCCTGTACATGCAGGAGGCGGTGCCGGTGGGGGTGGGCGCGATGGCGGCCATTCTGGGCATGGCGCTCGACCGAGTCGGCGAGATTGCCCGGGAGGCGGCGCAGGGAGAAGTTTGCCAGGCCGCCAATATCAACTCGCCCGAGCAAGTTGTCATCTCCGGAAACACCGGAGCAGTCGGACGCGCGATTCGGCTGGCTGCCGAACGGGGTGCGAAGAAGGCGGTGAGCCTGCCGGTGAGCGCACCTTTCCATTGTTCGCTGATGCAACCGGCGCAGGATCGTTTGGCGGCCGATCTCAGCGCGCTGAGTTTTCAGGATCCGTCCTGTCCGGTGATCGCGAATGTCGATGCCGCAATGGTCTTGACCGGACGGGCGGCGCGCGAGGCCTTGATTCGTCAGGTGACCGGCGCGGTGCAATGGGAGCCGTCGGTGCGGCTGCTCGTCGACAAGGGCGCCGGGTTGTTTGTCGAAGTTGGGCCGGGGAAAGTTCTGTGGGGACTGATGCGGCAGATTGACCGCTCCCGAACATGTGCGACCACGGGAGATGAGGCGTCGTTGCAGAAGGCGTTGACATTGGCGGCGGCGTTGGCGGCTTAGAAAGAGGCCTGTCCGGGCGAGTCGCCCCTGCCCCCGCGAACCAGGAGCTAGTAGGGGTAGACGGTCAGCGTTTTGTCGGAGCGCTGTACGAACATGCGCTCATGTTCGGCTCGCTCGTTGACGATAACTTCGACCACGACCCCCCCGCCGCCGAAGTTCTTGGTGTTTGCCGATCCGTACAGCCGGTGCGATTTGATCAAGCCCCACTCCCCGCCGGGCCCCCAGTCGCGGTAAAAGTCTGCGTATGTGTATTGAGGATATTTCTGCTGATGCTGGCGCCAGCCGGGATCGTTGAAATAAATCGCGTAGGCGGTCTCAAAATCCTGGTGCTGGAGCGCGGTGAAGAACTTGTCGACGGCGTGTTCTTCCGGCCAATTGCGATAGAACCATGCCAGGGCGGCCATGACGATTAGGATCCCGATGGTGACTGCGATCTTGATCTTGCGTCGCCGGGCCTTGGCCGGATCGTAGAGTGGGGCGTCGAGCAGGGTCATAGGTCTCTCGTTTAAGGATAGCGGATCGGGGCGGATGAGTCATGGAGGTGATGAAATATCGACAAAACCGTAGCAGTCTTCAAGGATTGGCCGGCTCCGGTTGAGGATCGGAGAATCGCCCTCACCTGGACCGCCAGTCGGTGGTACTGGCGTCGGCATTTTATTGCTGGCTGGGCAGTTACCGCGGTGCCCTCGGAGTCCGCTGTCGTCGATCGTCGGCCAGGCGAAGCGCTGGCCAGGAGGCGATGAAAGGCGCATACCGCTGCCCTCGCGACGCTTGGCAGACGCTTCGGGCACCCGAATCCGTCGCCACCCTGCCCGTCACAAATTACCGATGGCTGGTCCCGCCAGGCCTCCATTACCGGCAAAAAGGGGCCGCCTGCGCACCCGGTGACGCATTGCCTTGCCAGATATCTCCCCACCCTGCTAAAGCGCCGTCGCGAACTGCCGATATATGTCAAGTCAGACCGAACAGAGCAACACGCAATTATCGCGGCCGCAGTGATGGCCGCAGAGCGGTGGGAACCCATGGATAAGACACGCGCGCTCATTGTCGATGATTCCTCGGTGATGCGCAAAATCGTTGAGCGTTCGCTGCGTCAGGCGGGCGTCGAACTGGAAAAGGTTACCGAAGCCTCAAACGGAGCCGAAGCGCTGGTCGCGTTGCAGAGCAACGTGGTCGACCTCATTCTGTGTGATATCAACATGCCGGTGATGGACGGGTTGGAGTTTGTGCGGCAGATCGGCACGGTGGAAACTGCCAAGGGCGTTCCGATCGTGATGATCACGACCGAGGGCAGCGAGTCGCACGTGGTGCAGGCGCTCTCGGCCGGCGCTCGCGGTTATATCCGTAAGCCGTTCACGCCCGATCAGGTTAAAGAACACGTTTTACCCTTGCTGGGGAAGAAGGTATGAGCGCCGACACCGCCTTCGCCAGGCGCGCGCACGAGGAGAAGTGGAGACCGACTCTCAAGCTGGCAATCGAGGAGGTCTTCGAGATCATGCTGGGCCGTCAGGTAGAACCGCGAGAACAGGGCGAGCTCAAGGTCAAAGGCGGTTTCACCGCGATGGTGGGGCTGGCCGGGGCCCTGTGCGGGGTATTCACGGTCTGCTGCGAGGCCGAGACTGCCCGTCGAATGGCCTGTTGCATGCTTGGCGATGTAGCCGCCTCCGAGGACCATGTCGCCGACGCGGTCGGAGAGATCTGTAACATGATTGCCGGAAACTTCAAGAATAAACTCGCCGGCACCGATGAGCGCTGCATGCTGAGCGTGCCGAGCGTGGTGAGCGGCGGAGATTACAATTTTCGGTCGATGGCCGACGGCGATTCCATCGCCATGGTCCTTGCCCTTGAGGGCGCTCCGGTTATAGTCCGTCTGCAACTGCACAGCTGACGCGATCCGCCGATCCCGCCGCAGGCTTCCGAATCATTCTTGGATCGTCCAGATTCCTCGAGGAAAACTTTGCCGGGTTCCCGGCGATATCTCCAGGCAGAGTTTTCCGCGCCCGCCGACCGTGCCCCCGACTCTAAGATTCCTCCAATCCTATGGGGCGCTCCTCGGCCCCTAAGCAATTGATAAAAAGCCATTTGCAAAAATGCCCCCGCCCTCCGCTTGGCGACACGCTTGCTACCTGTTTCACCACAAGGAGGCAACGTGGACAGTGGATTCTACGCAGCGTGCGCGGGGTTGCGTGCCCAGAGCCAGGCGCTCGAAGTCTCGGCCCATAATCTTGCCAACCTGAACACCGCCGGTTTTCGGAGCCAGCAGACAACCTTCCAGTCGCTGGTGGCGGCTTCCGGTCCGACGGTTCCAAATCTGTTGAACCTGGCGACCAATAATTTCGGCGTGCTCGAAGGGTCGCACCTCGACCTGACTTCGGGCAACCTGGAAACGACCGGCAACCCGCTGGATTTGGGCATCGAAGGCAGCGGATTTTTTGTCGTGCTCACCAAAGGTGGCATGCGCTACACGCGCAACGGGAGCTTCCAGCTGTCCAGTAGCGGGCAACTGGTGACCTCAGCGGGAGATCCCGTGATCGGAGATCTTGCGCTGAAACAGAAAGGTGTGATCAACCTTCCCCCGGGTCGTGTGTCGATCGCGGGGGATGGCACAATTTCGGTAAATGACGCGGTTGCCGGCAGCATCCAGTTGGTGGATTTCGCGCCCGGGACCAAGCTCAGCTCGGAAGGCGGAACCTTGATCGCCGCTCCCGAAGGCAGCGCGCGGCCGACGCAACAGTCCACCATTCGGCAGAGCGCGCTCGAGTCTTCCAACGTGAATTCGATCAACTCCGTGGTGAACCTGATCGGAGTGCAACGGCAGGCCGAAATGCTGCAACGCGCCATGTCGGTCTTTGATACCACGATGAACCAGATTGCCGCGAGCGACCTGGCCAAAGTCTAATTCGTCCGAGTTCGGAGGAAACGATGTTTCGAGCGCTCTACACCGCTGCCACTGGAATGCAGGCACAACAAAACAACCTCGATACCATTGCCAACAACCTGTCCAACTCCAGCACCGCCGGCTTCCAGAGCCGCCGCATGCAGTTTCAGGACCTGATCTACCAGAACATGGTGATGCCAGGCGCGGCGGCCTCGCAGCAGACAACCGTGGCCAACGGCCTGCAAGTCGGTCTGGGCACGCGCTCTTCGGCATCGGAAATCATTCAGCTGCAGGGCGACCTGACGCAGACAAGCAACCCGCTCGATCTGGCGATCGAAGGGCAGGGATTGTTTCAGGTTCTATTGCCGACGGGCCAGACTGCCTACACGCGCAGCGGCGCCTTCCAAGAGGATGCGCAAGGCAACATCGTTACCGCCGCGGGCAATCCGCTGCAGCCCGCAGTAGCGATACCGGCGGGCGCCACCTCGGTCACGGTTGCTTCCGACGGAACCGTGTCGGTCACGCTGGCCGGACAAGCGGCAGCGCAGCAGGTGGGCTCCATTCAGCTGGCGCTGTTTCCCAATCCGGGGGGACTCAACAGCGTGGGCCAAAATCTGTACCTTGCCACCACCGCTTCGGGCGATCCTGTCATCGGCACGCCTGGCGGCAGCGCCGGCCTGGGGCAGATCGAGCAAGGGTATCTCGAACAATCGAACGTGAGCGTGGTCGACGAGTTCATCAACATGATCGTGGCCCAACGGTCGTACGAAGCCACATCCCGCGTGGTGCAGGCCGCCGACGAAATGTTCCAGCTGGTGAACCAGTTGGGAAAGTAGCGTAGCAGCGCAGCTTGAGAACGCAGCCGAGGAGAGTGGAGGGAGCCAAATGATGCACTGTACAATGCTTGCCGCTTTCCGATCCGTCTTCGTCTTTGTCTTTGCGCTAGGGGCGGGATGGTCGCTTGCGGCGGAGCAATCCCCCACCCCCGCCGGCATGCGGCCGACGATCACGCGACAAGAAGTGTGGCAGGCGGTCGGCTCCGAGCTTCGCGAACGGGGCGTGCCGGAGGCGGAGATGCCGCGGATTGAAGATCTCGAGCTGCCGGTGGCTCTGCCAGCGGTTGCCGGGCGGAAGTTGCGGGTTTCGTCGGCATGTTGGGACGAGGGGCCGCAGCGCACCCAATTCCGCCTCGCTTGCAGCGAGCCTGGGCAGTGTCTGCCGTTCCTGGTCTACCTGCATGTCCACGAGGCGGAAGCGGCCAATCGAGACGCGGGCGCCCGAGCTGGGCTGTGCCGGCAGGACTCGGAGTCGCGCACGGCCCGTGTGGCTACGCTGCCGCCGCCGGCAAAACCCATGTTGCGCGCCGGAGACCGGGCCACAGCCGTTTCGGTTTCCAGCCGTTTGCGAATCTCGACCAGCGTGACTTGTCTGGACCGGGGGAGCGAGGGCGAGATTATTCGCGTGCGCAATGAAGATGGGCAGGTTTTTCGGGCGCGGATTTCCGGGCCCGCGCTGCTCGAAGCTGTGCCGCAGTGAGCAATCGCGGACCGGTGGTGTGGGTACTTAAAGGAGAGCGCCAGTGAAGACGGTACTCTGTTGTCTGTTCGTGCTGACGGCGAGTTGGCTGCAGGCGTCGAAGCGAGATGCAAAGGACGACGGCCTGGCGAAATACCTCGCTCACCTTCAGGGGACACAGCCGGCGGCACCCGTGCTCTCGCTCGGCAGCATCTGGGTGGATACCGGGAAGATGGCTTCGCTCAGCGCTGATTACAAGGCCATGGTTGTCGGGGACACGATTGAGATCGTGGTGGTGCAGGGCTTGACCTCGTCGAACGCCAACTCCGTGAGCGCCGTGCGCACCTTGAACACCAGTTCGGGCATTAGCTCGCTGCCCGGCAAGATCAATGTCGGAGGGGTGACGAACCTGTTGGGCTTGAATTCATCCGAGGCCTTGGCCGGTAAAGGCGCGGCTTCGACAGCCACCAACGTGACCACCAACCTGGCCGGAAGGGTGGTCGCGGTTTTGGCCAGTGGCAATCTGGTGGTCGAGGCCGAGCGCATCATCAACATGAACAATGAAAAACAGACCATCCTGCTGCGCGGGGTGGTGCGCCGGGGTGACATCGGGCCAAACAACACCATCGCTTCCGATTCGGTCGGGGATCTGGAACTGGAAATCAAGGGTAAGGGTGTGATCTCGGACAGCGTGCGGCAGCCGAACCGAGTGATCCGCGCCATCCTGCATTTCCTGGATTTTTAGGAGCTCTATGAAGACCGCTATGGCTGCCGCTGTCCTGCTGCTTGCGCTTTCCGGGGCGGCCCTCGTCCTGACGAACCAGGCCTCGGCAGACGAACCGACGGCGGTCAGAATCCGTGATCTGACAAGCGTCGAAGGGGTGCGGGAAAATCCCCTCATCGGCTACGGCATGGTGGTGGGCCTCACGCAAACCGGGGACAGCCAGCAAACCGTGTTCACCACCCAGACCCTGGCCAACATCATGAAGCGCATGGGCGCGCAGATTCCGCCGGCGACGGCGATCGTCAAAAACGTCGCTGCAGTGTTTGTGACCGCCAGCCTGCCGGCCTTCGCCCGGCCCGGCACCCAGGTGGATGTTACGGTCTCCTCGATCGGCGATGCCAAAAGCCTGGAAGGTGGAGTGCTCCTGCTCACCCCACTCTATGGCGCCGATGGGCAGGTCTATGCCGCCGCCCAGGGTCCGGTTGCGGTCGGCGGTTTTGCGGCAGGTGCCCAGGGCGCGACCAAGCAGATGAACCACCCGACGACCGGAAGGGTTCCGGCGGGGGGACGGGTGGAACGCAGTCTGGCTTTTGATTTCAACCACCTGTCTCCGGTTTGCTTGATCCTGCGCGAGTCGGATTTCTCGACGGCCGGCGAAATCTCGAACGCCATCAACCGCGAATTCGGACACGCCGTGGCTAGCGCTCGCGACGGCGGACGCGTGGAGCTTGACCCCAGTGCGACCGGAGTCTCGAACCTGACGGCTATGATGGCGCGAATCGAGAATCTGACCGTACCTGTACACCGGCGTGCCCGCGTCGTAATCAGTGAACGTACGGGAACCATCGTGATGGGCAAGGACGTGCGTCTCGGAGCCGTGTCCATTCTGCACGGCGGATTCTCGGTACAGATCGCCACGCAGTATTCCGTTTCGCAGCCCGCCCCGCTCTCCGGGGGGAAAACTGAAGTCGTGGGCCAGACCGAAGTGCAGGCCAAGGACAGCCCTGCGAAACGCCTGGAAATCGGCGAAGGCGCCAGCATCGACGACTTGGTCGAGGGATTGCATAGCATGGGCGCCAGCGCGCGTGACGTGATCTCGATCCTGCAGGCGATCAAGGCGGCGGGCGCGCTCGACGCCGACCTGGATGTCATTTGAGGATCGGGAGGATCGGATCGAGCGGGGACCGGATGTTAGGGCACAAGGATGTCGGAGGTTATTGAAATGAACGTTTCCCTTTCCACCAATTCGAGTCCGCTCGCCACCAGCGGCGTTCCGGACGCCAAAGCGGTCGCCAAGAACCAAAAAGCGGCGCGCGACTTTGAGGCCATGCTGCTGACGCCGGTCTTCGACGCCTTGCAGAAGACCTTTGCCGGTGATTCCGAGGACAAGACCGTGGGGGCAAGCGATTATCGCCAGATGGGCAGCCAGGCGCTGGCCCAGGCCATCGCGGCGCGAGGAGGCATTGGCATTGCCAAGCTTGTCTTCGGCCACCTGCAGGAGAGCCATTCGCGGCCACCAAAGGTATCGGGTGGAGGCTGAACCGGGGTTTGGCCCGAGCCGCTAAAGTTTTCTGGGACTCTGCCGATCTTAGTATTGGGCCGCTATATATCTGCATATTGGGCTGCCACACGACTGGGGCCTAGCTGCCTTCAGATTAAGATTAGTTAAGAATCTGCCGATAGAGGCAACAGGGGATTGGAGAACTTTATGAGAATCGATTTCAATAAGGTTGGACTGGAACCGCCACCGGATTCCGGCAATACAAGCCGAACCGGGCAGAGCGGGAGCTCGAGCGGCAGTGCCAGCACGGACCAAACCAGCTTTTCGTTCGATCAGACGCGGGTACAGTCGCTCGAATCGCAGGTCCTCGCGCAGCCCGAGGTTCGCCAGGCCAAAGTGGAAGCGCTGCAGCAGGCGATCGGCAAGGGCCAATATTCCGTTTCTCCCGGCCAGGTCGCCGACGCCATGGCAAGCGAACTGAGCGGCGACGCCGAGGGCTAGCCGAGTCGGCCTGCGGGGTGAGTTATGGATCCGTTGATCACCGACGGGATCGATCCGGCGCTGTTGCGTGTCCTCGAGAAACGCGGTCACGATCGCGATCCCGGGCCGCGGCGCAAGCGTCCGTTGGTGCCTGAAAATACCGCCGACGAAGAGGCGCAGGAGCAGGGCCCGGAGCCGGAGGCGGAGGATCCGCGGCACGCGCTTGACGACCTGGCCTGAAGGCGAGCGCGAACTGCGAAGAGAAATCTGCATTGTGCAATGCGGTCTGCACGAAGGGCTGTCCCGCTATGGATGACATCGACACCTCTGTTCCCGAACTCACGAAACTCATCGAGGCGCGGCTCGCCCTGTTACGCCGGCTGGCCGAAAGCCTGGAGTCGAGCACCCTGGCGCTGACGAAAAACGATGCCGAGGCGATCGCGCGGGGAGCGGCGCACCAAGCCGAACTCTGTCGCCGCTGGAGCTGTTTGGAAGACGAGCTTCGTCGCGAGACGGCACAACATACCGCGGACAGTCACGACGGGAGTGACCGAGAGCACTCGGCGCGACTGCAAACCGAGTGGCAAATGCTTGGCAACCGCATACGGCACTTAACGCGCGTGCACTGCTCGCTTTTGCGTCACTTACAGCGCAGCCTGGCCGTACTGAATCGCGTGGTGGACAGCTGTGCGCCCACCTACACGCCCAATCCCCGCTTGCTGCGGGCAGATGTCCGGCTGCGGGCGGGAGAATAGCCATGGCGGGTTTATTTGGATCGCTTTCGATTGCTTTGAGCGGCCTGTCGGTCAGCCAGCAGGAAATGGAAACCACGTCGAACAACGTGGCCAACGCCAATACTCCGGGATACACACGAGAGGTATCCGACCTGGCGGCGGGCGACCCGGTGGAGTTGGGATCGTTGAGCATCGGCACGGGCGTGGTGCTGCAAAAGATCGAGAGCCTGCGCGACCCCATGCTCCAGATCCAGATCAATCAGGCCACGCAGCAAGATAGCTCCCTCAATGCTTCGCTGACGCAACTGCAACAGATCCAGACGCAGTTCTCGAGCTCCACTTCCGGCATCGGCGCCGACATCAGCAACTTCTTCAACAGCCTGGAACAACTTTCCCCTAACCCTTCGGACCTGACCTTGCGGCAAGGCGTGCTCACCTCGGCCGATACCCTGGCCACCGATTTCAATACTGCCTCCGAAGACCTGCAGGCGCAGAGCGCCAGCGTCGACCAGAACATCGTGCAGACGGTCACGCAGGTCAACAGCCTGACCTCGCAGATTGCCAGCGTCGACCAGCAAATCAGCAATCTGCAGAGCACCAACCCGAACCCCGGCGTCCTGGTGGACCAGCAGAACAATCTCATCCAGCAGCTTTCCGCCCTGATCGATGTGCAGGTGATTCCGACCGATCAGGGCATCACGCTGGCGACTGCGAACGGGACGACGCTGGTTTCCGGATCGCAGAGCTTCGCGCTTACCACCCAGCTCGGCAGTAATGGCACGCATGACATCATGGCCGGGAACCAGGACATTACCAGTTCGCTCTCCGGAGGAAGTCTGGCGGGCCTGATCCAGATTCGCGACCAGGAAATCCCGAGTATTGGAAGCAGCCTCGATCAGCTGGCGTCGGGACTTTCGACCGCCCTCAACACGGCCAACGCGCAGGGCTACGATCTGAATGGCGACAAAGGGGGCAACATTTTTGCGACACCGCCGGTGGGAGGGGCGGGCGCGGCGGCCGCCATGCAGGTCACCATGACCGATCCTTCACTGATCGCCGCCAGTTCGGACGGTACGACCGGCAGCAATGGAAACCTGGCGAATCTCTCCGCCGTTGCCGACCAGACCGTCGCCAACGGGCAGACACCGATCGAGGCCTATTCCACGCTCGTCGGCCAAGTCGGAAGCACCACCTCCAATACCTCGGCCGACGCCGATGCCTCGGCCTCGATCCTGCAACAGCTGCAGGATCAGAATGGAAGCGTCTCCGGCGTATCGCTCGACGAAGAAGCGTCCAACCTGATTCAGTTTCAGTCCGCTTATCAGGCCGCTGCCCGCGTCGTTTCTACCATCAACAATCTGCTTCTCGATGCCGTCAATCTGGGCACGGGCGGGGCGGAGGAGTAACGAGTGGTTCCGTTTGGAGGTGAACTTCGATGCGTGTCAATCCGAATCCCATGCCTGACCTGATGGCGGCGCTCAACCAGACGGAACTGGAAGAGCAAGTTTCTTCGCTCCAGCTCTCGAGCGGCAAAAGTGTGAACGAACCCTCCGACAATCCGACGGCCGCGGCGCTGCTGGTCGAAGACAATGATCAGGCCACGTTCACCAAAGGTTATCTGCAGGGCATCGCGGCCGTGCAGGGCCAGCTTTCGACCGCCGATTCGACGCTCAGTTCCATGCAAACCTCGTTGCAACAGGCCCTTAGCCTTGGCGTCGAGGCGGGAGGAGGCACGCTTTCGGCCAGCGATCAGGCAGCCATCGTCAATCAGCTGCAAGGCATTCAGAGCCAGCTGGTGTCGCTCGCCAACACTACCTATGAAGGCAACTACATCTTCGCCGGTACCGCCACCAATACGGCGCCCTATGTGGTCGATGGTGCCGCTGTCAACTACGTCGGCAACAATGATGTCAATGAAGTAGCCATCGGCAACGGATACAAGCTCGCCGTCAACCAGCCCGGATCGCAGCTGTTTTCTTCTTCCGGCAATAACGTTTTCCAGGCCCTCAACAATCTCATCCAGGCGGTCAAAACCAATACCGGAATCGACACGGCGGTCACTTCACTCACTTCGGCCGCCGGCTATCTTTCGGCGCAGAGCGTGTTTTATGGCAACGCCACGGATCAGACGCAGTCCGAGACCAACTACCTCAATGCTGCCCAGCTGCAGATCAGCCAGCAGCAGAATACTCTGGGCGGGGCGGACCTGGCGGTGGCCGCGACGAATCTCTCCCAGGCTCAGACCGACAACCAGGCGGCGCTTGCGGCCATCAGCAAGCTTTCGCAGGATAATCTGTTCAACTACCTGACGTAGCGAAAAATCACGGGCGGCGGGCGATCATCGAGGCAGGAGCCGCCCCATTTCGGCCCGATATTATCCAACTCGATAACGGCGGAGCACCTCTACAGCGTCTTTTTGTGGGATTGCGCCCAGGCGGCGGCTGCCGCGGCATGGGCGCGTGCGTTTTCCAGGCGTGACTTTTCGGCCAGCAGGCGCACCTGCAGGTCGGGAAGAAAGCGCTTCAGTTTTTCCAGATTGCCGCGGTAGGCAAGCGATTCCTGCTCGAACGCGGCGGCGTCGTCGGAGGATACGGGTGGACGGCGCAGACACTCGGCCGCCCGCAAGAGCTGGCCGAGGATGTCGGAGAAATCCTGCGGCCTGATGGTCGAACAGTGTCTCCGTTCCGGACGCAGACGGGTGAGCGTCGAGCGCAGAAAATCGTTGACCTGGTGCAAGGTTTCGAGCGCGTCCGCAGCCATCAGCCCTTCCATCCCATCGACGCCGGCGCATCGGCGTCGCCCGCGCCCGCGGCAAAAGGCGAGCGGCCGGCGCTGGTCGCGGTCGCATCCGCGGCTCTCTGTTGTCGCTCGACCTCGACCCAGGCGGCGCGTACTGCCAGCAAGTCCGTGATCTGCTGGTTCAGCAGAGGTTTCGAAGGACGGAATTGGATGGCCAGCAGATTCATGCGGAGAGTGTTATAAAACCGGTTGAGATTCTCCGACACCTTGCCTCCCTTTTCCAAATCCAGGGACGATTGCATGTGCCCGATCACCAGAATTGCGTGCTTGATGCGATTGCTGCGCCGCTCAATGTCGTTCTGTTCGATGGCGATGGCCACTTGCCGCAGATCCTCGATCGTCTGCTCATAGAGCCGGATCACCAGTTCCACGGGGCTCGCGCCCCGAACCGACGCTTCTCGATACGACTGTCGAATGTTCATAACCGTATTCCTGTTGCTAGCTGGTGGCGGTCCCGGAAGTCGGGGTTGTGTTCGAGTTCGAATTCGACGTCGTGGTCGATGAATTGCCCGACAGAGACCCGAGCGCCGCGGTGACTTCGAGCAACGTGTAGGGGTACTGTTCGAGATTGGCATTAACCTGGTCGAACTCCTGATCCAAGGCAGTTTGTTGGCTCGCCATCTGGGCCTGAAAGTCGCTGATCTCGCTCGTAAGCGCGGATTGTTGGGTCTGGTTCTGGGTCAGATCGAGGCTCAGAATGCCGGTCGTTGGCGCGCTCAGGCTGGAGAGACTGGTATTGAGGCTGTTGGCGAATCCGGTCATGTTGGAATTCTGGAAAAAGTTCTGCACCGCTGCGGGATTGGAAGTGAGCGCGCTGCTGAGCGTCGAGCTGTTCAGGCTCAGGGTGCCGTCGTTGTTCATGGTAATGCCGAGCGCCGCCAGGCTGTTGATGCCGCTACTTTCGGAAAGCGAATCGCTGGTGGTGTAGGTGACGTCGTTTAGCAGGCTGGATTGCAACATTCGCACGGCGGAATCGGACCCGAGCGGCCCTTCCTGATTGGTGGCGGCATTGACCGTGAACTGGCTGTTGATGTCGCCGATGACCTGGTTGTAAGCGGAAACGAAACTCTGGATGGCATTGGCAATGTCGGTGCTATCGGCGCCGACCGCGACCGTTACCGGAGTGTCCGGATCGCCGGTTACCAGATTCAGGGTTACGTCCGGAATGGCGCCGGTCACCGTGTTGGTCGTGCTCGCATACGGGATGCCATTCACTGAGATCTCGGCGTTCGTGCCTCCGACTGGCGGCTCAAAGGTCATGCTGGTGGTGTTGTTGGTAACGGCCAGCGCCCCGGTACTGCCACTTGCCTGGCTGTAGATGGCGAGGCGCGAACCGCTCGCATCGGTCACCACGTTGGCCGTGATTCCCCAGTTGTTCGCCGTGCTCTGGGAATTGATGGAAGCGGCGAGCGTGGTGAGCGTGTCATTGCTGCCCGCCGTTATGGCGACATCGGCGGTCGTGCCGCCCGACCCTCCGATTTGTAATTGCAGGTCGCCGCTCGACTGGCCGCTCGGCAGAATCGAGGTGTTGGCATTTGCGACCTCGTCGGTATAGAGCGTTCCCGTCGATGCCAGGCTGCTCACCACCACCGTGTAGTTGCCCGCCGTGGCCCCGTTCTGTGCCGTGGCACCCACGATCGCCGACTCGGACGAGGTGGCCGACATCTCCGACATCACCCCGTCTACCGGATCGGAAAGCGCCGTCACGGCCGTCGCCAGATTCGACAAATCGGTATTCATGCTGTTCAGATCGCTCGCCTGCGTCTGCAGGGTGGTCATGTCTCCCTGCCAGGCGGTCAACTGCCCGCTCTCGGCGGACTGGATCTCGGACACAACCGAAGACACGTTGATCCCGTTTCCGTTCAGCAGACTCGCGGCGTTAAAGCTAATCCCCATGGTGCTTTTCTCCTTCCGTTTCCTTGCCGGCGGTGGCGCGAAGCTTGGCCGCTTGCTCGAATTCCTGGGCAATGCCGCGCTCAACGCTAAGTTCCTGGTTGCTTGGCACTTGTATGACTACCTCCCCGGACTTGTCCAGATACTGAATGATTACCCGGCTCTTATCATCAGGATCTTGATGCACTTCAACAACATCCTGCGGCAATTCATAGGCGGAGGGGGCATTACTGGCAACCGTGGTTTCTTGTTTTGGAGGAGTTCCCGAAACGGGGCTTGCTGCTTGCGGTGCGACAGACGCGTGCGGGCGGACTGCGCCCGCAAAGGCGTTGTCTGACTGCGCACTACTCGATGGAAAGCCTTCTGCCGGCGCGATGCTCATTTTGCACTACTCCGGAAACTGTGCAAAGGAGGCGGTTGGTTGTCCGCCTCCTCTGCCGAATCGCATTATTGCAACAGTTTCAAAACAAGTTGCTGCTGCTGGTTGGCCTGGGACAGCGCGGAGATGCCGGTCTGTTCCAGAATCGAGTACTGGGAAAGATTGGCCACGGCCGAGGGAATATCGGCTGCGGTGATGTTGTTTTCCGCCGACGTCAGGTTCTGCGTCTGGACGGTCATGACGTTGCTGGCGGCTTGCAGCTCTTCGACCGAAGCACCCAGGCT
>JBEKPJ010000080.1:0-26825 GCA_049520935.1 Terriglobales bacterium | reverse complement strand
TCCGTGCCACCAGGGCTTCTTTTCGATCAAGGATGGCACCGTCCTGCAAGGGCCTCCGTCGCGCCCACTGCCGCGTATTGTCCTCGAAACACGCGGCGAACAATTAGTTGCTATTGAGGTAACGGGTTAACGCCATGCCGACTTCGAACGACCTGCCTCCTCAAAATCGTGGCCTGACAGCCATTGCAGGAGCGATGTCTCTCATCGTCGTCCTCCTGATCGTGCAGATCTGGCTGTTGAGCGCTGCTCTGGAATCTTTTCTGGCGGGAAATCATCACAGTACGCTCCCAGCCGCCATATTCTCGGGAGTGATGTTCTTGATCTGTCTGGGCCTTTATCTTTTTGTCGACCGCGTGGATTCCGAAGTTCGTGGTGCTGAAAACCCGCGTTAACTGCTTCTTCCGTACCCCCTAAGCGATAGTCGATCCTGACTTTCCACCCGTGACATTAGTCATAGGCAGCCGGTCACACCCCTGTCACCCTTATTTTCAGAGATGTAAAGGCAGGAGGGTGGCTGTGGAACTCAAACTGGATTTCGATGAGCGTCCTTTTATTGTGATCTGGGAAACAACGCAGGCGTGCGATCTGTCGTGCGTGCACTGTCGCGCCTGTGCACAACCCGTCCGTAGCGCCCTGGAACTTAGCACTGCAGAAGCCAAGAGGCTCATCGACGAAGTGGCAGCCCTTAAGGCCCCGGTCTTCGTCCTGACCGGTGGAGATCCTTTGAAGCGTCCCGACATTTAGGATTAGTTGAGTACGCATCTGCCCACGGCGTGCGGATTTCCTTGACCCCCAGCGCTACTCCGCTGTTAACCAACGAGGCCATCGTTAGACTCAAAGCCTGTGGACTGGCCCGACTTGCGATCAGCTTGGATGGCCCGACAGCCGAGGTTCACGACGCATTTCGCCGGGTGATAGGCTCATACGAGTGGACTCTGCAAGCTGTCCGGTGGGCACGTGAGATCGGCCTTCCCGTCCAGATCAATACCACAATCACGCGACGCAACTTGCAACACCTAGACTCCACGATTGCATTGATGGAGCAACTCGATATCGTGTTGTGGAGCGTATTCTTTTTAGTACCCACCGGTCGAGGCGCCACAACCGACTTGATCTCCGCCGAAGAGTTTGAACAGGTCTTCGAGAAACTCTACGAGACGTCCCGTCGAGTAAAGTTCGATATCAAGAGCAAGGAAGCTCAGCATGATCGTCGCTTCCTCTTGCAGCGCAGGACCGAAGAGAAGAGAAATGGCAAGGCCTCACCATTGCCACCGATGCTCGGCACAGGTACCCCAGACGGCATCGGACGCGCGCCCCAAGGAATCAACGACGGCAAAGGGTTCGTATTCATTTCGCATTTTGGTGAGGTGTTTCCAAGCGGGTTCCTGCCCGTCTCTGCCGGCAACGTCAGGAAACAATCGCTTACCGAACTCTACCGGCATGCTCCACTTTTCGTTTCGCTGCGGGATAGCGCCAGCCTCAAAGGCAAGTGTGGTGTGTGCGAATTTCGCGAAGTTTGCGGCGGCTCGCGTGCGCGAGCGCACGCATTGACCGGAGACGTGTTTGCCGAGGAACCGCGCTGTATTTGGCAACCAAAGGCATATCAGAGCGAGGAAGTTGCGGCGGGACAGATCTGTGTGCCGCTATAAAGTTCACATGCCGGGAGGACGACGAGGCCAAGGGGCGAAATGAATACGAGATAAGATATGCAAAACGACAACCATCAGAATGAGATCAAGCCGGAAGAACAGCGTAGCATCGAAGATGTCCGTGAGAATTCTAAAAAGGGCAAGCTCCCCTGTGGAGCTCGTTACTGCTTCCGCTGCCACGAAGAATGCGGGGTGCTTGTTAATGCGTACATCATGCGGGATATCGCGAATGAGTCAAGCGCAGACGATTTCTAGCTGGTGCTGCGGTAGCAGCAGTGGATACTTTGAACCATTTGGGGAGACTTTGTCGTAGGAGTTGCTGATGCCTGTACAAATTGGAGCCCATTCGCACAGCTTTTCGGATCCTACCGGCCTCTTGTCGGACTGTCACCGTCGCATTGAGATGTTCCTCGGAACTCTCGAACGAGTAGCGTCGGTCATCGATCGCCCGTTGACCAATGACACTCGCCCTGCACTGGAATCCGCGCTGCGCTACTTTCGAGAAGCTGCCCCCAAGCATACTGCGGATGAGGAAGAGTCCTTATTCCCGCGTCTGTGTCAGTTGGATCTTCCCGACGTAGAAGCCTTAATTGAAAGGCTTGAACTTCTCGAACACGACCATATCGTGGCCGGATCTTTGCACGCAGAGGTGGAAGAGCTAGGCCAGCTCTACCTCGCGACTGGAAGCTTGGAAGCCGCAGGCGTCGAAGCGTTCCGAAAAGCAATTGCCAGTCTTGTTTCCATATACAAACAACATATCGGAATCGAGGATAACCAGGTGTTCCCTCTGGCAGAGCGATTGCTGTCTTCAACCGATAAACTCGCTATAGCAAATGAGATGGCTGCTCGGCGTAAACCAAGATTGGTCACCTCAACCTCAGGATTTACCGAGTAAGCGTTCCGATTTGGAACAATCGATCAACCAACGCACCTGACGGATCTGATCTTTGGCGAATCCTGTTTCAACCGGATGCAAACTCGACACTCGTTCGCTGTCCTATAGCTGTCCAATAACGATTCCCTAACGCTTCTTATAAGGCTTTTCGAGGGCCACCCGCGTCTTGTAAGTTGTTGAAAGTACTTATCTTCTTGGGCTCATAACCTAACGATCCTTCGGATTCGTTATTGCTCCCTAAGTGACTCTCGGAGACAGCGCAGGTGTCGCGCGTGTCGATCAATGACCAACGATTTGGCGCACACAGCAAGGGAAGTATAGGGCCGGTTGGGATCATCGTTGCCGACACACGTCTGATTGATTGAGCAAGTTGCTCCGAAAACGGATCTGCGTCGACTGTCCGATGGCTGTCCAATAAGGAGTTCCAAATCGGAATGGGATGATAACCCAAAGGCCGGGTGGGTCCGCGAGGTTGGGATTGCACTCACTGGGTATCACGTTAGGCATCCGGCGCACGATCTCCGGATTCCATCTTCGAAATCCAAGAATGGAACATCACGAGTTGTTGAGCCACATCTCTTTGAGTGAGCCCCGCCTTTTCTCTGGCGGACGAGTAGCCGGGCGGCGGTTAAGGCGTCAAAAGCACGTTTAACCGGAGCGCAAGCTGCAGAACGTCAGATATCGCGCTCCCGTCTGGGAGCAGCAGACTGTCTGGCATTCCGACGACGCTCATTGCAGCCCCTTTGAGACGGTCTTCGAAGAGCACGAGGGCTCGCGCGGGGTCGGCCTGACGCGAAGTCCAGAGGAGCCCTTCCGCGTCCGGATATTGATTGTGTAATGCCATGGCCCAGGCGCGGGTTTCGGGATATTGCGAACCGTCGCACTCGATCAGTTCCTTCCGGGGAATTCCGAGCTTATGCAAAGGGACTGCCGACAGGTCGATCAGAGCCAAATCGCGGCTGAGGGTCAGTTTCGAGTACACCTTACCGGCAACATGGCTTGCCTTGGACCAAACCTTCGGCCCGGCAGCAAAAGGAACGTCGTGGAATACCGTCTCCATCAAGGCGCAATCAAGGGTAGTGCCCGCGTAGATTGTCGGGATAACAGTACCCGACACGTCGACAAGGGGACTGAATCTCGCATTGCCGCCGGCCGAGGGATTGAACTGAAGACTGCCATAGATATCCGGGTGGACGCGGAAGAGCGTCTCTCCGTTACCCCAGGGGAGGATGGTCGCTTCGAGTCTGCCTGAGGGAGCTTTGATATGCGCCTCTCCTATCCATGCTGTACACCCGCAGCCTCAATCTCAGCAGCCCTTAGGACTTCCTGAGGTTTCGACTTTAGGAGTTCTTTGGGCATTTTGTTCTTGAGGTATGTATTTACACTCGAGAACCAAAATGCTTTTTGCCACTCATCCTTCTCTCGAAGAACGTTCAAAATACTTTTCATGACCGGAAGCGGCTTGGCTCCTTCTTTGAGGTCTAGGGCATACAACGGATATAGATCCGCTCCCTTATAAGACACAGCAAAGATGAGTCCAGCCTTTTTCCATCGATTTGGTTGCGAGCTTGGATTGATTTTGCTGAAATGTCCGACTTCAGCAATCTCCGTCGCTCTCGCAAAATCGTCACTCTCCAATATCCCTTTCATCGCTTGAGCGAACATTTTGGCCTCAATCAACCGATTCGAGGTCAAGGGTACATCGGGTGTCAGGGCCTCAATAAGGGCCCCCCAATTGTCTTGTTGTCTCTTGTCGATTAGGACTTCGATTAATTCGGACGCTCGCTTAAGGGTCTGAAAGAAAGTTTTCGTCCATTCGTCGTCGCCACGGGCACGGGAGACAAAGACAAGCGCCTGAGCCTCGGAGTTCTCAAGACCATGGGCAAGTTCCTGTGCCTCACCTTCTTGAACGTCCCAGTGCTGATGCTGATTCGGGGTTGCGAAAGCGCTAGAGGGCATGATCCATTCCTCCCATGCGATACAGATTATCACATATTTAAGATAATTCATATCGCCAAACTTCGAGTGATCTGATGGCAACTATCTCCAAGATCCAACGATTGGTGTAAACGCCAAACCTCAAAAACGAACTCCCAAATTAAGATATCCCGAGGCGTTCTTGGCGTACTTCCGAGTTCCCATTTGTGCCTTAAAAATCAGCAACATACGTGGACTCTCGCTCGCGCATAACCTAAAGCTCGGCGGTCAAACCCGCCCCCCGCAACCATGAACACTGCCGAAATGCACTCGGCGTTGCCTTTTAGAATTGTCAGTTCAAGGACCGGACTCGTTCAGGGGTCTTCAGTGGAGTTGAGGTTTTCATCTTCTAAGGGCTGGTCCGCTGCATCCAGACCGAGCTTTCGAATCTTTTCATAAAGCAGGCGTCGGTGAACGCCGAGTCGGCGCGCAGCTTCTGCTTTGTTACCGTCGCTTTGCTCCAGAGCTTGGGAAATCCGAAACTTCTCCCACTCTGCAACCGAATCGTGTAGAGGAAGTTTTGTTAAGGCTTCCATCCACTGTCCGTTTGTTTGAACAGACTGTTCCTCGAATTGCAAATGCTCGGCTAAGATCACACGTCCGTTGGCCTGCAACAGGGCCCGTTCAACAATATGCTCAAGCTCACGCACGTTTCCAGGGTACGAATACTGTTGCAGCGCGATCAGAGCCTCTTCTGAAAACCCCGCAGTGGGCCTCTTGTTCTTGGTGGCATAAACTTCACGGAAGTATTCCGCCAGAGGAACCACGTCCGAACGGCGCTCTCGAAGGGGTGGTAGTGAAATCGTAAATGCGTTGAGACGATAGTACAGATCCTTGCGAAACTCGCCCGCCTTGATCAATTCGCCGAGGTCTCCGTTGGTGGCGGCGATGGCGCGAAAATTGGAGTGAATCGTGTCATTGCCGCCTACTCGCGTGAACGTTTGTTCCTGCAGGACACGCAAGAGTTTGGGTTGCAGACTAGTGGGCAGTTCGCCGATCTCGTCCAGAAAGATGGTACCGTTGTTAGCAACTTCGAATTTCCCCACCTTCCGCGCAATTGCACCAGTGAATGCGCCGCGCTCATGACCGAAAAGCTCTGACTCCAGGAGGTCGTCGGGAAGAGCGGCGCAGTTGGTGGTATGTGCGAGGTCGCCTCTCTCGATCTCTTCGCTCACGTATCAATCGATCAGACCTTGAAAGGTAACGGCCTCGCGTAATGGCAGTCCATGATTGATTTCCAGGCGTAGACCTTCGGCTGCGCGTCTGGCATCCGCCTGGGTCGGATAGTCTTCCACCGTCCCCAAAGTTATCGAGGGCCGTGTCGCTGATGGATTCTGTCGATCCCAGTAGCGGAATTGCCATACGTCGGGGCCCTTGGTTCTCTTGCGAAGTTCGAGACTTCCAAACTGATAACGGTTTCGTCTAGGCAACTTGTCCTCCATTGCCTTGACGACGCCGGGATGAGTCGGAACATATCTGAGCCCGCAACCATCCGTCTAGTTCCGAAATGTAGGAAAGCCATTTCTTGCGTTGTCCGTATCCGACAGGATGGCCCGGAATGTGACCAACCCCAGCGAGACGCGTGACACTTCTCACGTGCATCTGCAGAAACTCCGCGGCAGCCTTCGCGCTCACAGGTCTTTCAGAAGGCTGTGGCGCTTTCCTTTGCCCCCGGCTCACTTTTTCGCCGGCGCTGACAGCCATCTCTCCTTCGGTGGTGATTGCGGTACCCATGGGTGGCCAAACGTAAAAAGTATTCGCACGAAATACTGAACATGGCTCATTCTTGTCGCCGTGTCCAATGACTTTTCGTCCGCTAGATATTCCCGCTGGGAATACCGGGCATCAGACGGTTGCGACGTTGCGTTTCAGAGGCCCTGAGACAGGCGAATAGCGACATGCGGATATCTTTCGATGGCAAACAACGGAAAGCTGAGAACTGGTCGCGCGGTGTATGCAGTAATTTGAACGATCTACAGACAACCCTGGCTTTGTCCTTTACCGTGAGTCGTTTATCGACCTTCTCATCCCGTGTCGACAATCCGCAGACCGGACCGCTCTGTTTTTACCTAGCTATTCCTCCGTGGAATAGCTGCCCGCCGAAAATTCATTGGACTTCCTAACTGAAGTGAAGATATTTTTGCCACAAAATGGTGGAGTGTGCGAGATCGCGATGACCAGGACGCTACTCGCTTCAAGGGGGGTCATGCGGGTTCCCGAGCGACGAATTCGGGAAAACCTCCCATTTCGCCAATCTGGGCATGCGCAAGGCCCGCCCAGACCACCTTCTGCGACACGAAAGCAGAGATTGGGGAATCAATTGATCCTGTCATCCATATCAGGCGGCGGTCAGGCCGCCGCATCCTCCGCGAGGTGATCGGGATTGTGGATATGATGCCGACAAGAAAAGCGCTCTGATCTTTGCGGTATTCGAGGGGCAACATGCGCAATAGTACGAAAGTGACAGCTGACCCTTTTTCCGACATCCTGAAGCTCGTGGACGCCGAAACCGTCGTAACGGGCGGCGTCACGGCCGAAGGCCTATGGGCAATCCGCTTTCCGGCAGCGGATAAGGTCAAGTTCTGCGCCATAGTGAAGGGCAATTGCTGGGCCTGCCTCGACGGTGGAGAAGAGCCTTTGCGTGCGGAGGCGGGAGACGTGTTTCTCCTATCGGCGAAGCGTTCCTTCATCCTTGCCAGTGACATGGCTGCTGCCCCGGTTGAGGCGGCGAGTTTGTTCACCGGGAACGTTGGCAAGATTGCAAGACTTGGCGACTCCGAAGACTTCATCCAGATCGGCGGCCATGTCCGGCTAGACCCGACAAGCGGCGGGCTGTTGGCCGATGTCTTACCGCCATTAATCCACGTTCGGGCCACTTCGCCTCAGGCAACGGTTTTCCGATGGCTTCTCGACCAGCTTGTCCACGAGAGGGCGGCGGAGCTCCCGGGAGCAAGACTCGCGTCGGCGCAGCTCGCCCAGCTTATGTTCATCCAGATTTTGCGTGCGCATCTGGAAGCAGCCGGTCCTGCGGCGACCGGATGGCTGCGTGCGCTCGGTGACAAGCGCATCGCTCCGGCCTTGCGCCTGATCCACAGCGATCCTGCTCGATCATGGCAACTGGAAGAACTTGCCAAGGCGACAGCCATGTCCCGGACCACGTTCGTTGTGCGTTTCAAGGCCGTTGCGGGCGTTCCGCCGCTGACCTACCTGCTCAACTGGCGCATGCGCATCGCTGAACGTGCCCTGCGAGCGGAGAACGTCCCGGTGTCCATCCTCGCGCTCTCGCTCGGCTATACCTCCGAGAGTGCTTTCAGCAACGCCTTCAAACGAACGCTCGGAATGGCTCCGAAGCGCTACCGGGAAGCCGCACGAAAACAGCTGCAGGATTCGCCGTCTTAGTTTTGGTCGGCATCATTGCGCGCAGCCGATGGCGAGGTCGACGACCGCATGGCTGCAATAATGCCCGCGCAATCCTCAGAGGCGGGGTATCGAGAAACTCCTTGAATGTTGACAAGAATCTCTCGCCGAAGGTGTTCTCTCTACGCAACTTTGTAGGCATCCCGGCCGTCCCTTTCCTGCTTCTGAACAACCGCTCGATCCGATCGGACGAGATTGGGTCGAGGACGGATAACGAGGTCGAATCCCGGCAACCTCGCTGGACGCACACCAGTCACCGTCACCCCGAAGTCTTTCATCACCTCCGGATTCATGATCGTGCCGTAAAAAAATGCCCAAATTACGGGTCTCGGCATTGTCATCGGGTTCTCCAGTTAAGAAACACCGTCGACTCGCTTCCTCGTCAGAAAGTCAATTTGTATCGGAGCTTTGGGTTGGACGCTGCACCCAAGCGATCATAGAAACGCACGGCGTCTGAATTCCATGCTGGGGTTTGCCATTCGATGTGACTACAGCCTAAGTCGCGAGCAATCGTCGTAACCGCTGTCATCATTCTCGATCCAAAACCGCATCCGCGATGTTCGGCACTCACGTATAAGCAATCCATGTGCAGATATTCGCCTGCCATCCAGGTCGAAAATTCGCGGCAGCAAACGGCATAGCCAACAATCTCAATGCCGCATTCGGCTACCAGGCACCACGCTCGGGGAGGGGCGTCAAATAACGCGCGGCCGAGTGTTTCCGTTTTGCCTTCGGAGCAGAACTGTGTACGCTCGAAGGCTGCATGCTCGGCACAGAGAGCGACTACGGCTTCCAAATCCGCGGGCCGCGCGGGTCGAATCTGGACACTTGACGCGGAGTGCATCTCTACTTCTCTCCCGATGCTGAGAGAGTGAACCCTTCGTCCTTCCAGCCTTCGACTCCTCCGATCATCTTCTTCACCTTTTTGCCCAGCCGCGCCAGCCGAACTGCAGCCCGGTCCGCGCCGTTGCAATGTGGGCCGGCACAATACACGACAAATACGGTATCGGCATCAAATTGCGCAAGATTGCGTTCGACGATGCGCCGGTGCGGTAGGCTGATCGCCCTTGGAACATGGCCCGCCGCGTAAGCTTCCGGACTTCGAACGTCGAGGACCACGAAGCCAAGTTGTTTAGCTTCGAGTGCGGCATGAGTGTCCCAACAGTCCGTTTCGAAGGAGAACAAGCGTTCGAAATGGGCGAGGGCTTCCTGCGGCGAAGCGGCCGGTGTTTCGGTCACAGGACAGGTTTCGCTGGATAAGACTGGCATATTTCAGTCTCCCTTCAAATTGAAGTTACTGTTCGAGTGTGCTCCGGCTTGGCACATTGGTCGATAGGCAGAAATGACAATATACGATAGATTACTGCCATGTCCCGAAATGCCTTTCGCCATCGGGTGGTAGCCCTCGTCTATGAGGGGCTTTGCACGTTTGAGTTCGGCATTGTGGTTGAGCTGTTTGGTCTGCCTCGGCCGGAGCTCGGGACGAAATGGTATGACTTTCGCGTATGCTCCGTCGACACCGGCCCAGTGTCTGCTGTCGGGGGTGTAACGGTGCAGGCGTCTTCCGGCCTCACGTCGTTGCGGCAGGCCGACACCATCATTGTTCCGGGCTGGAGTAAACTCAAGGATCCTCCGCCCGACAATCTCCTCAGAGCACTTGTTTTGGCCCATCGCCGCGGAGCCCGGTTGGTTTCAATTTGTTCCGGCGTTTTCGTTCTCGCGGCCACAGGACTACTGGACGGAAAGCGTGCCACCACTCATTGGCGATATGCCGACATTCTCGCTTCTCGATTTCCGAAGATTAACGTCGATCCGGAGGTGCTCTATGTCGACGAGGGATCCGTTCTGACATCGGCGGGAAGCGCCGCGGGTATCGACCTTTGCCTGCACCTTGTCCGTCGCGACCACGGCGCCAAAGTTGCCAATCTCGTAGCTCGTCGGTTGGTTGTTCCGCCGCATCGAGACGGCGGCCAGGCTCAGTATGTCTCGCATCCGATTCGCACTGAGGCGCACGGTGGACTGGCTAGATTGATGGATTGGGCGCAAAGGAGGATCCGTCACTCTTTGTCTGTCGACGATTTGGCACGCCACGCCTTCATGACGCCCAGAACCTTCGCTCGCCGCTTTAAGCTTGAGACGGGAACGACCCCTCACCGATGGCTTACTTATCAACGTGTGCTCTGTGCCCAGCACCTCCTCGAAACAACAGACGACTCCATCGATTTCATCGCAGACAGCGTTGGGTTCGGCACAGCAGCGACGCTGCGCCAGCATTTTCGGCAGCTCTTGGACACCAGTCCCTTTGCTTACCGACGTCGTTTCTCGACCAGGTCCCCCCATACTTTCAAAACTTAATTGTTCCCGGTTCTTGTCGTGGTTCCGGCCAAGCTGGACATGAACTTTTGGTATCCGGCTTGCGGGGTTAGTCGCCGAGCGAGAATCCGCTTGACTTGACTGTACGGTCAACTGTACGGTGCGGTGATGAAGAATGTTCCTGACACGCGTACCCGGCTCGTCGAGGTAGCGATGGATCTGATCTGGCCGCGCAGCTACGGCGCCGTGTCGGTGGACATGATCTGTAAAGCAGCCGGCGTGTTTAAGGGCAGTTTCTACCACTTCTTCCCGACGAAAGCCGATTTGATGGCGGCAGCACTGGAACACTACTGGAGTACCAACCAACCCCAGTTTGACCGGATATTTTCTCCGGCTGCCCCGCCGCTGGAACAGATCCGGAAATACTTTCAGTATGTGCGCAAGCGGCAGATTGAGAGGCGCTCCATAGCGGGGCGAGTTCTTGGATGTCCGTATGCCAGCATCGGCTGCGAGATCAGCCAGCAGGAACCGGCCGTCGGCGCAAAGATACGCGAACTGGTGAGCCGCTATTGCGCCTACTTCGAGCGGGCAATACGCGCCGCGAATGACGATGGTGTGATTCAGGTCGCCGATCCGAAAGCGAAGGCGAGGGAGTTGTTCGCTTTACTTGAAGGAACGCTCACCCAAGCCCGAATTCATGATGACCCTTCGCTACTGGATGGAATGGCCGACAGGGCGGTGGGAATCGTAAAAATGCCAAGTCGAGCAGCCGCATAGTTTTTTTGTCCGCAACTTGACTGAATGGTCCACGAGAGAATAAATCGATGATTACTGACATTTTGCTTCCGAGCCCCGAAGAACGGTCGGCTCTTTGGTCGGAACTCGTTGCACAAGCCGAGGCGTACTTCGAAGGGGTGGAGTCGCTGCCCGTTGCACCGCCTCTGAATCAGGCTGAGCTGCAAGCAGTACTCGAAAGTTTTTCCTTCGATGATCCCGGATCGCGGATCGACGTGCTCCACCGCTTCACGAGGGAATTAAAGAGGCAACAGGTCCACACTCCCCATCCTTGTTATTTCGGTCTGTTCAATCCGGCTCCGACCTTCATGGGAATCCTTGGTGACACCATCACGGCCACGCTCAATCCCCAGCTTGCCGCGTGGAGTCATAGTCCCCTCGCCGTCGAAACGGAGCGGCGAATGATCGATGCATTCGCGGGCAAGTTCGGATTCTCCCAAGAACAAGCCGATGGGTGCCTGACGAGTGGCGGCGCGGAAGCCAATCTGACCGCTATACTTTGCGCTCTGACGGAGCGATGGCCGGGCGTTCTTGACAGCGGGGTGCAAGGTATCGCCACGAAGCCCGCATTTTACGCTTCGGCCGAGAGTCATCACTCATTCTTGAAAGCGGCTCGAACGGCCGGACTGGGGAGAGGAGCGCTTCGAATCGTACCGGTCACTGAAGATTTGCAGATGGATAGCGAAGCACTGCGACGGATGATCGAGGAGGATCGCGGTTTAGGATACGAACCGTTCCTGATCATTGGCACTGCAGGGACGACCGGTGCGGGAGTGGTTGACCCGCTCGTCGCCATGCGTGACGTGGCGCGCGCCAATGGACTCTGGTTCCACGTCGATGCCGCCTGGGGCGGTGCGGCCATTCTCGTACCGGAGTTGCGCGCAGTCGTGTCGGGGATCGAGACCGCCGATTCGATTACCTTCGATCCTCATAAATACCTCTCGATACCGATGGGAGCAGGCATGTTCCTGACGCGGCATCGCGAAGCCCTCGGCAGAATCTTCTCTGTAAGCACTGCGTACATGCCCAAAGAGGGCGAACGTCTCGCAGTTGTTGATCCTTACGTTCATTCCCTTCAGTGGTCGAGGCGATTCATCGGACTGAAGCTGTTTCTGACCCTCGCAACGACCGGGTGGAACGGATACGCGCATATCCTCCGGCACCAATCCGAAACGGGGGATCTCTTGCGAGAACGACTGACGGTAAGTGGCTGGAGGATCGTCAACCGGACCAAGCTCCCCGTTGTATGCTTCACGCCCGCAAACGAAGAGTGGGACATGGCGATGCATCAAACGGCCGCCGATGCCGTCGTTGAATCCGGAAGGGCCTGGATTTCAACAATCATGCTGGGCGGTAGGAAACCAGCCCTGCGGGCGTGCATTACCAACTACCGAACCGCGCCAGAACACCTCGAGACCCTTGTCACCGCCCTGTCGAGTATTCGGGACGGTCTTTCAACGCGACCTAAACAAGATTGAGATTGCGACCTGGGGCGCGGACTATGCTCACGTCTTCAACACCACGAATTCTGGCAAGCTCGATTTCAGAGATTTCACCAATAACCCGCTCGGTGACGTCCTGAAGTATGGCCACTTGCCGAATCGTTCGTTCAGGGGCGGAAGGTTTCGAGACGCTGGATGTACCAGAGAGGAAAGCCGTATTCGCGCGCCGGTACGACGATGCGATCTATGTAATCGTTTGTTGCGGCGCGCGGGTTCATTGCCGGGCATACGTAACACATAGCAGGCTTATATTTTCCATCGCGCGTTTCCGCGAGAACGGCTACGGGCAGATATGTCTCACCGAGAACGTCCTTGGCGTGGGCATACAGGCGGCTGAGTTCGGCATGAGTACCTGTGGCAAGAATGCCGTAGACGGAGTGCTGGTCGGAGCGGACGAGATTCGCACGCGGTTGGATGCGGATGTCGAAGCCTGTAAGCCGCGCGACTTCCCATTTTTCGGGCACGTAATTCACTTCGTGCAGAACATTCAGATTGATGTAGGACCCGTAGAAAAACGTCCAGACCCTAGGCTCAGCCAGTGCGCCCGACATGTCCTCGTGACCTTCGATCATGCCTGGCATTGTACCCACTTAAGTAGTTTTTTCGCCGCCTGCTAGGAAGCCGAGCTCTTCAATATTTCCGCCGAATCGACTACGGTGGCGAACTCCTGATGAAGATCACTGAGAGCCGCAAAATGGACGGCGTCAGCGGAACGCAGCGTACCGTCCAATGCCGGCCGGGCAAAGGCGGCAGTTGCTTCAGAAACCACGTACGTCTTGAACCCGAGATTTCCTGCCATCCGAGCGGTAGTTGAGACGCAGTGATTTGTGGTGAGACCGACGATGACGAGCGTGTCGATACCGTCCTGACGAAGGTCCCTTTCCAGGTTCGTCCCGATAAAAGCGCTGTTCACATGCTTGCGGTAGATGGGTTCGCCAGTTTTGGGTGCCGCTACAGTCTGAATCGCATTGCCAGGAAGACCTGCACGTAGGAGACTGTCAGGTTCTACGGAATCGTGAACCACGTGGCGGATGGGTCGCTCACTGTTACGCCAAGCCGCAAGAAGGCGAGCGATATTCAATTCAGCGTTCGGATTATTGCGCTGACCCCAACGGGGATCAAGAAACGCCTGCTGCACATCGACAAGAATGAGCGCAGTGGATTGCGGTAACTCTGCCATCTGATTAGCACTCCTTTTGACTCTTTTCCTATCCCTTTTCATGCTGGATTCTCGAGCGAGGCATATGGTGCGCAAATTCGACAGCAGTGACCGCCTCGAGCTTTCAGAATAACAATAAAGACACGAACACCGATTCGCCGCACTTTGAGGAGTCATTCTCGGAAGATGGCGGCAAAACTTGGGAAGTCAATTGGATCAGGGATCAGCCGCTGGTGAAAGATGAAGCTGAGAAATTGCACTGAACTTGGCGCGTTCCCGACAGAGGATCGCCCGACTGGGCGAGGAGACTCAGAGCATGGGAAGATGCATCGCAGTTACGGCACTGATGGTCGCAGGGCTACTCGTCAGAGTTGGGGGGAAACGGCCGAAGCAAATTTCGTGTATTCAGTGAGGACGGCACTCTACAGCGGCATGTTGATGATCTCCACCCCGGTCCCAGAACGGGCTCCAGTGGGGCTTGACGAATTCGTCTTGCACGTCGATGACAAGCAGTGCGCAATCTGCTGTTTCGATGGAGAAGCCAGATGTGCCGGACGGCTTGGCTCTTGGCGCTAAGCGGAGGACCGGTGTCGACGATGATTCGGTCCGAGACCAGGCTCCTCGCGATAATCGGTAGTGGTTTCGTACGATTATCCACTACCGTGCAGTGTTTATGCGGTGATTCGTACCTTATCCGATCCCGCTTCGGGTATCTATTGTCCCGGTTCGCGGCAGGTTGCCAGCACCAAGCCTCGCAGGCAGCGATGCGCCGGGTCGGCGTCGAGGCGCGGGTGCCACATTTGTGACACCTTGATCGCCTCAGTGCGAACCGGCAGTGGGAAGCTCCTGACTTCAGCTGGACCGGACCTGGCCTGGTGTCCCTGCGTCGCTTTAAAGAACGAATCAGTCACGAGCGCCAGTAGATCGGATACACTCGCAACCGATAAAGCTGCTCGGAAGCTGGGCACCACAGCGACTACCGTTCGCTTGAGGCCGAGGGTACCCAGTGCTTCGTCTACCGGACCTCTCTCGTGGCCACGGCGTGAAGCAACGACGTGGCCATACGCCGCGTATCTCTCGGCCGTGATCTCACCTGTCCCAAGCAAAGGATGCCCCTCCCGAACTGCACAAACAAAGTGGTCGCGGAATAGGGTTTGTACGCGGATCTCTGGCCCCGACTTTCCGAGCACGCCGATCTCAAGATCTACCAATCCCTCTCGCAGCGCTCCCACGTCCTTGTTGGGCTTCGGCGCGAAATGAAGTCGCACGCTCGGCGCTACTGCAGTGACTGCCGCAACGAGCTGTGCAGCGAAAACCTCGACAAATCCCTCGTTGGAACGGATTGTGAACCTCCGTTTCAACTCGGCGAAATCCAAAGAGGCAATGGCCGGACGTAGCACGGTTTGAGCATCCTCTACCAGACCACGCACGCGCTCGCGCAGTTCGGTAGCCCGTGGCGTTCGCACCAGTCCACGACCCGCTCGCACGAGCAGCGGGTCGCGCGAGCGTCCGGCTCATCGCGGACGAACTGAGACGCAAGCGCCGAGCCGCTCCCACCACACTCCCTTCGGCAAGCAGAGCATCCAGCGCGGTCAACAGGTTCAGGTCAGAATTAGCCATGCATTGAACGTAGCGTATCCTTGGCATGGCGTTCTACGCAACTATAAAGTGTGATCGATGCGCCTAACGCAATAATCGATCGCCCGGTATATTTTGACTGTCCAGGTCAGATCTGCGCTGTCCAGGACGGATGGCGACATTCTGCCCTTGGCGCACCTTACAAGCGAAAGATCACGCAAAGAGCAGAGCAGCGACTGGAACGGATGGACGAGAGCGGTGTCGATGTCCAGGTGCTCTCAGTGACTACGCCAGGATTGCACAACCTTGAACCAGAGGAGAGCGTGACTCTGGCACGACGGACGAACGACCTAGTCTAGTTGCCGAAACGGTAGCGAAGTACCCCACTCGCTTTCAAGGCTTTGCGACGTTGCCAACCGCATCACCAGAAGAAGCTGCCACAGAACTTGAGCGGAGTGTCACCCGCCTCGGGTTGATGGGTTCCATGCTCTGCGGTCGTACGCGCGAGAAAAACCTCGACCATCCAGACTTTTTCCCGATGTTCGAGAGCGCCGCAAGGCAGCCGATCGCCTGGAAAAAAGGATTACCGCCTATGGCGATACCCGCGAAAACGAGGGATGCAAAAAGGGTGTCCTAAAATCGGCGCGAAAAGCGGCGGTGGTTGCCGTCTCCATGAGAGGCGCCAATCAGCGCGCCGCCGCAGAAAAAGTTTGGCGGGCGATCGAATCGCTCTTGCCTCATCAGGGTCGCGAAGCCGAAAAAGAAGCGTATGCGCGCGGTTTCAAAGACGGGACTGAAACCCAACTCAAACGGCAGCGGCAGAAGCCGGACCCCAGGTAATGCGCTTCCAGGCGACGAGCAAAATACCGGTTCTTGATCAATAGCTTACTTGGACAGGTGCGAGAACTTGTCCGAAAAATGTGGCATATTTCGGACTTCCATTGTTCGGCTGACCGACCGCGAAAAGCCTCGATATTGTCACGTTTTATTGCAAAAAAACTTGACATAATATCCCCCGCGACCTGATACTTGCCACGTGAGAACACACACCAAGCAGCCAAGGGGATCGACCCGCACCATGGGCCTTGTCCGTCATCGGATCGAGGCATCGGGCGAACGCTTGTGGCGTCTTGAAGATTTCCGTGATCTTCCATTTGCGGCAGTCGCGCAATCGCTGTCGCGCCTCACGCGGGAAGGGATACTCGAACGCATCAGCAAAGGCGTCTACTATAGCGCTCGGCCAACGACGTTCGGAAAGAGCTTGCCAAGTCCCGCTGCAATTCAGAAACTCGCATCCAGACGCAAGACGGTCTTTCCCTCGGGAATTGCCGCAGCCAATCTCCTCGGCTTCACAACGCAGACCGGACGACGCAGCGAGGTTTCCACCAGCGCCCTCAGCTTGCCCCGCAAACTCATTGGCACTGAGACCGTGGTTCACACAAGACGACCGGAGGCGTGGGCCAGTCTCTCTGAGACCGATGCCGCACTGCTTGACTTCCTGCGACGCGGAGGCGAGACCAGTGAACTCTCGCCAACAGAAACCATCGCCCGAACCGTGGCGTTGCTGTCTGAAAGAGGCCGCTTCGAGCGTCTCCTCAGAGTGGCCGACTCGGAGCCGCCACGGGTGCGCGCGATCCTTGGCGCCATCGGCGAGCAGCTCGGAAAGAAGCCTGCCGCGATTCGGCGGTTGCGGGCTTCACTCAATCCATTTTCCAAGTACGACTTCGCACTTCTGACCGCTCTGCCGCGCGCGAAGCACTGGCAGGCCAAGGGGCATCGCTGAGATGAATTTGTATGAACATCCCGATTTCGAGCAAGCGATACTCCGGGCGGCGGAGCATTTTCGCGGACGCGGATTGCGTCCCGCCATCATCGAGAAGGATTACTACGTCACGGAGGCATTGCGGATCATCTCCGTCACTGCCGGCGACAAAGTTATTTTCAAAGGTGGCACGAGCTTGTCGAAAGGTTGGAATCTGATTCAGAGATTTTCCGAAGACGTGGATATCTTCCTCGATCCGCACGCGTTCAATCCGCCCCTTGGAAAGAACGGCATCGATCGCGCACTCAAGAAACTTCGCGACGCCATCGGTGCGCACCCGATGCTCACCTTTGTCGAGAACGAGAGCCAGACCATCGGCGGATTCGGGCGCAACGACCGCTTCTCCTATGGGCAGCGTTTCGGTGGACCCGGCGAAGTGACCAATCGGGTACTGGTTGAAGCCGGCACGGCCAGCGGTCGACAACCCGTCGTAAACGTCGACTTGCGCTCGTACCTGGGCGAATTTTTGCAAGAGACGGGTGTTTCGCTGGGCGCGGATGACGAAGGATCGTTTCGACTGCCCCTGCTCCATTTCCGGCGAACCTTCGTCGAGAAAATGTTCGCCATTCACAGCAAGGTCCAGCTACTCAAGCGCGACGGCCAGCCGCTCGGAACCTACGCGCGCCATTATTACGACCTGTTTCAACTCGCCGCGCAAGCGGAAGTCGTCGCCATGCTGAACTCCGCAGAGTACGCCGGCATCAAGGCGGACTATGACAAAATCAGCCGCGCACATTTTCCGAGAAGCTATTTTTATCCCGACGATATGAGCTTCGCGAACAGCGATGCGCTTTTCCCGCCTTTGGAACTCGCCGCCACCATCAAGGCCGAATATGATCGGCAGTGCAAAATGCTTTGTTATGGCCCCTATCCATCGTGGGAAGAAATTCAGGCTCGCCTCCAGGACCTTCGAAACATCTTGTAAGCTTCAGGGCCGCACGTCCATTTTTCTCTCCACCCTCGGACTTTCAAGAACGGCTGCCAGATGCGCCCCTCTCGCTATCAAGGCACAGCTGGCGCTCTGCGTCGTTCCTCCTCGGCCTGTGACAGCGTCGAGCCGATCCGGCCCATGACAAACCGTCCGAGGTTTTCGAAAAAAATCGTTTTATTTGAGAAGAAGATACGATGCAGGACGTAGGCGGGATTGGGCGAGGTTATTTCGTGTCAGCTGGGTAGTGTCCCAATTCAGCGTCGACTGGCGTTATACTTGGAGAAGCCCGAAAGGGGGGGCTAAGGCATGTCCAAGATTATTTCTTGGCTCATGTAACACCTCGTGCTCCCAATATTCGTCGCTGCTTCAAAGCGACTACCGGTGCCAATGGCATGGGCGGGTAATCACCCGGAGCTTACATGCATCTTGAGGCCTATCCTTAGGGATGGGCCTTTGTATTTGGTCTGCAACATGGGGGGTCTGCGTAGCAACGCTCATGCGCACAAGAGCGATTCACATTCACTCAGGAAACCCTGCGCGCTCCGCGGGCAGTAGTGCCAACAGAGCGGACCGACGAGGGCGCGATTTTTTGCCGGAGCCAGGCAGCGAAGGCGGCGGGATCGAAGCGCACGGAGCCGCCGATCTTGAATGAGGGAATGCGATTTTCTGCGGCGAGTTTGTAGACTTGGCGTTCAGAGATGTTGAGCAGTCCTGCAACGTCGGAGACGGTAAGGGCGTTCGTCCTCCCGTCGATTGAGTCGGCGAGGTTCACAACTGTACTACCCCACAAATCACCGCGCCAGAGCTGGCTGGTGTGCAGGAATCATATGCCCTCGATTCGGTGCATGTCCATCAGAAAAAAAGTACATCCCGTCGGCGCCGCAAACGGCAGTGATAAAATCATTTCCGTGACACGCCACACAAACACGGCTACCGGAGATTTCTATAGGCCGTTTATAGGCCGTTCCGCCGGAAACAGCCGCTATTTGCGGCAAGTGCTGCAAACGGTGCGCTGTATGCAAAACCTGCAAAGCCGCATCCAGCGCGGCTTTCAGCTATGTGGCTGATTTTAGAAGTGGGGACGTAGTTCAGTTGGTTAGAACGCTCCTTTCTCACCGTTACAATGATGTAAGCGACTAACAAATCAGTAACTTGCTACAACCAACATCTGTTCGCCCTGTCACGGTATCTGCCATTTCCTCGCATTTTCGAAAACTTGTTGTCCGTTCTCTTGAAGTTCCTGCCGTCTTCCTCCTCCGAGAATCTTAGTGCGTCACGTATGGCGAAAAGTTTTTGCACAAGGCCGCATCTTTGGAAGTTGTGGTGTGTGATGGAAAATGCAGCGTTCGTGATTGGCGTGGTGAAGTCTAGCGCAGTATGGAGCGACGCCCCGACGGATTCGAAGAAATGTCTCAGCGGCCACCAGCATGCCTATCGTCGGTGCGATGAAATAGATCCAGAGGGTGTGCCAATAACCTCCGTAAGCGGCGGGGCCAAAAGTTCGCGCGGGGTTCATGCTCATTCCGGAGAGAGGCGTTTCAAACGTGATGTTCACGGCGTAGAGCGAACCCACAAAATAAGGCGTGTACCGCGCCAACTTTTCGTGGTTCGTGACAAGCAGTACCGTGATCATCAGAATAAAAGAGATGGCTAGCTCGGCTGCAAACGCGACGCCGGCACCATACACGCCAGGGGAAGTCACTGCATAGCGCACTGTGCCATCCCCTGGAGCGCCTCTCAGTAAAAAGGCTGCGAGCGCAACGCCGATCGTTGCCCCGGAGAATTGTGCGACCCCGTAAAACAGCGCATCCCAAGGACGGAGTTTCCCTAACCGATAGAGCGCGAACGTCATGGAGGGATTGATATGCCCGCCGGATTGCTTGCCCCAGGGACTCATGATGAGCGCCATGACTGTGGTGCCGATGGCCGATCCCATCAGCGCACGGCGGACGATGCCGCTGATGAAAAAATGTCTGACTGGAGAAGCGGGGTGCTGCAGCAGCGTGGCAAACGAGCAAGTGCAAGACATGAACAGACTCATTTCCCCCGCTTCCATCAGGTATTCGGGCCAGTGCAGACGCACGCTGGCTGCGACTTCTAAGATGTCCCTTACGGATACCGTCCTCGGAGTACCGAGTGGGCGAGTGTGGTGTGGCGCCTCCTTCACTGAATTACCACTGACCGTCGTCATGGTCGCGACCCCCAGTGCGATTCATCCATGCGTATCGCCCACGGCGGACAAGCTCCGCTCGGTTAGTCGGCCGCCTGAAATGGCGTCAGTGACATCCTGCGTTGTGACGATCGCACTGGCGTAGTTTGGGAGATTGACGAACGCGGCGTGCATGAATTCGTCTGAGTAATCGGCGGTCGCGTCCCTCACTAAGGTGACGTCGTATCCGAGTTCCACGGCATACCGTACGGTCGATTCGACGCACGTATGCGCGACAAGACCGGCGACAATGAGCCTCTGGATGCCATGCCTTTTGAGTTGCATATCCAGATCGGTGTTGGCAAAGCCACTGGAGCACCAATGCTCCTCGGCCACGATGTCTCCTGGCTGTGGGGCAAACTCGGCGCGGAACTCGGCGCCCCACGTTCCATATTCAAAAGTCTTTCGCGACCGGGCGCCTTTCTGAATGGGCGCGGCGTACTTCCACGTGTCGTAGTCGCCGGGACGGTATCGATGATGCATGGCATAGAAAACCCTCATCCCCGTCGTTCGTGCTGCGGACAGCAACTGCAACATGTGAGCGATGCAGTCATTTGCCTCGGCAACGGCTTTAATGCGATCCCATAGTTTGCCGCCCTCAGAAATGAAGTCGTTGTAGGGATCGATGAGGATAAGTGCAGTGACCTCTTTGTCGAAGTTTAGATTTGTCATATTCTTCCTCCCGCCTTCACCCAAGCACTGCAAGTGGCCGCGTGCTTTCACGATCTAGAAGTTGCAGCGCCCGGTCGATCACGTTAGCGACATTGAATCCCAGCTTTTCCATAACGACTTCGCCGGGTGCAGACGCCCCGAAATGATCCAGTCCGATGATGTCGCCGGTTCGACCGACCCATTTGTACCAGCCAAGAGTCGCGCCCGCCTCAATGGCCAGCGTGGGGATGTTGAGGGGCAGAACTGAATCTCGGTACTCTTCGGGCTGTTTTGCAAACAGTTCCCATGACGGCATAGATACGACACGGGCTCTTGTGCCTGATTTGGCAAGGGCGCGTGCTGCTTGAAGTGCTAGGTCCACTTCCGATCCGGTTGCGGCCAGTACAAGGTCGGGATCGGGCTCATCGAGCAGAACATAGGCACCCTTCGCAACCCCAGCACTCACGGGGAACTGTTTCAGATCCAGCACAGGCAAGGCTTGACGAGTCAGGACGAGTGCGACCGGACCGGAGAGGCTGATCGCGATACGCCATGCTGCTGCTGTCTCGTTGGCGTCTGCGGGGCGGAGGACTGTCCGGCATCGCTCGCAAACTTGTCAGCTGCTCAATCGGCTGATGGGTGGGTCCATCCTGGCCGAGGCCTATGCTGTCGTGGGTGAATACGAAAATACTGTGAGCCCCCATCAGGGCCGCAAGACGCAGAGAAGGCCGCATGTAATCGGAGAAGTTGAAGAATGTCGCGCCGAACGGGATCAGGCCGCCGTGCAACGCCATTCCATTCACAATTGCCGCCATTGCATGCTCGCGAACGCCAAAGTGAATGTTTCTGCCCCGATTGTCACCGAAGCCCAAATCCCCTAGACCCTTCAGTGTCGTGCGGTTTGAGCCGGCGAGGTCGGCGGAGCCGCCTACAAACCCCGGCAGTGTCGCCGCGATCGCATTCATCACCTTGCCAGAGGCATCGCGGGTCGATATTGCTCCTTCACTGGGCGAGAAGGATGGAAGGCCGGAATCCCAGTTCTCGGGGAAGGTTCCGTCCATCATGTGTTTGAGTTGATGACTCAGATCCGGGTACTTTTCAGAGTAGCGTCCGAACAAGCCGTTCCATTCAGTCTCAAGCGCAGTTCCGCGAGGAATGGCTTGACGGAAATGTGTCTGGACCTCGGCGGGAACGCTGAATGGCGGCAAGTCCGGCCATCCAAGGTTCTTTCTCGTCGCGCGCGCGTTCTCAGGCCCCATCGGTTCGCCATGAACTTTCGGCGAGTCGTGCAGCGGGCTTCCATATCCGATGTGGGTCCGCACGGCAATCAGCGACGGCCTCTGCTTCTCAGCCATAGCCTCCCGGATGGCAGCTTCGATTGCTTCGATGTCGTTTCCGTCGGGAAGGAAGATCACCTGCCATCCGAACGACTGGAACCGTCCGCACCTGTCTTCGGTAAAGACGTGGTCGGTAGTCGCGTCGAGCGTCACGTGATTGTTGTCGTAAAGACAAATAAGTTTTCCCAGCTGTAGCGTCCCTGCCAGAGATGCCGCTTCGGAAGAGATCCCTTCCATAAGATCTCCATCACCGGCCAGCACGAACGTAAAGTGCTCGACTACCGGGAACCCGTTGCGGTTAAAACGAGCGGCGAGATGTGCCTCGGCCATGGCCATTCCGACTGCCATGGCGATGCCTTGTCCCAGAGGGCCTGTGGTTGCCTCGATCCCAAGATTCGGGTCATATTCCGGATGGCCGGTTGTCTTGCTGCCCCACTGGCGAAAATTCTGAAGGTCATCGATGCTGATGTTGTATCCGGTCAGATGAAGCAATGAGTAAAGCAGCTCAGATCCATGACCAGCGGAGAGAACGAAACGGTCGCGATTTGCCCACCTAGGGTTTACGGGATTATGCCGCAAAATCCGGTCCCATAGCGTGTAGGCCATCGGGGCGGCCCCGAGTGGCAATCCGGGGTGACCTGATTTGGCTTTCTCGGTCATGTCGATCGAGAGAATCCGGGCTATATTGATGCAACGCTGATCAAGATCGTGGCCGACTGTCTGACTCATTGTGTTGCTCCCAGTTCCAGTCCCCAGAAGATACTTGGCGGAGCCGCGATCTTCGCGAATAACGCCCGCCTTCTTAATGTGCAAAAGATCGTATGACTTAGGCTGCACCCACGACACGGGCAGAGCCTCTGTTCCTCAAGGCATGGCGCTCAATACTTTTGGCGAAGAGTGGCGTCTCCTGCCGGTTGTGCGCCTCTGAAACAGGCTTGCGAGCCGCTTTGAAGACCTCCCGTGGAATGCCCTGTTTGGCCAAGGAGTCCAGAAGCTCCGGCGTGAAGGAGCTGTGCACTTCATTGGTAAACTCGCAGGAGTTGCCATCGATCTTCTTCACGCTCAAGTCCCAGATCACGTCCACCTTTATCCTGCCGGTTGGCGTAAAGATATCTGAGCTTGAAGACAGCCGTAAGTGATCCGGTTCGGCAATCTCCTCGACGTAATGCTGGACCATGGGGCTTCCGCCGAGAACTTCAACGTTGATGGACATACGCCGACCATCCGGCGCTGTAGTTGCACCGGCAGACACATGAGCAGGAGAGCAGGACTGGTATTCCGATTCCGACAGGCCAAAGCACCAAGTGGGAATATCCACATCTTCAATTGGAGCGTGAATCGTAGCTGAGAAGCTGGACTTCACTAACGTGTTGTCTTCCATATTTGTCTCCGCAGGAACTCCTATTACTTGGGAAGCTCCGTCTGCAGACGGCACCTCGGCGTATGCAATGCCGGTGAGGTTTCCCTCAGCAAACAGCAACGTCCTCCGGCTCGACCCATCGAGATTGGCGCTGTAGACTGAGCCACCGAAGTCGGTAATGAACATCCGACCGCCCTTCAGGTCCAAAGCCAGGCCGATGCCCTCCATCAAATGGGTGAAGAGGATCTCAGGCTCCTTGCGAGTTTCGGCCTCAGCGTCCATGGGAGCGCGGTTCACCGTGTTGCCACGCGGCGGGTCCCCGCGGTCGGTCCAATACAGCATCCGATGAATCGGATCGATGTCCAGATCGATCGGCTCTGGAAGATTGTCATAAAGAAGTTCAACGTCTGTGCGGTTGCTAGCCGACTGACCTTGCGGCAGTTGGATGTTGGCTCGAAAGATTCGACCCAAACCCGTGTGATGACCGCCCTTCTGCGTCCAATAGAACTTGCCGCCGTCAGGGTCCACCGCGATGCCCACGCACCATTTCGTCGGATCCGATCCCGGCCGCGAATCGCCCTCGCTCGTATTCACGAGAGTTTCGATTTCCGAGCCGTCCAGGCTTGCCCGCATCACCCGCATGCCTTCCCGGTCCGACCAGTAAAGCTTGCCGCTCCTCCTCTCCATCTGGAGCTGCTTCGGCGTGAACGTGCTGCCAGGCGGAACGATGGTGATCATGTTCTTGCCATTGAGATCCGACCGCATGATCGAACCATCATTCCGCTTGGGATCACCCATGTTGGTCCAATAGATGTGCCCCGCGGCGATATCGAGCGCCAGGCCATCGGGCAACTTCCGGCCTTCATCGATAATGGTCTTCAAATCGGAGCCATCAGGGTTGGCGGACAATATGAGTCCGGCGCTGAGGTTCAGGAAGAAGAGCTTACCGGACGCAGGTGCGTTTTTCGCCTGTGCATCAATAGGCGTGGAAGCTATCGAGCTCATATAACGAATCCCCTCGCTAACGTGTTTGTGTTTCGAGTGAAAAACGTCAGAGGCCAACCTTACGGTCTCTGCTGCTGGACGTGACGAACACACTGGTCTCAAACTTAGAGTGTCGCGATGTCCACTGGCAGACAACAAAGCGCCAAGCCGAGCACTTGCGCCCACCGTAGCCCGACGCCAATCTGGAACCGATTCCCCAGACGGCCAATCCATACGTCCCAGTTCCTCGATCCAGTCCAGCGCCGATTGGCGCGCCTGTTCAGTGCCGAACAACATATCTACCGCGCGGATGAAGGCCGATAGCTCTTTTTCAGCCAGGATGAGAAATCCGCTAGCGAGTTGAATGCAGCAGTCGATTTCGGCATCCATTAACATCTTCCGCTTGCCAAGCATGACCACCTTCGGACGAACCCACGCGTTGCACTACCGCAGTGATCTGAAGCCCGCGCGAAGCTCCTCTGAAAAGAGCTTCGGCTGTTCCCAGGCCGCATAGTGCCCGCCTGTGTCGACCTTGTTGTAATAAATGAGTTTGTGGTACGCCCGCTCCGTCCAACTGCGCGGGGCTTGATAGTTCTCTCCGGGAAAGACGCTCACGGCAGCTGGGACGGAGACATCAGCTGCGTTATAAAGATTGAAGTGAAGTTCCCAATAGAAACGAGCCGCAGAAACCGCCGTATTCGTCAACCAGTAGAGTGTGAAGTCGTCGAGCACATCGTCTCGTGTCAGGTCACCTGCGGAGTGCCCATTGATCGTGCGCCCGAGCACTGCCGAGGTGATCGGCGCAGCCGGCTGGCCCCAACCATCGCCGTGGTCAAACATATAGGCGGCCAGGCCGACTGGCGAATCCGCCAATCCGTACAGCGCCTGCGGACGAGTCGCCATCAGCTGTGCGTAGGCGCGTCGCTTCGCAAACAATACCGTGAGCTGCTGGTAAGCCCGTTTTTCGTCGGCCGACAGGCCGGATGGCGGGGGATCGCCACACTGGAGCGCCCTCGCGATGTCGGGTGGAATAGTCCCAGGGAAGTTTGTGTGAATTCCCAGCAATTCTGGAGGTGTGTGTTTGGCCATCACAGTGCAAACGCCCGCGCCCAAGTCGCCGCCTTGCGCCACAAATTGTGCGTATCCAAGGCGCTTCATCAGCACTAACCATGCATTTGCCGTGCGCTCGGGACCCCAGCCGGAAGTGGTGGGCTTTGCTGAAAACCCGAACCCCGGTAGCGACGGAATCACCAGATGGAAGGCGTCCGATGCGCTCCCGCCACGTGCCGTAGGATTGGTAAGTGGATCGATAATCTTCAGCTGCTCGATGACTGAGCCGGGCCATCCGTGCGTGACGATCAGGGGCAACGCATTTTCATGTTTCGAACGAACGTGAATGAAATGAATGTCCAGCCCATCGATCTCGGTGATGAACTGCGGCAGGGCGTTCAGTTTCGCTTCGCACTTGCGCCAATCGTAGTCGGCGCCCCAATAGCGAGTAAGTTCCTGAATTGTCTCAAGCGGCACGCCTTGCGATTCATCCGTGACCGTCTCCCGATCAGGCCACCTTGTCGAATTGATGCGCGTGCGCAATTCGGCAAGCTCCGCTTCGGGAACATTCACCTGAAACGGACGAATAGAAGTCTTGTCACCTGCCTGTGTAGCACTGGTTCGGGTCATGGTGTCCTCCTTTCCAGCAATTCTGGAATCTGCAAATGCCTCGCCGATCGTTGCTGGTCTGAGTGCGGCTGCCAGGCCCAACATCGAACTCGCCCTGAGAAAGCGACGGCGCGATCTGTCGTCTGGTTCTTTCATCGGGTACTCCTTTCTTTCATGGCGTTTCTTCTTCTAGTGGTGGCGTGTTTCTCTCGCAGGATCCCATGGCGGTTTCCCGCCCTTTCACCAATTCGCTGGATTTGCCTGCCTCTTCGGATTCAGCGCCTTCATCTCATTGAGTTCCTCTGGGGTGATCTGCGGCAAGTGCCGGATGAACAAAACCAGGCGCCAGGCTTTCTCGGGAGTGTGCGCTTCGCTGAAGGCTGGCATTCCACTCAAACGAACTCCATTTGCGATTGTGTAGTAGAGCTCGCCATCGCTCTTGTTTTGCGTCCCGGCTGCACGCATGTCGGGCGGTTTCGGATAGAGGCCCTTGCCGAAAAACGTCTGACCCGATCCGTCATTCGAATGGCACGTGGCGCAATGATCGGCGAAATGCTCCATGCCTGCCCGAATGTTCTCCGTTGAAG
>JBEKPJ010000079.1:0-27156 GCA_049520935.1 Terriglobales bacterium | reverse complement strand
CATGAAAGTCCAGAGCGGAAGATACTCAGTCGACATCCCGAACACGATCTAGCAGAAAATGACGAGGGCCAAAGTTCAGCAGACAACCTCAGACAAGCCGAATTCTGTGCATAAGTCAGGTTCCTGCACGGTTTTCCACTGAACAGTTTCCAGTGGCGAGGCGTAATTCCTCAACTTTCAAAAATAAGACGGTGCATCACCCCGGACTTATTGGCGCTTGGCTATACCGAGGTCGCCCAGGGACAAAGCGTGGCCCCTCAGGCGCAGTTGAAGATGTTGCTCGAGCTTCTGGACAAGTTGTCGATTTCCTCCGTTGATATCGTTGCGAACGATAGCGGGGGCGCAATCGCACAACTGTTCATGGCGCACCATCCCGACCGGATTCGTTCCGTGCTGCTGACCAACTGTGACACGGAGCCGGACAGTCCGCCTGCGGCCGTTTTGCCAGTGATTGAATTGGCGCGGGCAGGAAAATTCGCCGACGAGTGGCTGGTTCCCTGGCTTTCCGACAAGGCACTCGCGAGATCGGAAAAGGGCCTCGGGGGGCAATGCTATGCCAATCCGGCGCACCCGACGGATCAAGCCATCGAAACCTATCTTGGACCTCTAGTGAGTTCCCCCGAGCGAAAAAAGCTCACCAACGCTTATGCCATTGCTCTCGCACCCAACCCGTTAGCCGGAATTGAATCGGCGCTTAGGAAAAGTTACGTTCCGACGCGGATTGTGTGGGGAACGGCCGACAAAATCTTCTCCCAGTCAAGCCCCGATTACCTGGCTCGCACGGTGGGCAACTCGCTCGGGATTCGCCGTGTATCCGGAGCGAAGCTCTTCTTCCCCGAGGAAATGCCGAACTTGATTGTCGAGGACGCGAAATGGTTATGGAGTCTCTGAAATGAACCGGAAAGGACGGTGTCATGAATAGATTTCAACAGCGAAGGACGATTTCGTGGCTCAGCGTGCTCTTGGTGGCGGGCACTCTGGTCATTTCACAGTTTCAAACCGCATTGGCTTCCGACCACTTGGACACGCCCACGGTTATTGCAGATCCTGCGGCCGACATTGGCGACATCTTTGTATGGACTTCATCGGACGGAAAGCGCCTCAATCTGGTGATGGACATCGTTGCCCATCAGTTCTCCGATCGTCTGCAATATGTATTTCACGTCGATAGCGGCAGCAGCTTCGGCAAGACAACGGCGACGACATTGATTGTGTGCCGTTTTGACAAAGCGGGCGCTGCCGAGTGCTGGCTCGGCGACGCGGATTATGTTCATGGCGATGCCAGCAGCACCTCTGGCATCGAGGGGAAAAACCGGCGGTTTCGACTGTTCGCGGGCTTACGCGATGATCCGTTCTTCAACAACGTCAAGGGCACAAGGACAATGTATGGAGTCGCGGGTTCTGCCCTCAAGCAGGGAACGGCCGTGGATGGCGCCGGCTGCCCACAGTTCGATGAAGCGACATCCCACTCGATTCTTGATACCTGGCGACACACCGATGGCGGGCCGGCAACCAACTTTCTTGCCGGCTGGGAGTCGTCTTCACTGGTGATCTCGGTTGATCTCGATGTCATCACCAAGGGCGGAAGCCTGCTTGCAGTATGGGGCGCGGTTCACAAAGCTCCGCGCGCGTCATCATTCCATGCAAACAGCGCGGCGAACAAGACCCCGCCGATTCCGAAACTCGGCGAGCCGATCGAGCGTACTGCGCGGCCGTTAATCAAAAACGCCCTTGTAGGCGGGCCGCTGGCGCCGGACAACGAGAGCGATCAACGGAAGGAAGCGTACAACCGTGTGGGGCGAAACGGCTGGACCAAATTCTCCTCTGACATCGAGAAGACGCTTGGATTTTACGACGGATTTGACGGCAAGTGCGGCAATCAATGGCTCGCTGACCCCAAAGCGGAAGCGTCTCATCGTTATGACCGGCTCGCCAGGGTTCTTGCCGATGATCGTGTTTGGGTGAACAGCAAATCGACGGTGTGCACGCAGTTCCTGGCCGTCGAGCTCACAGAATTTCAAAGCCCTGGCGCACGGAGCAACGACTGTGGGGGGAGGACGCCAAACTACGACGCGAGCAACATATTTCGGTCGTTATTGGTCAATGGCACGATGGCAGGAGCGATCGATGGTCTCGATCACGATGACAAAGTACACTCCACCATGGACTTTCCGTTCCTGGGGGCGCCCTCTTCAGAGCCAAAGCGGAAAGCAGATCGAAGCGAAGCTCCGCAACGCTACTCAGATTGATCTCACTACCATCAATGATCGTATCAATCGTATCAATGGAGCGTTCAACGACGTGAACTTCATGAAAATACTCCGACTCTGGAAGGTATACCTTGCAGTTGTGCTCGCATCGACGGCCTGTAGCGCTAAGAATGGCGCAAATGTCGTCGATTCCACCATCAACACAACCCACAGTGCGATTGCATTCGCGAATCTCGATCAACAGATCCGCCAGGCGGGTAACGAGATGGGCGTGGAGGAATTCCTGCTCGTGCGTTCGCGGTTCCTGGGGGACTACGACGCTTTGGATCGGGCGAGCGCGCTTGGTGAGGGGCGATACGCGACAGGACGGGAGCTCTTGTTACGCGCTCGAACTCGCTCCGCGGTGCACCACTTTGCGGACGCTCTTGCAGACGTTGAGGCAGCGGAGCGGGTTGGAGCGAAACCGGACGAGATCGCAGCGCTACGAGCATCCATTCTCGTGGCGATGGGACGTGCAACGGAGGTGATTCCACAGCTCGAGGCGAACCTGCTCCATCACCCGGGGTTCGCCTCGCGGAGTGCACTGGCGGTGGCGTACGCGGCGGTCGGTCGCATTGATGATGCCGATCGCTTATACGCAGAAGCTCTTTCCAGTCTCGATACGACTCTTCCGTTTCCCTATGCGTGGATCTACTTCGCCCGGGGTCTCATGTGGTCTGAGCAAGGGGGCGATCAAGCCCGCGCGGAGCGACTCTATGCGCAAGCACTGAAGTACGTGCCGGAGTTCGTCACGGCGAATATTCATCTGGCTGAGATCGAGGCCCTGCGCGGTGACACCGCGTCGGCGATCAGGCGCCTCGAAGAGGTCGTGCAATCGTGCCATGAACCCGAGGCGCTGGCACTGCTCGGAGTACTGCATCTGTGGTCCGGCGATGCACAGCATGGCAACGATGAAATTACAGAAGCGCGGACAAGGTATGAGTTGCTTTTGAGTCGTGATCCCCTGGCGTTCGCAGATCACGGCGCGGAGTTTTATCTCGGCCCCGGCCGCGATCCGGAGCGCGCCTGGGTCCTGGCGCAGCAGAATCTTGCCAATCGTGAGACGCCGCGCGCGGCTCTACTGGCTATCAAGGCCGCGGAGGCGAGTGGACGCTATTCAGACGCGTGCACGCTCCTCAAAAAATATCCGGCTTCTGCAACCTCGGTTCAGCTGCAAATCTGGAGTCTAGATCCAAACATCGTTCCATCAAATCGGCAATCGGGAGGCGAAGGTGCCTTTGATCCACGTCACAGTCATTGAGCATGTGTTCTCGCAAGCACAAAAGCAGGAAATGATTCAGAAACTGACCGATGCGATGGTCTCGATTGAAGGAGAAAAACTGCGTTCCCTGACCTGGGTGGTGATCGAAGAGGTTAAGGACGGCAACTTGGGGATTGGCGGGAAGCCGCTCTCGAGCTCGGAAGCTCGTGAGCTATCGGGCGGCGAGACGCTACGCAGGTAAGGACAACGAAGCAGTACCAATTGAAAGGAAGCTTATGAGAGTTTGCAAGGATGATACGCAAAGTACAGTTAACTGCGGGGACGAAACTCGAGCCGAACAAAAGCGTAAGGCCGAGACATTCCACAATTTGCACATTCGAGGCAATCCGGTTGTGCTCTTTAATGCCTGGGATGCAGGAAGCGCCAAGGCCGTCGCCCGAGGGGGAGCGAAAGCGATCGCGACCAGCAGTTGGTCCGTCGCCGTTGCCAATGGTTTCGTAGATGGCGAGCGGATTCCGTTCGATCTCGCGATAAATAATCTGCGCAGGATTGTGAGTGCTGTGGAAGTGCCGGTCACAGTCGATCTCGAGAGCGGCTATGGTGATCGACCCGAGGCCGTGGGCATGACCATCCGTATGGCCATCGCGAGTGGGGCAGCAGGTTGCAATTTGGAAGACAGCTTTCCCGCCGATGGGAAACTGCGGAAACCACGCGATCAGGCAGATCGCATTGCCTGCGCTCGACAGGTGGCTGATGAGGCGAACACCCGGTTCTTTCTTAACGCCCGGACAGATGTGTTCTTCCAGCGGTCCGCAGAGCACCACGACAATACGATGCTGGAGGAGGCGATCGATCGAGCGCGATTGTATGCCGAAGCCGGTGCAGATGGACTCTTTGCTCCTGGCCTTGTGGATGTCCATCTGATCAGACGCCTAGCGGACGCCTCCCAGTTACCCGTCAATGTCATGGTCGCGGATGAGAGCCCATCCGTCGGCGTACTCGCGCAAAATGGAGTCGCCAGGGTAAGCTACGGGCCCCGCCCTTACTTACTCGCGATGAAGGCGCTCGAAGAGGCAGCGCAGGCGGCGATTTGATATCGATGTCCGGAAAGACGTTTCGATTGTCGTGCGCACGAAAAACAGGCCTGCGCAGAAGTTGGATCGCTCTTGTCCCTGTGATAATTGGGCCTCTGCTCGTCATCGCGCAAGATGCGGCGATCAGAGGCCGGATTGTCGATCCTGCGGGAAATCCTCTTCCGGGCGTTGCAGTGCAACTGTTGCAAGGAAATCAAGTCCTCGTCGAGAAGCGATCCGCGGTCGATGGGCGATTCCAGTTCCCTCTGCATTCGGCTGGCGAGTTCACAATCAAGGCCGAAGCTTCCGGCTTTCGGCCCGTCACCAAGTGTCTTACCATTCAGCAAAACGGCAATCCAGAGATCACACTCAGCATGGGTGAGCTGGCGTCGAGGTTTGAGAGCGTGACGGTTACTGCCGACGCGGGCGAAGGCGACATACTCACACCGGATCCGGCGATGAAGGTGTTCTCCTCCGAAGATCTCTTGGACGCAAACCCAGGCCGCCCGGGCGCGCCGGTCTCGATCCCCGGCTATCCCATCGAGACCGCATCTGGCGGTATCAAGGCGCCCCAGTATTTCGCTCCCGGCGTAGCCGGCGATCACGGCGAGCCAATCGCCCAGTACGTTCAGGTCGGTTCGTATTTGGTACCGAACAATCTTTCGGCGAATGCGCACGGTAACGGTTACGCCGATCCGAACATATACATCGCCCACGTCGTCGAGAGTGTGCAGGTCGAGGGCGGCGCCTTCAACGTGCGCGAAGGCAATCATGCGCTGAATCTCGCCGCGATTTATGGGTTGCGCTCCTATCTGAATCCGTTCTTTACCCTGACGACCGATTATCGCGACGCTACCCTCACGGCGGGCATGAGTCCGTCGGCCAATTCATGGGTCGCGATGGAAGGCTCGTGGGGCAATGGATTTCTCGATCGCCTGGAACATCGCAGGCAGTTCAAATTCAACGGCGGGCGCGTCCTCCATGCCGGCGATCACACGCTGACCTTGTTTGGCATCGCCTATCTTGGCTACGGCTATGTTGCCGGATTGAGGCCCATGTTTGGCTTCAACTCTGTCGACGCCGCTGCCGGATGGACCGTGTATCCCGATACGATTGACCCACGGCAGAAGGATCAAACCCACACGGCGCTAGTGGCCTTGAACGACGTGTGGAAACTGAGCCGCAACCAGGAACTCCAGCTTTCCGGTTTTTTTCGCACCTACAATCTATCGCTCTTCTCGGACTTTGGGCTGGGCTTGATCCGCCAGAGCGAGTTCCGCACCGTCGCCGGGGGCAATGCTATGTATGTGAACCGGATCGCGAGGAGCTTTTCACTGCTGGCGGGGACGGATTATGAGCGTGAAGCCCCGCGCCGCGACGATCTCGACCACTACAATTTCTTCAATCCTGCCGCTCCCAGTGATTACGGGCCGTTCGTTGCCATCGACGGCAACAACGTCACCATCGCTCCCGTCACGCCCTTCATCGCTGGTGAAGGCGATCTGGGTAGCCGCTTCCGCTATTACTTGGGCTGGCGCCGGGATGAGATCAACATCGCCAATCAGGACCTGATTACTCCCGCAAATTCGTGGAATCGATGGGTGGGTCTGAATTCGCCGAAGGCGACCATCACCCTCCTGCCCGGCGATGCCCAGATTGTCCCTTTGATCTCGTTCAGCTTGGGCAAGTCATTTTTCACCGAAGACCCGCGCCTGGGAACAGACTTAAACAATCCCATCAAGCCGAATCCGGTGGAGATGGCGCGCTCTTATCAACTGGTGGCCAGCAAGAGTTTTCACCGCACCGACCTGAAGCTGACATTAGGTCACGAAACGCAGAGCGCAGAATACGGCAAGATCGATCCGGATCAGGGACTGCAGTTTGATCTAGGTCCCGGCCGCATCCGTTACCTCGCATTCACGCTGCGGCAAAGGATTCCCAGCGGTTCGCTCGAGGCCACGTTCGAGCAAGCTGATGCGCGCCTTCTCAACACGTCTTATTCCATCGTCCCCGAAGCGCCGCGCCTGATCGGCGATCTGGTCGGGACGTATCAGAAGCTGCCTCTTCGCCTGCAGGCCAAGGGAGAATTCGAGTACGTGGGCCGGAAGGTGGTGGGCAATGGCTGCAGCGAAAGCGCCTACCTGAGCGGCGACCCAAATGCGCTGAATGAGTACTGCCTCGGAGTCGCCAACAAGGAGTTTCGTCTCGCGCTATCGCGGCCGCTATTGGAGGGAAGGTTGAGCGTCGGCGTCAATGTGATGATTGCCAGCGGCTGGACCGGACAAACCACGGAGAACTTTGCCATTGCTGACGTCTATGGGCCGGGAAAGGTGGGCCTCGGGGGGAACGGACTGGTTCCAGAAAATCCGGTGAGCGAGGTGGTCGGGGTAAGAATTCCTTCCTGCGCCAGCGTGAATATCACCTATCGCTTTGGCCGGAATCCTGTCCGATAGGCGGGGCTGAGTTTTTCTGCAACAACGAGAGATATTTAGAGCCGGTGACCGTCAGTCGTAGGCTTTCGAAGAATCGCTCCCGCCCGGCGTTGCGAACTCTTAGTCGTTGAAAAACTTCCCTGATAGTGTCCACTACGAAAATGAATGAGCCTGACTTTAAGGCCGTTGATTCCGGGCAACAGAAGGTTTTAGCAGGCGGAAACCCTGTGCTGGACACACGTCCGAAAACTCGGTGTACTCGAACGTTTTTCCGTCCTTCGGCTGGAAGTCTTGTAGCCAATCCACCACCTTCGAAACCGACGCAGGAAAGGGTTGCTCTCCGTTGGCATTGAGCCACTGTGAACGCCACGCTTCGGGTTCCAGTGCACCATCTTTATGCCACCGGTCACCCAATGGAATCTCTACCGCAAAGCTCTGCGCCTCTTCGCCGATTAAACCCGCATGGTCATTTGGCCGGTTGCGGAAGTCAGGTGCGGAAAGCAGTTTGGCAAGTCGACGAAATTCTTCCTTAGGAATCATGCCTTGCATCTGCTCCGTGTTTCCGTCCTTCAACAACCGGACCATTCGATACTCGCCGTCCTTAGCGACTGCCATGCATATCTGGCGCACATTCTGTTGCGACGCAATGCCGGAGTCGTAGGAAATCTTAGCCATCACGCTCGGTTGATCCGAGCGTAGAGGTTGCTGGGCGAAGGATGGGATTGCGATAAGAAGTATCGTTATGGTGATCACCGTTCTGTGGTACCGATACATTGCGGCCTCCTGAGCTTTAAATATTTTACGACTTCTCGGGCAGAACGGATCTCAAGTTGATGCTTGCATTGCAGCTTCATCAGACAGTTCGGCTTGCAGCCATCGCACGACCGAAGGCAGATAGGCACATAGATGTTCCTTGCGCGTGATGCGAAGGGACTGGCAAGGTAGTAAAACGCCGTAAGGGAGAGCACGTGGGGAGAGCCTAGCACACAAAATTGAATCGGCTGGGCCGTCCGAAGACGCTTCGCCGGGTGTGCCACCAGCGGCTGGCTGAGATCGGTTCCGTCACGCCTGCGAAATACGCGTAACCAGGTCGATGGCAAGCGGGAACGCAGCATGGGAAACATGGATGAACATCCAACTGTAAAGCGCTTCCACGAGCGAAGTGCGATGGAAGGCCCCGCGCAGCCGCCTGAGGTACTCGATGCGGCCTGGCTGCGAAAGGTTTGCGTTGACGCGGGAGGCGACGATGTCGGTTTCGTCGAGAGGGATCGGCCGGAGATTGCCGACCAGAAGGCCGATATTGAATTCGTTTTTCCGAGGACAAAGACGCTGATCAGCTTTGTCTGCCGCATGAACCGGGAAAACGTCCGCACTCTGGCCCGCTCGATCGCCAATTTGGAATTTCACCATAAGACGGATGAAGTCAACGAAGTGGCGCAGCGAATTGTGGCTCAACTGGAGAAGATTGGGGTGGGCGCAGTCAATGGCGGAGCGGCCGGTTTCCCCATGGAGGCCGACCGCTGGGGCGCAAAGATGTGGGTGATCTCCCATAAGACCGTTGCGGTGGCCGCCGGTCTGGGGCAGATGGGAATTCACCGGAACGTCATTCACCCCAAGTTTGGCAATTTCATTCTTCTGGGGACGGTATTGGCCGACGCCCGCGTGAGTGAATACTCTCATCCCGTCAATTACAACCCGTGTGTCGAGTGCAAATTGTGTGTGGCCGCGTGTCCGACCGGGGCGATTGGCTCGGATGGGCACTTCAATTTTTCCGCCTGCTATACCCACAATTACCGTGAGTTCATGGGCGGCTTCAACGACTGGGTGGAAAAGATTGCCGACAGCGGCAGCGGCCTCGAGTACCGAAAAAAAATCTCTGCCGCCGAAACCGTCTCGATGTGGCAAAGCCTGTCGTTTGGCGCCAACTACAAAGCCGCCTATTGTATGGCCGTGTGCCCGGCGGGCGAAGACGTCATCGCACCCTTCCTTACCGATCGCAAGCAATACTTGGAGGCGGTCGTGAAGCCGTTTCAGAACAAGCCGGAAACCGTGTTCGTCGTCCGCGAGTCAGACGCGGAGGACTATGTGGCCCGCAGGTTTCCTAACAAGAAGACAAAGCGCGTGTGGAATGGATTGGCGGGACAAGGCTCGATTCGAGCTTTTTTGCGCGGCTTGAACTTCGCCTTTCAGCGAGGCCGATCCGAGGGGATCAAGGCGACCTACCACTTTACTTTCACCGGACAAGAAGAACTGAAGGCTACGGTGGTGATTCAGAACCAGACGCTGCAAATATCCGACGGGCACTCGGGTAGACCGGATTTGCGAGTGATCGCGGACAGCGAGACCTGGCTGCGTTTTCTGCGGAAAGAAGCGAATCTCGTCTGGGCGTTGCTGCGCCGCAAGATTCGGATCCAAGGATCGCCCAAGCTGCTGCTGGCTTTTGGTCGCTGCTTTCCGTCATGAATCTAAGGACGGGGAAGCGTTTGGTTTCTTGCATGGGTTTGAAATTTTGAGTTCAGAGAAGGGGGTAGAAAATGCAATACCTGGTCCAAATGAAACTGGTGCCTCAGGGTCGTCCTATGAACCAGGAAGAAGGAGTGGCGTTCTTTGCGGACTACATTCGCCCGACGCTGGAATTAGGCAAGAAGCTTCTGGAGGAAAAGAAGATTCTTGCCGGCGGACCCATAAGCGGTGCCATTGGGCTGGCAATGATCGTGAAAGCCGAGTCCGCACGGGAACTGGACGGCCTTATTACCAGTCTGCCGGTTTGGCCGCGGATGGAGGTGGAGGTGATTCCGCTCAGCACCTTTGAGGATCGCGCGCTATCAATTCAACAAAGGTTGAGTGATGCAGGACAGAAACGTGTTAGCCAAGCGAATCCTGCGGGCGATTGAGGATTGCTCAAACCGTAGTCGGACTGAAAGTCAGAGGGATTACTTTGTGGAGGATACTCGTCGTCGCCTCCTTCGAACGGTCCGATCATAACCGCTGGGTAGCCTGATTGGCGGTGGCCCGTAGCAGCAATCGCTGGAATCCTTGGGAGGTCAGGAGATCCGCAATGAATACCCGACCGGAGAAGAACAAAATCATGAATGGCAAAGTCAGAAGATCTGTCGTTCCGCACGAGACAGTCCGGCTCGACATTCCGATCCCACAAACTTATGAAGAGTTTCGTCGCCGCTTTGAAACCGCCGTGCCGCTGTTGACTCCCGAGCGTGTGGTCGAGTGGGTGAAACGAAACGCCCCCTGGTCAGAAGTTGTGGCCGATGTGAAGGCCGCGGCACCGTATGAGTTCCTCCTTTACTGGAAGGCGGATCTCGAACCTCTGATGAGTCTCGCCGGGAACAAGTCACGCGCCACCGAGTACCTTATGGGAAATCACGTAATTGCGGAGACGATGTACCGTCACGATCCTTTGGTGGCTCTTTACGTTCCATTGCGTTGCGCTATTTACGAAGGCGACGGAATCACTCGATTCACGATCGAGCAGCCCAGCACGACACTCTCGGGGCTGGGTTGTGAGGAGATTACGCAGGTCGCACTCGATCTGGATCGCAAGCTCGGCAGGTTGCTGGCTGCTCTGAGCGTCGAAGTTCCGGAGCCGCTTGCCGAATCCCGCGCGGCGGGTTGAACCTGGTTGAACTGCCGAAAGTGGTTGGAGCCGGGATCAATCCACAGCGAGGACCACCGTGACATTAGCGGGGCCTTGATCCAGGTCAACGCGTCGGCCACGATGCGGAATGAGATGAGGCCTCGAGCGGAAAGTGTCTTCTGCTCGCGCATAGAGGCTTGAGGGCGGCGAAAATGAGACTCTTGTGGTGTGAGGTGAGGCTTTGATTAAAGCGAGAACAACGATATGGCTTTTGTTAGTAATTCAAGCGGTCGTTTCTGCTGAGGGCCAAAGCGGCAAGTGCGATTTCGCACCTTTGAGAAATCAGCAAAAGGATGCTGCCACCATTCGGCGCCTTGAGATGGCATGGACCGATGCCTACTTGCACGGGGATACCCGCTTTATGAGCTGCCTGCTGACGCCCGATTTCACCGAGATCATGCGCTCGGGCGAGTTGAAGATGTTGTCCGACGAGCTTGCGATGGCAGAGAAGAATCGTGGACAGGAACTGAAGACGCCTGAATTGCCAAAAATTCTGGTCCTGCTGCATGAAAACGCGGCGGTTGCTTACGGCAGCACGGTTGTCAAGAGCGATGACGGAAAAACGGATATCCGATGGTACTCCGACAGCTATCTTTGGAAAGACGGGAGATGGCACGCATTTTTTGCCCAGCAGACGTCAGCGCCGAATCGACGATGGCCCGGACGGGAGCCAACAGATGCGCCGGACACGCCAGGCAAGCGGGGACCAGCGTGAGCGAGAGTTTGAAGCCGTGGCCGGCATTAAGAGAACGCTGTCTAATAATAAGGAGAGTAGAGTAGATGCCGGATCTCAGCGCTCTTGGGGCATTTTGTGCGGCAGCGTTTCTGTTAAATATCGCCCCCGGTCCAGACATGCTCTACGTGATCGGCCGCAGCATCGGCCAAGGACGTCGCGCTGGTACCGTTTCTGCGCTCGGCATCTTCGCGGGCTGCCTCGTGCATATCTTTATTGCGGCGGTTGGATTGGCGGCGGTCCTCCGCTCATCTTCGATTCTGTTCAATACGGTGCGCTACGCGGGGGCTGCCTATCTCACTTATCTTGGCTTGCGCGTACTCTTTGAACCCGCTAGAGCCCCGAGACTTCCTGAGACTCAGTCTGCGTCGCTGAGTCGCATTTTCGTACAGGGGGTCATCACCAACGTCCTTAACCCCAAGGTCGCGCTCTTCTTTTTGGCGTTCTTGCCGCAGTTCATCCAACCACAACGCGGTTCCATCGCTTTCCAGATTATTGTGCTGGGACTGATCTTTGACACAGGCGGAACAATCGTCAATCTGGCTGTGGCCCAGGCGGGGGGACGATTGGCCGACGTTCTCCGGGAGCACAGCGGATTCGCTCGGCTCCAAAAATGGTTGACCGGAACGATCTTCATCGGACTTGGCCTGAGAGTCGCATGGAAGCGAAGCTGAATGGATTCAAGACGATGACGTACTTTGCCCTGCTGGTATTCACGCTAGCCTTGTGCTCTATTCGCAGCTCCAGGCGAAGCCGTCTTCAGACACCCGCCAGTGCTGCTTTCGCCGTAGGCTGACGAGGTCATCGACGAAGTCCAGGGTCGGACTCAATGGTCTAGTCTTTAAGATTTTTTCTTGCATCCATAGGATGATGATGATAATCTAAATGGGTACTATGCGATACGGACCAGAGCATAAACGAGAGACGCACCGCCGGATTGTCCAGAGCGCTTCCCGACAATTCCGCGCTGAGGGGGTGAGTGGGCCCGGCGTGATCAAACTGATGAAGGCGTCGGGCCTCACGCAAGGGGGCTTTTACAAACATTTCAGGAACCGAGAGGATTTGCTGGTCGAGGCCCTCGCCGAGAGCTTTGCAACCTTCGGCACGGGATTGGTGGAAAAAGCCGCTGCGGCGCCGGCAGGCGACGGATGGAAGCTGATCGTGAAGCAGTACTTGTCGCCGGAGCACTGCCAGCACTCCGAGAACGGGTGTCCGATGGCAGCGTTGGCTCCCGACATCGCCCGCAGTGCCCCGGCCCTGAAGAGAAGAATCTCAAACAGCATTAAGGCATATCGGGAGCAGTTGGCACCCCTCATGCCGGGGAAGAGCCCCGAGGAAAAGAATCGGAACTTCATTCTGATATTTTCCGCCATGATTGGGGCAGTAGAGATCGCCCGCACGTTGACCGACCCGAAAGAGAAGCAGCAGTTGCTGGACGAGGTTCGCGACCACCTCCTGGCTAGGTTCTAATTTTTTTTGCGACCGTAGGATTATGATCATAATCTTATCCGATATCGATTCGTTGGACTTGTGAGGGAACTATGAACACGGAAACGGTAGTGGAGCCAACAGAGGGCGCACGACAGATCTGGCAGAACTCGCGGCGCGAGACGGAGAAATCCGAAGTGAGCGCAAGCGCCTGGCGCACGCTGCTGTGGACCAGTCTCGCCGTCTTCATGGCGCTTCTCGATGCCACCATACTCTTTGTTGCCTTCCCGAGCATTCGTCGCAGTTTTCCGGCGGTTTCGGCGGCCGATCTCTCATGGGTATTGAATGCCTACAGCGTGGTCTATGCGGCGCTGTTGGTCCCCGCGGGTAGGATCGCGGATCGAATCGGGCGCCGGCGCATGTTTCTCCTTGGAGTCGTTGCCTTCACCCTGGGCTCACTTGCCTGTGGCATCGCGCCAACGCCCGCATTCCTCATTGCCGGCCGGATGTTTCAAGCGGTCGGCGGCGCCATGCTGATGCCGTCTTCCTTGGCTTTAGTGTTGCATGCCTTCCCCCGCTCCAAGTGGCCCATCGCGGTAAGCCTGTGGACGGCGGTCGGCGCTCTTGCGGCAGCGGTTGGGCCCTCCGCAGGAGCAGCTTTGATTCAACTCGGAGGCTGGAGGGCAGCGTTCTTCATTAATCTTCCGGTCGGAGTCCTGGCGCTCGCCAAGAACCGCCTGCTTCTCGAAGAATCGCGAGAGGGCGATGTCCGGCGCTGGCCCGACCTGGTGGGCGTCCTCTTATTGGTGATCGCGATTTCCCTCGTGGCGTTGGATGTCGTCAAGAGTGCGGCGTGGAGCGCGCGAGCGCTGGTTGCAGGTGGGGCCGCTGGAGTTTTTTTCCTTGGCTGGTTCATTTCTCGCTCGCGCAAAGTAGCCGAGCCTGCGCTTGATCTTTCGTCATTTCGCGACCCCAGCTTCCGCTTCGCCAATGCCGCCACTCTGATTTTCAGCGCCGTCTTCGCTGCCATGTTTCTGGGCAGCGTGTTGTTTCTGACCAGCGTTTGGGGATACGACATCGTGCAGGCAGGTATGGCGATGACGCCGGGCCCCCTCATTGTTATTCTTGTGGCCCCCCTGGCCGGACGCCTGGCTACGCGCTTCGGTTACAGGCCCCTCCTTCTCGTCGGCAGCAGTCTCTTTGGCTTCGCATTTTTCGTGCGCTGGGCTGTTACCAGCGCCACCCCTCACTACCTGTCTCAGTGGTTTCCAGTTGTGATCATGACGGGAGTCGGGGTCGGACTGGTCCTGCCGTCTTTGTCGGCAGCCGCGGTCCATAGCCTGTTCAAAGACCGCTTCGGTGTAGGTTCCGGCGTAAATCAAGCGATTCGGCAGATCGGTTCTGTTCTCGGAGTTGCGATCACGATTGCGATGGTGGGAGCAAGTCACAGTCCGGCTGATCTGACTCGCTTCACCAAATTGTTCCTGGTGCTGGCCATCGGTGGCGTCCTCACGGCAATCCTTTCCGCCCCCATCGCGGCGCATCCCGGCAATGTCGTGAGTACAACGCTGTCCCCGGTGGCGCGGGCAGTTGAGAAAAAGAGTTCTCGCTTCGGCGATTCCCCAGATCCCAGTGAGGAACCGAATTCGAGCGCGATGAACTGGCTGGCTCTCAATATGCTCACCGGAGATCGCGCCAAATACCTGGGGTTGATTTTCGCCATTTCCTTCAGTTCTTTCCTCATCGTGCAGCAGGCATCGATTTTTTGCGGCCTGATGAATCGCACTCGGTCGCAGATTCTCGATGTGCGAGATGCCGACATCTGGGTGATGGATCCGGCGACGCAATACGTGGACGAAGTGTACGCCCTCCAAGACAGTGATGTCGGGCGAGTCCGGGGAGTGCCGGGAGTCCGCTGGGCCGTGCCTTTGTTCAAGGGGCAACCGCGAGCCAAAGCGGCGGATGGCAAGTTTCGGGTCGCGATCTTATTGGGACTTGACGATGCCACTCTGGCCGGAGCGCCGGAGCCTCGGAAGATGGTGCTCGGGTCGATCGACGCCCTACGCGATCCCGACGCGGTCGTCATCGACCTCGCTGGCTATCACTTTTTCTTTCCCGGTCAGCCACTCGAACTGGGAAAGACCTTCGAGATGAATGATCACCGGGCAAAGGTGGTGGGAATCGTGGACGCGTCGTCGCCGTTTACGACGTTTCCTGTCTTCTACACCCGCTACAGCCAGGCTCTGAACTATGTGGGTCGGGAGCGCAAACTCATGTCCTTCATCTTGGTCAAGGCGGAGCCTGGCGTTCCTCTTCCCGAACTCACACGCCGGATCCAGCAAGTCACCGAGCTCAAAGCTGCCACGAGCGACACCTTTGGCTGGATGACCATTCTTTACTACATCCGCCATACCGGAATCCCCATCAACTTTGGGCTCACCGTCGGAATCGCGATCCTGGTCGGGACGGTGGTGGCCGGGCAGACGTTTTACCTTTTCACGCTGGAGAATCTGAAGCAGTTTGGGGCGCTAAAAGCAATGGGCACAACCAACCGTCGTCTCATGCAAATGATTCTGCTGCAGGCGCTGGTTGTGGGTGCCGTGGGTTACTCGGTAGGTATGGGGTTGGCGGCGATATTTTTCATGCTTACACGGACCGAGGCCACGCACGGCATCGTGTTGCTGTGGCAAACGATGGCGGGCGGAGCCGGCATCGTGTTGCTCATCGTAATGCTGTCGAGCCTGATGAGTATTCGCAAAGTGCTGGTGCTCGAACCCGCCATGGTGTTTCGCGGATAAGAAGAAAGGACAACGGTATGGAAAACGCAGTGATGTGCAGGGGAATCACCAAGTGGTTTGGCGCTGGCGACGCAAAAGTTCAGGCGCTGCGCGGACTCGATCTCGATATCGCCATGGGTGAAATGGGAATGCTGGTCGGGCCCTCGGGTTGCGGAAAGACAACTCTGATCTCCATTATTGCCGGTCTGCTCGATCCGAGCGAAGGCCAAGTAGAAGTGCTCGGCACGCAGACGGCTTTACTTTCGGGCGAGGAGCAGATCCGGTTTCGCCGCAAGAACCTGGGATTCGTGTTTCAGCAGTTCAATCTGTTGCCTACGTTGACGGCGGCGGAAAACGTGGCCGTCCCTTTGTTTGTGGCCGGAGTCCCGAGACGTCCGGCCGTCGAAAAGGCCTCGGATCTTCTGAATGAACTCGGCCTCGGCAACCATCTGTCGCATCGTTCTTCGCAACTGTCCGGCGGACAACAACAGCGCGTGGCCATCGCCCGGGCGCTCATTCATGAACCGCGCCTGGTGGTGTGCGACGAACCCACTTCGGCGCTCGATGCCAAGACCGGTCACAAAGTCATGGAACTGTTTTCCGATGTGGCCATGCGAGCCGACCGGGCGTTGATTGTCGTGACCCACGACAGCCGTATTTACGAATTCGCCGACACGATTACCCATATGGAAGACGGTCGAGCCGTCGGTGTGGACCGGAAGAGGCAAAGCGAAAACCTTGAAGTGGAGGCCGGCCTGCTGCATCAGGCGAGCAGTCAATCTTTGATGGAGACAACCCTATGAAACGCTATACCGTTCCTGTAATTGCTGCACTCAGTTTGACGTTCGCGATCATTTGGACCCTTGCCTCGCGGCCGGTCCACGGAGCCAGCGTGCCTCCGTCGGCACCCCCTGAGAGCACATCCGATAACACCGTTGCCGCGGTTGGGCTGGTCGGACCGGAGTCGGAAAATGTGGCGCTCAGTTGCCCGGTCTCCGGCATGGTGACCGGGCTGTTCGTCAAGGCCGGCGACCACGTGTTGAAAGGGCAACGCCTGTTCACCGTCGACGACCGGGATGTTGCGGCGCAACTCGAGGTCAAGCGCGCCAACCTGGCGCTGGCGCGAGCCGAACTCGAGAAGTTAGTAGAAGCGCCCCGAACGGAGGAAGTTCCTCCGGCCGAAGCCAAGGTGCGGGAGGCCGAGGCGCAACTCGGGGATGCCGAAGTTCAGGTCAAGCTAATCACGAGCGTGTCTGATCGGCGGGCGGTCAAGGAAGAAGACGTCAAGCGGCGCGAACTGAATTACGAGGCCGCCAAGGCTCGCCTGGAGCAAGCTCAAAAAGACCTCGCGCTTTTGAAGGCCGGCACCTGGAAGCCAGATTTGGAGATTGCGCGCCGCCAAGTCGCCGAAGCCGCTGCCGAGGTCCATCAACTTGAGGTCAATCTGGCGCGGTTGACCATGCAGGCGCCTGTCGAGGGCACCATTCTGCAAAACAAGGTTCGCCTTGGGCAGTACGCGGAGTGCGGACCTTTGACCGAACCGTTGATGGTGTTCGGGGGTGGAGGCGAGCTTCACGTGCGCGCCGACGTCGATGAAAGCGATGCCTGGAGGGTCGAGCCCGGTGCCAATGCCATTGCCTATCTGCGGGGAAACAGCCACGTCCGCTTTCCGCTTGATTTTGTGCGCTTCGAACCTTACGTCATTCCCAAACAATCACTGACCGGCGACGCAGTCGAGCGAGTCGACACCCGAGTCTTGCAGGTCATCTATCGCTTCCACGATCCCAAGGCGGCGGTGTTTGACGGTCAGCAGGTTGATGTTTATATCGCCAATGCCAAGCCGCTTCACCTCGCCGCCGAGGAAGCCAATGGCGATTCCAGAAGGAGCGGAAGAAAATCTACTCACGAATCCTGATTTTGCTGGCTCTTGCGCTGTTTAGCTCTGGTTGTGCCGTTGGGCCCAATTACCATCGGCCGGCCTCGAACATCCCGGCCGAGTGGACGGCGCCGTCGATCACCGGGACGCAACCCGGAGTTGCTCCGGCTGACGACCAATGGTGGAAGTCATTTCATGATCCCGAACTCAACTCTCTGATTGCTCGGGCTGTCGAGGCGAACTATGACCTGAAGCTCAGCAGTGCTCGCGTGGAAGAGGCACGAGCTGCGAGCGGCGTTGCGAGATCTGCTTTCTACCCGCAGGTAAACGCCGGCGTCTCGGCGGAGCGTATGCGTCAAACTGGAATCGGGTTGCAACCCTCCTCGCAACCGGCGGGTGCGACGCAAGCGGTGGCGTTTCCTTATGAAATCAACGATTACCAGGGCGGCTTTGATGCCGCCTGGGAAATCGATGTTTTCGGCCGCCTCCGCCGGCAAGCAGAGGCGGCAAAGGGAGATCTGCGGGCATCGGCCGATGACCGCCGCTACGTTCTGATCACGATTTTCGGCGACGTGGGCCGGTACTACGCGGAATTGCGTGGATTCCAGTTGCGTCTCGACATTGCCAATAAGAATGTCGCGGTCGCGGAAGACGAGGTCAAGCTTACCCGGGACCTGGCACGAGCAGGCCAGGCAACCGAGCGCGATGTTGCGCAGGCCGAGGCACAACTGGAGTCGACGCGCGCCCAGATTCCGCAACTGGAGGCTTCGATCGAGGTATCGATCCATCGGCTGAGTGTCTTGACCGGCCAACCACCGGCTGCCCTCGAACACGAACTCCAGACCAAAGCTCCGCTTCCGGTGATTCCACCGGACGTGCCACTCGGCCTGCCTTCCGATCTGCTGACCCGCCGTCCGGACATTCAGAGTGCGGACGCTCAACTGGCGGCAGCCACGGCGCGCATCGGCCAAGCGAAAGCCGAATATTTTCCGCGCTTCACCTTACTGGGCAGCGCTGGCCGCCAAGCGACACAATTGCATGAACTCACGCTGGGCATGGGAAACTTTTTCGCCGCGGGCCCCTCGGTTTCACTGCCGGTGTTTACCGGTGGCAGGATTCGCGCGAACGTGGCCATACAGGACGCGCGCGCGCAACAATCGGCCGCGGTCTATCAGCGAACGGTGCTCAACGCGCTCGAAGAAACGGAGAACTCCCTGGTCAACTACGCCGACGAGCAATCTCGTCGTGATCATCTCGAGGCGAGCGTTCGTGCCAGTCAAGATGCGAAGGGTCTGGCCGATGCGCAATACCGCGCCGGACTGGCCGACTTCCTGACTGTGCTTGATTCCGAGCGCACGCTCTTCAGCAACGAGGATCTGCTTGCGCAGAGCCAAACCGAGGTGGTCGTAAACCTCATCGCCTTGTATAAGGCGTTGGGTGGGGGGTGGTCCTACGACACCCCGCAGCTCGCCGCGGCCAACACGCGGTGAATAGGCCGAAACAAATATTGAAGAAGCGACGGAAGTGAAGGAATGGAGATCGCATAATGAAGGTGTTTCTGGCAGGAGCTACGGGCGCGATCGGAAGCCGCTTCTGATGCATGCAGGATACACAGTGACGGGGACCACGCGGACGCCAACCAAAGCCGACTCGATCCGCGCCACGGGTGCGCAGGCCGTTGTGCTTGATGCGCTGAATCCAGATTCCGTGATGGAGGTTGTTCAGAACGCAAAGCCGGACGCGATCATTCATCAACTTACCGCTATCCCCGCCCGATTGAATCTGCGGAAGTTTGATCGCGACTTCGCCATGACGAATCGTCTGCGCACCGAGGGGACGGACAATCTGCTGGCAGCCGCCAAAGCCAGCGGCGTTCGCCGCTTCCTTGCTCAGAGCTACGCCGGCTGGCCTTACGCACGAGTCGGAGGCCCGGTCAAAACCGAAGACGACCCACTCGATACCAGGGTTCCCCGGGGACTTCGGCGCGGATCGGAGGCCATTCGTCACTTGGAGTCCGCAGTCGTTGGTTCGGGACTGGAAGGTTTGGTGCTGCGCTACGGTGGGTTTTATGGACCAGGAACATCCCTTGGCCAAGGGGGTTCTTTTCTCGAAGAGGTGCGAAAGCGGCATGTCCCGATCATCGGAACGGGCGCCGGCGTTTGGTCATTCATCCACATTGATGACGCCGCGCGCGCAACAGTCGCAGCGCTCGAGCGCGGACAGCCAGGCCTGTACAACATTGTGGATGACGATCCCGCACCGGTATCGGATTGGTTACCCGCGTTGGCGGCAGCGGTTGGAGCAAAGGCGCCGAGACGCGTGCCGGCCTGGATCGGCAGGCTCGCGGTCGGTGAGCACGGCGTGATGTTGATGACCGAAAGCCGTGGAGCCTCAAACGCAAAGGCCAAGCGCGTGCTCGGCTGGATGCCGGTCTGGTCGAGCTGGCGAGAAGGGTTTCGGCGGGGACTGTCGAACCCGTCATCTTCCAGCGGGTGATTCGCATTGATTCACGACGCAAAGGGCTAACTGGATTTATCCATCGATGCCATTGTCGGCCGCAGCCTGGATCCGCAGGCAAAAGAAAAGGTCCTGAGGTCAACGGCGATCACACCGTATTCTTCGGAGGACAACTTGATCGTTCAAGTATCACGAGACCGCAGAGGGGTCATCCTTGACTGCCAGGGCTCCCTCACTCGAAGCGAAATCAGCCAACTGCCAGGGACGATACGGCAACACTGCGACGAACTGGCGCGGATCAGCTATTTAATGATCGACCTGACGAACGCGGTGCTCAGTGAACTTTCTACCGCTGACCTGCAGGCTCTAGCATCTCTGGCCCTGGCGAAGGCAAAGTATGTGCCCTCACCACTGGTGGCAGCGATCGTCGCCCGACGGGATGTCGTATTTGGTCTTTCACGGATGTGGCAGGCGTTGATTGACGATACGGGTTGGACGACCATTGTCTGTCGGACTCGGGTGGAAGCGGATCGTTGGATCGATGAAAACGTGATTGACATTTGCGAGGAAGCTACTGGATGAGCAGCGTCCGTGGGTGGTTGCTTGCCGTCGCAGTCTGCTGATGTGCGCATTCCGATACAGCAGATGCCTCGATTCTTACAATTGCAGTTTGACAGCAAGGATCGGATGGCTCGTGAAACCCTCTGGCCCTAGACTGCGGTTGTTCGCAGTCGCGGGAGGTGATCCATGATGAACGAAGAGCAACGCTGGGCAGCCGTATTGGCAAAGGACAGCAACCAGGACGGAGAGTTTTTCTTCGGCGTGTTGACCACGGGTGTGTATTGCCGGCCCTCTTGTGCGGCCCGGCGCCCGCTGCGCAAAAACGTCCGCTTCTACGAGACCCCGGCGGATGCGGAAAAAGACGGCTTGCGCCCGTGTCTGCGCTGCCGTCCGCTCGCTGCGCTTGGACGGGATCCCAACGCGGACAGGATCCGGGAAGTGTGTCGTTATATCGAGAACAACAGCAATAACGATGCTTCCCTGAAGCTCAACGACTTGGCTGCGCGGGCCGGCTTGAGCCCGTTCCACTTCCAACGCAGCTTTAAAGCTGTCGCCGGGGTGAGCCCGAAGCAATATCTCGAGGCCGTGCGCCTCAGGAACCTCAAGTCCAGCCTCAAGGACGCGAAAGATGTTACGACAGCCGTCTACGACGCTGGCTACGGATCCTCGAGCCGGGTCTACGAACGGGCGGACACACGACTGGGGATGACGCCGCAGCAGTATCGCGAGGGAGGGCGTGATGTTGTCATCACTCATGTGACAGTCGTGACTCCAGTGGGGCAAATGATGATCGGCGCCACCGATCGTGGGCTCTGTTTCATTCAGTTTGGAGACGCACAAGCTGATTTGCTCAAGGCACTCAAGAAGGAGTATCCAGCGGCTCAGCTGGAGGAAATGGCGAAGCCCTATCCAGCCGAATTCAATCGCTGGATCGCGGCGCTCACGGAATACATCTCTGGCGGGCAGCCGCATTTGGACTTGCCGCTCGACATCCGGGCGACCGCCTTTCAGATGAGAGTCTGGAACTACCTGCAATCAATTCCGTACGGCACCGTGCAATCGTATGGCGAAGTGGCAGCGGCGATCGGTGCGCCGAAGGCGGCGCGAGCAGTGGCGCGCGCCTGCGCCAGCAATACCGTCGCGATTGTGATCCCCTGCCATCGAGTCGTGCGCGGGACGGGCGAACTCGGAGGCTATCGTTGGGGACTGGACCGAAAGCGAACCTTGATCGACCAGGAGCGTTCACACCGACCCTCCGTGAACTGACCCATGAACTGACGATTTCGATCCCGAATGCAAACGCCCTCGTTACTCAAAGCGCTGGTGGATGCGTCCGGGGGAAGCGGTGCGCGTCCATGTCGGTACCTTCGACCACGATTACGACGCAACGGTGGAGAACCTTCCAGGCTCTGCCGGCACGGTGTTCAGCCTGCTTCTACCCGAGAATGCGGCAACTAGGTGAAGGTGGTACAGCCTCTTGTGGTACCCATTTGCGGTACCCATGCGGCTCACTCCCGGGCAGGATCCCCAGCAACTGTTGCGGCTCGGGCATGTCGCTGGAAGCAACCGGCAAGTGCGTGAGGAGAGTTGCGGCCGCATGCGGTTTTCGAGGGGTGAAAGCGATGGGAATCAGGGGCGTGACTCGGAACGGCGTTCACCACGGGAATCTGCCGCCGGTCGAATGTCTTCAAAACAGTTTTCTACGTCCTTCGCGTGCGTGCGATGACTCAGGATGCAGGCTCGTAGGGTGAACACGTCTCCAGCAGGACTTGGAAGCAATGTGCTCGACAGAATCGTTCGACCAGATCCGTTGATCAGCCGCAGGAAGTCTCTATTACGGGCATTCCAGCTCTCGATGAGTTCTCCGGGCCGGCGGCAAAGACGAAACGGCACAATACTCAATTGAGGAGTTGTCACAATCTCGATGGGATAGCCTTCCGCCGCCAGCCCTTCGAGACGTTGCGAGAGCATCTTGGCCAGCGCAAGCTTCTCCTCCAGGGCGTCGCGGAACGCACCGGCACCGTGCACCACGAGAGGTAACCACAGCCGGAGCCCTCGGAACGGGCGCGTGAGTTCAAGTTGAAAATCTGCGGGACGCCTCCCTGGATTGCCTGCGGTGGCTTGAAGATCGTGAAGATAGGGTGCATGTTCAGACCGTGTTTGAGGAAGAAGCGCGGCGCTTCTGAACAACAGGCATCCCGTCCCGTAGGGGAGAAACAGGCCCTTGTGAGGATCCAAAGTGATCGAGTGGGATTGTTCGATTCCGGCGAGCCGCTGACGGCCTTCCGGGCACAGAACAAAGGCGCCACCGTAGGCCGCATCGGTATGCATCCAGAGCTTTTCGTCGCGGGAAATCCGCGCGATCTCGCCCAGAGGGTCAATCGCACCAGTGTTGGTGGTTCCTGCAGTGGCAATGATGATGAAGGGGACGAGGTTGTTGGCACGGTCCGTCGCAACGAGTTCCTTCAAGTGATCGGAGCGTAACCGGAAGCACGAGTCAGTAGAAACGTGCCGTAAATTGCCGACTGGCAGGCCTGCCAGCCGGAAAGCGCCGCTGACGCTGGCATGGGCTTCAGCGGATGTGTACCCAGCCAGCCTGCGGAGATCGTCTCCGCCTGCGAGAACAGCGGCGTCACGGGCAGCGGCCACCGCCGCGAATGTGGCTAACGAACCTCCGGAAGTGAACAAGCCTTCGGCATCCTCGTCATAGCCGAATGAGGTCGAGAGCCATCGGAGAACATCGCGTTCCAGCCTCCACAGCTCCGGGGCGGCTTCGGCCAATCCCGTGTAGCGGTTCAGGACGTCAGAAACGAGGTCAGCGATCGCAGTAGCAAACAGCCCACCCCCTGGGATGTATGCCATGTACCCTGAGCTAGTGGTATCGAGCGCGTTCTCGGCTGCAGCGACCACGTGCGAGAGCGCACCTTGCATGCCGCTTGCGAGCGGCACTTCGTGTATTACGGGACGCCCCCGGCTCGCGCTGTCGGACGCTATCCGAGCGCGCCTTCGATCCTCAACGAGTGTTGTCGCTTCGGCCAGCCATGAACGCCTGGTAGCAGGATCGGGCTCCAGACCAACTCCACGAGACATAGATCGCGCCCTCGTTGAAGAGCTTGCCCCTGACGGAGTCCTACTGTCTTGAACGGGATGAACCAGCCGCATAGGCTGCCGGCGTAATTCCCAATACACTGCGGAAGAGACGGGTTAGATGGCTCTGATCGGCCATTCCAACGGCTAGGGCAACGTCTGCAATGGACTCTCCCCTGGCGAGAAGGCCCTTGGCGCGCTCGATTCTCAGTTGTCGTTGAAATGCGTGTGGCGGCAGACCGTATTTCACCCGGAATGCACGTACCAAATAGACAGGGTGCAGATCCACACGCTGAGCGATAGCTTGAATTGAAACCTGATCAGCGAGGTGTGCAGCCAGGATCTCGCGCACGAGGTTGAGCTTTGCGGAATCTGGCTTGTCCGGGACAGCGGTTGGATCATAAGAATGAAAGATAACCGCGAGCGCTGAGCCGATCAGCGCTTCGGCTTCCAGTTCCGCGTGACCGCGCTCTAGCAAAGTGTGGGCTCGGTGCAAGGCATGATAAACGGAAGCCGATTCTCGGGTGGCACTGCGGTCTGGACAACGCTTGTGAGCTCCGAGCATGGTCTGGACATATGGTGGATCGAAATAAAAGCAGCGATATTTCCAGCCAGCCTTGCCCAAAGAGAAACCTGTATGGGTTTCGCCGGGCAGGAGAGCATCGAACTGATTTGGCCCCAAGCGGTGTTCGGCTCCCCGATAGACCGAGCCCATGACGCCATGCTCCAACCAGTGGAATGCAATAGGCCGCGTGAAAGTGCTTCGGGAACGAGTGTTCCCTGATCGTTGCCGACAGGCATTCAACGCCAGAGATAAAACCAGGACGCCAGAGCCTACCCTGAATCACGGGAACATAATATCGCTTTCACGGCGAGCCAGACTCCCAGCCCCATCGCGGAGGAAACTGCATACCGCTGGTAATAAAACTGGTGACAGATTGGCATGAATGAAGACCGCAAGAACCGGGTGGTCGTGCCCGATACCCCTAGGGAGCTGTTGAAAAACAGGTTGGACGACAGCGAAACAGCAAGCCGCGATCCTTGAGGGCGCCCTGGAGAAGAACACAAAGCTTGTGGATGAGCTGGAGGCCCGCGTGTGTAACTCGGAGTAACCGGGACGAGCCTGCGCCCGCAACATTCAGGACAGTCCGCGGATGTCTTTGCGAAGGGCTTCGAGCTTTGCGGCCCAGGTCTTTACGTCGCCTTGAATCATGCTCTTGTCAAAGCTGATGTCGCTATGCACGTTGCCAATGTCGTCGCCCGCTGCGTTCAATCGCAAGGAGGTGCGCTTGAAAGGATCGTCGTCAATTTCGTTGCCCGCGGCGTTCCATCGCACAGAGGGAAGCTTGAAAGCATCGTCCTGTTGAATCACGAAACCAAGAGCGTCGATGGGGCGGCTGTAACTATCCGCGCCCGCCAGCGACCACACCTTGGTCAGCACTACGCCATTCACTCGCTCCCACGGCACGTAAAAGGGACGCCCGAAGGTTCCGATGCTCAAGTAGAGGCCTTCCCGGTTGGCGCGAATGATGGGCCGCGGCCAGTAGAGCTGATAAAAACAAACGACAAAGACGCCCGACAGCAGCACCGAGATGCCTTTCCACCAGCCCGCCGCGCCGAGGAAGGCCAGCCCGAGGATGGCCGACGCCGACATGCCGATCAGAAGCGACCCTTCGTTGGGCAGCACCTTGTACTCGCCGTATATCTCGGTTGGCTTGGCCATAATGATGCCATGCTGCCGCACTTCGATGCCCTAGGCAACTTACGATAGTTTATGCGTGGACTGGGGCTTACCCTTCGGAACCGACAACATTACACTGCGGCCCAATTTATCTAGGAGCCTTGTCGAAGAAGCCACTGCCGGTGCCGCGGAGAAGTGTGGTAAGAAGCTGGGATGCGAGGAGACGATCAGCAACTGCAAACCGGGATGTTCAGCTACGTGGCGTTGGAAGAGCGGATTCCCGCGGATCATCCGCTGCGTGGGGTAAGGAAACTGGTGGACGTGGTATTGGCTGGGATACGCGATTAGTTTGAGTAAACGGTTCGCCCGCCTCACCGCGGGCACAGGTACGCCGCTCGCTCTCTGCTTCTCTTGGCTCCGCTCGCCCGCAAACTTGGGATTCGTCCGCTTTGGATCACCAGCGATCCCGATAACTTGGGATCCCGGCGAACGTGTGAAATCGCCGGGGCGCGATTTATTGAGATTGTCGATGTCCCGGAGAACTGTGCCATCCACCGTTCCGGCCACAGACAAAAGTGCAGGTACAGGTTGGAAGTCTGACAGTCATCAATCGGGATTTTTTTGCCTCCTTCGCGGTTGTAATTGCAACTATGGTAATGTGTGTATATACATATTATACGAGAACTGGGTACCGAGTCTCGGCAGGAATAGCGGTGGGCCGACTGAGGGCGGAATGGGTCGAGGCGGGAATGTCCGTTGAGCACGTGAGAGGTATACACAAATGACTATGAACGGTGCCGCTACAGGATCGCAGCCCACGCTCCAACTCCTGCCCTGCGCATGCGCGAATCTTCGCCGTGCGGCCCGGGCGGTAACCAGGCTGTATAACCGCGAATTGCTGCCGGATGGCATCGAGATCACTCAGTTCACCCTGCTGATGGCGCTCCAGCGGGTTGGCGAAATCTCGCAAGGCGAACTCGGCGATATCTTGGCGCTCGACTCGACCAGCCTGACCAGAATGTTGAAACTCCTCAAGGATCACGGATGGGTGCAGGCTAAAGAGGGCGATGATCGGCGGGTCCGCCTTTTTCGGCTGACCAAGGCGGGACGGGAGAAATTTCACAAGTGCCTTCCGCACTGGAAACACGCCCAGGAGCAATTGCGCAAGGCCCTCGGTGAAAGAACGATGGGACAACTCAGCGGCGTGCTGGCCGAAGTCACGCGAGTCTCAGTGGAAGAGGACTGAGTGTTGTTGTTCCCCGTAGATGTACGCGCGGCCCCGCGCCTCAGCGCACTCGGGTAAGCCTGGCCGCGCTTTCTGTGCGACGGGTCAACTTGGTCTGAGCTCATCGGATGGAAGATTCGTAGACAGGATCACCAAATGGCTGGCTTTTGGATAGCATTTTCCTTCAGAGGTACATGCGTGTTCCTTGCGCGTGTGCGCAGCAACTGGCAAGGTAAGCGTTAGTCACGAGCGAAAGGAAAGTGGCACAGGCAATTCGGCTGGATCCACAGCCGAAAAGACTTTCGCGGAGAGGGGAGATGAAAAACACGACGGAGAGATCGAAAGCAGATCCCCCTATTTTCATTGGCCGGTGGACCGTGAGTATTTTGTTTGCGCTTCATGAGAGGCCTCATCGACATGGACAGTTACAACTCCGGCTCCGAGCGATTTCGCAACGTATGCTCACGCGGACTCTGCGCAATCTCGAATCCACGGGATTAATTACGAGGAGTGCGGCGGGGTCGAACGGCCGCGGCGTCGAGTACTCGTTGACCGAGTTGGGAAGGACATTCATCACGCCGCTAACCCACATCATTCATGAAGAGTGGAGTGAAGTGCGGTTGTTCGTATGAGTGATAAGTAGTTGCGACAACGGCGGAATTTCCTTCGATCGGGTTACTGATTCCAAAAGAATTAGCCGGGT
>JBEKPJ010000078.1:0-27532 GCA_049520935.1 Terriglobales bacterium | reverse complement strand
CATGAAAGTCCAGAGCGGAAGATACTCAGTCGACATCCCGAACACGATCTAGCAGAAAATGACGAGGGCCAAAGTTCAGCAGACAACCTCAGACAAGCCGAATTCTGTGCATAAGTCAGGTTGTACCGTCAGTTTTGCGCCAAAAGTCTCGAACAAGGTGTCTGCGATGTTGGGAACGAAGCGCAAAGACGATTTCGAGCCTTACTGGCAAGATGAGAAGAACTGGCTCTGCATCGTCGAATTCTTGCCCACCGATGATCCAGAGGCTCGGCTCTTTGCCGCCGACATAATCGGATACCTCGTCGGTTATGCAAATCTCACGAACACACGCTCGCTGGCTCTCCTCGGCGATCCTGACGCCGGCGCTTTCGAGCTTCTATTTTCTTTTTCGTCTCCTGACGAGAAAAACGAGTTCCTGAACTTGGTCCGTTCAAATGAGGACATGGGGAACGACTACATCATTGAGTTTACGCCGCCCACCACTGAAGAGATTAGGAATGCTCGTCCATTCGCAACGGTCCTACCCCATGATGCCCTCGCCCGTGCCATGCTGATCGCAGTGACCCTGTGTGCGCGTACAGAAGATGATCGCGCTGAGTCGTAACACTGGCGCACAATCGCTCCAGAACGTTTTGGAAAAGGGTGTACTGGGCTGAGCGATGGTCATGAGAGAGGCTTTCCAACTAGCGATGCAGACCAACGGATTGGGCACATTCGCGAAGGGATGTCGCCGTGACAGGGCAACAACGAGATTTAACTGATGGATATCAAAACGGTGTCGGCGGACATCGTTTGGTGCGAGAGAGTACCGTGCGGCGTTTCTTATAGTCCCTTTATCGTACCCAGACTTCCGTCAGGCTCGATCAAAGGTCGTTAAGACCGGCTTGACAATTGCCGTCTGCGGCTCACGGAAAAACTGACGTTGGAAATAAAGGGCCACGTTCACGAGTGCGATCATCACTGGCACTTCAACAAGCGGCCCAATAACAGCCGCGAATGCAGCTCCTGAGTTGATGCCAAATACCGACACTGCAACGGCGATCGCCAATTCAAAATTGTTGGAAGCGGCCGTAAATGCCAGTGTTGTCATCTTCGAATAGTCCGCACCCAGCTTCTTGCCCATGTAAAACGAGACTAGAAACATTAGGACGAAGTAGATCAAGAGCGGCACGGCGATGCGCAGGACGTCCAAGGGCAGACGAACGATGTACTCGCCTTTGAGAGAAAACATGACCACAATCGTAAACAGCAGAGCAAACAGCGTCAGTGGGCTTACTCGAGGGATAAAGTTCCGGCTGTACCAATCGAGCCCTTTCGCACGAACCATAGCAGTGCGAGTCAGAAATCCCGCCAGGAATGGAATTCCCAGGTAGATAAAGACGCTCTTCGCAATTTCTGCGATGGACACATTGACGATGGTGCCCCGAAGGCCGAGTTTGGCGGGGAGCACTGTGATGAAAACCCAGGCGTAGAGGGAGTAGAAAAAGACCTGGAAAATAGAATTGAAGGCCACCAAGCCAGCCGCGTACTCCGTATCGCCTCGCGCCAGTTCGTTCCACACGATGACCATCGCGATGCAGCGTGCGAGACCGACCATAATGAGTCCAGCCATGTATTCCGGATATCCGCGCAGGAAGACGATGGCCAGAACAAACATCAGAATCGGCCCTACCACCCAGTTCTGGACGAGCGAAAGACCGAGCACCTTCTTGTTTCGAAAGACCTCGTGCAAGCTCTCATATCGCACCTTCGTGAAAGGTGGATACATCATCAAAATCAATCCCGCCGCAATCGGAATGGAAGTTGTGCCGATGTTGAAGCGATTCAGAAAGGGTACGACGCCGGGCACAAGCCAACCCAATACAACACCGCCGAACATAGCCGCGAAGATCCACGCGGTCAGATAGCGGTCGAGAAAACTGAGACGACTCCTTGCGTTCATTTGTAATTCCCCTAGTGCCGCAAACCGCGAAGCGCAGCCTCGTTGTCGAAACCCATTGCTATTCGTGCGTGACGGAGGCCATGGTCTGACCGATGTTGTCGAGCTCCCTCTTGAGTGCAAGGGTGTCCAGAGTCTTCAGGGGGAGACAGAGCAATAGACTGATTCTGCGCTCCAAAATAAAAAATGCCTCGCGAAACGCCCGTTCTATTTCCGCTTCGCTTCCGTGAACGGCCGCTGGATCGGGAACGCCCCAATGGGCGGTCATCGGCTGTCCGGGCCAGATTGGGCAGACCTCTTTCGCCGCGTTGTCGCAAACCGTGAAAACAAAGTCGAGTTTTGGAGAGCCAGGTAGAGAGAATTCACCCCACGCTTTGCTGCGCAGGCCCTCGGTTGGCAAGTGCGCCATTTGGAGCTGTCTCAATGCCTCCGGTCGAACCGTTCCTGAGGGATGACTTCCGGCGCTGTAGGCCGTGAAATTCGGGCGCCCTTTGGAGTTGAGAATTGCCTCAGCCATGATGGAGCGCGCCGAATTGCCCGTGCACGGGAATAATGCGTTGTAATGTCCTTGCATACTGGTTGTCTCCTAGCTGCAGCAAGTCGGTCCACAACAAGCCTTCGTTCCGGTGTCTGCTGGTTTCACGGCCCGAACGAAGGCGCTCAGGAATTTGCCATCCACCTCGGGTGCAATCGCGTCGACATCGACGCCAGCCGCGGAGAGAAATTCACGCGCATCTTCCGCCCGATAAATTCGCGTTGGCTCGATGTCGATTTGCTCAAACCCTGCTGCGGAGAGTTTGCTGCGATATTCGTCATCTCCGAGAGCCCCTGCCACACACCCGACCCACAGAAGCACGCTTTGGCGAATTTCTGGCGCGATTGCGCCTCGGGTAACGACATCAGAAACCGCAATGCGGCCACCTGGCTTCAGCACCCGGAAGGCCTCTCGTAACACGCGGTCTTTGTCCGCCGAAAGGTTGATGACACAATTCGAGATGATCACGTCGATCGAGTTGTCCGGAAGAGGAATGCGCTCGATCTCGCCCTTGAGGAACTCGACATTCTCGGCGCCAGCCTTACGCTTGTTTTCATTGGCTAGGGCGAGCATCTCGTCCGTCATGTCGAGACCGTAAGCCTTGCCAGTGGGCCCAACCCGCTTCGCAGAAAGCAGAACATCTATGCCACCGCCCTAGCCGAGATCGAGAACGACCTCTCCCAGACTCAACTTTGCCAGCGCGGTCGGGTTTCCACACCCTAACGAGGCGAGCATGGCCTCTTCAGGGACTTGTCCGGATTGGGAAGAGTCATACAGATTGGACGTGATTGGGTCGCAGCCCAAACCGCTTGCCGCGGTCGCTCCGCAGCAGCTACTACCACCAGTCTTCACGCGCAAAGCTGCCTGGCCATACTTTTCTTTGACTACATCCTTGATGTCGGTGGCGCTCATGATTGCTTCTCCTATTTACAAAGCTGGACGATATCTTGAGGTTTGACTGCCTTATTTCGAGTGCAGCATTCGGCGTAGAGGAATTGCAGAAGTTCCTGGAGTGCTTCCGTATTGGCCGTATACCGCAAAAAAGTGCTTTCGCGGCGTACGTTCACGAGTTCTTCATTCTTTAATTTGTCCAGGTGGTGCGAAAGCGTGGAATTCGGAATGTCCAGGTCAGACTGGATATCGCCTACGACCAAGCCGTCCGGATGCGCGGACAGCAGCAATTGCATGATTCGAAGGCGTGGTTCGGTGCCCATTGCAGAAAGCATGTCAGCGTACTTTGCCACCTGCTCCGTGCTTTTCTTGCTGGTTGCTGTTGGCATATTTCGATACTTGCAGAACTATAAAGTCCTGTCAACCAGAATTTCGCATGAAGCTCGCTAGACTCGGCCGAAGAGGTTGCTACTCGATTCCAGCAAGTGCCTGTCTGACTGTTCGAACCCACAGAGGAGGATTATCTGCGGGGCAGTTGTAATCCGCTCCGCTGACATCTGTATCTCGCTGGCGAAGGGACGCCACCATGGGAACTCCTGGCAGGGTCTCTCGGAAATGAGCGGCGAGCTTGCATCGTTCTTCCCATGGCGCGCCGTGCCCGATCAGGACGACGCCTACTGATTCATGCGAGAGATCGAGATTTCGCGCTGCGCGCGAGCCGAGAGCAGAGATTACGGGATGTCCAAGCGATTGGAGGATCTCGTCACGAATTGACAACAGGCTCTCGCGAAATTCAATCTGCACTATCGTTGTCATGGTTCTCCGGAGCGTCTGCCCTCGGAACAACTTTGCGCCGAGACTCGGCGCAACCTTGGCTCCTTCAAGTAGGAACACCAAGTTTTGGCAGTAGCCATTGAGTCAAGACCACGTAGGCGACAAGGAACGCCACTCCCCAAACCCAATTGGGCATTGTTCACTAACTCCTATCTGCCAACTCCCAGTTTACGTAGGAACGTCATCATCGGGCACCAGTTCGTGAATCCAGACTGAAACAGATCGAGCCCAACAAAAGCCGTGAAAAGGTACCAGTACGGGCTTACGTAGTGCCCAAGAGCCAGGGACAACAGAATAAAGCTGCCAGCGATCAAACGAAGTGTTCGTTCTACGGTCATAGCAGTTCTCCTTCAAAACAAGTTGGTCCTACGCAATTTCGCATTGGGGTGTGCCGCCTTCAGCGACATTTTCCGGCGCATGGGGATGCGTGGGTGGAAACGAGTGTCCCCTCTGAGAGAGGTAATAAAGAACCGGCACTGCCATTCGCGACAGAACGGTAGACGCGACTTCTCCCGCCATCAATGACAATGCCAGGCCCTGGAAAATCGGATCGAACAGGATCACGCTCGCTCCCACTACCACGGCGGCTGCGGTCAGCAGCATTGGGCGGAAGCGCACCGCGCCCGCATCGACGACGGCGTCCTCCAGCGACATTCCCTGGGAGCGGCGCAGTTCGATGAAATCCGCGAGAATGATGGAATTGCGAACAATGATGCCGGCTCCGGCGATGAAGCCGATCATCGAGGTGGCAGTGAAGAACGCCCCCATCAGCGCGTGTGCCGGGAGAATGCCAACCAGAGTCAGCGGAATCGGCGCCATGATGACCAGCGGCGTGACGAACGAACGAAACCAGCCCACGACGAGCACGTAGATCAAGACCAGGACAGCCGCAAAGGCGAGTCCTAGGTCGCGGAAGACTTCCACTGTGATGTGCCACTCACCATCCCACTTCATGGAGAAGCGGTCGGTGCGTTCGGGCATGGTTGTGCCCTTGTATTGCTTTACCCCATAGCCATCGGGCAATTTGATTTTGTCGATGGCTTCGCTCATCTTCATGATGGCGTACACAGGGCTTTCTTCTCCACCCGCCACATCTCCCGTCACATAGACGACTGGCTGCAGATTCTTCCGATACACGCTGGTATCAATCGTCGTCTGTTGGAGGTTGGTTACTTCCTGCAGGGCGATTTGCCCGCCGGAAGGCGTCGGGAGCTTCAGGTTGCCAAGGTCTTCGATTCCCGAGCGATCCGGCCGCGCCAACCGCACTTCGATGGGGATGTCCTCGCGAGACCGGGGATCGTGAAGCAAGCCTGCGTTGGCTCCGCCGAGCCCGACCTGTAGAGTGCGCGTTACGTCGGTGGGTGAGATGCCGTGGGGAGCTGCCTTGTCTAGATCCACTCTCATGTCGTACTTGGTTTGCGGGTCTTCGACGTACCAGTCCACATCCACGACGCCTGGCGTTTGCTGAAAGACCTTCTTAATTTGAGCGGCCAGTTCAATTTGCCCTTTGTAGTCTGGCCCGTAAACTTCGGCGACCAGTGTTTGCAACACGGGCGGACCAGGCGGGACTTCCGCAACCTTGATGCGCGCTCCGAAAGGAGCGGCAATCTTGTCCAACTCCGGCCGCAATCGTCGTGCGATCTCGTGGCTCTGTGCCTTGCGATCGTGGCGCGAGAGGAGATTCACTTGGATATCAGCCTGATTGGGCTGACTGCGCAAGAAGTAATGGCGCACGAGGCCGTTGAAGTTGTAAGGGCCGGAGGTCCCGGCATAGATCTGATAATTGATAACCTCGGACTGCTGGCCGAGATACTGTCCCAGTGCCTGCGCCACGCGAGTCGTCTGTTCGAGTGGCGTTCCATCGGGCATGTCGATGATGACCTGGAACTCGCTCTTGTTGTCGAAGGGGAGCATTTTTACGCGAACCCATTTCAACGGGACAAAGGTGACTGCGGCGAGCAGCAACAACACGACACCACCAAGAAACATCCAGCGGCGGTGCGCGTCGCGGATGAGCGGGTTCATCATCCGGCGGTACAGCCGGGTTGTCCAACCTTCGGCGTCGTGTCCAGAATGGTCGCCACCGCCCGCATATTTCCTCAGGAGCCTTAGTGCCGCCCACGGAGAAACCACGAAGGCCACCATCAACGAAAACAGCATGGCCGCCGAAGCGCCCACCGGGATCGGGCGCATGTACGGACCCATCAGGCCGCGCACAAAGGCCATCGGGAGGATCGCGCCGATTACGGCGAAAGTGGCAAGAATCGTGGGATTGCCAACTTCGTCCACCGCCTCGACCGCGACGTCAGATAAAGATCGCCCTCGACTTTCCGGCAACCGAAAATGGCGCACGATGTTCTCCACCACAACGATGGCGTCGTCGACCAGGATGCCGATGGAGAAGATCAGCGCGAACAGTGTGACTCGGTTCAGTGTGTAGCCATACAGGTAGAACACGGCGAGTGTGAGGGCGAGCGTGACCGGCACTGCCAGCAGTACGACGCCTGATTCACGCCAGCCCAGCGCCAGTGCAATCAGCAATGTGACCGACAACGTTGCGATCAGAAGGTGTTTAAGAAGTTCGTCGGACTTATCTTTCGCGGTCTCGCCATAGTTGCGCGTGACCGTGATGTTCAAGTCATTTGGCAGTACATAACCGCGCAGCGCATTAACCTTATCCAGTACACGATCGGAAATGTCGGTGGCGTTCGTACCTTTGCGCTTGGAAAGCGTGATGGTTACCGCGGGATATTCTGCGCCGGCTGTCTGCCCTGTGCCGCCTCTTGCGTTTGCAAACAGGACGTAGGCGTTTGCTTCGGCAGGGCCGTCCTCCAGCTTCTCCGCTACGTCGCGCAAGTAGACGGGGTGTCCGGCGTGAACTCCCACTACAACCTGACGCAGGTCGTCGAGACTCGTGAAAAAAGTTCCGGCTTCGACCTGAAACTCGCGATTGTCACGCGCAAAACTGCCGGCTTGGCCGCGGTTGTTTGCGTTTTGGAGTTGCTCCACGATCGCGCCCGGCGTAAGGCCGTAGGCTGCCAGCCGTTGTGTGTCGAGGACGACTCGTATTTGCCTAGGCTGCCCCCCGATGATCTTGGTCTCAGAAACGTCGTTGAGCGGCTTCAGTGAATTTTCCAGCTCACCCGCGATTCGCCGCAGGCGATAAGAGTCATAGTCTTTTCCCCACAACGTCAGGGCCATGATCGGCACGTCGTCAATCGAGCGGACCTTGATGATCGGTTGTGAGACGCCGGGGGGGATGCGGTCGAAGTTGGAGTAGAGCTTGTTGTAGGTCTGTACGATCGCATCTTCTTCTTTGGCGCCGACGTAGAAACGCACAACCAGCATGCTCACACCCGGATGACTGATCGAGTAGATGTACTCAACGCCCGGTACTTCGCGCAGTAACTTCTCCATGGGAAGGCTGACCCGCTGTGCCACCTCGTCCGCCGACGCACCCGGCATCTGAACGAAAACGTCGAGCATTGGCACCACGATCTGCGGCTCTTCTTCCCGTGGGGTCTTGAGAATGCTGAAAGCACCCAGAAGCAGCGCGGCAACGATCACCAGCGGTGTGAGTTTCGAATCAATGAAACTGTGGGCGATTCGTCCGGCCAGGCGCAGACCCTTCCGGGGGTGAATGGCCGACTTGGATTCTTTATCGGTCATTACTGGACCTCAATGCGTTTGCCATTCAGGTCCACTGCACCCGGTTTGGCCACGAGCCGCTCCCCGTCCTGGAGGCCCGCCAGCACTTCGACCTCGGCACCGGAAGCCTTTCCCAATGTGATGTAGCGCAAACTCGCAACCTTGTTTTGATCTAACACGTAAATGCCTTGCAATTGGCCGCGGTCGACGACCGCCGAGCGCGGAATCATCAGCACCCGTCGCTCGCCACGAGAAAACTGGGCCCGCCCGAAGAGCCCCGAACGCAACCGCGTGTCTGTTGGCAAATCGATCTTCACCAGGAACGTGCGACTCGCGGCGTCCGCGGCTGGGACGATTTGCACAACCTTACCTCTCAGATCCGCGTTGTCGAGGGCATCGATGACGACCGAAACCTGCTCTCCTGTTCGTACGTACTGGATATCGTTCTCGTTGACGGTGGCCTCCAGTCGATAGCGGCGCACATCCTCGACGGTAAAGATCGTCATGCCGGGTGAAGCTAGTGTGCCTGAATCTGCTTTCTTCTCTGTTACGACGCCGTCGAATGGCGCTCGAATCCGCGTGTAATCCAGAGACGCGCGTGCCTGGCTCAATGCTGCCTGCGCCTGGGCTTGCCCTGCCTTTGCCATATCGCGATGCGCGAGAGCCGCTTGTTGACGGGCTTTCACTTCGTCGAACTCCTGCGAACTCACAGATTTCTTTTCGAAGAGAGTTTGATAACGCTCCAGCGTTGATTCCGCCAGGGCCAGGTCGGAATCTGCTCCGACCAGTTGCTGTTGGGCGGCAAGCTCGGCTGCGGTCGCGCGGTCTACAGCCGCTCGCGGCTGGGAGTCGTCGGTTACGGCGAGCACTTGACCGCGCTGAACGTAGTCTCCTTCGTGAGCCCGGATCTCGACGATGGTCCCCATCATTTGGCTGGCGGCGTCACTGGTTTGGGCTGCACGTACCGTGCCCACCGCTTCCAGCAGATCAGGCACGTTGGCCTGCTGCACGGCAAGCACGGGAATGTCCCTCACGGTTTCCGGCGAAGGAGCCGTGCGGGTTTTCTCATTGGAGTTAGAGCAGCCGGCGAGGCTAGCACCCGCGAGCAGCACCAAAAACGAAAGTCTGCGTTTGGCATTCATACGATTCATGGCATCACCACGGGAGATTGCGGATTCAAGCTTCCGCTCGCCAACTCCAGGTTGGCGTAGCTGGTATGAAATCGGTAGACAGCTTCCCAATAATCGGTCTGGCTGCGTCGCGTCGCTTCTTCGGCGCCCAGCAGATCGGTAATGGTGGTCAGCCCGCCGTCGTATCGAACCTGGTTGATGCGCAGACTGTCCTGTGCTTGGGCGATGGCCGCGCGCGCAACCTCTATTTCTTGCCGCGCGGCATCCAGGTTGTAATAGGCGCGGCGGACCTCGAGGCGGACTCCGTCGCCGGCCACCTGCTTCATGGCTGTCATTTTCTCGTGCAGGGCACGTTCCCGTGAGAGCTCTGCTCGTTTTGCGCCACCTTGGAAGATGTCAAACTGCACTTCGACTCCGCCCAGCCAGTTGTTGCCGCCGCCACCCGCTACAAAGGTCGGGTTGTCCATTTCCCATCCGGCGAAGGCGTTCACTCGCGGGCCGAACGATGACTTCGCCATGGCAACGCTCTGCTGCTGGGCGGCTTCCTCGGATTGAATGCGCTTCAAGTCCGGTCGATTCGCGAGTGCCTGCTTTTCGATTTCCTGGAGGACCGGGACGGGAAGCGTGTGTTCCGCCAGCGCTTCAGCTGGCTTAAACACGGAGCCCAAAGGCACGCCCATAACGGTGCTCAACTGGGCGCGTGCGAGATCCAGATTATTCCTGGCCCGAATGAGTTCCTGCTGTCGCGCTGCCATGCGCACCTTTGCGGTGAGCAGGTCGGACTCCACTACCAACCCACTCTCGAACCTCGCCTGGCTGCGATCTATGATGGCTTGCGACGTTTTCACCGCTAGCTCGGCGACTTCGAGTTGCTTCGTCGCCAGCAACACTGCGTAGTAGGAATCGACCACTCGGAAGACAATCTCCTGCTCGGTGCGCGCCAGTTGATGCCCAGCCGCGTCGTTCATCTGTTTTGCCCGATTCACACCGTGCCAACTGGCGAAGGAGTCAAACAAATTCCAGGTTCCGCCAAACCGCGTACTGAAGTTTCCGACGGGCGTGGGCGTGTTCAACCGATTCAGCGCGAGGTCAGCATTCGTGAAGCGCTGCTGCCGCAATTCGCTGCCAAACACGTAAACCGGATCGTTCCCGCGGGTCGCTGTCTCGGAGAACATCAGCCGGGGCATAAGGACGGACCGCGCTTCGCGAACGTCTGCGAATGCTACTCTCGTGTCGGCGAGCACCGCCTTGCGCAGCGGGTTCTTCTCCAGCGCAATGTTTACAGCCTGCTGCAGAGTGAGCGGCGAGGACTCAGCCGATGGTTGGGCCACGGCCGCTTGCAAGAACCATGCAGCCGCGATGGCCGCCGTCATGAAAATCAAGCGAGTTCTCAACTCTGAACCCCGGCAGGCTCGACCGGCTTCATCCACTCGGTCTTTTCCTCAACGATCTCATACGTTGTGTGAAAGCTCGCCGTCTTCTGCACCATCGCCCCCACGGAACAGTACTTCTCTTCCGAAAGGCGAATCGCTTCCTCAAGCGCGGCCATGTCGATTCCAATCCCAGTGACCACGTGGTGAATTCGCACCGCTGTGAACACTTGGGGCGGACGGTCCGCTTGATCGGCCTCGACCCTGACTTCATAACCGGTAACTTTCTGGTGATACTTCTGGCGCAGAACTGTGATGACATCGAAAGCCGTGCATCCAGCCAGCCCCGCGGCAACCAGTTCGATCGGCTTGGGGCCCGTGCCTCCGGCCGCATCGTCCAGCAGCAGAGGATGGCCGCTGCCGGTCTGGGCCACGAACTGTCGCCCTGTTCTAAGTGGCTGATTTAGCTCAACTTTGGCGCTGATCATGACTGCCTCCTACAGATTCTTCTTGAGAACCACACGAATAAATGCAAGACGTCGGGGTTTGTTACAGGAAATATTCGCTTCCCAGTTTCCAGCCGGAACAAATCTCTGTAACAAAATTGCCGCGGATGCATTTATTGCTGCAGAGGCAGGCTCGTTTGTGTCGTCTGCTCTTGTTCGGAAGCCGGAGGTCGCTCGATGGCTCAAAGTTGTCGTACGGGGAGACTGAGTTCTCCATGAATACCAAGAACATCTTTTTCGTCGGCCTTGTCGTCGCTGCCAGTGGCCTTATTTCGACTCCTTTGGCCTTGTTGGCTGGGCTGATTTACGGTATGTCGTTCGCCCACCCCTATCACGTCGACGCTAAGAAGCTGTCCGCATTCCTTTTGAAGGCATCCATAGTTGGCCTGGGGTTCGGAATGAACCTGCACGAGGTCGTACGCGCGGGCAGGTCCGGGTTCGCATACACCGCGCTCAGCATAAGTTTTGCCATGCTTCTCGGCCTTGGAATTGGACGCTTGTTCAAGGTGCAACACATACCATCACTCCTGATCAGCGCGGGCACCGCCATCTGCGGCGGGAGTGCGATTGCCGCTGTTGGGCCAGTCGTGAACGCAGGAGAAGAGGAGATGGCCGTCTCGCTTGGGACCGTCTTCGTGCTGAATTCGGTTGCCTTGTTTCTCTTTCCTGCCGTCGGCTACGCTCTTCACTTGACACAATCTCAATTCGGATTGTGGTCCGCCCTCGCCATCCACGACACCAGTTCGGTGGTGGGCGCAACCGCAAAATACGGCCCCCAGGCGCTGATGATCGGGACCACGATCAAGCTGGCCAGGGCGCTGTGGATCGTTCCCGTAGCGTTTGCAGTGGCCATCCTGAAAAAGAGCAAGTCCCGGATCAAGTGGCCCTGGTTTATCTTGCTCTTTTGCCTTGCCGCGGTCGCGGGCACTTATCTCCCGTTGTTCGGCCCGCTCTATCCAAAACTCAGCACCTTGGGAAAGACTGGGTTGACGGTTACTCTCTATCTGATCGGTACTGGGATTTCCAAATCAACATTGAAACAAGTGGGCGTGCGTCCTCTACTGCAAGGAATCTTGCTTTGGGCAATTGTGGCGATCTCTTCTCTCGCTCTCATTCGCCTCGGGCTCATCTCAATTTGACCCACTCCCCAACGCAGGACTGATAATGCCTTGCGGGTCGGGCAATCAAGAATTGATAATGTGCTGAGAACTTAAATGAGCTTCCCCGTCAAAAATCGCAGTGTCGTCCTCATCGCCGCCATCGTGCTGTTGATATTGGTTTCCGGAGTCTTTGCTTTTCAAGCAAGCTTGATACCTGCTTCGCAGCGGATCAACCCGGAAGACCTGGTCAAAATCCTCCAGTCCACGAAGGGCGAAAACCCGCTCATGATCCAGGTCGGCTCGCACGTTTTTTACGAGCAGGCACATATTCCCGGTTCCGAGTACATCGGTCCTGGTTCCAGCGAGATCGGCCTCCAGCAACTACGCACACGCGTTCAATCTCTACCCCGCAAGAAGTTCATCGTGATCTATTGCGGTTGTTGCCCCTGGAGCCATTGTCCGAACGTCGAGCCGGCCGACGATGCGCTGCGCGCGATGGGCTTCACCAACGTCAAGGTGCTTTACATGGCTGACAATTTCGGCGCCGATTGGGTAAATAAGGGCTATGCAGTTGCCAAGGGAGAGTAGGCTCTGCGTTCGACACTTCGAAAGGAAATTCTGATAGGCATCGCGGCGATCGCCATCGTCGCTGGACTCTATTTCGTTGCCCGTTATCACGCGCGGCCTAGCATCGGCGCCACAATTACCGAGCACCTTCTAGCTCCTGACTTTTCTCTTTCGCAGTTGAATGGACAGCAACTCCATCTTTCGGACTACCGGGGCAGTGTCGTTTTGCTGGATTTCTGGGCAACTTGGTGCGATCCCTGCCGGGAAGAGATCCCGCATTTTGTGGAATTACAGAACAAATATGGAGATCGGGGCCTGCGGATCGTTGGCATTTCCATGGACGATAGTCCGGAACCGGTCCGCGACTTCTACCGGCAGTTCAAGATGAACTATCCGGTAGTGATGGGCGATGCAAAGACAGGCGAACTCTACGGAGGAGTGCTCGGATTGCCGATCGCGTTCCTGATCGGGCGGGATGGCCGGATCACCGCCAAACATATTGGCTCAACCGACATTTCAGTCTTTGAAAAAGAGATCGACAATGTGCTGCGCAACAGTCCTGCTTCTAGTTATCCAGACTCGTAACCATCGACTAAGGGTTTAGGTTTTTCGCGACCAAGCGTTCGTAATCAGCCAGTAGCTTCATGCGCAGTTCGGCTGCTCTCTCGCGGTCAGGACTTTTCGTGGGTGATCGTCGGCAATGTTCGATGGTCGCCTTGAGACTAGACAGGAACACCTCGCACGGTTCGCAGCCCCTCAGGTGCCGCTCTAGCTCTTCACAAAGCGAATCATCCAACTGCTCGTCGAGATAGTTCGAGAGCTCCGCAAACATGGCCTTGCAGCGGGCAGGGGTGGGCTGATCGCTGCCTAGATGCCTTGCGGGAAAAGCCCGCGAAGCGACGGCTGCTTTCCCCGAGCGTGACTTCAACACTTTCATCAATTCCTTCCGGACAAACAACCTCGCACGGTGCAGGCGCACTCGTACTGTTCCAGGCCGTAGCCCTGTGATCTCGGCCACTTCTTCGTCCGTTAGCCCTTCCATATCGCGCAGTACCAAAACGATACGGTATTGTGCAGGCAGCCGCTGAACGGCGTCTCGCAACCGTCCCGCTTCCTGACTTCGAACAGCGAATGCTTCGGGGTTAATACCGCCATCGGTCCCCAGTCGCTCAAGTTCCTTCCGATCCGGCATCAGTTCTTCCAGCGAGAGATCGGGATTGGGAGCAAACTTGCTCCGACGTCGACTCATCAGGCAGCGGTTTTTTGCCACCTTATAGAGCCACACCACGAGAGCTTTGGGACTGTCGAATTTGCGCAGATGCGGAACCGATTTCAGCAGCACCTCTTGCATGGTATCTTCCGCGTCCTCACGCTGGCCGCAGACGCGCATACTGAACGAAAACACGGTATTTTGGAGCAACGCCAGAGCCTGCTCCAAAGCGGCGTCGTCACCGCGCTCTAAGAGTTGCACGGCTTTTTGTATCTCAGAACGCATTGCGGTAAATGTAGCATGGCTAACTTTCCGCCCGCTTGATCCGGGTCTTCTGAATCCACTTTTCCACGTCAAGTGCCAGCCGCTGAAATCCTTCTTCCCCCTCCACCTGCAGTACGACAGAATCGCGCGCTTTGATCTGCGTCAAAGCCGCACGCAGAGAGCTAACCGACTTTCGGGACCCAGAACACCACGCGTGCAGAGTGTACCGGGAAACGTTCACCCTCCTGGGCGGAGTGCCAGAATCGTCTGAACGAAGCCATATCTCTCCAGAATTGTCCGAACCCCGCCCCATTTAAATACTGGCGAGCGCGAGAAACACGATCACAGCTCCAGCCGCTAGATGGGAAGCGCAGCGGTCTGAAAGTGCTCGTTGACAATGAGTTTCCCGCGCCCATATGAATGCCGTAATGCGGGCCTCCTGTCGGCGACATGCCCGCTGCGATTTTGAAGGCTCATGGCACAGTTCCGTTCACGCGTAGGAGCAGGCCGCTGCCCCCTCGTACTTTCACGTTGCCCCTGGTGGCGCTCAGCGTGATCTGGCCAACCGGATCGGTGCGACCTGCATGCGTAAGAGTCAGGTTCGGCAAATCGTAAAGACCACAGGCATCGGACGAAAAGACCCATAACGCTTGCAGCTGGTCGTCGCTATCGATCTCACCTCGGCATTTCTTACCGGGTGTTGAGCTGACGTGAACCAGGACGCCGCTGCCAAGCACAGAATTCCCAACGACATTCGAGCCGTGTGCCACAACTCCTCCGCGATAGACAACCTCACCTCCGATCTGATCAGTGGTCCATGCATTCTCGGGAGTTCCACGATCCGGTCCGCTCTCGGGAATTTGTGCCTCGGATACATCCATCATCGTTGCCAGTGCCCTCAAGTTTGTTGTCATGGGGACACGGCGTTTTCCAATTTGCAGCGTGTCGAACCACAGCGAGATTTCTCCCCCAGTTCCGTTATCGGCTGGTCGAGCAGAAACCACATGACCGATGACCTTGGCACCGGCAGGAATCTTGCGACCTGCAGGCAATGGCACATCCTGCATAACTCGGGCACTGATTTGCTCCCCGGCTCGGGCCTTGTCCGAGCGCAACGAAGAATTCAACTGAACCGGCAGGATGGTTCCTACGGGAATCTTCTCCTGCGCAAGCAATAGTGTCGAAAACGCGATTAGAGTGAGAAACAAAAACTGTTTCATACTCAATACCTCCTGGGTTTACGTCATAAGCAACGCCTCATTTCCGTCACCGTTATCTTTCGTAGTTCTCAGCTTGGCATCGCGTGCCGTGACTGGATCAAAGCAATGATTACCTTGAAAGACCGGGTTGTTGCTTAGAAAATAGACCGTCCCGATGCCGAGCTGCAAAAGCATCGTTTTAGTTTGGCCGCCAAGCTGCTCGGTGGCGTTTTTGCAACAAAAGACGACTGTGGTTTCAGGTGGGAGCCATTTCAGCACCCCGGGTAAGTCGGCTGCGGAAATTGGGAGCCAATAGGGAACGAGCTCAAACCATCTGCTGACTCCAAGACCGGCGTGCACGTCGAAGATCACAAGATTTGGATGCTGCTTCCCGAGTTCGAAGAACGAGTCCGGAACAGCAACATACTCGATACGGCCCTGCGACATTCGACCACTGAAGCTGCTCCATACGAGGACAACGGAGGCACAAATTGAATAAAGAACTAGAAAATCTCCCATATGTTTTGTCGAACTCCGACGACCATCAACCTAGCAGTGTCTGAATTCCGTTGAAACCTGCGCATCTTCAGAAGAGCCTCACTATTTCGCAGCAAGAAGCAGGATCGTTCTCGTAGGGATCGATTCCTGGGAAAACGATCCTGCGGCCCACGAAAGCACGATAACTAACGTTTTCGTGCTATCACCTCCGATGCCTACCCCGCACGCCTGAACGTAGCAGCTGCTGTTGTCGGATACCTCATCGACAAGCGAGCTCCGATCCGCTCTTCGAGTTCGCCTTGACATCGAAGGCAGAATTGAGTCCATGGCAATGCTTGCAGCCTCTGATCCTGTACTTCCTCACCGCACCCTACGCATATTCCGAAGGAACCATCGGCGATTCTCTTGAGAGCCGCGTCAATCAAACTCAAAACCGTTCTTCGCTGGCAGCTCCGCTCAAACAAAGACTCCTTTGACAGACTGATGACGCACCTGTCCGCACTGTCTTGTGTGCCCTCGACACCCAGAGACTTTGCTTCATGCTCCATGCGACGCAAGAATGCCTGAGTCTCATGGCGCTGGGATTCAAGCTTTTGTCTGAGCTGGTTAATTTGGAATTCTTTCATCGTCGTTTTCCTTTTTCTTACGCTCATGTTTTTCAAAACATTTCTGAGTCTTGTCCTTCATTAACTAGTTGCAATTTGGGACCGCTGACGAAATTGCATCTGACGAACCACAGAAATGCCTCCGCAACACTGGTTTGTGGGAAACGATCCAGATGCCGTCGCCATTCGCCACATAGAGCAAGCTGCGTGCATCGTCGCGCACCATACTCGTAACGCCATCGAAGGTCTCAAGCACACGGGGATGAACCGGATCGCTTATATTCAACAATCGAACCGACTCTGGAGCATTGCTCGCGCCGAGACGGTCGTGTTGAACTTTCATCGAGTGGGATGGGTTCGCGTCGGTTGAATTCTCCGGCGTTTCTGAAAGGGCGAGCCCCGAGTTCAGCGGGGTCAGGTTCTCCTGGGACAGATGGTTAACAACTTTTGGTTTGTTTGGTTTTGTTACATCGATAACTGTGAAATCCGATTGCGAAGACTGACGTATGTACAGGTAATGTTTTCTGCCCATTTGCTGTATGAACATTTGCCGTGCCGGGTTGCCTGGCAGCGGTAGGTGACCGACGATCTTCGCCTCTGTGGAGGTGTAGAAGTCCCCCGGAGACCCCTCAGCGCTCGCCGCCAGAAAGAGTGCGCCAAGTGCCACAAGCAAGCATTCGAATCTCCGCATCTGGCGGATCAATTTCATTGTTCTTTTCATTGTCGTGCTCCTCTCTAGAGTTGTTCGGGAGTCGATGCCTTTTCACAAGCACTTTCTATGCGTCCAGGTCTTGAAATGCCAAATCGGGCCTTTCCGAATTGCGCAGATAGGCATCAAAGAACCGAAGTAAAAACGGAGTCTGGCTTCCCACTCCGGTAAACAAAAGAACCGGAACTTCAGGCCTGACACGTTTCATTTCGGCGCGAACCGAGCTACCAGTCGCATCCGGCAGGTCGTACTCCAAGAGCACACCGTTGATCGGTTGTGCCATGAGCATCGAGAGACCTTGGTTTCCGGTAGTTGCCGACACGACCTCATACCCGGCCGCCTCCAGCATGTATGTCAGGGCCTCCAGATACTCTTTGTGATTCTCTACGCAAAGAACTTTCACATTATTCATTGGTCTTCTCCTGGCCCGCGTAGGCTCTCGGCTGCGGGTCTTTCCTTGCGGTGTATCCCAGCCGATCTACCTCTTTCTCTGAAATTGGCTTTCTTCGTAGAAGTACTTCTCGGAGTGTCCATTCGATTCGATCGACACTCTCGGAAATCACTCGAACGCATTGCTGGCTCGGGATCGATTCGGTTGTCAGAGAGATCGCGGCCAGAGCGTTCCGTATGTGGTGATTCATCTCGGAGATGACTTGCATTCTGAGCAGCGCGGCTTCCTGTCGCTGGTTTGCCACTTCCATAAATCCGGCGGTCAACCCTGCAACCACGACGGCCGACACACTTTCGGCCAGGAGCCGTTCCCAGTGACGACCGAGATCTGGAACTAGGACGCGATGCATAACCTCGGTCACAAGAAAGGAAACGAACCCGAACACCACGGACACCACAATTACACGAGGGGTCGTTCCCCAATCCACGACAGTTCGAATTTGAGTTTGATTAAAACTAGCCACTTGAACCTCCAATTCCGGATCGCACCGGCCCAATGTAATCTTCGTCTTGAGTAGGCGTACTCTCTGTGACTTGTACACCACGTATCTCTGCTCACGCCTGAGTCGGGCTTCACGATTTATTTCGCGCTAAGGGCTCCTCCGTCTGTTGCAACAGAGCCGTGCTCCCTGCATAAAGTTTTAGCGAGCGGCCTCTTGAGACCAGGGTGAATGTTCCACTTCCGCTCCGTCCGGCATGCGGCATGGACACGCTCCCAAACCCATAGAGTCCGCATGCATTGGGTGAGAAAATCGCAACCGACTGCTCGGTGCTTGTGCTCTTGCAGTTGCGCGTCTTCGAGGGGGAGTCATCAGATGGCAACAACCGAGCAAACAGCCCATCTTTGCGGTTGTATGCGATCACGTCTCCACTGTCGTCACGAACCGTCTTGTCAAAGGGGGAAAACTCGTCGCCGCCAATCAAGATCATGGTTCCAGCCCCGTCCGTCTCATCTTGGTAATGCGGTCTGGGGGCCCATTGCGACTGGAGCGTATTCGCCAGCGCACGGACAGAAAGATTCACCGGCAATGTCAGATCTCCGTTGACAATCTGATCAAAGTGAATGGAGATGGACGAGGCCTTCTGGTGCGCATAGGGCTCGGGATCGAACTGATAAGGCTGCGCGTCCACGACGTGACCAACAAGCAGAGTCCCTTTCGGAAGGCGCTGACCTCCTGGGAGTATCACTATCTGTAGCATTTTCGCGATTACACGATCGCCGGGTCGTGCTTTGTTCGCATCCACTGAGCGAACAAAGCGCACGGGAAGCGCCGTGCCTGGCGGCACCATAGTCTGTGCAGCGGAGGTCGCGCAGGGAGCGCTCAGGAGCAGGCCGATCAGGGTAAATGCGGTCACTCCTAGCGAAGACATAAAACGACTCGTACTTTTCATCTGAGCCATCCTTTATGCACTGCGATATTCGCAACCTTTGTTCATAGCAAACATCGCCTTTGTTGCTCTTTTATCTCAACACATGACAGCATTAAGGAATCCTGAAGTGTTTCTGAACTTTTCATTTCGACGGGCCGGGATGCTGGCGACCTGCTGTAGAGTGTGAATCATGTTTGGCGCAGACAATATTCACGTAAAAGGAGCGCTCGACATTCTGGTTGTCGAGGACGAGCACAAACTGGCGAATGCAATTGCAGAGGGCCTACTTCGCAGTGGTTATCAGGTCACAGTCGCCTATTCTGGGGAATCAGCGCTCGAGGAATTACGTGATCACAACTTCGACCTGATTCTCTTGGACATTATGCTGCCGCGGATGGGTGGTCTTGAGACCCTGCGTGAACTCCGTCGCGATGGATTCAAGATCCCCGTATTGGCGCTCACATCTAAGGGCTCCGTTGACGACCGTGTGCGCGGTCTCGATGCTGGCGCAGACGATTATCTCGTCAAACCTTTCGCCTTCCCCGAGCTGCTTGCCCGCGTGCGCGCACTTCATCGGAGAGCCACTCCCGCCGCCGCCTCTGTGTTGCAGCTGGCGGATCTAAGGATGGATGTCAGCGGGCGAATAGCCACGCGAGGCGATCAGCCGATCGAGCTCACAGAACGCGAATTCGATTTGCTCGAATATCTCCTGCTCAATAGCGGATCGGTTGTTTCTCGGGAGATGGTCGCCCGTGACGTCTGGAAGACAACCCTGCGCTACACTTCGATGGACAACGTGATTGACGTGCACATTGCCCGCATTCGCCGGAAGATTGATGATCCTTGGCCGGTCAAGCTTCTGCACACGGTTCGTGGTGTGGGTTTTGTTATGCGGATGGAGGACACGAAGAAGTGACCTTCCGGATTAGTCATATCAGAAGCCGCCTCACGCTCTGGTACGTTGCCATTTTCGGTCTCTTGTTTGCAGCCTTCATTTGCTGTGCGTGTTTTCTTCAGTATTGGCAGTTGAAGCAACAGCTTTACCATGCCGAAGTGCAGGACATGGAGACCGTCCAGGGTCTCCTGTACTTCACCGCAGACGGGCAAGTCTCGTTGCATGAGGAGTACTTCAATCGGCCCGAATCAAGGCTCTTGCTCGACCGGCTGTTGGAGGTTCTTGATTCAAATGGGCACGTGCTTTTCCGCAATCGCAAGCTCGATGGCAGCACTCTTGGCGGCCGGCTTCTACCCGACGAAGGCGTGAACGGCTTTTCTCCGCGGAGCCTCCGCGTCGCCGATGGGACGTCGGTTTTAGTTATCAGTCATGTTCATGTTCTCCAAGAAACCCCGCTTCTCATCCGCTTGGCGTACAGTACGGAGCCACTGAGACTCCAATCGCTTCAGTTACTTGGCGTACTTGGTCTTGTTCTCCCGATCGCACTGATCGCTGCCGGTTTTGCGGGCTACCGTTTCGTCATCAAGGTTCTTAACCCCCTCGAACAGATGGCCAGCCTCACCGAGCGCATTACTGCGAGCCGCCTGAACGAACGCATTCCAGTCCAAAATGCCGACGACGAACTCGGTCACATGGCGGTTGTTCTTAACGGACTTCTTGAGCGCCTAGAGGAGTCCTTTGAAAAGCTGGAGCGTTTCACGTCTGACGTCTCGCACGAACTCAGGACGCCATTGGCAGCCATCCGCAGTGTTGGAGAAGTGGGCCTACAGGAGGAGCACGAGGCTGAGAAATATCGCGACATCATCGGAAGCATGCTGGAGGAAGTCGCTAAGCTTACTGCCATGACTGACACGCTACTCACCATCGCACACGCTGATTCGGGAGCGACCCAACTGCAACAAAACACTTTCGCTCTTATGGACCTCGTGCAAGAGGCGGTCGCGGTCGTTGGGGTCCTGGCGGAGGATAAGGAACAGACCCTCTCGGTGACGGGCGATCAAAGAGCCTTAGTGTGCGCCGATCGTGCGTTTCTGCGGATGGCAGTTGTGAACCTGCTCGACAATGCGGTGAAGTATTCACCGTCTCGAAGTAAGATTCATGTAACTTTGCAGAGTGATGGCGACCACTCTGAGTCAGCGCAGTTTGTGGAACTCGCCATAGAGGATCAAGGGCCCGGGATTCCCGATGGTGCCCAACAGCGCTTGTTTGACCGCTTCTACCGACTGGATGAAGCCCGTTCGCGAGACGCGGGCGGCTTCGGACTCGGATTGCCGATAGCCAAATGGGCAGTTGAAGCCAATGGAGGCACCATTAGTGTGAAAACCTCTTTCCCTACCGGTGCGATCTTTTGTATCAAATTACCGGTCGCTACGGGGATAAGCGATTAATCACCGCAATTCAGCCTCCCAAGCCTCATTTCTTCCAGGAGTTTCAGTCCGGTCACGGGACGTTGGAGAACCTTTCGTGATGCTCTGGGAAACGTGAAGCCCAACTAGCCTTCCGAGTAGAACCGTCAGGTACATAACTCCAAGAAGTCCTTCGATCATACTCAGGCAGCGTGTAGAGGGCGCGGATGGGGCGATGCCGTTGGCGCCAAGCGCGACCAGTGTGGTGTAACTGTAGTAAATGAGGTCAGGTTGTAAGGGAATCGTATGGTGGAAAAGGCGAGGGTCCACGGCGAATGATTCCGGATGAAGGTGGACGAGCAACATATACAGATGCCCGAAAGCGTAGCCGGTTGTCAGGTATGCGCACAGGGCGCCATTGATGGTTTGGCCGCTGATGTCGTCGTGTTGAAGGATCTCCTCGAGAATGAAAACGGTGATCAGCATGTCAAAAGCGATGGAGGCGCCCAAGCCTGTCAGCGAGAAGAGACTGTGCAAATCAGGGGGGCTGATGCGATGCAAGAACGCTGGCACGGCGAGGATTACGCCTGCGATCCAAACTCTCCGACTTTCACTTACAGCGTAAAGAGCGCAGAGGACAGCTCCTGCTGCCAGAAGGCCAGTAATGCGGCCGCGGGCTCCACTGACCTCTGCCCAGGGCGACAACCGCAACTGCATGATCATGACCGCGAGCAGATAGGAGAACCTTCCCTTTCGGTGGCGAAAGGGTTTTCGCAGCGGGTTCATGGGATGACGGCCTACATCATGGCATTTGGGTTCGGGGGATAGCGACCATTCGGGTCGCGGCCTCGCTTGCGTGCAATTGTGGTTCTACCATCTCGCTTCGGAACTGTTCGTAACCCTCCGCCAAATAACAGATCATGCCGTCAAAAAACACGTTCACGAACCGAGTGAGCTCGAGTTCCGCTTGAAGATCCATGGGAGCAGCATGAAATGCATGTTGTCCCGCGAAATCCCAAAGCTCCTCTTTGATCACAACCACCGCCCAGCAGAGATCAGGAAGGGAAACGAGTTGGCTGGCATGCTGCCTCCCCAATCGCCGGTAGCGCTCCTGCACGCTGTTGCGATTCTCTTTTGTTATCAGCCACGCCTGAAACTGGCTCAGCATTTCCTGAATGCGATTTCGCAACTCCGGCGCTGCGACTCGCTGCAGGCCGCGGGTTCGAGGGGAACTGTGCAGCTTCTTGACAAGCTCATCGGTCAGCTCGCTTGAATGTTGTTCGATCAAACGCGTGAGTTTCAAAGAAATCATATCTTCGTTCTCCTGTCCCTCAAGTGCCTCCGGACCCTTGCAGAATGCTCGCGTTCCTTTGGGATTCGCGCAAGGTGGCGAACAAAGCTTAAGGAGAACATCCATCGGCTTGTGACGGCGATGGACAACCCCGTCGTGGTTTCCTTCACAAGATCCGTCTCGGCTCAGTGCCCGCACTTCCTAGCGATCGACTGTTTCGCATATTCGCATGCTTGCAGGATGTTGGTTGCAGTCGGGCAATGTGCCGCGTTTGTTTGTCGTGTTCTTTCACATGTCCTAGGAATCGCTATAACAATTCCATCTCACCACGAAAGTGACTTGAGGAATCCTGAAGTTTTTCTGAACTTTCGGGTTTTTGCGAGGAATGCATTCTGGCTCGCTCATCTAATTGATTGAGAAGTTTTGTGGAGGCGAGAATATGAAAGCGCCAAGGGTGAAGGTGGGAGCGACGAAAGAATGGCTCCTCGGCTTTTTCCTGGCCGCGATTCTAACTGCACCGTCCTGGGGTAGCGAGACGAGCGCACAATCAGCGGTACCAGGAACGGTTAATTACGTTGAAGGCCAGGTCTCAATCGGCGATCAGGCTCTCAACTCCAAGTCAATCGGCACGGCAGAGTTGCAGCCAGGCCAATCGTTGCTAACGGAGAATGGCAAGGCGGAGGTTTTGTTGACTCCCGGTGTCTTTTTGCGAATCGGGAACAACAGTTCGGTAAAGATGATTTCGCCCAGCCTCACGGACACGGAGGTCGAAGTTGACCGCGGGCATGCGATGGTTGAAGTTGCCGAGATCCATCCGGAAAACAGTATTCGCGTGGACGATGCTGGTACGACCGCGCAACTGTTGAAGACCGGGTTGTATGACTTTAATCAGAATCAGAGAGAGATGCGCGTGTTCGACGGCAAGGCATTCGTCGAGAGCGGCCACGAACATTTCGACGTGAAGGGTGGGCGCGAGATCACGCTGGCCAGCAATGATCTGTCGAAGCCACGTAAGTTCGACAAGAAATCCTATGAGGAGAGCGATCTGTTTCGCTGGAGCAGTCTGCGGTCAGGCTACCTGGCCGAAGCTAACGTCGATGCGGTTGGCATGTACGCCCAAAATGGATGGGGCGGCGCGGGCTGGTGGGGAGCCGATTGGTATTGGGATCCATGGTTTGACGCCTTCACTTTCATTCCGGGCGACGGGATTTTCTACAGCCCGTTCGGCTGGGGTTTCTATTCCCCGTGGTGGGTATATCAGTCTCCGTTCTTCGGGTACGGATATGGGTACGGCGGATACGGACGCGGATACGGTCACTATTACCATCACTTCAGTACAGACGCCCGTAACTGGGGACCCGGCTCTCACTATGTTGGAGGACGCAGTTATGCCCACGGCATCTATCGCGGAGCGGGATCGACAGGAAGCGGTTTCCATTCCGGACCTAGAATGGCAAGCTCAGGACGGGGCTTCGGAAGATTCGGTGGCGGCGGATTCCACGGCGGCGGTGGCGGGTTCCACGGAGGTGGTGGTGGCGGGTTTCATGGAGGAGGAGGTGGCGGCGGGTTTCACGGCCGGTAAGGTAACGACCATGAACCCGCTGTCAGACCAATGCGAGGCGCGGTCGGCGCACAGTCCCTTATAGGGAATTGGGGGCACGGGCCTAATTCCATTGTCTTTTTCCAAGAGGCCTGGAGATCGCCCTCGACTGCGAGTGTTCATCTCTCGATAGATCCAGCATCGGCTCGGAAAGAATGGCTCGGCTGGTTCAAACACTGTTCTAACGATTAATCTGGCTCATCGCCGAGCGTAAGCGATCCATCGTGTCTCTGGGGCTCGGGTTGGCCTAAATCCACTGAAACTGTTCAATAGCGACCAGTTTTTCTATGTGTGGGTCGTCATAGTCCCATTGTGATCTCTTTTGATGATGTCAGAACGACGGCAAGACGCCGAGGAGGCTGGAAATGTCTATAGAAAATTCAGTGGTCGCGATTTATCAGACTCATACGGATGCGGATCGAGCGGTAAAAGAACTTCAGCGTGGCGGCGTCGACATGAAAAAGTTATCGATCGTCGGCAAGGGCTACCACACCGACGAGCAGGTCGTCGGCTATTACAATACCGGCGACCGCATGAAATATTGGGGCAAAGTTGGTGCGTTCTGGGGAGGCTTTTGGGGGCTTTTGTTTGGATCTGCTCTCTTCATGATTCCGGGCCTCGGCCCAATTTTAGTGGCTGGACCTCTGGTGGCGTGGATCGTGGCAGGGCTGGAAGGCGCGTTGGAGGTAGGAGCCTTGGGTGCTTTGGGAGCCGGCCTCTTCAGCATCGGCATCCCCAAGAACAGCATTGTGAAGTACGAAACGGCAATCAAGACAGATCAGTTCGTGCTGATCGCGCACGGAACGGCTGCAGAAGTGGCCAAGGCAAAGGACATCATCGAAACGACGCATCCTGCCTCTTTCACAATGCATGCGGCGGAAGCAGTGGCGGCATAGCTAAACCAGATCTACGGGGCTGGTATTGAAGAATCGCGAAGAGCCCTCGGCCAATCTTCAGGTCTGTGTGGCTCTTCGTTCTTCCTAGCGAAGCTCACAAACAAGGCAGCTATAGCCCAAGGAGGGAAAAGATCATGCTAAAGAATGCGAATAATGTGAAGGGTCTTGTGATTCGCGCCAAGGACGGCGAGATTGGAACCGTAGATCAATTATATTTCGACGACGAGACATGGGCAATCCGCTACCTCACGGCGGAAACCGGCAGCTGGCTTGACGACCGTAAAGTGCTAATCTCGCCATTCTCGGTGGTTAATGTGGATTGGCAAGCCAAGCGGTTGGATGTGGCACTGACGAGAAAGCAAGTGGAGCATAGCCCCAACATCGACACACACCGGCCGGTATCTCGGCAGCACGAGGCTGAATACCTCGGGTATTACGGGTATCCGTATTATTGGGGAGGTCCCTATCTGTGGGGCACAGCGTACTGCCCGATGAACTTTGATATTCCAGCAATTGCTTCTAAGGAGGCGCTGGCGGAAAGGATTCCGAAAGAGTCGGCGGATTCGCATCTGCAGAGTACCGAAGCTGTGACTGGCTACCACATCGCCGCGACGGATGGGGAAATCGGCCATGTGGCAGGGTTCGTTGTCGATGATTAAGCTTGGGCTATCCGCTACATCGAGGTGGCAACGCAAAATTGGTGGCCAGGCAAGAAGGTACTGATTTCACCCGCCTGGATTAACGATGTGAAGTGGACAGATTCCAAAGTGTTCGTCAGCCTCTCCAGGGAAACCATCAAAACGGTCCCGGCGTTCGTTGAATCCATGCCGGTCACTCGTGAGTATGAAAGCCGGCTCCATCTTCACTATGGCCGGTCGCCATATTGGGTGCGCGAAGGCGAACATGAATCTTCTTTTTCCATGAGCGGCGTCAAGTGAGGGTAGAGATCCAGGAAAGAGTGTTCATCCTTTCACCGGCTGATGCCGGTTCCATGCATTTCCGTTTTTGTACTGGAGACGAGCATGAACAACACGGAACACACGCATCCGATGGGCGAGAGTCATCATGGCCATATCCCCTACTGGAAGCGAGCGCATCATGATTGGCGCTTCTGGTTCGGCCTTATTGCCATATTTGTGGCCATCGGTATCTACGTAGGCACCAATGACCTGTCGATAGTGCCTTCTGGCCGTCAGAAGCAGATGCCGGCCGGCAGCAGAGTTCCATAGCGTTATGCGATTAGCAACCAGCACGAAGGACTACGCAGGCTCAACACGACGGCGGAGACCCTGGATGACGAGTGAGCTGGGCCTGCTGACCGCAGATGAGAACAGACACGCGATTCCGCAAGCACTTCTGTATCCCTTGCGATTCGAACCGATTTATCAGTATCGGTTGTGGGGAGGCCGGCACTTGGCGGACCTGCTCACCACCCCTCTACCGAGCGGACCTGTAGGCGAAGCTTGGATACTCACCGACCGAGACGACCATGCAAGCCAAGTAGCCGATGGACCTCTCAAAGGACAGACGATCGGTGAATTGCTGAAACAGTTTCCAGAGCAAATGCTGGGAAAGCTAGCCCATCGTTTTCGACGATTTCCACTGTTGCCGAAGTTCCTCGACGTACACGAAATGCTCTCCGTGCAAGTGCACCCCACGAAAGCGAATTCTAACCTGCTGCCAGCAGGCGAGACTGCGAAGACCGAAGCATGGGTGGTGCTGGAAGCCGGGACGCAAAGCCGCATCTATGCGGGGCTGAAGCCAGATACGACTGAAGCCGAGCTGCGGCGGGCGCTCGCCAACGGCACGGTTGCAGACCACCTCTCATGTTTAACTCCGAAGCCCGGCGAAGCTGTTTTCCTTCCGGCCGGGACGGTGCATTCTCTTGGCGGAGACCTGGTGGTATTCGAGATTCAGCAGAACAGCGACGTGACGTTTCGCTTGTATGACTGGGACCATGTTGACACGAAGACTGGAAAGCCGCGGGCACTCCAGGTCGATAAGGCGGTGGCCTGCATTGATTTTGCGGAAGGTCCGGTCGGTTGGGTGACGCCCCTGGTGGAGACGACGAACCCAGTGGAACGCGAAAGACTATTTAACTGTGAACATTTCGTTCTGTGGCGCCTGCGCGGACAATCGCCGTTTACCGTCGGCGCCGTGGGCGTACCACGCATACTCGTGTGCATCGAGGGTGCGAGGCAAGTTGAGCACGGATGCGCCGCTTACACCGTCGGAAAAGGCGACGTATTCGTCTTGCCTGCGGCGATCGGAACATGTGTTTTCCAGCCCCACGGCGCAGTGAACCTGCTGGAGATCGCGCTGCCGGATTGAAATCGACTGAATTCAGAGGGTGGAAGCATAGTGAAAAAGCTAATTGCGTTTGATCTGGACGGAACCCTGGCGGAAAGTAAATCATCCCTTGATAGCGAAATGTCGGGTCTGCTGCACGACCTCCTCGGCGCGGGCATACCAGTCGATCAGATCACAGTACCAGTCGACGTGAAGGTTGTGCAAGAGCTAATGCGACACGCAAACATTTCGGTCACGCTGAACATCTACGCGCAAGCGATCACGCAAACCAAGCGAGATGCGCAGAGCCGAGTTGTGAGCTTGTTGCT
>JBEKPJ010000077.1:0-27551 GCA_049520935.1 Terriglobales bacterium | reverse complement strand
AACACTGTGTTGTGCTATCGTCAGACACGAAGAAGCCTCCGGAAGTGCCTCGAACGGCGTCTAGTCAACCTGTTTGTAGCACAGGAGGCTTCTCTTGTCTTAAAAATCACGAATTATTCGGGTTAAGCCCGCTCTTGCCTAATGTGCGTGTCTGCATAACGTCCTCCAGGTTGTGCGATCTAGATCAATTCGCACACACAGAGAATAAGATGCCGTTGCTCATGAAACAATCCGCTTTCCGGCGCAAGGCGTCATGAGTATCATTCATAAATGATACGGAGTGAATTGGCGGAGCTTTCGGCCTTCGCAACGGTTGCGGAAGAGCGCAGTTTCACACGCGCTGCCATCCGGCTGGGCATCTCTCAATCCGCATTGAGCCATTCCATGCGCGGGCTCGAAAAGCGATTAGGTCTTCAATTGCTCGCGCGAACCACGCGAAGCGTCTCTGCAACAGCCGCAGGCACAGCGCTTTTGCAAGAACTTGCTCCTGCCTTAGAGAGAATCGAGCGGGCCGTCGCGGAGACCCGAAAGCAAAGGGAAAATCCTGCAGGCCGAATTCGCCTCATCATCCCTCGAACGGCGACCCAGATGGTGATTCTGCCGAAGCTGGCTCGATTCAATCGCACCTATCCGGAAATCATCTTGGAGGTCACTTCATCCAACGACCCTGTCGACCTTGTCGCCGGCCAGTACGACGCTGGCATTCAGCTAGGCGAGTTCATCCAACGGGACATGATTGCCGTTCAGGTGACCCGGGAGATGCGTCTCGCGGTCGTCGGATCGCCGCAGTATTTCAAGTCACACAATATTCCGCGAAAACCTCAAGATCTCAAGGAGCATTCCTGCATAGGTTTTCGCTTTAGCAACGGTCTCTATCGGTGGGAGTTCGAGAAAGGCCGTAAGGCACTCACCGTTAGCCCCCAGGGTCCCGCGTCTTTCGATGATCCGGACCTGGTAATCCAAGCAGTGTTGAATGGCGTAGGGATAGGAACGGCGATGGAAGAAACTCTCAGAGCCAGGATTTCAGAAGGACGATTGCTTCAGGTCCTCAGGGATTGGTGCCCAACATTCCCGGGCTATTTTCTTTACTACCCAAGCCGTCGAAATCAGCCTGCTGCTCTGGCCGCCCTGATAAGCGCCCTGCGACTGTCGGAATGAGGCCCGGCCTGGGCCCTCTGAAAGTACCGATAAACGCGCTAGGGTTTAAAAATGCCAATGGATGCATTTCGCGGGAGCAAACCAGTGAGCGGATAGTCGCTGTCTAGGGCAAACGACCAGAATGCCCGCTTGCCAACCCAGATAGTGACAAAATACATTATCGCGTTTAAATCCAGAACCTTCCTCGACTGCACCGATATTCCCTCTGTTCGCGCTCGTAAATTCGTTCTATGCCATGGATCTCGACTGTGATGAATTGAGCCCTCTGCAAAAGTGAGGCCAGCGACGAGACCCGTCATCCAGGCAACACCCCAGATGCCTCCGCCGCCACAGACGACGATCATATCTTTGTCAATAGACATGTTCCCGCCTATGAGGCGCGGGAGATTCCGTCAACGGCATCTGTCAATAAAGTAGTAAATTGCCCCTATACTGACTTATTTGGGAAATGTGTCTGACATCAGGATAGGGCACACCTCAAACTGACAGAAAAAAGACACACAAGCAAAATAATTCGGCCAACTGGCATAAAGCTTCTTGACAACGACACACCCACGAGCATGGAGGTAACGTGAGAAATAAAAAATGGATCGGTCCGGTGCTTTGCGCCGGATTGCTTATGGGCGTCGCCGAGAGCCACGCCGCCTCGGACGGCTCCTGCAGCAGTTACACCTGGGATGTGGGCAAGGAACGAGCCCTATTCGCTGCTGTGCCGGCGGTTGTAATCGCGAGTCAGGAAATGACCAATGCCCCGCGTATCCAACTCGGTCAGTTGTACCAGGTCCAGCTATCCGCCAAGAAGCAAATTGGACGTTTACCGAATGACCCACCGCGGCCGGTGACATACGGCGGAATAGCCTCAATCCAAATCGCAACTTCGGGGATCTATCGACTGGTCATGGACAATAATGCGTGGGTCGGAATGACCTCGGGAATTTCCGCGGAGGTGCCATCGGCATGGCAGGCAGCGTTGGCCTGCAAAGCGCCGAGCAAGTTGGTGGAATTTCGTCTGGAAGCGGGAAAGACTTACTCGGTGCTAATTAGTGGCGCGCCGGAAGCGACGATGCGATTTGCGATCACCCAGTCTCCGCCAAGGTCCTAACGGCCGTCGGTATGCGCTCAATCGTTATAGAACGTGATCTTGTAGTGCCGACGCGGGACGGCGTGCGTCTGTTTGCGAACCTGTTCAAGCCAGAGGCTGGCGGGTCGTATCCCGTCATTATGTCCGTCACGCCATACGGCAAGGACAAGCTTCCGGATCGCCTCGCAACCTTCTTCATGCGGCTTTCCGGAGTCAAGTTCGGCAAGCTCAATTGCTCACGGCCGACGGGTTTCGAATCGCCTGATCCGGTCTATTGGGTGCAGCAAGGCTATGCGGTTCTTCAGGCGGACGTTCGTGGAATGCACAAATCTGAAGGACAGGGGGGAGTACTCCGAGTGCAGGATGCGGAGGACTACTACGATCTCATCGAGTGGGCGGCATCCCAACCGTGGTGCACAGGGCGAGTTGGCATCATGGGCGTTTCGTATCTGGCCATGTCGCAATGGCATGTGGCAACGCTCAAACCTCCGCACCTACGGGCCATTGTTCCGTGGGAGGGCGTCACCGATTTGTACCGCGAATTGGCCTTCCATGGTGGGATACCTGAGACCAAATTCGTTGCCCTCTGGGCCAAAAAACGCATCAAGAGCGGGCGCAATCGCAGTTTTCCGTTGGCCGAAGATTTCTTGTCGGAGCAAGCCGCGCATCCGTTGGACGACGCATACTGGGCAGCGAAACGACCTGTCCTCGAAAACATAGACGTGCCGGCATTGGTATGCGCAAGCTGGTCCGATCATGGATTGCATACCCGCGGATCGATCGAAGGGTTTGAGCGGATATCCTCCAGGCAAAAGTGGTTATTCACCCATGGGCGGAAAAAATGGGAGACGTTCTATAGCGAGGAGGCGCTCGGCTGGCAGAAGAGATTTCTGGACCATTTTCTGAAAGATATCGACAACGGGATGGAGCAAGTGCCGAAGCTGCGCCTCGAAGTTCGCAAGGCTTTCTACCAACAAGAGGTTCGCTCGGAGCAGAGTTGGCCACTTCCGTCAGTGCAGCCGGCGCTGTTTTATCTCTGCGCGAATACAGGCAGTCTGCAAAAAGAACCGGCTGATTCCGAAGGCAAAGCACAATATCGCGCCACGAGTCGAAACAGCAGAGCAGTTTTTTCCATCCGATTCGAGCGCGGGGTAGAGCTGATTGGCGGCATCGCGCTGAAGCTCTGGCTCAGCACCTCCGAAGGCGACGATCTGGATCTCTTCGTAGTCCTGCGAAAGCTCGACTCCACCGGAAGAGAGGTCTTCTTCTCCGGGTTCAACGGATACGAGCGCGATGATGTTGCGAAGGGATGGCTCCGGGCTTCACACCGGGAGCTGGACGTATCGCGCAGCACGCCGCTGCGCCCATGGCACAACCACACGCACATTCAAAAGGTGTTTCCCGGGGACATCGTGCCAGTGAAAATCGAAATCTGGCCGTCTGCGACGCTCTTCGAGGCTGGATCTACTCTGCAGTTAACGATCCAGGGCCAGGATGCGGCTGGATACCCTGCCTTTCAGCATCGTAAGCTCGTCAACTGTGGATGGCACACCATTTTCACAGGGGGGCAGTTCGACTCCTGCCTAACGGTCCCTATGAACAATCGGGCTTGAATGAGTAGCCATAGCGCCAATCATTGATGAACATTAACCATTCCCGTGTTTTTACTGTTGGAACAATTACGACCCATAAAAGAGGTCATGGGTCGTAATCTGAAAGGAAGCGACCCCGGAAGATGTCGCCCTTGCCGGAACGGTCTCGCCACTCCCAGTCCTTGTACGCAATCGTTCTCACAGCCTTCTTCCACACATTCATTGCAAATATAGAGGTGCTGTGGCTGACTTCTTGCGAAGCTACTTTGAAAAGCCACCGTGACCTTGACCTCATCTTCCGGCTTCCGACAAGAATTGCAGCTGCGCTTTTCCATGTGACAAATACCCCACCCGCCGACCGATTTCGGCGGACCAGCCTGGCCTTCGCGCCTTCCGACCCGGATGTGATCTACGCGCTAGCCTCGGACCGATCCGACGACAATGTGCTGGGAGTGTTTCTCAGCACCAACGGGGGCAACTCGTGGCGCGAGATCCTGGGTGGGCGCTACCCCAAGGAACGCCAGATGTCGTACAACAACGTTATCGCCGTACATCCTGATAAACCGGGATGCGCGATCTGGGGCGGTATGCATCTGTACCGCACCGACGATGCGGGACGCAGTTGGCGCAGAATCACCAGCGGCGAGCGCGGGGAAAAAAGGGATTACGTACACAACGACCATCATGCCTTGCTGTGGCCGCAGGAGGACCTCATCGTTTCAGGAAACGACGGCGGTGTTCCCGTGAGCCGCGATGGCGGCCGCACCTGGATGGAGCGTTCGATGGGGATGGTTACCGCGATGTTCTACAGTCTGGACGTGGCTCCCTCCAACGGCAAGGTCTTTGGCGGAGGCACTCAAGACAACGGCGTTCTGATTGCCGGTGTCGGGGACTGCAAAGAGCGCGATTTCTTCCCGGCCATCTCGGGCGATGGCGCCTGGATCGCCTTCGATCCCGCTCAGGAGGGCAACGTCTTTGGCTGCATAACCGGATTCGAGGTCTACCGCCACCGGAAAGGCAAGCCGTGGGACAATTGGAAGAACGTCAAGCCACGACAGATTTCGCAGCGGGAGACACGCCAACGCGCTTTCAGCGTCCTGGCCATCGAACCCTCCGCGCACGACGGCGTCAAGACGGTTTGGGCCGGTTCAAACCGGTTATGGCGCACGGACAATAACGGGCAGCGTTGGAGGCCCGTATCCGGCTCGTTTGACGGATCGCCGATTTCCGCCATTGAAATTGCCCGCGCGAGGCCCCGGCTGATGTTCGTCGGCACCACGCGCGGCGGCATCTTTCGCAGTATGGACGGTGGCGTGAACTGGTCGCAAAGCCTTTCTTGCGCCGAAATTCCCGCGCGCGCTATCACCTCCATCGCTTGCCATCCGAAATTTCACGCGACAGTTGTGGTGACGGTTGCTTCTTCCGGTGTTCTTAGTTCGGGCGTAAAGCTCCTAACGGGAGAGGCCCTGCCCTATCGCCACGTCTTCCGATCCTCGGATATGGGCAATACGTGGGAGGACATCGACGGCGGCTCGCTGCCTAACGTCGTTTTCTATGCGGCCGCCTACGAAACCCACTCCCCGTGTCGGCTTTTTGTTGCGGGCGATACCGGCGTCTGGGCCGAGACCGAAGGTAAATGGTTGAACATCAGCGGGAATCTGCCGAGTGTGGTTGTGTCCGGTCTGGTCTACCACCATAAGGACAGTACGCTGACTGCCGCGACCTACGGAAGAGGCGTCTGGCGCATGCGGCCCGGAAGTCTGGTCACGCCGGCGGCTGCGGCCGGCCCGGCTCTGGAGCAAATTCCTATGGCCGCCGGCCTGCGTGTGGATCCGCGGGTCGCGGCCCCCGTTCCACTAACGCCGCCGGATGGCATTATCTTGGCCCCTGGCAAGCAAACGCTGGTGACGCTGCCGCCTCTCCCCGGCGCGCTGGGATACCAGCTCGAATTCCTGGGCGCCGAAGGCTCTAACTTTGGTACCAGTTCGACTGCGCCCGAAATACAGCTCCCTGAATTGGGAAATGGCAAGTGGCGGATCTGGGCCGTCCTCCCGGACGGCTTGCGGTCAGCCGCGTCGGAGTGGCGCAGCATTGCATATCGCCCGCAGAGCGCTTGAGATCGGGCTTGGTGACGGTGAATGCCATTCGCCATTAAAGCCGAGGTTCGCAATCTGCGGGCGAAAACGTACGTGTTTAGCGCGCAGAAGACGATGTATGGCGGCAAGCACATCGCCAAAGGCGATACGGTGTTCGTCTTCGCAAGCGAGAACGAGGGCGGGCAAGGCCTCATCGCGCGTGGCGCGGTCACTTCTGCAGAGGTAATTGCGAAGAAACGTGGTGTGGTCCGACAAACGCCTCGGGTGAGCATCGCCGTCAAACGCACCGCGCTTGCGAAGAGGCCACTGGGGCGGAGCGAACTCAAACAATTTACCCACTGGAATGACGGCCAGCCGGGAACCGAGCTCAATTTCAAATTCTATCGCCAGGCAACGAACAAGATCGTCAGCATATCAGATGAAGCGGCGACGTTTCTCGATGGATGCTTCTAGCGTAGTCGGCTTGTCCGCGATGCGCAGCCACTTTTTAGGAGATGTTGCCGGTCTCAGAGCTGATCGAGGTTCTTCAGCGGGATTGCTCCTCGATCAACGATTTTTATGTGAGGCGGTTTAATCTGCGCGTTGACAATATCCGACAGTTCTCGGAGGCCGTAAAATCCAGAAGCCAAACAGGAACATTTCGTACTCCGCTAAATCGAGCGTAAGCCAGAAGGGCAACGAAATGCACAACTAAGCTGTCGGCAGACGAATAGTTTCCTTATTCTATAGTTCAAGCAGCGTGCGGTCATGCAAATGTATTCGGCGCTGGAAGAATATTCGCGACCATACACTGCTTCGATACCAAAACCAACGCCTGCGATAGTGCAGTTGTTCGGTGAGGTTTTCTAGGGGAGATATCTGCTAAACAAGAAGCAGCAAGCTGCGTCCGATCACTCCGGTGAGCTTGTCTTGCGCGTCCAAGGCCAAGTCACGGTTCGCGCCTCCCAGGTTCCGCAGGTGATCAGCGAAGTTCCAAGCCAGATCGCGCGCGGCGCGGACGTTCCAAATCGCCAGTAGGCGCCCGACCCTTCCCGTGTCTTGCGCCAATTCACCTATTACCCCGGTCGCTAGAAAATTCAACGCCGACGGGAGCACCGCTTCCAGCAAGCCGTTTACCTGCTCATAGTCATCATGCTCCGGGCTTTGCACCGCCGGCGTCAGATGCAACTCGTCATCGGTCTGCAGTAAGGCCAACGCCAGATCGTGATTGATATGAGCGTTCATACCCGCCAAAGCAAACTGTATGCGATCGACACCGACCCTGTTTCGCGCCTCAAACAAAACATCCCATGAGCTCGCGGTATCCGCAATCTGCTCAAGTGCGCCGGCAATGGCGGCAAAGTAGAATCCAGCAAAAACTATGTCGAGGCGCGTCAGCCATCTGGCGTCTTCCCAACCGTTTGGCGGAGGCTGAGCGTCGATCTGCTGGGTCACCATCAAATACAGCCGGTTGAACCATTTGAGGCCGTCCTGACTCGGCAACAACTCATCGATTCTCTGCATTACCGCAACGACATCGGAGATTGACGCCGGGGACGCGCCACTCACGATTTGAAGAAGTTGCGCGTCGGTGGAATTGAGATTCGACATTCTACGCTCCTCAGAGCAAGCAGACTTTCTGGATCAAAACCGCGACAAACGCCTAACCCACGAAGCGCACCGGTCGCCGAATGCACATTCTTTAGAGCTTGTCCGCAGCTTCGTTCACAGAATCGCACAGGGCGCGACGGCTGGTTACGAGCGCGGAGAAATGGCCGGCCGGAATCCAGCGCAGCGCACTTCCCCTCCAGTGCTGATGCAGGCGTTCGGTCTCGCTCTTGAAGACATACCCATCGCGCATACAACCCGCAATTACAGCGGAGTCAGGCCGAGCCGGGAGTGGATACCGGGCGAGGTCCGCCACTTCGAACAGTTGCAGCAGACGCTCGCGCGCAGGTGCGCGCAAATTAGGTGCCCCCTCTAGCGCGTGGAGGTCGACCGACCAGGAGAGCAATCCGTGGAGGTAGATGCTACTCGCTGCGGCACCGGTGGCGAGCGCGGCGCAGGCCACTGCGAACGGCGAAACCGCGGCGGTAATGGCTGCCATGTGTCCTCCCATGCTGTAGCCCGCGACCACCATCTTCAGATAGCGGGTGTTCAAGTGTTCCAGCAGCGCGCGCGCCTCCAGCACCATACCCAACGCCATCAACCCATGGTCGCTGACGGTCATGCTCGCAGGTCCTTCCGGGGAGCGACGGCTGCCGTAGAACGGGTTTTCGAGAAAGTAGAGATCGAGTCCGCGGGCGATTAGGTCTCCGAAGACGTGCTCGCGCAACCGAAAGCCCTCGTCGCGCGAGGCAGCCAGAATCACGCAGGCGGCGATGTGTCCGGTTCGCGTCCACGCGCGAACGTGCACCCTGCGCGTGTGTTCCGGCAGCAATTCCAAGGGCGAAAGGAAGGTGCCGTCGCGACGCGTTGCGCCGCGACGCTGGTGGCCGGTACTCCAGCTCATCTCGATGTGCGCGGGCGGGTCAAAGTACGATGCGCTGTCGGACAGCCGGGCGAAAAGCGCCTCATCGCCCCATCCGTGGGAGAACAGCTTGGAGCGCCGCGATAACCAGGCCACAGCCAGGTCGAGTGGGTGGGCAGACGGGACGCGACTTGGAGTCACGCCGGCGTTGCTACTCCTGAGACCATGGATGAGCTCGGGCATTCGCTCCATTACACACTATTGCTTGAATGCGGGATCCGATGCCGCATCGGTCCGCGGTTTCCAATCCAGCGAGTAGTATTGGCCTCGGTCACGCCCCCACGGATCAAACCCGTTGGTCACGTGCTGCAGTTCCGGAATCAGTTCCGGGATATTTCGCATCAGCACACGCTTGAAGGGCGCGACAGGCTGCCTATGTCCGTTTGGCGCCCCCGCTTCCATCATTTCCGGTCCGGGCCCATTGTGATTTACCCAGTCGACGCCGAGCTTGGTGTAGAACTCAGGCCGGAAGCTGGAGGTGAAGAAACGGTCGCTGTACAACCTGCGGGACGCGTTGAGAATGAAAACCACAAACTGCGTCTCCGAGATGGCGAATCCATGCGGCCGGGTGTATTCAGCCAGCCAACCCACTACCGTATCCACGTCTTCTATGTTGTCCACTACTGACCCGTTCGGGTGCCCAAGACAGTCGTTGATCGGAGATCCGTCCGGATTCAACTGCGCATCGGTGATGATTTTCGACGAGTCGCACACGTGCGTTCCGTAGATCTCGCGCAACTGAGCTATGGTCTCCATCTGTTGCTTGCGCTGGAGCGACTCGGCGGGAAGCGTCTGGTCGATGAAATCGTCATAACTGGTCAACTGCCGCAGGCCATATTGGCGGCGGAACTCATTGAAACGCGGCACTCCGTGCTCGCGGTCGCGAATCAGATCGAGTGCCGCGATATCAATCTGTCCGGTCGGCGTGTCGAGCCGCGGCAGACGAATGTTCTGCAGGAACTGCGGATGATTGTGCAGGGTGAGCAGGCCCAGGCGCTGCCGTCCCATGCTTAATCCCCAGTTCGCGAGGCCACGCGAGCGCATCGCGTCAGTCGCTTTGTTTTCGAAGGTCTCGATCACCGCGACCTTCTCCACGATCCGGTCCGGATCTTTGCTGGCGTCACGGTACTCGATGAGGTCGGGCACGAGCGGGTGGAGACGATAGACCGTCACGAACTCTTCGGGGAAGTTGAACGGCGCCCCGAAGTGATTCACGCCGCCGTTGACGTGATCGGGGTTGGTGACGTCGTAGTGCGTGATGTTGCTGCCCAACCCGACGATACCGGGACCGGAGGCAAAGGCAGAATACCATTGGGTGGCTTTCTTGACGCTTTCTGACGTGCCGAAGTTGTGTACCACAATATCGGATAGAACTTTGGAGACGTCCGGGTCGCCTGTGCCGAGCAACCCGTTCCAGTTGGCGTTCATGCCTTTGTAGAGCGGCTCGTCATAAAGCAATTGAGGTGTCCACTCGATGGTGTGAATCTTGGCGATTTCAGCCGCGACGACAAGCCGCGCTGCGTTGAAGAGCTCATTCGGCGTGACGTCCTGGTTGCGGATGACTCGCTTGGGATCCGAGGGGTTGCGCAGACCGCTGTCGGCCGTCGGGTTTTGCGAGGCTTGTCGGCGGAATTCGTCCACGAAGGCATTGTGCTCCCGCGCAAACAGGTTGTGATAGAAACTCAAGCCGATCGACCAATTATCAGGGAACGCGACCGACTCCTGTCCTCGCCACTGAGGCTGCGCGGGGTCGCCCGGCTGCAGCACAGGCAGGTAGCCACCCGCCAATCCGGGAACAGGTTCTAGAAGCATCCGCGCGGGATCTTTAGGATCCCGCTTCACGCGCTGCAGCGAAATCTCGTCGTAGCCGTAAAGCTGCGAGGCATCCCACCACGCGGTGTTGTTATTGGCATACGTCTTGGGCGCGCGGGTCAGATTGGTGCGCCCGCCCATCGTGAATTGCTCCGGCGGCGTATCCTTCAACACGTAAGTTCTGTCGACTTGATCACCAGGACGGCATCCCAGCTTCCGGATCTCTTCCGGGGTGAGCGGCGTCGGGACGTTGTTCACCAACCTGCTCTTGCAGCCGACGTCCATCATCGTTCCGGGCGCGTTGTGCCCATCGTCCATGTGCGAGAACCAGTCGTGCGTCATGAACTGGATCCAGTAAGCGGCGAGGACGTTGAAGAATGGCGCCTTCAGGTAATCGCAATTCGCTTCGACAGAATTGTTGGGAAGCCCGAAGCCAGCATTGCACGAGGCCGGGTTGGATTGCGGACGCGTAAACAGAATGCGGCTGATGAGTTGCGGATCGGGAGTCAGCAGATTGATCCGGCCGCCGTGACGGTTCTTGGTAAGCTGATTCTGCTCAAGATCTGGAAAGGTGGTTTCAAATTCCACGTTGCGCATAAACGGCATGCCCGTGCTACCCATGCGCGGGTTGCGGATGTCGTTGCAAATGCCGGTCAGTGTCCGCGCGCGAATCAGGTCGCCCTTGCATAACTGCTCATTATCGCCACCGACTTCCTCGTAATCGGAGCTCTCCTTCGGCAGGCGCATTTCCGGCCAAGTCTTCAGCGCCGACCCGCCAACCCCACCACGTCCGGTGACATAGGTCTGGTACGTGTCGGAATTGTCGAACAAGTTGAATTTGATCAGTTCCATACGCTGGTATTCGAGATCCGTTAGCGCGCCGGCTATGCCACGCAACTGCGGTCCCTTTACCGAGAGGAAGCCCACAGGCAGAGAAGATGAGTCGCCCGTTCCCCAATATCTCGTCCAGTCAACCCACGGCGTGAACTGGAACTGAACCGCCCGCTGGCCTCCGCGGCAGCGCGCGGTCGGTGTTGTCACCTTGCCCTGGAAACGCAGATCACGCGTTTCTGGAACCTTGAGGAAACCCCCTGCCAGGTGTTGCACGCAGGCCTTTAGCTCCGCCGCTTCTTCCTGCTTGGGGCTGAGCTTGTTGTCGTCAGTCGAAACCACCGTCACTTGTCCTAGGGCAAGAGCCGTCAGGGCAAACACTGCCCCGAAGATGCGAATCAGGAAAACGTTTTTCATCGACCGCTCTCCTTTTTTTGTTTCATTCGGTGCAACCGTTAGCCCTCTGCTCTGTTAACTTCTTGAGAACCTCGATGCCAACGTGTGGGACGGGCTCGCCCTAGCCGACGCCCACAATCTCGCAGTCGCCAAAATCGGAAAAGCTTGCCGTTATGCCGATCTCCCATTCGCGCGCGAATGCTCGCGCCCTGGTCTGCCGCTTCTTTTTCGCCATGCCGCCTAATGTGCGAGCGGTCCGCGTGGGTGGCGATAATTCAGGTCAGACGGCTGCCGCCCCATGGCACGAATCTCGTCCGGGATCATCCGGCCGTCGTCATCGTAGAACGCATGAACATGGCCGCCCCTGTCCCGATTCAAGCAGTATATGCCGTCGGTTAACTTCACTCGCACCTCGCGCCACCCGATCGGAGGCCGGACTTGAGAAGTAAGCGATCCAAGATTTTCTGTTCTGTCGCAACATACACCCGCAGTAGCTGATCGAGCGAACATTGAAACAGCGAAGTCAGGTGTCCTGAAGCGTAAAGCGGGGAGTGCAATGAGGAGTTCGTAGCTGGAGAGAATTTGATTTTGGCTCGCGAACAGTCTGCGTTGGTTCAAGCTTTCGGTAGGCGTGGCCATGCTCGCGCGGTTGAACGATTACGCTTGATCAGCAACAATCCTGCCGGATGTAGTCTCGTTCGGATAGTTGAAGAAGAGCTGATTGCCGTCGGGATCATCGACCACCAGAAGTCGGTAGCCCCACGAACCCTCCTTGACCGGAACACCCTTGGCCTCGAATTCCGCGCGCAGCGCGTCCAACGCCGCGACCGCGGCTTCGCGCGTCTCCGGTTCGACGTTGAGGGAAATGAACATCAGCCCCTTGCCAATCTTCTCCCGCCATGTGTCGGCCAGAATAAGGGCGCAACCCTGCCGATCGACTTGTGCGACGCACGCTCTGCCGTCTTCGTCGTAACGCCAGGGGGAGGTGAAGCCGAGTCGGTCGACGTAAAAGCGGAGCGAGGCCTCAACGTCGGTCACGTGTAGGACGGGGCGCGCGAACCAGTCTGTCATAAGCTGTGGATCTTCGAATAAGAATTACTTCTTTCAAGATCAGGTTCAGAGAGGAGGGGTCACCGTTCTGACTTGAGCTGCCGTTTTGAACGGCGGTCGGCCAGTCTTTGGTAGCCGCGCTAATTTGGCTCCCGATGAAGTGACAAATCCTCGGAAAGAACGTACATGTCTCGCAAGTATCGCACAGGGCTGTCAACGATTGAGAACGGTTAGCACTTTATCGCGGGTCCCGGCCAGCAAGAAATTCGCGCCAAGCGAGGTCGGTGGCGGGATGTGCGGTAAGGTCTGTTGGACGAAGGCGCTGGCATTTGCGACAGAACGCGGAGGTTATGGGTATTCGATGGGGAGGTTTCGATAACCGGCGTCCGGGTCGCACTAGGCGCGAACGCTGCGGCGGGGATTGTTTCTACGATGCGCATCAGGCTTGCGCAATGGGGACAGCGGAAGCCGGTGGAGGAGCTGTCGACTGGGTTCGGGGAGATGGACCGGGCTGGAGATGATGGGACAGCTGTTGATAGAGAGCGAGTAAGTTGACTCATCGCTGATGGGCAGGACGATGGTTGACTTTGACCACGCAGGCGACCCGATTCGAACTCGTTTCTTCGCCAAACCATATGGGGCCTGAAAGTCTTAAAGCGAAAACAGCGCCGGGGTCGTTCGGCAATGATGTATGGTCGAGCCGGCCTCGAACTTTTGCGAGCCCGATTGCTGCCAATGTCGCCCTCCTCCCCCAGCGCCAGAATTGAGGAAGAGTCCCAACTTGATCATCTTGGAAAAATCTTCACAATCAACGGTGCGTCCCGGGAGCCACGGGACCCATGAGCGTCTAACCACGAGTGTAATCCACGGCACACGACGCTGCCGTTGCGGGTATATCATCACTGGCGACTATGGACACTCTTGATCCGGCGGGAGAATTTCTGCGCATCGCCGAGCGCTATCGCCAGATGAGCGACAGCGAACTCCAAGTCCTGATTCCGCAAAGCGCCGACCTGACGCCGTTTGCCCAACAGGCTCTTGCCAATGAGGTCCGGTCGCGCGGTTTGAAGCCCGATGCAGAAGTGGAGGACAAGAAACCGTCCTCTCGATCGCGGTTCAAACCGGCTGCAGCTTTCTTCGAGCACCAAGCGGCGAGATTCCGCGATTCGAGCGGCGGCGACGCTGCCGACTCCGATTCCTCGGACTCCGACTCCTCCGACGATTCCGACTCTGCCTATGCCGAAGACCGCAAACTCGTCCCCCTCTGCACCGTTTGGAGCGTGCGCGACGCGCTGCAGGTGCAGAGGATTCTGGATGTGGCCGGAATCCCTTTCTTTATGGGGCCGGAGAAAGCGACTGGCGTCGACGGCGTAACCTCAAATTTCTCCAAAGGGGTCGTCGTGGAAATCATGCGCATCGGACTGCCTTGGGCTGCGCCTGGGATGATGCAGTACGAACCGCTGGACGATCCCACTCCTAAAGAGCCGGAACAGGCCGTCGATCTGATCGTCCGTTGTCCCGTTTGTCATTCCGCGGAAGTCATCTTTGAAGGCGGAACCTCTACGCTTGTGGTCCCATCGGATGACCCTTCCCAGAAGTATCAGTGGTCCTGTGCCTGTGGCCACCAATGGAAGGATGATGGCGTTGCGAAAGAGGAGTGAGTTCGGACGTCAGATTGCCCGGTCTTTAAGCGCCGGGCCCTTCCGCGCATAGAATTCGAATGGGACAGATCCCAGCCACATTGACCGCCTTGTAGATGGCTCAGGATCCTGGAATGCCTTGCGTGCGGAGCATCCCGATCTTCGACTGGTCTGAGCGAAGCCCTTATTGAAACGGCGGGAATGCGGATAATCGTTGAACGGCGACAACGGGGCTACTGCAGCTTCGCATACTCGGTCTTGGCTTCTTTCAGGATGGGGATGTCAGGGTCGGCATCCTTCCACAGCGTGAGGAAAGTCTGATACTCGGTCCTGGCCGCCGTCGGGTCGTGCGACAGAGCGCAGGCGCGCCCGAGTTCCAGGTGCGCGAGCGCTCCTATAGGCTCGTTCACAACAAGCCCCGGATGGTCAACGATTTTCTGAAACTCGGCGGCCGCGGCCGCGCCTTGTTTTGCTGCGAGATATTCCTCGCCGCGCAAATAGACAGAGTAGAGCCAGAAATCTGCTTCCTGCATGGTTGCCCCCAATTCGTAAGGCGAGGAAACAGCCAGTGCACTGATCGCCTTCGCGAGATTACCACTATGAAGGGCGATTGCCGCCCGCGCCTCAGGCAGCAAGTTGTAGTTCAGCGCCGTATCTTCCGAAGAGCGTTTGCCCAGGTCCTCGCCCAGACGGCTGGCTTCAGGGTCGCCCGCCAGTCCCAAGGCGATGGCCGAAGCGGCGACAATTTCCTTAGCCGTGGAGAGAGCCAGCGCATCCTTCGCCTGACGTTTTGCCTGAGCCGTATTTCCGGCCAGCGCCTCGCGCACGGCGCCTTCGGCCTTGTACTCCGCCGCGGTTTCCTTCTGCCCAGCTCGCAAAGCCTTGTCCGCCGCCTGTTCGGTCAGCCCTCTCGCCTTCGCGAACTGACCGTCGTAGGCCGCGGTATCCGACTCAAGATACCTCAGAAGGTCGGAATCTGATTTGCCCTCCTCTCGCTTCATCCCCGCATTGTCATGCTTCAGAAAATTCACCAGATAAAGCAACTCATGAATGTAATTGGAATCGAGATTGTGGCTCGCGGCATCGGCTGCCACCACCTCCGCTTCTTTGGTCTGATTCTGGTGCAGATAGCTGGTGATCAGATTGGTGTAAGTCGACTTGATGCCGGGATTGAGTTCGAGAGCTTTCTGATTCGCCGTTAGTTCTCCCTCATTGTCCCCAAGGTATCCGCAAGCAACGGCCAAATTGGTGTATCCGGAAAAGTCGCGCGGATGGATTTGTGTATAAAGAAGAGCGGATTTGCGCGCCGCCTCGAAATTGCGCGTCACCGCGAATTCATAGAGCATCTCGATGGAAAGTCTCTCGTATTCGCTCACGTGGCCGCGCAGGCCGTAAGCCTTTTTCGCGTTTTCTGCCGCCAGCGCGGTTTCGTCCTGATTAAAGTAGATGACTGAAAGCCCTTGATAAGCTGCCGCGAAGTTGGGGTCGATGCTGATCGCGCGCTGATATAACGGGATCGAATCATACAAACGGTTCAATTGGGCATCCCCCCGAGCGAGCGCATAGGCACGGAGCGCCTCCAGCGACCCGGTAGTCACTTCCAGCACGGGCACGTCATACTTTTGCACGGACGCCAAGGATTCGCCGAGCTTGGGTCGAATCTCCGAGGCGATCCTGCCCAGAGCATGGAGAACATGGTTCTTGTCGCTGGCCTCGGCCTCGGTGCTGGCCATGGAATCGCCATTTGAACAGGCGACTGCCTTCAATGTAAGAAGATATCGCGTGCCAATCTGGGCGATAGCGCCATCGAGCGCGGCCGCGCTTTGCGTGCGCTGGCAGACCTCTTGCGCCAACTCCGGAGTCAGTGGCGCATCGTTGGGTCGGCCCATCAGGGCAAGGGTCTGCGCCGCACGTGAGTCGGAAAGCAGGTTGAGAAAGGGCGATTGTGCCAGTTGCGCGGCCAGGCCCTGGCGCAGCGAGCCGTCGAAGACGGAGTCCCCGGTTGTATTCGTAAACTCGGCGACAACGATCGTGTCTTTGTCCGTCAGATTGGGTTTTGGCCGGGAGCGCCAGTACAGTGCCACAGCCACCGCGATTGCCGCCAGCATCGCCCCGATCGCGATCCACGACCGCAACAAGCTTGCCTTGTCTCTCTCGATCGTGACCGTCGACAACGAGCGGCTTGCCAGCACAAGCTGCTCTTCATTGTCCTCGGTCGTTTCCCGCTCACTTTTTTTCTCTGCTTCCTCGGCGCCCACCACCCGGACCGTCTCCACGAAACGGTAGCCCCTACCCGGCACGGTGAGGATATAGCCCTTTTTGTCGGTCGAATCGCCCAGGATCCGGCGCAGGACGAAGACGTGCTGCGACAGGTTCGACTCTTCGACAAACGTATCCGGCCACACGGTTTTCAGCAGATCGTCCTTCGAGACGACCCGCTCTCTGTTCTGGACCAGAGTCAGCAGGATGTCGAAGGCCTTTGGCTGGAGCGGAACGGGCTCGGATCCGCGCAATAAACGGCGATGATCGGGATCAATTCGGAAGGGGCCGAATTCGTAGAACTGCTGTGCACTGTTCACGTTAGCCAATCTTGAGAACCATTGAGAACTATTGATAGCTCGCTTGAGGACTTCCAACCCTGCCGGGAGCATGATCGCTCCCATTGGCGACCGGCCAAGGACACCAAGCCCAATGTGGCGAGAAATTTACCACGAGTTCCGGCGTTGGGTAAAGGTTTCCGAGAGCATAGCCGGCGCCTACCAACGGACTCAGATCACCGTGGAAACCGACCGGTTCTGGATCATTCGCAAGTCGCACACAACTCGGGGTTGGTGCGCTGAATGTGGCCGTGAGGTGGACATGGTGGAGCTGAAAGAGGCGGGGACGGGGAAGCCCCAACCTCTGCTTGGCCAACCAATGCTCCCCGGTTGCGCGGACAGCCGGGGTTGGCATTGGTCCCGGGCGGAGGATGGGTCTCCACGGATCTGTCTGGAATCGGTTCTGAAGCCGCAATAGCAAGTATCTGGATTCGCGATTCTCCGAAGGGGTTTTTCGGAGACTCGCAAGTCTGCCGCGAAACAATTCAACCCATGGTCCAAGGTTTGACAGACCAACGAGGAGAACAGCCATGAAACGAAAAGCAGCATCACTTTTTCTGGGAGTCTGCCTGGTTATTATGACCGGCGCAGCTAGTCCCGCCTTTGCGCGGTCAACCACAGCGTACAACTCTTTCAAGGTGTGGATGGCATCGAAAAATCAGTTCAAAGCCACCTACAGCTGCCTGACGGAATCGTTTGGGGCCGTGGTCAATAACTGCGCGTTTCCCGTGAGCCTGATATTCGATGTGCCTGTCGACAGCCCGGGAAGCCATACGTTTACCGTGCAGAATTACTTTGACGGGACCGATGCCGAGAACACTTTCACCTGCCAGTCGTACACCTACAATGGTGCTGGAGGCATCGTCAATGGCGCCAGCATCCACTTCACGGGGCCGAGCCAGACGCTCTCAACCAGCGTCAATGTGGGCGACGCCGAAAGCGTTCAGCTGATTTGCAAGGATATTCCCACGGGCGGAGGAGTGGCCAATATCAACTGGAACCCCTAGCCAGAAAGAACGCGCGAGACTTGCCGGGTCGCAGCGTCATAAACGGGTACCGCAGGGCCAAGGCATCACCGGTGTCGAAACCCTGCGGCACCACCAATAAGCTTCTCGCTGATCCCACCGTGACGGCACAAATCCGCCGTCGCCTGCCCACCCTCCCCTTGCTTCAAGATGGCAATAATCTGCTCTTCGCTGTGCCGCGTCCCTTCGCTCCGCTCTCGCTGTGAGCCAGCCTTTCGCTCATTTCTTTCTTTGTTTTCCGCCTGTCGGTCGCTTTTCCCCCCAAACTTTGTGCCAGGATGGCCTGGGAACGAATTTTCCGAACTTCCTCGATCCGGATCACCCCCATTGGCTCTAAAAATATACCTCCGTCATCCCAGCTCCCCTCGGACCTCCTCCTGGCTCCGGCGAACTGACCTTGCAGGTGGTACAGTTTTTGGGGGCTGGGTCGCCGGGTCATGGGCTGCACACCCAAGATGGGGCCGAGATGCTAACCCGAGCAGTCGGCAACTTGTTCGGTGGCTGCTGTTGCCGGCAATCATGGATTTGCCGGCGGGTGGGAGGCTGGGCACGGCAAATTGGCGAAACACAGGTGCCCGGCAAGGCAACAAGCGGCGAGACGGCGTCGGCCTGCGATTGCGTTTCCACCGTCATTCGGTTAGGAATGTCCATTGAGCGTTCGTAAATACCTCGTGATTCTCTCCATGATGTTCTTCGGCGCCAGCGGCGACGCGCTGCTGGCGCGCGGCATGAAGCAGGCGGGCGCAATCGACATCCACCACATTCTCAATGTCTTCGCCGTGCTGTCCAGCCCCTACATCCTTCTTGGAATTGTCTCTCTACTGATCTTCATGGGGAGCTATATGACGGCGCTCTCTTTTGCCGATCTCAGCTACGTGATGCCGGCAACCGCCATCAGTTACGTTCTGATGACGCTGCTCTCCATCTTCTGGCTGCACGAGCGCGTGGGGGCAGAGCGCTGGTCGGGGATAGTGTTCATTGTCACCGGGGTTGGCCTGGTTGCCGGGGGACCTTGGCGCACGGGTGATCCGCCGGAGTCCGGTGCCGGTCTCGACGCGGCGGAGGAACGGCGATGAAAGTACTCTACACATGGCTGTGCATCGGAATCACGGTCTGCGCGGCTACGGCCGGAGATGTTCTGGTCGCGCTCGCCATGCGGCGCATCGGCGACCTGGGTGAACTTCGGCGCCGCCGTGGTTTTGTACCGATGCTTCTGCGCGTGCTCAAGAGCGGAGTGCTCTTTGCAGGAATTTTCTTTATGGCCATCGCCTTTTTCAGCAACCTCGTTGGCCTTTCGTGGGCCGACCTAAGCCTGATGGGCCCAGCCTCGGCGGCGCTCACCTACATTAGCAATGCTCTGGCCGCGAAGCTTCTTCTGAAGGAAGACGTCAATCGCCGGCGCTGGCTTGCCACCATTTTTGTGTTTTGCGGAGTACTGATACTGAGCCACACCTGAGTTGGAGACAGGTTGGGCGCAACATTGAACAAAACCCTGCGAGTGAGGAGAATCGGACCCATGATTTCGTGCTCCGTGAATTCCGGCTCCACGCCAGGTTCCGACGCCATGACCAACCGTAATGCAAACCGCCCCGCCGCGGACCGATCGAGCCGCCGGCTGACCGGCTGGCGAGTTTCGGTGGCGGCGATCGCCGGATTGTGGGCGGTCATTTACATGGTGGGCCTGTCATCGCCGCCACTGCTGGACGATGTGGACACGGTACATGCCGAGGCAGCGCGCGAGATGCTGCAGCGGCACGACTGGGTCACTCTTTATACCGACGGTTTCCGGTACCTGGAAAAGGCTCCCATGATGTATTGGACCCTGGCCGCGAGTTACCAGGTTTTCGGCATCAGCAACTGGAGCACCCGCCTGCCGCTGATGCTCGCCACACTGGCGCTGGCGCTGGCGACGTACCGTTTGGGACAGCGTGTGTTTGGCGAAATGGGCGGCCTGTATGCCGGCGTGGCTCTGATTACCTCGCTTGGGTTGTATGTCTTTACGCGCTTCCAGATTCCGGAGGTGGTGGTTACGCTTTGGCTGACTCTCGGCTACGACCTGTTCCTGCGATCGCTCGAACAGGAGCGGCCATCGCGCCTTGTTTGCTGGGGATTCGCGGCCACGTGCGCGTTGAATGTGTTGAGCAAGGGCCTGATCGGGCTGATCTTTCCCCTGGGTGCCATCGGACTTTTTCTATTGCTTACCGGAAGCCTGCGCCGTCTCCTGCGGATGCATCTGATTTCCAGCGCACTGGTATTTCTGGTGATCGCGGCGCCGTGGCACATCCTGGCGGCGTTACGCAATCCTCCCGCAGGTCAGGCGCGTGGGTTCCTGTGGTTCTACTTCATCAACGAACATGTGATGCGTTTCTTGGGCAAGCGTGTGCCACCGGGATATGACACCGTTCCTCTCTTGTTATTTTGGGGATTGCTGCTGGTGTGGCTCACCCCGTGGAGCGCATTTTTGCCGCAGGCGCTCGGCGGCGTTCCCCGCTGGCGCGAGCTCTGCTCGGAGGCAGGGACAGCACGGCTCGACCCCCGGCGTCGAGCCAATCTGCTCTTTTTTTTGTGGATCCTCGTGATCGTGGGCTTCTTCAGCTTCTCCACACGCCAGGAGTACTACACGATTCCTGCTCTGCCAGCCATCGCACTGCTGGTCGGCGGATGGCTGGCACGTGAATCGGCTCCGGAGGCAACGGAATCGGATCGCAGGGCGGGAAGAAGATCTTCGGCCGTTCTGTTTGCCATCGGCGCCATCGCCATGGTTGCCGGCGTGTATTTCCTCTCGGTTTCTCATACTCCACCACCCGGAGTGGATTTGGCTGATCTGCTCAAGGAGAATCCGCAGGACTACAATTTTGCACTTGGACATGTCCTCGACTTGACCCCGCAAGCGTTGGGGGTGTTTCGCCTGCCGCTTTTCGGAGCCTCAGTGGGATTGTTCCTGGGTACGTGGGCAAACTGGATTATGAGGCGCCGGGGTTCGCCCTTGGCGGGCAATGTTGCGTTGGCGGCCATGATGGTCGTCTTGCTGGCCTGCATCCACATCTCTTTCGGCATTTTTTCACCGATCCTCTCTTCTTATCAGCTGGCGGAGGCGATTCAAGGGGGGTATCGGCCCGGAGATGTGATCGTGATCGATGGCGAATACCACGAGGCGTCGACGCTGAATTTCTATACCGGAATCCAGGTGCACGTTCTGCACGAACCGAGCGGCAACCTCTGGTACGGTGCGAAGTTTCCGGATGCGCCACACATCTTCGAAACCCCAGATTCGCTGGCGGCGATGTGGAACGGACCGTCCCAGGTCTTCCTGTGGACAGACCAGGCAGAGCCGAAGGAGTTGCACGGATTGAAATCATTCCTGCTCGCGCGCAGCGGCGGAAAGTCCATCTTCACCAATCGTCCGCCGGGCGGGTGAATGCTCCGGCTGGCTCGAGAACGGCAACCTCACGGCGGCGTGGGGGTGCGGACAGGAGGACAGAATGCGCATCGCTAGCCGGCCGGATATCTGCCTGGAAGAAATCGAATATATACTGCAACTTGCACCCCTCAGCCAGCGTCGAAAACTCCGAGACATTCGCTTATGATTGCGATCGCCATTTTGGTCATTGCGGTTACAGGTACAATTTCGTCAACCATCGTCTTGATTCTTTCCGTTCTGGGAGCGATCAAGTTCCGGCGAGACGCCCGGCGCGACCGCGAGAGCTTGGCTCGCCTTGTCGGGGGGCTGCCCCCGGTCTCGGTACTGAAACCCGTGCATGGCAACGAGGCACGGCTGAAACAAAACATCGAGAGCTTCTTTCGTCAGGACTATCCGCAGTTCGAAATTCTGTTTGCCGCCGACGAGGCGGACGATCCCGCGCTGCCCGTGGTCCGGGAAATCTGCGACCGCTATCCCAACATCCCCAGCCGTATCATGGTGACAGGAAAGCCTCCCTGGCCAAATGCGCAAAACTACTGCTTTCATCATCTGACAGCCATTGCGGCGCATGAGATTCTGGTTACCAGCGACAGCGACGTCGAGGTGGACCCGGATTACCTGCGCGTAGTGACGGCTCCACTGCTTGATCCGAAGGTGGGAGCCGTCACCTGCCTCTTCCGCGGCAAGAGTGCAGGCGGATTCTGGGCCGAGTTCGATGCCATCGGCATGTCAGTTGAATTCACTGCCGGCGTACTGATCGACAATCTTCTCGAAGAGACGAAGTACGCACTGGGACCAACGGTCGTCGTCCGCAAAGACTCGATCGCCAAGATTGGCGGTTTCGCCGGGGTCCGCGAGTACCTGTCGAATGACTTCGTGGTCGGCAACTTCATCTATAAGGCCGGCTACCGGGTGGTGCTGTCCGGCTATGTGGTCGATCATGTGTGCGCTGCCAAACGCTTCCGGCCAATGTGGGAGCGGCAATTGCGCTGGGCGATGGGTACGCGGTACTCGCGCCCCTGGGGCCACCTCGGTTCGGGGCTGACCTTCGCGGTCCCGTTTGGAATCCTCGGACTGGCCGCAGGTTGGATGCTCGGTCGTCCGTGGCTGGGTATCGATCTGTTGGCTGCATCGCTCCTCAACCGGATGCTGGGGTGCTGGCTTATCGGCTGGTGGGCGGCCGGCGACCGCATGGCGGGGCATTGGGTGCTGCTGTACCCGCTTCGCGACCTCTACGGCTTCGCCGTCTGGTGCGCGAGTTACTTGAAGCAGCGCTGCTTGTGGCGCGATACAAACTATCGGTTGCTCAAGGACGGCAAATTGGTTGCGATGCGGGCCGATGGCTCTGTCCTCGATCCGGAGTCATCCCGGTCGGTCACGCCCGAGGCGGGCCGCTTTTAGAGCAGGTCCCGGTTTGCTTGCGCTTCCACCGGCAGCCGCGCGAGGAATATGTATCACGATAAAGCTTCAATCCATGGTGCGTGTGCTCCAGTGCGTGGCGTTCGGGAGCGACTGGCGCGAGGTCAAGGTCACAATGCGCTGCGGACAATTGCCGCGACCCAGGAATCCTTACGGACTACGGAAGCGGGCTGCAACCTACCCTAACCTCGCGCGGTTCGAGGTCGGGGTGGGAATCCCAAGTGTTTTTTTCGCCAGCCCGTTCTAGCCAGGCACTGCGATGGTGTACTTATGCGGTTCAGCTTACTAAATCACACCTTCAACTTCCAGTATCCGCTCAACGGGGCCCGTTGGACCTTCTGCTCGCTTAGCAAGAGGTCGAGCGCCGTGACGACGGCGTCGGGACGCTTGCGGAGTCGCTCCGCCAGATCTCCCTCGTTGACGACCACGTCCCCGGTCGGGTAGCGGCGATGCACGCCCTGCCCGTACGCGGTGATTTTGTCAGCCAGCAGCCGCAGTTCTTTCTTCTTCCTCCGCAGTGCACGTTGGGCTCGCGCTTGGTCAGTTTCCAAAGACCGCGCGCATGTCGAGGTGATGACGAGAACAAGTACGATCAATGGCACCCACCAGTGTCGATGGAGTGATGACAAGACATTTGGCAAGAATGACATAACCGGGATATTTTTCATTGGGGATGGGTACGAACAGGATACCTGGCACTCCAGCCGGCGCGAAGGTTACCGAAGTCCCGCACTGCGTCCAAGATGAGAATGGCCTTATGAAGATAGCCAGGCACAAGACAACAGCCCTCACCCATTCGCGAAAGGCTAAAGGCGGGCTCCCAGGGCTCTGCCCGCGAAAAGTTGGTCAGGCTGCGATTCTATTCGTAGTCGATTGGTTCACTTCCGACTCGGCTTGCAACCAGTCGTCGGTCTCGTGCCCGTGGTTTTGTCCTCGCTGCTCGTACAGTTCGTAGGCGCGACGCCGGATTTGCTCCTGAAGATCATTGGCCGATCCGGCTGCATGGCTGATGGTTCCCAACATTGCGGGCATTGCTCGTCTACGTTTCATTCTGGTGTCACTCCTCCGGCCCTGGTGGCGGCGCGTTCGTGATGCATTCTGGCCAACTCCACCGTGTCATTTTCAGTCAGAGTATTGCCGCGATCTTGGACGGAAGATCATTTCACTGGAGAATTGCTCTTGTGTCAGTGAGCTCCCTCACACCGAAAATGTGATGAAAAAGGACTGGGCTGCCTGGGAGCTGGATTGGCGGTTCGGGAGATTGGGGTGTCGCCGGCGTTTCTGGCCATTGACCGCAAGAAAATCTTCCTGCCGCTAATGGCTTTCCTGGCTTTCTGTAGTAACGTAAACCTTTAGGCCTTCGTGAAGGACTTATATGGGTTATGTGTGCGTTCGCGGTTATTCTTACCGGCCTCCTCCAGAAAACCCTCGCATTGAAGTGGCTGAACTCCAGTACCTGGCTCACCCCTACCACGATCGGCAATGGGCGCGTCACGGCGGAGTATTGCGCGCCGATTCCGGCTGCTCGCATACCCAAGGGCGGGGGGCGAATGATTCCGGTCCTGAACAACTGCGAAAGAATCCGCTCGCTCCAACCAGTTGGCGAGGCTAGCGATGTCCAGCGCCGACAATTCGGATGCCACCCGGTCCTCCCTTCGCCTGCTGATTGTTGATGACAGTCCCGAAGATGCCTCATTGGCGGTACGGGAATTGATTCACGCCCAGTTTCAGCTGTCCTGGGAACGAGTGGAAAACGAGTCCGACTATCTTCGTCAACTACAGACAGTTCCCGACCTGATCCTTGCCGACTGCACCCTGTCGCAGTTCAGTGCGGTGCGGGCTCTGCAACTGCTTCAGCGTACTGGCATGAGTATTCCTTTCATCGTGATATCGGGCACAATCGGCGAAGATACTGCCGTGGCCATGATGAAACAGGGCGCTACCGATTACGTGCTAAAAGACCGCTTGTCTGCCCTGGGGCCGGCAGTTACCCGCATCCTCCAAGGACCCGCGAAGATCGCCTATATGTCCATGGAAATCGCGCTCGAGGCGGGCATTCCGACCTATAGCGGTGGTTTGGGCATTCTTGCCGGAGATACCATTCGGGCTGCCGCCGACCTGCGCGTGCCAATGGTTGCCCTCTCCTTGCTGCACCGCACCGGCTACTTTATTCAGCAACTGGACGCGAGCGGCTGGCAAACCGAGGAGCCAGCCCGTTGGGAAGTGGGTGCCCGGCTCCGGGAGATGCCGGTCCAGACCAGCATCACCATCGAAGGACGCCAGGTTCGTCTGCGTGCCTGGAAAAGTTCCGTGCGTGGCGTCAGCGGATATATGGTTCCCGTGTACTTGCTTGACACCGATCTTCCGGAAAACAGCGAGTGGGATCGGGGCATTACCTGTGCCCTGTATGGGGGCGACTGGTACTTGCGCCTCTGTCAGGAAGTGGTGCTCGGCATCGGAGGAGTCAAGATGCTTCGCGCCCTCGGTCACGACCAGATCGAGCGCTTTCATATGAACGAGGGACACGCCAGCTTTCTGACCCTGGCCCTGCTGCAGGAGGAGGCGAGAAAGGCGGGAAGGACGCAAATCAACATCAGCGATATCGCAGCCGTTCGTCAGAGATGCATCTTCACTACCCACACGCCGGTGCCTGCTGGTCACGACCAGTTCCCGCTGGAAGTGGTGGGCCGTGTCCTCGGTTGCCCAGGCAAGTTTGATGAGATGTTCTATCCCGATGTGGCGCCGCGGGTCATCGGGTCGCGGCAAAGCGACCGGCCCAGCCAGCCGAAGGAAACAGCACCCGTCCTCAACATGACGCATCTGGCCCTCAACATGAGCCGTTACATCAATGGCGTTGCCAAGAAACACGGGGAAGTTTCGCGGCTCATGTTCGCCGGCTATCAGATCGACGCGATTACCAACGGAGTACACGTCGCCACCTGGACCTGTCCGCCGTTTCAGGCGCTCTACGACCGGTACATTGCGGACTGGCGGCAGGACAATTTCAGTTTGCGCTATGCCGAGAGCATACCGAGAGACGAGCTCTGGGCAGCCCACATGCAGTCGAAGACGGAATTGCTGCGCTACGCGAGCGAGCAAGGCCAGGTCGAGCTCGATCGGGATGCCTTCACCATCGGCTTTGCCCGGCGGATTACGGCCTATAAGCGTCCTGATCTTCTTTTCAACGACCTCGCGCAACTGCGGAGAATTAGCCGCGACGTCGGTCGCATCCAGATCCTATGCGCGGGTAAAGCGCATCCCCGCGATCAGGACGGTAAAGCGCTGATCCAACAAATCTTCAGAATGAAGGAAACTCTCAAGAACGACGTCGCCGTGGTTTTTCTGGCGAACTACGACCTGGAGGTTGCAAAACGCATGACCTCGGGTGTGGACCTTTGGCTGAATACGCCGCAGCCGCCACTGGAAGCTTCCGGAACTAGCGGGATGAAGGCGGCTCTCAACGGCATTCCCAGCCTCAGCGTTCTGGACGGCTGGTGGATTGAAGGCCTGATCGAAGGCGTCACGGGTTGGTCGATTGGAGAGACGGGCAGTCCCGCGCCGGTGGCTGACGACCGTGCGCGCGATGCGCACTCGCTCTACCAGAAGCTGGAGCAGGCCATCCTCCCGATGTTCTATGGTAATCGGATCTACTTCATCGACATCATGCGTCATGCGATTGCCCTCAACGGGTCCTTCTTCAATACCCAAAGAATGCTGCAGCAGTACGTGCTGCGCGCCTACTATTAGTAATCAGGAAGCCGTATTCAGCGTGGGCACTGGCGGATCATGCGCGATGATCTGGATGCAGCCGCGCGAGGTCTGAACCTGGCTGGCTCTCCGCCTGGATTGTCGGCACTCACAACATGTTGATGAACGGGTGGCGGTCGCAGTCTACAGCAATTTTCTTTTCTCCCAAGTCTTTTGCTGGTCGCCGTCATACTCTAACGGGGGAAACCGGGAGCCGACCTCGCGCCCGCGGGTGGGGTGGATCGACTGCGCCAGGCTGCGCAGGCCGCTGGTCCGGCTGCCATCCTTCGCCGAAGTCGGTCAATCGCAAGCCCATCTTGGCGTCGGAAGCGGATTCCCTACAGGCTTGCGCCGAATCGTTCACCGATGGGCAGTCTACGGAGCCGGGTGCTATTAGGGCGATCAAATGCGCGCGGGCCGAGAGCACAATTGAGACCCCACCCGGATGAACCAGATAACCTGGCCGAGCATAACCACTGTCATGCCATGGACGTCGAGCCGCAGGTGACCGGTGCCGATGCCAACAATGGTGAGCGGAGCTATGACGCAGCCGTAAATGGCGGCACCGCGGCCGAATCCTCCGTTCCGTAGCGCGGAGACGGACCAAAGAAGAATCGCCATCGAGGCGGCCACGGAATAAATGCGCGCGAAGGCTTGATTGATCTGAAAAATGCCGTCGATCACAATTTGCCATTCATGTGCAGCGGCAGGAACATCGCGGACCATGTGCTTCATAATACCGGGCACAATAAATCCGCTGACCGCCGCGGCGATGATGACAGCGACGCACGCGAAGCCAAAGGTGACGATTGCGGCGAAGGAGATCCGGTCGGTCGCGGCCGTGCGTTGTGCAAGACCACAAGCACCCAGGAATAGCAAGAGGACGCTAACCATAGCCATGGAGTGTGCGCCAGCGGAGACAATCGACAGATGGGTGATCTGGGCCGCGGTCAGCGCGCCCCCTCCGGTAGGGTGAATCGTCATCGTGAGAATACCGCCCAGCGAACCCGCAATTAGAGCAATCCCAGCTTTACGATCATCCGTCATGATCGACACTCTAGCCCGAATAATTCGTGATTTTTAAGACAAGAGAAGCCTCCTGTGCTACAAACAGGTTGACTAGACGCCGTTCGAGGCACTTCCGGAGGCTTCTTCGTGTCTGACGATAGCACAACAC
>JBEKPJ010000076.1:0-27866 GCA_049520935.1 Terriglobales bacterium | reverse complement strand
GCATGTATCCCGAAGGCTGGGCGAAGCTCTCGGCGTTGCTGGTGTTTGTCGGTTTCAACCTGACCTTCTTCCCCCAGTTCATCCTCGGCTACGTCGGCATGCCGCGACGCTACTGGCAGTATCCGCCCGAGTTTCAGGTGCTGAACGTGCTCTCGACGGCGGGCTCCAGCGTGCTGGCGATGGGATACCTGTTGCCCATGATTTATTTTCTCTGGTCGTTGAAGTATGGTCCGATTGCCGAAGCGAACCCGTGGAACGCCGCGGGCCTGGAGTGGAAGACCACGTCCCCTCCACCCACCTTCAATTTCGACGAGACGCCCGTGGTGACATGGGAAGCCTATAACTACGACCAGATCCCAGACAAGGAACTGGAGGCTCCCGTTGCCCGATAGCCAAGCGACCACCGGTTCAGCGACGACGATGGAGCACGAGGCGCATAATCCGGCCCTGCTTCATCACTTCTCCGACGCCCAGCAACAGAAAAACGCCGCCTCGCTTGGCATGTGGCTGTTTCTGGTGACGGAGATCATGTTCTTTGGCGGGATGTTCTGCGCCTACCTGGTCTACCGCCTCGCCCACTTTAACGCCTTCGCTGCCGGAAGCCAGCAGCTCAACATCTGGATGGGAGCGATCAATACCGCGGTTCTCATCGTCAGCTCGGTTACGGTTGTATTGGCGGTCAAGGCGGCGGAGGCAGGCAAACGCAAACTGCTGGTCGGTTATCTGGTCGTAACCGTGCTTCTTGGAATGACCTTTCTCGTCATCAAAGGCTTTGAATACAAGGAAAAATTCGAAAAGCACCACGTCCCAGGCCCCAGTTTCAGTTTCACCGACAACTTCGACGACAACGGCAAACAGATCCCGGTCAATCCCAAGGAAGCCGAGCTGTTTTTTTCGCTCTATTTCGCCATGACGGGGATGCACGCGCTGCACATGATTATCGGCTGCGGACTGTTTGGTACTCTGAGCGTCTTGGCGTGGAAGGGACATTACAGTCCAAATTACTTTACGCCTATCGAAAACGCGGGCTTGTACTGGCACTTGGTCGATATCATCTGGATTTATCTGTTTCCCCTGTTGTATCTGATCAGTCGGCATACTTAGGGGGTCTGCGACGGTAGTCGGGAGGCACAGCCTCCACTCACCGGGGACAGTTGAGAGCGTTTCTATGGTCGAACACGAACACACCACTCACTCGCAAGGATTCTATATCGCGATCGGCGTCGCATTGCTGATTCTGACCATAACCACGGCCGCCGTTGCCTTTGTGAATCTCGGTCCCTTCAATCCGGTCGTCGCGCTGCTCATCGCAACCATCAAGGCCACGCTGGTTGTGCTGTTTTTCATGCACGTCAAAGGCGCCAGCGAAAAATTGACCGGGGTGGTGGTGGTTTCCGGGTTCTTCTTTCTTGCGATTTTGCTATCGCTGTCTCTTGCCGACTACATGACTCGATCTTGGCGGTAGTTGCTTCCCGACATCGGTGCGCGCGCCCACGGTGGCCGCAAGCTCCGCGGCCCGATCCGTCCGACGCTCGACAAAAGGTCTCGAGAGTCGGTGCGCCCCCGGCGATCCCGCCGTCAAGCAGAGTGTCACCGGTTATGCCGGGCTTCGCCGTCCGGGAGCGAGTCTTTCCGCGTAATAATTTTCAGCCCTTGCGCGCAACGCCCGCATCCTCGAAGATGTTCTGTACACCATGCCTCCCGATGCCGCACCTCCGCCCTCCCGCTCCGTACACCTCGATGTCTCCGCCCTCGAGGCCGCCCTGCGCCGCCATCTTCGAGGAGAAGTTCGCTTCGATTCCGGTAGCCGAGCTCTTTATGCCACGGACGGTTCCAACTATCGCCAAGTCCCGATCGGCGTCGTCGTTCCTCGCGACAGGCAAGACGTGCTGGCCACGGTTGCCCTCTGCCGCGACCACGGGGCGCCACTGCTGGCGCGCGGAGGAGGCACTTCGCTCGCGGGACAATGTTGTAACGCCGCAGTTGTGCTCGACTTTTCGAAGTACATGGCGGCGATTCTCGAGATCGATCCCGTGCGGCGCATTGCGCGCGTCGAACCCGGCGTTGTTCTCGATACGCTTCGGGCGGCGGCTGAGAAGCACCATCTTACGTTCGCGCCCGACCCTGCTACCCACGATCGCTGCACGCTTGGCGGCATGATTGGCAACAATTCCTGCGGCGTCCACTCGATCATGGCGGGCAAAACCGACGACAACATCGAGGCGCTTGAGATCCTCACCTACGACGGCGAGCGCCTGCAAGTGGGCGCAACCGGTCCCGACGACTTCGACCGCTTCCTTCGCGAAGGCGGACGCCGGGCTGAAATCTATAGCGGGCTCAAGTCCATCGCCGACCGCTACGGCGAACAGGTCCGACGTCAGTTCCCGAATATTCCGCGACGGGTTTCCGGATACAACCTCAACCACCTGCTCCCCGAAAACGGGTTTCACGTGGCGCGCTCTCTGGTCGGTTCGGAGGGTACATGCGTCACCATCCTCGAGGCCACCTGCCGCCTCGTCGAGAGTCCACCGGCGCGCGTGCTGCTCGTTATCGGATGGCCTGATATCTATATCTGCGCCGATCACATTCCGCAGATCATGGAACACCGTCCCATCGGCCTTGAAGGCTTTGACGACATCATGGTCGAAGCCAGCCGCCACAAGGGAGTGAATCTTGACGGCCTGGCGCTTTTGCCGGAAGGCGCGGGCTGGCTGATGGTCGAGTTCGGCGCTGACGTTCCCGAGGAGGCCGAGGCCCGGGCGCGCCGCCTGATGGAAGTTCTCGATCGTTCCGCCACTCCACCCAGCATGCGTCTGTTTACCGATACGGTTGAGGCGCGGCGCATCTGGGATGTTCGCGAGTCGAGCCTGGGCGTTACGGCGCATGTTCCCGGCGAACCGCTGCGCTGGGAAGGCTTCGAAGATTCCGCCGTCGGACCCGACAAACTCGGCGCTTACCTGCGCGATCTGCGCAAACTCATGCAGGCTTTCCATTACGACGGTTCGTTTTACGGCCACTTCGGCCACGCCTGCGTGCACACGCGCATGGATTACGATCTCGAGTCCGCCGAGGGGATTCGCAAGTTCCGCCAGTTTATGGAAGAGGCGGCCGACCTCGTGGTCCGCTACGGAGGTTCGCTTTCCGGTGAGCATGGCGATGGCCAGTCCCGCGGCGAACTTCTGCCCAAGATGTTCGGGCCGGAATTGATGCAGGCTTTCCGCGATTTCAAGTTGCTTTGGGATCCCGCATGGAAGATGAATCCGGGTAAGCTCATCAACCCCTATAAGCTCGACGAAAATCTGCGTCTCGGCGCCGACTACGATCCGTGGCAACCGGAGACGCATTTCAAATTCCCCGAGGACCATGGCAGCCTGGCTGCCGCGACACAGCGCTGTGTCGGAGTGGGCAAATGCCGCCGCGAACAAGGCGGAGTGATGTGTCCGAGCTACCGCGTCACGCGCGAAGAACAGCACTCCACGCGCGGCCGCGCCCACCTTCTGTGGGAGATGACGAAGCGGGACTTCCTTAAGGATGGCTGGCAGAACCAGGCGGTTAAGGAATCGCTTGATCTCTGCCTCGCCTGCAAGGGCTGCAAGAGCGATTGCCCGGTCGGCGTCGACGTCGCCACGTACAAGGCGGAATTTCTCTCTCACTATTATCAAAGCAATCGGCGTCCGCTGAAGGCCAGGGCGATTTCGAATTTGGATCTGTGGGTTCGAACCGCTTCCTGCGTGCCGGGTCTGGTAAATCTAACGACCCAGCTTCCCGGCTTGCGCGATCTGGCCAAATTGGCGGCTGGAATCCCGGCCCAGCGTCGAATTCCGGCGTTTGCTCCGCAGACCTTTCAAGATTGGTGGGAGCAACGGTGGAGCGACGGGCGTCCACGCCCATCCGGCCATGGTCGCCCGGTGCTTCTCTGGGCTGACACATTCAACAACCACTTCCTTCCTTCGACCGCCAAAGCCGCCGCTGAAGTGCTCGATGCTGCCGGGTTCGACGTCACGGTTCCGCGTGCTCATCTATGCTGCGGACGCCCGCTCTACGACGTTGGCATGTTGCCCCGGGCCAAGAGCTTACTGCTCCGGATCATGGACGAGCTGCTGCCGGAGATCGAAGCCGCAACCCCGATCGTCGTCCTCGAACCGAGTTGTGCTTCGGTCTTTCGCGACGAACTGATAAATTTGTTCCCGAAAGACGAGCGCGCGCAGGCGCTCTCCAAGCAGGTCTTCCTGCTCAGCGAATTCCTCGAGCAACGCGCAAAAGACTTTCCCCTTCCTCAACTGCGACGCCGCGCGCTGATCCATGGGCATTGCCATCACAAAGCAGTCATGAAAATGACCGCCGAGGTGGCGGTGTTGCGACGCATTGGCGTCGAATTCACCGCCCCCGCTCCCGGCTGCTGCGGTATGGCCGGAGCGTTCGGCTTCGAAAAGGAGAAGTACGAAATCTCGAAAGACATCGGCGAACTTGAACTGCTGCCCGCGGTGCGCCGGGCTCCAACCGACTGGCTCATCGTGGCCGATGGCTTTAGCTGTCGCGAGCAGATTGCCCAGGAAACCGACCGTCACGCTTTTCATCTGGCAGAAGTCCTGCAGATGGCTCTGCGCGAGGCGACCGAAACTCCCGATGGCTTTCCCTTGTTTGACTCGGCACCGCGGCATTTTCCAGAAGACGCTTGGCTGCGCCCGCACGAGGCCTCGATTCGAAAATCGATGAAACGGAGCGGCTTGGCGATGGCAGGCATCGCCGCCGGTTCCGCACTGCTGCTGGCGCTCGCCCGAAGGCGTTAAGCTGGTAGCGCCCTCGCTGAAACGGCAGTGGACACACTGTTCCGGTGGGTAACATATTGACTGGTATAGACTTACTTGGCCACTGCCCATTCCGGCCGGTTTCTGGGACAATAGATACGGACAGCCAAGGCCTCCCCGTCGTGCCTTCCGGTCCTCGGAACAGTGTCAGTAGGTCGCGTGCGCCCTGAAGTTGGAAGAAATAACTGAAACCCTTATGGAATCCGTTCCCCTGCTTACGCCCATTCAGACGACTGCAATCGTTTCGGACAAAGCGCTGCAGGGCTCGGTTTTGGTGCTCATTCAATTCGACGTCTGCGAGGAGATCAAACTGGACGCCTTGCGCGACATTTTTGGAGCTCGTCGTCAGGAGGCCAGTTTCAAGCATCCCGCTCCTGGGTATGTGCGCTTTCAGCGACCTCCTGTGCTCGAGCAGGTGGAGCCCTTGATTCTCGAGAGCGGCGAGCGGCTTGACGTCCAGATCAAGTACTACGATTACGGTGTGCTGAGCGTGGTCTTCGAGCTGCCTTTCTCGGGTGATTGGGACACGCTGGTCCGGCTGGCCGGCCGCTGGGTTTGGGACACTGATTTCACCAGCTTTGCGCAGAAAATTGTTACGCAAAAGATTGAGCGCGCGCGTCCGGCGCTGGTGAAGCCCTACGACAACTGGCTGCATGAAGACTACTTTGTCTTTCACGTGCGTGACATCGCGGGCAATCCGTCGGTGGCCGAGTTGCTCTCGACCCAGGGTGGTCGTATCGCGCAGATCGTGCGCGGCGAAAACATGCCTCTCTCCGACGGCGAACAGCAGGAGATCATGCAGTCGAGGATCTCGTACTATCCGAACGATCTGGCCGTGATCAGCTGGAACGGGGCGTTTCTCTACGATACTTCGAGCGGCGCCGAAACCGTGATTCAGCTGCTCGAGTACGCCAACTCTCAGCTGCTTGAATTCCGCCATTACGATGAGCTGCTCACGCACGAACTGCAGAGCGTCTACGATTTCATGGACCAAGGGAGGATCGGCATCTGGACTCGCTGGCGAACCGCGAGACGCGCGAGCCGGCTGCATACCGTGCTGCTTGACGTCGCGGAACTGACCGAAAGGGCCGACAACGCGATCAAGTTCCTGAGCGACATGTTCTCGGCGCGACTTTACAAGGTTGCGGCCTCGAAGATCGGAGCGACGGATTACAAAAACCTGGTCAACCAGAAAGTCCACACCGCCGAAGAGCTTTATCGCTTCATGGTCGACCAATTCCACCAAAGCCGCGCCTTTGTGCTGGAGCTGATGGTGGTGATCATTCTCATCATCGATTTGATCTGGCTGTTTAAGGGAAGCACTCCGATTTAGCTCTCATCGTCCGCTCCAGGTTAGGTGATGTCGATAGAATCCCTAATGCGGCAGCAAGTGAGTTTGCGGAGATCGAAATCTTGGCAGGTGCGGCCGGGCAGTCGTCGGTCGCCGTTTTTGAACCGTCAGGCCACGTCGAAATCACAAAAATGCCCGCGATTCTTTCGAATCGCGGGCATTTTGTTTTTGCTTAGAGATCGTTGTGAGACGATCCGTTGTCATTACCTAAACCGCGGTAACGTTCTCCGCTTGCCAGCCTTTGGGGCCCTTGGTCACGTCGAACTGCACGGTTTGGCCTTCTTGCAGGCTCTTGAAGCCGCCAGCTTGAATCGCGGAGAAATGCACGAAAACGTCTTCGCCATTTTGACGGCTGATGAAGCCGTATCCCTTGGCGTCGTTAAACCACTTCACTGTTCCTTGTTCTGCCATTGGTGTTCCTATTCTTGGATCTTGAAATGTGCTGAGGTGATTCGCTGCTGTAGAGGAGGTGACGCTGGTTGGCGGTACCGACCTGCAACTAACTGTGAGTCAAACTTAGCGATTTCTAGTTTAGCACAACTGCACGAAAAACCACGGGAAACTTTGAGCCGGCCCTGCGGACGCGCCATTGAGGTCAATTAAGATATTGCGAATCAACAATTTAACCATCATCATACGGGGTGCAGAATGCCGGTCAGTGGGGCGTACAAGGGGGCGGTTGTGGCTTGTGCGTCGCTCGTGCAAGGGTACGAGAGAGGTTCGCTCATGATTGCCTTCCTCAGGCTTGAACTCCGAATCGAAATGGCCCAGTCGCTGAAGGATAAGCGGCAAGTGACCCGCAGCCTGAAGGACCGGCTGCGCTCTTCTTTTAATGTTGCGGTCGCCGAACTGGATCCGGGGCCGCTTTGGAATGAGGCTGCGATTGGAGTGGTGAGCGTGTCGCACTCGCGCGACTATCTCGACGGGCTGATGAAGAACGTGGAGCGCGCCGCGGTTCGCATCGCTAACAATGCGGGGGCGGAGGTCGCGGATTCGTTTGTCGAGTTTCTCTGACGGGCGAGACCTTGTGCGGCCCGTCCGAGATCTGAACTTTCTGATATCCTTACAGGTTTTCCTGCCGTTGAGGTTATTCGTGGAGCATCGTGCGCAAAAATATCATCGTGGACGGCTGAGTGAAGCGATTCGGGAGGAGATCGAGACCATTCTCGAAGGCGAGTTGGGCGATCCGCGGATTGGGCTGGCCCGTGTCAGCTCCGTGGTGATGGCCGACGATGCTCGCTCCGCGCGGGTGATGGTACACGTTGCCGGCGATGAGGCCGAGGCCGAACGAACGCTCGAGGGGCTGGCGGCAGCCAAGAATTATGTCCGGCACGAACTGGCGGAACGGCTGCGGCTGCGGAAGCCTCCGGAACTGTATTTTCAGATTGATCGCGCCGATGAACTGGAGGGCCGGGTGGAAGAGCTGCTGGGGCGCGCCAAAAAGCGGGCGCGGAAGCAGGCTGAACCCGGCGCCTAGAAGGCCGATGATGGGAGGGCTTCTCGCATCGCTTTCGGCGATGTCCTGATACGCTGACGCCGGCAAACACAATGCTAGAGCGGATTCTGCAAGAAATTCGAGCGCGGCAACGGTTTGTGGTTACCTCGCACGCCCGGCCGGATGGAGACGGCATCGGCTCCGCACTGGCCTGTGGCCAGATTCTGCGCGCGATGGGAAAGGACGCGGAAGTCGTTATGTACGATGGCGTGCCGCGCATTTATCAGAACCTGCCATTTGCCGCGCGCGCCCTCCAGGCAAAGGATGTCCCGCCAAACGATGCCGTGATCTTGCTCGAATGCGATGGAATCCGGCGCGCCATGCTCGAGGGGCTGGACAAATGTTACCTGATTAACATCGATCACCATGTGAGCGGGCGCAATTTTGCGCATGTGAACTGGATCGATTCGAGCGTGATGGCTACGGCCGAGCTCGTCTACCGGTTGGCGCGGCTGGCGTGTGTTCCGATCGATCGCGACATTGCGACGTGCCTCTATACAGCGCTGATGACGGATACCGGATCTTTCATGTTCGAGGGCACCAACGAGCATACGTTCACGGTGGCGCGTGAACTGGTTCTGGCCGGCGCTGATCCGGCACTTTGCGCGCGGGCAATCTATTTCGGACATTCGACGGCCAAGATGCGTCTGCTGGGCGCGGCGCTCTCGAATCTGCACCGCGAGGGGCCGCTGGCGTGGATCTGGGTGACGCAGGAACAGATGCATCGCTTCGGAGCGCGCGAAGAGGATTGCGAGGGGCTGGTCAATTACGCGCTGTCGATGGCGGACGTGGAGGTTGCCATCTTTTTTCGCGAGCTGCCGGATCGGCGGCTGCGCGTCAGCCTGCGCAGCAAAGGGGAAGTCAATGTTTCGTCCGTGGCCGAATATTTCGGCGGCGGCGGTCACAAATGCGCCAGCGGTTGTTCGCTGGAGGGTCCTCTGGCCGTCGCCGTGTCTCGGATTATCGATCGCTTGCGTGCGGAAGTTGTAATCTTGAACGCTGAGTCATCGACCAGTTCGAAGGCGACGAATGAAGCAGAAACCTAGCCTGCAAACGCGCACCGATGGGTTGCTGCTGGTGGTGTTTTGCGGATTCCTGTTCTTCTATGGATTGGGGGCGTTCGGACTGCTGGGAGCCGACGAGCCGCGTTATGCCCAAGTGGCTCGTGAGATGCTCGATCGATCCGACTGGGTGACTCCCACCCTGCAAGGGGAACCCTGGCTGGAAAAACCGGTCTTATATTACTGGCAGGCGATGCTATCGTTTCGGTTGGCCGGAGTCAGTGACCAGGCGGCCCGGCTGCCCGCCGCTTTTGACGCTGCGATGCTCGTGGTAGTGGTTTACTTTTTTCTGCGGCGTTTTCGTCCGGGCAGCGAGTTCGACGGAACGCTCATTACCGCGAGTTGCGCCGGAATGGTCGGATTCGCCCATGCGGCCGCCACCGATATGCCGCTCGCGGCTTGCTTCGGTACCGGGTTGCTGGCCTGGTATGCTTGGTACGTGAGCGGGCGGCGCATCTACCTCGCCGCTTTTTACGTCGCTTTGGCGCTCGCCACCTTGGCGAAAGGCCCGGTTGCTCCCGTTTTGTCTGCGGTGATCATTTTGTTGTTCCTCGCCATCAAAAGACAATGGCCATCTGTGCTGGGCAGCCTTTGGATCCCCGGCATCGCGCTTTACTGTGCTGTCATGTTGCCCTGGTACATTGCCGTCCAATTGCGAAATCCGGGATTTTTCCGTTTCTTTGTCCTCGAGCACAATCTCGCGCGCTTCTCCCAGGACGTCTACCATCACCACCAGCCTTTCTGGTTCTATCTGCCCGTGTTCCTGCTGGCCATGATGCCGTGGTCTGTGGTACTCGTCCTCGCCCTCTCCGAACGGGCTCGCCTGATTTGGAGCGAGGGAAAAGAAGCATTTTCGAGCGCGGAAGATTCGTGGCCCCTCTTTGTTCTCCTCTGGATGCTGGTGCCGGTGCTGTTTTTCAGCGCATCGCAATCGAAGCTGCCGGGCTATATTCTGCCGGCGGTTCCGGCGGGCGCGTTGCTGGTGACGGAATATCTGGCCGCGCGCCGCAGCCAAGCGGAACGGTGTTCGATTCCATTTGCCGCTGGCCATGGAGTGGTTTGCGGACTCCTGGTTTTTGCGGCCCTGTCGGCGGGTTCGATCGCGATGCATCGCCATTTTCAGTGGGGAACTGCATGGTTCGCGGCTCTGGCCCTGGCCGCCGTCTTTGCCGCGGGTATTGCCTGGGCATTACGCTCGCGCGCCGGAATCTATCTGCTCAGTCGCATCACCACCCTGGCCGTGGTGGTGAGCGTATTCCTGATCATTCGTCTGGCCGCGCCCGTGATCGACGCCGGTCAATCGGCGCGTCCGATTGCGGAGAGCATTCAGACTTTTTCCCGCGAGCCGGCATCGGTGGCGCTCTATCACCTCAGTCGAATTCAGGAATATGGGCTGGAGTTTTATCTCAATCGTCCGGCAAAACCCTACGAGGGCGGAACGGTGCCGGTTGGGCCGCACGTCGTGGTTGCCGCCCAAGGTACGCAGCGGCAAGTCGCGCAACTTGTTCCCGGACGCCGAGTGTCATACTTAACCAGCATTCCTGCGCAGAAAGTGGATTTGTACTGGGTAGGGAAAGAAAAACCATAGCTCCCCGGGGCGGATCTTCGGTTTGGGAAAAACATCGCTGGTGCTCGGTTCGCCCACCGGTGGTTTTGCTCGCGACCTAGGATCCGAGACCGGAGCCTTGTTCTTATGGAAATTCTCGATCTCCGACATTTCTCCTCGGCCGATCTGCGGCCACTGCTGGACGATGAGATCGCCATGTGGGGCCGTGTGCTTGCGTGGGATTATTCGACTTCGGCCGAGATGATTCTGCGCTACATGGACGCGAAGATTCTGCCCGGCTACGCCGCGATCGAGCGCGGCAGTATTTTTGGGTATTCCTTTTTTGTTTACGAGCAGAGCAAGGGAGTGATCGGCGACCTCTTCGTGCGCGACTCTGAGCGCGGCGGTCGCGGCGGTTCCGATCGTCACGAGATCGGCCGTCACGAAGTAGAAGAACGCCTGCTCACGCATGTGATCGAAACCCTGCAGCAGTCGCCCGGCATCCACCGCGTGGAAGCGCAGTTGCTGGCGCACCGCACGGGAGAAGTCTCGCGGCCGTTCCTGCAGCAGGGGTTCAGTCGGCATCCGCGGGTGTTTATGAATTTCGAGATTGGCAGGCATCTGCGAGCCGCGCCGCCGATTCCCGCGCACTTCGAGATTCGTCCCTGGTCGGAGCAGGAATACCAGGCAGCTGCCGCGCTGATTACTGCCGCTTACCGAGGGCACGTCGATTCCGAGATCAACGATCAGTACCGTACCCTCACCGGATCGCTGCGCTTTTTGAACAACATCGTACGGTTCCCCGGGTGCGGCACCTTCGACCCGCAGGCCTCGTTCGTTGTCTTTCAGCGGCGCACTCTCGTCGGACTGATCCTCTGTTCCTCGGTTCGTCCGGATGTTGGCCACATCACGCAAGTGTGCGTGTTGCCGGAACATCGTTCCGCTGGCCTGGGCGAAGCCATGATGGCCGCCTCAACTCGGAGTCTCCGCGATCGCGGATTTCGCTTTATTTCGCTGACCGTGACCGAGGCGAATGACCGAGCGATCGCGCTCTACAAGCGCATTGGGTACGAGTCCACCCGGGTGTTTGACGCGTTTGTATGGGAGGGATGAGGCGGGTGGGAAGGCTAACCATGAAACGGGTTCCTCGCTGGAGTTGTCCTTGCCAATTCGGGGCGACCAGCTCGACGGGAAAAACCTCCGCGTCGTCCTTCCCCGTGACGACGCAGAGGATTTGAAGTGGAAACCGGAGTCTCGATGCAAGATCGTCGCGAGCCACGGACCCTTGTACCTAGCTGGATGCAGCACATCGCCGAGGGGGCAGGCTGTGAATCCAATCCAAGTTGGCTTCCAACTGTTAGAACGACAATACCCGTTCATCTCCTTCGCCCCGCGGGCGGAAAATGTCCGTCGTTGCCCGGTGGATCCTCTTCCCGAAGTCCCCAACCATGACTGTCGGTCGGCCCGCTAAGGTGACATCCTCTTGTCACCTGGCGCACCACAATGGCATCAAGCCCCGCAATGTTCGTGCGGACCGTTCCAGGGCGGGCGGTAGCGTATCGCGATTTACTGCCGGAACAGATTCTTGGCGATGAACAAGACGTTGGCGGGGCGTTCGGCCAGGCGGCGCATGAAGTAGGGATACCACTCCGTGCCGAAGGGAATATAGACACGCACCCCCCAGCCTTCCTTCACCAGACCCTGCTGCAGGTCGCGGCGGATGCCGTGAAGCATTTGGAATTCGAAGGCATTGCGGGGAATGTTCTCGCGGACGGCGAAGTCCTTGGCCCGATGAATAATGGATTCATCATGGGTCGCCAGGCCGTGAAAGACACCGCTCTTCATCAGGACCTTCATGAGTTTGACGTAGCTGGCGTCGACTTCGGACTTTTTCTGGAAGGCGATGTCGTCAGGCTCCTTATACGCGCCTTTGCAAAGCCGGATGCGGATGCGCTCGGAGAGCAGCTTTTCGACGTCGGCTTCGGCGCGACGCATGTAGGACTGGATCACGGTCCCGACGTGGTTTGCGTTTCCCGGGACGCGGTGGAGTTCGTGAACGAAGTCAAGGGTGCGCTCGGTGTAGGGCGAGCCTTCCATATCAACGCGCACGAAATTCTTAGGCGACATGCTGGCGGCTTTGGCCACCAAGCCGCGGACGATATCGTAGGCCATTTTCTCGTCCACATCGAGGCCCATATGAGTGAGCTTGAGGCTGACATTGGCGTCGAGTTGGTGGGCGGCGATTTCGTCGAGAAGGTCGTGGTAGAGCTGGGCGCTGGCGCGAGCTTCTTCCGCGTTGGTGACGTTTTCGCCGAGGTTGTCGATGGAGACCCCGGCTCCGAATTGATTGACTGCGCCGGCGACGCGGATGGCGTCGGCAACCTCCCTGCCAGCCACGAAGCGGGCGCTCGTGCGCTGCCCGAAGCTGGAGCGTTCGGCGACGGCACGCAAGGCGCGACTCTCCGAGAGGGCGATAAAGGCTGCCCTTAGCACGGAGCCCCTGATTTTCGAGGCTTCCAACTGATGGAGAGGTTCATCTGCGGTTACAGGCCAGTACAGTATTTTTACCACAAAGAGCCGGCCAGCGACAGAAACAGCCTGGGCCGACTGGGCCGCCCTGCGTCACACCCGGCAGTGCGAATGCGACCGGTGTGCAGCAACCGTCGACCGGTTGCCTGTGGATGGCTCCCTTCCCCTCATCAGTCGCCACAATTTGCGTCCATCTGCGGATTACGGCAGCGCGTGCCGGAACCTCGGCTCGTGTAGAATAACCGTTTGGGTATGGACCTCTCCGCCATCCAGCAGGCCCTGTGCGAGCGCAACATTGACGCCTGGCTGTTCTACGATCATCACCACCGTGACCCGATCGCTTACCGTGTTCTCGGGCTGCCACCGGGGCTGATGGTGACGCGGCGCTGGTACTATGTAATCCCCGCCAAAGGCGAGCCCGTCAAGCTGGTGCATAAGATTGAGTCGGGGCACCTGGATTCCTTGCCAGGAACAAAAAAACAGTATGCGGGATGGCAGGAACTGTTTGACGGCCTGAAGCACATGCTGGCGCCCTACCGTGATATCGCCATGCAGTATTCGGCAAACAATTTTGTCTTCACCATTTCCATGGTGGATGCGGGGACGGCGGATCTGATCCGCGGGTTGGGTAAAAACATTGTGAGCGCCGCGGATTTGATTGCGCAGTTTGAAGCAACACTGACGGAGGAACAGATCCAGTCTCACCTGGCCGCACGCGATGTGATTGATGCGGTGACCGCCGAGGCTTTCCAGGAGATTGGACGGCGGGTGCGAGGCGGCGGCACGCAGGAGCACGAGATCCAGCAATTTTTCATGGAAGCGTTCGCCCGCGAGAACATGGTGACCGATGACCCGCCGATCGTGGCCGTCAATGCGAACAGCGGCAATCCTCACTACGAACCGAGTGCCAGCCGGCCGGTTCCGATTCGCGAAGGAGATTTCGTTCTGCTCGACGTGTGGGCAAAAAAAAATGCGCCGGGCGCGGTCTACTACGACATCACCTGGGTAGGATGTGTGGGCAAGGCTCCATCGGACCGGCAGCAGGAGATTTTTAAAATTGTGCGGGGGGCGCGCGACCTCGGCGTGAAGACGGTGCAGGATGCAGTCGCGGGTCACAAACCAATTGCGGGATGGGAAGTGGATCACGCGGTGCGTGGCCACATCAAGCAGGCGAAATACGGAGAGTACTTTATCCACCGGACCGGCCACTCGATTGCTACCGAGGTGCACGCGAATGGCGCGAATATGGATGACTTGGAAATTCACGACGAGCGGCGAATTCTGCCGAACTCTTTGTTCTCGGTCGAGCCTGGCATCTATCTGCCCGAGTTTGGTGTGCGACTGGAAGTAGATGTGCTGGTTCGGCCGGGAAGCGCCGGGGTCACTGGTAAAATTCAACGAGAGATTGTGACGATCTGAATGGCCAAGCCGACAATCGATAAAGCAAAGAGTATCCCGACCGAGCCCCAGTATCCGCTGACGACCATGGCGGTGGTTGCGCCGATTGTGGGCTGGCTGATTCCCGGCGGCGGCCACATCCTGCTGAGGCGATACGGGCGCGGCATTCTGCTGCTGCTCTCGGTGGTGGCGATGTTCCTGATTGGCTTGGGCATGCAGGGGCGGATCTACCAGCCGAACGGTGGCGACATTCTTGACATCCTTGGATTTGTGGGCGACGTGGGCTCGGGCGCGCTGTATTTTCTGGCGCGCATCATGGACTGGGGCAATGTAATGGCGGCGAATGCAGCTGCCGATTATGGCAAGACCTTTCTCATCGTGGCCGGCCTGCTGAACTTTATCGCCGCCGCAGATGCGCATCACATTGCACTGGGGAAGAAGTCGTGACCGTCAACTTGTCGCATTTCTCGGCGGCCGTGGTCTTCGCGCTCTTCGCGTCGATCGTCTTTGGCATCACACAGCGGAATTCGACGATGGAGCAGGTGAAGTATGGCCTCTACTGCTTTGTGCTGTTCGTCGGCGGAGTCTTTATTGCGGGCTGGGTTATGGCACTGATTCGGCGGTAGGGTGGTTCCGTTCCCCTTTCCGGTTCTGGTTCTTGCTTCCAGCCGATGGGTCCTGTTCCTGCGGAGCCCGACGCTGCCTGCCCGCCCGTTCTCGCTGGGCAAGGCCCGGCCTCTATCCGAACCCAGAATTCTCTGGTCGTTATTCGAAGGGCGCTTGAATGCCGTCGCCGGGCGCGAGCGGCAGGTGCGCGGCCCCATTGAGGATGCTGCGCTCCTGAGGCGAGAACTGGTTCTTGAACTGGCCGGAGTTGATGAGCTGGTCGCGCCGCTCTGGCGTCAGGTCGCGCATGCTGCGAATCGCTCGGTTGACTTCCTGGCGGCGGTCGGGCGGCAGTTGCTTGAATTGCTGAAAGACCTGTCGCGCCTGTTGCTTCTGGTTGGGAGTCATGTGCTCCCAAACCTCCATGCGATTCAATATGCGCTCCTGCTGGGACTGCGGCAGGCTGGAAAAACGTTGCAGCTGGTTTCGCAATCGAATCTGCTGTTGCGGCGGCAGCTTGCGGAACGCCGCGTCGCTCTCGAGCGCGCGGCGTTGCTCCGCGGGGGGCAGATCTTTATAACGGCGGAGCCAGTTTCCGGCGTGGCCAGGCTGGTTCAGCGGCGGACGGGCTTGATTGCTACCGGGGCGCGGAGCTTCTTTCCCGAAGTGGTGCCACTGGCCGTCCGCATTTTGCGCATGCGGCGGCCGCACCGGATGGGACGGGCGCGCCGCCCGTGGCGGCGGACGCTTCGGCGGCGGAGCCGGCCGGAATTGGGCGAAGGCCGGCGCCAGCAGCAAAAGGGCCACCAGACAGCCCGCAATTTTCCCCCGGCGCAACATGTTTCGGCCCGCGTTCGTCAGTTCAGTTTGGTGCTAACTCTTGTGCGTCTCAGTGTTCGCTCGTCTCGATCTGGAGCGGTTCTTAATCCACCGACTGAGAATCAACCGGACTCGTACTCCCGTCGTCCTGCACCTGCAGCTGGTCGAGTACGTCGAAATCGGCATACAACTCGTCGTTGTTCTCCAGTGCCTGGAGATCGCCGACGGCCGTTCCCGGCTCAACCGGCACACCGAGGGATGGGGGATTTGTGGCAATCGCTTCGGTCTGAACAAAATAGGATTTGTTGCTGACGGCAATCGTCAGGGCCCCGGCAAATACCACGGCAGCGAGTGATGTCGCCCACGCCGGACGCCGCAGCCAACCGAATAACGTCGACCATCCCGAGGCAGGGTGCGCCATCTCTTCGCGCAAGCGCGCCTGCAGGCGGGTGTCGAAATATGGAGACGGCTCGGGCGCCTGCCATTCGTCGAGCAATGCCATGGTTTTCTGAAATTCATTCAGATGGGCGGCACAGTCAGCACAGCATACGAGGTGTTCCTGAACCTCCGGCTCCGGCGTCGAAGTGTGTATGCCGGCGGCCAGGTCCGGCAACAGTTCGCGAATCTGATTGCAGTTCATAGCTTCCTCTACTTCCCCGAAATGAACACTTTCAACTGTTCGCGCAGCGTTTCGTAAGCCCGGAACAGTAACGACTTGGTAGCGGATTCGCTCAATTTCAAGACGCCCGCTATCTCTCGGTAATCCATTTGTTGATACTTGTGCATGACGACAGCCATGCGCTGGCGCTCGGGCAGCGCGTTAACCACGTTGCGGATCGCGGCCAGTCGCTCCCGCTTGAGAATTTGCTCTTCGGCGCTGAGCGAATCGTCGGCCAAGTCGGGAGTCGTGCCCGTTTCCTGGTCCGGTTCATCCAGCCGCACTGTATTTTCCGGCCGCTCGTGACGCGTATCGCGCGCGTGGTTGACGGCCAGGTTGGTGGCGATGCGATAGAGCCATGTCGAGAACTTCGCGCTCGGCTCATAACTGGTGCGCGACCGGTAAACGCGCAAAAAAACTTCCTGCGCCAGTTCTTCGGCGGTCGAGGGATTGTGGCACAGGCGGTACATGAAGCCGACCATCGGACGGCGATATTTCTGGACCAGGTAGGCGAAGGCGGATTCGTCGCCCGTCTTCACCCGCAGCATCACGTCGACGTCAGAAACGGCTTCGCCGGAACCGCCGATGGAGTTTGCCATGTTGTCAGGCGCAGACGCCTGCGGCGCTCCAGCGAAATTCAGGAGTCCGCGATCCAGCCCTCCGCGATCTAAGGCCACGCTACTCACATCTGTAAAAACCCCGTCCTGTGGATAAAGTTGCGTGTCTTCAGAGGATCGCGGTCGCGTGGAAATCCCTTCTCCTGAATCAGTTACGGATCGAGGATCGGGAATGTCGGAGCTGGCCATGAAAGGGCAATATAAAGAGGCTATCGGTACCGCGGCGGGCGGTCAAGAGGGTAGGTGCAGGGAAGAAATAAAACCGCGTATCACCCGTAACTGCAACCATTCCAAGCGTCTCGAGCACTGGCCGGGATAGCCGAGACGCCCCAGGAACAGGAACCTTGCGGGAGCCGGCGGAAGGTTTCGCGCGGCTTAGAGTGCCGAACCGCGTGGTTGCCAATTGGTGGTTGGCGCTTCCCAGGGGCTCGCGCATAGCAACATCGTTCGGTTCGCTCACCCGCTGGCGCTGCTCCTCGTCCTTGACGATTCCGGCCCCGGCTGATTCGCGGCGCCAGTCCGCCATTCTGCGGCTTGCCCTCCCGGGGGACCAATCGGCGGCGAGTGGTTTCCCCAAACCACCGCCGCCGCGTTTTGCGGAATTTGGCTCTGGCTGAATTCCGCGCTTATATATAAATGCGAGAAATACCGGCAAAACAGATCATCGTTGGCCGAAAAATGTTGGCGCAGTCGTCGCCCGTTTGCCATCCCATGGTCGTCCGGCAGCCGGGGCGGCAGATCAATCTCCCGCTGGTTAGTGTGCCGCGTTCGTAAATCCGGAATTTCCGCATGATCGTCCGATGCCCTCGATCGCGAGACGCCCGCGGCGAAGTGCCACGAACCTCGAACCTGATGCAGGGTCTGAGCAGTTCGTCCAGAACCGCACCATCAGTTGGGAGCGCCGGGTAAACGAGCCCGCACCGCGGCGAGGACGTGTTGCGCGGGTGTCACCACCAGGCGATCCGTACGTTGCATCCTCTTCCAGTCATACTCATATGCCGTTCCGCAAATGAGGCAGATCTGATAGTGCTGTCCATTGCCACTGAGGCGTGGCCATGTAAACCGATGGGAACAAAATTCTCCGATGAGTCTCTGCAAGAGTTTCATGTCTATCCTTCCCCTTTTGGCACGGGCTAGACTCGGTGGCTGGTTCTTTTCTGACGAGGCGCGTGGGGCAATTTGACAATGTTGCAGACAAGCTTTCAACTTACGGGAGTGCATTTCGGGTACAGGTTACCGCGCACCTGAGGCTCTGTTGCTTCTTGGCATTCTTCGCGGCAGGCGATGTTAAGGGACGCGAAGACAGGGCACTATGGCGCCGCCCAGGACCGCAAGTCTGTAGCCCGTGCTGGGTCGGCACAGCCTAGCCTCTTGACAGGGCGAAACATTCCCGCTAGCACAAGAGATCATGCGGCATGCAAACGCGTTCAGCAGGAGCCGAAGTCAATCGACGGCCGCCGAACGCGGACTCCGAAGTAGAGTGTTATGATGATCTTGCCGCGAAACAGCAGGCGCATAACTCAGCGGTAGAGTGCCATCCCTACCCTCTATCGAGACACGTAGAATCAAAGCGTTAACGGGCACACGGGGAACCTAGAAGCACTCGGTCAGATATTGTTTAGGTTCCTTGATTGGTTTCCGCGTTTTGTACCATTGCTGGTGCAGACGAGTGTCACCCGAACAGGATAACAAGCAGGCGAGTTTTCTGGCAGCTTAATCGCGTTCCGCCTGAAGGCCACGTCGCGGGCTTAGCGAAGGGGCTATCGTACGAGGTAGGATGCCGCTCTGGCCTACCATAGTCTCCCTATGTGCGGGCGCCACCGATTGCGCGGCGGAAGAAGGTTGTCGAGGAATATCTTCGACTGCGGCTCCGACGAACCAGAGTGGAGTCCCCGTTACAACATCGCCCCCACCAAGCCGATCCCCGTCATCCGCCGGAGCTGATACCCGGCTGAGGCGATGCTATCCCGTCAGCAGCCGGATCAACCACGTTGCCAACGACGACGCGGAATGTTCCGCGCCCGTAGAACTAGACGACATTCAGCACGGGCGACCTCTGGTTGTTGACCACCCCAAAGCAAAGAGCGGGTCTCCGACCGAACCCCTTCATCGCCCGCCCGGATGGTGCACCCCTGTATCACGGTTTTGTCGTGCTTGACGATGTAGCCGCCGATGGTTTCCCACTGGCAAGATCACCGATTGGGAATCCAACGTAGCGCGGAATGGCGCCGACGCGGATTTTCCCCGCTCGACACGCCAAAGATTGCGGCGTCCGATAGTCGGACGCCGCGCTCCAGCCTAACCTCCTTTGAGAAGCTCGGTCAGTTTTCTCCGTTGATCAGGATATTCGTCGCCTCCCCTCCATCTGTGCTGCTGCTGCCCCACACGGCACCCGAACCCCATACGGCTCCGAAACCCTGCGTCGTGGTGCTTCCCCAAACCGCGCCGCTGCCCCAGACCGCACCCGAACCCCATACGGCCCCTTGGCTGCCCACGAAAACATTGGCTCCCCAAACCGCGCCGCTGCCCCAGACCGCACCCGAACCCCATACGGCGCCGGAAGCGCTGACGAAGTAGACGCTGTTGGTGCTCGCATCGTACTCCGCGGTGGGCGATATCGCCACGCCGGAGCTGAGAGCGGTGCTGTTTAGCGCGGCTTGGATATCCAGGTAGCCTGCACCGATTGTGAATACATCGTACTGATCCGTATAGGTAATGCCGGTAGTGGGATCGGTGTAGCTGCTGTAGGACGGGAAAGTCTTATACGCCGTCAGCATCAGACGAGCCTTGACCTGGTCCGGCGTCAGAGTCGGCTGCGACTCGAGAAGCAAAGCCGCAGCGCCGCTCACCATAGGGGCTGCCATGCTGGTGCCGCTCATCGTGAAATACACGGACGAAGCGCTTGAGCTTCCGCCGTTGTGGTAAAAGCTCAAGGGAACAACATTGCCGGTGTAGGTCGCAGAGAGAGTAGAACCTGGGCTGTTAAGCGACACCTGCAGGTTTCCGGGAGCAACAATGTCGGGCTTCACGATGTGGTCGATCTGGGTAGGCCCCTTGGAGCTGTAGGTCGCGATTAAGTCGTCGGTACGGGTGGGAGTCCCCATGGACTTCATGGCACCCACGGTGATGACGTAGGGATCATTCGCCGGTGCGGCGATGGTGCCGTAGCCAGCGGTGCCGGCGGAATCGTCCCGGCCATCATTGCCAGCCGCGACCACGACAACGATGCCTGCCTGGTAGGCTGCTTCGACTGCCCGGCACAGCGGGTCCAGCGTGTAACTCTCGTACACCGGGCGACCGAGGGAAAGGTTGATCACGCGTATGTTGTAGGTATTCTTAAGTTGGACAGCAGCCTGAATCGCGGCGATCACGGTGCTGTCCGTTCCCAACCCGTTGGCGTCGAGAACGCGCAGGTTCACCAGATTGACGTTTGGAGCGATTCCTTTGAAGGTCTTGGTATATTGCGGTCCAGTCGAACTAGCACCGTCACCGCCGATGATGCCCGCGACATTAGTGCCGTGGCCGTATGCGTCCTGAGTCCCACTCGCATCGTTTACCCACGACTGGTTGTATACGATGCGGGAAGTGTTGGTGCCCGGCAACTTCAAATCCGCAGTTTTTTTCCCATTAGTTGTGGTGCCCTGAATGCCGCTATCAATAACAGCTACCGCTATTTCGCTGCCGTCCAAACCCAGGGACCAGGCATAGGGCGCATTGACTGCCGGGGCGCCATTATTGAGATAGCCCGACAGAGTGCGGTCGGACGAAATATAGGCGACGTCCGGGTCAGCAGCCAGACTAGCCACTGCCGATGCCGGTATCGAGTAAGCGCCAGCCTTCACGAAGCCCAGATCGCTTTTGAGCGTGCCCCCCAGCCTCGTTACCTTGTGATGATAGCTTGCCGTTGGCGCCCGATTAAACTGTACGATCACGTTCACTTGGCCGGAACCGCTGTTGTCTGCCAAGTCTCGCGAGATTTTTGCAGATATCTTAGATGATTGGGCAAACGCAAGGCTAGCGGTCAGGATCACCGCACACAGCACCACTAATGTCTTCTTCGACTGATTGTTCTTACACCTATAACTGCTCATTTCGTTCCTCTTTTGATGGCAGAATCCGACATATAAGTACCCGGAGTTACCACTTCGACGATTTCTAATAAGCACGTGCGGGACCATGCGAGTCGGCTCGTAAGGCATTGACGGATCGATGCCAGCAACCCCACACGAAGGTGCCATGGAGACAAGCTGTCTCACGATTGGGACAATGGGACAGATTGTCCTGCGCTCGTGGCGAATTGTCAGCCGACCCGGAATGGGAAAACTGTGCCGCTTTCCACACCATGCGAGCCTCTTCAGATGTCAGTCGCGTGATTGGTGGCGCGCCACGGCTCGGCGAGACCATGCCATGAGTACTGAGGTGGAGGGCACCGTCGTAATGGCCTGTACTGCTTGTGACATGTTTTGCCGATGTAGACATTGCTAAGCTTAGTCTTAGGTATGCCGAAGAGAGCCAAGATATTTATCGCGGTGACCGCTGCAAGTGGGGCAGCGGTGTTCGGAACCGCTTTGCTCAGCTGGCATTCCAACGATTGGCTGAGGTTCGGTTGCTACTTTTTGATTGCCCTTGCGGCGGCCACGATGAAGGTGCCGTTGCCGGGCATCGATGGCACGATGTCGGTGCATTTCCTTTTCGTGCTGCTCGGGGTGCTGGAACTCTCGCTACCGGAGACTCTAATCATCGTATGCGCGGCGGTTTTGTTGCAGACGCTTTGGAAGACAAAGCGGCCGCTGCAACCCGTGAAGATCCTGTTCAATATCTTCAGCATGACCTGCAATGCAGTGTACTTGACCTACCTCGCTTGCCATCTGGCGGCGCGGTATCTGAACAACAGTTTGCAGCTTCTACTGGGAGTAGCTGCCTGCGTGTACTTTCTGGGTAACACCCTGCCGATCGCCATCGTGATTGCGCTGGCTGAGCAAAGGTCATTGCGGAAGATCTGGAGGGAGACGTACTTCTGGTCATTCCCTTACTATCTGGTCGGTGCTGCCCTGGTCGGATTCTTCAGCTACTCCAACCGCCGTGTCGGTTGGGAGAGCACGCTTCTGATTTTGCCCGTCATGTATTGGATCTATCGCTCGTATTATCTTTACTTGGGACGGTTGGAAGATGCGAAGAAGCGGGTCGAAATTGAGAAGCTGCAAGTGGAAGCAGAAAAATGCCATGTGGAACAGGTCTCCGCGCTCCATCTGAGGACGATTGAAGCCTTGGCGGCGGCCATCGACGCCAAAGACCACACCACGCACGATCATCTCCACCGCGTGCGCACCTATGCCATCGAGATTGCGAAAGAGTTGGGACTGGATGAGCGAGAGTTGGATGCGCTTCGAGCCGCGGCTCTCTTGCACGACATTGGCAAGCTTGCCGTGCCCGATCACATTATCAGCAAGCCTGGCCGATTGACTCCCGAAGAATTCGACAAGATGAAGATTCATCCCTTGGTGGGGGCGGAACTTCTGGAAAAGGTGGCCTTTCCATATCCAGTAGCGCCAATCGTGAGGTCGCATCACGAAAAATGGAACGGCACAGGCTATCCGGACGGACTCAAAGCGGAAGAGATTCCGATTGGCGCGCGCATCCTGGCGGCTGTCGACTGCCTGGATGCCCTGGCCTCGCATCGCCAGTACCGCCGCGCTTTGCCTCTGGATGAGGCGATGAGGAAGGTTGCCGACGACTCCGGAATATCGTTTGATCCGAAGGTAGTCGAGGTTCTCCAACGCAGATACATTGAACTCGAGAGAATGGCTCTAAGCACCATGGCGTCGGTTCCTGCGGAACCGCGCGCCTCCGCCAAGCACACGGTCGAACGCGGCGAGAGACCAGCGGCGGGTTTTGAACTGAACACCAACCGTCGCGGCAGCGACTCCGATGTGCTCGCTTCCATCGCATCCGCCCGGCAAGAAGCGCACACGCTTTTTGAACTGACCCAAGACCTAGGAAACTCGCTTAGCCTAGACGAAACTCTTTCCTTGGTGTCGGTCCGGCTACGAAGGCTAATCCCCTACGATTCGATCGTCGCGTTTGTCCGCGACGGAGACGTCCTGAAGTCGGAATTCGTCAGCGGTGATAATTTTCGGCTTTTGTCATCGCTGAGGATTCCTGTGGGAGAAGGTCTATGCGGCTGGGTCGCACAGAATTGGAAACCCATCATCAACGGAAACCCTGCGGTTGAGCATGGGTATGTGGCCGATCCGAAAAGAGGTGCGGAGCTGCGATCAGCCCTAGCCGTGCCCCTGGTGGGGGTCGGCAATCTGGTGGGTGTGCTCGCGCTCTATCGAACGGAGGCGGATACTTTCACAAGCGACCACCTGCGCATCCTGCAGGTCATAACCTCTAAAGTCGCGCTCTCGATTGAGAATGCCCTGAAGTACCGCCAAGCGGAGAGTTCGGCCACCACCGACTATCTGACCGGGCTGCCCAATGCGCGATCCTTGTTTATGCACTTAGACCAGGAGCTTGCCCGCTGCGCGAGAGAGCATTCAGGCGTCGCAGTGATGGTGTGTGATCTCAACGGATTCAAGCACGTCAACGACCTCTGCGGCCACCTGGAAGGGGACAAGACATTGAAACTGTTCGCCAACTTGTTGAAGGACGTTTGCCGCGAATATGACTATGTGGCGCGTATGGGCGGCGATGAATTCGTCATCATCGCACCCAACATGACGTCCGAAACAGTGCGAGAACGGGCCATCCTTCTAAACGCGCTGGCGCAACAGGCCGGCCGCGAGGTGTCCGGCAAGGATCTTATTTCTTTGAGCCTGGGAGCGGCTTTTTGTCCGCAGGACGGTTCGGACGCAGAGTGTCTGTTGGCCGAAGCCGATCGGAGAATGTATGTGGCCAAAGGACTGCACTACGAACATACCGAGCTCGGTTTGCCTCGCGGGGCACCGCTGGATCGCGCCGCATCAGTGCACTAGCGGGCCCGCCGGCAGTGTAGTGGATGTGTTCAGTGGGGGGGAACCCGCCGAGGTAAAAAACAGAAATCTCGTAACTGGGATGGCGGGTACAGGGAAACCGAATCTCTGGCTATTGACAAAGCCATCTTCGCGATGGTGAGCAAGTCATCGAGTCGTGCTGCGAGGTTCAGAGGAAGACAGGTTCATTCGCCGAGCGTCTGTCGTTTGTTCTCATGGTGCTAAATCGAAAAGGCTTCCGATGAAACGAATTGGGCGAAGAACAATCCCGGCATGTGCGTCCAGTGAACCTCGGATCGAGATGCTACTACTTCTGAGAGCTGGCAGTTTCCGCCGCCGCCAACAGGCGCAGTCGTCCTTTGATTCCCGCCTCGATCGATGAGGCAATCTGCTGGGGAAAGTTCTTCGGCAGCTTGGATACAACAGACTCAACTGCGGCCGTTCCTCCGTCGAGTAGTTCGTGGACCACCGATTCCATCACCTCTCGCCCCACCCCGGCTTGATCTGCCGTCTGAAAAAAGTGACGCGGCGCAATCTGCCTGATCTGGTAGTGCGGCTTTGTACCGAATGCCATAGCCAGCCGAAACTGCCTCCACAAGATCTGCCTCGAATCAACGCTAGGCTGGGCGGCGATCACATCATAGAGCGGCGTCAAGCGGAAGCGTCCACCTGGAGAGAGGAAGATACTGAAGTTTTTCGCGTGTCCGTCCGTCGCTCCTATGAGCCAGAAGGCGATGTTCGCCTTCAGAAATGTGCGCTGATCTGAGAGTGCTTCATCGCTGCCCCGCAGCATTTTGAGGATGTCCGTTATGCCTGGACCGCCATCGCTCTGGTATTTCAGGGTCGGCGGCACCGAGAGAGCTTGGCAAGAATCCTCTTGCGGGAGACGCAGCAACCTCTGATTTCTGGTCCACAATCGGTCGAAACGCTCGACAATGAGGACACGTCTGTCACCGAAGGTTTCGATTTCCGCTTTTGCAGCGGCCAGACCCAGAGCGTCGAGAATCTTGAGGCAGAGATATTCGTTCTCTACGCTCGAAGTGAGATCCACGCCATTGGAGAGCCTTCCAATAGAGGGCTTGAAGATGTGGGTCGTGGGGGTTGTGCCACAGGGCTTGCACCATCGGTCCTTCCAATACAGAAGAGCAGTCTTTTCTTGAGCGCCGGCTATTGATATTCGGAAGCTCTGATCTTCCGTGATCCCGAGGGGTGCAGTGGCCAGGTTGTCAAGAATGGTTGTGATGTCGCGCTCACTTACCGGGACGGCGTCGATCACACCTGCGGGGGTGGGTTGCAAGTCCTGCGGAAGAAACTGGAGCGCACCCACACAATCATGACCGATTGCACCCAACAGGCTATAAGCGTCTGTTCCTTCGGCGTGCGCGCGCGCCGCAATCTGACGCCGCAGGGCGTCGTTATCGGGCAATAAATTCTCGAACACGGCCACCACGGCTGCGCCCAGGTACGCCTGTTCGCGTAGAGGTAATGAGAGTGATACAGGCAGGGCAGACTCCCACTCCCGCCATGATCGGTCGTATTCGAAAGAAATTGCCCCCGAAGGCTGGCGGCGAAGTAAGCCGACAAGACGACTGTTGAGAAAGACATTGAGACGATCGTGTGTAGCTCGACGTGGCATTAGAAGAGTCTCTCAATGTCTTGTGGGGAGCCCTTGGTGCGCGGGCGAATCACTAATTCCAAGTCGAGCGCGGCGAGCGCACGTAGCAGGGTATCGATTCGGGCTGCCGCAGAAGTCTCCATGTTGGAGACCGTCCGTTGCCGCACACCGACTTTTGCAGCCAGTTTCTCTTGGGTTAAGCCGAGTTCACGTCGCCGCTGTCGAATGTAGTTCCCAAGTTGAAGAGGGGTTCGGGCAATTGTGTCCATGGGTGGGCTCTTCCCGCCTCCAGTTTCTTAGGCGTGTTTCCGCCTTGCGTCATCTTAGGCGTTTTTCCGCCTATTTACAAATTAGGCGTTTTTTCGCCTAAAGCGTGCCGTCCAGAATCACACACCCGTTCCACGACTGGACAACGCTGATACCTTTCGGACTTCGACTAAGTCGTGTTCGTTCAGCTCTTAAACGCCGTCCGGTCGCACTCCAGTCTGATACTGTATCGATCAGGCATGGTCCAAGACGAGGTGGGAGAGAATAACATGGTCTTGTGTCTAGAGGACGCTGTCGCGATACTGAACAAGTGGAAGGACGAATCTGCTCAGATCCTCGTGGTCTCTGAAAGCCCTTTCCAGCAATCCCGTCGGGGTATCCTTGAGCAAGACATCGATTGGTCCATAGGCCTGCAAGGTAAAGTGAAACCCGCGTGCTTTTCAAATGACGGATGGAGCTAAAGTCTCATGCAGCATCGATCGCGACTCGTACGTCAGCCCTGGCGCTTGCAAAGCCCTTTCCAGCGATGATGGCTTGCCTGGGCAGCAGAGGGTTGGAGGGGCTCACCCCTACCTTTTCGAATGTGATCCCGCTGTTGGACGCTACCGGCGCGCGCTCCTCCGCGCTTGCGCAACGTTCAGGCGTCACCAAGCAGGCAATGAGCCAACTCGTGCGACTGCTTGAAGAGCGCAACTACGTCGAGCAGATACCGGATCCGACAGACACGCGGGCAAAGTTGGTTCGCCTCACCGAACGCGGCGTCGCATTGCGCGCAGCCGCATTGGAGGTTCGTTTGGAGATTCAAGCAGCAGCCGTCAAGGCTTTAGGGCCAAGAAACGCGAAAAGGCTGAAAGAGGATTTGAAGACCCTGATCGCCGTGATATTGCAAATAGTTAAGCAAGCGCCGCACAATTTCCGGACGTTCTCGCAAGCTGCCAGACTCTCTCCACGACAGGGCGTCCGAGTGAACCTCTCGAGCGCGATTTAGCTACGGCGCTCGCGGGAGGGGATCTTCTGTGCGCTGACTTCTGCCGCCCTGTGCTCCCCATCCTCCGATGGTTGGAGCCTGCTTTGGAGAAGGCTGAGGACAAAAGCGCGGGTTCGTCGACTGGATCTGCCGGAGGGGTTGACTATGACCCTTTGTGGAGTCCAGGACAGGTGGCGCAACGACTGAACGTATCGCCCGACTGGGTGCGGGATCACTCGTCTCGCAAGGAACCACGACTGCCATGCAGCAGACCGAGTGTTCCAAGCGTACCGCGCAACTGGCCATCACTGAAGCTTGTAAGCAAGGCGCCATCGTTCACAACGATGGCCAGTATCGTCTGCCCCTCTAGCGTTCTGCGACTTTGCGGTTGGGTCGCGCCACCGCAAACCCTGCCCTGCGGGGAGCAGGGCCCGAGGCTGGGGCGACGGTCTGAGCCCAGATCCCTCGTACTCAGTCACAAGCCCGCGCGGCTCGAACCGCTGCGCGGGTTTTCCCTTGCTATAGAAAAAACTGGGACAGGCCATAGCTCCGGCCTCGGAGTCCCAGACGCAACGCCGGGCCGCGACCCGCCTTTGGTCGCGGACCTTCCTCAAAAGAAGTCTTGTTCTCTCGGGATAGGATACTCACCTGCCTATACACACATGTATCCTATCCCGCACTTCGTGAGTGACCTCTACCTGCCCAGCTCGAAATCCGAGAGGAATCTGAGAACATTGCCTGCCCGTCGGCACTGGGGCTGGGCCGGGCAGAGGTTTGCGGGAAGGCAGCTGTGCGTTGAGCACGGGATCGACCGGTCGCGCCATGGCTTGCACTTGCTCCCCAACATAGATCTCCACCTCGGAGGGATCGAGGGGATCGAAACGTACTTCAATGGTTTCCCCGGCAAACTGAGGAGGAGCTTCGTAGAACACGCCGCGCAACAGGAAGGTGGAGTCCCGGCGCACGAGTCGATTCAGGCGATAGAAGAACAGGCGACGTAGATCAGTGGCGGGTGGAAGTTGACGGATGGATTCGGCGCACCGGGATGGCTCCGTCGTAGTTCACATCTACCAGGCTGCGGCAATAAAAACCGTGCGCCCGCAGAGGGTCTGGTCCGTGGCACAGCGGACAGTGGTCAGGCCGGTAGCGACTGGG
>JBEKPJ010000075.1:0-28909 GCA_049520935.1 Terriglobales bacterium | reverse complement strand
TCACCGAATTGCACCAACGACGCTTTTATGTAACCGACGTTCTCCTCGTTTCCCCGATCTTCAAACTTAGCGGAAATCTTCCCGAGAATGGAATGGACGAAGTCTGCGTCAACGTATTCTTCGTGCAACAAGGCGCGCACTGCGAACTCGATGCTCGCAACGATGTTTCTCTTAGGCTCAATTGTCTCCGAACGGGCGGTTGTCTTTTCGATCTTCATGTCGCACCTCATCCCGCTGTTTACCGTAGTGTCCGGAATTCGTCAAATGGGACTGAAGTGCAGTCTGCTTTCTGGGCGAATTGGCGAACCCTGCACCGAGCAATCAATCGCGCATCTAATCGGTGCGACTTTTCAACTGAGATCGCTACGGGTGGTGACCCAATGAGCCACAAATCGAATCCTTCCGAGGCACACGTGCGGCTCCTGGCGCAACCGGGACATTTCAAAGCAGTTAGGAGCATCACGTAACGGATGCATGAGCCCTTTCATAGATCTGCAGTCACCCAGTCACCGTGCCATCAGAGGTCTTCGATGCAACGCCCTAAATGATTGTGCGGCAAGCGTTTACTTTGCAGGCATCACACGACTTGGTAAATACGCGAGAGACGACGCGTAAAGCCGTTTGACCAATATTTGCTTCCAGTTTAGAACCCGATGATTGGCTGGGAGATCAACTGGACTTTGACCCAGCACAGCGGTGTGAGGTGGTGCCCAATGTTAGAGAGCGCGAATGAAACTATCGACCTGGCAACCGAGGACATTAAAGAGCGAAAACAGGTTCAGAGTCAGAGAGATTTTGAGCCCCTGCTAGACACCGAAGAAGCCGCGAGGCTTCTCAGAATGCACCCTCGAACTCTTCGCACTAAAGCGCGGCGTGGATCAATTCCCGCCGTCCAGGTTGGAAAACGTTGGCGCTTTCGTGCCTCCACGCTGGATCGTTGGCTCGGCAAACTCGCCAGCTGATCATCGGCACGGTGAGGAACAAAAAATATCTCGACCGAAACGAATCGCCGATCTATTCTGACGGTGTCCGCCGACACCGTTTAAGCAAAGGAGAAACTTTGTTTAGACGGACACGTTACCAACACGGAAGCGTCGAACGAGAAGAGCGGAAGAAGGGACCCGCAGTGTGGGTCTACCGATGGTGGGAAGAAGACATCAACGGGAAACTGATGCACCGCAAAGCCCAGGTTGGGGATGTGAAGAAATACCCGACCGAATCTGCGGCACACTCAGCAGCAGACGCTCTTCGGCTAACCATCAACAATCGCTGCGAACACAGGAACCTGCGGCGAACCACAATCAACACGCTTTGGGAGCACTACTCTCAAGAGGAATTGCCTCTCAAAGCTTTATCCACACAAGATGCGTACATAATTTACGCAAAGAACTGGATTGTTCCACGCTGGGGCAATCTACCACTAGAACAAGTCAAAACAGTAGAGGTAGAGCGTTGGCTACGGGCGACCGGAGTTGCGGATGGAACCAAAGCCAAAATCAAGTGTGTGATGTCGGCTATGTTTTCGCACGCCGTTCGGTGGGAGTTTTGTGGCCACAATCCCATATCTTCAGGGATACCGGTAGGGAGTGGAGGAAAGCGAGGCCCGAGCACTGGCGTACGGATCAGCGCCAAACGTCAGAGATCCCCCTTGGTTTTGTCACCGGAGCAGGTCAAGCTCGGATTGGCAGAGCTAGAGTTTCGGGATCAGTTGCTGGTGTTCCTCGAAGGAGCCTTGGGTATACGTCAAGGCGAACTCGGGGCGCTACGCTGGCTGTCGTGCGATTTCGAGAACATGAGCATCAGCGTCCAACACTCGTACTACTGGCGTCGAGGTGGGAACCTGAAGAGCACAAAAACGGAAGCGTCTGCAAAACAGTTGCCGATGCATACAAGCCTAAAATATTCCTTGCAGGAGTGGAGATCACAAAGCCTCTACAACAAACCGGAAGATTTTGTGTTCCCTTCCGAAAGACTGCAAGGCAGCAAGCCGCTGGATCTCGCTTCAGTGTTGAAGAAGAAAATACAGCCCGCATTCAGACGAATCGGAATCACTGGAGTTGGCTGGCACACGTTTCGACATTCCGTCGGAACGATGCTCGCGGAGATGGGCGAACATCAGCTCACGATCCGCGACTACTTGCGACACAGCAACCTTCATGTCACGAACAAGTACCTGCAGGCGACATCGAAGACCAAACGTTTGGCACAGGACAAATTGGTCGACGCGATTTTGCCGACAGGTATTTTGCCGAAGACAAACCTAATCCAATGAGCGCTGTCTGGAACCGTTTTCGGATGGGACCATTCTCGTTCGGCGCTTATCGTCCCCTAACATCCCCTGATTTGCCGGACGCTAGGGTTGCAAGTGCTTGAAAAGAATGGCGGGGACGACGGGACTCGAACCCGCGGCCTCTGCCGTGACAGGGCAGCGTTCTAACCAACTGAACTACGTCCCCTCTTGCTTTTCATACGGTTAGGGCCAAACCCGCATGTTTACTGTCTACTCTTGCTGTCAACCGTTTTGCCTGCTTCAATCCGTTCCACCGAATATAACCAGTTCCGGTCAGAAATGGACAGTAAATGGACAGTATGAAAAACCTCCAAAAACCATCCGCAGGCTATTGCGACGCTGAGCATCTGTCCATGCTCTGTGATGAATTGTAGCAGACCGAATTCAGATCGGTATAGGCGAAGAGGCGCAAAGGTGCACTCCACGTCTGAGATTTGTCTCGATTCGAGCATCGTTCGCATCGTTCGAGACGAAGCGGGAGAGAAAAACATCGCCTTGACTCTAGAGGACGCTGTCACCACGCAGAGCGCGTCCTTTTCAGGGCTAAGAGAATCAATCATTGCAACGACTTCGTGGCACGGGTGGCGCTAGAAGTTGTTGATAGTTTCGTGGTGGAAACAGCAACTGCGGGTAAAAAGTGCGGGCGGCGGCACAAGTGTCCTGCCATCGGTAGTCTTTACACACCGAAGTTCCTTTTAGACGTTGCGTTCTCCTGTGCTGTGTGCTTTGCAAGATTGGTACAGATCGTGCTTGGACCATGGCGGCGCTACTCCGCAAATAACGCAAAGGCAAGTTCTTCACGTGCTTGCCCCGCGAAAAATCGGAGAAGACTCATGCCGCGAAGACCCCTAGTCCTATGTGTCGATTGATGAATGGCATGGCCTTGAAGGTCGCAAGATGCTGTTGGAAGAAGAAGGTAGGTGCCGGGGCCTGGTCGCCACCAGCGGCGTAGACGCTTTGCAACTATTTGCCTCCCATCCTGTAGATTTGGTGCTCCTCGACTATCACATGCGCTCATTGCGCACGCGAATATCCTCTTTTTCATGGGGCCTCCTAGAAATGGATATAGTTGCCGCAACGGCCGGCCGTCACCCACAGCATGGTTCGAGCTAAGCTCCGGCCGGTATCGCCACGCAAGAGTTCCTCCTCGCGCGCTGCGAATGGCAGCGCTTGCGCTGGATTATGTTCCCCCGATCCACATTGAGCGAGCTATACGTTGAAAATGGTAAACGGGCAAGAGTTTTCCTTTACGTCGTCTACAGAGAGGTCCATCTTTGGATCTAGTCTGTACCCACCGTCTCATCCCTTCACTGCCGAGCGGATTTTTGGGTTACCCGAGACGGCGGCTTTCAGCGCCTCGTCGGTCTCGATCAGATCCAGGACTTTTCTTGTCATCTCCTCATCAACATCCGGTGCCTTGCGGATCTCTACTGGGTAGCGCACCAGCAGTTCCAGGCCCGCATCGGCGAACTGAAGACGTGCCTCTGGGCGCGGCACCTCCACCTGAATATCGACATGGCGCTCGATGGCATAGTGCTGGCGTTCGATTTCCTCTCGATATTCGGAATAGACAGCGTTTACGGCTGCCACCAGCTTCTCCTGCGCTGTCTTATGATTTCCGTCCGGTACAATCATCACCACGACTTCGTGCCATGCGTACTCGGTTCCTGGAATCTGCTTGAAGAGCGGTGTGCCCGTCTGGAAAAGAACGGAATTTGAGAACACCACGATGCGTCCCGTAGGATAGAAATCCAATCCCGTACCCGCCAGTTCCATCAGGTACAGCCTCACAAGACCGATATCGACAACGTCGCCGGTGATGCCAGCAACGCTGATTCGGTCGCCGACCCGGATGCCATACCGGCCGATGATAAAGAAATACGCGGCAACCGAAAGAAGGACGGCTTGCAACCCTACGGCGATGCCAGCGGTGATGAATCCGGCAAATGTGGCCAGAGAACTGAACTCGCTGACGAAGCCCACGGTTAGGACAATCAAAATTAAGAAACCGATTACTACACGGCGCAGGACCAGAAACTGCCTGCGGCGGCGAGGTTCACTCACATACCGGAACGTGATACGGCGCCAGACTTCCGAGAGAACCAGAATCACCGACAGCGCCAGGACAATTCGGCCAGGTTCTGACTCTGCTGAATGGTTGCCCGTAACGCATTTCGGAGCGGGGTCCGCAACTGGTCCGCCACCTCGCGCGCGTAGTTGGTTTCGTTGACGGCTCCATCGATCCTGTGCACGGCGCTCATGTAGTCATACAGCGTCATTGCCTCGCTGATCAGACCGCCGGAGTTGCCAAGCGAAGGTTTAGCCGGCAAAGCCGCACCAACCGTCTTTTGAGGGCTTGTGCTCGAACCCAGAACCTCGGGGACCGATCGGGCCAGCTGATTGATACTGCCTTCGAGCCCACCGGCGATCTCGCCGTTGGTTTCCACGAACGCCGCCATTTTTTGAGTAGCATCGAGGAGAGCCTTCTGTAGTTCCAATTGGCCCTGAAGGGCGTCTCGCTGTGAAATGAGGTTGCCTTGCCGGGCGGCTGGTATTTTAGCAATCTGCGCGTCTAGATTTTCGATCTGCGATTGCAATTGATCGATCTGGGAAGAAGTCTTTGCCTGGGCCTCGACCAATTTCTGCTGCTGAGTTGATTCACCCGACGGCTGGGTTGCACCGCTGATTTTCAGCTGGGTCCTGATCAGCTCGGCCTCGGCCTTCGCGGACTGGAATGCGAGCCGCACGACCTCAGCTTCGAGACTCTGCGCATTGTCCTGATAGATGGTGTCGCTGGACAACCCGACAGACTGAACGCCTGTAGTGGAATGACGGTACCAACTGATGACCCGGTTCAGGTGTTGCAGCACGGCGGCGCCATCGAGTTGCATCGGCGGCAAGATATTCGGTGAGGTTTGTGAACTCTGTTGCCCCGGAGTTTTCCGCGGCTGGGGCGGCATCGAATTTTGCGCCCACGAAACCACTCCGCCAATTAAGGATAGCGCGACACTTGCTACGATCGACCTAATGGCGCGACGCGAGCGAGCGGTCGGACGATACTTGATTGTTTCCAGCATATTGCTCCAGGTTCGCGAAATTACGCGAATCAGCAAATGGCGGGTTGGAGAATCAAATGCACCATGCGGATTTGGAAAACGCTTAATCGGTTTCATCGTAATTATTCGATGCGTTCGTCATTTGACGCAGTTTGTCCTGTATGCGTGACGCGGACATTTTGGTCCGCAGGGCGGCGGGATATCCCTACAGTGGATGACTTTAGAAACTCAACTCTTTGCCCCATATCTTTACATCTTCAATGAGTCCAATATTTGAGTTGCCATTGAGTCACGGAGTCCGAAGTGTCTGATTCGATGGCAATACGCGTTCTGGTTGCGGACGACAACACGTTTATACGAAAACAAATCCGCGCCATTATTGAATCGGACGTAGAGCTAAGGGTTTGTGCTGAAGCCGCAAACGGACTGGAGGCAGTCGAGAAAGCGCAGGAATCTTGCCCAGACGTGGCCGTTATAGATTTTCAGATGCCCGTGATGGATGGCTTGAAAGCAACGAGGAGAATAAAGAGTCTAATGCCACTTCTGCCCATTTTACTTTTCACACTGTACAGCTCTCCTCAGCTTGAATGGGAAAGCAAAAAGGCAGGCGTAGATGCGATTTTGCTGAAACCGGAGGAAGGTACACGGCTGCCGGAAATCATACACTTCCTGGCGCAGAACCGTTGAGGCGTTCTTCCCATTTGCCCAGAACACAAGCGCAGAGTTTTTGACCTCGGCAACTCAGGGCCACTACTCTCAGACCTTGCAATCCGTTCCCACCTGAGCGAGGGCCTGCTTTTCGTCAATTGTGTGGCTCATGGTTTATTGTTGCCTCTTGCTATACCATACCGGGTATGGTAATATTGGTTAAACGTCCGCGTGTTGGACACTAAAGTGAGTTTGCGCTTGCGCTTGCCTCGCACGTTAAGGTAGAGTCTTGGAAATGTTCCGAAAAACCGCGGCTTCGATAGTTCTCCTCACTGCTCTAATCGGGGGGATGATTAGCCCCACGGGGGTTTGCGCGCTCATCTGTGAGCGCCATTCGCGAACGGGGACTCATCACCACTGCGGTCAGGATTCGGACTCGATGCCGGGAATGGCTCACAATCACTCGGCCATGCATCACTCCGTTGTTGGGGCTATGACTCTCGTAGTGGAGGCGCAATCGTGCGAGAAAGGTTGTGCCACAGCTGAGCGGCTCAACATTTCACGAAAACTTGTTTCTCAGGTGACAGTAGTCCAGACAAGTGCCGTAGTCCTGGACGCAACTTCCAAGTTCCTGATTCCCCATGTCGAAGACCCATGGAGTTTGGATAGCGGCCCGCCATCCCTCTCCCCCTCTGCATCCACCGCCTCTTACGGTATTCTCCGCATCTGAGTCTTCTCCGCTTCTTTTAGCAATGGTGGCAAAGGCAGCGATTTGATGTCGATTGCCAGGCCACGCATCTCCGTTCGATCCATTGTCCTTTGAAGTTCTGCGGGACGTTTGGGTCCGCAGAATTGTTGAAGAGGAAGAACCATGAAGAACAGACGTGATTTCCTTAGAAATACGCTCGGTCTGGGCACGAGTTTCGCCGCTGCGCCTCGCCTGTTTGCAACCGTGCACGAGAGCGGAACGGGCATGGACATGAGACACATGAGCCATCCTGCCGAGCGCCCCAGCGGTCTTATCGTTCCAGTGCAAACGCCCGATGTTCCGCAACTTCCGTGGCGCACGGACGGCGGAGTAAAGGAATTCCATCTCATCGCCGAGCCAGTCAAACAGGAGATTGTTCCAGGACGTGTAATTGACCTCTGGGGATACAACGGCAGTGCTCCGGGCCCGACGATTCAAGTGAACCAAGGCGATCGCATCCGCATCATCGTCGACAACCACCTCCCCGAAGCGACATCGATGCACTGGCATGGATTTGAGGTCCCGGTCGAGATGGATGGCTCGCCGGGGAGTAGCCAGGACCCGATCCCTCCGGGCGGGCGATTTGTCTATGAATTCACGCTCCACCAAGAGGGTACTTACTTCTACCACTCACATATGGCGATGCAGGAAATGATGGGCATGATCGGCGCGTTCATCATGCATCCCAGGGAGCCCTATAGGCCGCGCGCTGATAAAGACTTCGCCATCATTCTGCAGGAGTATGCCATCCTGCCCAATATAACTGTCCCCAACTCCATGAACATGGAGTTCAACTGGCTCACCCTCAACGGCAAAGCCGGGCCGGCGACGACTCCCTTGATCGTGCGGCGCGGTGAGCGTGTCCGCATTCGCCTCATCAACCTTGGCATGGATCACCACCCGATCCACCTTCACGGCCATCAGTTTGTGGTCACTGGCACAGAGGGGGGACGACAGCCCGAGTCGACATGGGGCCCAGGGAACACGGTGCTCGTGGGTGTAGCGCAAGCGCGCGATATCGAATTTGTCGCAAACAATCCAGGTGACTGGATGCTGCACTGCCATCTACCTCACCACATGATGAATCAGATGTCGTCGAACGTCGGACCGATGACACGGCGAAACGGAATGCCCGCCGGACTCGACATGGAACGCAGCATGGAAATGTTACGGCAGGGGAGCGCGACGTCCGAAGAAAACGGTTCCAGCCTGGGTCGGGGACTAGGCGTTGGTTCCACCTTGGAACAACCGCTCTCAAACTCGCCGTTCAGAAGCGAAAGTCCGATGCAGCACCAAGACATGCCCAACATGCCGGGAATGCCAATGGGCAAGTCCGAAGTCAGCAAGGATGCGAATTCCGTGCCGGGCTTTCCACAGGATGCCTTCATGGAAGGTCCCATGATGGCGATGGATCAGATGGTAGACAAAACAGAAAACTTTGGCCTACGCCCCGGCTGGAGCAGCTTCATGGCGGGAATGATGACGTTTGTACGCGTGTTGCCTCAAGACAAGTACGACCAAATCATGGAGCTTCGAAGAAAGCGAGAAGGCAATAAGCCAATGAAGATGGACATGCCGGGGATGGAGCACCAACATGAATAGCCTGACTACGCCAGCCATGGAATTGCGAATCGAAGCGGTAGCACCTCTTCGTTGGGTAGCCCGATTTGTACTCTTCTCCTGCTTTTTGTTCCTGTTTGCCGTGCCAGGCCGAACGCAAACTCCGGTCTCCGAGCAGAAGACGATCACACTCGAAGAACTGCAACAGATGGCGTTACAAAACAACCCAACGTTCGCGCAATCTGTCGCCAATATCCAAGCGGCCGAAGGCAGGAAGAAGCAGTCTGGCCTCTATCCAAACCCAACCGTAGGCTACCAGGGCGAGCAGATCCGAGGCGGGTCGTTTCACGGCGGCGAGCAAGGATTTTTCGTCCAGCAGGACATCGTGCTGAGTGGGAAACTGGGGCTGAATCGAGCGATTTTTGATCAAGAGCTTAAACAGGCAGAAACAGAAGCCGAGGAGCAAAAAGTGCGCGTTGTCACAAACGTGCACATGTCGTACATCCAAGCGCTGGCTGCCCAGCTGGCGTTGGAATTGCGTCAAAACCTCAGCAAGCTTTCCGACGATGCTGTCGAGACTTCCCATCAGCTGGCGAATGTCGGCCAAGCGGACGCTCCCGACGTGCTCGAATCGGAAGTGGAAGCGCAGCAGGCAGAACTCGCGGTCACCATGGCCGAACAGAATCAGCAGCGGGCTTGGAAAGCACTGTCCGCTGTCGTGGGGAACCCGCGGCTTCCTTTGATGAGGCTCGAAGGAAAACTGGAGGACACATCGCCGGTCGATGCAGCTGAACTGGTGGAGAAAATCGCCAACGAGAGTCCAGCCGTAAGAATCGCCGAGCTCGGTGTCAAACGAGCGGAAGCTGCCTTGGCTCGCGCAAAGCGGGAATCAATTCCCGACCTCCAAATCCGCGGCGGCATGCAACAGAATGGCGAGTTGTTGTCCGAGCCTGATGGGAGACCTGTCGGATTGCAGGGCTTTGCCGATGTAGGGGTGAGAATTCCCATCTTTAACCGCAACCAGGGAAACCTTGCCATTGCCAGGGCAGATGTCGAGAGGGCGAAGCACGAAGTGGAGCGCGTGAAGCTCGTTTTGCGGGAGCGGGCGGCAGCCGTCGTGCAGAACTACAAGTTCTCGCAAACTGCGGTCGACCGCTACAAGAACCAGATGATCCCGAGGGCGCAAAAGGCGTACGAGATGTATGCCAAGAAATACCAGGAGATGGCTGCAGCTTACCCCCAGGTTCTCATCGCCCAGAGGACCCTGATGCAGTTGGAAGTCTCTTACATCAGTGCACTGGAGACGTTCGCAACCAGCTCAGTCTCTCTGCAGTCCTACTTGCTCACGGATGGGCTCGAAGCTCCTTCCCAGCCAGGCGGAATCGACCAACCGGTCCGTGAAGTGAACATTCCATTCCAGATGGGCACAAGCCCGCAGGAAAGGTAGGCCCATGACCAGACGCAGTCTCCTTCTATCGATCGCTGTTGCAGGTATCGCTGGAGCCGGTGCGTTCGGATGGTTGACGATCCGGCGGGGCTTCAGTGCGCGAGATAACCCGTCTGCGATCGAGAAGCTCGTTGCGACGACCGCACGCCAACTGGCTGTTCCATCCCATTACCGTCAGCTTGACGGAGCCAGACATGCGGCGGATCGCTGTTCAGCCTTGGATGCCAAGCCATCAAGAAATAAAACGGATGCAACTCTTGAGGTGCTTTTACGAGGCGTACGTCGCGATTCCGTTTGACGGCTGAGGTCGTGCCAGTGGTCAAGGTCAGCACCAAGTTCTGTACCTGGCAGGCATTGCAAAGCCACGCCGAAGTAAGGTATCCGAATAGTGGAACTACGTTTCGCACCGACCGCTGCGAGCTGCTTGTCTGGAATTGTCTGCACGCCGCCGTAAGTAGCAACAACGATGTGGCTCGCTGCCAGGTAGTGTTTTAGCGAGAATCGGTCTCCAAAGTGGCTGTCACGACAGCAATCTGGCGTTTCCCTCCTGCCGGAGCCAAAGCAGACCCTCGGCGCTGTCGTAAAACAAACGTGTCGAGAAGATTCCAAACTGGTTTTTCGGGCAGGGGTTATACGCGAACCGTGCACGCGAGTGCAAGAAAATTTAGAGTCTGTTGAGTTCTTACTGCGTCCCCGCCAACGGGCGCTCATCTACTGGATCACTGGCTCCGACCCAGACCGGCTAAAATGGCTCCCTTTACCACCGGCCCTAACACTCTTTGCCCTTCACACATGCCATGCCTATGTTCGGTCAATGAGACTGCGCGGAAGTCTTGGCAACACCGACCTGAATTGTGTGGGCCATGAGCTTTCCGTCTTTCATGAACATGGCGTGGATGACGACTCTGTCCCCGACATGCAGGTCGCTCGGCGCCGTCGGGGCGCCGTTTTTGCTAAACTTCGTGTTGGAACTGATCATCACTTCGACGGTGGCTTTCGTATGGGTTTCAACGGTGACGGACTCCTGCGATACCTTGATCACTGTTCCCATCACGTGCTGTTCGTTCCCGTGAGCGAAGCAGAAACTAGACATCACCGTCATGCAAAGCAAGGCAACAATGGTGCGTATCATGTTTTCTCTCCTTTTTAGCGCTTGTGTGGGTTAGGCTTGGAGGATTCCGTACTGCCTCCATGCCAGAAAGTTTTGTTCTTCGTCTTCTTCCAGGCTCTCCTTGTCGGTCTTGGGATTTAGCTGCTCCATCTGCACGAGTTCCTCCGCTGTCTGGTTTGGCAAATGGCGGATGAAAAGCACCAGATTCCACGTTTCCATATCGCCAGCTTTGGCATGTTCTTCGCCGAAAGCTGGCATTCCACTCAGCCGAATGCCGTTTTCAATCGTGTAATAGAGCTCGCCATCGCTCTTGTTTTGTGTTTCTTTCTTATGCATGTCTGGTGGTTTGGGGTAGAGACCTTTGCCGAATGACGTGTCGCCACTTCCATCGTTGGCGTGGCACGTGGCGCAGTGATCGGCGAAATGCTCCATGCCGGCGTGAAGATTGTCAGACGAGGATGACAGTGGATTGCGAAGCCGTGCGATCAGCCGCCGGATCTCTTATTAGCTCGTAACGGGTTCTCTGCAATGCGGACTGCAGAGCTACCCCAAGAATGATGAGTGGGATTATCGTCTCCACAATTTGTTCGTGGTCCGACCACTAAGAATTGTGAAACAACATTTGCATCAAGATTGCACCGGCGAGCGAAGCCCATAAGGCGACCGGCATCGCCACCGCTCCAACCTTTAGAAAATGCCAGAAACTCACATCCAGCTTTTCCTTACGCAAGGCGATCAGCCATAAGATGGTCGCGAGCGATCCCGTGATGGAGAGATTGGGTCCGAGGTCGACGCCGATGAGAACGGCATCGGCGATCAGACCCCGTGTGTGCGCCGCCTGCAGTGTGCTCCCGGCGATCAGTCCAAGCGGCAGATTATTTACCAAATTGTTCGCTACACCGACGGCAAGTCCTGTAATCAACGTGCCCGTCGTCGATCCAAGCGTTTGGGCCCAGATCAGCCATTTTGTCGTCTGCTGCATCGCACCGATGCTCTCCATTGCATCGACCATAACGAAGAGTCCCGCTACCAGAGCGAGCGTTGCCCAACTGATCTCGCGTGCAAGCCCCAGTGGATTGCATCGCGCCTTGATGGAGACCGCTGCTGTGATTACTAGAGCAGCCAAACAGGTCGGCAGTCCCAAGTCTTTGCCGAGCGACGAGACCGTTAGCAGGACGACTACCATACCGGCCAACCCACCCAGCACCAGAAGGCCCTCACTTCTGAGCGGCTTCGCTTCCACCTCGCCTCCAATGGCGGCGCAAATTTCTCTTCGAAAGACCCAGCGCATTGTGATGAATGTCGCAGTGACAGATAAAAGAGACGGGACACCATAGGACAAGAGCCATCGCCCGAGCGGCGGCATTTGGTTGTGAAACACCACGAGGTTGGCTGGATTGGAAATTGGCAGAAGAAACGACGCGGCATTCGCGATAAAAGCGCAAACGAATAGATAAGGCAGGGGCTCGACCTTGGCCTTGCGTACCGCTGTCAAAATCGCTGGTGTCAGAACCACGGCCGTCGCGTCATTTGACATGAAGATGGTGACAATTGTGCCGACGGCATAGACCAGCGCGAACAGTCTTGAGCAGGAACCACGGGCACTCCGCACGGCAACCGACGACAACCAATCAAAGACTCCATGCTCGCGTGCGAGCTCGGACAATAACATCATGCCAATGAGGAAAAAACAGACATCCAATGCCTTCGTGGCAGCTCGGCCCGCGAGCGGCAAGGGCACCAGTCGGAAGACGAGCAATAAGAGTACGCCCCCGGAAATCCAGTACACTTCCGGAATATTGCGGGGACGGATTAGCATGAGCAGGACGCTAACGCCGACGATGAGCGACAGGAGAAGGTGAGCGAGCGCGGGCGAGAGCATCTACCACGTTCTCCCGTTCTTGTTCGGCCCCAACTGGGTCTCGCGCTCCGGCCACGCTCCGATTGCATTTTCGCTGTCCCTGGAGGATCGACTTGCTGGTTTCCAATGTCGCGATGAGGGGTTGATGAGCGGTCGGACAGTATCGCGCGCCGATTTTCCAGCCTCATCCTCGAGGAGCGCGGCGAATGGATTGATCCCGTCGGGAAGTCGACCGATGTCTACACTTGCCTGCCACACCGCGGATTTTCCAATCTGTTCAAGATGAATTTTCTGGTCACCAATTTCCGCATCGCCGCGAAACCATTGTTTGTCGCTCCAAGCTTTAACGCGGACGGCCATCTTCTCGATCACAGTTTGCGGCGCCGCCTCCGTGTTCGTGAGGAGTCTCTCGTCCACAGGTGAGATGATCATCACAAAGGGCCATTCGCCAAGAGACTTGAAGCGCCAGCTCAGGATGTCGGATTGATCGGTCAACCTGAGGGCTCGGCGTTCTATTGGTGTGGATGTCACTGAGTGAAAACTCCTTTCGGCGATGTTGGATCAATTTCGGGGGCGGCTATTGGGGTAACGGAAGTCCGAGAAAGGGTTTCAGGGATTGCGAACCAAAGCATGGCAAAGGCGAACAAGGCGATCCCTGATAATCCGAGAAAAGACGCTCGGTAGCCGAGATGCTGGATCAATATGCCGCCGATTGTTGTGCTCAGAGCCGCCCCGATGCCAACCATCGTCGCAAGTGATCCAGCGGCCACGTTGAAACGCCCCGTGCCTTGGGTTCTGTCTTTGACGACCAGGATCGAGACAATACCGAATATGGCATTCGCCACTCCGTCGAGCGTCTGAATGGCGATCAGCGCTCCGACAGCGTGCGAAAGCGTGTATAGAACGCCGCGAATGGGAAGGACGCCGAAGCCGAGCAGTAAGAGCGTTTTTCGTCCCTTCATCGCAGCCCGCCTTCCAATCCACGCTGCAGAAATTGCTATGACAAGCTGTGTCACGATAATGCAGGCGGACATGAACGGGGCCGCCGCTTTCAGATTGTCTTTCGATAGCATCTCCCCTAGTTCCGGCAACATCGCCGCGTTCGCTAAATGGAAAAGAAAAGCCGTCGCCAGGAAATAAACGAGAATTCGGTCTTTGAGGAGAGCAGACCATCCCTCGGCGTTGATCTTGCCTTCCTTTTGGATCGCCCCCCGAGCTCTAGCATAGTCGATCTGCTTGGCATCGATGCCAAACAGAGACGCGGCAGCAGGAAGAGCGAGTAGGGCAGCTACGACGAATATCGTGCGGTATCCGAATTGATAACTGACATAGGCGACAAGCAACGCGGTGAAAACATTTCCCGCGGCATTAAACGCCTGATTCTTTCCGAACTGCCTGTCGAAAGCCGCAGCCCCTACCATCCCGAGCGTGATTGCCGCGACTGTGGGCCCCAAGAACGGACCTGAACCACCGATTAGGAACTGCGCGGCGTAGGCCCTCCAGGGACTCAGATATCCCAACAGCAGGAACGCCCCAGCAACCAAGAATCCAAGGTTGACCGCGAGTAATGTCCGTTTGCGATGGACTGCGTCGATGACCGCACCGGCTGGAGTCTGCATCGCGACGCCGACCAGCCCACCGAAAGTCAGCACATAGCCCACGCTGCTGGGATTCCATCCACTCGAAGCAAGATAGGCAGCCAGGAATGGACCGAGACCGGTCTGCACGTCGGCGAGAAAGAAGTTAAGCCATTCGAGCGCCCGCACACTCCGCTGCTTTCCTGGTGCCGTATCGCTCACACAGTCTCATTCCTCGTCTCTGGGCGATCTGCGGTCTGTTCTTTAGTTTTGCGCCGGCCCTCACCAGCAGACCACAATCGATCTATTCCGAGGGTTTTGCTCAATCGATACAGCACGACCATCGCCGATTGTAAACGGCTGCTGATTCAACAAGTCTGACCGCGTACGTTGTTACCAAAACGCGCACCGTCCGTTCGCTTGGAGACCTTTGCAAGTCGGGAACTGGCTGGGAACAAATCTCACCGCTCACGGTGCATGACGAAGCGATGCGTTCGACCGAGGCGTCAGAACTTGCCGCGACTCCGGAACTTCAGACTGGCATGCCGGTTCACCGGACTCCGATCGGCTCGGCCGATGACGGCCAGCATCGGGTATTGATTCCCTATCTATCTCGCGTCTGAAGACTAAATACCATTGAGGGGTCGAGTCGATTTGGTGACCGTGCGACAGGATTATCTACCGAACCAGGACAACAAGTACAATCTCTTCGGTACCGTATGGTCTTGAACATCGTTCACCCGCTTGTTCCGATGTCTGGAAGAGATCGCGCGAGTACCCCTTCGAAAACATTGAAAAACATGCCAATCATCCTGGGAACAAACATCCATCGCCCTCATCACGAGATCTACAGAAGGAGCAAGGAATGATCTTTGGAGCACATATCGTCGTGCATAGCAAGGACGCCGCCGCGGACAGAAGGTTTTTTCGGGACGTACTGGGCTTCACATCCGTGGATGCCGGTCGTGGCTGGCTAATCTTCCGGTTGCCGCCAGCGGAGGCAGCGATACACCCCTCGGAAGATAACGGCAAGCATGAGCTATATTTCCTCTGCGACAATCTCAAGGCCGAAGTCGCGTCCCTGGCAAGGAACAACGTTGAGTGCTCTGAAGTGCAAGAAGCTCGGTGGGGTTCCATCTCAAAGGTACGACTTCCAGGCGGTGGGCAGATAGGAATCTATCAACCGAAGCACCCGATGGCGCCGGGAGTTGGGCCGGAGGGGCAATCCGTCGATAGCACCTAGCGAGAGAGCCGGGCAAATTGAACGACCCCAATGTCGACGCCGAGTTTTTTGCTTCATGAGCTCGTCGCAAAGTATCTACGGGGTCGGGTCGTTCGCGAGCCCAGCGGTCGACTTGTCGTCGGTTTCGCTGTTTCGTCGATGGAAACATAGCCGACGATGCGGTGAGACCTATCGACAGGTGACTACGCATGCCAGCTGGCAGCGCGGACTCGCATTTTGGATTTTGGGGAACACGGAGATGGAGGGAGCAAATACCGGGATCGACTTGTACGAATCGATTGCGGTACATGCCTGTATAACTGGGCAACCGGCGGTCATCCGCCCTGAACGGGGCTAGGCCTGTGCGGATTCACTCCGCCAATCCGCTGTTTCCCCAGCAAGCGGCGTCTTCGATAACGTTCGGCGCAAATCTCACGACTCGCGACGCACCCTTCGCCCGCAGCCGAACACAAGTACTTGCCCTTGGTAGTCGTCTGCGAGTCGTGGAAGCCCGCCGACTCTTGTCGAAAACTGTCCCTGGTGAAAGGAGTGTTTGTGTGGTTCGCCTGAATGACATTTTTCTACCGGACGCCAAGTCAAATTGGAAAACTTCGGGCTGGAAGAAGCGCTTCGCTGGCGCTCGCTGCAACGTCGCTCGATGAGCGCAAGACGTAATCTTGGTGAGCAAAAGATCAGCGCTTTCTCACCGTAAAGCCTGACTTGGACAAGCGTCTCATCTCTATAGGGAGGACAAACGCTGCCGATTGCCTGCTCTCGACGACCGAAATCGGATTGCTCGATCCAGGAAGAAAGCTTCCACGCTGGACGGCGGTCGATCCGAGCGACAGCACAATCGTGGTCGTCAATCCATACCCTGCCCTCGAATAAGTATTTGTCTTTCCGCTTAGGAATAGGCTAAACGACGAAGCAGTGGTACGGTCCCACCTGTTGCTCGCCAAGCGGTTTCAGGTGTAGTTTGCAGGGACGATCGCGCTGTCATGGCGCTCCTTACTGGCGGCTGTTTCGATCTCGCTGTCGATTGGCGGATTCAGCGCCAAATTGCGAACCAGCCCCGAGACGGCCTCCGATGTGACCATGAATGTCTTCTTGTCCGGGTGCACGGTGCTGCGTGCGTCCGATCTCCTGTGCACTTCCCCCTTCCGATCGACTACCGACAGGTCCTGAGGAGGTTGTACCCAATCAGCGCGTCGCTGCGAATTTCGTTATGGGCAATCAATTTCAGAAAAGAGTGCGTCGTCTAGCTTCAATCCTCGAAGCTGCGCACCCCACCCTGGAATCTGTTCTTGGCATTCAACCATAGCCACTTGATCACTCGAGCGTCGTTATAGCAATATGCGAGGTTATGATTGAGAGTTGAAAAACAGTGTTGCTGGCACGTAGATTTCAACCCTGATAGTTGCTTTTGATCGAACTTCGGGTGATCGATGTTTCCCCAGTCGAACGTTGCCCCATACATCGGGAAACACGGTGCCACGGTACCGTCCGTGCGGATAATGACATTGTTCTGACCGGCACGGCAGTTCCATTCCGCAAAATGCAATTCACCGTTATCCTCCTGCACAATCCCAGGCATGGTAGCGAGTAACTTCGTCTTATGTCCATTTCCGTTGGTGCCATCGCCGTTCCAGCCATACTCCTTCAGATCGAGTCCGGAAGACATGCGCACAAACGCCTTGATCTCCTGCAGGCGCTGCACCGAGTTCACCATCTGATAGCCCGACTTGTTTTTCTCGATCAACCAATCGACCAGAGAGTCAACCTCACGCCAGTCCTCCGGACGGATGTACGTGGGATTGTCATAGAGATGCTTGAAATGATCGTCCTGCTCGAGCATCGGAGTTTCATTGATGTGATAGTCCGTAGCAATGCGATGGTCGTGCGCGTATTCAGTCAGAGTTCTGACATCCGCCATGTTATTGCGGCAGATATTGATATTGAAAAACACCAGGTAGCCATGGACATATTGCTTGTGCAGGATGTGCTCAAGATTCTTCTGCGCCGGAACAAACGCCTTGGGAAGGCTCGGCTGCAGATCCCACGAGTCCAGAGCAAAGTTGAACACCGATACGCCGGCATCGCCAAGGCGATCGGCGACGTCGGGCCGCAGCAAACGACCGTTGGTAGCAATATAGACCCAAAAACCTTTCTTCGCCGCGTAGTACACAACCTTGTGGATAAAGTCGGGCCGCAGCAGAGGTTCGCCGCCCATCAACGCCAGTACCCGGCATCCGTTGTCGTGCAGCCAGTCGATCGAACGGCGAGCCACGTCCTCGGTCATGCCCTTCACTTTGTTGTTGTAGGACCAGCAATACCAGCAATCGAGATTGCACTTGTACTCGACAAATAAATAGGCAGTGATGGGATGGAAATCACCGGGCAGTAGCCGCGACCGCACGTAGGGAAACAACCATCCGCGCGAGTAGCGATAAACATCCTTTACTCCCCACTTTCGCTTTTCCGGCGGAGTTTCCGGACCTGGGTCGTTCAGACGTTCCCGAAACTGCGGAAAGACTGGCTCTGGGAGGGTTAGCCCCTGGGCTTCCGCCGGCGCCGGCGGGCGCTGGGCGGAATTCATCAGGAGATCATGAATCGCTACGTCGATACGAAACTTGGCGGCTGTGGCCATTTGAAAATCACCTCAGACAGAATTCCCCCGAGTCGGTTCCGATGAGTGAACCGTCCCACAAACGCCGATTTTGCTGCAAAACAAATGCCAAAGGGTCACCAGTAAATCAAAATTCTCTGAACCGTGCCGCGGGTGACCAACTTTCCCGTTCATCGAGTACTCCAACCTCAGCGAATATTCCCGCCACTTCCTCCGTGAAACCTCCCTTAGGTGGTACATGGGAATACGTCCGCCTGGGGGTTGTGCTCTTCGATGAGTTGTTGGCTTCTAAGATGGGCTGAGTGAGGCTACGCCGAGAAGTGTCGAGAAGTGTCGAAGATATCGTCGACACTTCTCGACACCGTCACGCTTGCACTGATTCCTGCCTGTCGTAGAAGTCCACGAACCACGAGACGTCGCCAACGCCGTCGATTTGGTCCGTCAGTTGCATTCACCGTTTTGCTACTTGCCGGCTCGCGGTCGGGACTTTTGCGATTTGTAAGGAGAATGCGGAATGAAGTCGGGCATCCTGGCGCTGTTGCTAGCCGTTTGCGGTGCGACCTCTGAGGCGCAGGAGCAGTTGTCTATGTTGCCTGAAGCTCCTAGGCCGCAGCCGGGAATTGTTGTTGGCACCGTCGTCGATGTGAACAACGACACGATCCCCAGCGCCATCGTTGCTCTCCAAAGCCCTGTATCCAGGAATGCTCGCACGGTCGTCTCGAATGACAACGGATTCTTCGAATGCAAGGATCTCGAGCCCGGAACGTATCACGTGTCCATCAGCGCCCAGGGATTTCGAAGCTGGAGCTCACCGAACGTTGTCCTCAACCCGGGCCAGTACCTAATCCTCAGCGTGCCCAAGCTCCATATCGCCACGGCACTGACGACGGTGAATGTCGGTTATTCCGCCGCTGAGATCGCCACCGAGCAGGTCAAGACCGAGGAGCAGCAACGCATTTTCGGCATTATCCCGAATTTCTACGTATCTTATGATCCAAACGCAGCACCGCTCACGACCAAGCTGAAGTTTCAGTTAGCCGCCAAGGTCGCGTTCGATCCTGTCACGTTCATCGGAGTAGGATTTCTGGCCGCCAGCGAGCAGGCAGGAGACAACCCCAATTACCGGGAGGGAGCGATCGGTTACGGCGAGCGCTATGGCGCTGCCTATGCGAATGGCATTACCGACATTATGATCGGCGGTGCCATTTTGCCATCGCTTTTGCATCAGGACCCGCGATACTTCTACCAAGGCACAGGCACAAATGGGTCTCGTGTTGTCCACGCGCTCACCAGCCCATTCGTGTGCAAGGGAGACAATGGGCGATGGCAGCCGAATTACTCGACCATAGGTGGCGACCTGGCCTCGGCAGCAATCTCGAACGCCTACTATCCGGCGTCGAATCGCGGCCTCGGGCTGTTCTTGGGGAATTTCCTTATCGGAACTGGCCAGCGAGCAGCCGCCAACCTGACGCAGGAATTCATCCTGCGCCGGCTCACACCCAAAGCCAAGGATCGAAAATGAGAACAATGATTGGAGGAAGCACAGAAACCCCAGGAACATGCAGTGTGTGGATATGGTCTAAAACAACTGCCGCCCAGACCGAATCGCTGTCCCAGTTCTGGATACTGGAGCCGTTCGTGAGAGTGTGAATGACACGAGGATCTGGTCTCAATTGACACATCATGTTCTGAGTGTCAAGGCGGGGGCTAGCACCGGGCACGGTCACGAAGCCCGGCTTTCAGTCACTTTGGGTTCCGAACTAGGGATCTAGAGTCCTCGCCCCCTGCCCGTGGAGCTCGCTGCTTATGCGGATTGTGTGTCAGAGTTTTGCCGCTTTCGTCAGTTTCCTGACAGCCGACCCTTCAGGGCGCGGGGAAAACCTAACGCCCGAACCGTCTCTAAGGGAATTCCTCAAGTAAGACCTCTCGCCACTCAAAAAGCCGGCGCCGCGGTGTGGCAGATCAGGGCTCAGCGTGGCAATAGGATCTGTGGCAGTTGATTGGCTGGGTTCGGGCTTGTCGCTGAGCCAGTTCGGCTTCTGTTGCCCTGTTGCCGTGATTTGCCTCCAGGACGTTTTGCAAACTGCTCCCCCGACCCTGGTGAGAGCGTCCCGTACCCCAATCACGGGCTTTCTGTGATGCGACAACAAGAAGACGATCTCAGGAAGCGAATGGGCTGTTCCTGTCGCAGATGCGACATCTGTCAATATTTCCCGGCTCGTGATCTCAGTCTCCATGAGCGATCCGGCACGGAATTTCGTTCAGCTGCGCTGACAGAGATCTAGCAAGCCCGCCACATTTTCGCCTCTTGGAGGTCCCCCCCTAGCTGCTCCGGTTGCGAATTATTCCGAGGATGGAACCTGGAACTGCTTGTAGTGCAGCACACAACTCCGTTGTGCGGTGTGACGGTTTCGAGTGGAATTACGAATGCTATAACACGAACGCTGGCGGAATTGTGCGGCAGGCAACACGAGGAACGCAGGAGAACAGACCTAATGATCGCCGGGTTGCGCCGACATTGGAACCAGCGCCGCAGGCGGTTCTCTTGTTGGGCCGCAATCGTTTTCTTCGCAAGCGCGGCGGCTATCGCTCAACAAACTGACCAACTACAGCAGCAACTGCAGCAACTGCGGCGGCAGTATGAGGCGACCACGCTCGACCTTGAGCAGCGGATTGCAGCTCTGCAACAGCAAATCGACAAAGAAAAGCAAGACAGAGAACAACAGGTTGAGAAAGACAAGGATGACAGCATCAAAGCAAAACAAGCCACGGTTTCGGCGGCAGCCTTGGCAACCCAGGAAGCTCGAAAGACGGTTTTCGAGTCCAATCAGGCGGGGGCAAGGTTTCAAGGCGAAGTGTCTTCGGAACCGTCCTACGACCTCCTGAAAGAGGCAGACGAGAAGATTGAGAAGCTGCAGGAGCAGGAAGGCACCTTTGAGTTTCACGGGTACATTCGCTCTGGTTACGGCCTGAACAGCGTCGGCGGGCAACAGGTCGCATTTGAAGCGCCCGGAGCTGAAGCCAAGTACCGCCTGGGAAACGAAGCGGAAACCTATGGAGAACTGATTTTTGTTAACAACTGGGTAAATCCCGACCATAACTCCAACAAGGCGTGGTTTAGGAGCGAGTTCATGGTAGAAGCTAATACCTCGAACTCTGAAAACTATGCTCCTGTCGCCACTAGTGTTGGTGGCGATCAGTTCCGCCTCCGCGAGGCCTTCGTTCAGGCCGGCAACGTCTTCGAGAGCCAACCGGGCGCTAAGTTCTGGGCGGGTGAGAGGTACTATCGCCGACAGCACATTGACAGCGACGATTTCTACCCTCTCGATATGAGCGGTTACGGCGGTGGGGTTGAAGACTTGAATATCGGAATCGGCAAGATGGCCGTTGCCTTTGTAAATACGGCACGGCCCGACATCGTCACCGAAAACGGCAACTTGGCAAAGAGCAACATTGATGTTCGTCTTTATGGGCTGAGAGCGCCCGTGGGCCTGTGGGGCGTTTGGTTCGATTACGCGACGTCAAAAGGGGGTACTATTACATCGGCCACAGCTCCCGGCGTAACCCCCCTGACCAAAATTCCCACAAGCGATGGCTACGCGTTCGGATTTAAACACGAGCAGTTGGAGTGGCATGGCGGCTATAACACGTTCATGATCACCTACGGGACCGGAGCGGCGAGCAATTTCAGTAATCCGGGGAATGGCACCACTATCCCGAACCCGACGCCGTACATCAATTACTCGAGACAGTTTCTTTTCACCGAGCAACTGGTCGTTCAACCAAACGACCAGTTTGCCGTTATGCCGATCTTCGTCTACCAGAGGACCAAGGACGGGAATCCGCAGCACGACTGGGTACAGTGGGCGTCGTTTGGCGTGCGGCCTGAAGTGTTTTTCGCGAGGCACCTGTCTCTGGCGGGTGATTGCGGATTTGATCACACGCATCTTCCCGGGTCATACCACGGCTGGCTACGCAAGTGCACGATCGCGCCGCAAATCGGACCGGACAGAAAGTTCTTCGGCCGCCCGGTGCTGCGCGTCTTCTTGACGTATGCCAACTGGTCGGACGGATTCCGCGGCTTTGTGGGCGGCGTGCCCTTCGAGAATCGAACGAGTGGGCTGACTTACGGCGTACAGTTCGAGCACTGGTGGTAGCTTATGGGTCCACGGGTAGGCACGAGGGTCACTGTACGACACGCGTTTTCAAGCTGCAGCTCCGGAATCGTCTCTGCACGTGAGGTAAAAGAAAATGGCAACTCGAGAAATTATTAGCGGTTCCAGCCGTTCCCAGAGTGCCCCAGTCGCCGTGGCAGCCCCTGATTACATGCGTCCTCTGGCGGTCGTTACTACGCTGTTTTTCATGTGGGGTTTCTTGACCTGCCTGAATGACATTCTTGTGCCTCATCTGAAGGCAATCTTCGACCTCAGTTATGCACGGGTGATGCTCGTTCAGTTCGCGTTTTTTTCCGCCTACTTCTTGTTTTCCGTGCCGTGGTCGAGAATTGTGAATTTGATCGGTTATCAGCGGACGATGGTGGTCGGGCTGCTAACAATGGCTTTGGGATCATTTCTATTCCTGCCCGCAGCGTCCGCCGCTTCCTTCGGTTTGTTCCTGACCGCGCTCCTGATTCTCGCTGCGGGTATTACCGGACTGCAGGTGGCGGCGAATCCTTATGTAGTCGTATTGGGCAAGCCAGAAACGGGATCGAGCCGGCTCGATCTGACTCAGGCTTTCAACTCACTCGGGACTACCATCGCGCCAAAAATCGGGGGATTTCTCATTCTGAGCGCGGCGCCCCTGGCGATCGAAGAACTACAGCGACTGACGCCACAAGCACTGCATGCATACCGCGTGCAACAAGCGGCTTCGGTGAAAATGCCATATACCGTCATTGGCGTGGCCCTTCTATTGTTGGCGATTTTGATTGGCACATTTAGGCTGCCAAAGATCGCAACTGTGACTCATCGGCGTGGTGAAACAGTTAGCGATTCGGTGTGGAGGCACCCCAATCTGGTTTTGGCCGCGATTGGGATCTTCGCCTACGTGGGCGCAGAGGTTTCGATCGGAAGTTTTCTGGTCAACTACTTCGAATCGCCCGAGATCGCCGGGCTTTCGGCTAAGACCGCGGCAGGCTTTGTTTCGTTCTACTGGGGCGGAGCCATGATTGGACGTTTCTTGGGCGCGGGACTCTTGCGTCGATACAAGCCGGGGAATCTGCTTGCCCTGTGCGCGATCTTTGCGACGACTCTGGTCATTGCCTCCATGCTCTCGGGCGGACGCGGTGCGATGTGGACGATTCTGGCGGTCGGGCTCTTCAATTCAATCATGTTCCCGACCATCTTTAGCTTGGGGGTGGCCGAACTAGGCCCGTTGACAGGAAATGGATCAGGCATCCTCAACATGGCCATTGTGGGAGGTGCAGTCCTGCCGGTGATACAGGGAGTCATCGCCGACCATGTTGGCATTCACCACGCCTTTATCCTGCCCGTGATCTGCTACTTGTATATCCTGTACTTCGGCATTGGCGGGTCGAAGCCGAACAGCGAACGGTACATAAAAGCGTAGCGGACAACGAATGGAGGACTGGCAATGCTCATTGCGGGAGACATTGGCGGCACGAAAACAGACCTGGCTATCTATTCGAAAGAAGCCGGGCCCCATGCGCCTTTGGCGCAGATCGAGGTTCACAGCGCCGACTATCCCAGCCTGCAGGCTATGGTGGCCGAGTTTCTCTCCCACACCAAACTATCAGTCGAAGCGGCAGCTTTTGATGTCGCCGGCCCGGTTATTGATGGCCAAGTGAAAACGACCAATTTGCCTTGGGTCATGGATGAAGGCTCGCTCAAGGCCCAACTGAAGCTGAACTCCGTTCACTTGATGAATGATCTTGAGGCAGTTGCCCGGGCGGTGCCGGTCTTAAGGGCGGTCGACCTGATCACGCTGAACAAAGGCTATCCTGTCGAAGAAGGGGCAATAGCGATCATCGCACCGGGTACTGGCTTGGGCGAATCGTTTCTCACCTGGGATGGCGCGCAGTATCTGGCCCACAGTTCCGAGGGTGGTCACTGCGATTTCGCGCCGACGGATCAACGGCAAATTCATTTGCTTGAATATCTCTTGCGGCGATTCGATCATGTCGGAGTCGAGCGCGTATGCTCGGGAATCGGTGTCCCCAACATTTACGAATTTCTTCGCGACGAAGAGAGAATACCCGAAAAGCCCGAAGTCGCTCAGCTCGTCGCATCTTCCAAAGATCACACGAAGGCAATCGTAGAAGCTGCACTTGACCGACACAATCCAAGCGAATTGTGCGGGGCAACCGTCGAGATTCTAGTCTCGATCCTCGCGAGCGAAGCGGCTAATCTCGCACTGAAGGTTCTCGCCACGGGAGGGATCTACATGGCTGGTGGGGTGGCTATCCATCTGTCAAGCGTGCTGCAACAGCCACGATTTATGGATGCCTTCACAAAAAAGGGACGCTTCAAAGATATGATGGAGCGCATTCCGGTTCATGTCATCACCGCACGCGCGGCGCTGATTGGAGCCGCCAGCTATGGGCTGGCGAGTCTGAAAAACCCTAGCGAGTGATGCATGAGTGAAACCTTTCCTATCATCAACCTGGCGAGGCACGGGGAAACAGCTTGCACACTTAACGGCCAGCGCCGCGGCCTCACCGATCTGCCACTCACCGAGCGCGGTGAGGATAATGCGCGACGATTGGACGATCCGTTACGACAACTGACCTTCGCAATGGTATTTACTGGTCCGTTGCGGCGCGCCATGCAGACCTGCGAATTGGCCGGATTCCAATCTTCAGCCGTGACTGACCATGACCGCGCCGAGTTTGAGCGTTTTGAGCCTACGAAAACAGCCTCCCGCAACCGGCGATCGCTTCTCGAACGACTCCCATCATGTTCCCCCGGCAAGTGGACAAGCGCGCTTACCGGCTCACCGGTACGAATTGACCGGTCAGGACGTAACATGATGAAAGGGCGACAATTGCTTCACGAGGAGGGCCAGAGTCTCTGGCTCGGCAACATCACCCGTGACCTCATGGACAGCGGTACCCTTAAACCAGACATCGGCGAGCTTTCGGTTACGGGGCCTACCTCGAACCCGGTCATTTCGACCCGTCGACTCACCATTGTGGGAACTGGCACTCCCGGAGCACAGCGAGGCTGCGAAATAGGAACTCAGACGAAGCGCTCTTCTTCGAGAAAGCTCGGGGAGACCTTGGAGGCCATCTCGGCCAATTCAGCATGGCATCACGATTGCTACGCGGACATCTCAGGAGGCCCTCGCTATGCGCTGCTCCCCGCGTTGGCAGCGTGTTCATAACCTCGGCGGCCGCCGCAACGTGCCTCGCGAAATAAAAGTGGCACCCTGAAGGCGGTCGGTTCAATCAAAATCAGGGAGCCTGCGAGAATAAAGGCCCGAAAACGAAAGGAGTACGTATATGGCAGCACGAGTCGAAGCACTGACAAAGCGGCCGACGACCAGGCGGACCACGTGGAGCGCGCTGACGTCACACTATAAAACGGTTTCAAAGCTCCATCTTCGGCAGCTTTTTGCAGAGGATCCGAAGCGCGGTGAGCGTTTTGCAGTCGGGGCCGTTGGTCTTTACCTCGATTACTCGAAGAACCGGGTCACCGATGAAACGCTCCGCCTTCTTCTTCAACTGGCGGAGCAGTGTGGCTTGCGGGCACGAATCGATGCCATGTTCCGGGGGGAGAAAATCAACATCACCGAGAAGCGCGCAGTCTTGCACGTTGCCTTGCGCGCGCCGCGCGGCACCTCCATTGTCGTTGATGGAAAGAACGTAGTGCCCGAAGTCTATTCCGTGCTCGACAAGATGACTGCATTTTCCGAGTCCGTGCGGAGCGGCGCGTGGATAGGTCATACCGGGAAGCGCATCCGAAACGTAATCAACATAGGGATAGGCGGCTCCGATCTTGGGCCGGTCATGGCCTACGAAGCCCTCAAACATTACTCCGACCGCTCCATGACCTTCCGATTCGTTTCCAACGTCGACGGCACCGATTTTGCCGAAGCAGTGCAGGACCTCGACCCCGCCGAAACGCTGTTCATTGTTTCTTCGAAAACTTTTACCACCCTGGAGACGATGACCAACGCGCACACGGCTCGCGACTGGTCTCTCGCTGGGCTGGGCGGCGACGAAAAGTCTGTGGCGAAGCATTTTGTGGCGGTCTCGACAAATACGGCGGAGGTTGCCAAGTTTGGGATCGATACGGCCAACATGTTCGAGTTCTGGGACTGGGTTGGCGGACGCTACTCGATGGATTCCGCCATCGGCCTATCAACAATGGTCGCGATTGGCGCTGAGCATTTTCAGGCGATGTTGAACGGCTTCCATCAGATGGACGAACACTTCCGCACCGCTCCCTTCCAGCAGAACCTGCCAGTCCTGATGGGTCTTCTGGCGATCTGGTACAACGATTTCTTCGGAGCGCAGACGGTAGCAGTCTTGCCCTACGAACAATACCTGAAACGCTTCCCGGCCTACCTCCAGCAACTGACGATGGAAAGCAATGGCAAGCACGTGTCGCTTGCGGGAAAGAAGGTCGCGCACAACACGAGTCCAGTCTATTGGGGAGAGCCGGGAACCAACGGTCAACACTCCTTCTACCAACTCATTCACCAAGGAACGAGACTCATTCCCTGCGACTTCCTCGCTTTCTCGAAGTCGCTCAATCCGCTCGGGCGGCACCACGACATCCTGATTGCCAATGTTTGCGCACAAACCGAGGCGCTGGCCTTCGGAAAGACGTCGGCACAAGTCGAGGCGGAAGGCACTCCCAAGTGGCTCGTTCCGCATCGGGTATTCGATGGCAACCGTCCGTCGAATACGATCCTGGCCGACAAACTCACGCCGGAAACTCTCGGAAAGCTAATAGCTCTGTACGAACACTCCGTGTTTACGCAGGGAGCGATCTGGAACATCGATTCATTCGACCAATGGGGAGTCGAACTGGGAAAGGTACTGGCGCAACGCATCATTCCCGAACTGGAGGGTAAAGCAGATCCGCAGCTCGGGCACGATAGTTCGACCAACAACATAATTACCTATTACAGGAGATCCAAGATGGAGCACCCCGTCAGTAAGAATTGAAGAGGCGGGAATGGGCGATATTCCGGGAACCGCCGGCCCGGAGACGATGGATGGCACCGCGGAGTAGGGTTACCTGCACTGCCAGCGAGGGGCTGGGTGTTTTACGTGCCGCTAATCGCTCGACTGACGATGAGACCGCGCCATTGCGTGATCCCGGGCATGATCAGTTCGATCCGAATCTGCGTGACATTGCGCGCGGTCGGGCGACGCGGAGCGTAATCGCTTCTTGGTGGCTCGATTCGATGGCCGAAGTACTGACGCAGGACCCTCTTCTCCGAAGACTTGCCGGACGTGTTTCGGATTCTGGTGAAGGGCTCGGGAGCATCCAAGCGGAGCGCTTCAGTTCGCGAGGCGAGGCTGACTTTGCCAACGCGCTCTTGTCTGCGATGCGGTGTGAGGGCGGGCGGAGAGATTCAATGGCATAACCAACGCTGCTTAAGGAGAAGACTGTGATGAATTCCGATGCGTTAGTGTTTTTTGGTGCAACCGGTGACCTCGCGTACAAGAAAATCTTCCCTACGCTGCAGGCAATGGCGAAGCGTGGTCACCTCGATGTGCCGGTGATAGGCGTTGCTAAAGCCGGTTGGACGCTCGAACAGTTCAAGGCGCGCGCCCTCGACAGCCTTGCAAAACATGGCGGAGTCGATGACGCGGCCTTTGCGAAACTATCCAGTCTGCTCCGCTATGTTGATGGCGACTACCAAGATGCGGCCACTTTTGAGGCGCTTGGCAGGGAAATGAAAACGGCGCAGCGGCCGGCGCACTATCTGGCGGTCCCTCCCGCAATGTTCGAGACTGTCGTGAAAAACTTGACGCACTGCGGTTGCACGACAGAGGCCCGGATCATCGTCGAAAAGCCATTCGGTCACGACTTGGAGTCGGCGCAACATCTCAATCAGGTTCTTTTGCGGTATTTCGATGAAACTGCGATTTTCCGCATCGACCATTACCTGGGGAAGCGGCCGGTGCAGAACATGCTCGTGTTCCGCTTCGCAAACACGTTCATGGAAGCGTTCTGGAACCGAAACTATGTCGAGAGCGTGCAGATTACCATGGCCGAAGATTTTGGTGTCCAGGGCCGCGGTGGTTTCTACGACCAGACTGGCACGATCCGCGACGTCATCCAGAATCACTTGTTTCAGGTGCTCTGCAATCTGGCGATGGAACCTTCGGTAGGATTGGATAGCGAATCCATTCGCGATGAGAAGGTTAAAGTACTGAAGGCAATTCCAGCGCTCGGCGAGAAAGACATCGTACGCGGACAGTTTCGAGGGTACCTTGACGAAAATGGTGTGACTCCCCATTCGCAAGTGGAGACCTTCGCTGCGATTCGACTCGAAATCAATTCGTGGCGCTGGCAAGGCGTTCCGTTTTACATTCGCGCGGGTAAGTCTTTGCCGGTCACCTCTACGGAGATTGTCTGCAGCTTGCGGAGGCCGCCCACTGAGATCCCGGCGGAGGTTCTGCACCCGAATTACTTGCGGTTCCGGATTAACCCAGACGTCTCCATCGCGATGGGCATGACGGTGATGGGGCCGGGGGAGAAGTTGGCCGGTCAACCGGCGGAGATGATCGCCAGCAAATCGCCCGACGCCGAGGAAATGGATGCCTATGAACGAGTGCTGGGAGA
>JBEKPJ010000074.1:0-30190 GCA_049520935.1 Terriglobales bacterium | reverse complement strand
CAACGTGAGCCTGGTGATTGAACTGATCACGCCGGTGGCGATGGAAAAGGGGTTGCGATTCGCGATCCGTGAAGGCGGCCACACGGTGGGCGCGGGCACGATCGCGGAAATTATTCAGTAGCAGACAAGTGTGGAAGGCTGCGGAGTTGGCTCGGCGCCACACGAATTCGAAGTCGACAGACAGGGAGTTAGGCCATGCCCCGAGAGATTATTACGTTGCAGTGTGGTGATTGCAAAGAGCGGAACTACTCGAAGACCAAGAACCGCAAAACGACGCCGGACAGGCTGGAGCTGAAGAAGTTCTGCCGGCGTTGCCGCAAGCACACGCCGCACAAAGAAGTTAAGTAGTCGGTTGCCGGTTCCCGGGCGTTGCGGTCGGGTGGGACGGAGAGCTGGTGGCTGAGAATTGGGAAGGTGTTTTAGGGGCGTAAGCTCAACGGTTAAACTGTCGGTCTCCAAAACCGAACTTGGGGGTTCGAATCCCTCCGCCCCTGCCAGAGTTGAGGCCCGAGAGGTGAGGAGCAGTCGAGGAAAGCGGGAAGGTATGGCAACAGCGGTAGAGCAGAACGCGATTACAGCCACGCTGAGGTCTTGGCCCGAGCGGATCAGGACCTTCTACGGCGACGTGCGCACGGAGATGAAGAAGGTCACGTCTCCCTCGCGGAAAGAGGTTCAGGCAACGACAACCGTCGTCATTATTACTGTGTTTCTGTTTGCGTTTTACTTCTGGCTGGTGGACCTGGCGATCAGCAACAGCCTGGAGCGGATGCTGCATTATTTCTCGCGCCATTAGGGCGGCGGGTGAAAGAAGCGAATTGAATGCCGGAAAAAGAAAAGAACGAAAGCGTCGCGGCCGAGGCTCCGGCGGCGGCTCGAGAAGCAGTGGCGGGCCTCGACCCGGCGCGCAATCCGAATATGAAGTGGTACATCATCCACGCCTATTCCGGATTCGAGCGCAAGGTGAAGGAGTCGCTCGAATCGCGGGTGCAGGCTTTCGGGCTGCAGGAGAAAATTGGCAAGGTGCTGATTCCGACCGAGTCGGTGACCGAAGTTCGCGGGGGAAAGAAATACACGTCGGAGCGCATGTTCTATCCCGGCTACGTACTGGTCGAGATGGACATGGACGATCACGTCTGGCATGTCGTGAAATCGACGCCGCGGGTGACCGGATTTGTGGGCACCGGGCAGCAGCCGACCCCGCTGTCGGAAGAAGAAGTCAATCACATCGTTTATAAAGTTGCCGACAGCCGCGAGAAACCGAAGCTCAAGGTCAAGTTCGAAAAGGGCGAGACGGTGCGCATCGGCGAAGGGCCGTTTGCGACCTTTACCGGCGTGGTCGACGATGTAAACGAAGATCGCGAGACCTTGAAAGTGATGGTCACGATTTTTGGGCGGTCGACTCCGGTGGAATTGGAATTTGGGCAGGTGGAGAAAGTTGCGTAGTGGACACGTGGTGGACGCGGAGACAGAAGCACTGGGCCGAAAATCCTAGACTCGGGGCTGAATTGAAGGCAGGTACGGGAAAGGCATCATGGCTAAGAAAGCTACGGGATCGGTAAAGTTGCAGATTGCGGCGGGCAAGGCCACGCCGGCGCCTCCGGTCGGACCGGCGCTGGGGCAAGCGCAAGTGAACATCATGGAGTTCTGCAAGCAGTTCAATGCCCGCACTTCGCAGAAAGAACTGGAAGGACTGATTGTTCCGGTCGTGATCACGGTGTACAGCGATCGATCGTTCACCTTTATTACGAAAACGCCGCCGGCGTCGGTGTTGCTGAAGCGCGCCGCCGGGATCGCCAAGGGATCGGGCGCCCCCAACAAAGACAAGGTGGGCAAGGTGACACTGAAGCAGGTCGAAGATATTGCCAAGCAAAAGATGCCGGATCTGAATGCGGCGTCGGTCGATGCTGCCATCAAGAGTGTGCGTGGCACCGCCCGGTCGATGGGAATTGAAGTGGTTGGATAGAAGTTTCGCCGGCCCTGCGGGCTGGCGGGTCGGACGACTGCGTCCGTGGTTTGGACCGTCGAAAACACCACGGCTCTTCGGACCAGCGAAGCGGCGGTGGGAGACTGAGGTGAGTATGAAGAAGTCGGGAAAGAACATCGAGAAGTCGCGGAAGGCGGTTGAGCCGCGGCCTTACACCCTGCAGGAAGCGGTCCCACTTCTGCAGAAAGTGAAATACGCAAAATTCGACGAGACGGTGGAGGTGACCCTGCGCCTGGGCGTCGATCCGAAGCATGCCGACCAGATGGTCCGGGGTACGGTCGTACTTCCGCACGGACTGGGCAAGTCGAAAAAAGTTCTGGTGATCGCAACCGGCGAAAAGGTACGCGAGGCCGAGGCGGCGGGTGCGGATTTCGTGGGCGGCGAAGACATGGTCGAGCGAATCACGAAAGAAAACTGGACCGATTTCGATGCCCTGATCGCCACCCCCGATATGATGAAATCGGTCGGACGTCTGGGAAAGGTTCTCGGACCGAAGGGTCTGATGCCAAACCCGAAAACGGGCACGGTGACCATGGATGTCGCCAAGGCGGTGCAGGAAGTGAAGGCCGGCAAGGTCGAGTTCCGCACCGACAAGACGGCGCTGGTGCACGTGCCGGTGGGAAAGATTTCCTTCACCCCCGAGAAGCTGATCGACAACGCGACGACCGTGATCTCGAGCGTGATCCGGGCCAAGCCGTCGGTGGCCAAGGGGAAATACATCAAGGCCTGCTATTTGAGCTCGAGCATGGGGCCCGGTATCTCGCTCGATACGACTCCGATCGAGGTTGCGGCGAAGGCATAGTTCACGGGTACGGCTGCCGGGCTGTACCACCGGCGGAACGGTCGCCTCGGCTGTTCCTATGTTGATTTCGGAAAGGTTTGACTATGGCGGTTACGCGAGCGAAGAAGGTTGCACAGGTTGAGAAGCTGGGTGGCGAGCTGAAGTCGGCTTCCAGCATGATCGTGGCGACGTATTCCAAACTGACGGTGACGCAGGATTTCGAATTGCGCAAGGCGCTGCGTCCGACCGGGGCGAAGTATCGCGTGGTGAAGAACACCTTGGCGGAGCGCGCCGGCAAGGGCACCAGGGTTGAACAGGCGCTGAAGAATCTTCAGGGCGTGACTTCGATCGCCTACACCGAAGGCGACCCGGTGGCGCTGGCGAAGGCGCTGGCGAAGTACGTAAAGGAAAATCCGGAATTCAGCTTCAAGGCGGGTGTGGTCGAGGGTCGCGTGATTACGGTCAAGGAGATCGAGTCCCTGGCGACCATGCCGTCGAAAGAAGAGTTGCATTCGAAGCTGCTGTTTTTGATGAGCGCTCCAGCTCAGCGTCTGGTTAGGACGATGAATGCGGTCGGTCGCGATCTGGCGGTGGTGGTCGGTCAGGGCGTGGAGCAGAAAAAATTCAAGGAAGCGTGAGCTTGTGAGTGGTCCGTCACGGCCCGGCGTTTGCTTGAGCAAGGGTTTCTGAGCAGCAAGTCTGCTCGAAAAAAGATTTAGTTCTCGCGCAGCCAGGGGTGGCGCGGTCGGAAATTCGGGCGTTGTCTGGCGCTGGAATGGATGGCCTGGTCGCACTGGAAACCTGGCTGAACGATAACGAAATCGCAAATCTTACATCAAAGCGGAGAGATTCACATGGCGGATCTACAGCAGTTGGAAGAGTCAATCGTTGGCCTATCGTTGCTGGAAGCGGCGGAGCTAGTGAAGAAACTGGAATCGCGTCTGGGCGTTTCGGCCGCGGCCGCAGCCCCGGTTATGGTTGCCGGGGGCGGGGCAGCAGCGGGCGCAGCGGCTCCGGCCGAAGAGAAGACCGAATTCACCGTCGTCTTGAAGGAAGTTGGAGCTAACAAAATCAATGTAATCAAGGCGGTACGTGAAGTCACCAGCCTCGGACTGAAAGAGGCGAAGGACTTGGTTGACGGCGCTCCGAAGAGCATCAAGGAAGGGGTCTCGAAGGAAGAAGCCGAGACCATCAAGAAGAAGTTCACCGAGGCGGGGGCGGTTGTCGAAGTTAAATAGTTTTGGTTGCGGGGCAGTTTCCACCGATCCGGATCAACCAGGCCGGATCGGGGCCCTCTTTGCCTGCAATTATTTGACCGAACAGTAGCTGAATCCGGGCGAGGTGTGTTAATATCCAATAAATAACCCGCTTACCCTGGCTTCACTGTGAGGCGACAGCGACCCGCATCCTCCTAAATTAGACCCAGGAAGCGGAAAAAGGGTCGCTGGAATTGAAAGTTTGGCAAGCCGGTCCCGCGGGCGGCGGGACGGAACAGGCCCTTGAACTGGCACGGAATTTTACAATTTCTTTAAGAGTAAGCGTCGAGTGCGGCGCCCGAGGACAAGCATGTCCCTGCGGGTGCCTATGTCTTTTTTCCGCAGCTACCGCCCGTTAAGAAGTTGGTTTGGCGCCAATTTTTGCGCCCTCATCCGCGCTGTACCGCAGCCCCAGGCTGCCTGAAAGCAGGAGTTCCTGAGAATGGCAAAGCACAATATCCACCGCAAACGTTTCGACTTTTCCAAGATTCCAGCAACCATCCAGATTCCGAACCTGATCGAGGTTCAGAAGCGGTCCTATGACCGCTTTCTGCAGATGGATAAATTGCCCAGCGAACGCGAAGATGGCGGGCTGCAGGCGGTATTCCAGTCGGTGTTCCCGATTACCGACTTCCGCAATGTTTCGCAGCTGGAGTTTGTCGACTTCGCCATCGGCAACTGGGAGTGCAAGTGCGGCCACCTGAAAGGCCTGCATCACTTGCGCACGACGTGCAAGAGCTGCGGGTCGACGGTGATTACGGATCCATTCCATCCGGGTGATGTTCTCTGCCACAAGTGCGGAACCTACAACGCGAACACCCCTGATTTCTGCAACAAGTGCGGCGACCCGGTGGGCTTGCAGCTGAAGTATGACGTGGCCGAATGCGAAGAGCGCGGCATGACCTATTCGGCGCCGCTGAAAGTCACCATGCGGCTCACCATCTGGGACAAGGACGAAGCCGGCAACCGCTCGATCCGCGACATCAAAGAGCAGGAGGTCTTTTTCGGCGATGTTCCGCTGATGACGCAGAACGGCACCTTTATCATTAACGGCACCGAGCGCGTGATCGTCAGCCAGTTGCACCGCTCGCCGGGCGTGTTCTTCGAAACCGCCGCCAACCGTACCTACTTTTTGGGAAAGATCATTCCCTACCGCGGTTCTTGGGTTGAGTTCGAATACGACCAGAAAAACGTTCTCTATGTGCGCATCGATCGCAAGCGCAAGTTCCTGGGCACGATTTTTCTGCGTGCCCTCGGTCTGCGATCGGGCGAAGACATTCTGAAGACTTTCTATACCACGGACCGTCTGGTGGTGCGCGACAAGAAGCTTTTCTGGACGCTCGATCCGGCAGCCGACAAGCCCACGAATCTGCTGGGCATGAAGCTGGCGCACAGCATCAAGTCGAAAGCGGGCGAGGAAGTGGCGCACTCGGGCCGCAAGATCACGGCTGCGACCTTGAAGGACATTCAGAAGGCGAAGATCAGCGAAATCGAAGTGGACGTGAGCGATCTCGAGGGTGCGTGGGCGGCGGGGGACATTGTCGACACCACGACCGGCGAAGTTTTGCTGGAAGCGAATTCGGAAATTACGGCCGACAAGGTGTCCAAGATTCTGGAGTCGGGCGTGATCGAGATGAGCGTGTTCTTTCCGGAGCGCGATGACGTGGGCACGGTGATCAGCCAGACGCTGCGCCGCGATTCGGTGACCACGCCGTCGGAAGCGCTGATTGAAATTTATCGCAAGCTGCGTCCGGGCGACCCGCCCACCCTCGACACCGCAACGGCGTTGTTCCAGGGGATGTTTTTCGATCCGCGCAAGTACGACTTTTCTCGCGTCGGCCGGTTGAAGTTCAACATCAAGCTGTTCGAAAACCAGGAGGCGACAAGCCTGGAGCAGCGCACGCTTGATCCCAATGATTTTTACGCGACCATCAAGTACCTGCTCAAACTGCGCAAGAATATTGGCGCGGTCGACGACATCGATCACCTCGGCAATCGCCGGGTGCGCGCGGTTGGCGAGTTGTTGGAAAATCAGTTCCGCATCGGCCTGGTTCGTATGGAACGCGCGATCAAGGAAAAAATGAGCGTGTACCAGGAAATGTCGACGGCGATGCCGCACGATCTGGTCAATGCCAAGCCGGTCATGGCCGCGATCCGCGAATTCTTCGGGTCGTCGCAGCTGTCGCAGTTCATGGATCAGACCAATCCGCTGTCCGAAATCACCCACAAGCGTCGCCTCTCGGCGCTGGGGCCGGGCGGCTTGTCGCGCGAACGCGCTGGCTTCGAAGTCCGCGACGTCCACCCCACGCACTACGGTCGCATTTGCCCGATTGAAACGCCGGAAGGTCCCAACATCGGACTGATCTCGTCGTTGAGCTGTTTTGCCCGAATCAACGACTACGGGTTCATCGAGTCTCCCTACCGCAAGGTCAAGGCTGCCCGCGTGGTGGACTATGTGATTGTGGTGAACGCCGGCGACAGTGGCCACAAGGTTGGCGACTACGTCGAAAAGAGCGAGATGGACAAGATCAACGCCGACCTGAAAGAGCGGCGCAAGAAGCCGGTCGAGGTCGAGCCGTTCTCCTTCTATCTGTCCGCCTGGGAAGAGGATCGGCACACTATTGCGCAGGCGAACATCGAGCTTGACGACAAGGGCCGCATCGCCGGCGAACTGGTCAATGCCCGCAAGGCGGGCAATTTCGTGCTGGTCAACCGCGAGGAAGTGGATTATGTCGATGTCAGCCCGAAGCAACTGGTTTCGGTTGCGGCATCGCTGGTGCCCTTTCTCGAGCACGACGACGCCAACCGCGCCTTGATGGGTGCCAACATGCAACGGCAGTCCGTGCCCCTGTTGCGGGCGCAGGCTCCGATTGTCGGCACCGGGATGGAAGGGGTTACGGCGCGCGATTCGGGCGCGGTGATTTTGGCCAAGCGCAACGGAATCATCGACTCGGTGGACTCGGAGCGCATCATCGTGCGCGTGGAGGGCGAGCATCATCCGATGCAGCTTTCGCGCGAAGTGGGCAGCGACATCTACCAGCTCACCAAGTTCAAGCGCTCGAACCAGAACACCTGCATCAATCAGAAGCCGATCGTGAAGAAAGGCCAGCGGGTGGTGAAGGGGCAGGTGATTGCGGACGGCCCCTGCACCGATTTTGGCGAATTGGCACTGGGGCGCAACGTGCTGGTCGCCTTCATGCCCTGGCGCGGCTACAACTTCGAGGACGCCATCCTGGTTTCGGAGAAGATGGTGAAAGAGGATTACTACACCTCGGTTCACATCGAGGAGTTTGAACTCGAAGCGCGCGACACGAAGCTCGGTCCCGAAGAGGTGACGCGGGACATTCCCAACGTGAGCGAATCCACCCTGCGAAATCTGGACGAGGCCGGCGTGATCCGCATCGGTGCCAGCATCAAGCAGGGCGACATCATCGTGGGCAAGGTCACGCCGAAGGGCGAGACCCAGCTGACGCCGGAAGAGAAGCTGCTGCGCGCCATCTTCGGCGAGAAAGCCGGCGACGTGCGTGATGCGTCGCTTTACTGTCCGCCGGGAATCGAAGGCATCGTGGTGGACGTGAAGATTTTCTCGCGCAAGGGCCAAGAGAAGGACGAGCGCGCCAAGGCGATTGAAGCAAACCAAATCGCCAAGCTCGAAAAGAACCTTTCCGACGAGATCCGAATTCTGACCGACGAGCGCCTGAAGCGCCTGGAAGGATTGCTGGGCGGCAAGGAAGTGCAGGCCGATCTGCACGACGAGCGCACCAACAAGCGGCTGCTGACCAAGGACACCATCCTCGACCGTGACGCGATCGAGCGCATCTCAACTCGCAACCTGAAGCGCATTAAGTACGCCGACAAGGACCCGCGGGTGAATGAGCAGATCGATGAGATCGAGGAAATGACCTCGCGCCAGATCGACGTGCTCAAAAAGATCGTCAACGAGAAGAAAGAGAAGCTGACCAAGGGCGACGAACTGCCGCCGGGCGTCATCAAGCTGGTGAAGGTTTACATCGCCATGAAGCGCAAGTTGAGCGTCGGCGACAAGATGGCCGGGCGCCACGGCAACAAGGGCGTCATCGCGCGCATTCTGCCGGAAGAGGACATGCCGTACCTCGAGGATGGAACGCCGGTCGAGATCGTCCTGAACCCGCTCGGCGTGCCCAGCCGTATGAACGTGGGACAGATTCTCGAAACCCACCTGGGATGGGCGGGTTTTGAGCTGGGCCAGAAAATCACCGAGCTATTGCGGCAGAACACTCGTGCCGACGCCATTCGTCGCGAGCTGAAGGCTTTGTTCAAGGACACGGTGCTGGCCGAGACGATCGCCGACATGAGCGACGAGGAGCTGGAGGCCGTGGCGCCGACGCTCACCAAGGGCGTGTTCATGGGATCGGCGGTGTTTGACGGTGCGCGGGAGTCGGAGATCAAGGCCCTGCTTTCGAGCGCGGGCTTGCCGAGCTCCGGAAAGACCTACCTGCGCGACGGGATGACGGGCGAGAAGTTCGAACAGCCGGTCACCGTCGGCTACATCTACATGTTGAAGCTGTCGCACCTGGTCGATGACAAGATCCACGCGCGTTCCATCGGTCCGTACTCGCTGATCACCCAGCAACCGCTGGGTGGCAAGGCGCAGTTCGGCGGCCAGCGCTTCGGGGAAATGGAAGTCTGGGCGCTCGAGGCCTACGGCGCGGCGTTCATCTTGCAGGAGCTGCTGACCGCAAAGTCGGACGATGTCTACGGGCGGACCAAGATCTACGAAGCCATCGTCAAGGGCGAGGCGGCCATGGAACCGGGCGTGCCGGAATCGTTCAACGTGCTGATTCGCGAGTTGCAGGCGCTTTGCCTGGATGTCGAGTTGATTAAGGCCACGGAGAAGAAGCCGGTGGCGATCGCAGCAGATTAGTGGCTGGGGGCCGGTCGACGCGACTGGCTTCCGGCGCAGGCGGAATGATTCGATTTTAAGCATCTAGGTAACGTTTTCGCGGGGCGTCGCTCTCGGCCGCTGCGAAACATTAGGTCAATGGCAGCTGGCAGCTGGCTTGCCTGGAGAGCAGGAAAGCGGAGGAACATGTTTCGTTCGAGCCCGTTCGATATGGCAAATCCGGTGGCCGATTTTGACGCCATTCGCATCAGCCTGGCGTCGCCGGAAAAGATCCGGAGCTGGTCGCATGGAGAAGTGACCAAGCCGGAAACCATCAACTATCGCACTTTCAAGCCGGAACGTGACGGCCTGTTCTGCGCCCGCATTTTCGGTCCGGTCACAGATTGGGAATGTCTTTGCGGCAAGTACAAGCGCATGAAGCACCGCGGAGTGATCTGCGACAAGTGCGGCGTGGAAGTCACCCTGTCCAAAGTGCGCCGCGAGCGCCTGGGGCACATTGAGCTGGCGTCACCCTGTTCGCATGTGTGGTTCTTTAAGGGACTGCCGAGCCGCATCGGGCACCTGCTGGATATTTCCCTGCGCGATCTGGAAGCGATTCTGTACTTCGAGGCCTATGTGGTCGTCGATCCCGGCGACTCTCCGGTGAAAGAGCGCGAAGTGATCAAGGATGAAGCCAAGTACCGCGAGCTCGACCAGCAATATCGGCCGGCCGGGTTCAAGGCAATGATGGGTGCCGAAGCCATCAAGGAGCTGCTGAAGCGTATCGAAGTCGATGGCCTTTCGACCGAACTGCGGGAGAAGATGAAGCACGAAACTTCTCTGCAGAAACGCTTGAAGTATGCCAAGCGGCTGAAAGTGGTCGAGGCTTTCCGCAAGAGCGGCAACAAGCCGCAGTGGATGATTCTGGACGTTCTGCCGGTGATCCCCCCCGAGCTGCGTCCCCTGGTTCCACTGGATGGCGGGCGCTTCGCCACCTCGGATCTGAACGATCTGTACCGGCGCGTGATCAACCGCAACAACCGGTTGAAAAAGCTGATGGACCTGCACGCCCCCGAAGTCATCGTGCGCAATGAGAAGCGCATGTTGCAGGAGGCGGTCGACGCTTTGTTCGACAACGGACGACGCGGGCGCGTTTTGCGCGGCGCCAACAACCGGCCCCTGAAATCGCTCTCCGACACCCTCAAGGGCAAACAGGGACGCTTCCGCCAGAACCTGCTCGGCAAGCGCGTCGACTATTCGGGACGTTCCGTGATTGTCGTCGGCCCCGAACTCAAGCTGCATCAGTGCGGGTTGCCGAAAAAGATGGCCCTTGAGCTGTTCAAGCCGTTCATTTACCACCGCCTGGAACAAACCGGCAACTGCACCACCATCAAACAGGCAAAAGAAATGGTGGAGCAGCAGGATCCGATCGTCTGGGACATTCTGGAAGAGGTCATCAAGGACCATCCGGTCATGCTGAACCGTGCCCCTACGCTCCATCGCCTGGGGATTCAGGCGTTCGAGCCGGTGCTGGTTGAGGGCAAGGCGATCAAGATCCACCCCCTGGTTTGTACGGCGTTCAACGCCGACTTTGACGGCGACCAGATGGCGGTGCACATCCCGCTTTCACCCGAGGCCCAGGTGGAAGCGAGCGTTCTGATGCTGTCTTCGCACAACATTCTGTCGCCGGCGTCCGGGCAGCCGATTACCGTACCCACGCAGGACATGGTGCTTGGCCTTTATTACCTGACCAAAGCGAAGCCCGGCGCCAAGGGCGAAGGCCGGTCGTTCGCCAACATCGACGAAGTCGTGATCGCGCTCGAAATGGGCGAGGTGGAAACCCTCACCCCGATTCGACTGCGTTACACCGGTGAGGTCATCGACCTGACCCAGGCCTATGACGATCAGGACGTCAATCATACCGAGCCCATCAACCTGAACCGCGAGTACCTCAATACCACCGTCGGTCGGGCGATTCTGAACGACCATCTACCGAAGGCCGTCGTCGGGGCCAATCTGGCGATGCCTTACATCAACGGTCTGTTGAAGAAGAAGGGCATCGGCCAGCTGGTCAATTACTGCTATCTGCGCTTTGGCCTGGAAGTCACGGTCAAAATGCTCGATGAGATCAAGTCGCTCGGTTTCCGCTATGCGACGCGCGCGGGTCTTTCGATCGGCATCGACGACATGGTCATCCCGGATAACAAGAAGACCCTGGTGAAAGACGCCGACAAGCAGGTGATCAACGTTCAGCAGCAATACTTGGACGGTGCCATCACCAATGGCGAGCGCTACAACAAGGTGATCGAAATCTGGTCGGCCATCACCGAAAAAGTGGCCGATGAAATGTTCGGCCAGATGCAGCGACGCGACAAGGAAGGGGAACTCAACCCGATTTACGTCATGGCGGATTCCGGTGCTCGCGGCTCGAAACAGCAGATCCGTCAGCTCTCCGGAATGCGCGGATTGATGGCGAAACCGACGGGTGAAATTATCGAGACCCCGATCACGGCGAACTTCCGCGAAGGCCTGACGGTGCTCGAATACTTCATCTCGACCCACGGCGCGCGCAAGGGTCTGGCCGATACGGCGTTGAAGACGGCGGACTCCGGGTATCTGACGCGCCGTTTGGTGGACGTCGCGCAGGATGTGATCATCAGCGAATATGACTGCGGCACGGTCGACGGAATTTTCGTCTCCGGCATCGTCGAAGCCGGCGAAATTATCGAGCCGCTGCGCGACCGCATCGTCGGCCGCGTGTCGCTCGAGAAGATCAAGGATTACGAAGGCCAGGTCGTGGTCGACGTGAATCATGAGATCACCGAAGACCTGGCGGGCGCGATTCAGGCTGCCGGTATTGAGCGGGTGAAGATCCGCTCGGTGCTCACCTGCGAATCCAAACGCGGCGTCTGCGTCATGTGTTACGGACGCAATCTGGCTTCCGGACGCCTGGTCGAACTGGGCGAGGCCACGGGAGTAATCGCGGCCCAGTCCATTGGCGAACCGGGAACCCAGCTCACCATGCGTACCTTCCACATCGGAGGCACGGCATCGCGGGTTTCGGAACAGTCGCGCCTCGATGCCAAGAGCAATGGCATTGTGCGCTTCGTCAATCTGCAGACGGTGAAGTCAAAGACCGGCGATTTGGTGGTCATGAATCGTCAGGGCTCGATTGCGGTGGTCGACGAGAAAGGCCGCGAACGCGAACGCTACGCGGTCGTCTACGGTGCCAAGGTGAAGGTCACCGAAGGCGGACCGGTGAAGCTCGGCGAGGCGCTGGTCGAGTGGGATCCGTATACGTTTGCCATCCTCACCGAAATTGGAGGAACGGCGCAGTTCAAGGACCTGCAAGAAGGCATCACGTTGCACGAAGAGGTCGACGAAGTCACCGGCCTGTCGCGCCACGTGGTCGCGGATTCGCCGGACGAGAAGCGGCAGCCGGCGATTGTCATCAAGGGCAAGGCGAGCAAGCGATACCTGATGCCGTCGCGAGCTCACCTGATGGTGCAGGACGGAGACACGGTGTTTCCGGGCGACATACTGGCGAAAATCCCGCGCGAAACCACCAAGACCAAGGACATCACCGGCGGTCTGCCGCGGGTGGTGGAATTGTTCGAAGCCCGCAAGCCGCGCGAGACTGCCGTCATCAGCGAAATCGATGGCGTCGTGCGCTTCGGCGAGGTGGCCAAAGGACAGCGCAAACTCTACGTCGCGGCCGATAACGGCACGGAGAAGGAATACTCGGTGCCACGCGGCGTTCACATCAACGTGCAGGAAGGCGAGCGGGTCAAGGCGGGCGAACCGCTGATGGACGGACCGCTCAACCCGCATGACATTCTGGCCGTACTCGGCGAGAAAGAGCTGCAGGCTTACCTGGTGAATGAAATTCAGGAAGTCTACCGGCTGCAGGGTGTGAACATTTCGGATAAGCACATTGAAGTGATCGTGCGTCAGATGATGCGCTGGGTGAAGGTCGAAGACGTGGGCGACACCCAGTTCCTGCTGGAACAGCAAGTGGACAAGTTCCGCTTCCACGAGGAAAACGAGCGGGCAATCGCGCAGGGGGGGAAACCCGCCACCGGGCGTCCGTTGCTGCTGGGCATCACCAAGGCATCGCTCTCCACCGATTCGTTTATCTCCGCCGCCTCGTTCCAGGAGACAACGCGCGTGCTGACCGAAGCTTCCATTCAGGGAGCCGTCGATCACCTGCGCGGGCTGAAGGAGAACGTGATCGTGGGCCGCTTGATTCCGGCCGGCACCGGGATGGAATATTACCGGAACGTGCGTCTCTCTCCGGAAATGGAAGAGGCCGCCAGCAAGGTGCAGGAAGAAGTTTCGCAGGCTTACGAAGATGCCGAGCGTGCGCTCGAACTGATGCGGCACGAGGGCGAGACCGAAGAACTGGCAGCGGAGTAAAGAGGCGGCGAATGCAAGACAGGGGCGACGTGAGTCGCCCCTCATTTTTCATGGAGGCGTTGTGCGCGGAGGACGAGTTTCAAGCGACATCTTCACGAGAACGCTTCCGGAAATATGTTTTCTGAAATGACGTTCGTTTCGAAACCGATGGCTTTCGCACTGCAACCACAGCCGCTGGCCGGGCCGCCCCGCGACCACAAGAGCGCACCCGAGCCGGTTCCCGGCGGGCTGGTACTGGCCCCCGCCTTGGGACGCTTCTGGCGGTTGTTCCGGCTGTCCATTTGGCGCGCCTTCGAGCACGACGCCTTCGGAACCGCCAAAGCTTCGGCCTATTCCTCAATTTTCACTTTTTTCCCGGCTCTGTTGGTGCTGGGATCGGTTCTGGCGACACTGAACCGCGGCCAGGTCTATCTGCGCGAGATCTCGTACGCTCTCGGTACCATCTTGCCGGCGGGGAGTTCCACGGTGCTTGCCTACCTGCGAGGCAGCACGGACCGCCCGGTCGGCCTGCTGGTTTCCACCTCGCTGCTGACGGTTTGGAGCGCTTCCGGCGTGATCATTTCCTGGATGGACGGTTTTCGCCGTGCCTATCAGCTTCCCAAAACCTGGGGCATCATCCAGGAACGCATGATCGCGGTTTCGCTGGTCCTGATGGCCGGCATACCGATGACGTTCTCTACCATTCTGGTCGCCTTCGGAAGCCGCATTGAAATGCGGATCCTGTTCTTCATTGGCCATGAGTTCGGACCGCTGATCCTGTTGTTGTGGGGCGCGATTCGCTGGGCGATCGCCATCATGACCAGCGTGACCGTGATCCAGCTCATCTATCACAACGCCGTGCCCCGAACCCAACCCTGGCACTCGGTCTTGCCGGGCGCGGTTCTGGCCACCGCCATGTGGCTGATCTCCACCGCCCTCTTTGGCTGGTACCTGCAGCATTACGCCGACTACAGCGTGATCTACGGCTCGCTCGGCGTGGGCATCGCGCTGCTGGTTTGGATGTACTTGATCTCGCTGGTGATTCTGATTGGCGCCGAGTTCAATGCCATGATCTTTCCCCGTGGACTCACGAAAGTCCCGCCCCCCCAGGCAGAGTCTGGGGCTCGCTGAATGTGCGGTGGCAGCGGTTTTCGGGCTCGTTTTGTGGCGCGAACATCGACGAAAATTCCCCATGAGGATTCCCGACTTGAACACTCGTAAACCCGATCTGGTCGAAGGCGACCTGCCGGAGGCCCCGCCCGAGCCGGAACCATCCGGGGAACGCGCGCGCCGAGCGAAGATCATCTGCACGATCGGACCGGCCTGTGATTCCGAAGAAATGATTCGCGACCTGATGCGCACCGGCATGGATGTCGCGCGCCTCAATTTCTCCCACGGAACGCACTCCGAACATGCCCGCCGGATCAAGCGCTTGCGCCGCGCCGCCCGCGATCTGAAGCGGACCGTCTGTATTCTGCAGGACCTTCAGGGACCGAAAATTCGAACCGGCCGCTTGCAGGACGGAAAAGCCATATCCCTCAACCCGGGAGCGGTGCTGACCATTACGCCGCGTAAAGTGGTGGGAACGGCCAGTCTGATTGCCACCGACTTTGCCGGCTTGGCGCGCGAAGTTGAGCCCGGTGCGCGCGTGCTTTTGTCCGATGGCCGCATCGAACTGAAGGTGCGCTCGATTCGGGGCGATGACGTGGAATGCTTGGTCCTGAACGGCGGCCTGCTCGGCGAGCAGCAAGGCATTAATCTGCCGGGTGCGGCGGTGGCGATTCCTGCACTCACGGACAAAGATAAGCTGGACCTTCGCTTCGGATTGAAGCACGGGGTGGATGTGGTGGCGCTGTCGTTTGTCCGGTCCGCCGACGACATCCGCGAGGCGAAGAACCTGATGCGGGAGTTCGGCAAAACCATCCCCATTGTTGCCAAGCTGGAGAAGCCGCAGGCGGTGGAGCGACTGGAAGAGATTCTGGAAGCGGCCCACGGCATCATGATCGCGCGGGGCGATCTCGGAGTAGAACTGCCTCCGGAGCGGGTCCCGATCATCCAGAAGCTGGTGATTCAGCGCGCCGGAGTCTGGCGCCGGCCGGTCATTACCGCGACCCAGATGCTGGAGTCGATGACCGACAACCCGCGTCCCACGCGGGCGGAGGCAAGTGACGTCGCGAACGCGATTTTTGACGGCACCGACGTCGTGATGCTCTCGGGAGAAACCGCTAGCGGCCGCTATCCGCGCGAGACCGTGGCCATGATGGTGCGCATTATTCTGGAGGCCGAGGCCAGCATCGCGCAGCTTCCCGGGACGCCGCGCCGACGACGCGAGGAGCATCGTTATTCGGTGGCCGAGACCATTTGCGAGTCGATTGCACACGCCGCCGAGGACCTTCCCATGCGCGCCATCGCCGTCTTTACGGAGAGCGGCAACACGGCCCGCATGCTGTCGAAGCATCGTCCCAAGGTCCGCATCTATGCCTTCAGTCGCAAGCCCGAAGTCTGCAATCGGATGAATGCGCTGTGGGGCGTGCATCCGGTGCATAAACAGGAATGGGAGTCGGCGGAAGCGATGCTGCGCACGGCGGAGAAGGAATTATTGCCGAAAGGACTGCTTCACGCAGGGGACGTGCTCGGGCTGGTGGCGGGGACGAAGCTGACTTCGGGGGCTACGAATTTCATGCGGCTGCATACGGTGGCGGAAGGCGATCGGGTTCGATCGAGCAGGCGACACAGGAAATAACCGCTCTCGAATGGCATCCTGGAGCTCATTTTCGGAGGATTCGTTGCATCCGGCGGTCCGCGGTTTTCTGCACTCTCCTGCCCGCCCGAACGGGGATGCTCTCCTGCTGACTCACGGTGCCGGCTCCGATTGCAATGCTGCTCTGCTGGTGGCCTGCAGCGAATGTTTCGCCGGACATGGCTATCTCGTTCTGCGCTGCGATCTGCCTTTCCGGCAGGAGCGGCGGAGCGGGCCGCCGTTGCCGGGAAATGCGGAACGGGATCGCGCCGGGCTGCGCAACGCAGTTCGGGTTCTGCGGGGAAGCGTCGCGGGGCGAATTGTTCTCGGCGGGCATTCCTACGGTGGCCGCCAGGCGACGATGCTCGCGGCCGCCGAACCGGAGTTGGTTTCGAGCCTGTTGCTGCTCTCCTACCCGTTGCATCCGCCGCGCAAGCCGCAGCAGCTTCGGGTTCAGCATCTTGCCGACCTGCGCACGCCGAGCTTGTTTGTGCATGGAACTCGCGATCCCTTCGGCAGCGTGGAAGAGATGACGAAAGCCTTGCAGGCAATCCCCGCCAGAACCGAATTGATGAGAGTCGAGGGCGCGGGCCACGACCTGGGCTTCCAGCGCAGAACCGAACCGAAGCCACTGCCCGATGAAATCCTCCTCCGGGCGGCCGATTTCTTCGGCGCCGGTTCGGAGTAGGGGGCGACAACGGACGGCTAGTTCACCCAACCCGATTTCGATCCGCCATTCGGTTTGTCGTTGTCCTCGGGTGGGACGTAGTTTCCGTGCTCGTCGAAAGTGACCTTGCGGTCGTGATCCCTCATGTAGACTTCGAATTTTCTTGCCGCCCGCTTTCGCTTCCAGCGGTAGTAGGAGTTGCGCAAGCCAAAATAACGCTCGGACGCGGCGTAGCTTACACCCCGGGGGGGCATAAACCTCACCCATAGAAAGCCGAAGAGCAATCCGCCGAGGTGGGCGAAGACGGCGACTCCGCCCTGCGAAGGCTCGAACACTGCGATGATCGCCACCACCACCCAGATGCCAACCAGGTATTTGGCTTTGATCCTGAAGGGCAGCGGGAACAGGAACATTTCCTGGTCGGCGTAGAGAATGCCGAAGGCCATCAGCAGGCCGAAAATGCCGCCCGACGCGCCCACCGTCGGGGTTCGTGGATCCATGCCGAGAAAGTGCGTGTAGGAGACGGCAATGGTCACTAGGGCCGCTCCGACCACGCAGAACGTGTAGCACTCGAGGAATCTTCGCGACCCCCAATCTTGCTCCAGGTAAGCGCCGATGAACCAGAGCGTCAGCATGTTGAAAAACACATGGCTGAAGTTGTGGTGTGCTAGCGAGTACGTGACTAACTGCCAGATCTCACCGTGCAGCACATCGACCGGCACCAGCGCAAACCACCCCTCGGTGCGGCGAAATGCGACCTGGAAGAGCTGCTCGAACACCAGCTGGGCAAGATAGATTCCGGTGCAGGTGAGGATGATGCGTTTTACCCACCCGGCAAACGGGGGGAAACTGAACGAGATGGTTTGTCCACGGCTCACGGCTTGTCTTCGGCCCCTTATCTTTCCGGCTCGGGCACGACCGGCAAACTGCGATGTCCGGCAGCATCGACCGCGCGCACAGCGAATATCACATTATCCTTCGAAACCTTCAGGCTTGCACGCGTCCCCCTGCCGACCGTTTGGACGTACTCCCAGTCGGCTGCGTTCGTGGAGCGCCAGACGACCTCGTAGGCGGTCGCGCCGGCACTCGGTTCCCAAGCGAGAGTCGTGTCGTTGTCGAGGTTCTTGGTTTGCATTTTTACGCCCGCGGGCGGCGCGGGAGCTGAGGCCAGCATGGCCAGGGTGGCGGCATTCAGGCGGGCGACGCGCGCGACGTAGTCGACGTCGACGAATTTGGGGAGATCTCCGTATTCGATGCCGGTAGCGTCATCGTGGCGGACGTTCTGGTGTTGATGGTTGAAATCCTCGCGGAATTCGGTGAAGCGCACGGCGGCAAAGCCTTGCTGGTTGAACGAGGAATGGTCGCCTCCGCGGAGGAAGCGGTCGAGGCGGAAGACCAGAAGCGGTTTGACTCCCGCATCATAGGAGCGGCCTACATCGGCAATGTAGCGGGCGAGTTCGCGCGAGGCCGAGTCACTCTCGCCGCCGAGCATTCGAATGCGCTTGATTTCGATTTCGGCGGCCGCCGCCGGCAGGCCCTCGGAAAAGACGCGCACGATGCCCGCATCCTGATCGCGGCCGAGGTTGCCTCCTACGATGTCGTTGTTCAAGACGGCTTCGAGCTTCCAGGACTGCTGCTTGGCCATCTGGGCAAAGTGCTTGCTGCCGTCGAGCCCCTGCTCTTCGCCGGCGACGGCGAGGAAAATTATGGTTGCCGGGAACTTGAGCTGGGCGGAAGCTTTGCCGAGGACCCGGGCGCATTCCAGACTCACGGCCGTGCCGCTGGCGTCGTCGTTGGCTCCGGGGGCGGGGTCAGTGCCGTTCAGGGGGTCGCTGTTGCGCGAATCGTAGTGGCCAGTGACCAGAACCATGCGCTCCGCCTGCTTTGGGTCGGAGCCGCGCAGAACCGCGTAAACGTTGGTGATCTCGGTTGGACTCGGGATACGTTCCGCGGGCTGTTCCGTGAACGTGTCGGTTTTTACTTCCAGGCAGCCGCCGCAGTCCTTGGAGTAGCGCTCGAACTCGGACTTGATCCACTCGCGCGCGGCGCCGATTCCCTTTCCCGCTTTGATTGATGCCTCGTCTTGCGGGGAAATGGTGGAGCGGTTGTTAAAGGCGACCAGTTTCTCGATGGTTTGTCGGATACGGTCGGGCGAGACCCGCCGGAGCGCCTCGGCGATGCGGGCATCGGTGTGGGGGTCCGAGGCCAGGCGCGGCGGTTCGGTCGGCGTTTCCTCGGCCCGGCACCGAGAACCCCAGGGAACGAGCGCCAGACCGAGCACCACGATCACCACCCGCGCAATTTCCACGATTCCACATTTTTCTTGGTAAGCCACTTGACCTTTTCCTCACGAAGAACCTAAATATAACAGGGGTATCCTGAGCGTGGAGGAAATCATGGTGTACTGTCCAGAATGTGAGACGGATCTCGACATCGACGAAGACGAGGTCGATGAAGGCGCGGTCGTCTCCTGCCCGGAGTGCGGCACCGACTTTGAGGTCATCACGGTGAATCCGGTCGAACTCAAAATCGTCGGCGAAGACGAGATCGACGAGGACGAAGACGAAGAAGAAGCCGACGAGGACGAAGACGAGGACGAAGATTCCTGAAGAACTCGGCACATCATCGGGCGGTGCGGCGGCTGGTGGCGATGGCGGTGTCGGCGGCTCTGCTGGCATGGATCGCAGTCCCGGCAAATGCCGCAGAGCGCGCGCCCGGGAAGCCGAAGGCATATGCGCTTATTTTCGGGACGGTTTGGGACCCCGACGGACATCCGCTGTATGGGGTCAAGGTGAAGATTCGGCGGGCCAACGAGAAAAAGGCCCGCTGGGAACTCTATTCGAACCACACCGGCGAGTTTGCTCAGCGCCTGCCCACCGGTGAGGCGGACTATGTTGTCTGGGCCGACGTGAAGGACTACAAGCTCTCCTCGGGCAAGAAATTGAAGCCGGGCGCCGAAGTTGCCGTGCATATTGACGATGACGAGCGCTCCGACATCGGCCTTCATTTAGACTGGTAGGAGTCGGCCCTGGGCGGAAATCGGCGGCATAGGAAATTCATGAAGAAAGCGATGTTTGCAGTGGCGGGCAAGGTTTGGCTGTCGGCCGTGTTCATGCTCGTGATCTTGACGACGTCGTTCCCGCGTTCGGTTCTGGCGGCTCCGGCGCAGTTGTTTGGCCGCGATCCGAAGCCCGAGGACAAGACTCGCCTGCTCACCGGCAAGGTCCTCGATAGCGGCGATAACCCTCTGCCGGATGCGGTGGTCTATCTGACCAACACGCACACCCGCTCGGTGAAAACCTACATTGTCGGACAGGATGGCACGTATCGTTTTCCGGCACTCCAGCCCACCATCGATTACGAAGTGTATGCGCAATTCAAGAACCACAAGAGCGGCACGAAGACGGTCAGCCAGTTTGATGATCGGCAGCAGGTTTACATCAGTTTGAAAATCGACATTAAGTAAGGCGGCAAGCGCGGCGCGAGCCAAGCGAAGAAAAAGGCCACCGCAAGCGGTGGCCTTCATGCAGTTCCGAACAATCCAGCTGGTCGTGGTCTCAGTTACTATCCCCGCCGGCGCGTTTCCACGAGATCAAGTCGCCAATGGTGGTGCTGGTTGACGACGAGGCTGCCGGGTGTTTGTAGGACTCGACTTCCTGGCGCGACGCTTCTTCACCGACCGCCCGGATGCTCAGGCCGACCTTTTTCTCTTCCTGATTCATCTTGATGATCTTGAAGTCGAACTCTGCCCCGGGCTCGAGGTGCATGGGCTGTCCGTTGCCGTCAACCGCTTCCGAATTGTGGCACAGGCCCTCGATGCCTTCGGCGATTTCAACGAACGCGCCGAAGTTGGCCACCCGGAGAATCTTGCCATGGACGATGTCGCCCACGCGATGGGTGGCGAAGAACGAGTCCCAGACGTCGGGCTGCATCTGCTTCACGCCGAGAGAAAGGCGCCGTTTGTCGGGCTCAATGGCCAGAATGACGGCCTTGACCTTGTCGCCTTTCTTGAGCACCTCGGAAGGGTGCTTCACACGAGTCGTCCAGCTCAGATTGCTGACGTGCACGAGACCATCGATGCCGTCTTCGATTTCGATGAAAGCGCCAAACTCGGTCAAGTTTCGAACGCGGCCCTCGACCGTCGCTCCTACGGGATATTTGTCGTGCAATGTGTCCCAAGGATTGGATGCCAGTTGCCGCATGCCCAGCGAAATCCGGCGCTCGGTCGGGTTCACGCTGAGGACCACGCAATCGACCTCGTCGTTCACGTTGACGAGCTTCGACGGATGCTTCATGCGTTTCGACCAGGTCATTTCGCTGACGTGAACCAAGCCCTCAATGCCCTGCTCGAGTTCGACGAAGGCGCCGTAATCGGTGACGCTGATGACGCGACCGTGAACGTGCGCGCCCACAGGATAGCGGTGCTCGGCGTCCAGCCACGGATCGGGCGTGAGCTGCTTGAAGCCAAGCGAAACGCGCTGCTTGTCTTTGTCATACTTCAGAACCTTCACCTGAATCTGGTCCCCCACATTGACCAGGTCTCGGGGATGGGTGAGGCGGCCCCAGCTCATGTCGGTGATGTGGAGCAGGCCGTCCAGTCCTCCCATATCGACAAACGCGCCATACTCGGTAAGGTTCTTGACGATGCCGGTGAGCACGCTGCCTTCTTCCAGGTGCTCGAGCGTCTTACCCCGCTTCTCGTTTTGCTCCTCTTCGAGGAGCTGTTTGCGGGAGACCACGATGTTGCCGCGCTTCTTGTTGAGCTTGATGATGGCGACTTCCATCGTCTGGCCCTTCATGCCGTCCAGATTGCGGATCGGGCGCAGGTCAACTTGCGAGCCGGGCAGGAAGGCGCGTGCGCCCTGAATATCGATGGTCAGGCCACCTTTGATGCGCTCGACGACGATACCCTTGATCGGCTTCTTTTCGTTGTACGCGCGCTCGATCTCATCCCAGGAGCGCAGCCGCTGTGCCTTTAAGTGCGAGAGGTTGATGTAACCCTCTTCGGTTTCGCCCTTGTCGCGCATCACATCGATCTCATCGCCGGGCTGGAACCGAGGCTTGCCTTCGTGATCGAGGATTTCCGCAATCGGAGCCATGCCTTCGGATTTTGCCCCGATGTCGACGACGACATGGGTCGAGGTCAGTTTGATCACGCGGCCCTTGATGACGTGATCTTCGCCCACCGCTTCTTCGGTTTCGGTCTCGAAACTCTGCAGGGCCCGGGCGAAGTCATCGCTGCCCGCCGAAGCGTTGTCGGCCGAATTCTCGGTCGCGTCGTCCGGGGAGGCGTGAATTCGAGGAGCTTCGGCGTGCTGGGAGTCAGGGGCGGAGGTCGCTTCCGCGGTCGAGGGTTGTGCGGGCTCGGGAGCGTCAATTACGGCCGGGCCGCCGGTGTGCGAGTCATGGGCAGGTGTCATGGTTTCAAGACTGGATTCAAGGTTACGGGCGATGCTGTCATCGAACAAGTTCATAGCCTCGGGGTCGGCGCGTCGGTGCGCGACTCGTGCGGGACGTGGTGTAGCGGACTGCTGGCGTGGTCTTTAGGTTGCGTTGAGGCCGACCTGGCGGACGACCCTTAGGACAATTCCAGCTGGTTCGAAACCGCGTCCAATAGGGACTCTTCGACTATAACAACCGCTTTGGAACAGTGTCAAACGGGATTCCTAGCAAATTCGGTCCAGGGCGGCGGCCGGCCTGAAAAATTTACCGATTCGTCACACGGGGGGCCTGATTTGGCGTCGCCGGAAGGTAACCGTTACCGGCCCTATCCTCCCCCGTCGATCACCCGTCGTCCCCGCTCCTCCCCCCGGGGGTGGCCCCGGGCGGAGGCGCGGGCGCCCTCCTGCGGCAAGTCGACAACGGGTCCGGACCCAATTGGCCCCTGGCTGGCGCTTCTGCTACCCTCGGCCCATGGATCTTCTCTGGACTCCCTGGCGCTACGCTTACGTGACCGGCGCGGACCTGATCTCAGGCTGCATCTTCTGTGATGCTCCTAAACAAAGCGACCAGCAGGCTCAAATCGTCCATCGGGGAGAGCATTGCTACGTCATTCTCAATACTTATCCGTATACGAACGGGCATGTCATGGTTGTGCCTTTTGCGCATTTGGACGAACTGCAAAAGCTGCCGCCGGAGGCAGCACAGGAGATGATGGTTCTCACGCAACGGATGGAATCGGTTTTGCGCAAGCTTTACGTGCCCGACGGGATCAATCTGGGAATGAATATTGGAAAGGCGGCGGGCGCCGGTGTGGCCGGACACATTCACATGCACATTCTCCCGCGGTGGGTAGCGGATGCGAATTTTGTCAGCGTGATTGGCGAGACGCGGGTGCTGCCGGAGTCGCTGGAGGTCACCTGGGGACGAATCAGAAAGGCATTTTGAATCGAAGATTGCAAAGGGATGATTGGAAATTGAGATTTGCAACACCCGGTTCCAAGCGAACCGTGCTCGACTGCGCCTCGCGCGCTTCCGGTAGCGCCCGTCCGCGATACCAAGCCTCCTTGCTCGATCCTTATCTCAACTCTCGCCCAAAGAATTCCTCGGTCGCGTTGTAGGCCCGAATCCAGTTCTTCCACAACAGGAAGCCATGAACTTCATCGGGAAAGATGACTTGCTCGACGTGCACTTTCTGCGTGCGCAGTCGCTGCAACAGGTCGACGGTCTGGGAAAAAGGGACGTTGCGGTCATCATCTCCCTGGATCAGCAGCACCGGGGATCTCCAGGTTCCAATGGCGGCATTGGGGGACGACTGGAAAGCCAGCCTGACGGCGGCATCGTGATCAGATGCGTCGTTCGGGATTTCGTCTTTCAGGGTCGACCAGTCGTGGACGCCGTGCAGGTCGACTCCGGCGGCAAACAGATCGGAGTCGTGGGCCAGGCCCATGGCGGTTAGATAGCCGCCGTAGGATCCACCCCAGAGGCCGATTTTCTTCGCATCGACATTGGGCAGGCTTTGCAGATATCTTGCGGCAGCCACGATGTCGCGGTATTCGGCGGCGCCGCGCGGGCCTCCGTCGTTTGGTTCGCGAAAGTGGCGGCCGTACATGATTCCGGTTCGGTAGTTAACCGACAGCACCACATAGCCCCGGCTTGCCAGATATTGATTCATCGCGTAGGCGTTGTGGTAGTAGTCCATGGAATGGAAGCCGAGCATCATCTGGCGAACCGAGCCTCCGTGAATGAAGATCAGGGCCGGTCCGGAAGCGGCCGAGGCCCGGCGCTCCGCTTTCGGCTCGAACAGCTGGGCGTGGATTTCCCAGCCGTCGCTGGCTTCGAAGACGACGGGTTGCGGTGTGACCAGCTGGGCAGACGGGAAGTCTGCCGGGAGCGCCGCTTTTGCGATCCCTTCCCGAGCGGTGGCGGTAACGACGTACGGCATGGCCGGGGTCGTGGCCGTCGAACCCAGGCAGACGACTTTCCCGGCGATTGCCAGGGGCGTCCATTCCAGCGTCTCGCCGTGGGTGATCGCGTGCGGGGTTCCGCCTTCAATGCCCACTTCCCAAAGATGGCGGCGGTCGACGTCTCGCGGGTCGCCATCGGCTTGGTTGGAGGAGTAGAGGACCGAGGTCTTATCCGCACTCAGGGTCACATCCTCGGTTTCGAACTTTCCCGGAGTGAGCAGGGTCGCTTGCCCGCCCGATGCGGACACGGAATAAAGATGGTTCCATCCGTCCTGCTCGCTGGAAAAAACGATGCGGTTGCGGGCGGCGAAATGCAAGGACCCATCTTCGGTCAGCAGTGGCAAGGAATCGTCGGGGCCTGGTCCGCTGGTCCATATCTCTCGGGCGGAATTTCCGGCAACCTCATGAACCCAGATGGCCCAAGGCTGCGCTAGTCGCGGAATGTAGGGGGCCCCGCTCAGCTTGCCGACCAGTCTTACAAAAGCCAGCTGGCTGCCATCGGGGGACCAGCGGGGATAGAGATCCCGGTCGGCGGCGGGAGAAATGAAGTGCAGCGTGTTGCGTCCGAATTCATAGATGACGATGAAGCTGTGATCGCCGCGGTCGCTGACAAATGCAATCTTGGTTCCGTCGGGCGACCACTTGGGCTGCGAGTTATTGCCGCGCACGAAGAACAGAGGTTTCGCTTTGGCGTCATGGTTCTCATGGTCCGTGCCCGCGATCGGGGCGATCCAGATTTGCTTTTTTGCCGACCACACCGCGAACTCGCCGTTCGGAGAGATCTGGATGTCTTCGCATCCCTCCTCCTCGCAGCCCATGTCGCCGAGCAAGCGCGGCTCGCCCCGGTCGATGTCGACCGCCCACACCCGCTGCGTACGCTTTTCCACATTGTCGGTCGGGTCGGCGGTTTCTCCCGCCCCATTGGACTCGCTGCCGCGCGCGTAGACGGCGGTTCGTCCGTCGGGCGTTAGCTGCAAGGCGGCAATCGGCAAACCGTCGTCACCGGAGTAGTGCGTCACCTGGCGCGCGGTAAAGCTGGGAGCGTCGGCGATCCACACGTTGCGCTCTCCTCGCGCGTCGAACACCCAGGCGATGCGGCTGGCGTGCTCGGCGGCAACAAGATTGCTGGGGAACGGGGAACTCATCACCTGTTCCAGCGAGAAATGTGCAGGGTCGGCGTGGACGGGGGCCTGGGCGGAGAAAAGAAGCGGACCGCCACCCAGCCACAGCAGGCAGACGCGCGCCAAGGCGGAAAAAATGCGATTTCCCATCGCGGCAGAGTACGTGAAGTTCGGTGGGTTGACAACTGGCGAAACCTCGAGCTCGCTCGCCATCGGCACCGCCGTGTTTCGTTATTGGTACGATCACTGGCCTCACGACAAACAGCGACCGGACCGTCCCTCCAGGAATTGTGGAAGGCGTCTGCCCGGTCGTCGGGCGGTTGGCAGACCCAACCCGGACCGATCCATCCCAAAGTAACCGTCCGAGAAACGAGCCCAGTTCCCAAGGATCGACAACAGCTAAACTACAGAGACGGTTCTCCATGGGAAGACTTGCCGCGGGAAGACTTGCCGCGATTCTTGTGTTTGGTTGCTGCGCCTGGCCACTGGCTGGCCAGAGCAACAGCGGAGAACTGCGCCTTAGGGTCACGGATCCGGCCGGTCTCGGCGTGAAGACGACCGTGCAAATTGTGAGCCAGGCAAACCAGTATCGGAATGCGCTGGCGACGAGCGAACAGGGCAGCCTGGACGTGCAAGGGCTGCCTTACGGAATCTATCGACTGGAGGTTCGCCAGTCTGGTTTTGCGCTCACCGCTGGGACCGTAGAGATTCATTCGTCGATTTCTACCGAATACACGATGCAACTCAGGCTGAGTTCGCTGAGTGAATCGGTTACGGTCACTGCGCCCCCCACGTTGATCGATCCGGAGCAGGCAGGGTCGATCAGTCAGATCGGTCCTGACGTCATCCGAGACCGGGTGGGGTCGGTGCCGGGCCGATCTTTGCAGGATTTGGTGGATTCGCAACCGGGGTGGCTTTACGAGGGCAACGCCGTGCTGCATCCGCGCGGATCGGAATACCAGACGCAATTTGTGGTGGATGGCATTCCTTTGACGGACAATCGTTCGCCCGGTTTTGGGCCCGCGATGGACGCCGACGATGTGCAGTCGATGAGCGTCTATACGGCGGGCATCCCTGCGGAATATGGGCGGAAGATGGGGGGTGTGATCGAGGTGAACACGCTGCAGGATTCGCAGGCCGGGTTTCATGGGCAGCTCGCGCTATCCGGCGGCAGCTTCGATTCGGCCGGGATTTTTGCGCAGGGACAGTATGTCGAGGGCAAGAATACATTCGGCGCCAGCGCCAGTGGCAGCATGACGGACCATTACCTGAATCCGGTGGTTCCGCAAAACTTCACCAACACGGGAACGCTGGGCGATCTCTCGGTCCACTACGAGCGCGACTTGACTTCCGAGGACCGCTTGCGCTTCATCGTTCGGCATGACGTCTCGCGCTACGAGATTCCGAACGAGCAGGTGCAGGAAAACGTTGGCCAGCGGCAGACCGCTGACAACATCGAGACCATGGGGGTTGTCTCTTACCAGCACTCATTTTCATCGCATGCGGTGGCCGATTTTCGCGCGATGATGCGGGACAATGCGAACGACTTCAACTCCAACGCGAACTCGGATCCGATCGAGATTTTTCAGCACAATTTCTTTCGCGAGGGCTATGTCAAGGCGACCGCAACCATCGATTCCGGACGGAGCGAATGGAAGTTCGGGCTCGAGTCGGACAACAGCTTTCTGAACGAAAATTTCAGCTACCTGATCACCAATCTTGCGCCATTTGATTCCGACCCGCCTCCGCCGCAGAGCTTCGTTTTTCTGGCCAACCGTCCGGACCTCGAGCAATCGGCATTCGTGCAGGACAGGATTGGTCTGAAGAACTGGACCATCAGTGCGGGCGTGCGCTGGGACCACTATCAGCTTTTGCTGAACCGGCAGGCGCTTGATCCGCGACTGGCGATTTCCCGCTATTTTCCCTCGACCGGACTGGTTCTGCACTTCTCGTACGACCGGATTTTCCAGACCCCGTCCTCGGAAAACATCCTGCTGTCCAGTTCCACTGCGGTGCAATCAATCAATCCCATCAATTTCCTGCGGCTGCCGATCGAACCTTCCGAAGGAGACTACTACGAAGCGGGATTGACCAAGGCGTTTGCCGGAAAGATCAAGCTGGACGCCAACTACTTTCGGCGCCTGGTCGCCAACTATGCCGACGACGATCAGATCGAGAACACCAGCGTCAGTTATCCGATTGCCTTTCGCAAAGCCGTCATCTACGGTGCGGAGGCCAAACTCGATCTTCCCGACTGGCACCGCGTCTCTGGATTTGTGAGCTATTCCTACACGCTGGGCCAAGCCTGGGCTCCGGTTACGGGCGGACTCTTCTTGGGCGACGACGCGACGGTGGCCGAATCGCTGCCTCCCCATTTCCCCGATTCGCAGGACCAGCGCCACACGGTTCGCGGACGCCTCCGCTACCAGATCAAGCCACGCTTCTGGCTCGCCGGCGGGATGCAATATGACAGTGGGTTGCCTTTCGATTTCAACGGCACTCCGCAACAAGCGCTCCTGGAATATGGACAGCAGGTGCTTGCGCGGCTTAACTTTGGCCGCGGGCGCATCGATCCTGCGTTTCAGGTCAATGTCTCGGCCGGGGGCGAGCTCTACAAGTCGGATCACTGCGCCATGCGGATTCAAGTTGACGGACAGAATTTGACCAATGTTCTCGATGTTTTGGACTTCGGCGGTCTTTTCTCCGGCAATGCCATCGGACCTCCGCGGAGCCTAGCGCTGCGGCTTACTACCAGCTTCTGATCTGGCGGGGTTCGATGAATCGTCGGGTGGCGGCGGGGTGGACTGGGCGGTTCGGTGCGGAGGGCGCGCACAGCAATCCTGGCGATGGTTTAGCGCCAAGCGCTGCTCGGGACCGTGCCGGGGGCATGTTGCGGAAGTTGCGGCCACGACCTCGCCGGGGCCGCCGATGGTGTAGAATCTGAAAGTCAATCCCCGCGCCGCCAACCTTCGGCGGCGGGTTTCATCGGGACGTAGCGCAGCCTGGTAGCGCACTTGCTTGGGGTGCAAGGGGTCGCGAGTTCAAATCTCGCCGTCCCGACCAATTGTCTCCACCGCCGAACCAAAACCCAGCCAATCATGACCGACAGGGCCCCCGGGATGCGAGGCATCGGCGGCAGAAACTCGATATTATCTTTCGGAGCAGGCCATTTCTTGCGCAAGCCGGTTCGCTCGGCCCTTCGGTGACCGGCGCCCTTGCATTTTTCCTAGGTTTGGCGCAACGTTTCTCCTAGGAAAGGAGTGCCCCGAAACCATGATTAACGTTCTCGTACACCATGAAGTCGCAGACTATACGACCTGGAAGACGTCGTTCGATTCTACTTTTGACTGGCGGCATAAGCATGGCGAGCGCGGGTGCCGCATTTTCCGTAGCGCTGGCAACGTCAACGACGTCACTGTTTTCTTCGAATGGGAGAGTCTGGAAGGGGCGCGCGCTTTTCTCGCTTCCGACGAACTCAAGACCAGGATGGCAAGCGCGGGCGTGAAAGGCTCGCCGCGCGTGGATTTTTTGACCGAAGTTCAAAGCATCCGGCGCAGTTCGGCCGACTGAGCGGGAGCCCCGGGACACGGCCGCCGAGCCGCCGTCCTCGAGGGGAATTCACCAAAAAAAAGGCTGGGAATCTCTTTCCCGCCAGTGGCATCCAAGACATGGGACCAGCGAACCGGATTCGGAAGCGGACCCGTGGTTGCGGTGACTTCCTCCTCTTCTTCTTCTGGCTTGCCCCCAAATCCGCAGATTCAGGAGAAAATTCATGGCCAAGAAACCAGTCTCCAGCAATTCTCACCGAGCTACAGCCCAGCCCCGATTCCACCAGTCGGCCCGCGAACTGCAGCCGTTTGGCACCGTCACCAGCATGCAGCCTTTGCAACTGGAAGAGCCGGTTCGTCTGGAAATGACCGAACAGCTGAACCAGCTGCTGGCAGACACCATGACGCTTCGGGACCTCTACAAAAAATCGCACTGGCAGGTCTCGGGAGCTACCTTTTACCAACTTCATCTTCTGTTCGACAAACACTATAGCGAACAGAACGAGATTGTCGACAGCATAGCGGAACGGATTCAGCTTCTCGGCGGGGTCAGTATCGCCATGGCGGCAGACGTTGCGGAGTTGACACGGATTACGCGCCCGCCGAAGGGGCGCGAAGAGGTTCCCGTGCAACTGTCGCGGCTGCTCGATGCGCATCAGGTGATCATTACCGAATGCCGAGAACTGGCTGCGCTGGCCGACAAGTTGGGCGACGACGGGACCAATGACCTGGTGGTGAGCAATGTCCTCCGTCCCAGCGAATTGCAAGCGTGGTTTCTGAGTGAGCACCTGGTAAATTCTCCGTTGGTGGAAGCCGAGCCCATGCGGGAATCGGCCTAGGAAAATACCCAGATCGGTTGGGTTCGCGAGCGAAGGGAACAGGCGAACCCCTCCCTTCGCGTCGGGAGCGCAATTGGTGGGGAGGACATCTGCGCGCAGACGGGGCGGAGCGGCCTTCCCCGCGGCTGCACGGAGCCGAGCGGTTGCGTCCACACCCAAGAATGAGACTGCAATTGGTGAGCTAGCTCAACTTCGCCGCCCCCAGTTCCATCCGGTTCAGCGTGCTCTTGCCCGCCAGCGCCCTCCCCTGATCGCGCACCCGTCGCCGCTGTTCCCCCGTCAGATCCTCTTTTTCCACCAACTCCGCCAACAGCGGATCCCGTCGCAACTCCTCGTGATCGTTCAAATCCTCGTAGCCCAATGCCAGTCCGTAGATCCGCGGCGCCGCCAACTCTGCCACCCCGTGTTCCACCAATTCCGGATCCCGATAGTCGCGAAAGCAGCCAGCGAATTGGCCGATGATGTTCGTCCGCTTCTCCACCTCGCGCAGCAGCAATGCCCCGGCGTCGCTGGTGATCGATCCACCGTCGAATTGCCCGCGAATTTCTCGCTGATTTAGGGGATGAAATGGAAACGGTTCTTGGTTACACTC
>JBEKPJ010000073.1:0-30895 GCA_049520935.1 Terriglobales bacterium | reverse complement strand
GACTGTAGTGCAGTAAATACTGCGCTTAACCTGGAGACAGATGCGCAGAAGGAATGCCGGTACTACTTTCTTTTGTGGGCCTTCGCCGGCTATCTCAAGATTTAGAGCCGCCGACAAGCGCCCAAATAATCCGCGCGATTATTTCTCCAAGTTAAGTGCCGCAATCTCCTGGTTCAGTACAGTGTCTCCCGGTTAGGTGCAGTGCGCAAGTGACTGAAAAGATTCGGACGCTGTCTCATGGTGGAGTACAGCGCGACATCAGTGTTCGGGAACCGGTGCAACTTTTGAAACAGCTTCAGCAGTACCAACAGAGCCAAACGAGACGTAGGCTGACGGGCGCTTCTGGTGCTGAACTCGATCGCCTCTTCGGTTGGAGTGAATTCAAGAACCAACTCGTCGGGCGCTGATCGGTTCGGCAAGCCGCGGATAAACAGTCTTTTCGTTGAGAGACAATTTGCCTCCTCCTAGCCGGGGAGGCAAAGCCTAACACGAAACGGGTCGACACGCGAAAAACGTGAGTTTTTGTAGAGAATGCAAGAATATTCAGTCGTTTGCATAAAAATACAGCCTGTTAATCATTTCTCTTCAATAGTTTAAGGGCGATGTGTTAATCGCGAACACGTATCTCGGCATAGGGCCAGGAGATGCCAGAGCGACACGATCATGGAAAGATCTTATCGGAACCGTCCGAATCGAGCTTCTCGCCAAGTCATGCATTCTGCAGGTGTACAACGTTTTGGCGAAACACAACTTAATAACGAAAAACGACAAAGTGAGTCAACGACCTTCAAAGAAAATCGGCTGCCTCGGATGATTGGCTTCAATCGTGGGCTCGGGCTACGGCGGCCTTCTGCGCGATGAGGTTGAAGCTCTTGGCGCGGGCGTCAGCCTCAAGGGCTGCGAGATGGGATTGGGCGAGAGTCGTGGAGCCGGTCTTCATCTCGATTTCACCAGTGGCGAGGCGTGCTTCGAGCTCTTCTTCGAGATAGCCGTGCTTCTTGGCCTCGGAGGCGATTGACGCCAACTGCTTGATCAGGGCTGTGCGGTCAGGGCTAGCAACGGGCGCGTCGTCCAAACCCTTCACACGAGCGGCAATGATTGCGTTCACCATGCGAAGCTCGAGGTTCTTGCCTTTTTCTGAGAGGGCCACGGCCTGTTCGGCGGCGTGCTTTGCTTCGTCGAATTTCCGTTCTGCTACCAGAGTGCGCGCAAGAAGGCTCCAGGCTTGAGCCTCGTCGTCTTGCGACTTCTCTTTTTGAAAGTCCTCGACCACCTGCCGGGCAACGGCCTCGGATTCGGAGGGGGCGCGGCCTTCCTCCAGCGTCAGGTCGGCAAGGAGCATTCGAGTCTCGGCCAGCGTGACTTTGTCACCCGCCTGTTTTCGAATCGCCAGGGAATCCTCGAGCATTTTGCGCGCGCGGGCGAAGTCGGCTTCCGTTAGCAATATTTCACCCAGGCTGTAAAGGGCGAATCCGGAATCGTATTGATCGCCCAATTTGGTGAACTGGCTCAACGAATCTTCGAAGCCTTGCTTAGCGGCCGGGAGATCTCCACGCAGCTCCTCAACGTTCGCCAGGTTGTATCCAACGATGGCCGCCGATCCTGCATCCCCGACGGCACGATCCAGCTCCGCTGCCTCTTTGTAAAGGCGCAGAGCGCCGTCTAGATCGCCTTCTTCCAAAAGAACGTTGGCGAGGTTCGCAGTGACTTTACCCGAACTCGCAGTGTTGTCGAGCTGGCGGAAGATGGCCAGCGATTCGCGGTAGATCTTGTCAGCGGCGGCCAATTCTCCCTGTTCGTGGTAGAGCAGCCCCAGGGTGTTCATGGCATTTGCCATGCCACCCTCGTATCCGATACTGCGGAACATATCGAGGGCCTGCCGGTCAAGGGCGATGGCCCCGGGCTGATCGGATTCCGTGATGGCGTTGGCCCAACTGCGCAACGCCTCGGCTTCGCCCGCGCGGTCGCCCGCGGTCGCATAGGTGTCACGCGCCTCGCGGCAAGCGGCCGCAGTATTCTCAGGTTGTCCGAGGAACCTGAGATCGCGGCATTGCTGGAGGAGCACTCGAGCCACGAGTAATCGCGCCCCTTGGGCTTGGGCTTTTTGCAGGGCGCGTTGCAGCGGCTCTTGTTCGTGCTTGTAGTCCGATAGATCGTCCCAAGCCTGCGCCTCCTGCAGGTCAATGCGAGCGTCGCCAGAACCAGATGAAGGAAGTTTGCGCATATTTGCGATGGTGGCAAGCGCATCGTTCGGTTTCGAGCCGTCGTATTGCGCGTGTGCCAGGCGTAAAACGTAATCAAGGTTGTCCGGGAAAAGGGTGGAGAGCGTGCGATACACATCAATCGCTTTGGCGAACTCATGGTGGGCCAGCCGGTAACTGCCTTCGACGAGGAGACGATCTTCACGCGAGAGGTTGGCCGACAGCTGAAACGCCAGCTTCGCCTGGTCGCTGGCCTTCTTGTCGTAGCCCAACGCGGACCAAGCTTCGGACAGGGCGGCGTGGGAAAGTGGATACTTCGGGTCTGCCGAAAGCGAGCGCTGGAGCAGATCGCACGCGGCTTGCGCGTCGAAGACGCGCAGACGAGCCAATCCTTCCGCGTACAAACGGGCGGCTTCAGGGTTTGCCGGCAAGGAAGCTTTCACCCTGATGGCGTCTTCCGTGGAAACCGCGCCCAGGCCTAGTTTTTCGCGCAGTTGCGTGCCGGCGCGCGAGACGAGGTCGAACAGGTCATCCTCACGTCCGGTTGTCGCCACCTCGGCCATGGTCTCTCCGGCCACGGCGTCCTGGACGCGGAGGTCAAGGCGTATGCTGCCCTTGGATTTCCCGCCAAGGCTGGCATAAGAGCCCAGCACGACGACGTCTGTGCCCAGACGTTTGTGCAGGCGGGCCAGCGTATCTTTGGAGAGGCTGTCCGCATCAGGCACGAGCAAATCCAGTTTGGTGCGAGCGACATCCTCACCGGGAACGAGACGAAGCTTTTCACCCGCGGCCAACTCGGTGTTCATCATCTCGGCCAACGCCGTCGAAAGCCAGGCATCTTCGGGGCGTCCCGAGAGATCGCGGAAACCGAGCACAGCCACCGAGCGGCGAGCGGGAATGGTGGGAGTTGCAGAGGCGACTACAGCATGGCGCGCGCGATACGAGCGATAGGCACGATACCCGACGACCGAGCCTGCTACCAATAACAACGCCGTGCCCGCCCAGAGGAAGCGGCGGGAGGGGCGAGAAATCTGAGTGATGGTAACGCGTTCGATCGATTGGCTCTCAACGACCAGGTTCTCGTCGGCCGAGGAAGATGAGGTGATCTCGGTGACCTCCTCCGCAAAACGGTAGCCGCGTCCAGGGACAGTGACGATGTAGCGGTTCTTACCGGCGGAGTCGCCGAGGATCTTGCGCAGGACGAAGATGTTCTGGGCCAGATTGGATTCTTCTACAAACGTGTCGGGCCAAACCTTCTTTAACAGATCGTCCTTCAGAACGACCATTTCGGAGTTCTCGACCAGCACCAGAAGGATGTCAAACGCCTTGGGCTGCACCGGGACGGGCTTATTTTCGCGTAAGAGCATGCGGCGGTCGGGGTCAAGCCGGAACGGACCGAATTCGTATAAGCTCCTTTTTTTGTTAGTCATAGCCAGCCCAAAGAATCTCTGAGAATCTCTGAGAACCTCTGATGGCGTTTCTAAAGACTTCTGACGGCCATCTGCGGCAGGATCGCACTCGTTGGCGAGCGGCCAAGGAAGTTGAGCCCGATGTGGCGAGCAATTTATCACGAGTTCCGGCGTAGGGCAAAAGCATCCGAGATTGCTTCGGCAACGTTTAGAAGGACTGAGATCACCGTGGAAACCGACCGGATTTGGATCATTCGCAAATCGCAGACAACAAGAGGCTGGTGTGCGGAATGTGGCCGCGAGGTGGACATAGTGGAGCTGAAAAAGGCAGGCGTGGTTCCGGGGAAGAACCCGCAGGCGCTGACAGCTCAACCGATGCTCCCCGGCTGTGGGGATAGCCGGGGATGGCATTGGTCGCAGGGTGGGGATGGATCGTTGCGGGTCTGTCTGGAATCGGTGGTGAAGCCGCAATAACAAATATCTGGATTTGCGATTACCAAAGAAGTTTTGTCGGAGACCCGCAAATCTTCCACGAAACAATTCAAACGATTGGCATAGAGTTGCCAAACTAACTAAGGAGAACAACGATGAAACGAAAAACAACGTCACTTTTTCTGGGAATCTGCTTGGTCCTCGTGGCAGGCGCAACCAGCCCTGCGTTTGCACGATCGACGACCGCTTACAACTCGTTCAAGGTCTGGATGGCGGATAAGGGTCAATTTAAGGCTACCTACAGCTGCCTGACTGAAAGTTTCGGGGCGGTAGTCAATCAGTGCGCATTCCCGGTGAGCCTGCTCTTCGATGTGCCAGTCGATACCGAAGGAAGCCATTCCTTCACGGTGCAGAATTACTTTGACGGAAGCGATGCCGATAACACTTTCACCTGCCAAGCCTACGCGTACAACGGTGTTGGCGGCATTGTCAATGGCGATACCATCAGCTTCACGACTCCGGGGCAATCGCTCTCCGCTACGGTCACGGTGGCCGGGGCCTCCAGCGCTCAATTGATTTGCAAGGATATTCCCGAGGGCGGAGGTGTTGCCAATATCAACTGGAATCCGTAACCAGGAAGGGAATCACCCAACCTTTCATGTCGCAGCGCCATACACCGGTACCGCAGGGCCAAGGGCATCACGGATCTCGAAGCCCTGCGGCGGCCGGCTACGTCTGGATCCCCGCATCGATGGATCGCCACATCAATCGTCCACACCAGACGGTTGCATCCGCGTGATGTTCTTCTCCCGGTGCTAGGCTCTAGCGCCCGGAAACCCACCTTAAGAAACTCCGGCGCGGCAACCTTGTTTCAACAGTGATCGCCCTTGGCTCTAGACTGTGAACGTGCAAAAGTGCGCGAAATGCGGAAAGCGATTCGACAACGGCCATGGCAAGTGCCCCACCTGCGGTTGGGAGTCACTGGATAATCCGCACGATGTCACCGAACTCGCGGAAAACCAATTGTCGATGGACGAAGTCGTCAACCAGCGCCTCTATTACCTGCGCTGACAATCATGGTAACTTGGTTCTTTCGTTCTTGCGATCTGGTCGTGGCTGCAATTTTGGCACGCCCTCTCCTTCTCATTTGCTGCTAACAGACGAGATGTCTTGAATCTGGCTCGGAGGTGGAAATTGAAAGCAGTGAGAATTGCTCTTGCCAATCTCCGGTACCCATCAACACCTCGAGAATCGGTGACACTTGCCCAGGAAGCCATCACGCAGGCTGCGGCGCAAGAAGCTGAGCTTATCTGCTTTCCTGAATGCTACATTCCCGGCTATCGTGCCGCTGGAAAACAGCTGCCCACTCCCGACTCAGCCTTTCTTGAGGATGCGTGGGATAGAGTAGCGATGACCGCGCGAGCGAGCGGGCTTCTGACCGTACTCGGCACAGAACGAGTCACCGAAATGGGGCTATTGGCCACGGCGCTGGTCATTGACGGGAACGGAACTCGCTTGGGGTTTCAGGACAAGGTCCAGATAGACCCTTCGGAGGAGGCAACCTACGTTTCCGGCGCCGTCAGACAGGTCTTTCGAATGGGTCCGCTCACCTTCGGTATCGTGATCTGTCATGAAGGTTGGCGCTACCCTGAGACGGTACGATGGTCTGTCCGCAATGGTGCGCAGATCGTATTCCACCCTCAGTTCCATGAGGCTGGACCGAACGGTTTGTCACCATCTGTCTACGCTGACCCGCGGAATACATTTCATGAAAAAGCCGTTCTATGCAGAGCAGCCGAAAATACCTGCTACTTCGCCACTGTGAACTACGCGAGCGCCGGGTCGCCAACAACTTCGGCAATCGCCCGGCCTGATGGGACACTCTTGGTTGCACAGCCATACGGTCAAGAGGGCCTGCTCATCGCGGACATCGATTTGGGAACTGCGACAGGTCTCTTGGCACACCGACTTCGGACGACTCAGGACAGTGCTGCGCGGTGAGGCCTAGCCATCGGGCGATGAGCTCTTCGATGATGATCGAAAGGCTCAGTCCAACAGCAGTCGGTATACGGCATTCTACACAAGGTGATCAACGGCGCGCCGTTGACTAGCGTGCTTCGGGACGAAGGCCTCAGCTAATTAGCCTTTTCGCGATTTTCAGGAATCCCTGCGGTCCAGCATCGTTCAACTGGATCAAATCGCGGGACTCGCGCCCGAATAACATGATGAAAAACGAGCAATTCTGCTATAAACAAAATCTGAAGCGCTTGCACAGTCGATGAGTCCCTTTTTGCAAACGATGCCGAAAATGCCGAAAACCCAACACTGGGCCTTACGTAGAATCAACAGGTTAGAAGGAAATGAATAAAAGTTTGTTTGGTGTTAACTTGCGTCTATTCAATGACTTAAACTGGATGTGTTAATCGCGAACACGTATCTCGGCATGAGGGCCTAATTTCCGTCCAGCGCCGCAGATGGCCATCCATCGTTCCAGTCAAGGGTAGAAACCTGCAAAGAGGGCCGTCCCGTCGCAGCGTCATAGGCGTGAAAAACAATGATGTCTCCATCCCGCTGCGTCAAGATGGACGCGCCTCCCGGTCCGAACCAACGCTGGTTGCCTGTCAGCACCGGGCTGCCCCCACCCTCTAGCATCGGCTTCCCGCTCCGGTCAAAATAGGGCCCGGTTATACTGCGCGAACGACCTACCATAGTTTTGTAAGTGCTCTTAATTCCGCGGCAGCATAGGTCGAAGGAAACGAAAAGGTAGTAATAGTCGCCATGATGAACGATAAATGGAGCCTCGATGGCCTGCCAGTCCGGCGGCAAGCCCGGGGGTGCGGGAGGAGGATTGTCGGGACGTCTACGGCTTGCCAAAGAATACAGATGCGTATCTTCCGTTGACAGCTTGCCCGCTTTTCGATCGAGCTTTCGCATCTTGATCCCATTCCAAAAGCTGCCAAACGCCAACCACGCTTGCCCATTTTCGTCCAAGACGAGATTGGGATCGATCGCATTGAAATCGTCTTTTTCCGTGGATTCCAGGACCAACCCCTGATCCACCCAACGGAACACGGAGTTCCTTGGATCCAAAGTCTTGTTGGTCAGCAGAGCGATGCCCGAGGTATTCACTCCGAACGCGGAATAGGCATAATACAGATGGTAGAGGCCATCGAAATAGGAAATATCCGGAGCCCATAGCTCTTTCGTATTTGGACTGACCTTGTGGATCCAATCGGGAATTCCGGGCAGCACATATCCGCATCGGCTCCAGTGATGCAGATCTGAGGAACAACGAACCGGCAGTTCGCCATCCCGCTTCGGTTCGGTCGCCGTGCCAAACAGATACCAACTGTTGCCGTCCTTAGCGATGGAAGGGTCATGGGTTCCTTCCACATTGCCGGCGACGCTGATGACCTGCGGCTGGGAAGAGGTTGGTGCTTGCCCATAAGTGGACGGGGCCAAGAATGCAGTCGCAATTATCGCTATGGGGGCAAACAAACGTGCCGTTCCTATTTTCATAAGTCAATTCCTCCAGGAAGCGCAATCAAGTTTTCCTACTTTGACTCATTTCGACCGTGCACTGATTTCAGATTGAAAAATGCTGGGCCTGCTCAACTATGCTTTTCGCAGTTTAGCGAGTTCGCTTCGGATGTTTTCCAATCGATCTTGTTTACGGTAGTATTCCGCCCTGGCCTCATTACTGGGGTTCGCTTGCTGCCAATACAGTCGATTGGCGAAATGGATCAAGTCGATCTCTTGCTGCAACACCGCGATTCTGGCTTCGCTCGCGGCTTCGGTTCCATCGTCATCCCCCTGTTTCCCTTTCACTCCCATCCCCCAGGACTTCAAGCTCTCGCATGTGCAATTCCCGCGGGACGGGAACTCACATGTTTTGCCGACTGCGAAACGCCGCGTATAGACCCAGTTCGATCTCGTTGCACCTTGATAATCGCTACTAACATTACAAGGGCCTTCGTGAACCACTAACTCCTACCGGACCGCGTCGCCTAGTTCGGAGACATGGCGGTCGACTTCCTCAGCAATAAGTTGGTCTGCATTACGTATTCGGTCCCATTAGGAAGAGGTTCCTCCCGCTCCACTTCGGCAAGGAGAGCCTTGAACGCCAACGTGGCCAGTTCGGGCTGCGACATCTGCACCGTGGTCAGAGGTGGCGACATGAATTGCGCCAGTCGAACGTCGTCAAAGCCGATCAGCGATAAGTCGCGCGGAATGACAACGCCCTCCTCATAACTCTTCTTCATTACGCCAATGGCGGTCAAGTCATTCGAGCAGAGAATTGCCGTGGGTTTAATTGGGAGGCTCAGCAGTTGCTCAGCGGCTCGCGCTCCTCCGTCTGTCGTGTGATCTCCTTCCACAATGAAAAGCGGGTCGCCCGCGAGTCCGAGTTCGCGCATCGATAGGACGAACGCGTCTCTCCGCGCGATCGCGGATTTGAGCCTCAGCGGACCGGCAACGAAGGCGATTCGTTTATGACGCAAGGCCGCAAGATGCTGAACAGCCTGGCGAATTCCATGTAGGTAGTCGATGCGTATATTGCTGATCCGGGGAAGGGCAGGACCGACATCGATGAAGACGAGTGGAACCTGGCGCGATTTCAGATCTTCGAGCAGCAATTCCTCCATTCCGAAGGTCATCACCGCCACCCCGTCGACGCGGCGCTCAATCATTCGCCGAACGGAACTCGCCATCAGCTTTGGGTCGTGGACGGTTGATGTCAGCAGAATCTCGTATCCATTCTCGACGGCAATCCGCTCGAATCCGGCAACGATCTCCGGGAAGAATGGATTGGTGATGTCGGAGACGATCAGGCCGAAGATTCTGCTTTTCCCGCAGACCAACGCACGTGCCTGGGTATTCGGGTAGTATCCGAGTTCGTCGACTACTTTCCAGACCCGTCGGGACAACTGCGGATCCACTGTAGGGACGCGATTGATGGCGCGCGATGCCGTAGCCGTCGAAACCCTTGCGCGCCGCGCGATTTCCCGCAGATCCATATATTTAGAAGCGCGACGGCAAAACCGCAGCAGTCATTTGCCAAACCTCCATTGACCTGTCTATGATTTTCAATCGGGCGAAAGCGAGTAGCACACGGTGTCTTAACAGTAAATTCGTTAGGATACAATGAGCTTGAACTGAACTTTTTGGGGACGTGGCGGTGCCCTACCCGATGAGAATCACCCGAGTTTTTTGGGGGTGACAATAGCAGGCCGAGCGTGATAGACCAGATTGTGGCTAAGAGGTGGATCGATGGCGGCACCGCCCGAGTCTGTCGCGAGCGTGGATCCCCAAACCGGGCGTCCGGCAGTAGTCGAGGTCGTGGACAAATCGGCAGTTTTCAAAGAGCTGGAAAACATTCTTGCCAGCCCGCCCTTTCGAAATAGCAGCCGCAGTAAACAATTTCTCTCCTACGTTGTCCAACATAAGCTTGGCGGGCATGGCGAACTGCTGAAGGAGCGCAGCATTGGAGCCGATTTGTTCCACCGCCCCGCTGATTATGCCACGGGAGACGACCCCGTAGTTCGAGTGCAGGCTGGCGAGGTGCGGAGGCGGCTCGAGCAGTATTATCATGAGTCTTCCAAGGCGTCCGAAGTACGCATCGACCTTCCCGTAGGGAGCTATGTTCCCGAATTTCACCGCACGCCTGTCGGATTGCCAATTGAGGCAGCAACTCAGCCGCTCAAGGAGCCGAGAAACAAATGGAAAATGCTTGCTTGGACAGCGCTTGCTGTCAACCTAGTGTTAGCCGCTGTCTTGGTCGCACCTAGCATCCAGCGCAAAGTGGCTCAGCCCTCAGCCTTGCAGCAGTTTTGGACCCCCTTCTTTTCCACTTCGCAACCTGTACTCATCTGTCTTCCCAAGCCGATTTTCTATCGCCCGTCATTCTCGCTATACGACAAGTACTCGAAAACGCACCCGGGCACTTTCCAGACCCAGGTCGAGAGGTTTAACCAACCACTCCCGCTGGATCCAGAGGAAAAGATCTTATGGGGAGACATGCTCACCTACCCCGATTTTGGTCTGGTCTCAGGCGACGTTTACGCTGCCTTTCGAATTTCCGAGGCATTAGCCCGAATCGGCAAGCCAAGCCAGCTTCGAATTGGCAACGAATCGTCATTCGACGAGCTCCGCAATTCTCCTGCAGTGCTAATTGGAGCGTTCAGTAATCGGTGGACGATGGAGATGACATCGGACCTGCGTTTCGTTTTCGAAGACAAGGACGGGATCCTCTGGATACATGACCGAACCTCTCCCGAAAAGAAGTGGTTCTGCCGATTGGGGCTGCACCGAGAAGTGATCTCGGACTTTGGAGTGGTCACTCGACTACTGGACTCCAAGACCGGCCATTCGGTTGTGAGTGTGGCAGGAATTACGGCACCTGGCACCGACGCAGCGGCGCAGTTTGTCTCTAACCCTGAGTACTTGTCTGAGCTGGCGCGGACAGCACCTCACGGATGGGAGAAGAAAAATATGCAAGTCGTTGTGCAGACATCGGTCATCGATGCGGGTGCCAGCCCTCCTCGGGTCGTGGCCTCCTACTTCTGGTAGGGCTCCTCGTCGCGGTTTGTGAGACCTGTAGACGAATCTACAGAGTCGCCGGGTGTGCTTTGTCTCCCTATTCTCTCAGAGATAGTCTCCACATTTTCACTCCGGTCGCAGCCAATGCATCCAACACGTGCGCTGTTGGCCTTGGATCGCGATAAGGAAGCATGTGACAGTTTCTTTTGCCAGGATGGTGGGCTATCCATGTCATTGCCAGCAAATAACTTAAATTGAATTCTCAACCGTAACATACCGTATGCATACCGTGTGTTACTCGAAAAGCTCGAATCGAGGAGCTCATATAGTAGCGCGCAAGCAAGCAAGCAAACGTTTACTCGGAGTCCTCGTCCGCAACCGAGCAATTGATGAACAAGGCCCATTTTCGGCTCGCCCACGTTCGCCGCAGCCCGTTCCTATTCAGCCGTGTCGGCAATTGCATGGCTGCTTTCCATTTCCTGTTCGCCCTCTGTCTCCTTCAAGGCTGCGGCGGTGGTTCTTCCACTTCCTCGACTCCGCTAACTGTCACTACGACATCTCTGGAGAGCGGCACAGTTTCTGTGTCCTACTCAGCGACGCTGGCGGCAACTGGCGGCACTGGCACCGGGTACTCTTGGACAGTCTCTGCAGGTGCCCTGCCGGGAGGATTGACTTTGGCGAGCAGCGGCATGCTCTCGGGTACGCCAACCGGTTCCGGAACCTTCAATTTCACCGTCCAAGTTGCGGATTCGTCAGCGGCCGCGGCCAACGCAGGTCTCAGTATCGTCGTCGCGCCTGCCGGTCCGTTAACAAATTACGAATTCACAGGAGACACCTCTCCCGTTCACGATCCAAGCATTATTCGACAGGGAACGACCTATTACGCCTTCTCCACCGATGCCTCTTCGATTCAAGGCGGCTTCATTCCGATTCGCTGCTCGATGGACAAGACCGCCTGGACAGCCTGCGGATACGTTTTCAGCACTTTGCCGTCATGGATAGCCGGGGCAGTCCCGAAAGCAACGGAAATCTGGGCGCCGGACGTCTCCTACTTCAACAGCCTTTATCACGTCTATTATGCCGTTTCTTCTTTTGGGTCGAATGTTTCGGCCATAGGACTGGCGACCAACACCACGCTGGATTCGACTGATCCGAATTACAAGTGGGCCGATCAGGGCCTGATCCTGCAGTCTTCCGCTTCTGGCGACTTTAACGCCATCGACCCGAACATCTTGATCGACGCAAGTGAGTCTGTCTGGCTTAACTACGGGAGTTTTTGGACCGGAATCTACCAACAGCAGATCGATGCGGCGACCGGGCAAATCCAATCGGGCTCAGCGACCTACCATTTAGCCCAGCGCGCCGCCGATGTGGCTAACGATCCGATCGAAGGCACCTCCCTGGTTTATGAAAACGGATATTACTATCTCTTCGTTTCGTGGGATTACTGCTGTGAAACGAATCCTGCGCAGAGCGACTACAAGATCGTAGTTGGGCGCGGAACTAGCCCCAATGGTCCGTTCACCGACCAGAGCGGTGTTGACATGGTGGATGGCGGCGGAACGATCCTCTTGCAGGGAGATACAACATGGGCGGGGCCAGGCGGGCAAACCGCGTATATCGATGCGACCGACGGCGACCTGATTGTCTTTCATGCGCTGCTGCTATCGCAGAACGGATTGGATTATCTGTTTGTGAGGTCGCTGACTTGGGCCAACGGTTGGCCCGTGATCGGAACCTCGACGGTTCCCGGGGCGTCCAGAGTCATGCGAAGCGAAGAGAAACGCATGGATTCGCCCGATTGGCACTGACTTGGCCTGCGACGCGAGGCTGAAAAGAGCGGTTGAAGAAAGGCGGCGCGCGCAGTTTGTCGAGAGCATAGAGGAAACGCAGAAAGCATTAGAGCGTTAAAAGAGTTTTCTTGGAGCTTGTTAGTAACCGTTTATTTGCGAACTTAAATCAACGAAATCCGGCCCAAGAGAGGCATCTAGGGCTTCTTGGAGAAACATATATGATGCATGAAGTGCAGCCGTCCATCCGCACAAGTTTTCAATCCTGGGTCCAGGCCATAGGAGTCGCGATATTCGCTATGCTTCTGGTAGGGCTGCCAGCGATGGCCCAGCTGGATACAGGATCGATCAGCGGCGTCGTCACCGATCCTTCCGGAAGTGCGGTCAAAGATGTCACAATTACCGCGAAGGAGACGAGCACGGGCACAATTTATAAGACGATCAGCTCCGGCACTGGATACTACGTGTTTCCCTCCGTGCGCACCGGCACATATGAATTGGCGGCGGAGCCTTCCGGTGGCTTCAAGACGGCGGTGTACTCAGGTGTTGTCGTGACTATCGCCTCGCGCGTAGGCCGGGACATAGCGCTTGCGGTGGGTGCTGTGTCAGAGACAGTGGTGGTAACAGCCGAACCTTTGACACTGGAGACAGAAACGTCGAGTGTTGACGACAATATTACGCGGGCCCAGGTCTACGATCTTCCCCTGGCTGTGTCGGGCAACTTGCGTTCGATCTCCTCGCTGGAGTTTCTGGTGCCGGGCGCAGTCGGTCCCGGAACATCTTCGGGTGGGTCGGGTTTTCAAATGACCAAAATCGCCGGCGGTCAGACTGAAGGAACGGACTACCTGGTGGATGGCATCACGACCAACCGGATGGAGAACGGATCGGGCTCGTTCGACATAATCGCTCCTTCGGTGGAATCAATTCAGGAGTTCCATGTTGACATCTCCGGGATGTCGGCGGAATTCGGCAGAACCACCGGCGGGTTGGCTAACTACAAAACGCGCTCAGGAGCCAACGACTATCACGGGGCGGTTTTCGATTATTACAAGAATGCTGTGCTTGACGGCAACAACTGGTTCAACAATGGTTATTTGGCGCTCAACCCGACGGAGGGGGCGTTACTCAAGCGTCCGCCCGACACCAAGAACAACTACGGCATTTCTCTGGGCGGCCCACTCCGGATACCGGGGGTGTACGACGGTCACGACAAGACGTTCTTCCTGTTCAGCTTCGAGCAGTTGTTCTATCACACGGGGGCTGCCCCGACTTCGATTATTCCAACTCCTGCCGAACTCGGCAGCGACGGGCAGTACTTCGATTTCTCTTCTACGCTCGGCGGTCCGATTCTCGACAGCAACGGAAACCAAGTTTTCGGAGGGTGCAGCAACAACTTGATACCGCTGTACTACGGTGAAATTTTTGATCCCCAATACGAGGCGAACAATTGCAACAGCAGTCCATTCCCGAATAACAAGATCCCCATCGGCCGCGAGAGCCAAGTGGCTAAGGCAGTGCTCAAGTACATGCCAGCCCCGAATTTAACGGGCGCGACCAACAATTTTGTCAACCAAACGACCGACAGCTTGGCGCAGACAGTATGGAGCGTGCGGATCGACCAAAACCTCAGTCAGAAGCACAAGATCTGGGGTTTCTATAGTGCGAGAGAAAACTACGACCGTGGCGGCGGCGCCAATCTGCCTCCACCCCTCACCTCGGCCGGCGGCGGCGGAGTTGATCAGTTTGGCAAGCTGTCGCGCGCGGGATGGGATTGGGTTTTATCCCCAACTCTCGTCAATTCATTGACGTTCGGCACCAATCGCTCCAACAACTATAACCAGTCGGCAGCTGCGCGAATGGGGACCAACTGGGATAACACGCTAGGAATCGCCAACGGCTCCGGTCCGGTTTTTCCTGGATTTGTGTTCAACAGTAGCCCCTATCCAAACATCGGCGAAAACGACGACGCGCAGGATGTGGACAATACGATTGCACTGAACGATGTCGTTCACTGGCAGCATGGCACGCACAGCTTGAGCATCGGAGGTGAGGCGCAGTATCACCAATATTCGTTCGTCAGCAAAATCGGCGGCACGTGCAGTGGCACATCCGGCTGCTTCACCTTCTGGCCGAACCAGACGGCATCTGACACTACGTACTGGGGACGCGACGGCAACCCCTTCGCCGCATTCCTCGTTGGTCAAGCCGGCACAGCTAACGCACTGAAGCAGATTCATGCACCGCGCTGGATTACTCACACGACTGCGCTTTTTGTGCAGGACGACTGGAAGGTCAAGCGTAACCTCACCTTCAATCTCGGACTCCGCTGGAGTTTTGACACTCCGCGCCACGAGGCGGAGGGCGACACAACCAACTTCAACCCAACTACACCCAATCCAGGAGCGGACGGATACTTGGGTGCGTTGGTCTTCGCCGGAAAAGGAACTGGCCGAAACGGCAACGTTGGCGAGACCTGGGCCAACAGCTACTACAAGGATATCGAGCCTCGCGTCGGATTTGCCTATTCGCCGGCATCCCTGCACGACAAGGTTGTCTTTCGCGGCAGTGGAGGCATCTACTACGGGCCCCTGGTTTATGCCGACTTCGGCCAAGGAACGCTTCAAGGATTCACTGCAAACCAAACCCTATTCGCGGGAGATCCTCTGTCTGGTCCGCAGGTTGATGCGGGGCTTCCCGCGCTGCCGAACACTCCAAACCTCGATCCATCCCAGTCGAATGGGCAGGGGGTGGACTACGTAGCGCCCGGCTTCGGGCGTCCGGCAATGGTGAACTCGTGGAACTTGGAAACCCAAGTCCAGATCAAACCGGATCTCTACTTCTCGCTCGGATACATCGGTAACCACGCCACCCGACTGCATGGATTGCTGAGCTATCCGAACGACATCCCACAGAGCGCTCTGAGTATGGGCACTTGTCTCTTATGGTGGGCCGTCGCGCCTTGTCCCAATGGCTTTAACTCACCACCGATTCAGCCATATCCAGGCTTTTCGTGCGCATCTGGCTGCACCTATGGAATCTCCGAGCCGGTGGAGCAAGCACTGCGCCCGTTCCCGCAAGTTGGCTACATCAACGAGGACAGCTACCTGCAAAACGTAGGGCAGTCCAGCTACGAAGCGATGGCAGCCAAACTAGAGAGGAGGTTCCATAACGGTCTGAACGTGCTGGTCTCGTACACCTTCTCGAAGACGATCACCGACGCAGACAGCATCCAGCCCTTTTACAGTACCCTGCAAAGCCAAGGTGGAACCCAGAACCCCTATGACCTCAAGGCCGAAAAGGCAGTGAGCAACCAGGACATTCCCCACAACTTTGTCGCAAGCTACATTTACGAGTTACCGGTCGGCCGCGGGAAGCGCTTCCTTGCGGGTGCTCCTGGGCCTGTAAACGCGATCATCGGTGGCTGGCGAGTCAGCGGCGTGAATCGCTATTTGAGTGGACAACCAATAAGCTTCTTTGGGGCTAATGGTATTCCAGGCTTCGACAATGGCATTCGTCCGAACCGTGTGGCGGGCCAGACCGCGCGCCGCCAGGGCGCATTCAACCCCTTGTTATTCGACAACACGGGGACCACTGGCTACGATCACAGTTCGGGTGCATGCACTACCGGCTACTGGAACTGCAGCGCTTTCGCGGACCCTAACCCCAATCCTGGGATCAACGTTCCGTACGTATTCGGCAATATGCCACGCAACTCGGGGGACATACGTTCTTTCCCCTTCTACGACGAGGATGTCGGCATTGCCAAGACCTTCGCGATTACAGAACGGGTGAAAGCGGAGTTCCGTGGAGAGCTATTCAACGTATTCAACCGGCATGTGTTCAACAAACCCGACTCCGGCGTTCAGGACACGAGCTTCGGCCAAGTTGGCAGTACTCTTCTTGGACCAAGAAATGGCCAGTTCGTGCTTCGGTTTAGCTTCTAGGTAAATCGGGGTTCGAGAGGCTGTGCCTCAGGACAGCGACACTCGCCCGGCAGGCCGTACTTGGCAGCCGGGCGATCACGATTAACAGATCTGCGAACTCGTCGTAGTATGCGCTGTAGCTAATCCCTGCATCTTCTTTCTCGGATCGGCTATGCTTAGGATTGTGTTCCGTCTTTCCTCGCGATTGCTGACGATCACGTCGGTTTTGACCGTCTGCTGCCAGCTTGGAATCGCACAAAGAGACGATGAGAAGTCCTTGTTCGAGCAGGGAAACGTCGCTCTGCGAAGAGGTGACGCCGCCGAAGCCGTCAGCGATTTTCAGCGGTTTAGTCGGCAGCAACCGAACTCTGTAGAAGGGCACTTTAATCTCGGTCTAGCATTGCAGTCGGCTGGTCAATGGGAAGAGTCTCTCGCCGAGTTGCACAAGACCTCGTCTCTGCAGCCGGGTATGCGCGGCGTTCGGCTCTTCAGCGGCATCGCGAACTATAAGTTGAACCATCTTTCCACGGCACATGACGAACTAATCCGCGAGACTCAACTTGAACCCAAGAACGCCGCCGGATGGATGTGGCTGGGAGTTATCGAACTGGCCCAGAACCATGCCGATGCGGCTGCCGCGGCGCTCGACAAAGCAGCCGCGCTCGATCCCACCAACCTGGACATTCTGTACCACCGGGCAAGGGCGCATTTGCTGATTTCCAAAGCAAGCTTCGCGGCGATGTTCAAGCTTAGTCCTGACTCTTGGCGGGTCCATGAAGTGCTCGGCCAGGCAGATGTCGAAGCGTTTCGCACTGACGACGCAATCAGCGAGTTCCGGCTCGCCGTGCGCGTTGCACCGCATGAACCGGGGCTCAACGAGGAACTCGGAGACGCCTGCTGGACGGCCGGCAAGTTGCAGGAAGCCGATGATGCTTATTCCGAGGAGATCAAGAACGACACCGCCAACGCCGTTGCTCTGTACAAGCTGGGCAGTTTACGAGTGACTCTAGACGACGCAGCCCACGGAGTGCCTCTCTTAGAACGTGCTCTGGCTCTCGATCCGACAATCAGCGATGCACACTACTATTTGGGAAAAGGCGAAGCCGCGTTGAGCAAGGATGATCTGGCCATCGAGCACTTCAGGCTAGCAACAAACCCGCAAGGGACAGAGGAACTGAGGATCATGTCGTGGTATCAACTCGCAACCCTGTATCGCAACCTCCATCGTACCCAGGAAGCGGGTGAGGCACTTGCTGCCTTTCGCAAAATGAAGACGGCACGAGATCAGCGGCGCGAGAGCAAGTTGGGAGAGCAGACTCGGAGGCGCGATCAATTGCCGCGGCAAGAAGCGATTCCGGCCACAGCAGATCTTCCATAGCTCGCGGAATTCGATTGTCGCTTCATGTTCAATATCGCCAGGAAGATTGATGAGAGGACTAAGCTTTCGGAACACGATGACCGGTGCGATGAACGTCGCGGTCAAGAGAAGACTGCGCCGATCGAAGCGTACATCTTCCGTGGTGCTCGGAGCGATGCTGTCAGCCGGCGTTCTGCTTACCCCGATGTTGTCGGCGCAGACGCATTCTGGAAGCTCGGACCTGTCTGCGCGGCAGCAAGGAACCTCACAAGCCGGCATGGCCACCGGCGGAATTCATCGAGCGGAATTCGACAGCGAACATCGTCCGATTACGGCTGGCGGCTTCGTCAAAACCGGCCCGGTGATCTTCTTGAATGCCGCTGGGGAAGCAGGCCTCACCACCTGGCATCACACGGCTGGCACCTCCGAAAAGCGCTTCATTCTGGAAGCCAACGGCGCCGGTGTTGCGCTGCTTGATTACGACAATGATGGCTGGCTCGACATTTACATGGTGAATGGCACAACCTACGACGCTTTGGAAGGCAAGGCAATTCCGCCCCACGCGGCTCTCTTCCACAATAACCACGACGGAACATTCACCGATGTGGCCGCCAAAGCCGGTGTAACCAACGACCGCTGGGGCTATGGCGCCGTTGTCGGAGATTTCGACAACGATGGCTGGCCCGATCTCTATGTTACTAACTACGGGAAGAACCGTCTATATCACAACAATCATGACGGTACGTTCACCGACGTAGCGGAGAAAGCCGGCGTGGCCCTCGGCTCATGGTCGACTGGTGCGACCTTTGGCGACTACGATGGCGATGGTCGACTGGACCTGTTCGTCGCAGGCTATCTCCAATACGATACCAAGCAGCCGCCAGTGTCGGGCTCCAAGGTCGTGCACTACAGTTCTTGCCAATTCCGTGGGGTACCAGTGATGTGCGGGCCCCAGGGAATTCGGGGGGAACTCGACCATCTTTTCCATAATAATGGGGATGGTACCTTCACTGATGTCAGCCATAAACTCGGAGTTAGTAACCCTGATCGCTATTACGGTCTTGGAGCTCTATTCGTCGACGTGAACAATGACGGCAAGCCCGACCTCGCCGTCGCCAACGATTCCACGCCGAACTACCTCTACATCAACAAAGGGAATGGTACGTTTGAGGATCAGAGTTATGCCAGCGGCTTCGCCCTGAATGGAGACGGCCGCGAAATGGCGAACATGGGCATCGCCGCTGGCGATTACGAGAACAACGGGCACATGGACCTCGTGACCACCACGTTCTCTGACGATTACAAGGTTGTCTTCCAAAATGATGGGACAGGAAACTTCACCGACGTTAGCTACAGAGCCGGTGTCGCAGCGCCGACGATTCCTTTTGTCGGGTTTGGCGATGGGTTCCTCGACTACGACAACGACGGGTGGAAAGATCTCCTGTTTGTCGACGGCCACACTTACCCCGAAGTGGACAAGGAAGCATGGGGTACGTCGTACGCACAGCGCCCGCTGCTTTTCCATAATCTAAAGAACGGAAAGTTTGAATTGATGCCCGCGGTTGAAGGAACTGGATTGGCCGTCGTTAGCGTTTCCCGGGGGGCTGCGTTCGGAGATCTTTTCAATGACGGCAAGATCGATGTTGTTATCAACACCGTGGATCACGCTCCTGTGCTGTTGCGCAATGTGAATCCGGATCACCATCACTGGGTGGAACTGAAGCTCATTGGAGGTCCCAAAAGCCCGCGCGACGCAGTGGGCGCCACCGTGTATCTGACCGCCGGCGGCGTACGCCAGCGTGGAGATGTGCTCAGCGGCGGCGGCTATCTTTCCTCCAACGACTTCCGCGTTCACTTCGGACTGGGTGACGCCACCATTGTCGACAACGTCGAGATCCACTGGCCTAGCGGCGCAGTAGAGCAAGTCAAGCTCTCTGTAGTGGACCGCATTGTAACTGTGGAAGAAGGCAAAGGAGTGACCGCGGCTCTCTGCCCCGAGTGCGGCGCGGGCAAGAGCCCATAAGCCGCACCATGCTTCCCAAGAAAGGCTTCTTAGCGCGACTTGTTGATCGCGAATCTTTCGGTGGAACCCGCGAGATTCTGAACTGCGACAAGCATAAGCAATCGCCTCCGAAAGTAGATCGCTGTCAACCATTGAATCGATGATTCCAGCTTCGAGCGCTTTTGGAGCTGTCAGGAGCTTCCCAGTCACGCACATGTCAATAGCTTTTTCCACGCCGACGAGCCGTGGAAGTCTCTGCGTGCCTTCCGCGCCGGGAATAATCCCAAGATTGACCTCGGGCTGCCCAAACTTCGCGCTCCTCAAGGCGATGCGGTAGTGTCCCGCCATGGCGAGTTCGAGGCCGCCGCCGAGCGAAGTCCCATGTATCGCCATGATTAGGGGCTTTGCGCAGTCTTCGATTTCCAGAAGTAACTCATGTATGTTCGGCGCACTCGGACCTTGCCCCAGGCCAAATCCTCCAACTGTTTGATGTCGGCCCCGGCGACGAATGTTCCACCGGCTCCTATTAGGACAATTGCGTTCACTGTGCGGTCTGACTCGGCTGCTTTGATCGCCTGGTCGATTCCTTCCGGCACTCCCGCGCCCAGAGCGTTTACCGGAGGATTGTCGATTGTGACGACTGCGACCCCATTTTCGTGCTCTGTAGCGACCACTGGATGCTCCAAATGGGTTAGATACGACTTGGCTCCGACACCTTCGCAGCGACTGCCGGCACAATGTCTGACTGTCCGTCGAAGTTGTTCGCTTCAGTGCCGAGACACAGGCAGTCACTATTTCAAAGCGACCCCATCGACTCGGCGTAGATTGATCGGCCGAAATGCCTCTGTGTTTAAATGCGCAACAGTGATGCTGTGACGGTCCCGCGGCAACCAACACTAGCCACGAGCGTCGACCCCAAGTCAATACCCGCGTTGCATTCTGGCAATACCACCTGAGTATTGGACAATATAGGTAAGGTCCTGTGGGACAGTCTCGCAGCTACCCTAAGTCGCCATTACTGACGAAAAGAATTCAAATTCAACCAAGGGCTGCTCGGGGCATCAGAAGAAGGTACTTTCCTAGGGATCCCCCAACCTGAGATAGTCGTTGAAAAGGGGCGGCCATTCCTTATCGGCATCGTCGCGGGCGACCCAGCCTTCGACTTGACTCGCGCAGCAGTTGCGGAAGCTTGGTTCTCGAAAAAGTTGGCTGAAATCGCCCCCACGGACGCAAATCGTATGCCCCTGCTCAGCAAGGCGTTTTCCGACTCTGACCTAAAATTGCTTGCCAATGCTGTCTTGCAAGCCTGCGATGAGCTGGATGGCCTGAAAGACGGAATAATCGATAACCCAGACAAGTGCCGTTTCAATCCCACCACATTGCAATGCAAGAGCGGGAAAGGCGATGACTGCTTATCAGAGGCACAGGTACGCGCGCTGCAGACTACTTTCGCGGGTCCGCACGATTCGAATGGAACCGCGCTCTATTCGGACTGGCCTTATGATGCTGGGCTCGCGGATCCGGGGTGGCGCGCGTGGATTCTGGGTAACGAGCAGATGCCGGCAATTAATGTGCTGATCTATCCCGAGTTTGTAAATCACGTAGCATTGGCACCGGGCGAGGCTCCTGTAGCAAATGCTTTCTCATTCGATTTCGACAAAGACCCGCCGCGAATCAACAAGTCTGCCAATCTGATCAATGCCGATTCCACGAACCTGAGTTCGTTCCGCGCGCATGGTGGAAAGCTCATCCTATATACCGGAATGAGCGATCCGGTCTTTTCCGCAAATGACTTAATCCGTTACTACGCTCGCTTGGCCGATAGCAATGGAGGGATGACCAGCACACAACAGTTCGCGCGCCTGTTTCGAATCTCGGGCATGAACCATTGCGGCGGAGGTCCGGCACTGGACGACTTCGATGATCTGACCGCAATTGAGGAGTGGGTGGAAAAGGGAGTGGCACCCGATCGACTGATTGCAACGGGCAGAGGGTTCCCTGGGAGGAGTCGACCGCTTTGTCCCTATCCTCAAATCGCGAAATATAGAGGTACCGGCAGCACCGATGATGCTGGTAACTTCGCCTGCCAAATTGTTCCGAGTTTTGGATCAGAGAAGTAATCACCCGGCTAATGAAACTCTCAATAGAAGACTATGAAGACTGTGGGAGAGAGTCAGATCCATACGCAGAAACCGCCTATCAGGCCAATCAGACCGGTCCACGTAACTGCCTTGCGCGCTTCCTTCGAACATCGCGAGAACGGCGTCGTCCATGTTCGTTCGATGGAAACACTTGGTGATTACCCGAACCGCATCACCGATTGTCTGAAATTCTGGGCGTCCCAGGCTCCAAACCGCGTCTTCCTGGCCCAGCGGGCGCCAAGTAGCGATTGGGAGACAAGCACGTACGCTGATGCATGGACGCGCGTGCGCCGTCTTGCCGCAGGGCTACTAAGTGAGGGTCTGTCCCCCAGCAAGCCTCTGATGATTCTGTCGGGAAACAGCATTGAGCACGGCCTATTGGCGCTCGCTGCAATATACGTCGGCATTCCTTATGCGCCAATTGCACTCTCATATTCATTATCCGCACGGGAATACGGAGCACTGGACCACGTCTGGCAAGATCTCGCTCCCGGCATGGTCTTTGTCCAAGGTGGATCTCGGTTTGCACCGGCGTTAAGAGCCGTGGTGCGTGGCAATGTTCGCGTTGTGCATCACGGTTCGGCGCCCGACGGATTCGCCTCCACTGATCTTGCAGATTTGGAAGAATCGTCATCCCAAGTTGATGATGCTAACGAGCAAACGGGGCCCGATTCCATCACCAAGATCCTGTACACCTCAGGTTCTAGTGGTCTTCCTAAAGGTGTAATTACTACAAACCGGATGTTGTGTTCGAACCAGCAGATGCTTCGGCAAGTGATGCCGTGCTTAGCCGAAGAGCCCCCCGTAATCTGTGACTGGCTCCCATGGAATCATACCTTCGGTGGAAGCCACAACTTTGGTATTGCGTTGTACAACGGTGGAACGCTTTATATCGACCACGGAAAACCTACTGCCGATTCGTTCGCAGAGACCGTCCGCAATCTTCGTGAGATCGCACCCACCGCTCATTTCAACGTCCCAAAAGGCTACGAAATGCTGGTCGAGCAGTTGCGAACGGACGCCGCCCTGAGTCGTCACTTTTTTAGCCGCTTAAAGCTTCTATTTTTCGCAGCTGCCGGTTTGAACCAACGAACATGGGACGATCTTCGGCAGATCGCGTTCGAGACTTGCGGAGAAGAGATTCTGGTCGTGACTGGCCTTGGTGCGACAGAGAGCGCGCCTTTTGCACTGTCAACTGGCATCGAAGGATCATCTCCAGGCTGGCTTGGACTTCCGGTTCCTGGTGTGGATCTCAAATTGGTGCCGCTGGGTGAACGAACCGAGGCTCGGTTGCGCGGCCCCTCGATTACTCCGGGCTACTGGCGCAGGCCTGACTTAAATGAACTTACATTCGACGAAGAGAACTACTACCGCATGGGTGATGCTGTAAAACTCGTGGATCCCTCTGATCCGCAAAAGGGGTTCCTCTTTGACGGCCGCCTAAACGAAGATTTCAAACTCTCTAGCGGGACGTGGGTCAGGGCTGGGACCCTACGCATACGTCTGCTGGCGCATTTCAATGGTCTTCTACAAGACGCCGTACTGGCAGCTCCCGATCGGGATTACGCAGGAGCATTGCTTTTCCCTGCTTTGGATTCGTGCAGGAAACTGTGCTCGAACTTGAACGGGCCCACCTCGGCTTCGGATATACTTTCGCGTCCGGAAGTTCGGCTTGTTTTTCAGGAACGTCTGAATTCGTTTGCATCGCAAAGTACAGGAGGATCCACTTGCGTACAACGGGCTCTCCTCCTCGACTCGCCTCCCTCGATGGAAGCCCGCGAAATAACTGACAAAGGGACTTTGAATCCCGCGGCCGTCTTGAAGAATCGAGCTGCGGCACTGGACCGGCTCTATCAGGAACCATTGCCAAAGGAGGTCTTAAGCGTTGAGCGAATTATGTAGATGACGCGAGCGGCTATTTTGTCTGATGCCGGAACAGTTCCGAGGTCGAAGCCGGGCTTCACGAGGGCTGGATCGACGGCTAGCCGACGATGTTCCCGCAAAGAGTCGACCTTTGGGGTCATCGCTGGGCAAGAATTCGACCGTGCAGAGCCAGTTATCTTCGTCGGCTCTCCCGCAATGTTGGTGCACCGTGTCCTGGTTGTTAACCTGTCAAAATGATCCTATCGAAGAAGGTGAGCGCAAGAGAGTTGCTCCCCAGGGCAGCCCATCTGAAGTTAGTTGGCCTGGAGATCTCCGAACAAGGCTGGGCTGTAGCGGCGGAGGGAAACAACTCTGCCGTGTGTCCCACTTGCGCCAGGAGGTCCCGATCTCGCCATAGTCGTTATCGCCGCAAACTGCAGGACTGGCCGATGCAAGGGAGCCCGGTGATGGTGCGTTTGCAAGTGGGCCGTTGGCGGTGTGGCAATGGCCGCTGCGCACGCAAGATCTTCGCCGAGCGCGTACCGGAGTTGACGGTGCCTTGGGGCGTCGGACCGTCGGCCGCCCGCTCTGACAGCAGTAACTGGAATCAACGATTGCTTGTGCAACACTTGTGCAACAGGTTTCGGTGAACTGATCGGTAAGCTTATGAAAAGATGGAGCCGACGATCAGACTTGAACTGATGACCTGCCGATTACGAATCGGCTGCTCTACCAACTGAGCTACGTCGGCCCTATGCAGTGTTTATGAGGTTGCAAGCGGTTTTCGCGGTTTCCCGGCCTTGCCCATTCCTTGCCCAACTCGCTTGCGAATAGGCTTCGCCACTGCCTTTTCTAACCGCGTCATCGCTGCTCGCCCTTCATCCTGCGATTTTAACAGAATGTAATGCTTGCGCGTCGTCGCCGCGTCGCTGTGACGCAGGATAGTCTGCACGACTTCAGGCGCGACTCCGAGCGAAAACAAATTAGTCGCAAGGCCGCGTCGAAACGCGTGCCAGCCCTTCCATCGGTTCCCGAGCGCAGGCCGAATGACTCGCGCCGCGAGATTATCGAGATTCAACGCGAAGCCTTTGCGGTCGCCTGTGAAGAGCCACTCGCCGTGTCCGTTCTGCTTCGTGTGAGCATCGAGCAACTTGCGAAGTGGTGCGATGACAGGCACCGAAGACTTCGACTCAGGAGTCTTTGTTTCGCCGACGTGAACTCGCCAGATGGCACGTCGGACGTGAAGAGAGTTGCCGTCATAATCTGAACGCTGAAGGCCCCGAATCTCCGACTTACGAAGACCTGCGAACGCTGCGACGCCGCACACAGTTCTCGCAGGCTCGTCGAGCGTCTTCAGTATGTCTTCAATCTCCGCGAGAGCGTACGCGTGCAGTTGCGGGTCTGACCGCCGACCTTCCGCCTTCGCTTCGCGAGCGAGATTCGCACCCAGAAGAAAACCGCGTCGGATAGCGTAACTGAACGTTGCAGACAATCCTGTCTTGATTCGCATGACGTTCGCCATGCCCGTCCATAGCTAAACCGGCAACCGGGAAACACTCGTTAAGCGTCTTATTGAGGTGGGGTGAAGTATCTTCTCGGTGCGTTCCTGATTTATCTCAAAATACGGGTTCGGTAGCTAGGCGGGCAAGTTTCGTTCGCGCTTTTCGAGAAAGCTTGTCCTGAGCGATCGCCGAAGAGTGGACCCCCGTTTTTTTTCTGCCGGCGATTCACAGCCTGTGAGGTGTGCCCGGCGCCGACTTGGACTACCCGCCCCAGCGTCCTTTTATTGATCATTTCCGCAGCTGTCTTTCTTGCCGAACGCCACTAGACCAATGTCGGTCAGACCGAAATAATTGAAGACGCCCTTGCCGATGCGGCCGTTGCTGGCGTGCGCGGTGAACACCTGGAAGTCACAACAGTCGCCCTCGCCCGACGGATAGGTGAAAGTTACAGTCATGAGCCCATCGACCACTGTGAAATAGCCGCCATACGGGTTGTTCTGGCCGTTGAGCACGGCCTCGCCGCTGTGCGTCAAGCCGTAGCTGCCATCGTCGGTCAGAGATATGCAGTACGCGCCGTTGGAGCGCTGCGACTGGGTCACGGTCGCGGGCCAATTGCCGGTGTAGCTCTGCGCCATGGCAGCGTTGGTTGTGAGGGCAAAGGCCGCAATTGCCAACGCCGTTGCGACGAATCTACGAATGTGTCTGGTCATTTTCCTGCCTCCCAAGGTTGTGTTCCTGGCGCCATGAACATACCGAAGGAAGACACAGCCAGTTGTCATGAAAACGTAAAACCATTGTAAAAACTTTGATGGGGCTATGCTTCGTAGGGCCAAGCCACGATGGGCGGATCCCAGCCGCGGCCCCAACGCCGAATCTTGCAGTGCCCCAGCAACTTAGATCAGTGAACTCTGTTATGCGAAGGCTCAACTGGCGTAACAGGCATTCTCGCTCATCGACCAATCGGGTCGACCGTCCGTCCGGGGTCCAAACGCGTAATTGATATTTCGTCAGCCTGCCCCGGACCGATTCGGGCTAGCTTGCACCCGCATCGGACGCCCGCGCGTTTTCCTTCGCACCGACAATCAGCAGCCAAAGCATGACGGCGAGTTCGGCCAGGAAAGCGGGCTGAAACACGCGGAACAGGACGTCGTTATACGCGGGCGCGAGGAAGTCGGTACGGCCAACACGACCCAGCAGATGCTGTCGAGCAGCAGCCAGTACCCGAGCCAGCGTGGCAGGAACCGCGAGCGCGCGACTAACCAGCCAAAGGGGAGCAGCCAAAGTCCCCAGAACATCTCGTTGACCCCGTTCGACTCCCCATGCAACCGGATCAAGAGCATGCCGATCGCTTCGCGGGTGTGCTGATCGAACACCGCCCAGGCATCTCCGCCGCGAAACACGAGGAGCGCGGTCGCATTGAAGACGACGCCGACGAGGATGAGCGCGGCCGAGACCAGAACCAGCCCAACCATCTGGCGCGCGCGGTGGCGGTCCACGTCCTCAAACAGACGGTAGAGCGCCAGCGCCAGGCCGATGAACACCAGTGCGCCCAAGGTCTCGGCGAGTAACCCGAAGCGGAACAGCTTCTGGTGGGAAATGATCAGGGCTGAGGTGGCGGCCGCGTCGTTGTGCACAATGGTCTTTGATGGAACGTACAGCAGATAGAATGGTCCGAGAGCGAACATCAGGTACCAAACTCCTGCGATGCGCGCGGTCTTCTTGAGCGGTGTCATGGCTGCCTCCTCGCTTCCGGGATGTTACACGGTAGTACGCGTCGAAGGCGGAGGACGTTTCGCGAACATTGCGGCGGGTTCAGCAACCCACAAAATTCTGTTTCCTTTAGCTCCAGACCTTGCGGAGCCGGGCACGCGCTAGCGACGCATAGGGACGCTCACCGAGAATTGGCGGACACCGGTCCGGGTCAAAAAGTGCTAACGCGATGTAACGCCAATCACGCCGGAAAGCTATCTCAAGGACTGGCTCTGGCGGCCTTCGCACACTGAAGTTCGTGATCATCAATCTCGTAGAGCAAGCAGTCTTGGCCGAAACATTGCCCCTTGGCTGCGACGCGGAAATTCCCTGGAATGACGACATCGACTGGTTGGAATTGGTCGTGTTTCGTGAGAGAGCGAACAATGGCCAATACATGCTTGTCCACTTTGTAATCCGGCGCTTGCCGCATGTTCACGTAGGTTTTACCGCACTCTGGCGACATCAAGATTACCCCATGAATCACCATGCGGTAGAGCCCTGTGACCGTTATCTCTTTACCTTCGTACTTATAATAGGAGAATCTGCGAGTACAGTGCAGAGGGAAACTGCTTTGGCAAGGGCGAGGCATTCTTGGTCGGCACCAGGGGCAACCGTTGTGAAACACGTTACGAGTGCGAGAACAATTCCGATGCAGTTGCTCTTCACAGCGAATAGTGTACCAACGAGGACGCGCGTTCCATTGATCAATTGAAGTTAATTGAAGTCATTGATGTTATCAATAGCACTCTTCGAGAATTAGCCGACACGGTCTGAGTCAAAAAGCGCAATCGATATTTCGCCAATCGACTCTTGAGTCGGCACGACGTTCTAGTCCGCAGCGCAGTGCTGGGACTGGCCGAAGTAGGTGAAACAAGGCGGAAGAATGACCCCCGTTTTTGCCAGCAGTGCAGGAAGCTGGCGGCAGAAGACCTGTCCGTTCTCCCAACCCGAGGGTGACCGCGACACGATTGCAGCGCCTTCTCCATGTTGATAGCGGGTAGCCTCGTAGTCGTATTCTTTGCCGGAAGCAAGCTTAACAGCAAAAGGAACACGGTCGGCAGCGTCTCCGCGGCGCAGTGAGTACCACTCCGCATGAGTTAGGACGCCGACGATCTCAGCGATCTGCTGCCCGTCTGTAACCGATCGGCTGCCAATTTCGATTCGCTCCACTGCCTCGGCCCGAAGATGCGAAAGGTCGGAATGAAAGCGGAGTTCTCGCAGAGTCAGATTCGCCAGCGACGCTAGCATCACCGACGCCAGAATCAAAATGAACAGGCAGACGTGCGTGTTATCGATATCGTTCTGGTTGCTTTGCAGGTGCGGTCGGCGGCCTGATTCCTCCTCGAAAACCTACCAACGTTTTCATATGGGAGCGAAATTGAGGCCGGTGACGACGTCGAGTTCGATCCCATTCACAAGTTGTTTCTGGTCTCGCAATACACCTCGACGGGAAACCCTAATAATCCCCAGCCTCGAATCTACGTGTACAACGAGGCAGGGAAGGTTCTCGACACGATTGTCCTGCAACAGAATATTGGAATCGGCGGACGAATAGCATTGAATCCCAAGACTCGAACGGGATTTGTTCCTCTTTTCCCGGACTCTCAACTCCTTTTGTTGGAGCTCCAGTCGTTCACGTACTAGCGATTGGATTTGTAAGTCGCTTGCCAAGCATGCGCGATGGTCCTGGCGAGGGAAGGAGCGCTGGTGGATTTCTCCATGATCGACTCCATTACCAGTTTCCCCTCGCCGTTCATCACCGCGACTGCAGTAGCTTCTTTTGTGGACGTCGATGCCAATGTATTTGATGTTCAGAGTCGGTGCTCCTTTCGGTAGGATTCGTACCGCACGCAAACCTACCTCAAAGGGGCGTATCTTTTATAACGCGTACAGCGCGACATCAGCTGTTGTTACGTTACCGGACAATGTTCCGAGACCGCCAGGGAATCCAGACTTGCACCACAGGCCGGTAGGGAGTCTGAATATTGCAATCGTAGCTTCTGCGACGAGTTCGCCCAATCATCACGAGAGAACGTGATGGCAATCACATACGGATGGGACAACGGGGAGAGAGTCATATCAGCTTCCCCTCACGAGGACGCTCATGCTCGCCAAATGTGCCAATCCCTCATGCTCCAGCGTGTTTCGCTCTCTTGAACAAGGAGCGTTGTTTCGGGTTGAACCTGAGCCGAGATTGGCACCGTCCGAACTCAAATTAGAATACTTCTGGCTGTGCGTCTCCTGTTCAGCCGAAATGACGCTCTGTTTGGATGAAGATGCAGGAATAAAGATCAACGCGCAGCGCGATGACATTCGTCGAGCCCTCGACTCGGCTGACACTGTCCTCATGGATCGGCGGAAGGGGGCGGCGACTTATCAGAATCGGCATACTTAGTTTTAGGAGGGTAGGAGGTCGACATCATCGGCTGAGACGGAAAACGCCGGTGCTGGGCGACCCTGAGAGCGAAAACCCCGCGCTCGCAGCCGTGATATATCAGACACGTCGCCCCTGAGGAAGATCTGATGCAGCAGCATGGGTTCCGCGGCTTGGCCGCCCATCGCCACGACCACCGGATGCCGCGCAAAACTCGCCAAATTCAACCTCTCCAACATCGCGGGGAGGTCCAATATTCCATCCGCTTTTTGAAATACCTGCAAGCGTGGTGGCGGAACCACATCTTAAAGACTGACAAAGAATACAGCGAATTCCTCAACGCCCGAGGGGTATCCTAAGCGAAAGAGCGCTCGAATCAGGACCAGGACACCAATACTGAGGCTCGCACTATGCTTGATGGATTCTAGCTCTTTGCCAATAGGACCGGAGATGGCACTAGGCCGGCACTCTCAGGCGGCTGCATGCCGTGCGAGCCGGTGCGACACGGAGTGTAACAGGGAGCGCACTACGTCATCGTTGCGTGGCTCACATATTTCGGACGCGCCGAAACCTATGGCCTCGGCCCAGAGCTTGTCGTCCGCCAATCTGTGGGTGCCGACGATGCAGAGGTCGGGAAACTCGCGATGCAAACGCCGAACTTCGTCCGGTCCCGACGTCTCCAGATCCAGTACTAGCCCCGCCGCGCGATGCCGGGTAACGGCGGGGCGCACTTCTTGGCAGGTGCCTGCTAGGTGAACAGACTCAAAATGTTGGGAAAGACTAAGCGCCAGAGTTTGTGCAGTTCTGGGGTCATTCTGATAGAGGACTACACTGAGTGGTTCCATACTACCCCCTGACGTACCGCGACTTCGCGACGGCCTTGGCTGCCACGGGTAAACGGCTTGCACCGTCCTCCGAACGACAAAGATTCCCCAAGGTGATCGTTGGCGGCGGCACGCTCCAGACCAAATGACTCGCATGATTAAAGGAAGGATGGAAAAGGACTTAGTGAAGTGCGGGGATCTCCCCCCTACCTTTGCGCGCCAATTAGCCGTCAGATGTGCCAACCTATCGGCGGCCGACCTTCGCGGAAAACTGCCTTCGCTCTTGTTCGGGCGGAACACCGAGGAGATTGGGCATTACCTGCATGAGGAGCGTTCCGTCGAACAATATCCTCAAAGCCCGGAACCGATGGGCAAGGATTCCGTACAGCCGTTCCAGGCAGAAGAGTGGGAGTCGGAGAACAGTTTATCCCTCACGAGCCTTTAATCGAGGCCGCTTGGAGCGCGGCGGCAGGGATGTCGTCGAGAGCGACGACCATCGAGGCGCCACACTTCGACTCCGGAAACAGTGCAAAAGGAGGCGGTTGGTTGCCCGCCTCCTCTGCCGAATAGCATTATTGCAACAGTTTCAAAACAAGTTGCTGCTGCTGGTTGGCCTGGGACAGCGCGGAGATGCCGGTCTGTTCCAGAATCGAGTACTGAGAAAGGTTGGCCACGGCCGAGGGAATATCGGCTGCGGTGATGTTGTTTTCCGCCGACGTCAGGTTCTGCGTCTGGACGGTCATGACGTTGCTGGCGGCTTGCAGCTCTTCGACCGAAGCACCCAGGCT
>JBEKPJ010000072.1:0-30907 GCA_049520935.1 Terriglobales bacterium | reverse complement strand
ATCGCGAAACTCCTTTTCGTGTGCTTGGCGGCTCACGTTCTGGAGTTTCTGCGATGGACTCCTGTATCTGTCAAACTTTTGCTGCCTCCCCGGCAGAGCCGGGGGGTCTCCCTTCGTACTAGTCCTGCTCGAATTCGAAATTGAGAGCACTTTGCCTAGGCTGGTCGACACCGACCATGGCAACCTCAGTCTGCCTGCCCGATCGACGTCAGTTCTGGAGCTTCAGCGCCAGCCTCAGCCTCAGGAATTTCTCTGGAGAAGTCAGCAAGCCAAGGAAAAGCGATGTTGATATAACGTTCATAATAATGTACATTAAGACTATTAGAGACCATTATTGTGGACATTAAATATGAGGACCAGCCGATCATCTGTCGTAATGCCACTCCCCGTACGGCATGCCCTGCGCAAGCTTGGCCGCGACATCCGTGACGCCCGGCGTCGGCGGCGTATCCCGGCGGCAATCGCGGCGGAGCGCGCCTCGATCAGCCGTACGACCCTCGTCAAGATTGAAAAGGGCGATCCCGGCGTGGCAATCGGGATTTACGCCACGGTCCTCTTTGTGCTGGGTCTGGCGGACCGACTGGGCGATCTCGGCGCGCTAAAGAACGATCCCGTGGGCCTGCAGCTCGAAGAAGAAAACCTGCCACAACGCATTCGCGTGGCGCGCAAACCAAAACGCACGAAAGACAAGTGATGGACAGAGAAACTCTCGTATACGTGGATCTCGACGGCGTCCCGCACCTGATGGGTCGTCTGTGGGCCCGCACGCGCAAGAACAAGGAAAGCGCCACCTTCGAATACGATAAGACATGGCTGGAAAATCCCGCGCGATTCTCTCTGGAGCCAGCCCTGCAGGTTGCTCCTGGCCCGTTTCACACGCCGGCAGACACGCCCATGTTCGGCGCCATCGGCGACTCCGCGCCTGACCGTTGGGGGCGGGCGCTCATGCGCCGCATGGAACGCAGGCGCGCAGAGCGCGAGGGCGGGGCGCCGCGCGCTCTCCAAGAAATCGATTTCCTGCTGCTGGTGGACGACGAGGCCCGTCTGGGAGCGCTACGCTTTGCGGAAAAAGAAGGCGGACCCTTCCTGCGGGAGGAAGGCGGCAAGCGAATCCCCCCGCTGATCGAGCTCCCGAAACTGCTTTCCGCGGCCGAACATGTGATGGAAGAGAAAGACACCGAGGAGGAACTGCGCATGCTGTTCGCGCCCGGCTCCTCTCTTGGAGGCGCGAGGCCCAAGGCTTCCGTCAGGGAAAAGGACGGCCATCTTGCCATCGCAAAATTCCCACGCAAAGACGATGAAATCAACACGGTGGTCTGGGAGGCGGTCGCGCTGTCCCTCGCGCAGAAATCCGGCATCCCCGTTCCCAAATCACGTGTCGAAGCCATCGCGGGCAAGCCTGTCCTCCTCCTGCGACGCTTCGACCGCGACGGCGAACGGCGTGTCCCGTTCCTCTCCGCGACGAGCATGCTCGGATCGAAGGACAGAGAAACTCGAAGCTATCTGGAAATTGTTGACGCGCTGCGCCAGCATGGCGCCGCGCCGCGAGCCGACATGGGAGCGCTGTGGCGGCGCTTGGTTTTCAACATACTGATCTCCAACACCGACGACCACCTGCGCAATCACGGCTTTCTGTACGAAGGCCAGGCGGGCTGGCGGCTGTCGCCCGCTTACGACCTCAACCCGGTGCCGACCGACATCAAGCCGCGCATCCTTAGCACTGCAATCAATGAGGATGACAATACGGCCTCGCTGGCACTGGCGCTGGAGGTGGCGGGGTATTTCGATCTGGACAACGGCCAAGCGCTCTACATAGCAAAACAGGTCGGCAAGGCTGTATCGAAGTGGAGCAGAGAAGCCGCGCGCCACGGCCTGACGAAAAGCGAGATCGACCGCATGTCGTCGGCATTTGAGCATGATGATCTGAAAGCGGCACTCACAGCGAGGCAAGTAGAAAGAGCAGCACAATGAAAATCTCGGAAAGAACTGTCAAGCGGCTCGGAGAAATCATCAAGGGTGACAAGGGGATATCGCCCTACCGGGGAGGGCCAAAACTTGTCAGCTTCTTCAAACAAAACCAAAACCTACTACCGTGACGGCTGGCGACTCCTCAAAACGACAACCCTCCTTAATATGTGATTGGATCAGATCACCAGGGACGTTATCGAAACATTGAGGTTCTCGGGCGCGTCCTCAAATGCCAATTGCGCGCTGAGAACGTTAAGAAGGATGCTGCACAAGGCGGAGGAGTGGACACTAATTCGCCAGGCTCCGAAACTCAACCTGATGAAGGAATACGGACGTTCACTCAGGCTTGACGATGAAGCGGAAAAGAAATTGTTGGCCGGCGCCTCCTGCAATTGGCGGAAACGCAGCCATCAACTTTTCCGAGACATCATCATTTTGATGCGCGATATCGGCATGCGGAACGAAAGAGAGCTCTACCGGATGCGCATCGAGAACCTGGATTGGGAAACCCGCGGGATCTTCGTGCCGGACAGTAAGACCGAAGTTTTATGTAGTGTCCATTAGTAATGGACATGTAATAATAGTGGACACCATGGAGTCCAAACCGAACATGCTGCCGTTTCTCGAACAGTTGCGGGCTCTTCCTTTCGTCACGGATCTCGACTTCTCCGCCGAAGGTCGCCGTAATGGCCTGGAAGCCGACGGCATCCTCAAGATCCGTGCCCCTAAAGGCACATACCGCTTCCTCGTCGAACAGAAGAGGTCTTATCTCGACCGGGGATTATTGAATGCACTGATCGCTCAGGCAAAGCTTTACGCGACCAAAGATCGCGAACCCCTTCTTTTGTTCGCGCGCTACATTCCCGGCCCCTCCGCCGAACGGCTCATGCAATCGGGCATCAATTTCGTTGACCAGGCGGGCAACATGCACCTGGTTCTCGGCCGCAACTATGAACGCACGGTCGTCGGGACGAAACAAACTGTGGCTGGGACGAAAGAACCGCGTATCAGCCCAGCTATCTCGCAACTGCTGTTCGCTTTCGCTACTGCGAAAAATGCCGGAAGCTGGTCCACACGTAAACTCGCCGAATATGCAGGAATCAGCAAGAGCAACGTCGCCAAGGTAGAGCAGCAACTGGTTGCCCAAGGAGTCCTCATCGAGTCAAAGGAAGATTTTCGCCTGCGCGATCAGTCGAAATTGCCGGAAGAACTGTTGCGGGGATACGAGCTCGCGCTGCGCCCGAAGCTGATACTTGGCCGTTTTCGCTCGCCTGCCAGCGAAATCGAGGAAATCCTGGCCGCCATCCGGGAGTCGCTCGCCAAAGACTCAATCCGATGGTCGATAACCGGCGGTCCCGCTGCATACCTGCTGCAGAAGTTCTATCGCGGACTCGAGTTGCCGATCTTCATCGAGTCCCTCAGCGATCAACTTCGACGGCGCTTGCGGATCATTCCTGACAAATCCGGGCCGCTCATCTTCCTGCATTCCTTCGGCAGCATACCCTTTTGGCGGGAGTCTGGATCATTTCCCATTGCGCATCCCTGGCTCATCTATTCCGAGTTAATGTATTCTTCCGATCCCCGAGCGCATGAAGCTGCGGAAGAAATCAAACGCGAGTATCTGTTTGAGTGATGCCGGAACTCACGGTGGCCCAAATCGCTGATCTCGGTGCGCTGCGCGACCATTGCACTGCGCTCGGAGCAGACCTTGTCATTATCGGTGCCATCGCTTACCAGGTGCATTTCCCCGGTGAACTCCGCCATACAGGAGACATCGACTTTGCCGTGGCATTGGATCTCAATGAGTTTGCGGAACTGGAGCGGAGACTTCAAGCGGACGGATGGATTCGATTTGTAAACCGGGAACACCGCTGGCGCAGCGCTCAGGGAACGATCATGGATCTGCTTCCTGCCGGGCCGATGCTGCGCGAAGCGAAGCAATTGACCTGGCCCGTCAGCCAGTTCACCATGAGTCTGGTGGGATTCGAGCATGTGTTCATGGATGCTCAGCCGGTTGAGTTTTCGCCAGATCTCACGCTGAAAGTGATCTCGCCGACCACGCTGATGCTTCTGAAGATCGTCGCATTCGTCGACGATCCACAGCGGCGAGTGAAGGATCTGGATGATATCCGCGGTCTGCTCACACTTTATGAAGGCAACAGTGAACGACTCTTTTCGGATGTCGTGCTAGACGCCGCACTCGCGGACTTCGGCCTGGCACCGGCCTTTCTACTGGGAATCGACCTGAAGGCGCTCTGCAGTCCCGAAGAAGCAGCAATCGTAAACGCATTTCTCGCCGCGATGAACGAAAACAATCCGGCGTGGATGTCCTTCGTTCGGGCCAGAGGCGTGGGTGATCATGTCGAAGAAGACGCACGGGCTCAGCTTGACGCCTTTCGAAAAGGGTTTGAAAAGATTCCCCATTAGCAAGGTCGTCTTCTTGTGGCAAGCGTCGGGTGCGTGCCGGATGCCGCTTTGCGTTTACGCGGTGCGGGCGGTGTCGTGGATCACCTCCTCCTTTATCAACACACCCGCCCCTGGGCTTTCGCAACGCGTAACGACGAGATGGCCTCGTTGGCACTTAGCCGTAGTCAGGCTCAACGGACTAAATTTGTTCGAAATGGCAAATTGACGAACGTCCGGGAGTATATCGACACGCAAGCACTGGCGCGGGCCTCCGAGATGGACGCGAGCCCCAAGCCCTGACCCATCGACACCGATACCACACGAAACGACTCGTAAAGTCTACGAATACGTTGAGCAGCGGCAATGCCTTCTGAACCGTAAACAGCGTGGCCGCGCGCGTTCAGGCGTCGGAAGTGGACCGCATTCAGCAGGCGCATCGCGATCTTCATTTGAGGTCAAAGACCCCACCGAAATCAGCGCATGCCCTACTTCGCCTGACGAGTCAGTGTTCGTCGATACGGGATCAACTTGGATCTCCCGACGTAGCCGCTGCGGTGGGAATCTCCGAGAGTTACGTTAAGTGCCTCGTTCCCCTCCTGCGCCATCCCTGCTTACTAGGCAAACCAGCGACGGCTTCCTATACCCCGGCATCTGTGAGTCGCTGGATAGAGGGCCAAGCCAGACTCACAAGGATGGCGACGACAGCGCGCATCGGTTGGGCGCTCTCTTGATCGCGCGGCTCTTGCCAATTTTCGAAGAGCCACAGTACGTAAGATCCTGAATGGAAGGCGATACCAAGAGATCAGCGCGGAGAAGCGCTAAGAAAGATCGGCTTCACCATTGCTTCAATCCTGGCAGCCATCTCTTCAGCAGGGATGCGGTCGGGGACTTGATACCAGCGGCGCGCAGCGCCGAAGATTGCCCATGCGGCCGCAGTTGCCAGCAACTCAGGATCTACGCCGGGGGCCATCGCGTGATCAGCGGCCCCCTTCCGGAACATGTCTTCCACGACAGGAATAATGGAACCTTCGAGGGGCATCTTCGCCAACTGACCAGGACAGCCTGTAGTCTCGGCGAGATAATCACAGACGCCAAGCGCAATCGCTCGAAGTGCACCGTCGCAGTCTGTGAAAGATAGACCGCGCCGCGCAATCAACTCGCCGAAGCGGGCGGCGGCCATTGCCTGCAGGAGGGCGTTTTTATCGGGGTAATGAAGGTAAAAGGTCGCCCGGTTTAGGGTGGCTTCGTCGGCGATCTCCTGAATGGAAATGTCATCAAAGCTCTTGTGAATCAGCAGTTTGGCCAAGGCTTCCATCAGCATGTGGCGGCTGCGCACGATGCGCGGGTCGGTCGTTTCGGCCGTACCATCGGTTTGGAGACTCTTGGGCATTGGACTTCTCAGTATATCTCTTCTCACAGCAATAGATGCTTAAACGACACCAGTCGATTTATTTGAATCGACATATGTTGCTTACACATCAATTGATGTACGGGAGAACTCACTGCCATGCCCACGCTTCTTCACATCGATTCGAGCCCACTGTATGGGCGATCCGTCTCGCGCCACCTTACTGGCGCGTTCGTTGCACAATGGAAGTCTTCCCACCCGGATGGAACGGTCATCTATCGCGACCTTAACGCAACGCAAATCCCGCCTATCAACGCCGAATGGGTGGGAGCCGTGTACGCCCCGGAAGCGGCGCACACTCCAGAGCAGAAACGGTTGCTTTCGCTTTCGGATTCTCTGCTTGCCGAACTTGAGCGAGCCGATGAATACGTCGTTGGCGTGCCGATGCACAACTTCGGGGTGCCCTCGGTGCTGAAGCTCTGGATTGACCAGATTACCCGTGTTGGGAAGACCTTCTCCTATGCGGACGGAAAGCCGAAGGGCCTCATCATCGGCAAGAAAGCAACTTTCATCATTGCGACTGGCGGTATCTACGGTGCTGAGACGCAGATGGCATCTTTCAACTTCGTAGAGCCCTACCTGCGGTCGCTCTTCGGCTTTCTTGGCCTGACAGACGTGACCTTTTTGACCGCAGGTGGAACCATGGCGTTAAACCACGGGCAGGATCGTGATGTGTTTCTTGCGCCTCACCTCCAAGCCGTGCAGACGCACGCGCGAAGCCTCCAAGGAGCAACCGTATGAAGAGTGCTTCGATTGTCGCGCGCTATCTGCTGGGGCTAATGTTCACGGTCTTTGGGTTGAACGGGTTCCTTCACTTTATCCCCCAGCCGCCACCGGCGAATCCCGTGGCGATCCAGTTCCTTGTCGCCGTCAGCGCATCGCACTTTGCCGCGTTCTTCTTCGCGCTGCAGGTGCTTGGTGGACTACTGCTGCTCTCTGGCATTTTTATACCACTTGCGCTGACACTGCTTGCTGCGGAGCTCTACAACATCCTTGCGTTTCACCTCACCATGGCACCAAGTAGCATCGCACCCGCACTGGTCGCTTGCGTATTGTGGATTATGGTCTTCCTGCAGAACCGCGAAAGCTTCAAGGGCATCTTCAGTGCGAAACCTGCGACGAAGCGATGAATTGCTCCGCAGTATGAGAGCGCGGTGTTCTCTTACTGCGAAGTGTGAGATCAGGTCTCTATTGCCGTGATTCGTGCCGCCTGATCTCGGATTGTCTCAACAATGCCCGGTACCCACTGAGAAAGAGAAAACTGAGAAGCTGAAAGCACAAACAACAATATTTCACCAGGCTCGGACGACTAACAGAGTGAAAGACGAGGTAAACATGACGAGCGCAAAGCAGATCACAAGGCCCACCCCATATGCAAGCCCCGACGATTTCCGCCGGATGTTTGACGAAGACATGAATAGCCTCTACCTGCTCGGGTTCCTGCTAACCGCAGATCAGGGGAAGGCGGAACAGTGCTTTGTCTCCGGGCTGGAAGACGCAGTAGAAGGCAACCCTGTTTTCAAGGAATGGGCGCAGTCTTGGGCGCGGCGGGCGGTGATCCTCAATGCCGTGAGAGTTCTCAGCCCACGGCCATCAGAAGGAAATGGCCGTCGTCAATCGAGTTCTAAGCCGGTCAACAACAATGGCAAGGCGGTACCATCCGCGCAGCGCGCGGAGATTGCTTCGGTTCTTGGACTCGAACCGTTCGAGCGTTGTGTCTATGTAATGACGGTCCTTGAACGCTACTCCGATCAAGACTGTGCTGTTCTTTTGGGCTGCATGCGGCGGGACGTGCTTGCCGCACGCACTCGCGCTCTCCAGCAACTTGCAAGCGAGGCCGCACCGCGCTACGCGCAACAGCCGACTGCCCGTGAGGAAAATCCGGCACCCGGCGAACGTCGCAATTCCGCACTTCAGTTGTCAACTACTCCCAGGTTGGCGACTTGCTCGTAACTTGGCAATTATTCCCGACCACTATACTGTGAAGGATAAGATTTGTCCGAAGCGCAGCGGAGGCTGGGTCAGCGGGGAGTTGGGGTGCAGAGGAAAGGGGCAGCAGCCCCTTTGCCCCTGCGTCCTCGATGTAGAGGAGGATTCCATCCGGGCCGCTTTTCACTTCGGGTGTGACGGTTTTGTCTGGTTTTTCCCCGATAGCGTTTTTTCCACAGAAAACATTGCGCCAGGATCGCATAGGAGCGACGATCCCTGACTCGGTCGACGTAGGACATCCCCGCTTTCGCTATCTGTCGCCACCTTCATTGGTCTCGAGTTCGGAGTGGTTTCATAGTTTCTTCTGCGTCTGGCGTTGGGTTGCGATGCTTGCGCATGGGTCGATAAGGACCAGCGCGGCGGTTTCGCGAGTGAACCAACGCAATTTCGGAAGAGTGTCCGTTTGCGGCATAAGTGTGTCCTTTCGTCTCTCCTGTCATGATTTTCGGTCCCGCTGTGGCGTCATTCGTGCTCAAGCTTTCCAAAGCGCGGCTGTTTCTCTCGCAAAGTCCTCGTATCGTCGCGGCGTATGCCCCAAGAGATCCGTCAAGGTCTCGACGTCTCCCGTCTCCGCGGCAAAGCCGCGTTCGAGATACCCCCGGAACATCATGCCGATGTCGAACGCCGACCATGACGGAGCCCGTTTTCTCGTCTGCTCCTCAAACGCGTCCATGTCGTGCCCGGAATAACGAATCTCCTTGCCCAGCAGCCCGCTCCAAATCGACGCCATCTGAGGACCACTCAATACCTCCGGGCCGTTGAGGTTGTAGGTTTTTCCGAAATGTCCGTCGGAGGTCAGTGCAATCGCGGTGGCCTCGGCAATATCTCGGACATCCACTACAGAGATACCTACCTGGCCGAGAGGCATGGGGTAGATCCCAGCCTTCGTAAGGGCATCTTTCAACGTTGCGTCGTTCTGACTGAAATAGTTTGGGCGAATAATTGTGAACGGGACATCGAACTCCCGGATGGCGTTTTCAATCGCGAGCTTCGAGGCAAAGTGTGGAACATCCTTGAATTTCTCCACGCGGAAGACAGAGTGATAGACGATATGTTTCAGCTTCAGCCGCTTGGCCAGATCGTAGGCGATGAGGCCCTGCGTTAGTTCATCAGGTGCGACGGCGTTCAGCAGGTAGAGCTTATCCACTCCGTGTAACGCCTTCTGTACGGAGACCGGATCAAGCAAATCGCCGATCGCGACCTCAACGCCCGGCGGTGTCGGAGTGCCGTCCTTTCTTACAAACAGGCGAATGTCTGCCCTGCGCTTTTGCAATTCCTTCACGACTTCTGCACCAACTTTGCCCGTGCCGCCAATTACCAGAATCTTCATCGCCCCTCCATGTCTTTGCGCCGCGCCCAACCGGATTCTTCTCCCCGCCCGGCCGCACGTTCATGAATAGATGTTTCCTGGCCAGTTCTGATAGATCGATATGCGCAAGGTAGAATTGCACAAGTGCAATACTTGTTAGACTCAACGAATAGGCACTTGCGCGGCGGCTCTGCATGAATGAATTGGATCTCAACGATGTACGCATGTTCGTCTCGGTCGCGCAGGCGGGCACGCTTACCGCTGCCGCAAAGGAGTTGCACTGTCCTGCTTCTACCCTGAGCCGGGCGTTGACTCGACTGGAAAAGCACCTCGGAGTTCTGCTGGTGCAGCGAGGTCCCAGAGGCCTCGTCCTGACCGACGCCGGGAAGGAATACCTGCAATCGTCCAGACGCGCGATGCAGAGCCTTCAGCACGGACGTGACGTTCTGGAAGACCGCCGCTCCAGCCCAAGCGGACTGTTGAAGGTAGCTTGTCCGGTGACCATGGCGCGCGACGCTCTCGCGCCCTTGCTGAAGGAATTTCTGGAACGCTATCCCGAGTTACGCGTTGAGATCGAACCTTATGCGGCGAGTTGGGATCAGGAGGCGCGCGATGACGTGGACATCTTCTTTAAACTGCGGGCGCCGAAGGACTCTCTGAGGCGTGTGCGGCCCTATCCTGGGACGGTTCGAGGCCTTTTCGCCAGCCCAAACTATCTCAAACTTGCCGGAAATCCGTCGACCCCGGAGGACCTTACGCTTCACAAATGCGTCGGCTCCGGCCCTTGGAAGTTGAGCAAGGGCAAGAAGGTCGTAACGCCGAATATCCTTTTTCGAGTGGTTACAAGCGATCCGGCGGTTGCTCTGAACCTCGCCCTGAGCGGGTTTGGCATCGTCATTCTTCCATTGTGGGTGGCGAAAAATCCGGACGTTCGAAAAGGCTTGGCGCAGATTCTGCCGCAGTGGGTTCCCGAGCCGATTACCCTCTGTGCGCTGTTCTCGAGCCCATCACGGCTGACGCCGAAAGTTAAAGTCCTGCTGGACTTTCTCGACGAATATCTGGGAACCGATCGCGATCCCCGTATCAAGAACGATGTTGCTGCAGGATATTTCTCCGACCGATCCCTTACGCCGACATCTGGTCCGTAGCCATAAGGACCGGGACCAGGAACGAAACCCAGTTCATGGATGGTTTGCTTAACCGGAATCGAATCAGCTCACACACCCTCATGTCTGCGGCTATCGCGAACGACGCGCAAAATTTGCGGACTTCCGGAACATCACGCCGAATTTATTCCGACAAGATTGCATTCGCAAAAAGCGGTCTGCGTTTGCAGCAGATCATTCGACGCCCAGGATGACGCTCGATGCCTTCACAGCCGCGCAGGCGTGATCACCTTCTTTGAACCCGAGGGAGTGCGCACTCTCGTTCGTAATGATCGCGGTGAGAACCGTGCCACCCTTGAGCTTCAAAGACACTTCCGTGTTCACCGCTCCAGGCGTGACCTTAGCAACGGTTCCACAGAGAATGTTTCGACTGCTCAGCTTGGCGTTGTGGATATCTTTTCCGAGGATTGGCCAACTTGCTTTGATGATCGCCGATGCGTTCTTGCCTTCTTTCAGACCGAGTGCATCCACACTGCCGTTGGTAATAACGGAGACGATCTTGTCGCCGCTTTTGAGATCCAGATGCACTTCTGCGTTCACCGCGCCCTTGGTAACCTTGGTGACGGTTCCTGGAAGGATATTCCGCGCACTGAGTTTCATACAGCCTCCTGATCATTTTGTAATGAATGTTCAATTACGATTTTGGCCCGATTGAGAAACAATCATGACCTCGCGATAACAATAAGTCCGCCGCTGCGGGCAGGAGTTTCTCTATTCGCGCCACCATGGGATATATTCTACGGTTTGGACGCGCCAGGAGTACCCGCTGCGTTCATGACTTCCAACTCACTCAGCATTCGTATCCAGCGTGTTGCCTTCTTATCGCTGGGGACAATCACCTGAAATGGTCCTTGCTTTGAGTCCAGTGGTTTCCCATCCATTGTGTCGGCGACGATGACTTCATTTCCGTTCAGGGCAGGATCGAGTTCTGCGAGAGAGTACACCACCGTATATCCATCCGATGCTCGGGCGACGACATAAGTGGCTAACGCGTGTCCGTGCAGTCTTTCGCCCAGCGGAGCCCCCGCTTTCGCCAGCAGGTCTGAAACGCGCACACCGGAATATTCCTCCACCTGCTTCGTGTGCGAGTTCTGCACCTTAACCGACAAACGGGGAAGGTGGCTGAGATCGGCGGCGGTGAATTCGGCTGGATTCACTCCGGCTCCGGAGATTCGCAACTTGGTCGGTTGTTGAGCATTCAACAGAGCGCAACAGAAGAGAACAATGAATAGCGCAGCAAAGAGAACGCGGGCGGCCCGGATCGTCATAGAGAAGTAGGCTCCTTTAAAAGTCTAGCGCAGGCAGCGGTTCCACCCAGTGCGAAAATGTTGCCAGCCGGTCCTGCGAGGCAAAACCGGCGGGCAACTATGGAAAGAGTACAGCTGTGAAACAGCCTTGCTACTAAAATCTGAAGCGCATATTCAAGAACCAGTTGCGGCCTTCCTCGGGATATCCAGCAGTGTAAAAATAGTTGCGGTCGAGCAGATTCTTAACTCCGGCCTGCAGAGTAATGTGGTCGCGAATGGGCAACGCTGTCCCAAGATCCATGGTGGCGTAGGACTCGCCATACGGAAGAAGAAGTGGCGAACCGTTGGGATAATTCGTGTCTTGAAGAGTCAGCCCGCCTTCATAGCGAACTGCCAGAAAGGCCTGGACCTGACGAGGTAGACGCACCGTCGCACTTCCAACCAACTTGTTCTTGGGCAAGGTGGGGAGAATGCTGATGCTGGTATTGGCTTTGCTTACGTCTGGGTTGGAGAAATCGTAGGCAATCGTGCGGTTCAGGTAGCTGTAACTCACGTCCAAGGTCAGCCGCGAAACAGGTGTGCTGCGCACCTCGAACTCAACCCCTTCATGCGCTTCCGATCCGATGTTTAGGTTCTCACTGCAAAAACCCGCGATACGGCTGTTCGGACACACTGGGTTTGAAGGGTAGCCGGGATCGGTCACATAGGCCGATTCAATCGCGTTGCGCAAATCGCTGCGGAACAACTCGACTTGCATTAGCGTTTTCGCGGCGAAGATGTGCGAATAGCCGACGTTCCAGTTGCGGCTGTGCTCCGGCAAAAGATTGGGATTCGGCAGGCCCGACAACATGCCCGCGGAATAGATGTCCTTCAGCATCGGGAAGCGCCCGCGGTCGGCAAACGTCATGAAAAGAGTATCGGATTGACTGAGGGTATAGGAGAGAGACGCCTGCGGATTCACGTTCCAGGTGTGCAGCGTGCATCCAGCAAACGACGTATTGTTAGGCGACGCCAGGCAGGTGAAGGGTACCAATCCCGTATTTGCAGTGTTGTACGACTGCCCTTGCAGACCATTGAAATGATCGGCACTGAATCCCACCATCGCGCGGAGGCGCTTTGCCAGGGTGATCTCGTCCTGCAGGCCGATGGAGGTTTGTTGATCCCGATCCACCAGATAGGGCTCGACCAGCGGTGCCGGAATCGGTGGTTTGGGAGATGGGAAAATGCCTCGTTCTCGGTGTGTGTCGTCTTTGAAGAAAAAAGAAGCTCCAATCACGTTCCTGGGCAGAACACGTGTCGTGAATTCAGTTGAGGCGCCGTCGGTGTGCTCATAGTACTTACTGAACTCGGAGTTCGGCGAGCTCATCGTCGAGTAGGTATCGTTGTCAAACATATTGATGCCGTTGTCGAACTGGTCGTAGAGGGCACGAAACTTGATCGAGCTGCGTTCGCCTAAGCCTGTATTCGAAAGAAAGTAGTAGCTGGTTTTGTCCCAGAATGGCCATTTCCAATAGAAGCGGTACTTCGCGTTTGCATCCGATCCCGCGTATAACGGCACTCCCTTCTGGCCTTTTTGATTGTCGTAGCTGAACACGTATTGGTCGCTTCCTCGCGGAGTCCAACCAACACGTCCCGCGTATCGTTCGTCCTGCGCATAGGACTGGTTCATGTGGTCGGTTAGCGGAACAGGCACGTTTCCGTTTGTGTCCGCGGGGTTTCCAGGGGTGAGGGCAGCATAGCCTCCTGCGGGGTACTGGAAATTGCCGGACAGCGGAAGGTAGTCGTCTTGCAGCCAGTCAACCGTGCCTTGCGCGAAAAAGCGGTCCCAACGCGTGCCCATGCGCAGCGACGCGAGCAGCGTGTCTCCCGATCCAGTGCCGATGGCGCCATCGCCCTCGAATTTCTTTTGCGGCTGTTTGGTCACCAGGTTAATCGTCCCGCCGAGGGCATTCGGACCCAACAGCGGAGAGGAATACCCGCGCGCCACCTGAATCTCGGCTACATCGCTCGACAGATAGCGCTTGAAGTCGATGTAGCCGTCGTAGGGAACATAAATGGGGATGCCATCCTCGTAGACGGGCACCTGACCGCGAGTGCTGAAGCCACGCACCATGATCCCATATTCGTTCCGGTTCATGGCAAGGTGCTGAATGGAAACTCCCGGCAGGTAATCGGCGGCGACGGCGACGTTCGTGGCGTCACGTTTATTGATTTCCGATTGCGCGATGCTGTCCGCGACAGGAGACAGCGGCGACACCGTTGCAGCAACGCTCACCTGGGTGACGCCGAGGTGAAACGGATGGTCCGAATCTTGCTTCAAGATCAGCTCAACGATTTGACGCAAGACCTGAATCTGGCTGGCCGTCTGTTCTGCGCTCCAGGGCTTGACAGGAGCGTCGGGTAGTATAACGCCTGCGTTCGGATGCAAGTTAATCCAGCGCTCGACCTCGATGCGGATGTTGGCCACAGCGTCTTGCTGCACGACAACGTCGCCTTTCGCAATCGAATCCAGATAGTTGAGGTCGTCGAGCCAGGTGAGCGGTTTCTCGGCTTGCGCGAAGAGCGTGGGAACGGTGGCCAGAGAGACGATAAACGCAACCATGGCAAATTTCAGACAGTAGCGAATGATCTGTGTAGATGACATATGTATTGTGTCCATGACGAGCGTTGCCAGAGCACATTACCGAAACGGCGAGAAACAAACAGTGAAGTTCATCACCTAAATTCGTGACGCATCGCACATTAAACATTACATATGTCGTGTATACAATACCTCTTGTTCTCGACACGCAAAATCCAATCTATGTGGAAACTCTACGATGAACTGATCGCTTCGGTGCCGGAGAACTCCGTTGTCTCTGGCTGCTTGGCTGGGTTGAGCTGGTTCCTGGTCCGTTCGCAAGGCGTAGGTGTCGCGATGCGGCCCCGCGAGGGAGCAGAGGTAGTTCAGAAAGCAGGCAAACTCGCCGGCATGAAGACCCGGGAACTCGCCAGCTGGATTAAATCCTGGAACTGGCATGAGGCCGCAATGGGATTGGCGGCAATCAACTCTCTCGTGAACGAGCCAACTGCTGTGGAGCGAGCCTGCGGCGCTGCACTCGACCAGTCCGCGAATGTAGACGTCTTTACTTACCTTCTCGATGAGTTGCGGGGCAAGAAAGTCGCCGTGATCGGGCATTTCTTCGGCTTGGAACGAGTGGCGGCAGTGTGCGAATTGTCCATCCTGGAGCGGCGTCCGGAAGCAGGCGATCTGCCCGACCCTGCGTGCGAATACATTCTGCGCGACCAGGATTTTGTGATCATGACGGCGACAACGTTGATCAATAAGACAATGCCTCGCCTTCTCCAACTGAGCCGTCAAGCCCGCGTCATTGTTGCCGGTCCCAGTACACCCTTGTCGCCGATTCTGTTGGAGCACGGCGTTGAGCTTTTGGGCGGACTGATTGTTCACGATCAGGATCTGGCATGGAAAACGGTGGGCGAAGGCGGACGCCACGAACTCTTCGATTCCGGCGCGCGGATGGTGAAGGTGTCGAGAAATCCAGTCCACAGCTGCGCATAACAAATCATGGCCACAACTACGTGCCACCAGGAGTACAGCGTTCAAGAAGAAATCGTGCGTCGCTCAGAGATGTCGCGTCCAACGACTATTTTTGCCGTGTTGTGCACACTGCTGGCGCTCCTTGGCATAGCTTCGCTCCTCTTCGGCCGTTATTCCATACCCTGGCACGATTGGTGGCAGATCATCCGATCTCCCGCGCAGAGTGGCACGGCAGGAATCGTGCTGTTGCAAGTACGGCTGCCGCGTGTGTTGGCTGCGATGCTGATCGGCGGTGGCCTTTCGGTCTCTGGAGCCGCATTTCAGGGCTTGTTTCGAAACCCTATGGCTTCCCCGGACATTCTGGGTGCCACCGCTGGCGCAGGATTTGGCGCGTCTCTGGGCATCCTCTTTGGATTCGGGATCGCCGGAATTCAATTGTTGGGTTTTGTGGGAGGACTGGTGGCGGTCCTGCTGGTGTGGGCGTTGGCCGCGGGCGCATCGCGGTTTGGCGGCGATCCCACGCTCACCTTGATCTTAGTAGGCATCATCATGCGCGAGGCGTGCATGGCGCTCATCCGCCTGACCGAGTACATTGCCGACCCACACGGCAAACTTGCCGCCATTACATTTTGGTTGGTTGGCGGTCTCGCATCGATTAATCACCACGACCTTCAATTCGCCGCGCTCCCGATCCTTTTAGGAACCGTTCCGCTATTGCTTCTGCGCTGGAGACTCAATGCGCTCAGTTTTGGCGAGGAGGAAGCGATGGCCATGGGCGTGACTCCATGGAAGATGCGCGTGACCATCATAGTTTGCTCAACCCTGATCACCGCGGCCATGGTCTCGATCGCGGGAATGATCATGTGGGTTGGATTGGTCATTCCGCACTGGGCGCGCATGATCGTTGGAGCCAACCACAAGGTATTGCTGCCCGCGTCTTTTCTTATCGGAAGCGGCTACCTGCTTCTGGCGGACGACTGCGCCCGCGGCCTGTTCGCACTCGAAGTACCTCTGGGGATTCTCACTTCGCTCGTGGGTGCTCCCTTCTTCTTGTACCTGCTCTTTCGAGCGAGGCTGGTGCGGCAATGATCTCCGTGGAACACGTCACAGCCGGATATGGCAAGAAGGTCGTGGTCCGAGATGTGTCGTTGTCCGTCGAGCCGGGAGAGGTCCTCTGCCTGCTGGGCGCAAACGGCTCGGGAAAGACAACGCTTTTTAAGGTGATTCTGCGCTTTCTGAATCCTATGGCGGGTCGAGTTTCCGTGTCAGGTGAGGACACATCAAATTGGTCCCGCATACGATTGGCAAAAACCTTCGGCTACGTCCCGCAAGCTCACACACCTCCTTTCGCCTTCAAGGTGCGCGACGTTGTGCTGATGGCGAGGTCAGTGCACACGGGAACCTTCTCTTCTCCAGGGAAGCGCGACATCGCCATCGCTGAAGAAGCGCTAGAGCGCCTCGACATCCTCCGGATGGCCGATGAGTTCTACACGGAGATCAGTGGTGGAGAACGCCAGCTGGTTCTAATTGCGCGCGCGTTGGCGCAGCAACCCCGGATACTCGTCCTTGACGAACCCACCTCGAATCTCGACTTCAGCAATCAAGTGCGCGTGCTGCGTCACATTAAGGAACTCGCGAGCAGCGGGCTTGGTCTTCTTATGACGACGCACGTCCCGGACTACGCCTTCTTGTGTGCCTCTCGGGTGGCACTTATGAAGCGCGGGCAAATCCTTGCCATGAACCGGCCCAAAGAAGCGTTGACGCAGCAGTCGCTGGAAGAAGCCTATGGCACACCGCTGCGGATCGTGGAAGTGGAACCGAATCTGCGAATGGTAGTTCCGCGGACGAATTGAGGAACTTATGTCGAAGAAGAAGATCGGGTTGTTGTTAGTCGTTTTCGTTTTTTGCATGAGCTGTTCGCGCAAGGCCTCGACGGGCCCAGTTGTGCGGAACGATCAGCGCGTGCTGGTTGACATGGTGGGGCGACAGGTAGTTGTGCCCAAGAAGATCACGCGCGTACTCGGGATGAGCCCGATGGGCACGATCCTTATCTACACACTCTCGCCCGACCTTCTCGCTGGCTGGAACTATCACCCTGACCCTGGTGAGCTTGCCATGGTTGAGGAAAAATATCGGAATTTGCCGGTGCTCGGCGGCTGGTACGGCAAGAACAATACCGGCAATCTTGAAGAAATCGTCAAAGCGCATCCCGATGTGCTGATCTCTATGGGCGATCCCCTGGGTACGGCGGTAGCCGAGCGAGTTCAGGAGCAGACACACATACCGGTGGTCGCTCTCAATGGCAGTCTGAAGGAACTCCCGGACGCCTATGTGAAAGCCGGAGAGCTTCTGGGCAATCAAGTGCTTGCCGCGGAACTGGCGGCCGAATGCCGCAACACGCTCCGAGAGATTGAAGAAAAAGTGAATAGCATTCCGGCAGACAAGCGCCGGCGCGTGTATTACGCCGAAGGACCTACGGGCCTTGAAACAGAACCCGGAAACTCGGTGCACTCCGAGGCTCTGATTTTCGCGGGCGCTACAAATGTTGCCGCGGTGCCCAATCACCAGGGATACGGACACACGCCGGTCTCAATGGAACAGATTCTTCAGTGGGACCCCGAAATCGTGATTACCGGCTATGATCACACGTCTTCTCCCGGCGAGTTCTATCGCACGGTGTGGAAGAACCATGCGTGGCAACATGTGCGCGCAGTGAAGCACCACGAGGTCTATGAAGTGCCGCAGTATCCGTTCTGCTGGATTGATCGTCCCCCGTCGGTCAATCGAATCATCGGCATCAAGTGGCTCGCGAGCCTATTTTACCCGGAAGTTTTCCCTTACAACATGAGAACCGAAACCAGGAAGTTCTACGACAAGTTCTACCATCGGCAAGTATCGGATGCGGAACTCGATCAACTCCTGGCAGCCGCAACGAGGAACACAAAATGAATAATCAATGGCAGCAACCAGTGACGATTCGCCCCATCGGCGTCGTGGTCTCTGATTTGAAGGAATTTAATCAGAACCCGACGTATCGAGAAGAATGCGTGCTTCAGATCCGCCAGGATTTAACGGACGGGCTGGTCGGCATTGAACACTTCTCCCACATCCACGTGCTTTATCACCAACACCGTCGCGAAGAGTGGAAGAAGCGAGCGGGCATTCCCGACGGCACGGAACTGTTAACCATGCCTCTGATGGGTGAACCGACTTGCAAGGGCATCTACACGAGCCGGTCTCCTGCCCGGCCTTCGGGCATTGGATCATGCATCGTTGAGTTGCTCAGCCGGGACGAAAACCGCTTGCGTGTCCGCGGACTCGACGCTGTAGATGGCACGCCCATTCTCGACATCAAAATCTACATTCTACGCTACGACTATTTCCCCGACGCCGTCGCGCCGCTGCACTGGTGCCAGAAGAGCGAACAGCTGACGACATCCCGCTTGCTGCACTGGGACACGATGAGCGTAAGTCTGACTCTCGGCATGCGCGCCGGACAACGGGTCTTGCAGGAATTGGGAGTGACCCGCAGCGACAAGAAGACTGCGACGGTCTTCGGCGGGAACTTCTTTGCCCAGGGTGTCGAGGCAGTGACCGGGTGCAGCCCGATGAACGGTTCGATGTCATTTGAGGAAAAAGCAAAGTCGCTGACCGATTGGCTTGTCCGCGTGGATGCGGGAGACCGCTCGGTTTTCATCCGCATTAAGGATCGCCTCTACTCGGGAGCCGATGAAGTCCTCGGATTGCCGGACGACGTTCTGTTTGAGTCCGTAGAGGCCAACGTTCCGACCGTTGCGCGGTGACAGATGGCAAACTTGCTGGCCATATTTCCTTCGCTGAATCAGGTCACGCTCATCAAGCGAGCGCTGCGCCGCAGTGGAATTTACGTGGACATGATTCGCACTCCCCAGTGCCTTTCGTTCACGGGATGCAGCTTTGCGCTGTGCTGTGACCGTCAGCAACTGGATCTTGTCCGGCGAGAATGCCATACGGCAAACATTTCACCGGGTGGGTTCTTTCGAAAGTCGGAGGAGGACGGAGAACACGAATGGATTTCGATCTCCGTCCCGAACCTGGTACCGTGATCTACCTCGACCATGCCGCGACTTCATGGCCCAAACCGCGGGCTGTCGTCACCGCCGTGCGGAAGGCCCTTGCTGAAGTCTCCGGCAACCCCGGCCGGACGCACCATCGGTCGTCCTACGATGCCGTAGAGAAGATGCTCGAATGTCGCGAGAATCTTGCGTCGCTGTTCAAGATCGCAAGTCCGTTGCGCGTCTGTTTCACGAGCAACGCAACCGAGTCACTCAATCTTGCCCTCAAGGGCCTTCTCAAGCCTGGTGATCACGTCGTTTGCACGAGCATGGAGCACAACTCGGTGTGGCGGCCGCTGGTCAGGCTTCAGGAGTGTGATGTTGAATTCTCAATCGCCAGGGCCGACCGCAGCGGAATTATTTCGGTCGAAAGCATCCTCCAAAACGTTCGCCCGAATACACGTCTGATTGCCGCTATTCACGCATCCAACGTGAACGGCTCCATCAATCCAATCGCTGAAATCGGCAGGGTTGCAAAAGAACGAAACATCGCTTTCCTCGTGGATGCAGCGCAAAGTGCGGGGTCAATTCCAATTGATGTGGAGGCCATGCACATTGACCTGCTTGCGTTCCCTGGGCACAAGGGTTTGCTCGGACCGCAGGGTACTGGCGGCCTCTACATTCGAGAGGGCATTGATCTTGTCCCACTAAAGGAAGGCGGGACAGGAAGCAACTCCAACAGCGCGTCGCAGCCTGATTTCTTTCCGGATCGATTCGAGAGCGGGACTTTGAACGTGCCGGGAATCATCGGACTCAACGAAGGTGTGCGCCATGTGTTGAAGACGGGCGTAGCCAAGATTCAGAGAAGAGAATGGCACCTTACCGGAGAGCTCCTGAAAGGACTCACCGCGATTGACGGCGTCACAATCCATGGCCCGGCGATGGTCGAGCCAAGAGCGCCGGTTGTTTCCTTCAATGTTGAGAGTCAAGATCCGAGCGAAGTGGGTGAGTTTCTTGAACGGCGCTTTGACATCGCCTGCAGAACAGGGTTCCATTGCGCTTTTCTTGCTCACCAAACGCAGGGCACAGAGAACACCGGGACGGTGCGATTCAGTCTTGGCGCTTCAACCACGGATCACGAAATCGAAGGCACGATAGAAGCAGTCCGCTGTTTGCGGGAGGAAAGCTAGGTTTTATGTTCCCCTTTCCGCTCAAACCGGTCGTCCGCGGTGGCTCCCTCGACCAGCCGACCTTCGAACCATCCGATTCTGCCCACGGGAAAATGGTCGAAGCTGGGCACGTACGGCTTGATGTCGAGAAGCGGAGTGCCATCCAGCATGTCAACGTCACTTATACGCAACCGATGGCCGTCGACTCCGAGCAAGCCCACCGACGAGATGCCGAGTTTATTGGGTCGAGCCGGAGACCGGGTCGCAAAGATGCCATGGTCAGAGCGATCGAGATATGGCTGAACGATCAACGTCGGCTCGGACGCACGGTCAAATTGATATATCAACCACAGCCGTTCAAAACCCTCGATGTCTCGCAAGCCCAATTCATATTCGGCGAACACTTCGATCGCGCCCTCTGCACCCCGTGCGACCGAGCTCTGGATGGGGGTTCCCGTAGCCTGTTTGAACGGCGTTCGGATAATCCCAATGGGCTGAAGCGTGATTTCTGGTCTGGCTTTTATCATAAGGTTGATTCTCGTGTGGACCGTCGCGCTCTCGTGCCCTTGTTTGGGCATCTGTCTCGTTTAAGCTACGCCATATACTATCGCTGGACTATGATACAGATCACACTCCAGCCCCCAAATCGCCTCGGCTTTTTATTTGGTCGATATTTGTGAGCGAGTGATCGCCATGGAAGTTCAAAACAAGCTCGCGCAGTTTAGGCTTAAGCGGGGAATTTCGGCGTCGCGTCTCGCGTCGCTGATCGGTGTCAGCCGCCAGACGATCTACGCGATTGAATCCTCCAGCTATGTCCCCAACACAGCCGTGGGGCTAAAACTCGCGCGGGCGCTGGATGTGCCGCTCGAAGACATTTTTCAGTTGGAACGAGATACTCCACACCCGCCCCACACCGAAGAAGTGATGCTGCTCCCCGAAGACGACACCCCACACGCCGGCCAGCCTTTGCGCCTTTGCCGGGTGAACGGGCGACTCGTCGCGACAGTGCCGGAATCGGGCACCCTGGGCCTCCCCCCCATTGATGCTGTTCTAGTTGAGGAGGCGGGCAAGGGCAAAAGTGCATCTGCAAAAGCGAAGGTCCTGGAAGATGGTTGGCAGCAAGACAATCGCTTGCTCATCGCAGGTTGTGATCCGAGTGCCGCTCTCGTTGCGCACCATCTGCAACGCAAGGGCTTTGAGTTGATCATTACTTATCAAAATAGTTCGCGCTCACTTGAGCTGTTGAAGCAAGGGTTTGTTCATATGGCCGGGACGCACCTGTTGGATAAGAAGACGGGCGAGTCGAACCTGCCGAAGGTTGTTCAAATGTTCGGAAAGAATTCGGTGGCTGTGATTGCGTTTGCGGTGTGGGAAGAAGGCATTGTTGTGGGGCACGGAAACCCAAAGAACATCGCGGGCATTGCCGACTTCGCTCGCCGCGATGTGCGAATCACGAATCGGGAGGCGGGCGCCGGTTGCCGCTTCCTGCTCGACTCGCTTCTACAGAACCTCGGAATCGGTACTGATGCGGTGAAGGGCTACGACCGCATTGCACTTGGCCACTTGCCCGCGGCTCGTCAAGTGCAATCTGGAGAATCAGACTGCTGTATCAGCACAAGGGCGGCAGCTCAGGTCTTTGCATTGGATTTCATTCCGCTTACCACCAAACGATACGATCTTGTCGTCCGCAGAAATCATCTCAAATTGCCCTACGTCCAAGCCCTAATCGAGATGCTGGGCAAAACCTCATTCCGCCGCGAACTGGAATCGGCAACGAGCTATGACATGCACGCGGCAGGCGACCGGATACTGTGAACTAGGCGGCCACGGTTCCTTTCTCCACGGCGCCTCATCTTGGCGCCGCTTGGCCGCGGCTCGGACGTGCGTTTCGGACTGGGACGCCGCGTCAAACCGTCAAGAGAGGTCCGCTCGCCGCAGGAATTGCGAAAAGATGACCAGCAACCTTGAATGCTACATAAAAGATCTTGAGGCCGATTCGGACTTGGGAGCCCTGACGGAGAACCCACCGAAGCAAACCGCAGAGTGTCGATCCGGTAGATGTGTTTCGTTGGCCCAGATTTCCCCTCGTAACCCGTTGAAAATAAACTGGCGGAGAGAGTGGGATTCGAATTTACTCGAAAACGTAGTTTCAACAACATAGAGCGCACGGCGGCCACCGTAAAGCAATCGAAGGCAATGGTAAGCAGTGCTAACGGATCACAAACGGATCACCAACCTCAGTATGGCCGACAATCCAGGACGAAATGACGTAAAGTCCGTTTGTCGCCAATTGAGCTCACTCCCCAAGCTGCCGGAGAATCACAGGGTCTTTGATCGCCGCATCATTTGCAAGCAAGAACGCCTTGCTCAAGATGATCGATAGAGTTGCGTCCCCTTCAAACGGTAGGTACACCTGTGGCGTACCTGCACGCGCCCTCGCATCCGGCACGATGCAGAGATACTGGTCGTTCGGCTCCATCAGAATGTTTCCCGAGCCTAAGGTGAATCTTGTGCTGCCGTCGCGTCCCCTGCACCAGCAGAAAACGATCGCTCAGCATGCACTTGTTTGCAATCTTGAGCCGCGGAATCAGGCGCTCCAGCGTCTCACGTCGTGAAATGGCAGTCGCAGACAGCTCGCCAAACGAATAGTTCCGCCAATATTCTCCATACCTTGTCTCGCGTCCGCCGTCCTGCCATGCCGGATCATTGCCGATCGATCCCACTCCGACGAACAGATCGACGTCACGCATGATCTCCGAAAAGACCAGCGTCGGGACTTGATCCATCCTGTAACGGGTCACGATGTTCGCTCTCTTCGAGGACGGGATTTTTCAGATTAGATCTGGGATACAGGGCGGCGATTGTGAAGCGGCGCTGTATGGCAGCGTGAAGCGCGGAACGGATTACGACGGGTTGCGTTGCGATGGAGAAGTATCCCTGGGCCTGGGGTTCGCGGAAAGCGATGTAGGATGTCGAGCGGTGGAAGGCTCGGCCGGTTTCCGCCAGGAATCACCGAGCCCTCCGCGAGACCAAACCAGGGAGTCTTCGATACTCCCAGGAAGGCTTGCAATGCAAATCCTACATCCATTCGCCGGTTCCATCCAGAGTTACTTCAACGAGATCGCCGATCCCGATCGCTACCGTCCGGATCATTGCCCGCAATGCGAGGCGAAACATCCTCTGACCGGTCATGGGTTCTACCGCCGCACCCTGGTGGATTCGACTTTCGAGGGAGTCATGCGGGTTCGCCGTTATCTATGCAGCCTGTGTAAACGTACGGTCTCTTTGCTCCCCGAGTTCGTCCTGCCCTGGCTACGATTCAGCCTCTCCGTGATCGCACTGTTCCTCACCGCCCGGTTGGGCGACGGTCTGACCCTGGTGGCCGCCGCGCAGGCCGCCGGACAAAACGCGATGCCTTACCAGCGCGGGCAGTTCTGGGTCCGCGGTTTTCAATCACAGTGCCCGCCCTGAGTCTGGCTTTGCTGCCACTGGCGACGCCGGGGCACCCTCGAGACCCGGCGCCGGACTTCGTTGCCCGAACCCTGCAAATGCTCGAATCCATCGGCTGGATCACCGCGCATCGTTTCCTGTTGACGCAGCTTCGGGTCCATCTGCTGGGCTGGCCCGCCGGTCTAGCTCCGGCCGGGCGACGAGTCACGCTGGCCGCCGCACGCCCCGCTTCCTGAACTTTCCCACACAGCATTTGCATGGCGGAAGATCGCTGCTCCGGATTATCGTCCGGGGCTAGGAGGTCTTCCGCATGGATGCCAAAGCCGAAAAACGGGCCCTGTTTCGCTACGGGCTGATTGCGCCTCTGGTGATCGAACGTCTGGCCCGCGGCGAACTCACGCGCCGTGCCCAGGAGATCGCCGCTCGCACCTACGACATCCCCCATTCCAAACGGACGGCGATTTCCGTCGATACTCTGCTGGCTTGGGCGCTGCGCTACCGCAACGGCGGTTTCGAGGCATTGGCTCCTCGGCCTCGCCAGGACCGGGGATAGTCCCGCGCCATCTCCCCGCCACTGGCCAGTCTCATCGAACGCCTCAAGCGCGAGAACCCGCATCGCACCGGCGCCACTCTGCTGCGCGAGCTGGCCTTGTCTTCCGGCCAGGACACACCCGCGCTCTCCGCTTCTACCCTCTACCGTTTCCTCAAACAACACGGCCTCTCGGAAAAGCAACTGCTCGCTCCCCGCCGCACAAGAAGTTTGAAGCCCAACTCAGCAATGAAATCTGGCAGGCCGACATGCTGTTTGGCCCCTGGGTTCGGCGCTCCAGTGGCGGCCGCCTGCAAGTCTTTCTTCACGCCACCATCGATGACGCCAGCCGCCTCATTCCCCATGCCCAGTTTTATGCCAGCCAGGGACTCGATGCCGCGCTCGACTGTCTGCGCCACGCCGTCGCCGCCCGCGGCGTGCCCACCCGTCTCTACATCGACAATGCCAAGATCTATCGCTCGCCGCAACTGGCGCGCATTGCCGCATCTGTCGGCACCCTGATCGTGCACTCTCGTCCCTACCAGCCCGAAGGCCGCGGCAAGATTGAAAGATTCTTTCGCACCGTAAGAGAACAATTCCTCGCCAACGTCGCCCCCCAACCCCTGCTCTCGCTCGAGGAGTTCAACGATCGCCTCTGGATCTGGATCGAAACCGTCTATCATCGCTCCGCCCATAGCGCACTCGGAACCACGCCGCTGGCCCGTTGGCAGCGCGATATCGAACAGATCCGCCAGCTCCCGCCCGCCACCGATCTGCGCCGTCTCTTCTTCCAACGAATTGGCAGCACGTTTTTATCGGGCCATGGCGTGTGGGAGACTCGGGAAATTCTATTCCCCTACTCAGTCGCGTCGGATAGAGGGCGTTATCTTCAGGAATCCGAAACAGCTCATTTGCGCGGACCTTCTTACGATCACAAAACTCCTGAGGTGGCTAAAAGGAGCCACTTCCAATGCTCTCCGAAAACCAGCCCGAATCTGTTGATCGTTATCTTGGAGTCGAGGTACTCAGTGGGAACGAAGCGAAGCGGTACTTGTTCGCTGCAGCCAGGCGTATTCGGATCTGGCTTGCTTGAGAATCGGGATGTTGGGGTCGGCGTCTTTCCAGAGGGATAGGAAGTCTTTGTAGGCAGCTATGGCGCGGACGCGATCGGCGGAACTTTCCGCAGTGGTAGAGGATTGCGATGTGTGCAGGCCCCGGCCGCTAGGAGCAACGGCAGCTTCGTGTGCTGTTCCGATTCCCGCCTGCAGCGCATTCGCACGCGCCACGCCCAGGCGCGCTAGAGCTCCCGTCCAGCAGTTCCAGACGATACCGCTATGGTCGAGAATCTTCTGGAATTCGGCGGCGGCTTCTTTGCCCTGTCCGGCGGCCAGATAGGCCTCGCCGCGAATGTAGGTTGGATAGAGGCAGGAGATGTTGGCGAGGAAACCAATCTGCCCGAACTCGATAGGTGGCGCCGCAGGCTGCAGATCGTTGAGAGCCTTAGACGGATTCTTCCGATTCAGCGCCACTTGCGCTCGGATGGCGGGCAGCCACAGCGACTGCACCTGCGTGTCGAGCGGATAGCGTTGGTTCAGGTCCTGCGCCAAGGATTCGGCGCGTGCCGTATCGCCTGCGATGGCATAGGCCAGCGCAACTTCGACGTCGACGCTTTGACTTGTGCGGGCGAGCTTCGAAGCCTCTAAGGCGGCCTCCTTCGCTTCCGCAGCATAGCCGAAAACGGCTTGGCGCTGGGCCGCGATCGCCTGCCAGATCGCTCCGGTTTCCTTGCTGTCGGCACGGATGGCGGAATCGACAGACCGCTTCGTTAGTTCGCGCGCCTTCGCTAGATGACCAGCATAAGCCTCGGTGTCCGAGGCAAGCGAAAGCCCAGTGTTCTCTTCCGGCCTGCCCGCAAACCATTTCTGCTGCTCCGCCATAGCGGGGACGTCCGACGAAAGGAAGGCCAGCGCGTACAGAGCGTTGCGGATTGCAAAGTCGTCCTGCTTCTGCGCCGGTGCTTGTTGGATCACCTGCCGCGCTTCCTCGAATCGCTGCGCCCCCAGCAGGAAGGTCGCAAGGTTGCCATATGCGAAGGTATTTTCCGGGGAGAGTCGGAGATACTCTCGCATCTCTTCTGCCGACTTCTCGTATTCTCCTTCCGTGGAGTAGATGATCGCCAGATCGTTGTGAGCATGGGCGGATTGTGGATAGCTCTCGAGCAACAGGCGAAGGGTCGGGCCCGCTTTGTCCAGTTGCCCTGTCACCTGCTGATAGTATTCAGCGCTGATGAGCAACCGTTCCCTCTCGCTGGCGTGCTCCCGTAATGCAAATGCTTTCGCGATGTAATCGCCGGCGCGTCCCATTTCGCCAAGACTCGTGTAGTCATCAGCCAGGTTTTGATAGCCCATGGCAAAGTTCGGGTCGAGTTCGATGGCGCGTTGGTCGTAAGGCAGGCTGGAGGAGATTCCTTTTTCGCGAGATGCCTTCACTCCAAGTGCAATCGCTTGCAAGGCTTCGAGCGAGGACGTTGTTGCCTCGGTCAAAGGCACATCGAGCTTGTTCACTGTTGCCAGCGACTCGCCCAACTCACCACGCATCTTCGACGCTGCCCTTCCCATCTCGTCCAGTACTTGCTCCTTGCTCGCTGCGGTTGCTTGCTCCTGCGCCAGCGGCTCGCCACTCTGACAATTCACTGCCCTTAACTCCAGCACATACTCGCGGCCGAGACTAGCAATCGATCCGCCTATGTAGGCTTTGCTGCCTACGCGCTGGCAAAGCTCGCGGGCTAGGTCGGGTGTGAGCCTGGTCTCCGGCGGACGCGTCATCAGCTTCAATGTCTCGGTCACTTTGTTATCCGAGAGCACATTCAGGAACGGCGACTGGCCCAAAGAAACGCTGAGTGCCGTCTTTAGGGTGTCGTCAAAAACTGGATCGCCGGTCTTGTTGTCGAAGTCGGCAAGGACAATAGTGTCTTTGTCCGTCAGGGGCGCGGCATAGTGCGAGCGGTAGTACATTCCGACTGCCATCAATGCGATGAGCAGGGCAGCGGCCACGACGGAGTAGAGGACCAGTTTCGCGCGGCTGGTAAGGCTGAGCGCGGCGGCCGTTTCCACGTTTTCCGACGCGGCTTCGGGAGATCCAAGTGTTCCGCTTGATTTCGGTATAGCCACGCGCCCTGTCTCCGTGTCGCGCTTCAGGCGCTCCAGATCAGTGCGAATGTCGGCCGCGTGCTGGTAACGCAGGTTACGATCCTTCTCTAACGACTTGAGAATGGTTGCTTCGAGTGCAGCCGGGGTATCGGGATTGAAAGACAAAACCGGCGCTGGTTTCTGGTGCAGAATCGCGCCGCAGATTTCGCCCGCACTCGAACCATCAAATGGCAGCTTGCCGGTCACCATCTGATATAGCAAGGTGCCGAAGGAAAATAGATCCGTGCGGGCGTCCAGTTCCTTGGATCTGACCTGCTCCGGCGACATATAGGCGACGGTGCCCAGCATGGTGCCCGCGCTCGTCAGTTGATTGGAGGTGACTTCGGTTCGCGTGTTGCCGCTCGATGAGGCGCTGGCAATCGTCAGCTTCGCCAGGCCGAAGTCGAGAATCTTGGCGTGGCCACGCTTGGTAACGAAGATATTGGCCGGCTTGATGTCGCGGTGAATGATACCGGCGGAGTGCGCGGCGTCGAGCGCGTCCGCAATCTCGATGGCTAGCGGAAGGAGCCGGTCCATCGGCAGCGGCCGGCCACCGATGCACTCGCGCAGCGTCTCGCCTTCGAGAAACTCCATGGCGATGAAAGCGCAGCCATCGCTTTCGGCAATCTCGTAGATTGTGCAGATGCCGGGGTGATTGAGCGCCGATGCCGCCCTCGCCTCTCTGCGGAAGCGTTCCAGAGACGCCGGGTCGCGGGCGGTTTCCGCGGGCAGGAACTTGAGTGCGAGGAAGCGGCCGAGCGATATATCTTCCGCCTTGTACACTACGCCCATGCCGCCGGAGCCCAACTGTCCAACCACACGATAATGGGAGATGACTTGCCCGACGGCGGAAAAATCTGCCGCGATTGGCGAACCGAGCGTGGGCAGTTGGGCGACGACGTTGGCGACCGGAGGATCGAGGAAACTTCCCGCCTGCCGATCGGACGTCAGCAGGGAGTGGACTTCTTCGAACAGGTCGGCGTCACTGCCACACTGCTGGCGCAGGAATACGTCCTGCTGCTCAGCGTGGAACTGCATCGCCGCCTGAAACAGTTCGTCCACTCGTTTCCAGCGTTCAGCGTCCATCGGGGGTCCCACGACGCATCTCACGGTGCAGCCAGGCGCGTGCGGTGCTCCAGTCCCGCTGGGCGGTGATCGCTGAGACCTTGAGAACCTCGGCCGTCTCCTCGAAATTCAGGCCTCCAAAAAAGCGTAACTCCACAACTTGCGCTTTGCGCGGATCGATTTGTGCCAGCGTTTTCAGCGCGTCGTCGAGCGCGATCACGTCGAAGTCTCCGTCTCGCCCCTGCGACACAAGGATGGTGTCGTCCAAGGATAGTGCATCGGCGCCGGCTCCGCGTTTCACGGCACGGTGGCGGCGAGCGTAATCCACAAGAATTTGCCGCATCAACTGAGCAGCAATGGCGAAAAAATGCGAGCGGCTCTCCCACTGTGGGGCGTTCATTCCCACTAGGCGCAGATAGGCTTCATTCACCAAAGCCGTGGTTTGCAAGGTGTGGTGGGGACGTTCTTGACGCAGTTGAAAATGGGCAAGGCGCTCGAGTTCCTTGTAGACCAACGGCAAAAGCGTGTCCAGAGCCTTGCGGTCTCCTGCCCGCCAGCCCTGAAGTAGTTGCGTGATTTCCTCGGACCGCTCTTGCCCCACGGAAACGCCTCATAGAGGGGGAAGCACTGCTGCGGTAGCGTAGCGAACCGGGCTGGTTCTGTCAAATCATAAACGACTGGGAATCATTGACTTACGTGGCCTCGAAGATTTTTCTGGAACCGATGATGTGTTTTGCCCCCGTTCCGCGCTGATGAGAGACAGGAAACACGGCGCGAAGGCACTACGTTCTTTGCACCGAACTAAAACTGCTGGCTAGCCAGCATAGGAGGATCTTATGTCATGCATCAACGTTCGTTTCGCGAAAACGTCTAAACTCATGTGGCTCACCTGCGCGACGGCGCTCGTTCTGGTTCTCATGCTTCCAAAAGCAACGAGAGCACAGAATACGGCATTCGGCACGGATGCACTCGATCAGAACACCAGCGGTACCGACAACTCAGCGTTTGGATACTATGCTCTGTTCACCAACGCGACAGGCTCGGACAACACGGCTGTCGGGGGTAAGGCGCTCTACGGCAACACAGCGTCTTACAATACCGCCACCGGTTACGGCGCGCTCTACAGTAATTCTAGCGGGGCAAACAATGTGGCCGATGGTTTTAAGGCACTTTTGAGTAACACGACGGGCAGTAGCAATACGGCCGAAGGCTCTGAAGCGCTCTATAACAACAGTACCGGAATCTGGAACACGGCGACCGGGGCTTCTGCGCTTTACCTTAACGGCGGTAACTACAACACGGCGACCGGGGGCGGGGCGCTGTCCAGCAACACAAGCGGCGAAACCAACACGGCAGTCGGCGTCGATGCGCTTTACGACAACCAAACCGGCTCCAATAACACCGCCTTAGGCGCGAGCGCCGGTTTCTACCTGACCACTGGAAGCAACAACATCGAGATCGGGAATGACGGGACTGCCAACGACAATGACACCATCAAAATCGGAGTCCAGGGAACGCAGACCTCGACCTATATCGCTGGCATTCATGGAGCCACCGTCGCCAGTGGCGTTGCGGTTGTCGTGGATTCAGCCGGGCAGTTGGGAGTAAAGACTTCGTCGGCGCGCTTCAAGGAAGCGATCAAGCCGATGGACGAAGCGAGCGAAGCGATCCTGGCCCTCAAGCCCGTAACCTTCCGTTACAAGAAGGATCTCGACCCGCAAGGCATCCCGCAGTTTGGCCTCGTGGCCGAGCAGGTGGAGAAGGTGGACCCAGATCTGGTGGTTCGGGACGAGAAGGGACAGGTTTTCACCGTGCGGTATGAAGCGGTGAACGCGATGCTGCTCAACGAGTTTCTCAAAGAGCATCAACGGGTTCAGGAGTTACAAAACCGAGTCGACACGCTGGCGGGACAAATAGAAGAACAGGCCAGACTCATTGAAGACGTGAGCAACAAGGTGGAGATGCAAAGACCTGCGACAGCGGAGCAGTTGGCTATGTACCAAGTAGCCGGTCCGAAATAACGGTCAAGTAGCAGCGCCTGGAGAACTGCCAAGTAGAAGGATCGGCAACCGTTAGGGAGTTAGGAAAACGGCGCAGCCAGGCCTATACCGGGATGCAGCCGATGACTGAGTGGAATCTAAACAAAGACTGTGCCGCCTGATGTCTGGGCGGCTTTTTTTCGCGTCACGCCGAAGTGATTGCGCATAAGCTCCCTTTTCAACCGCTACTAATAGAGAGAGCCGGGAGTTCCACAAAATTCGGCGCTCTTGTAGAGCAGGGTTTCTGGCTCCGAGGAATGTTTCGTCAATAGCTTTGCAAGTCGGAGTAGGGACCATGATCGCTCATGACCCCCTCCACAGATCCGGACGAGCGGAGTTACCGCATCCGGCTCCCACCTTGGGTGAAGACGCCCAGGCGCACGAGAGGATAAGGATGAC
>JBEKPJ010000071.1:0-31550 GCA_049520935.1 Terriglobales bacterium | reverse complement strand
ACTGTCGAAGTTGCTGTTGGTCGGCTTCTGCCAGGGCGAGTGCGGGAGCGGATCGTGGCATGACTCCAGCATAGCGAACCCGATTCATATTGTCCAGTTATTTGTTGGACACTACACTAGCTTTGCGCGGCGATCTTGGCATCCGGCAGGGCCCAACGTGAGGCCAACTGCCGAGAACAGTCTGTCGACGAAACTCAAACCGTGCGACCGGGATGTTGCAACAGTTGACATTCTGCTTTCCCCAGTCTTTTCGATTCTGACGTGCTCCTCTGGTCCCATGCGCTCGTGCATCATAGCCGAGTGTAGCGGATAAGTTAAAGTCGCAAGAACACCGTTTTCGGATAAGGCCTTAGAGGACCCGAAAGACAAAACCAGCTCCGAAGATCGCGCTTGCCATCTTGGACATATGGACGGAAGTGCCAATGTCGGACAGCGCAGTACGCGCCATGAAAACCGTCGTCGGCATGTTATACGGGATCGGCGGTGCCGTTCTGAGCATGGGCCGGGCAGGAAATGAGAGCCTCATCCGCAAACTGAAAAGGCGGGACAGGCACACGTTCTTCAGTGCACTCGGCGGTTCCGCTCCGCCAGAAAACGATCCTGGCATTGTTTGGCTTCGGCGAGCAGGGCAGGATATTCCGGTGATTTGCGAAAGTCGTTCAACATCGGATCGACTTGCAGATAGTCGTATGCGCAATATCCATCATCAATCGATGATTTCATCAGCCGTGCGGTGAACGCATTCCCGAGGCAAGCATTGAGCAGGCTCGCCTGGCTGAATCTGGGTTCGGGGTCGCGGAATGCGGCCGCCTCCTTTGCGGCCGCCTCCAGAAGCTGTTCGGCTACCGGGGGCCGCGGCGTGGTGTAACAAACTTCCAGAGCGCGGGTATGGAAGAAAGAGCTGTCCGGCATCTTACGCAGCCGTTCCAGTGCCTCGCTTCTCTTTCCCTCGCGCAGCAGCATGAAAACTCCCACATTATTCGTCCATTCCGATCCCGCATCCGCATTCAAGAACTGTCGGGCATGATCGAACTGGTTGGTCAGGTAGAACACGCTCGCGCACGAACGGAACTGGTAATTTCCGGGATCCAGCCGGATCGCGGCATCGCATTCCTGTGCCGCCTCTTTGGCCACACTCGCATACCGCAGGACGTACGACAATGTAAAGTGGGCGAAGCCGCTCTGGGGGCGCTTCTCGACCATCTCCTCGGCTTCCTGATACGCCTGAACCAACTTGCCTGCATCGGTATCCAGGCTCACAATTTGCTGTGCGGCATCCTCGAGATTTGGATCCAAAGCCAGCGCGCGCCGGAGAGTCGGCAGCGTGCGCGTCATGACCCCAGTCGCGCCGGGTCCATATTCTTCTTCATAGTAATAGCGCTTTCCGAGTGCCGACCAGGCTGGAGCGAATGTCGAATCGAGTCCTACCGACCGCTCCAGCATCCGGACCGCCTCCCGATTCTGATCGCCATCGTGCGCTAGCGCGACGCTGCGTAAGTACAAGTCGTAGGCCTCTTCGTTGCTTGGACGCGTACCGCCTTGCGCCTCGCCGCTCGGCGCACCCAGCGCGGGAATCAGGCCTTGCCGAACCCGTGATGTAACTTGCTCCCGCATCGCAACCATATCCTCGGCAGGAACGTTCATCGTCTCCTGCCAGAGCACGCGATCATCGCCAACATCGATCGCCGCGAGGGTCAACTGCAGCTGGGCGTGAACCTTCTGGTAATGCCCCATAACAATGCGGCCGACGTGCATCTCTTTTCCGGCCTGCTGCACGTCCACGTCTCCCGCCGCGTATTTTCCGCTTGTAGCGAAGGGGCGAATGGATAACGTCCGCACCGAACTCAGGGTGGTCGAGACCTCATCGGGCAAAGCCATGCGCAAAAAATCTTCTTCTTTGTCCGCGCCGAGATTCTGAAAAGGCAAAACGGCAATGGTCACTGGGGCTGCCGTAGATTGTTGGCCCGCTTGTCGTGGCGTCTCGCGCAAGCGCCAACCCAGCAACCCAATCAGCGCGAGTAGCGCAATTGCGCTGGCTCCCCACATCCATCGCCCTCGCAGCGTCGGCTTCGGCTCCGCAACCGCGATGCTTCTCGACGATCCGGACCCTGAGTCCCGACGCGCCCGTACCAGATCGGCTCGCATTTCCGAAGCGTGCTGGTAGCGAACTTCTCGATGTTTTTCCAGCGCCTTCTCAATCACTCTTTCGAGATCGGGCGGGATCTGCGGATTCAATCGCGCCGGCAACACCGGAGTTCCATGCAGCACCGCGTCAAAAATCGCGCCGGAGGTTTCGCCCTTGAAAGGAAGCGTGCCTGTCGCCATTTCGTAGAGCAGGATGCCGAACGAAAACAAATCCGTGCGCGCATCCAGTGCTTTGCCCAGCACCTGCTCGGGCGACATGTAGGAAACCGTGCCCAAGGTGGCTCCCGTGCCCGTCAAATCTTCGTGTTTCGACTGAGTGTGCGCCTCCGCGATCTGGCTCGCAGAAGAGCCGGGGTCATCCATTTTCGCCAGGCCAAAATCAAGAACCTTCGCGTGCCCCCGTTTGGTCACAAAAATGTTCGCCGGCTTTATGTCGCGGTGAACAATGCCCGCCGAATGCGCGGCATCGAGCGCCTCCGCGATTTCGCCCGCCAGCGCGAGCAACGTCTCAGTCTCCATTGGGCGGCCGGCGATGGCAGACTTCAGCGTCATCCCTTCCAGGTATTCCATGGCAATAAAACGGATGCCATCGTTTTCGCCAATTTCGTGGATGGTGCAGATGTTGGGATGGTTGAGCGCAGAGGCGGCCCGCGCTTCCCGGCGGAATCGTTCGAGTGCCGCCGCATCCTGTGCGACACTGTCGGGCAGAAATTTGAGGGCGACGAATCTCCCCAGAGACAGGTCTTCGGCTTTGTAGACCACGCCCATACCGCCGCCGCCAAGCTTTTCCACGATGCGGTAATGCGAAATGGTCTGGCCGAGCATCCGGCTGAAATCTTAGGTCCTAAGCTTCGTGCAAGTCAAAGAGAGGTTCGACCGGGCGGACTATGAGCCCGTTGTTAGTGCGCTGGCGATTTTTCGCGAGCGCGTCGGCTCCGAGTCCCAGAACCTGCGGCAGGAGCCACGGCAGAGGTGTCGACGATTCGCATGAGAATGGGCCCGCATTCTGGTAGTACCCGTGTCTCTTGATCGAATCTCTCGTGGTTTTCTCTTCGCAGTTCGGATCCAGCATTCTTAAGTTATTGAAAACGTTCAGCCGTCATCGTGAACTGACCCAATTTTCCGGCGAATCGTTGCCATAACTCCGACTGGCATCCCAACCGCAACCGGATGTGCCACAGATACCTTCATAAGTTAAGCATGGTTTGTTCTCCTTCATACAAAAAAGTCCTCTAATCCCGATTGTCGAACGAGTGTCGCGATTTCATAAGACTTCCGCACGCGCCATCGCTAGACAGTGGCTGCATACTTTTGTCCTTACAACCTTCCGGGAAGCGCGTCGAATTGGCGCTCTATCGCTTCATATGTCGGGCAGCATACATTGCATCGCGCGCCCAAAATGAACGACACTGTTCGGATTTTGATGGGCGACACGAAATCCCTTGACACTTCCCAGCGCGAACTCAGGGCTTCCCGCACCTGCCATTCTTCAATGGGCTGCTCCAGCTACTATTTACCTCGTGCGATAAAACCCGGGGTGCCTGTTGTCACCACCTGGTTGAACCTGTGTCTAGTCTCAATACGACTGATTTCGTTTGGCGCAGGTGCTGCTGGCATGGGCGGTCCAGCGCGGCACTGCTTTGCTTACCACACCCCAGAACTGCGGCTCGCGCGAAAGAAAATTTCGATATCCCCGCCCTTCCGGAAGATGCGTTTGGCGTTTTTCGAACTCGTGCGGCAATTGCCGAAATAATTCGATCGTCGAGCGGCCCCGGGACTATTCCGTGACCCAGCGGCGCAAAGGCCAACAACACAATTTTCTTCTTTTTGCAGAATTCGAGAAGCTCCGTCTCGGGCAGATACGGATGTGACTCTACCTGGATCACAGCTGGTTTGATTCTTGCTGATTCGTAGATCGACGACAATTGGTTCAGGGTGATATCCGACAGTCCGATGGCCCGGCAGTTGCCACGGTCCACGAGACTCTCCATGGCTCTCCAAGTATCGAGCAAAGTCACACCTTTGTCGTAGAGGATACAGCCGTTTTGATCCCGCGGATCCTGTTCGTCTCCCGGTTGAAAGGCAAACGGAGTGTGAATGAGATAGAGATCCAGGTACTCCAGCCCGAGCCTCTTCAGACTCTCTTCGAAAGCCGATTCCATGCGCTCGGGCCGATGATTGGTGTTCCACAACTTCGTAGTGACAAAGATCTCCTCGCGCGCGATCCCCCCGGCGGTTAGTCCTTCGTGCAACGACTCACCGACCTCGCGCTCGTTCCGGTATCTCTCTGCACAATCGAAGTGTCGAAATCCGGCCTCCAGTGCGTTTCTGGTCGCCGTAATCGTCTCGGCGGCATCGGGGATCAGGGTGCCAAAGCCCAGTGCGGGCATGCGGCCACTTCCGTTGTTGAGCGGCTTTTTCGTCAAGCGAATATCAACGGATTCGGTCATAGTGACAATTCCGTGTTTAGGCTTTGCTTCAAGCAGCCTTAGGCTGCTGAGACAGGCACCCTGCTCATGATCCGCTCGACTTGTTGAAGTCAAATCTAACCGGCTATCCGAACTGCCGATTCGCTCGTTACGGCGTTGAACGAGAGCTGCGGATGTCTCGTCGTGCCAACGAATTCTGCATTCCGTGCGACCGCGACTTGGTCGCCCGTCATTACGCCCACGGACTCCAGCGTGTGAGTCTCCACACATGAGCTCGAAGTCTTTCCGCTTGACATTGGGCGAAGCGGGAAGGCCGATGGGTCGGCGGCGCAGCTCCAATACGGTATTAAGCCAGACAAACCGGGTTGGGTCTATTGGACTAAGGTTTCGCTCATACCTTTTGATTGGAGGTCGAGCGGCCGGAAAGTTTCAGCGTTTACAGCCGATTTCCACTGGCGAGTGCGTCGGGGAGGGAGCACGATGCGTGTCCGATCTTGCCCCAGATCAGAGAGATTGATGCTCGAAATCGAACCATTTCTGACCGCTGAGTCGCCCTCACTGCATGAGGCGTGTGTATCTGTTCACCCAATTTGTTTCCCAAGTCTTACCGCCATCATCGGAAAACGCCAGCTCCGATTGCGCGGAGTCGTCGCTAATTCTCCAGATGGAAAATCGAACCCAAACGTATCTGCCATTGATCTCCTCCTGGTCGTAAAAGTCGCAACGGCCAGTCTTAAACTGGCCGACTCCCGATTCGCCTAGCGTGCCAACGTTCGACGTGGCGAAGTCCAGGTTCCATTCGTGCGTATTTGGATTCAACCATCGCAGCGCCAGCAACTGCACGCGCCCAGCCGAGCCGTCGCCCACATATTCCGCCAAGTTGGCGCGTCCGCCCCACACTCGATGAACAACCGTATGGCCCTCCAAGTCAGCCCACGTGGTTGAGCCCGTCAGCAGGTGCAGAAGCCGCGAGGAGTGCGTCTTCCATGTTCCGAGATCGCAGTCGAAATCGTGACCGTCCGAATCGGTGCTCATCGGCTCAGCCCCAGCAGCCATGTCCGACGGAGGCAGGTCCTTTCACGCGTCTTATGAGCGTCAAGTGACGTAAACCACGTCTTCCCTCCATCATTCGAATACGATTCCGTGTAACGATGTGAAGTAGGAGTGATCTCCGACCACACTCCCCGTACGAAGATCGACTTGTCGTGAAAGGTATCGTGTGCGTACAGTTCGTCGGTTCTCGGATGGTATTGTGCCGCTGTGCGATATGAAGATTTCGAGTATTAAGTCTAAGCTCGCTTCACAAACCCGTCTTCGCTCCATTCTTCCGAGCCCACGCCGTTATGCACGAAAAACAATCCCGTCGGATCATATTTCTTTTTCACCGACGCCAGTCGTGCGTAATTGCTTCCCCAGTAGGCTTGCTGCCAGTTTTCCTGAAAAAAATTGCTCTCCGAAACGTACGCTCCGTCAGCCGCCACGATCGCGCGCAACTCATTGACGCACATGTGGATCCGTTGCCGAGATTTTCGTCCGGCCTCAACATCCGGCTCATGGCCGCGCACGCCGGGATATCCGCCGCCCGCGTCGCCTACGATAGCGAGCGCAAATGCATTCAGCACTGCAGGGTTGATCGCTGTATCGCGCGTCGCCTCCAGTGCCTCGCGCGGCCCACCTGCAAGCCCTTTGTTGAAATGCAATTCGATGCTTTTGTGGCGGGAGCCGGCAAACAGCGCCTGCGCAAGGCGATCCTGCGAATCATCTTCGAGCAGAGACACCGGCATCCACAACGATTCGTATCCATAAAGGAACCATGCTACTTGTCCCCCGTCCCCCGTCCACCACGCATTGTTTGAACTCGCTCCCGGCCGTTGGTCAAAACTAAAAACTGCTTGATGGTTCTGCTTCCTCCATTCCACATTCCACCAATGCCGGGCCGGCATACTGCCGAGAATCGGTTGTCCTTCGATGGTGTAAGCGGCCGACGAGTGTGCCACCCAATCCAGAAACGGTTGCCATATTTTTTTTACTTCTTCCGTGCTCAAATCGTGGCACACCATCAACAAGTCGAGCACATTGTCGCTGGCAATGCGCGCCTGCTCTCCCCAGTGATCGTTAAAAAGATGGTCTCGATAGAAGGCGACAAAGTACCGCAGCAAGCGCCGAAATGCCTCGTCCGACGCGGCTTTCACCGTAAGAATCGCTGCACCCCAAAATTCCGGTAATTCCCGAACGCGTAGCGTCACTTTGCTCACTGCGCCGAATGTTCCTCCTCCGCCGCCCTTCAGCGCCCAAAACAAGTCTGGGTTCGTACATGCATTCGCGAGGCGCACTTTGCCATCTGCGGTCACTACTTCCGCCTCCAATAATCCCGCTGCCGCGGTTCCATAATGCTTCGAAAAGCTCCCGAAGCCTCCGCTCTGAACCAGGCCGGCGACGCCGACCGTAGTGCAGCCGCCGCCTTGCACATATGCTCCGCGTTTTGTTGTCACCGCGTCGTACGCTTGCATCCAAATCGCACCGGAGCTGAGCGTCACCGCCGGTTGTGGGACAAGCCTGCCCTTGCATCCTTGTGGAACGAATGTTTCATGCATGGTGATGTCGTGCATCCGCCGCGTCCACACGAGCAGCGAATCCGACGCGTTCGACGTTCCCTGATAACTGTGCCCGCCGCCCTTTACCACCAGCCGCAAATCATTTTCCCGTGCGAAGTTCACCGCCGCCGCAAGGTGATCTGCATTGTCTGCCGCCACGACGTAAACGCTAGGTTTGCTCACCCACGCGTCCACCCATCCCAACGTTTGCGTCAAGCCTGGCTGGTCTCCGATGTAATAAGGATTGTGAATATTGTTGAAGAGATTTTGGCAGCCCGCGCTTCCCGCGTCCTTGAGGCATGCCTCGAGGGGAAATTCCACGGGAATCAAATTCCCGTCGACTTCATCATTCAGCCGCTTCCAGGCCGCCGGGGAAGGCCAACTGGCATCCGACGGCCGTCGCCGCCGAATCCCCCCGGCGACGGGTTTCCGCCGATCCGCTGTTCCCGCACCGCGCGCGAGATTAGTCTCGGCTCCCCATGGCTCGCGCGCCCACAGCGGAAGGAGCGCCGCCATTGCTGTTCGTGTTAAGAATGTCCGTCTGTCCATTGAACCAGGAAATCCGCCACGGCCTTCAGCTACGCCACTGAACAATTATTGGCACCATCTTACAATAAGCGAGTCTTGAGCTGGAGGAAGATGTTCTCGCGGACAATGCTCTGTCACATACACTTCGTAAACCAGTTGCATGAACGGTCAGAGTCGACGGGCACGGCGACCGCTTCCGACGTCAAGATGAATACGCCCTCCCGTTGGCGGAGAGCGCCCTTCCTGCAAAGCTCATCCCGCACCGCGATTACCCCAGCGAGATAGTCATGGCATGTGTGCGCAAAGCGGATTTAAAGGCTGCCCGACTTTTGTATGCTTCATCAGTGAGTTCGTAGCACACTCGGCAAGCAAAGACGTGTCCCCTCGGGGATGCATACAATTTCGGCAACCGCGCCGGCATGCGACACCATTCTTCCTTACCGCTGAAAGACGACCTCTATTCCTGTATTGTTTTCGATTCTTAAATCAACACAGTTGCCGCTGCTTCGAAATGCAAGATCGACAGTCGCTCCGTCCACTTCCAAGCCACGGATGTTCAGTTCCGGCAAGAATACCGGGAGTTGAGGCTTGCTCAGTGTTACAGAACGACTCGGTGCATCGATCTGAATTCCCAACAGCGATGCCATGAACAGGTAAACTGAAGCCGCAGCCCAGGCTTGGGGAGAACAGGCGACGGGATAAAGGATCGGTCCGGCCATCCCCTGACGCTTGTGAAAACCGCAAAACAGCTCGGGTACCCGATAAGAATTGAAGTGCGTGCTGGCCTCGTAAATCGCCGTGAATACCTCAGCGGTCTCAGCCTGCAAGCCATAGCGCGACAATCCTAGCGCAATCATCGCATTGTCGTGGGGCCAAACCGATCCATTGTGATACGACATCGGATTGTAACGAGATTCACACGAAGCAATCGTCCGGATGCCCCACCCTGAAAATGAATCGACATCCAGCAGCGTCCGGGCTATTTTGTGCGCCCGCTCGGGAAGTGCAATACCCGTAAACAAAGTCTGCCCGGCGTTGGAAGAACGTACGCGGCACGGTCGCTTGGCACCGTCAATCGCGATCGCATAGGTGCCGAGTGCGTCGCACCAGAATGTCTCATCGAACCGTCGTTTCAAGCGTTCCGATCGGCGCTCGAGGTGGTCGGCTTGTTCCTGCAAGTCGAAATAACGCGACAAATACGCTACCGCCTTGAGGGCCTTGTAAACATAGCCCTGAATTTCGCAAAGAGCAATGGGGCCTTCGGCGAGACGTCCGTCGGCGTGAAACACCGAATCCTGGGAATCCTTCCACCCTTGTTGCACCAAGCCGTTTTCTGACTTCCGCCAGTACTCGACAAAGCCGTCACCGTCTACATCGCCCCAGCGATCAATCCACTGCAGCGCCGCCTGGATGTTCGGCCAGATGCTGCGAATGAAACTGAGATCGTTGGTGCGCTCAAAGTAGGCATGTGCCAGTATCAAAAACAGAGGAGTGGCGTCAGCGCTCCCGTAGTACTTGCCAAAAGGCACTTCGCCCAGCGTGGCCATCTCACCAGTCCGCGTTTCATGAACGATCTTTCCCGGTTCGGCATCGTTAGTGGCATCCTCCGTCTGGGCCTGTGTCTCTGCCAAATACGTCAAAACTCCCCGCCCGATCTGTGGCGCGATCCAGAGGCATTCGAGAGCCGTGATGATTCCGTCGCGGCCAAACACGGTGCTGAACCACGGAATTCCCGCGTAAGGATAGTCCTTTTCCGGATTCCCGGCCGTCAACATTACAAGGTCGGACTCGGAACGGGAGAGCCACGCGTCGAAATGAACATTGGAAACTTGAATGCGCGTGGAATGCAACCAGGGAGAAATCGATTTTGAAGGGATGTGAGATTTTCCGGAAACGGCCGACGTTTTCAAGACATCAAGCGACTCGCGTTCACATCGCACCGTCAATTCGAGATGACACTCCTCGCCAGGTCGCAGTGGAAGTATGAATTGGGCTTCATTGTAGCCGAGGGCCGCAGGTTCAACGGAAAACTGTAATCGAGTGCGTCGTTCCACACGATCGAGTCCGCGATAGGATAACGTGACTTCGCGACCCTCCGTTTGAACGGGAAGGACATTTCCAGACGTCCTTCGCGCGCTGCCCCGCACCTCGAAGATGTCAACGAAGTCGGCGTCAAAATAGAAGCTGACCGGCAATTCCGTCGGTCCAGAAGCGTAGGTAAGCAGTCGAAAAGATTGAACACAGCAATCCGGCCCAAAGAAAATGTTGCGATAGACATGCACGGTGCCGCCGGGTCTTCTTTTGCCGGCGGCGTCGATGGTATCGGTGTTAGTCAGATCCACATTCAGCGACCCGTAGTCTTCTCTCACGGACGAAGCCAACAATAGCGGCTGCCGGCCGTCAATATGAAGCACCAGCTTCGAAATATGTCGTGCCTCGGCATGAAAGAGCCCGAAAGGCAAAGGACGAATCGCTTCGATGTCACCGTAGCGGTTAAACACACCGAACGTACTCCCGTATTTCAATACACGCGTCCGGTCATCTGCCAGCGCCGAGGTCGCGCGCACGTAGTAAACGTCGTTGATTGTCACTACGTCCCGGGAATCGGTGTGTTGCTTCATCGTGGCAGCGAGGAACCAGCCTGCAGAAGAGCCTCTGCCAGCGGAGGTTGCTCCTCGTCAATGGTGGATCGATAGATTTTGACATAGTCGCTCGCCATGCGATCGGCCGTAAATCGCTTTTCGAATTCCGCACGGCATGCCCGGCGATCGAAGTTCCTGCATTGCTTAAGTGCTTCGACCGCTTGTTTCTCGGATTCGACAATGAACCCGGAGATGCCGTCCTCGATAATTTCCGGCACCGATCCGCAGCGAAATGCAATGGTTGGTGTCCCGCAGGACATGGCCTCGATGGTCACAAGACCAAATGGCTCCGGCCAGTCGATCGGAAACAGAAAGGCGCGCGCATTCTTGAGAAACTCGCCCTTCTGCGTTTCATCGATCTCACCGAGAAACTCGACATGGGGCAGGGCCAGTAGAGGCCGGATTTCTCTTTCAAAATAGAGGCGGTCCACCGCATCGATTTTCGCAGCGATACGAATCTGGACTCCCGCCTTCTGGGCGATACGAATGGCGCGATCAGGACGCTTCTCTGGAGAAATGCGGCCCAGAAACGCGACATAGGAGTCTCCGCGTTCCTGCAGCTGACCGATGTGCAAATCACGCGGAAGGCCGTGGTACACGTTCCCCACCCAATTCGCAAAGGGAATGGGTTTGCGTTGCGCCCGTGAAATGGAAATCACAGGTATATTGCGGAAGTGCCGGTAAAGAGGTTGCAGGTCACTCAGGTCGAGCCTGCCGTGCAGCGTAGTCACGCCCGGCAAGGCCAAATTCTTGGTGAATGGAAAATGCAAGTGATCGATATGAAAATGAAGAATGTCGAATTCGCTGCTGCGGGAGAGCACCTTGTCCATCAGAATCGAAAAGTAGGCGAGAGGGTCGACGCAACCTTCAAAGGTTCGCAAGGATCGCGCACACGCTGGCACCAGTTTGGCCCGCGTTACCGAATCTCCGCTGGCAAACAATGTGACTTGATGCCCCTGGTCAACCAACGCTTCGGTTAAATAGGAAACGACCCTCTCGGTGCCCCCATAATGCCTGGGCGGGACACTTTCATACAGTGGGGCAATCTGTGCAATTTTCATAGGCGGGAATCGGCTCAAGTCAGACGATAAATCTAGAGAACGCTTACGATCCATCGGCAGATTCCTTTACATCGGCACGATAAACTTTGTAGCCGAGCGATGAAAAAGAAAGGAATCAGGGATTGCATTCAAGCTGCTGCCGACTGCTCGGGAGGGCGGTAAGCTTACCGGTGCGGGCGCCGGGCACGATTCTCATGGTCGGCGCCATTAGAGAGCGCCCAAGGTCCAAGGGCGCATCTGATCATTAGCGATTCTCGTTATGCCGCTTTCTCGAGCCGCAACCTTTGTGATCCCTGCGAACCTGCCGCTTTATTTCCAACGTTGATCTATGATTCCACGCCTCGTTAATTCCACTGCCGGGCGATCGGTGTTCCTGGCAGCCGGGGCCCTACGGAAAACCGCAGGCGGCGACTCTCATGTTCATGCGCCACCTTGCCCTGGAACTCGGGCCGTTCGGTATTCGCGCCGCGGAACAATTTTGGAAGGCGCCGAAACCGGCGCGGTTCTGAATTACAGCGGGAGTTCTTCCGTCGTCGGAAAGTGATGCTGCTCGCGGCCCACCTTGCCGTCGTACTTCGTTGTCATCTTGAATAACTCGAAGCGCCCGTCCGCCGCCAGCAATTTGCAGCGGTCGCGGAGTTCTTTCAACTCGACCAGCGTGAATGGCTGGAAGTTCACGGCAACTTTCAAATTCTGTTCCAGCACTTCCATCGAATCCATGCCGCTGATCGTCGTGGCGACCGGCAGGCTCATGGCGTAACGCAGGCCTTCTTCCGCCGAAATGCCGCCGTGTCGCACCATCTCGCCGCTTCCACCGAGGCTTTTCATCCCAAGCACGGCGAGCCCGCGCCGGTTCGCCTCCGGTAGCACCTGTGTTTCAAAACTGCGGAAGCTCGCGTCGAAACAGTTCAGCGGCATCTGCACCGTATCGAACGGAAAATTGTGCGACAGCATTTTCAAATGAATTTCCGGATCCTTGTGTCCGGTGAATCCGACAAACCGCACCTTCCCCTGCTGCCTCGCCTGCGTCAAGGCTTCGGCCACGCCGTCCGGCGCGAAAACTAGATCAGGATCGTTTTCGTAAATCACTTCGTGTACCTGCCACAGGTCCAAATGGTCGGTCTGCAAACGGCGTAAGGATTCTTCCAGCATCTGCATCGCTATTTTCTCGTCCCGTCCGTGGGTGCAGACTTTAGTCATAAGGAAAGCTTGGTCGCGCTTGCCCTTGATCGCCTTGCCAATCCGGTCTTCGCTCAGTCCGTCGTGATATTCCCACGCATTATCGAAGAAAGTAATCCCGTGATCGAGTGCCTTTGCGACAATTTCCGTCGCAACCTGATCCGTGTTCGCCGAACCAATATGATATCCGCCCACTCCGATTGCTGAAACCTGCGCCCCAGTATTTCCCAGCGGACGGTGCGGAACCGTTCCCTGCGGCACCTCCGCCGGCATTCTGCCGGAGGCAGCCAACTTGCCCACGAGCGGGCTCGCGCCGATCATCGCTGCACCTTGCATTGAATCTTCTTCGACTGAATGTAGACAGCGACTTCTCATCCACCTATTTCGCTCCTAGTTCTTTTTCCGGAAAAGGGTGCCCGTTATTCTTTGACGCCCCCAGCATGTCCTTCACTTCGATCTGCTTGGTATCAAGCGGGAATCCGTGCGCCAGACGTGCCTCCGGATTGTCGAATTTCAGCGACAGCTTATAGAGTTCATAGCGACCGTCGGCGGCGTAAGTTTTGCAACGATTGCGCAGTTCATCCATCTCGGCCGCGGTCATCGGCTTGAAATTCTGTGCGATCCGCAGGTTCTGGTGTAGCACTTCCGGGCTATCGATTCCGGTGATCGTCGTGGTCACGGGCAAACTCATCGCATAGCGCAGTACTTCCTCCGCCGACAGTGCACCTGCCTTGATGGGCTCGCCGTGCCCGTTCAGCGGCTTCATTCCCAGCGCCGCAATCCCGCGCCTGTTCAGTACCGGCAGCACTTGTCGCTCGAAGCTCCTCACAAAACTCGCGTCAAACGCGTTCAGTGGCATTTGAACTGCGTCAAACGGAAAACCTGTGTTTAACATACCCAGGTGCACCATCGGATTCTGGTGCCCGGTGAACCCCACGAAGCGAACCTTGCCGTCTTTCTTGGCTTTGGTGAGCGCCTCTGCGGCCCCATTCGGCCGGATGAACAGATCCGGATCGTTCTCGAACGCCATGCCATGCACTTGCCACAAATCGAGATAATCCGTCTGTAGCCGCCGCAGCGACTCTTCGAGCATCTGCAGTGCAAGACTGGCGTCGCGGCCGTGCGGACACGTCTTGGTCATCAGGAAAACTCTTTCTCGCCGACCCTTCAGCCCGGCGCCCATCCACAACTCGGTTTTCCCGCGCCGGTATTCCCAGCAGTTGTCGTAAAACGTGACTCCGCCGTCGACTGCTTCCTGCACGAGGCGGACCGCCGTCTTCTGGTCGCTCGCCTCGCCGAGGTGATGTCCGCCGAATCCGAGGATGGAAATGTTCGCGTCGGAACGTCCAAATTGCCGGACGGGAATCGCCCCGCCTGCCGCTGTTGCCATCATTGCTTCCTGTACCTTTTTCGTTTATGCCGCTTCGTCGCGAGTCGTCGGCGGCAGATCGTCCGGACGCCCGTACCTGTCATGCGTGTGAACCGGACGCTCCGAATGGTCCGCCGCGTCTTCCACCCCGTCGACCGCCGCCGCTTCCAATGCTTGATCGGTTTCCGCAAGTTCTTCCACGGACTGATCGGTGGCCTCTTCAACGTCCGACACTTGTTGCAAATCACCGGACTGTCCCGCGCTGTCAGCGCCTACCTGTCCCGGGTCCGTGCCAAGTTCGTCAAGCTGCGCTTGCAAGTCGCCCTTCAGTTCGGGGGACCGTTCATCATCCGCACCGTCAAATCGATTCGACATAAGAATCTCCTCCTGCCCTTATACCGTTTGCGCGTGCGCATGGATTATCCGGTCTTCACTGTATTTGGGGCAGAAAACCTCGATCCACCGAGTGCGGCACCCGTTTCGCGCCTTCGACAATCGATGACCACTGTTCCGGGCAGCGCCAGGGCAGAGAACAGAAGCAAACTTGCATGCCATCGCATTATGAGTACTCGAGGAAGTGAACCTCTCTGGCGCGGGTGGGATGTGAATCTTGGCGCCGAGGTTTATTAGCCGGCGGAATTTTTATTTAGCTTGGCTCCGGGACCCAAGCTGTTCTCCGGTTCCTGCTCCAGAGACGGGGCTATTTTCTTTCCAGATGGGTATCTGCTTGACTCAGGTACCCACTACCGGTTGTGGTTTGACCTTGGCTTCGGGGTGAAGAATGCAGTCCAAGGGAACGGGTTCAACCGCGAACGCTTGTGGCGCGAGGCGGAAGAACAGTTTGCCGCGGCTCTTTGATCGCCGGCGATTGAACCGGAACGTGAACTCATCCAGATAGTGGTCTAAGTGCTTCTGACTGACCGCTCCTTGGTGGGTTCCCAGCAGCCACTGTTTAAGCAATGCGATCACCAGGTGAACCCGTGGCATCAACTCCGAAGGAGTCTTCTTCTTTCCCTTTAGAAAGGTGACATCGTGAAGGTAGCCTTTGCTTTCCAAACTTCTACTGCCATTCCGCACACACTACATATGGTAGTTACCTGAGTCAAGCAGATACCCATCTCTTTCCATTCGAGCTTGTCCCTTGGCGACCATTCTGGGCAGCTGACGCTATTTGGTGAGCACAGTGGAGCGGGACAAGCCGGACGCGGGGCGGCCATGGAATTCACCCGGCTTTGGTGTCAAAAACCTGCCCGACGGGGCTTTGGCGAAAAGGCAGGCTATGGATAATCAAGATATATCTTGCAACTACCAGCGTCCTCTTGCCAGCGGATCAATCTTCCTTTCAAGAGGGCAGTTGCGTCGCGGTCTCAGGCGGTTGAGCTTTGCCGTTGCTCTCTGCTGTGTAGGAACAAAGTGCTCCCAAATGCTAGAGTTCCCCGACCCCAATCACCCTGCTCGGGGCAAGACACAACCGGGTGTTTAATTCTTTTAGATGCGATTCTTTCGATATACTTCTCCGCATACGGCACAACGAAGCTCGTAAATTTCTTAAGGCGGGAGTGCATTCATGGTCTCCGATTTTCGCGGTGTCCCCAGGTGGGTTGGTGGACTGGTAACGGTTGCGAGCCTCGTCGCAGGTTTGGCGCAGACAGCGAATGCACAGCGGACGAGTGTGTCTCTTGATGGCGGGTGGGAGTTTCGCCAGCGACCTGAACAACCGGATGTTGTCCAATCAGTGTGGCATCCGGCTGAGGTACCGGGAGTGGTTCACACCGATCTATTACGCAACAGGCTGATACCTGATCCGTTCTACCGCTCCAACGAATCCACGCTGCAGTGGATTGAAAATGCCGATTGGGAATATCGCGGGACGTTGCAAGCCTCGCCCGAGGCACTCAAACGCAGCCATCTGGAGCTAGTGTTCGAAGGTCTGGATGGGCCGGCGCAGGTTTATCTCAACGGCAAGTTGATCCTCACCGCCAACAATATGTTCCGCGAATGGCGGATTGAGGTTAAGTCGCAACTGAAACCTGGAGCGAATCAGTTGCTCGTCGTCTTCCCTTCGCCCATCGTGGAGGCAAGGAAAGTTGCCGCTGCGGATTTCTGGCGCCAACAGACGCAGACGCCCGAGAAGTCCTACTTGCGCAAGGCAGCCTACGAGTACGGATGGGATTGGGGACCGCGCTTCGTCCTCAGCGGGATCTGGCGTCCTGTCAGGCTTGATGCCTGGGACGACGCAAAGATTAGCAACTTCCATGTTCGTCAACAGGACATCAATTCCGAGGTCGCTCACCTGGTAGTGGAAACACAAATCACATCCGCCCAGAGGAGCGCGGCGTCGCTCAGCATCGATTACGATTATGGCGGCAAGAGGGTTACCACCTCGCGCGACGTCGAACTGAACGCCGGCGTCAACCACATTGACGTTCCTATCGATATTACCCGACCCGACCTATGGTATCCGAATGGGTACGGTCGCCAGGCCGTGTATACCTTTCACGCTCTGTTGAAAGCCGGTGGCCGTATGCAGGACGATCAGACGGTACGCACCGGACTGCGATCGATTGTTTTGCGACGTGAGGCTGACCAGTGGGGGCGCTCATTCGAGTTGGTGGTGAATGGCATTCCAGTCTTCGCCAAGGGAGCCGACGTCATTCCGTTCGACAGTTTTCCGACTCGCGTCACTACTGCGCAGTATCGCCGGGTCCTTGAGTCGGCCAAAGCCGCCAATATGAACATGATCCGGCACTGGGGAGGAGGTTATTACGAAACCGACGAGTTTTATGCCCTCTGCGACGAACTGGGCATCATGATCTGGCAGGACTTCATGTTTGGCAACGAATGGCAGCCTGGGACTTACGACTTCAAGCAGAATGTCGCGCAAGAAGCTGAATACCAGATCCTGCGATTGCGCGATCACCCGAGCATCGTGCTCTGGTGCGGCAACAACGAAACCGAAGCCTCCTGGGACTGGCACCGTGACATCACCAGCCGGCTCAGCACCGATACCGCCCGCCGGATGTGGCAGGACTACCTGACGATTTTCAGCGGCGTCCTGGCCAGCGCCGTCGAACGACTGGCACCGGCGACTCCGTACTGGCCCAGTTCACCGAGCGCCGATTACGAAGACGTTACCGAGAATCACCAGTCGGGCGACATGCACAACTGGAGCGTCTGGCATGGCATGCTTCCGTTCCGCGATTACGAAAAGTCGGTCCCGCGGTTCATGACGGAATATGGTTTCCAGTCGTTCCCTGAAATGCGTACCGTGGAGGCTTTCACCCTGCCGGAAGACCGGACCGGAATTCTCACCCCGGTGATGCTTGCACACCAGAAAAACACTTCGGGCAACGCCAAGATCCACGACTACATGTTGCGCGACTATCCGGAACCGAAAAATTTCGCTTCATTCCTCTACGCAAGCCAGGTGCTACAGGCCGAGGGAATCAAGATTGGAACTGAGCATCTGCGCCGCAATCGTCCCCGCACTATGGGGGCGATCTACTGGCAATTGAACGACTGCTGGCCAGTGGCCTCGTGGTCGAGCATCGATTACGACGGACGATGGAAAGCGCTGCAATACTATGCCCGCCGTTTTTACAGCGATTTACTGGTTTCTCCGCATCAGGAAAACGGCGGCTTAGCGGTGTACATCGTTTCCGACAAAACCACGCTGGTAGCGGGCGAGTTGCGGCTGCGCGTCATGACTTTCGACGGCCAGGTGCTGATCGAGAAAAAGGAAAACGTGCAGGTTGTGCCGCTCGCCAGCAAGATTTATCTGCAATTACCGATCGAAGAATCGCTGATCGCCAAGGGAATCGACCCGACCAAGGCGGTGGTGGCAGCGGAACTCACGGTAGCGGGCAGCGTGGTCTCATCGAACCTCATCTACATGGCGCCCACGTTTGAGATCCATTTGCCACCCGCTCTATTGAAGACGGAGCTGGCGAAGAACGGCGACTCTTATCGTCTCCGGGTGTCCTCGCCGGTACTGGCGCGGAGCGTCTATATCAGTTTCAGTGAACTTGACGCAGAGGTATCCGACAACTACTTCGACCTGTTGCCGGGCGAGGCAGTGGAAATCGCGATCAAGACGACGGCGAGCGGAGACGCGTTACGCTCCCGTCTCAAGGTGATTTCGCTGGTGGATGCATTCGACCAAGATGCCGTAGCGAAGGCTGCGGCGGACTCGGGCGCGGCCGATCCAAACTGGGTAAAATAACGCCATTGCGGCCTCGCCTGCTGCCGCGGCGGTGGAGATACTTTTGCTTGGAGTTCGCGGAATTCCTTTCCGCTGAATTGCCTCGCTTGTTTCCGGCACTCACGACGAAGGCGCCAGGATGTGCCCATGTTCATCGACCGCCTTATCGATTTGCCGACCTGAGTACAGACGCTAGAGGCTCGGTTCCCGATCCTTATAGTAATGAGCCTAATCAACCGTCCCCCGCGCTTTGGCTAGGCTCTCTTCTTCTGTGGAGACAGGTTCAATACCAGCCAATACGCGCCCAGCTGGCGGATCGCCTCGGCAAATTCGACGAAACTCACGGGCTTACGAATATAGCTGTTCACGCCCAACTCGTAGCTCCGCACCAGATCCTGCTCTTCGTCCGAAGAGGTCAGAATAACAACCGGCAAAACACGGGTCTCCTCGTTCTCTCGAATCCGGCGGAGCACTTCCAGTCCACTCACCTTGGATAACTTGAGATCGAGCAGTACGACCTCAGGAAGCGTAGTGAGGCGCCCTCCGATCAGATAATCGAGAGCCTGGGCACCATCGCGAGCCACGAGGACGTTGTTCATCACGCCGTGTTTTTCCAGCGCGCGCATCGCAAGTTCCAGATGATCGGGATCATCCTCGACCAGTAGAATGCTTGCTTCATTTCGTAGCCGTTCGAATCTTTCGTTTGTCATTTGTCCCTCGTGGCTTCTTGCCGCTGCGCCATCAAATCCTCCGATCGGATATGCATCAAAAACCCACGACTGAACCGTATTCGGATCGAGAATCAATCGCAACGTAGAAGGTTGCGCCCTGTCCTTCCGCTGCTTCCGCCCAAATCCGACCATGATGACGGCGGAGAATCCGTCGCACCGTCGCCAATCCGATACCGCTGCCTTTGAACTCCTCATCAGCGTATAACCTGTGAAACGGGTAAAGAGCTGGTTGGCATACTGCATGTCAAAACCAGCGCCGTTGTCACGCACAAAGAAAGCTGTCTCCGGCCGATCCTTCACTCGGTCGATTTCGATCAGGGCGTGCTCGCGTCGAGAGGTGAATTTCCACGCATTCGACAACAGGTTCTGCAGCACGACTTGCGGCAGGCCGGGACCGCCCTGCACTTCCAGTCCTGGCCCGATGTGCACCTCCACGTTCCGGTTCGGTTCGTCCCCCCGAAACTCGTCGATCACTCTTTGGGCCATCTTGGACAGATCGACCTGACTGATGTGCATCGCAACCGCTCCTCGGTCGCCGTGAATACGCTCCTCTCGGCGCGAATCGAATCCATCAGCTGCTTGCGTTGCAGCGTGCTCTCGTAGTCTTCTACCCCGTTCTTCTGGCGCCGCACGATCACATCGTTTGCAGAAATCCGCCACTGGTCAAAGCGGCTGCGAATGGTCGCCAGCCGGGCCTGCTGGGGCGGATTATCGGAGACGAGCCGGTCAAGAACCTCGAATCTCGAATCGATGGTCGATTTCGCTTCATTGTAGGGTTGAAGAAATTCTTCTTCGCCGGTGTTTACATGTCCGCGCAGGGCATTTTCCATGTTTATGATCAGGCCCTGCAGTTGGTAGGCGACGCCGATCACCTGGTCCGTGTGGTCCACCCATTGCATGGCGCTCCTCAAAGCTTGTATTTCCAAGAGCAGCGATGCGGAGAGAATCGCTAGTGCGACGACCGGAACGGTGACGGTTCGGATTAGTGGGGCGCTGAACTTGATCTTTTCCACAGTATCGGCGGGTGTACGACTGGAGAATCCGTGCTATTGCAATCTGCATGAAGAACAATGCCATCCCTCAGAAAAGCATGATAGGCCGCCGGCAGTGCGACCAGCACTTCGGGCCAACCACCAGCCGACATGGCGAGAAGCCTTATGTCCGGATACAAGGTGGTGAACGCCGGAGGATCGACCCCGAGATCGGACCCATCGCTTCTTGCTGCATAAAAGCCGAGAGAGCGACCACCTCCGGAAGTCCCCAGCGAACGGAGTCCCGATCGCCCTCGCCTTTCTGAGATTCCGAGGTCGCCGGAGGAGTCCATGAAGGGCTCGCGATCAGTGAGTGTCATCACCAAGTTTCATCCCAAGGTCGTGTGGATAGTATTCAGCAGCGTATTTCTTGTTATGGGTTTTTCGAGGAGAACGACGCCCCGCTTCAACATTTCCCGTTCTGCAATCAGTTCGCCTGTGTAACCAGACATGAATACAATTTTCAGGTCCGGGTGAGAGGTGCTCAGGCGCTCACCGAGTTCTGCACCGCTCATGCCGCGCATCACCATATCGGTCAACAACAGGTCAATTGGTCCGGGATGGGACTGCACCAATCCGAGGGCAGACCTCCCGCCTTCTGCCTCGATAACGATGTAGCCATGGTCCTGGAGGAGTTTTCGCGTCAGGCTACGCATGAGTTCGTCGTCCTCCACGAGCAGGATTGTCGTCCCCTTCCGTCTTGGAGCGACGGTTTGCATTTCGGACCCGGATTCGAGTCCGATCTTACCTTCCGCGCTGGGCAGATAAATCTTAAAAGTTGTTCCGTGTCCCGGATCGCTGTAAACCAGGATGTGTCCTGCGTTCTGCTTGACGATGCCATACACAGTAGCCAAGCCCAACCCAGTGCCTTTGCCTACCTCTTTGGTGGTGAAGAAGGGCTCGAAAATGTGCGACACCGTAGCTTCGTCCATGCCGGTTCCGGTATCACTCACTGCGAGTAGAACGTATTTCCCTGGGGGGACCTCGGGATGCTGTTCCGCGAAGGCCGCGTCAAGTGTCTCGGAGCGAGTCTTGAGAATAAATTTGCCGCCTCGAGGCATGGCGTCGCGGGCGTTCACCGCCAGATTCAGCACGATCTGGTCAATCTGCCCGGGGTCGGCCTCGACCATCGGCGCGGTCGACTTGGAGACCACGAGAATCTCCACGTCGTCTCCCATCAGCGGACGCAGGAGCTTACTAACATCCTTCAAGCGCTCGTTCAGATCGAGAATACGGGGTTTGAGCGCGCTCGTCCGGCTGAACGTCAGGAGCTGGCGAGTCAAGGCCGAGCCGCGATCGATCGCCTTCTTGATGTTGTCGACATATTGCTGGACGGCCGGATGCACGCCGTCGCCAAGAAATTCGGCGCAGGTGTTGATAATCCCAAGAACATTGTTGAAGTCGTGCGCTACACCTCCCGCCAGCCGGCCAATCGCCTCCATTTTCTGCGTTCGGCGCAACTGGTCTTCCAGCAGTTCGGCGCGTTTCCGTTCGGCAATGTCCTGAATGATGGTGACCTGATACAGTGGCTGGGCCCGAGCGTCCCTGACCAGCGAGGAGGTCACACTGACCCATCGAGACGAACCGTCCTTGTGCACGTAGCGTTTCTCAAGAGCGTAGAAATCACGCTCGCCATTCAGCATAAGCGTGACCAGTTGGGATTCGCGTCCGCGGTCTTCTGGATGCGTGATCTGCTCATGGGTTTTGCCAAGCAATTCACTTTCACTGTATCCAAGCAGGTTGCAGAATGCTGGATTGATCATCAACAGCCGGCCATCGGTCCCGACCTGTTCGATCCCGACGGCTGCATGTAAGTACATGCCACGCAATCGCTCCTCGCTTTGGCGCAGCGCTTCTTCGGTACGCCTGCGCTCGGTGATGTCTCGCAAAATAACCGTGAAGAGTCCTCCCCCGGCTACTTGAACCTGGGAGATTGTCGCCTCGACGGGAAACTCTTCTCCGCTCGAACGAAGGGCATTCAGAATTCCCGGGCGCCACATCGAGCGCGTTGTTGCAGCTGCCGTTCCGAACGCTCGGAGATGTTCTCGGTGGATCTCGCGATATTGCGCCGGGATAAACCGATCCAGAGGTGAACCGAGCGCCGCGGATGCTGGGCAGCCAAATATTTTTTCGGCGGCTTGGTTGAAGACGATAACCCTGTGCTGCTCATCAACGGATATTATCGCGTCCATGGCTGAGCCGATAATGCCTTGCAGACGGGCTTCACGAACGCGAATGGCCTCATCGGCTTCGCAAAGCGCCGCTTCCATCTGGCGTTTCTGGTGACGTGCCGCAGCCTCTTGTATCTCTCGTTCGACCGCGGGCAGCAGCCGGGAAAGATTGTCTTTCACCACGTAATCGTGAGCCCCGGCGCGCATGGCGACGACCGCTGTTTCATCGCTGATCGTGCCCGACACGATGATGAACGGAATGTCACGCCGCTGACGCTTCATCACCTTGAGCGCGGGCAACGCACCAAAACCGGGAACAGAGTAATCGGCGATGATGACATCCCATTCCCCGCTCGCGAGTGCTGTTTCCATTGCCGCCTGGCTGGTAACGCGCGCAGCCTCGATCCGGTAACCGGCTTTGGCGAGTTGCAACTCCACGAGTTCGGCGTCTTCCGAGCAATCCTCAATCATCAGAACGCGAAGCATTTTTCTTTTCACGCGATCTTGATCGGACGAGAATTGGTGAACTGCCATATGCACGCGAGTGAGAGGAGCGGTTTCGGCTGCTCCTCGGGCAACGTCGCCCAAAATCATGCTTTTATCGCAGCGCAGAACTGCGGCTCTCGAATACACATCTGTCCGGAACGGCATCCCCGACAATCAATTCCTGCGCCATTCGTCCGTCAGTTCCTCTTTGACCGTTTTTAGGCGCTGACGATCCTTGGGTCTCGGCGCCGCTCTGGTCATCGCTGCAAGACAAACCTACACGACTGGCCCGATGCCGACTGTAGCGGCCGTCACAATTCAACTGTGATGTTTTGCATGGGTTCATGCGCAAGGATGGGCCCCTTTTCGTTGCCATTTAGTGTCGACCGCGCTCCCCGCCCCCCCAAGTGTATCCGCCAGTCAGAGGGCTAGTCGGTCGCGCAGAACAGTGGGAAAATGCACAAAGCTCGCGCGGCCGCGCACAGCAAACCGGTTCGCCAGGGCACCGACTTTAGAGCCCGGAATGATGATCTTGCGGCTTTTTGTCGCCGCGCTCATCGCCCGGAGCAATCGACGAAGTGGAACAGATTCGCGACCCATTTCGCCCTTAGCGGCGGATGAACAAGATGAAAGGCGTCCTAAGTGAGCTGTCTGATGGCGGCGAATAGGATTTTAACCATCCCGGTCCAATGTCACGGACTGATCGGAGTCTGTCAACTGGCAGTCGATACGGTTTCCTTTGAATCCGCAACGCTAGTTCAATAATTTTCGGAAGATCCGATCAATCGCCATTGCGATGCGGGGACCGGAATATAGCGCGGTGTTGTGCCCTGTCAAACAACCAGTGAAAGGTGCTGGCCAGTGACACTCGCCGTGGCTTCCTCCTGGGTACTGGAAGCCGACCGTCTATTTCCGAATCCTGCACCCAGGCTCGCGATTTTCCAGAGATACATCGCAGCGTACGCACGCCATGGTCTCCAGGCCTCGGCGTGGCGCTCCAATTGATGAGGACTCCGAAGAGCCATGGCCCGCAAAAGACCTAGATCGCCAGATGGAAAAGCATCCGGCTCTCCGAGCGCTCGCATCGCCACGTACTGTGCCGTCCATCTTCCGATGCCTGGAATCTCGCACAACCGATTCAAGAAAGCGTCGGAATCGACCACCCTTTCGAAAGCGATGCGTCCATCACATACAGCGCGAGCGAGGGCTCGAATCGCCTCCGCTCTGGCCCCAGTCAGTCCAACGCGGAAAAGCCTGGCATCGGCAAGGACCTCGGGTGTGGGAAATAGATGCGTGAGGCCATCGACCGAGGTGAACGGCTTGCCAAAGTTGCTCACCATTCGACCAGCCAAAGCGGTTGCACTCTTCACCGTGATCTGCTGACCGAGAATCGCCCGCGTGGCGAGTTCGAAGCCATTCCAACAACCCGCTACCCGGAGCCCGGGACCAGAATCAAGCTGTGTTGCCAGCACGGGGTCGATTCTAAGGCTTTGCACGATGGCCACCCAGTCTGCATTCAGATCGAACATGGCGCGGATTCGCTCGGTGATAGAGAACAGCAGGCGTGGATCCCCAAACTGCAGACGCACCACGAGCACATTGTTACCTTCATCAAGCGAGACCGCGAAGCAGCCGTCGTTTTTGCCCAAAGAGATGGTGCGACGATAGATGCCGTTCATCACTGCTTCCACCCCGGGCGTGGCCCGTTGCGCCAAAAACGCCAACATCCCCTTCCAGTCGTAAGGTGGACGGAAACGGAGGCGGAAAACATAGTGATTCTCGGGCTGCATCATCCTCTGCCGAGCCAGGCGCCGGATTTGGGTGGGAGTGCGGTGGTAGACCTCGCGGATGCCGGCATTGAATCTTCGAACGCACCCGAAACCGGAAGCCAGGGCGACGTCACTCATAGACAAATTTGTCTCGTCGATAAGCTTTTTGGCAAAATGCATTCGGCGCGTCTTAGAAACCGCGCTAGGCGTAGCCCCCAGGTGTTGCAAAAACAGGCGACGAAGGTGACGCGAGCCGACTCCAAGACGTTCCGCGAGTGCTTCCACGCCGCCCTCCTCGAGGCCACTCTCACTGATCAGGCGCAAAGCTCGGGAAACCGTATTCGGAGTCCCCAGCCAAGCCGGAGTGCCAGGCGAGCATTCCGGCCGGCATCGCAAACAAGGACGAAGGCCCGCCTCCGCTGCCGCGGCCGCGGTCGGAAAATAACGGACATTCTTCTCTTTCGCCGGAGGCGCAGGACATATCGACCGGCAATAAACGCCGCTGGTGAGCACGCCAATAAAGAACTTGCCATCGAAGCGCGCGTCGCGCGTTACCCGAGCTCGCGAACATACCTGCCAGTCCAGTTCCATTTGTTCTCAAGTGATGATAGCCCCGATCGGAGCGAACGCTGGACGTTTTCGGACTGCGCTCTCCGGTTGCCGAATCCGTGCCTACGATTGCCGGCCGTGAAGGGGACGCGGCAGAACGGCGTTGTTTGGTTGTAGAGCATCGTAGAGTGTTCGCGATCTGATGCCTGTTAGAGGGCAAGGTCCGCCACCGTCCAACTTTCGAGAGCGATGTCCGCAACCGTCTGACATCTCCGCATCCATTCCGATAATGTCGGATCTGCGCTGTAAGGGTTTTGTGCCTCTTCGCGGGAAGCGAAGTGGGAAAGCGGCAGAAAAGCGCCGTCCAGCGTTTGCTTCTTTTGACTTTGAAAGGCAGCCCTCAATGGAGGAAATATGCATTCCACAAAATTCACGTGTGTCGCCGCCATGGCACTGTTCGCGGCGGTAATCGTTCCCGTTCGAATTGTCAAAGCGCAGGGAAACAACTCACTGCCCAAGTACTACGTATTTAATCTGGGCGCACCCTTGGGTGGAAATGCCGAGCCGGTTGGTATCAACAACTTAGGGTGGATCTCGGGCGGCGACAATCTGACCGGTAATACCACGGTCAACGCTGAACTCTGGATCGGAGCTCCGCTCAACTTGGGCACCCTCGGCGGGCCCAATAGCACCGTGGCTTGGCCCAACCACAACACTCACGGTGAGATTGTCGGCATCGCCGAAACTGCTCAACCAAATCCTCTGGGGGAAGCTTGGAGCTGCGCTGCTTTTTTCCTTGCTCCTGACGGCTACATATGCAATGGCTTCGCTTGGGAGGACGGTGTGATGAACCCGCTCCCTGCCTTCCGGGGCGGATACAACAGCTATGCCGCCGGGGTAAACAACCGCGGCCAGATTGTGGGGTGGGCGGAGAATGGCGTTGTCGATCCGACCTGCAACAACCTGCCTCCCGCCAGGCAATTTCTCCAATTTGAGGCCGCCATCTGGGGTCCCGGGTTGACGGAAATGACACAACTACCTCCGTATCCTGGCGATCCGGATTCGGCTGCCACCGCCATCAATGATCGCGGACAGGTCATCGGAATTTCGGGGCTTTGCTCGAATGCAGTAGGAGGCTCGAGCGCTATACACGCTGTGCTTTGGGAGAGCGGCCAACCCATCAACTTGGGTAATCTTGGTGCCCAGGTCTGGAATACCCCAGTCTCTCTCAACAATCACGGCCAAGTAGTGGGTTTTGGCAACAACACCGAGAACAGTGCCCAGGCTTTCTTGTGGACGCAAGAAAGCGGCAAAATGCAGGCCCTGCCATTTATTGGAGATGACGATTCCAGCGTCGCCTACGACATCAACGAAAAGGGCCAGATAGTCGGTGTCTCGGATGGTGGAAGCGAACCCTATGGAGCGAGAGCGTTTCTTTACCAGAACGGAATGATGATGGACCTTAATGACCTGGTACAGGAGGAGTCTCCTTTGTATCTTTACTTGGCGCAAGGAATCAACGATCAGGGTGAAATTGTCGGGACCGCAATCGACGCAAGCGGCGAGCAGGTTGGGTTTCTCGCGGTTCCCGCATATGAGGGCCAGAGTGCAGCGGCCGGCTCTTCGAAAGCCAACCACAGGGTCGGCTCTGGCAAGGTCATTGATCCGTCCGATTTCCGGCCCCATCTAACCGGATTCAGCCGAATGTTGTTTGAGGCGAAGGGAGCAAAGCAACCACGGGAATGAAGCAGCAACTATGCCGAACATCTCAGGCGAGCAAACGGGGCGGGGCGAGTTCCCGCCCTCATCTTCCGTTGAAAACGAGGTTCGTTAAGCCACAGCTCGTAAATGATACCCGCCATGACACCCCGGTTTCGCCATTGCGTCGAGTGTCCGAACTGCCTCACACGATATATTGTTGGTTTCAGTCCATACCAAAATGGTTCCTGCCTGATTCCTGTCGCTGCCAGCTTCTCGGAAGTATGGACTTTGTATTGTTCCTGCGGCAGGCCGCCCATCTCCAGCCGATGGTGCGGAAACGACCTCAAGACGTATGTCGTTTCCGCTCGAGCTCACAACCGCGGTTATGGCCCACCCGAAGAGATCGTGCCGGCAGGCAGAACTTCGCGCCGTTTGAGTTGATCTGTGTCGCTACTATGCAACCCCATAGCAGAGAGACTACTGAATGAGTCCGACTGAGCGGTTCAACATCTCCATGGTCGTCGTGATGCTCCTGCTGGCAGGAAGCAGCGTGACTAAATGGGCCATTGGTGGAGAAGGTGGGTTAGGTTTGGGAAGCCGGCCTGAAACAGGCTTGCTATATCGACATCCTCGCAGTGCCGATGCCGAAATCCCGGATTCTGTTTGTCTTCGCGGTGTTACCGCGCGGCATCCACTCCTCAGGTCGGAAGACTTCAACATCGCTACCAGCGGCACGCCGCATATCGATCGTTCGTCGGTGGTCGGCCGTTATGGGCTCCCATATCCCTGGGGTTCGCCTGTATTCAGGTGCTACTGACTGGTCGACTTTTGCATAACTGCCGGGATCCGGTGTCCGGTGAGATACCTCTGTGCAGCAAATTCCCGATTAGGAATACCAATCTGGAAACGGCCCATGAAACGTTAGCGAGAACATTGAGGGAATGGGAGGGTAGCGGTTGTAACCGCATGGATGCAAATGGAATCGTAGGCAACAGGGAGTTTGGCTAGCGGCTTGCTTCTCATTACATCAGGTCGCGACCTCAATAGGTAGCGAGCAATTCAAAAAGGAGAAGATCACAATGATGTTGCTACACCTTCTGGCTGTAGTCTTTGGTTCGTGGCCCTGGTGATTGAGGCGGTCCTCCGTCTGATTCTTGCGCCAGCCGTCTTACTTCTTGCGCCAGCAAAGAGAGAGGCATAATACCCGACAAGGAGCAGGGCCGCTGCTCCTTGTTGACACCTTCAATCGAGTCTCTGATGATAGAGCAGATTTGGCAGAGGTCCAACTAAGCATTAGACATTGCTCCGCAGCTGATTTAGCCCCTGCCTAGACCGTTGGACCGTCCCACGAGATACCCGCCAGGCTCCCAGTCGTAACCTTGAACCGTTCCATTTAGGTCCAACGACCAGCGAAGGGTGCATGAAAACCCGCTCTCCGCGGCACATTCGGTCTATAATTGGTGTTGCTCGACAAGATAGGGTGTCATGTGTCTCACAAGATCGACACATCGGCCTCGTTTTACAAAGTTGTTGCGTTTAGTCTTGGAACGATCTTTGCGCTGCATCTGATCGTCCTCGCGACCACCAAGGCTACACTCGGTCAGTCGATCGCGTCGCAGGGTCTGCAAACTCTCTCCGTGGTGCTCGCCGCTATCTCTGCGGGCTATGCCGCTGTAAAGTCCCGAGACTTCGCCCGCACCTTTTGGACATTCTCAAGCGCCGGATTTGCTCTCGTCGTCGTCGCCCTCGTGGTTCGTCATTTTGAGAGCGGAGAAGGATTTGGGGTAAGCGACTTCCTCTTTCTCTTGCACATGGCGCCCTTCGGTCTGATACTGCTGCTCAATGAAGGTCCCCGCGCGCGCGGGGCGACCAACTGGCCGATGATCCTGGATTACATGCAGGTGCTGATCATCGTGGTGATCCTGTTCATTGCCTTCATCTATACACCTAGCAAAGGTGCGCCGGCGGGCTACATCCACTCCCTCTATGCACTTTTTGGCGTTCTACTCATTGCCCGAAATATCGGAGCCACGGGCGGGTTCTGGTTTCGCACCCTGGTGGCAAGTTCCGAGCGCGAGCGTTTGGCGTTCCGTTCGATGGGAATTTATCTCTTGGTTTATACAGTGGGTTCAGTACTTACCCACTACATTTTCCTCAGTGCCCGCTCCGTTCCGGTGTGGATCGAGCTCCAAGGCTCAGTGCCGTTTTTGACGGCCGCATGGCTATTCTCCCGGTGGCAAGACTTGCCAGGTAGCGTCAATATCGGGAAGTCTAAATTTCGCAAGGCTCTGTCGCTTCACCTCATCCCCGCGATTTTGCCGCTCATAGTTGCCGCTTCCGCAAGCTTGACATCCCCGTCAGAATCAGGCCTGGCGCGGCTAGCGATAAGCGGCTCGCTCGTCGTTTTCGCTCTTCGCCTGCTCGCTACGATTCATTCTGAGTACCGGGCGAGCGACGCTGCTCGCCAGGGCGAGCAGCGCTACTACTCTCTGGCACTCGCGACCGCACAAATCGTTTGGACCACTAATTCCCAGGGCGAGTTGGGCGAGGAGCAGTCGATGTGGTCGGCATTCAGCGGCATGCCGCAGGAGGAACTCCGAGGTTGGGGATGGATTCAGGCTGTTCATCCTGACGATCGGGAGCAAACAAAGACAGCGTGGTCGAAGGCGGTCGAGAACAGCGTCCCGTGCGATATGGAGTGCCGCTTGCGACGTCACGATGGCGAGTATCGCCACATGGCAGTTCGCGGGGTGCCGGTGCCGAATACTGGAGCCAATATTCGCGAATGGGTGGGAGCATGCACTGACATCACCGAGCGCAAGCGGGCGGAGGAAAACCTCCGTAGAAGCGAGGAGCGTTACCGGTCCGTGGTAGCAGCGATGTCCGAGGGCGTGGTAGTTCAGCAAGCCGACGGCACGATCATTGCTTGTAACCGTAGTGGGGAACGTATCCTGGGTGTGCTGGCGAGCGAAATCGCCGGGCGTGCTTCGATTGACGTGCAACCGTCGACTATTCACGAGGACGGCTCGCCGTTCCCTGCTGAAACCCATCCTTCCATGGTCGTGTTGCGCACGGGCAAACCTGCCTCGAATGTCCGGATGGGGATCCGAAAGCCAGAGGGCGGTTTGAGTTGGATACTCATCAACGCGGAGCCCATTTATCACGAAACGGAGAACACTCCGTATGCCGTGGTGACTACCTTCACCGATGACACGAAACGCCGAGAGGCCGAGGAACAGGTGCGCCGGGCATCCCTCTACACTCGCAGCTTAATCGAGGCCTCCCCGGATCCTTTAGTCACCATTAGTCCGCAAGGCAAGATCACCGATGTGAATGTGGCCACCGAGACGGTGACTGGACTTTCGCGTGAGCATCTCATCGGCAGTGATTTTTGCGACTACTTCACCGAGCCCAAGCACGCCCGTGAGGGTTACCAGCAAGCTTTCGAAAAAGGCTCCGTGCGCAACTACCCGCTGGCGATTCGCCATGTTTCGGGCTCCATCACTCACGTGCTCTATAACGCGACCGTGTTCAAGAACCAAAGCGGGCAAGTGGAGGGGGTTTTCGCCGCCGCCCGGGACATCAGCGAACGAAAGATTCTGGAAGAGCGCTTGCTCCAGGCGCAGAAACTTGAGGCCGTCGGGCGGCTCGCGGGGGGGGTGGCGCACGACTTCAACAATCTCCTGGGTGTAATTCTGGGAAGTGGGGAACTTCTCCTCGGAAGTATTAATGCCGACGATCAGCGCCGACAATATGTCGATGACATCATCTCCGCCTCCAACCAGGGCGCAAGTTTGACACAACAGCTCCTCACCTTCAGTCGTAAGCATCCATTTTCGCCAGTCGTCATCGATCTCAATTCGATCGTAAAGGAAACCGGCCACATGCTTCCTCGGGTGATCGGAGAACACATCGAGATTGCTATCGTTCTATCGCAGGAAAAGGCTCCCGTTCTGGCCGATCCCACCCAGATCCAGCAGATCCTGTTGAACCTGGCGACGAACTCGCGCGACGCCATGCCGGAAGGTGGCAGGCTTCGGATCGAGATCGGCGCTTGTGAAATGAGAGAGCGAGGGCAGTCCGCCGACGTTGCTCCCGGTCATTACGTTACGCTAACGATCAGTGATACTGGCGTAGGGATGTCACCACGAATCCAGAGTCACGCCTTTGATCCGTTCTTCACAACCAAAGACGTGGGCAAAGGAACCGGCCTGGGCCTGTCTATGGTTTACGGAATCGTGAAAGAGAGCGGGGGGGCCATCGTGGTCGACAGTGAACCCGGCAAGGGGACAACGTTCAGGATCTATCTGCCGAAGGCGAAGGCGGAACCTCGTGAGACAGCCGTTGCCACGAGAGTGCCCGACGAGTCTCTGCTGGGCTCAGAAACCATCCTTCTGGTCGAGGACCGCAGTGATTTGCGCAATCTTACTCGCAAGTTCTTGCAGAAATTGGGATATAAGGTACTGGATGCGGGTCTTCCGGAAGAGGCCATCCAGATTGCGCGGCAGTTCGTGGGACGAATTGATCTGTTGCTAACGGATATTCTAATGCCGGGGATGAACGGTCGAGAGTTGGCTAAGCGGCTGCGGCCGTTGTATACCGATATGCGCATCCTTTACGTATCCGGATTTGATGACCAGACTTATGAAGGGAATGTGGCAGACGCCAACGATGCATTCATGCAGAAGCCGTTTCATCCTCAGGACCTGGCGAGGACGATCCGAGAGCTCTTGCGCGCGCCGAGACCGGTGTCGCAGGCCGATGATATCAAGCACATCCGAGCATCTTGATTCGATTCGATTTTCTTCATGATTCCAGCTGTCGCACTGACCTAACTTTCACAGTAAGTATCCCCCGGCAGAGCCGGGGGCTTTAGTCTGTGAGCCGCTCGAAGCGGCTAGGCGGGGTCGCTGACGCGGCCCCGAATTTTGGGCCACCGGAACGGTGGCCGTTAGCGCCACAGG